>QEUP01000042.1:19337-32607 GCA_003577145.1 Acidobacteriota bacterium | reverse complement strand
ACCGGCGATCACCAACCGGGCGGGCGCTGAGATCCTCAAGACCGGCAGCGGCAGCGCCACCCTGGGCAACAGCGGGGTGCGCTTCACCAACGACGGGACGATCTGGGTCATTGGAGGGAGCCTGCGGTTGGACGGAGACCTGGCCGGGCTCTCGGGAACGACCCTGACCGGTGGCACCTGGATCGTCGCCGATGGGGCGACCCTGCGGCTGCGTGGTGCGAACGTCGTCACCAACGCCGCGGACATAGCGCTGCTCGGCCCGAACGCCAACTTCGTGGACCACAACGACGCCAACGCGCTGCGCAACCTTGCCGTCAACGACGGCGAGCTGTCCCTCCAGGGCAAGGACCTGGCCCTCAGCGACGACCTCACCAACAACGGCACGCTTGCGCTGAACGGCGCCGAGGTGACCCTCGCCGGAGATCTCGCGCTGGCGAGCCCCGGACGACTCGAGATGGCGATAGCCGGGACGATCCCGGGAACCGACTACGGCCGCATCCTGTCTTCGGGCAACGCCGCGCTCGACGGCACCCTCGCCATCACCACCATGGCCCCGTTCAGCCCGACCAGCGGGACCTTCACGGTCATCGACGCTGCGACGGTGACAGGCGAGTTCGCAACTGTCACCGGCGCTGACATCGGCAACGGGTCGCACTACGAGGTCTGGACCGATGAGGACAACGGCAACGTCGCGCTCGTGATCGGCGAACCCGCCGTCCCGCCGGCGATCGCCGTCTCCCCGCAGTCGATGGTGGAGTCCGGCGGCAACCTCTTGGTCGAGGTCCGAGGCGTCGGCGGCAACGTGGCCGTAACCGTCCCGTTCCAGGTCCTGGACGGCACCGCGACGGCGCCCGGGGACTACACGGCTCTGCTCACCCCGAGCACCGTCACCGTGCCGCCCGACGGGAGCGCCTTCGTCGCGGTGCCCCTGGTGGACGACGCGCTCGACGAGGAGCACGAGACCTTCACCGTCGACGCAGGTGGGTCCAGTGCGACGATGACCATCCTCGACGACGACCTGCCGCCGGTGGCGGTCATCGACGGGCTTTCCATCACCGAAGGTGACGACGGCACCGTCGACGCCGAGTTGTCCGTGCGCCTGGTCGATCCGCTCCTGGGTCTCCTGCCACAGGAATCAGGTCGCATAGTGACGGTGTGGGGCGCGACCCGTGAGGGCAGCGCTGTCGAGGGAGAGGACTATGTCGGGGCCTTCGGCAACATCGTGTTCAACCCCGGTGAGACCACGCGGGCCTTCGCGGTGTCGATCATCGGTGACGAAGAGGACGAAGGGCACGAGAGCTTCACTGTCGACCTCGCGGCCATCTCCAACGCCACGGTGGCCGAGGACGAATCAGCAACGGTCATCATCGTCGACGACGACGGCTCGGGCAACGCCCAGGAGATCGCCGACCAGCTCGAAGCCGGCGGCGCTTCGCTGTTCGGAGCACTCGACGAATGGGGCGACGCCTTCGACCTCGACGGGTTCGACGCGATCCAACAGCCGATGTTCGAGTTGCCCGGCCTGACCGACGACCTCGCCAGCCTCTTCGAGCCCCAGGACGACCTCGGCGGCCTGCAGAACCCCTTCGAGAACCTCGGCAACGACCTCGAAGCCCTGTGTGACCAGTTGGAGGGGCTGGGTCTGACGATCGATTGGGTGGAGGGCGGAGTCTGCGGCGCGTCTTTGCCGCCGACGGCCCCGGACATCTTCCAGGCCCGCTACGAGGTCACCCTGGCCGACCTGGTCGAGGCGCTCGGCTTCAGCGGCGACGAGCTCAACGACGACGCCCAAGGCGTCCTCGAAGGCCTCGCCGCCAGCCTCGACCTCGACGCTGATTTCTCCTCGGGCGCCGACCTGGTTGTGACGCTGGTCGTGGGGGTCGACGAGACCGGCTTCTACGTGGCGGACGAGAGTGGCCTGCGCCTCGACGTGAGTGCGATCGGGGCAGTGACGGGCGCAGGGTCACTGACAGGGATCGAAGGTCTCACCATTGGCGGCACAGCCGATGCCGATGTGGCGGTGTCGCTGCTGGCGAACGGCGGCCCCGCCCGCCTCCGGTTGGCCGACCTCGCCGGCTCGCCCATGCAGTATCTGCGTCCGGCCGCGAGTGGCACGGTGTCGTTGTCGCTCGGCGCGGCACTCGAGCCGCTGACGGTCTCCTGGGACGGCACTTTCACCCTCGACGTGGATGAGAGCTTCGAGACCTCCATCGAGGTCGACTCGACTCTCGAAGCCACCCTCACCCTGCCGGGCCTCACCGAGAGCGGCGACCCCGCCCTGTTCACCCTGTTGGGCACCTATGACAGCCAGAGCGAAACCTGGACCCTCACCGGCAGCGGCGAAGTCGATGCTGATTACACCTTGGGGGGCTTCAGCGTCACCGAACTCGGCTTCACCGTTGTGCTCACGCCGACGGCCTTGCTGGGCAGCGCCTCGGCGGATCTGGAGGTCGGCCTCGGCGGCCCTGAGACGCCGCTCACCCTGGCTTGTGCCCCGATCGCCTTCGACCACACCGCGCTGCACGTCGAGTGCCATCTCGCGCTCGGCGAGGCGATCCTCGGCGCAGACCCGGCGCTGGTCTACCTCGGCGGTACGACGGTCGACGGCGTGTTCGACGGAGACATCGCGACCGGTGAGTTGACCGGCGGGATCGACGTCGCCGCCGACACCCTTGTCGTGCTCCCGGAGCCGGCGGCCCCGGGTCAGGTGCCTGCCGGCGCCGCCCGGGCCGACAACGTGACCGGGTCGCTTGATTCCGAGGGCAACCTGTCCTTGCACGCCGGCACGCTCAGCGGCAGCATCGGCGGTGAGATCGACTTCACGGCCACCGACGTGGATCTGACGCTCGGCCCCGATGCGACCGGGCCGTTGTTCTCGGTGGACACGGTGTCGGCGACGATCCCGTCTCTGAACGGGCTCGGTGTGACCTTCAGCGGCTTTCACCTGAACCGTGACGGCACGTTCGGTGCCGACGCCATCAACGTCGAGTCCCAGGGCTTCCTCCAGACGATCGGCCTGGCAGGGATCCTGCCCTTTGACATCACCGAAGTCGCCGTGGACTTCCCCGACCACGAGGACCTCGACACCTTCGACGTCACCGTCGCCGGGCGCTTCGACTTCGCACCCCTGGCGGCCCTGCCGTTCATCCCGGTGATCGGCGTCGGCGATGATGCGGTGACGCCTTCGAGCCCGCCCGAGGACAACCACTTCACCTTCTCGATCGCGGTCGAGTCGCTGAGCGAAGGCCGGGTACGGCCGTGGGACCTCGGCCCGATCACGCTCGGTTTCGACGACCTCGAAGTCGGCGACGTGACGTTGGGCGGCCAATTGACCCTCGGCGGCTACCAGGACGGCGAATGGGTCGACGATTTCGGTGGCACGCTGTCGATCGAGAGCGGCCTCGACGGTATCGAGGGTGAGGCGACGGTTGACGTCGGTGGAACCCTCGACATCACCCCGACCGGTGCAACGCTGGACCTGTCGGGCACGTTCTCCATTTCGGCTGACCTGAGCGAGGACGTCAGGATCGAGGGCGCGCAACTCGACTTCGCCCTCGGCGTGGCCGTCGACGAAGCCTGGAACTTCACGGTCACCGGCCCGACACTCGACGGTGCCGGCGTCGAGCGCATCGAGATCGCCTTCGGCGAGTTCATGCGCCTGGTCGGCAGCGGGGTCGACATCGACTTCTCTCCCGCCCCGGGAGACCCGCTGGTGGCCTTCGGTGGCTCCCCCGGCGACGGGTCACTGGCAGTGGAGTTCGACGAGGGCGTCGACGTCCTCTCCGGCTGGGGCGGGGAGGCCGGCAACTTCGCCATCGCCGCGGACTTCACGCCGATGCTTCTGCCCGGGTTCTTCCTCGACATCGCTGTGCCGGACAGCGAGCAGTTCGGCCTGCCCGACTGGCTACCCCTGCGGGTGGACGAGGTCGGGATCCGCTTCCCCGACGTCGATTTCGGCAACATCCCCGAGGGCGGCCTTGCGATCACCGATCTCGGGGCTTTCGCCATCCGTTTCTCCGGCGGGCTGGAGGCGAACGAAACCTGGCCGATATCCGCCGCGGTCGACGGGTTGGAAGTCGATCTCGCCAAGCTCGTGAACGGCGAGTTCCCCATCACCAACCTCGACGGCTTCCTCATGGGGGTCGAGCCCTTCGAGCTGGTACCGGGCTTCGAGATCGGCGGCGGGCTCGAACTGAAGACGATCGAGGTCGACGGCAACCCCGCCCCCGGTGAGCAGATCGAAGACGTCTTCTACGGACGCATCTTCGGCACATTCGAGTACGAGGGCCTCGGTGCCGGCCTCGACCTCGTCGTGACCCAGTACGGGCCGGTCCTCGCCCAGGTTCAGGTCCCGCTCGCCATCCCGATAGACGGCGGTCTCCTCGGCGGCATCCTGCTCTCCAGTGTCGTGGGGGGCATCGAGTTCGGCGGTGTCGCCTTCCCCGACCCGCAGAGCCCGCTGGAGATCCTCCACGACCCCGCCTTCGACACCGACTTCCCGGTCGACGACGACACGATCCGCGCCGCCGTCGAGCCGGCGGTCCAGCAGGAGGTGTTCACCTGGGACGTCGGGTTCACCCTCGCCCTGTCAGGGAAGCTGACCCATGCCATGGCGCCGGCCATAGTCAGCGGCGACGTCACCATCGGCGCCAACATCGGTCTGGTACCAGGCCAGCAGGGCCTGAAGCTGATCGGCAGCGGCGACATCTCGGCCTGGGGCATGGAGTTCGCCGGTGCGGCCTTGCTCATCGACCTCGCCGACCCGTTGGCTCCGACCTTTGACTTCGCCTTCGAGACGCCCCAGCTGGGCAACCCGCTCAGCTTCCTCCTCCCCGCCCAGGCAACCTTCGAGGCCAGCCTCGACACCAGAGGCATCCTTGCCGGCTTCGGCCTCGGCGTGGCCACCTTCGTCGAGCGCGCCGCTTCCGGCAGCCTCGAAGTGGGCCAGGACTTCTTCGACGCCGGCCTCGAAGCGCTTGCCACCAGCCTCGAAGCCGATCACAGCCGGCCGCTGGCCCGGCTGCTGCTCGACAGCAACGGTGACGGTGAGGTTTCGGGCGCAGAGGACAGCCAGGTCATCACCCGAGACCTGTTGACCTCGCGTGCCGTCGCGCTGATGGGCGGCGGCGGCCTGCCCTCCGACCCGGCCAGTGCGGGCCGCGCTGCACGGATGTTCGTCGCCGAACTGCTGGTTACTGCTGCTGAGCTGGTGGATGACTTCGACCTCTCCGAGGTGTTCACCCACGCCGATTACGCCGCCTTCGCCCAACTGCTGGGCGCCGGCGGCGAGGCGATCGCCGCGCTGCTCGGCGTGGTCCGTGACGCCGTGCTCGAAGGCGGTCAGGCCTTCCTCTCCCAGTTCGACCCTTCGTTCCACCTGCGCGGCATGCTCCAGCCGATCATCCTCGGCATCCCCTTTGGAGCGCCCCAGCACGAGGTCGAGCTGATCATCTCCAAGACCGGGCTGGGCTTCGGCTTCGACACGAGCATCGGCGACATCGGAACGCAGATCTGCGCTCGGATCATCCCCTTCATCGGCGGAGCGATCTGTACGGCGATGTCGCTCGGCTTCGAGGACCACCTCGGCATGACCTTCGAGCTGCCCTTGGGTGGCATCGTCGAGGGGCTCTTCGGAGGGACCGGCCTCCCCACGCTCGATCCGTGGAGCGGCGACTGGGCGATCGAGTTGCGCGGCGGGTTGCGCTGGCTCGACTTCGAGGTCGGCCAGATGAGCGGGCTCATCGTGGCAGCTGACAACCGGGCGTTCCTCGACGCGCGCGTCCAGAAGCTCTGGGAGGACCCTGACGCCCCGCTCGATCCGAACCGCATCCCGATCCAGACCGAGCAGCACTACCTCGACATCCTCGAACACGGCGGGATCCTTCTCACCGGCCGCCTCATGCTGCCCGAGCTGTTGACCGACCCGGTTGGCCTGCTGGCCGCGCTCGACCTGGAGGTGCCCGACGACATCGCCGACATGCCCGACTGGGTCGCCGCCATCGCCGACCACCTGAGCCGCGTCGTGCAGCCCGCCACGGTCCAGCTCTTCGTGCCCGGCTTCGGTGCCGTGTTCGAAGCGGATTTCGACGCCCCGACCGAGGCCGGGCGGCTCACTCCGGTCGGCTCGGGGCGGTCCCTGGCAGCCGCCGTGAACGACATCTCCGACGCGGCGTATCTGGAAGGTACCTTCGACGGGACGCTGTTGAGCATGCCGTTCGGCAAGGCGCTCGTGGAGGCCAGGGGCGACAAGATCGCCGTAACCGGTGAGCTGCCTCTGATCGGAGTAAGCAGCCGCTTCGACCTCGACATCAACGAGATCGACAGCCCGATCGGACCGGTGCCGTTCCCCCGGGCAGCCTCGACGACCACCGTGGACGAGTCTGTCGTCGACGACGTACTGGAGCGGCTCGGCCTCCCGTCGATCTTGAGCAGTGCCGGGAACGTCGACGCCACCTACCGTGCCTTCTCACCCGGCTATGACCCCACCTCGGCGGACGCACTGCAGCGCTTCGGTGGGGCCGAACTGCAGGCCCGGCTCGACGTGGCGTCAATCGTGCGGAACGCGAACTTCACCATGAAGCTGGCGTTCAACGGCGACGTCACGGCCACAGCCGGGGTCGCCTCGTTCACCCCTGTACCGGGCGTCAGGCTGACGAACGGTCACGTGGGCTTCACCAAGGCAGGGGCCGACTTCGCCGGCACGCTTGGCGGCACGGTCAACCTCAGCGGCTGGCTCAGGGCGGTGCTGGGCGTGTCCACCATCACCGTGGAGGGCACCTACGACAGTGCCGGGAACGTCTCGCTCTACCTGGTCATCGACGGGGAGACCTATGACCTCATCGCGCTGTTGAACGCGACCATCGACCAGATCGTCGACTTCCTCTTTGACCTGGGGTGGGACTTCGTCGAGGTGGCGGGGCTCCTCTACGATCAGGTGACCCGGAACGTCACCACGATCGTCGATCAGTTGGTGCGCAAGGGCGCCGATTACGTGGAGCTGGCCGAGGCGCTGTTCGATGAGGTGACGTCACCACGATCGTCGATCAGTTGGTGCGCAAGGGCGCCGATTTCGTGGAGCTGGCCGAGGCGCTGTTCGATGAGGTGACGACCAACGTCACCACGATTGTCGATCAGTTGGTGCGCAAGGGCGCCGACTTCGTGGAGCTGGCCGAGGCGCTCTATCAGGAAGTGACCCGCAGCATCACCACGATTGTCGATCAGTTGGTGCGCAAGGGCGCCGACTTCGCAGAGCTGGCCGAGGCGCTGTTCGAAGAGGTCACACGGAGCCTGCAGGTTCTCGTGACGCAGTTGGTGCGCAAGGGCGCTGACTTCGTAGAGCTGGCCGAGGCGCTCGATGGGGAAACCTCCTACGGCGATCAGGCGATCATCAACGCGATCGACGATTTCACCTCGGCGAGCCTGGCCGACCTGGTGGATGCCCTGGAGGCGCTGGGTAGGACGGCGCTGGGGACGATCATCGACATGCTGGAGGCGATCGGCTACACCGACATCCGAGAACTTGCCGAGGCGCTCGACGACGCGACGTCTGTCAGCTACCGCCGGATTGCTGAGGCCCTCGACGACTTCACGTCGGCGTCGTTCAGCGCCATCGGCGACGCGCTCCGGTTTGCCGGTGCATCCTTCGGCACCATCGTCGATGCGCTCGACTGGGCGACAAACGCCAGCGTGAACCAGATTGCTGATGCGATCCGCTACGCCGGCGCGACGTTCACCCAGGTCATGCAGGCGCTCGAGGACGAGCTCAGCGTCAACCGCTACGACACCGCCGCTCAACTCGACCGACTCGGGGCGGGCATCATCGACATCCTCGAAGCGCTGGTCGACGTCTACAACGCCGGGTTCGACTCGCTGGTGAACGTCCTTGTCTCGCTGGGTGTCGCGGCGGCAGATGCAATAGCGGCGGTGAACGACTTCCTCTTCGGCTGAGCCTCCCTCCCAGCCCACAGTGAGCCACAAGACGATCCGTTCGGTTGAGACGCGCTAGGGAGTCGGCCCACGCGCGCCAGCTTGCCTGATCTGAAATTCATGTATTTGAATACTAGAAATGTTCTTCTTGGATGGAGCCCGCTGCCGGACCCGCGAACTGCCGGCGGGAGCCCGTCTGTGAGCCGACCTTGTCCCAGTCGATCAACCAAGGCGTCACGGGGAAGCCGACCCTGGTCGAGGAGCTTCTCGCCGCCAACAGTGCGTACTCGTGCGATTTCGAGCTCGTGGATCTCCCGGCGCGACCGGCGCGACGCCTTGCAATCGTCACGTGCATGGATGCCCGGATCCTGCCTGACCAGATGTTGGGCCTTGCCTGCGGTGACGCCCATGTGCTGCGCAACGCCGGGGGTCGCGTCACCGACGACACCTTACGATCGTTGATCGTGTCCACCCATCTACTCGGCGTCCGCCACATCGTCGTTGTCCATCACACGGACTGCGGCATGGCAGCAACCGACCAGGCCACCCTTGGCGAAGTCGTGAAACGTGCTACAGGGTCTGTTCCAGATCTCGACTTCGCCACCATAGAAGACCCCGACGCGGCCCTTGCCGCCGACGTCGACAAGATCCGCAGATGTCCCTTTCTGCCGGCGGGCACCTCGGTTTCGGGACATGTCTACCGGGTGCACGACGGATCGCTGATCTGTCGTCTTCCCCCGGTGAGCCCTGCGCCCGAGCCCGTCTCGAGTTCCTCGCTGTCGGCAAGGTCGACCGACCAGGAGCGAGCATGACAGGCCCAGCACCGACCTCTGCCAACCAGCCGCGCTGGACGTTCCTGACCAACCACGCCCATGTGATGCTGTGCATCGCGAAGGAACCTGACATCCGCCTGCGCGACATCGCTCTCTGGGTCGGGATCTCCGAGCGGGCCGTGCACCAGATCGTCAAGGACCTCGAAGCCGGAGGCTACGTGATGCGCACTCGCTCCGGGCGGCGGAACCACTACCGCATCCACCCGGATCGGCCTCTGCGCCATCCGCGCGAGAACCACCATGATGTCGGTGAGCTGCTCACCGCGCTGGCCGCGGGATCCCCCGGCCGGTCGACACCGCGGCCCGCTCCTCGAGAGACGTGGTGAAACGCCGAGCTGTCACCTCAAACGGGTATCGACTCGAGATCTGCGTAGTGATCGTGGAGGCGCCGAGGCACCGACCGCTGGGTCAAGGCCAAGACCCCGGGCCGAGATCACCGAGAGGGGCAACGGGTGACCCGCTGCGGGTGAGACACCCCGCTTGTTAGGTTGCCTCCCGTGATCGATTCGGGAGCTACGGCGGTTTCGAGCAGCGAGTTGTTGCTCGAGACCTTGCGGCAAGAGACCGGGTGCAGCGACTTGAGCTATCTCCAGCCGCCCGTGCAGTTGTCAGGCGGGTTCTATGCCGAGATGCTGCGGTTCCGCCTCGCCGGTGCTCCCCCCGAGCTTGATCGAGAACTGGTCGCGCGGATGATGCCGGACCCTGCGGCAGGGGCCTGGGAGACGACCATCCAGCGCGCGGTGGCCGAACAGGGCTTCCCCACCCCGCGGGTGCGGCTCAGCGTTCCCGAGACGAGCCCGCTGGGGCGCTACCTGATCGTCATGGACCACATCGACGGACGCCCTCCGATGGCCGGCCTCTCCTTTGGTCGCATCGCCACCCAGATCCCCTACCTCTTCCGCCACCTGCCGGACCAACTCGCGGGCATCGCAGCCGATCTCCATGCCCTCGACCCCGAGCCGCTGGCGGCGCGGCTCGAAGCGCTCGGCGGTCCGATCCCGACCACCACAGCGGGTTTCGTCGCCGAGCAGGCAGGCCTAGCCCGCCTGCTGGGCCAGCCCGAGGTCGCCCGTGCGGGCGAGCAGCTACTTGCCGCCGAGCCGCCTTCGGACGCCCGTGCCATCACCCACGGCGATCTGCACCCCTTCAACCTGCTCATCACCAGCGACGGCCCCGCGCTCATCGACTGGACGGTCTCCCGTGTGGCGCACCCCGGCTTCACGTTGGGCTTCGCCGACTTGATGCTCACCAACCCGCCAATCCATTTCCCGGGGGTTGTGACGATCGTGCTGGCACCGGTGCTGCGCAGCATCGCCAAGCGGTTCCTCGTCACCTACCGCCGGCTGACCGAAGGCACACCGGCCGCAGTCGACGGGGATCAACTCGACTGGCACCGGCGGGTCCATGCCCTGCGGATCCTGACCGAGCTGGCGGGTTGGCAGGCTGCGGGCACCGGGCCGGTGCAGGGCCATCCCTGGCTGGCGCTACAACCCGTGGCCCGCCGGGTGCTGGGCCTGCCGCCCGCCTGAGCCCATCGTGGCCGAAGGCGTCCGGCCGCTGCGAGCTGCCGCGAGATCTTCGAGCACGAGGTCAGCGACCCGGAAGCCGGAGTCGACGGCTTGGTGGGTGGCGACGCCCTTTCCGCCGGCGTCGCAGCCGACGATGTAGAGGCCAGGCAGCGGGGTGCGTGGGTTGGGCTTGTTGCTGCCCTCCTGCTCGATCGTCTGGGCAATACCGATGCACTCGCCACCAGCGCCCGGCACGACCGCTTCGCGCGTGAGGTTGGAGACGCTCCTGGTCGTGTACGACTCCTGTTTGACGATGTGGTCACCCAGCTTGGGCCATGCCACAAGCGCTGTCTCGTGGATGCGCTTGATCGACTCCTCGCTCATCGACGAGTTGGGATCGGGGTCGGCGAGCGTGCCGATGAGGACGACCTGGCTGCCGTCTCCCGGCGCCAGGCCCGGATCCCAGAGTGCCGGTGTCGACCAGTAGAGCTGCGGGACGTCGGGCCAGTTGCCGGCCCTGGCCTGCTCGTAGCGCTCGGTCGTCCACCACGAGAGGTTGCCGAACGCCAGACCGGCGGGCGGGAAGACCGCCGCGTCGAGGAAGTACCTGATGCCCGCGATCCCCCAAGACGGTTCGAGGTTGGTCACGTACTCGGTGTACGCGGGGGAGAAGTGCTCCCGACCGGCGAGCTTGAGCACCGTCGGTTGGATTCCGGCGTTGGACACCACCGCGCGCGCCCGGAACTCGCCCTGCGGCGTGACGATGCCGGCCGCCCGTCCGTCTGTGACGATGATCCTTTCCACCTTGGCCCTGGTCAGGTAGGTGCCGCCTTGCTCGGTCACGTACTCGGCCGCCACCTCGAGGGTGCGACCGATGCCGCCTTTCCAGTACTGGAACGCACCGCCGGCGAGCATGAAGCCGCGCAGGCAGATGCGGATCGCCTCCGACGCGGGGATGCGGTCGGGGCCTATCAGGAAGAACATGTTGAGCATCACGCCGATGTAGGCGAGCGGCCCGGCCGGCAGGTCGAACCGGTTCAGCCAGTCCAGAACCGGGGTGTCTTCGAGCGCGTCGATCTCGTCTTCGCTGAGCGCGAAGACGGCCATCGCCATGTTCAAGACCGGCTCCATCTGCTCCGGTGTCAGGTCGAAGGTCTGGGCGAAGGAGTCGAGCGGGTCTGCGCTGTCGGTGGGAACCATGCGCAGCCAGCGGCCCTCGTCGGTGCGGTACACGATCCCACCGTTCTGCTGGAGCTGCGGGGGCGGGAGGCTCAACGGCACCTCGTCCTGGCGGTTGAGTCGCTTCAGCAACTCGTCGTAGCGGGAGGGTCCGCCGGGGATCGCGACGACGGGCCACATCTCGTAGCCGTAGCCCTGCCGGTGAAGCGTCATGGCCTTGCCGCCGGCGCGATCGTTCTGCTCGGCGAGCAACACCTTCAGGCCCGCCTCGGCGAGCAGGGCGGCGATCGTCGCGCCTCCAGGCCCAGCTCCGATGACGATGACGTCGTACTGCTCGTCCATCTGCGCCTCGCAGGGTGTACGCGCCGGGCCCGCCGTGGCGCTGGAGAGCGATGCTAATCCCCGGGGTTGACGCGGATCTACCGGGGTGTGAGGCCGATGATCTCGGCCAGCAACTCCATCGACCGGAGCCAGCTGTCGAGGTCGTGGCGCCACGGAGCTGCCACCACGTAGGTGACGCCTGCCGCCTCGTAGTCCTGGCTCTCGGCGCGGATCCGGTCGGGGTCCATGCCCTGTGGGTCCCACCCTGTCCTGAGGGAGATCACGAAGTCCGGCTCGGGCCGAGCGCTCCGCAGCTCGGCGATCGGATCGCGCAACTCGTCGGGCGTGACACCTATGAAGTGAAAGCCCTCACCGCGCTGCACAGCTCGCCGCCGGGCCCGTTCGCCTGATCCGCCTACCCAGATGTCGATGTCGTGGGCCGGCTTGGGCAGGACCCGGAGTTCTTCGAAGGAGACGTAACGGCCGTGGAAGGTGGTCGGGTCGTCGCGCCAGACCGTCCGCCACAGGTCGATGATCTCGTCGAGGCGCTTGCCCCGATCGTGGAAGCCCTGGCCCAGCGCCTCGAACTCGCCGGCCGACCAGCCGACCCCCACGCCGACCGTCAACCGTCCCCCTGACAAGGCGTCCAGGCTCGCCAGCGTGTTCGCCATCTCGAGCGGCGCGTGGTGGGGCGCGACGAGCACGCTGGTCCCGAGGCCGATCTCCGTTGTCACCGCCGCAGCCCATGTCAAGGTGACAAGCGGGTCGAACAGGTACGGCGACGGGTAGCTCTGTGAGGCGGGCTGTACCACGTGATCGCTCACCCAGAGCCCGGTGTAGCCGAGCTCTTCGGCATGGCGAGCGGCTCGCGTGATCGACGTTGGACCGGCAGCTCGCCCGAACTGAGGTAGGTGGATGCCCAGGTGAAGCATCGCACGAGGCTAGTTCCCCTCGGGGGCTGCGCCCCCGGCGCACGGCCTCCGGCCGCGCTCCCCCATCCCGGCGGGGACCCCAACCCCGCCGGCGGCGCTTGCGATGTTGCCGACAGACCCGTCGACTGCCTCGCGCGGTCGCTTCGCGCAAGCGCCTGGTTCCCCTCGGGGGCTGCGCCCCTGGCGCACGGCCTCCGGCCGCGCTCCCCCATCCCGGCGGGGGTGACAGAACGGTGTAGCACGACAAGTTCGGGACCCTCGGGAACAAACCCGGTCGAGGGCGCATCGAAAGAGGGCCCCCGGAATGGGGAATCTGCAAGTGACAAGCGCGGGAAGGTTCCAATGAGCAGGCAACCGTTCGACATCTCAGGCGATACCGATGTAGCGATAGCGAACGAGGATTTCGCGTCCGACCTCTGGCTCGCTACCGACGACTGCTCGGCCCAGGCGGAACCGGGCCAGCCGTTCCCCCTCGACGACACGGCGGCTTGGGGTGACGTGGTGTATGAGGACGACTTCTTCGTCGATGACAGCGGGATCTGGGATTACGACGCCACCATCTATCCCGAAG
>QEUP01000042.1:13584-19301 GCA_003577145.1 Acidobacteriota bacterium | reverse complement strand
GACGTGGTGTATGAGGACGACTTCTTCGTCGATGACAGCGGGATCTGGGATTACGACGCCACCATCTATCCCGAAGGTGACGACTTCTACGTCGACGACTGGAGCTACTGGGAGGGCGACAGCTACAGCGAGCCTTCCGGCGACAGTTGGTACGGCGAAGGCGACTACACGATGTTCGACTTCGACGGCATGACGACCATGTACGGGCCGGGCACCACCGGCGAGGACATCGTGCACGACCTGAGCTGACCCCGCAACGGCAGGTGAGATCCCAGACTCCGGGTACCTGACGACCAGGAGTCTTGGGTAGGGCGACAGCCCGGCAGGGAGTCCCGTGACCCCGCGGAGGGCCGCTAGCTCCGGAGCCCGCCGTTGATCGGGTGCCAGGCGAGGACGCCGAACGGCGGCTCGAAACCGGCTGGTGTGGAGCCCGACGGCGGGTTCAGGTCGGATCAGGTGGGACAATCGTGTCCATGAGCCCCCTCATCCCGTCGTGGGAGCCGCTGTCCGAGGCGGTCCTCTCCGATCAACTCGGCACCTACGACCGGATGCGGTCCGCCTGTCCGGTCGCGGCGTCACCGCGTGGGGTGACGTTGTTCTGCCACGCCGACGTGGTCGCCGCGGCGAACGACCCCGACGGCTTCTCGTCTGCCACCACCACGCGCCGCTCGGTTCCGAACTCGATCGATCCACCCGAGCACGCCGGGTGGCGCGCCCTGATCGACCCGTTCTTCTCGGCGGAGCAGATGGCGCTGCTCCAACCGCGGGTACGGGCGATCGCGGATTCCCTCGTCGCGAGCCTCCCCCGGAACACCACGATCGACGCCGTGGCCGAGATCGGCCGGCCACTGGCGGTGCGAGCCCAGACCGAATGGTTGGGCTGGCATGAGACGAAGGATCGACTGCTCGCCTGGATGGCCGACAATCACGACGCGACCCGCAGCGGCGACCGCGAGCGGACCACCGCGGTCGCAGCAGCGTTCGACGAGATCATCGGGGCACAGGTGGAGCGACGCCGTCGGCTCGGCGACGCCGCACCGGACGACCCCACGACCGAGCTGATCACCGCAACCTACGACGATCGGCCGCTGGAGGACGCCGAGATCGTCTCGATCCTGCGCAACTGGACAGCCGGGGACCTCGGTTCGATAGCGACGGCGCTGGGTGTGGCCGTCCACTTCCTTGCCGAGCACCCCGGGGTGCAGCAGGAGCTGCGCCGCGATCCGTCGGGTCTGGCACCGGCGGTGGACGAGATGCTCCGCATCGACGACCCGTTCCTGGTGAGCCGGCGGGTGACGACCGAGACGGTGCGGATCCGTGGCCATGAGCTGCCGGCCGGGACCCGCGTGTACCTGAACTGGACTTCGGCGAACCGTGACGAAGCCGTGTTCGGCGGCGCGGACGCGTACCGGCCCGAGGAACACGCACCGTTCAACCTGGTCTACGGCGCCGGGATCCACGTCTGTCCCGGTCGGCCGTTGGCGAGCATGGAGCTCGTCGTCACGGTGGGTTCCCTGCTCGCGGCCACGTCCGGCATCGAGCTCGCGCCTGATGCCACACCGGTACGTGAGACCTATCCGGTCGGCGGTTGGCGGCGCGTCCCGATCCAGCTGCGCTGAAAGAGACGTGCGTGCCCGAGCTGCGCCAGGGCGGGTCCTCGTCGATACCGCCAAGCAGCTTCATCCGATCGGGCGATACCTGGGTGTCCACAAGTCGTTTCGAGAAGTGCTGCGGCGATGGGTTGCCGTGTCTGTTCGGAGGAATCGTGGGCGTAGGTGGGGGGTATTCGTGTCGATGGAACCCATCTCCGGGCTACCCCTCACCGCTCGTGGAGTTCGAAGCTGGAACGGAACTCCGAGATCCATGGTCTTGTCCATGAAGTTCTCCACCCAGTCGTACTCGGCTCCGGGGGCCGGCCGGTCGTCCGATCTGTACTCGACCTCCCTCATGTTCTTGTGCCACTTCCGCCGTGTTGCAAAGGTCGGTCACCTACGCGAAGACCCTCGCGGGTGGTGCGGTGATGAAGACGCTGTCCTCCAAGTGCGACACAGCGGGGGTCTCGCACGCACCAGCGGCGGTGGACAATGATGGAACCGTGGAGATCCGGCCTGGCATAGCGATCGATGACGAGCACCTCGCGTCCTTCTGTGAGCGACACCACATCCGATCGTTGGCACTGTTCGGTTCGGCGACGGGGGATCGGTTCAGTCCCGACAGTGACATCGATCTGCTCGTGGCCTTCGAGCCGGGGGCAAGTCCGGGCCTCTTGTCGATAGCCGAGATGGAGCTGGAGTTGGGTGCAGCTCTCGGGCGCGAAGTGGACCTGCGAACTGCGAACGATCTGAGCCGGCTGTTCCGGGACCGAGTCGTCGCCGAGGCGCGGACGCTCTATGCCGCCTGAGGACGAAGTTCGGCTCGTTCACTTGATCGACGCAGCGGAGACGGCGTTGCGATTCGCTGACGGCCGAGTCCGGAGTGACCTCGACATCGACGAGATGTTGCGTCTGGCTCTCACCAAGCTCGTCGAGATCGTCGGAGAAGCTGCGAAGCAGGTGAGCGTCGAGACCCGCGAGGCAAATCCCGGAGTGCCCTGGTCGGCGGCGGCCCGCATGCGCGATCGCCTCGTCCATCACTACTTCGACATCGACCTCGAGATCCTGTGGAAGACGGTCACGGAGGACCTCCCAGCGCTGCTCCGGGTCGTACCGAGACCGCCGGTGTCCGGCGCGGACGCCAGTACCTGACCTCGTCGCTGTGGCAGACGATTTCGAAGTCGCCGTCGACTTCATGGACAAGAGCGACAACCAGCGGTTTGTGGGTCCGCAAGTCCGATGCCCGCCCCGGCGTCGTGGTGAGGGTCGGTCGCCACGTGGTCGTGGGCGATTACGACGCAGATCCGAAGGCCGCTCGCATCGTCGCGATCGACGCCGCGGGCAACATTGAGCTCGTAGGCGGTGCTGGACCGGCGGTGGTGCTGAGGCGCAGGGCACCCCAGCCACGTTTGCTGGCCGGGGTCCACAGGAAGCGCCCGCCGCTGAGCCGGTGCAGCAAGCGGTGGGCGCGCCAGAAGGCGTGCTTGAACCATGCCGGCCGGAGCAGCGGTGCTTCGGGCGCCGAGGTGCGCATGATCTCAGCATTTACGCGTGGAGGCCTGACCCTCCTAGACTGTCACTTCGCCTCCGGGCGGTCTGCCGAGTGGCCGCTCCCGAGGTCCATCGAAGGTTGTGGCCATGTCCAGTTCCCCATCTCCGTCGTCGGATGTCCCTGCTGTCGGGCAACGCTTGCGTGCCGAGTTGGCCGCGGCGACCGAGCACTACAATCAACTCAAGCAGGATCACGAAGAGCTGTTGGTCGATCCGGCGGTGATCCAAGAGGACCGCGACGCCTCGGCGCAGGTGCTGGCCGCCGCACGCATCGCGATGGAGACGGCGGCAGCGGCGGTGGCTCGTTGGGAGGACGGCACCTACGGACGCTGCGAGGTCTGTGGGTCCGAGATCCCCGCCGAGCGCCTCGAGGCCTTCCCCGAGGCCAGTCGCTGCATGGCTTGCTCCACGTGACCGCCGTTGGGCTCCGACCGGGCGCTGCAGGCAATGCCCGACAGCCGGCCTGGCAGCCCGGGTCGTCTTGGGGGAGGCGCGAGTCTGACGCTGCCGAGGCCTGGAAGCAGATGTCGAGGTGCCTCGATGGCCTTCGAGCCCGATGAGTGAAGCGCCAGGCACTCGACACACGGTGCGACCTGTCGAGGATGTGATCCACACCGAGCACCTCACGAAGGTCTACCCGGGCGGGGTCCGCGCCGTGGACGCGTTGAGCCTCACCGTCCACCGGGGTGAGATCTTCGGCCTCCTCGGCCCCAACGGTGCGGGCAAGACCACCACGGCGGGCATGTTGACGAACCGGGTCGAGCCGACGTCAGGCCGGGCATTCGTGGGCGGTGTCGACGTGTGGGCGAACCCGGCCCGGGCCAAGCAGCTGATCGGTGTCGTGCCACAGACGAACACGCTCGACCGCGCGCTGACCGTCTGGGAGAACCTCTACTTCCACGGGCGCTTCTTCGGTATGAGCAACAGGGTGTCGCGCCTGGAGGCCGATCGCCTGCTCGAGCAGTTCCATCTGACCGAGCGGGCAAAGGCACCGGTGCTGGCGCTGTCCGGCGGCATGGCGCAAAGGCTCATGGTCGCGCGGGCGGTGATGCACCGGCCGTCGATCCTGTTCCTGGACGAGCCCACGGCCGGCCTGGATCCCCAGAGCCGCCTGGCCCTTTGGGACATCCTCGGCGAACTGCACACCGATGGCCAGACGATCCTGCTCACCACCCATTACATGGAAGAAGCCGACCAACTCTGCGACCGCTTGGCGGTGATCGATGAGGGCAGAGTGCTGGCGCTGGACAAGCCAGCCCATCTCAAGGCGTCCCTCGGTGCCGACACCGTCGTCACCATCAACGCCGACGGCGACTTGGCCGCCCTGCGTGACCTGCTGGTGGATCGTATCGACGGTTCGACCTACGGCGAGGTCGCCGACGAGGAGATCCAACTCTGGGTGAAGGGCTCCAACGGTGTGCTGCCGGCGGTGGTCAACGTTGCCGACGCTGCCGGCTGCACGGTGCACGACCTCAAGCTCCACGAACCGACACTGGAGACGGTGTTCCTCAAGCTGACGGGGAAGGAACTGCGCGAATGACAGCCACCACCACGCCGAGTTACCCGACCATGCCACAGGTGCAACGCTCGGGCAGCGTCGCGGCCTTCCGGGCGTTGCTGCTGCGCGATGTCACCGTCTTGCGGAAGAACCTCGCCGAGTTCATCCCGCGCACCTTGTTGCAGCCCCTGCTGCTCGTGTTCGTGTTCACCTACGTGCTCCCCAAGATCCAGCTTGCGCCGGGAGGTGAGGCCGGTGCCGAGACCTTTTCGACCCTGTTGATCGCCGGTGTCGTCGGCACCGCGATCCTGTTCCAGGGCATCCAGTCGGTTGCCCTGCCGCTGGTGCAGGAGTTCGGGTTCACCCGTGAGATCGAAGACAGGGTGCTCGCCCCGCTGCGCGTAGAGCTGGTAGCGGTCGAAAAGATCGTGTCCGGCGCGCTCCAGTGCCTGCTGTCGGCTGCACTCGTGTTCCCCATCGCCGCGGTCGTACCGGTGACCCCCGTGCACCTGAGGGTCGACTGGCCGGTCCTGATCACGCTCGCGTTGCTGGCGTGCGTTGCTTCGGCATCACTCGGGTTGTTCTTCGGCACGGTCTTCGAGCCGCGAACCGTCCCGATGCTCTTCGGCGTGATCGTCGTGCCGATCACCTTCCTCGGCTGCGTGTACTACTCGTGGAAGTCCCTCGCAGTCATCCCGTGGCTGCAGGTTGTCGTGCTGGCCAACCCCCTCGTGTACATATGTGAGGGATTCAGGGCGGCCCTCACACCCGCCGAGCACATGCCTCTGTGGGTCATCTACCCGGTGCTGGTGGGGTTCACGGGCGTCTTCGCATCGTTGGGCATCCGCTCGTTCAAGCGCCGCGTCATCGCCTGACCAGATGGTGTGCGCTGCATTCGGCGCCTGTGATGCCGACGCGCTCTTGTCGCAACTCGAGCGTTTCGTGCAGACCACAGTCGGCGAAATGCATTTCGTCGCCTAGCCCTGATTATTCACGGTGAGGGCCCGAGCCCCGCCAGACCCCGACAGCACAAGCGTTCTTGGACGGCGTGACGCTCGAGAACATTCACCTCCGAG
>QEUP01000042.1:0-13577 GCA_003577145.1 Acidobacteriota bacterium | reverse complement strand
GTTGGCATCTCTTGTGTTGCCCAACTTGGATCCTCCAAGGCTGAGAGGGTTGTAACCGTCCTGCTGCGAGTTGCTCGTGCGAGCTCGTGAATGATCAGGTCTAGTGCTTCCGACTACGGACCGGTCGAGTTGTTCATCGGCGGCGAGTGAAGGAGGCTCGCCGGCTTCTCGATCAGGCACGCCGCGCCTTTCCGGCGTCGATCGCCCCTGAGGTCGGGGCTGCCGTAGCCCAGATACCACCGGTTGATCTCGTTCGTGCAGGCGGCGAACGAGCCTGGCCGATGGCGTCGGTCAGGTATTTGAGGGGGGCGGTCGTGTTCCGCCGGCTTCGGTTGGCGAGGTCTCGCGAGGTTCGAGCACGACGACGGGTGTGATGGCCCAGCGGCTGGCGGCGTAGGCGTCGAGGTCGGTGTCGATGTCGGCCCAGCGCTTCCATAGCCGGTCGCGCTCGTCACCGGTAGCGGCCCGGGCCCGGACAGCCCGGGGTCGCTCGTGGGCGAGGCGGACGGTGGCGTCGGGCTCCGCCTCGAGGTTGAACCACCAGGCGGGGTGGCCCTCGTCCCAGCCGTTCATGGCCATGGTGACCAGATTGGGACCGTCCTCGATGTAGCCGATGATGACGGTCCGGGGCTGGCCGGACCTGCGTCCGGTGGTGGTGAGGCGCAGGGCACCCCAGCCACGTTTGCTGGCCGGGGTCCAGAGGAAGCGCCCACCGCTGAGCCGGTGCAGCAACCGGTGGGCACGCCAGAAGGCGTGCTTGAACCATGCCGGCGGGAGCTTCGGTGCTTCGGGGGTCGCGGTGCTCATGCTCTTCTCTCCGTACTTCCCTCATACGGCCGCACGAGGATATTGCCGCGCTTGTGGCCGGTGTCGACACGGCGGTGTGCCTCCACGATGTCGTCGAGGCCGAAGCTGCTGTCGTGAAGGCGTCCCCGGATGGCACGTTCTCGGCGGCGACGACGAGCAACCAGGACAACTCCTTCTCGGTGTCCTTGCGCGTCCCATGGACGGTCCGGGACACGTAGCGCTTCTTCCCGGTGCTGTCCCGACCGACGTGCGCCCGAATGTGCCAACTGCTACCGCGCTGCTGGATGGTTCCCCGCATACTTGGCCTCCTTGTTCGGCCTACTGGGCCGTCGGAGTGCCAAGAGATGACCAAGAAGATCGAGAATTCCCGGACCATCCAGTCCGCAGGTCGGTGACCTGGGACTTCAGCGCGCTCGGAGGGACTCGAACCCCCAACCTTCTGATCCGTAGCGGGATGGTGGTGGTTGCGGGCCCAGGCGTTGGCCCTGCTCCAAGGCCAATACCAGGGATTCGCCGTCGGCGCCGTACTTCTGTTGACGCCCAGTACCCGTCCGTCATGTTGCGTTCCAATTGGTCCGTTAGAAGATCCGTTAGAAGCCCGGCCCCGGGGGAGTCGTCACGGATCGACGTCGACAGGGATGTAGAAGAACCCGCGGCCGAGCCTGGTTTCGCGTCCCGGAGCAAGGTGGCCGTCTTCCTCGAGGGCGGTCAACAGTGCCCCCGACGACGGCACGCTCAAGCCGGTGAGATCGGAGACCTCCGTGGTCGAGACCCGGCCGCGCGCCCTCGCCCAGGCCAGGACCATCTCTCGTCGACGATCAGGTACCCGCGACGCTGCCGTACGTGTCGCCAAGATCGCTTGTGCGGGATCACTCAGCCGGTATGCCGGGGGGTGTCCAGCGGGCACTCCGTCGAGTGGGGTGATCAGCGGATCACCGTTGACGCGCATCTCGGCGATGCGTGCCAACGCTGCCGCTGTCTCGGCCGGAGGCCGCTGCAGGACAGGGGCTGCTCGGTCGACGTCGATCCATCCGTGCAGACTCAGGTGCTCGATCACGAGCAGCGCGTCGACGTCAGAGGCAACCTCGGGCGGCTGGGCCGCAGCGATCAGAGCGAGGATCTCCTGGTCCGGGTCTCCTCCGATGAGTGCCACTCGCACGTACGGCCCGGCGACCTCGGTGATCTCCGGACCCTGATGCCCTACCGAGAGCATGTCTCGGACCATCCGATCGATGCCGATGCCCTCACGCTCGGCGAGTCGTAGGGCTGCCATCGCCTCGGCGAGGCTCCGGTACCGGGGAACCGCCGGGTGGGTGATGATGTTCGACGGATCGATGCCACCGATGAATCCACCCGGTGAGGTGACGATGAGGGTGTCGCCGATGTGCTCGATCGTGGTCGGCTGGGGCGAGGCCCAGTCCCTGTGGACGGAGCCGTTGACGATTGCTTCGCGAACCGCACGCGGTGACAAAGCGCGGAGTTGACCGTGAGCGAAGCCGCCGGCCACGTGCACAACGCGGTCCGCGGCCTGACTGGCCTGGTCGACATTCCACACTTGCTCGAGGAGTGGCCCACCGCCCCTGACTCGGTTGGTGCTGTCCCCACCCGGCACGTCACGACGGATGTAGTCGAGGCCGATGCTGGGCGACCCGACGAAGAGAAGCGACCCGGCGTTGGTGAGGGTGCCGTCGCCGGCCACCACGTTGAGACGACGAACCAAGTCTTCGCCGGTCGCCTCCGCGAGGTCCTGGGCTGCCTCGTCACCGGCAGCGCGTAGGTAGCGACGAGCGATCTCAATCGCGACGGGGTTGACGTCCATCAGCGTGTGGCCAGACGGCTGAGCGGACCAGTCGACACCGCTTCGCTGGAGCTTCCCCGAGTGCCATGTCGTTGGGTCGACCTCGACGCAGTGGTCGTCGACTCGCCACTTGATCCGTCCCTCGTGGCGGATGGGCTCGATGGCCTCATGGGTGACGAGCACGAGGAGTCGAGTGCTGTCGAGTTCCACGACCCGCACGTCGGCGGTCAATCGGCCCTCGGTGAGCTCCCAGACGCGGTGACGAAGCCAATCAGGGTCGAGGTCGGTGCCGATTCTCGTTCCGTCGTCGGCAATCCCGAGGATGAGGGCGCCTCCTCCGGGCGTGTTCGCGAGGCACGCCATATCGCCCGCCAGGTACCGAGCGGCGGCTTCGTTCTCCTGGCTGCCTGGCTGGATCGCTCCTCCGGCCCCTCGCCTGCCCGGCTCCTCCTTGACATCGACTTGGGCAACCTCGATGTCCCGGGGTGCGCTGCCGGCTGCGATCTGGCGAAGCACTGCGTCGATCTGCGACTCGAGCGGGTCCGGCCCGAGCAATCTGTAAGTCATGTCACCCTCCTGACTCTGGCTTACACTTTCACCCTATAAAGTATAAGCAGGTGCTGGCAGGCTGGGTCCAGGTTGCAGATTCGTCGCCGTCACGACCTCCGCCGATTCGCCCGGAGTGGCAGTCGACATCGAACGACACGAACACGGCGCAGAAATCCCTGAGGGCGAGATCTGGTTGCCAAACACCTGTTCGACCAGTAGCATCACACCGCTGTAGTTCGTCCTGCGCGGACGCGGCGCCGCCCGTACCCGCAACGAGGGATGAACCATGGCCAAGAAGGTCTTTTACAGCTTTCACTACAAGCCGGACGCGTGGCGCGCCTCCCAGGTGCGCAACATCGGCGCTGTCGAGGGGAACCAGCCCGCCTCCGACAACGACTGGGAGACGATCGTCGGCGGCGGAGACGCGTCGATCAAGAAGAGGATCGACGGCCAGCTGAGTGGTCGGTCATGCACCGTGGTGCTGATCGGGACGAGCTATCGGAGGACCCACCATGCGCGGCCACGTCGCGAAGAAGGGCAACAACTACTACGCCGTCGTCTACGAGGGCATCGACCCCGCCACCGGCAAGGAGCAGCGCCGCTGCCACGCAGCCGGCCCGCGTCGCAGCGACGCCGACCGACTCGTCAACGACCTGGCCCGGCGCCGCCACGACGGCGACACCACCGTCGCCGATCGGGCCAGCCTGGGCGCCTACCTCACCGAGCGGTGGCTTCCGCTGCAGGAGTCCCGCCTGCGGCCCCGCACCTACCGCTCCTACAAGAGCGTCGTCGAGCTGCACCTCGTGCCGAGGATCGGTCGCATCCGCCTCGCCAAGCTCCAGCCGGACGACATCGACGGCCTCTACGTCGACCTGCTCCGCGACGGGAACCGGCGGGGCAAGGCCGGCGGCGGGCTGAGCCCCGCCTCGGTGCGCTACGTCCACCGGGTGCTGCGCAAGGCGCTCGGCGACACGCACCGCAAGGGCATCGTCAGCCGGAACGTGGCCGTCCAAGCCGACCCACCCAGCCCCGCAGCGACGGCCGAGCCGGAGGCGATGCAGGTGTGGGACGCCGCCGAGCTGCGGCACTTCCTGGAGGTCACCGCCACCCACCGCCACCACGTCCTGTTCACCGTCGCGGCCCGAACCGGCATGCGGCGGGGTGAGGTGCTGGCGCTGCGCTGGCACGACATCGACTTCGACCGCTCGACCATCACCATCCGCAGGTCTCTCGCGGAGGTCGGCTGGAACCTGCAGTTCACCGACGTGAAGACCCGCACGGCACGCCGGACCATCACCGTCTCCCGCCAGGCCCTCGACGCGCTCCGCCACCACCGAGAAGCTGCCGAGGCAGCCGCCGCCGACAGCGGCGAACCGTTCGACCCGAAGGGCTTGGCGTTCGCCGGGCCCGACGGCGGGCCGATCCACCCCTAGTACGTCACCCGCGCCTTCGACCGGCTCGTCGCCAAGCACGGCCTGCCCCGCATCCGCTTCCACGACCTCCGTCACACCCACGCCACCCTGCTGCTGCGAGCTGGTGTCCCCGTCAAGGTCGTGTCCGAACGCCTCGGCCACGCCAGCCCCGGCTTCACCCTCAACGTGTACCAGCACGTTCTCCCCGGCATGCAGGCCGAAGCCGCCGAGGTCTTTGAGCGCCTCCTCGACTCCCACCAGGAGTCCGATCGGGTCGCTCCTACACTCGCTGCGGTGCCGACCATCAACGTGCCCGACGAGCTGGCTCGCAAGCTCGAAGCGGCAGCAGCCGCCCGCGGGACGACAGTCGACGCGCTGGCGACAGCGCTTCTCGAAGGTCATGTCCTCGACGACACCCCCGCAGCTCGCCGCCCCCCTCGGCTCGTCGGCATCGGTTCCAGCGATGCTGGCACCAGCCATCAGATCGACGAGTTTCTCGCGGAGGGCTTCGGCGAGAGCTGACCGCTCGCTAGTTCCAACGCCGCTTCCGCACCCGACAGCGGTGGCCCCCGGCTCGGTCGATGAGCTCCAGCGAACCCTCTGTCAGTAGAGCCCGAGCTCCTGAGCCTCGGCCGCCAGGGCGTCGATGGCAGCGAGGCGACGGGCTCGGTCAACCTCCAGGAAGCGGGTCACCTGAGCCCGCTCGAGTGAGCGCAGCTCGCCGCGCTCGAGCAGTCGGTGGACGTAGGGCATCGAGACGCTCATGAGGTCTGCGGCCTCCTCAACGCTGAGCTCCTCCTCGGCTGACATGGGCTCCGGTCTACCCCGCTCCCGACCCGCGTCTCGGCCGGTTTCGTGCCAACCAATCACGTCAGGGAACCGCCCGTACCACCCCGTCCCAACCGGGCCGTTAGAAGACCCGTTAGAAGTCGGCCCGATCCCAGAACGCGCAAGAGGCGGCCTCCGGACCGGGGACCGCCTCTGACCAGCGCATCTGCGCAGCGCGCTCGGAGGGACTCGAACCCCCAACCTTCTGATCCGTAGTCAGATGCTCTATCCAAATTGAGCTACGAGCGCCGGAGGAGAGTCGAGTCTAGAGGTCGCCGGGCAACCCCCCCAATCATCTGCGCGAAAGAACGCGAGAACCCCGGGACGGGTGCCCCGGGGTTCTCGGTGCTCGCTCGGTTGGGGTCGATCAGATGCGTTGACCGCACACGGGCCAGGGACTACGGCCGGCTTCGGAGTACAGCGCCCGGGCCATGGCGTCCTGGCGGGCCGGAGTGGTGGCGGCGGGATCGTCGCCGACCAGGAAGCTGAAGTGGCGCGACGCCACGGCGTTCCAGGTGCTCTGGCTGAACTGGTAGGCGCCCCGGTAGGTGCCGCCGGGCGACACCGCGGCGTAGTTGCCACCGGACTCGCACTGGCGCAGGGCGGCCAGCGAGGCGTCCGAGATGACGTGGCGGTCCTTGTTCAGGTAGTTGGCGTACTGCTGGGACAGGGCCAACTGCTCGGGCGTGCAGGCCAGGCTCAGGAAGGCCAAGCCCAGCAGGCCGATGATGACCAGGCGCGCGCGTCGAGATAGCGATTTCATTGGGACGGTACTCCTTGCGACCCCGGGCGCGTTACAGCGGCTGGAGGGGCCTTGGGGAACGGGAACAACTAGGAGATTCGGCGGTTCTTGCGGCTGCGACCCGGGTGTGGTTCACCAGATGGGGCCCGAGTCGGGTCAGCCGCGGACGTCGCCGATCCGCATATGGTTGCTGGGTGACACTATGACGACTTTCGTCACCGAAACGCAACATAGGCGTTTGTGGCATCCGTCACAGTGCGTGGTGGCCTGGCTAGTGACCCCACGCGGAGTGGGATTCAGCCGCTGCCAGCCGGGCGGTAGCTGATCTCGGCGACCTCTATCTGGCCGGCTCGTACTTCGAGGAACGGCTCGCCGTGGTGGACGCCGGCGGTGCCGAAGCCGCCGGCGGTGGCG
The DNA here is from genome assembly GCA_003577145.1 of Acidobacteriota bacterium. Taxonomy (GTDB): domain Bacteria; phylum Actinomycetota; class Acidimicrobiia; order Acidimicrobiales; family Microtrichaceae; genus ATN2. The sequence goes on along the minus strand of QEUP01000042.1, from coordinate 7,027 downwards.
AGGAAGCTGCGGAGATCGCCCTCGAGCACCGGCGCGATGTGCAGCACCCGCTCCACCGCGTCGTAGCGGATGCCGGTCAGGCACTGGAGCAAGGCGTAAGAGGACTGGGCCCTGATGTAGTAGTGGCCTGCCTCGTACTCGTCGAAGGGGTTGCGGACCCGGCCGTCGTAGCGGTCGCGGGCGCCACGCACGATCTGGAGGCACTCCTCGACGAGTCCGTGACGGGCCAGATGCGAGGCCACCTGGTACTCGATGCCGGTCCACACCTCGTCGCTGTAGATGAACGGCAGCGACGGCTTGTTGCCGTGAGGCCACGAGCACAGCACCAGACCGGCCTCGTGGCCCAGCGCGTAGCCGGGGCGCTGCGGGTTGGCGTGGGTAGAGAGGTCGGTGCGGAAGTTGTGTCGGTGCACCGCCCGCAGGTGGCGGGCCACCAGCGCAGGGTCGAGTTGCTCGTCGAGGCCGCAGACAGCGGCGAGCCACGCCCCGATGACGCCGTCGGACAAGCAGCCGTCGCCGTACTGGTACTTCGGTCCCTCCTGGCGCGCCAGCTCAACCGCCTCGGGTGAGTACGAGCCGGCCAGGGGGTGCGAGGGCGATTCCTCGGGCGCTGGAGCATCGAGGTCCTGCCAGCGGACCTGCTGCACGAAGTACTCGCCGTTGAACAAGTCGGTCTCGATCCGAGGGCGGCCCTTGTCCAGCAGGGCCCGGTAGCCGGTGGCGTCAACGCCCAGCGCGCCGGCCATCTCGCCGGCGGCGGCCAGCGCGGCGAGGTAGAACGAGCCGGTCATGGCGTTGGGGCCCCACAGCTCGATGTCGTAGGTCACGTGCTGGGGCTCCTCGGGGAGCCCGGTGCGGCGAGGGTCCCAGGTGCGGATGCAGTAGTCGAGGCTCGACTCGATCCGCGGCCAGATCCTGCGGAGCCACTCGGTGTCGCCGCTGACGCGCCAGTCGCGATAGGCCTTGACGACCCCGCCGAGCTGGCCGTCAGCGGCGGCCTGGAAGCTGGGTGCAACCGCCCGGATGGGCAGGCCGGCCCGGAACTCCTGGTGACCCAGCTCGTCCTGGGACTCGCCGAACTCGGTCTCTCGCAGCCCGCGCTCCAGGCTCGGGAAGAGATGGGCCAGGGCCTGGGCGTAGCTCCACACGTGGGTGCACGAGCCCGGGCCGCAACCCTCGTAGTCCATGCAACCCTCCCAGCCCCACAGACGGCCGTCGCGCTGTCGCAGGACCGTGGGTGACTTGAGGATGGCGAGGTTGGCCGCGACCGCCTCGATGACCTCCGCTGGCAGGGTCGTGTCGAAGAAGGCGTCACGGAACCCAGCCGAGCGTTCGCGCAGTTCCTCGTAGCGCGACGCCCAGTGGTCGGCCACCGAATCGATGTCGTCGAAGCGGCCGCAGTACCAGGGCTGGTAGCGCTCGTCGCCGGCGGCGGTTCCCGGTGCGTCGGTGCCCTCTCGCAGCGTGGACGCCGCCGCGTACCACGACAGCCTCAGTCGCACGGTGCGCGTTTCACCGGGGGTGATCCGCAACGGGACATAGACGCTCCCACCCGGTGAAGGCGGGTCGTCGACCTCTGGTCTGTCGGGGCTGCGGCCGGCCTCAACCTCGCCCCAGGTCATCGTGAGCCAGTCGAACCAGCCGCCGCGGAACCAGGCGGGGTCGATCGCCGGGTGCTCGGCGTCGACCTCGGCGGCGAAGCCGGCCGCGGTCCAGGGCATATCGGGGTGCCCGCTGTCCTCGACCACGAAACCCGAGGGGCGCCGGCGTACCCGTGGGCTGGCGCCGACGGCCAAGAAGTTGGCGGCATGGAAGGAGTAGACACAGCCGAGCTCTGTGCCGGAGGTGTTGGTGAGGCTCACCTCGATGCCCGCCACCGGGAGGCTCGAATCGTCGGGATCGGGGGGAGTGAAGGGGCTCCAGCCCATTACGCGAGCAGTGACCGGCATGGTGGGGTCGGTGAGGGCCACCGTGGCGAAGGGGAACGAGGCGGCGAAGCCGGCCGACTCGAAGCGGGGAAGGCCGTAGCTGGTGCCGAACGCCCCCAGCGCGGCTTCGGGCTTGGCGAAGATCTTCCAGCGAGGAACGGGACCTTCGAGCACCCTGGCGGCTCCGGGGCGGCCCTCGATGGCCAGCGCGGAGAACATCAGCGGCTCGTGGTAGCGCTCCAGGTGATGGCGCAGCGACACCTGCGACAAGGCGCCGGCGCCTTCGAGGCACACCATCCCCGCGCCGATGCCGCCCAGCGGGAAGGCGACCTGCTCGAGGTGCTCAGCGTCGTAGCTGCCGCCGTAGTCGTGCACTCTCCCCATCCGGTCCTGGTCGGACCTCCGTCGGCCCACGGAGGCGAATGGCCGGGCCGCGTGAGTCGACACGCCGGCCCACGGCCGATTCGGTTTTGGCGGAGAGGGTGGGATTTGAACCCACGGAGGGGCGTGAACCCCTCACCTCCTTAGCAGGGAGGCCCGATCAGCCAGACTCCGGCACCTCTCCGGTTCGCCTAGAGAGAGTACACAGGACAGCCGGGGTCGGTGAGCAGCCGTTTGAGCCGGCTGTCGAGCTCCCGCTGAGCAGTGCCATGACCCCAAGAGACCGGTCAGCCCGCGCAACTCAGCCGCTGGTCAGCGTTGGCTCACCTGAGGCCCGGAGCCGGCGAGCCGCTCGCTATTTGCCCCGCCTGAGCGCGGCGGGTGCGCTGTCGCGATCGTGGTACCCATCGAGGAGGCGCTGTTCGGCGGCTCGCTTGGGGAACAAGAAGAACACCAGGGCCGCGCCCGCGAGCACAGCAGCGATCCCCGCGAGGTACGCCCAGCGCTGGCCTTCGACGAAGGACTGCCGGGCGCCTTCGATGATCTCGCTGGTGTACTGCGGGTACTGCTGGGCTGTGTCTGCTGCGCTGGCGAAAGACTTGGTCAGCTGGGCTTGCACGCTCTGGGTGATCTGTGCGCTCTGTGGCGACGCGGCGATGGCGCCTGACACCGCGGAGGCGTAACCAGCGGTGAGCAGCGCCCCGAGGATCGACTGCATGATGGCGCCGCCCAGGTCCCGCTGCAGGTCTGCGGTGCCCGAGGCCATCCCCGCTCGGGTTACCGGCACCGACCCGGTCAGCGAGTGCGAGGCCGGTGTGCCGGCGAAGCCGACCCCGGTGCCGACGAGCGCGTAGCCGAGCCCGACCTGCCAGTAGGGCGCACCCTCGTCCCAGAGCGCGAGCATGGTGGTGAAACCGGCCAGGACGAAGACGTAGCCGGTGAGCAGCGTGAAGCGGGCACCGCGTGCGTCGACGAGTTTGGCCGAGCGCGGCGCGATCAGCACCATCAACACGGCGGCTGGGAGGATCGACAGCCCGGCGTCGATGGTGGAGTAGCCGAGCACGTTCTGGAGGAACTGCTGGCCGATGAACATGGCGGCCATCAGCGAGCCGAACACGACGACCCCCGCGCATGCCGCCACCCAGAAAACCCGCCGGGCTGCGACGCGCAGATCGTAGAGAGGGTTGGTGGCGCGCCTCTGGCGGATGGCGAAGCCGAGCAGCGCTGCCACCGCGACGACCAGCAGGCCGGCCACAGCCGCACCCGAGTTGGGGACCGGGGCGAAGTTGATGGCGAGGATCAGCGCTGCGACCAGCACGACCGTGAGGATCCCGCCGAGGTTGTCGACGGGGTCGGAGGTCTCGTTGGCGTGCGCCGGGATGAGGAGGAGTGCCAGCACGAAGCTCACGACGATGAGCGGGAGCGTCACCAAGAAGACCGAGCCCCACCAGTAGCGCTCCAGCAGCAGGCCCGCGACGAGCGGGCCCAGCGCTGAGATCGCCCCACCGGCGGCTGACCACAAAGCGATCGAGCGGGTCCGGCCCGGGCCGGACGCCCACAGCGCGGTGATGAGCGAGAGCGTCGTCGGGAAGGCCATGCCTGCTGCAACGCCGCCCACGACCCGTGCGGCGATCAGCACCCCGACGGTGGGTGCCCAGGCAACCACCAGGCACGCCGGGAGCGAGACCCCGACGCCGATCAGCAGCATCGCCTTGCGGCCGTAGCGGTCGCCCAGCGCCCCCAGCCAGAGCACCGATGCCGCCAGGCCCAGCGAGTAGCCGATGGCGACGAGGTTCAACTCGGTCTGGGATGCATCGAAGTGCTGCCCGATGCTGGGGAGGGCCACGTTGGCCACCGCCAGAGGCAGGTTGGCGACCGCGGCGACCAGGATCAGCGTCGCGAGCACCGCCCCGGCTCTGGCCGGTCGTGAGCCCGTACCGCCGGCCGGAGCCGCCGTTGAGATCTCGTCCATTTCCGACACCTCCGGCCCAGGGGTCTGCTCGTGGCGTTGCCCGCTGGCCGGACCGGCAACGTTGCCACATCGCCCCGTAACCTAACCGCAGCAGCGAGTTGCCTGGGCTGCCCGAGCGGTTCCCGGTACGATCCGCTGGCACAGCAGCGAGGGCGAATGAGAGGCTCTACCAGCCATGACCAGCTCTGGACGAAACCGGGGAGGAGCCCAGGCACCCTGGGCTCGTCCCGAGTGGGCAGTCGGGGGTAGCCGTGTCTGTGAGATCGTCGGGTTGCGAGCGCTCCTGGTTGCCTGCCAAGAGCATTGACCGGCCCGGGTGCCCGACGAGCCCGACGAGACTCCCGCAATGATGGCCTCGCACACCCGCACCGACTTCGGCATCGCGCTGAAGGCGCTCCCCATCGTGGTGGCGGTCGTCCTCGCCAAGTTCGGCATGGATCAACTCGGTTGGGACAGCGTCGAGCTCAACGCCTTGTACTCGGGCCTGGTGGCGGCCAACGTCTTCCTCGTCGGCTTTCTCCTGGCAGGCACGCTGGCTGACTACAAGGAGAGCGAGAAGCTGCCCGGCGAACTGGCAGGGCGCGTCAAGACCATCGCGGACGAGTGCCAGATCCTCTACCGTGCAAAGCAGGCACCGGCGGCCCGAGCCTGCCTGGAGCACCTCGCAGCCCTGGCCTCCGACATCGACAACTGGTTGCACGGACGGGTCGGGGTCGAGATCCCGCTCGACAGGCTCGACGGGCTGAACGGGTACTTCCTGGAGTTCGAGCAGCTGACGCAACCGAACTTCATCGTGCGGCTCAAGCAGGAGCAAAGCGCTCTGCGGCTGCTCGTCATACGCATCAACACGATCAAAGAGACCTCCTTTGTCGGCGCCGGTTACCTCGTGGCGGAGGCGACGTCGCTGCTGCTGATCGTGGCTCTGTTGATGGCGGAGGTGGCGCAGCTTCCCGCCGAGCTCTTCTTGATCGGTGCGATCGCCTTCCTGCTGACCTACATGATCCTTTTGATCCGGGACATGGACGATCCCTTCGACTTCGACCACGATGGCCAGCGCGGCGCCGCCGAGGTGTCTCTGGCGCCACTCGAGTACCTCGAGGAGACGCTGGCACGCGACCTCGCCTCCCTCGACGGGCACGGCTGACGAATCAGCGTGTCATCCTGACGATCCATCCGCACGAGTTGGGTGCGTATGCCTGGCAACGTGTGGACTCCGGTGCGATGCGCGGCGGTTGTGGCACTCATGTGCGTCACGCTCCCGGTGGGTGTCGGAGGAGAGGCCCAGCACGCGCTAGCGGCTTCGCCGAGCATTCAGGTCTCGCCCGCCGAGGATCTCGTCGACGGCCAGGCGATCACGATCACCGGTGAGGGCTTCGAACCGGATGCGTTCATCGGCCTGTCGCGCTGCGTCGGTGAGCCGAGCTTCGAGACCTGCCTCAGCATCTACGGGGACGGATCCTTCGCCCTGTCCGACGAGGACGGCAGCTTCGGGACAACCTGGCACGCCGAACCGCGTTATGAGATAGGCGATGCCTTCACCGGAGGCCCCGAGCTCGTCGACTGCCGCCGGCGTGACGACTGCTCCATCGTCGCCGGCTATCCCCCCTTCCTCGGTGGGTTCGTTGCCCGCGCGGATGTCGACTACGACCCCTCCGGTGAGCTGTTGCCCAGGCCGGAGGTGTCGGTCGACCCGGCCACGGGCCTCGTCGACCGGCAGATAGCGCGCTTCAGTGCTGATGGGATCGACGTCGACTACATCCCCATGGCCATACAGTGCGCGTCGGGAGCGCTCACCATCGAGGACTGCGATCGCTCGACCCTTCAGATCGTCGAGGTGGTGGGTGGGTCGGCGAGTGGTTCGTTCCTCGTGGAGAGCCTCCTCGATCTCGTCGACGGTAGGCGGATCGACTGCCGCAACCCGCTTACGCCGTGTGCGCTGCTCGTGGGCGGGTCATACGAGGTCGACGAGTACGGCCAGGCCGGTTTGAGCTTCGCCCCTGGAGGCGAACTGGCCGAGCCGGCTATCACCGTGACCCCGTCGACCGGCCTCGTCGATGCCCAGTCGGTGAGCGTCCGCGGGGAGCGATTCCACCCCGGAGCGCCCGTCGGGATCGCCCAGTGCAGGGCCGGGGCGACTGACACCTCGAGATGTGGCCCTGTTCCCCATCACCAGGTCAGCGTGGACTCGTATGGACGCTTCACAACCGAGTTCCGGGTAGGTGCCGTCGTCCGCCACTTCAATCAGGCGCTGGACTGCACAGCCGGTGTCTGCGTGATCGCCGCTTCCGACGGCTTGATGGGGGGGGACTTCGCCTCGTACCCGATCTCTTTCGGGACCGGGGCAACGAAGGTGGGTCCCGGCGGAACGGGGCGCACCTCCCCGGCAGACACCGTGGCCACACCTCAAGCGACCGGCTGAGGACGGTAGCCGGCGGCTGCACCCGCCGGGCGTCACCGGCGAGGACAGCGTGCACGACCCGATGCGCTGGGAGCCCGGGTGCTTGCAGGTCACCCGCAACAGCCGAACCTCGCTTCACCGGCTGAAGTGCAGACGAAGCCCGCGGCGCACCAACTTGTGCCCCCAGGACCCGATGGTGCGCGCTGCTGTGCCCCGCTGTGAAGGACCAGCGGGAGGTATCCGGGGAGGCTAGCTGACGGCCCGCAGGACATCGTTCCGGCGCGAACCGCTGGACATCGTTCCGCCCTCGGAGTCCTCTTCACAGCATGACATCGTTCCGGCGGTCGA
>QEUP01000064.1 GCA_003577145.1 Acidobacteriota bacterium | reverse complement strand
GGGCGGCTCCGAGGCACCAGAGCCTCCCGAAACGACGCAGCGGCCATGTGAGCAGAGCCAGGACCAGTGCGATCGAGCCCATGACGACGAGGTTCACTCCCGTGGTCCAACTCGCGAACGGGAGGAGCACCACGAGGAACATGCTGGCCGGGAGATAGAGGCTCCAGACGGCGGCGAATGTGAACGCCTTGGACGAGGGCCTTCTGTAGAAGTATGCGGCAGCACTCACGAGAAGCACGGCGAACGCCGCCACGAAGGCGAGGAATGCCGGCTTGCGGAGCTGCTCACCGACGATTCCCTTCTCGTTCGCACGGATAAATCCCTCGATCGTCCAGGGTCTTCCCGTCGCCGTGATCCTTCGCCCCGTCACGTCATCGGGTACCTCGACGCCGAGCTCGGCCAGGACTGTGGGGGCAACCCCCGTCAGCTCCACATAGCCGGCTCTGCGCGTGGTGGCGGAGACGGCCAGGCCGGACTCGACCCCGGGCCCAGCCATCGCGAACACGGTGAGCCCGCCTATTCCCCGAGGAGGCGCGGGCGACACGACCATGTAGAGGTTCTCCTCGAGCGGAGCCATCGCGATGAGCTGCCCGAGCAACTCGTCGGCGTTCGCCAGCGCCAAGCCGATCAGCTCGTCGTTCTGTTCGACCGTCGCAAGTCTCTTGGCGCGATCGACCCGTTCGAGATCGGACGCCTCGACCACCAGGTAGGACAGATCCGCGAGCTGGGGTTGGATGCGTTCCATCGTCTTGGCGTTCGACATCCGCACGCCATAGGGAAAGCGCGGGTCGTCGACGAGCAACGACTTCTCCGAGACCGTCCCTCTCTCGACTATCCCTCTCCGGTTCATCGCGGCGAAAGCCACGGAGCGACCGAGTTTCACGGTGGGGGCCTGAGCCTGCTCGGTCGGAAGCTCCGTGTCGAGGGGCCCGGGCTCGAAGGCGGGTTGGTCGGCCACGTCCCTCCGGCTCTCGTCGGTGAGGACGGGTCCGTCGGCATTTCCGAACACGGCGACGTGTAGCCCTGCGTCCCGGAGTGCCGACCCGAGCGTGCCCACCTCGGCGTCGTACAGCTCGAGCTCGTTGCTCACGACGGCGTCGACGATTCCGAGTTGCAGGATGTCGCCGTCGCATGCCCATCCGGTCCGGCGGTGATAGGTCTGGCACGCGGTGGAGTTGTCGACCTCCTCGCTCCGGTTGAACGCGGCCGCGCCGAGGCTTCCCGCGTTCGCACGGTTTCCCGCACCGAGAGTCGCGTATCCGTTCTCGAGCGAGCTGTAAGCCGTTGCCGACCTCGTGGAGAGGCTGGCCGTGGCTCCGCTGTCGAAGACCTTCTGGAGGTTCGGGAGATCCCTGCCCTCGAGCATCGCCCACGTCGTCCTTGGCAGTGAGAAGAGGATCACCCTCTCCGGTCGGGGTGCCTCCGGCTGAGCCTGACCGTCGTCCGCTCGAACAGACGCGGGCTGTCCGGCAAGAACCACTGCTGCCATGACCGAACCGGAGAGGACGGCGGCAACTGCTCTCCTCTGAAGTCTGGGTCCGGTCGCACGAAGGAGGCTCATCGAAGGACCTCACGGTACAACGATTCCACCTCTGAGAATGAGATCTCGGGTGAGAACGACGCGGTCACGAGCTCCTTCGCCCCAGCACCGAGCCGGGCTCTGAGGCCTGGGTCGCCGGCGAGCCTCGTGAGGACGGCGGCAAGGGTGCGGACGTCGCCGACCGGGACTAGGAAACCGGAATGCCCGGGTACCACGACCTCTGGAATGCCGCCCGTGTCGGTTCCCACCAGGGGCTTGCCGGCCGCGCCGGCCTCCTTCAGGAAGAGAGGAATGGCCTCCCATGCGGACGCGAGGACGGCTATGTC
>QEUP01000041.1 GCA_003577145.1 Acidobacteriota bacterium | reverse complement strand
CCCGGCCAAAAGCACCCGCAGAGCCCCCGCCCATCCAACACAACTGGCGACCACCCACAGGCGAGACCCTCGACGCCCGCTGGTTCGCCTGGCGGACCACCCCCGCCCCGACACGGGCGCCGCCCTGACGCAGGCACTGCGCTGACGGAGCGCCGCCGTAACCAGCAGCCGAACTGCCTGCCGAACTGCCTGCACGACGAATCCGATCGCGCGATGCTGGGCTCATCTCTGGTAGCAGCAGCACGGTCACTCGCCGGGGGATCTGTGGGATCTGTCCAGCGGGTTGCTGGATAGTCGCCGACATAGAAGACGGCCGGCTGGTCGCGGTGCGCGCTGACACGGGCCATCCCCTGGGGATGATCTGTCGCCGTGGCGAGCACGCGCCGGAGATCGTCTACTCCGAGCACCGGCTCGACACGCCGTTGCGAAGGAAGGGCCGGAAGGGAACCTACGCCTTCGAGCCTGTTTCGTGGGACGAGGCGTACGAGCAGATCGTCGATCGTCTGACGGGTATCAAGTCCGAATCCGGTCCCGAGGCGGTAGCGGTCTACACCGGCCGGGGGGCCTTCGAGTTGTCGCTGTGCGACATGTATCAGCCCGCGGGGGTGTCGGTCTCATCGGCCTCCAACGTCTTGTTCCCGTTCGGCTCGCCCAACACCATGGGAGTCGGCGCGCTCTGCTACGTCTCGTTCGCCATGATGGCTCCCCACCTGACCCTCGGCCGGCGCCTCACGGACATGTTCGCCGACATCGAGAACGCCGAGTTGGTTGTCGTCTGGGGCACCAACCCGGCCACCGACTCGCCGCCACTGGACATGATCCGTCTCGAGGCCGCTGCTCAGCGTGGGACGAAAGTCGTGGTGATCGATCCGCGGTACAGCGATTCCGCGCGACGGACCGGCGCCGAATGGGTCCCCATCCGACCCGGCACCGACGGTGCACTGGCGCTGAGCATGATCGGCGTGATGATCGACGAGGACTTCCACGACGATGACTTCGCCGAGAACTGGTGTCGCGGCTTCGAGGAGTTGAAGTCGTACGTGCAGCACTTCTCCCCGGAGGTCGCCGAATCGATCACGGGCGTCCCGGCCGGCACGATCCGTGAGCTCGCCCGGCGGATCGGCACCGCGACCGGTGCGTGCCCGGTGATGTACACGGGGCTGGAGTACTCCAACAGCGGCATCCAGGCGATCAGGGCGGTGCTGACGCTGTTTGCGCTGGCCGGTCAGCTCGACGTGCCGGGCGGGGTCGGCTTGGCGATGCCCGACACCTCCTTCCCCGTCAACCGGTCGTGCAACGTCGAGAACCCGGACCTGGGCCTGGCGGTCGCCCGGGAGAGGTTCCCGCTCTACAGCCAGTACCGCGGTGAGTCGCATGCCAGCGGGCTGGTCAACTCCGTCCTCGACGGCGACCCGTACCGGATCCGGGCACTCATCGTGCACGGCGCGTCGATACTCACCTCCTGGCCGCAGACCCCCTTGTGGCGCGAGACCCTGTCAGGTCTCGAGTTCCTGGTCTGCATCGACCGCCAGCTCACTGCCGATGCCGCCTACGCCGACATCGTGCTACCTGCCACGACGATGTTCGAGATCGACTCGTACATGGTGTATGGACCGATCTTCCGCCTGCGGGAGAGGCTCATCGAACCGGTGGGCGAGGCCCGCAACGACTACCTGATCATGGCCGAGCTCGCCCGGCGACTCGGCTACGGCGAGCAGTTCCCCCAGACCGAGGAGGAGTTGATCCGCTTCGCCCTCGCCGGCTCGGGCTTCACCCTCGAGCAGGTCAGAGAGGCCGGCGGTTGGGTGAAGATCCCAACCCCCCTCATGGACTACAAGAAGTGGAAGACCGGCAAGCTCCGGCCTGACGGCCGTCCCGGCTTCGACACCCCGAGCGGGCGATTCGAGATCACGTCGACGACGCTGGAGGACCACGGCTACGAGCCCCTGCCCCGCTACACCGAGCCGGTGGAAGGACCGCTGGCTGCGCCGGCGCTGGCGCAGGAGTTCCCGCTGGTCTTGAACTCCGGTGCCCGCACCCACACCGACTTCCGATCCCAGCATCACGGCATCGCCGGCCTGGTCGTGGACAACCCCGAGCCCACGGTCGAGCTGCACCAGCACGACGCCGAGGCTCGGGGAATCAGGCCGGGGGATCTTGTCGAGGTCCGCACCGCCCGGGGTTCGGTCCCGTTCAGAGCCCGTGTCACTTCCGGCATCGTCGAGGGTGCCGTCGAGGTCAACATGGGTGGCGGCACGCCCGTGGGGCCACCAGCGTGGCAGCAGTCGAACGTCAACGAGCTGACCGATCTCGACAACTTCGACGAGATCACCGGTTTCCCGGTCTACAAGGCGCTCCTGTGCGAGGTCGCCAAGGTGGCCGAGGGTGGCGAGGCCGACCGCCGGCGAGCAGGGGACACGGAGGCATCCGCATGTGCGGTGCCCTCACCGGTGCGACCGGCCGCGCGATCGAGGTCGATCTACCTCGACAACAACGCCACGACGATGGTGGCGCCGGCCGTGCGAGAGGCGATGGCTCCTTATCTCGAGGCCACCTACGGCAACCCGTCGAGCATCCACGCCCTGGGTCGCGACGCCAGCAACGCTGTCGAGGCGGCACGTCGCCGGGTCGCCCATCTCGTCGGGGCGCGTCCTCGCTGCATCGTGTTCACCGGTGGTGGCTCCGAGGCCGACAATCTGGCTCTCAAAGGCGTGGCCGACGCGCGGCGAGCCGACGGCAGCCACATCATCACCACGACGGTCGAACACCCTGCCGTGCTGGAGAGCTGCCGGTTCCTCGAACGGTCGGGACTCGCCGTCACCTGGCTGGGAGTCGACAGCGACGGTCTCGTCGACGTCGACGAGCTGTGTGCGGCGATGAGGCCCGAGACGATCCTCGTCTCGATCATGATGGCCAACAACGAGGTAGGCACCATCCAGCCGATCGAGGCCTTGTGCGCAGTGGCTCACGACCACGGAGCGCTCTTCCACACCGATGCGGTGCAGGCCGTGGGCAAGATCGAGGTCGCCGTCGATGACCTCGGTGTCGACTTGCTGAGCATGTCGGCCCACAAGCTCGGCGGCCCGAAAGGCGTGGGCGCTCTGTACGTGCGGAAGGGCGTGGTGGTTGAGCCCCTCATCCATGGTGGCAAGCAAGAGGGGGCTCTGCGTGCCGGCACCGAGAACGTGCCGGCAATCATCGGCTTCGGTGCCGCCGCCGAGCTGGCGTCACGGTTTGTCCGCGACACCACGCGCATGCTCGAGCTGCGGGACCGCCTCGAGACCGGCATCGCACGGTTGGTGCCCGGAGCACGCCTGAACGGTCACCGGGATCGACGACTGCCCAACACGCTCAATCTCACGCTCCCGGGGCTTCGCGGCGAGTCCCTGGTGATGGCGCTCGACCGCTACGGCGTCTCTGTCTCGTCGGGGTCGGCATGCAAGTCCGGGTCTCCCGAGCCGACCCACGTGTTGCTGGCCATGGGCAGATCCGAGGAGGAAGCCCACTGCGCGCTTCGTCTCTCGCTGTCCCACGACACCGTCGAGGAGGACATCGAGGCCACGGTGGATGCGCTGCGGCGGGTGCTCGAAGAGGCCGAGACCACCGTTCGCTTCCTCCCCTGCAAGTAGGGAGTTGGGTCCCACACGAGGCGCCGTGCGCCAAGGGCCCTAGACCGTCGGGCCGGTGTCGTTGGCGCCGAGGATGGCCACTGCCACCGCCGAGCCTTGGCCGCCCAGGTTGTGGGCCAATCCGAAGGAGGCATCCTTGACCTGGCGGCCGTCGGCGCGCTCTTGCAGCTGGCGGGTGACCTCGTAGATCATGCGGCAGCCCGTAGCCCCGATGGGGTGCCCGAAGCTCTTGAGCCCGCCCGAGGCGTTGACCGGCGTCTCGCCGTCCACGTTCGCCAGCCCTTCGCGGACGAAAGCCGCGGCGTCGGCCTGGTCGCACAGGTCGAGGTCGCCGATGTTGAGCAACTCGGTGATCGTGAAGCAGTCGTGCACCTCGGCGAGGCCGATCTGGTCGCGATGATCCGTGAGGCCAGCTTCCTCGTAGGCCTGTCGGGCCGCCTGGCGCGTCGCCGGGAAACCCAGGTAGTCGAAGTCGGACTTGTAGACCGGCCAGCCGGTGTGCACCGAGAGCTGCACCGACTTCACCCAGCAGAAGTCGTCCTTGTGAGCGAGGTCTCGGGCGATCTCGGGCCGGGTCACCACCACAGCAGCAGCCCCGTCGGAAACCCCGCAGGCGTCGAGACGTCCGAGCGGGTAGGCGATGCAAGGGGCGCCGAGCACCTGATCGACGCTCACCTGCCGGCGGAAGTGGGCCTTGGGGTGGTCGGAGCCGTTGTCGTGGTTCTTCACCGCCACTGCTGCCAGATCCTCGCGTGTCCACCCCCACGCCTCCATGGCCCGGGTTGCGGCAAGCGCGAAGACGGCCGGTGCCGACACCGATCCCATGACCGGATGAGCACCGAGGATGTCGGTGGGCAGCCCGGCTGAGCCCTGATCGAGGATCTTCTCGACACCGCAGGCGAGGGCGACGTCGCATATCCCGGCGGCGACGGCGTAGCAGGCGTTGCGGAAGGCGTCGAGACCGGAGGCGCAGAAGTTCTCGACGTGGGTTGCCGGTTTGCCGAACAGCTTGAGCGCATCGACTGCAATCCCTCCGGAGAGCCCGGTGAACGGGTAGAGGGAGCCGACCCAGATCGCGTCCACGTCGCCGGGCTGGATCCCGGCGTCATCGAAGGCCTCGAAGCAGGCATCGGCGAGCAGGTTCGGCGCGTTGTCGTCCCAGCGCTCTCCGAAGGGGGTGCAACCGACCCCTGCCACCGCTGCGCGGTCACGGATACCCTGCGGCATCGCTCACACCTCCTGGGCCAGCGGCCGGCACTTCCAGTAGTAGTTGTGGTACCCGCCGCCGTCGTGGAAGAGCCGGAAGGTCAACTCGACGGGCTGTCCCGTCTCCACCTCGTCAGGAGCGCAGTCGGTCACATCCAAGAAGATGCGGCCTCCGGCGTCGAGGTCGATGACCGCGCGGGGGATAGGCGTGGTCAGGTAGCAGTTCTGGTCGATGTGGTCGAGCGTCTTGGTGAAGATCCGACCTCGGCGGGAGAGCCGGTGTTCCACAAGCGACCGGTACGCACCGCAGCCGTCACATACACGGCCACCCGGGTACTGGACCAGCCCACAGGACTCGCAGCGGGCGCCGATGAGGGGGAGCTCGCGGGGAAGGTCGCGCTGGTAGGTGACCGGCGACGCTCGCATCTCCGATGGCACCTGTTCGACCAGCTCACGTGATTTGAGGTAGTCGCCGTACACCCCGCCGCTGCCGCGCCGGGCTATCGATCCGGCGACGCCACGCCATCCCTCGCGTCGTGTCTCTGCTGCCTCGACGTCGAGGACGAACGCATCGGCACCCTCGCCGAAGGCGGCGAGCACCAGCCGTTCGCCTGCGACAGCCGCCTCGATGGTGGCGCCGAGGCACAGCAGCGGGTGCGCCGCGCCGGTGAAGCCGACCTGCAAGAAGAGGTCGTCGTGAGGCTCGCCGGAGTCGTAGCCGAAGGCGCCGCCCGCCTGGCGGGCAGTACGCGGGTCGGGGGCGGCCAGCACGAAGCGCGACACCTCGTCGGCCCGGAGGCCTGCTCGCTCCAGAACCGCTTCGGTGGCCTCGACCAGCATGCGCCGGCAGCCGTACTCGGTCTCGAACTTGCCTTCGAATGACCGGACCAGCGACTCGCCTGTACGGCGCCAGGGACCGAGGAAGTCCGCGGCAACCGCGGCCGATTCACTCAGCCGCACGGCGCCGGTGTCGCCCACGAGGACCGCGGCGGCTCCGTCACCGAGCATCTGTTCCGAGAGCGAGTCGGGCTCGCCGATCCGAGCGTCGGAGGCGACCACCAGGGCGGTACGGGCGGAGCCCCCCTGCACGGCTTGGGCGGCGAGGCGCAGGGCGGAGGTCGCGGCGCGCAGCGTGTCGGTGACATCGGTGGTGATCACGTCGCGGCGGCAGCCGAGCACCGCGGCCACACTGGCTGCTGCGTGCTTCTCGGCATATGGCGGGGTGGTGGAGGCGAAGAACACCGCGTCGATGGCATCGCTGTCGGTGTCGAGGCCGCTCAGGCAATCGAGGGCCGCCTCGACTGCCATGGTGAGGGTGTCCTCGTCGCGGCCCGCCACTGCCCGTTCGCCGGGCACCGGAGGGCCTCCCCAGACCGCGGCGATCTGTTCCCTGGGGAGGCGCCAGGGTGGGACGTAGGCGCCATGGCCGGCGATGAAAGCGTCCATGATCAAGTGCCCTGTCGTCGCAGGATCAGCCCGTCGGCGGGGCCGCCGGCCCCGCTCGCCACGAGCACGATGTCGGCGGTGCTGGACTGGTTGGCCGAGGTCCCCCTGATCTGCTGGACCGCCTCGATGACGTTGGCGCCGTAGAGGAATCCCTCGCCGAGGAAACCGCCGTTGGTGTTGAGGGGCAGGCGGCCACCGAGCCTGATCTCCTTGCCCCCTTCGCAGAGCTCGGGGCCCTGGCCGCGCTCGCAGAAGCCGAGCTCCTCCAGTTGCAGGGGCACCAAGGGGGCGAAGCGGTCATCGAGTTGGGCGACGTCGACGTCGGCCGGGGAGATCCCCGCGGTCTCGAAGAGCTCGGAACCCATCAGGCGCATCTCGGGCAGGGCAGAGATCACGTCGCGGTTGTAGCTGGTCAGCAGCTCACCCCCGGTCGACGTGCCTTGGGCCACCGACATGACAAGCGCCGGAGGCTGGCGTAGGTCGCGTGCACGCTCGGCGGAGGTGAGCACCACGGCGAGCGCGCCATCTACTGCCGGGGCGCAGTCGAGCTCACGTATCGGATCGACCAAGAGGGGGGACTCCAGGTAGTCGTCCACGGTGATCGGGGCGTCGTAGAAGGTCGCATGTGGGTTCTTGGCAGCATGCTCGCTGCACACGGCGGTGATCGCGCCGATCTGGTCGGGTCGCGCACCCGACTCGTGCAGGTAGCGGCGAACGATCATCCCGATGGAGCCCTCGGGGGTGAGGAGGCCGAACGGGTGGTAGAAGTCGTAGCGGATCAGGTCGAGTGAGTTGTCCTTGGTCTCCTTGGCTGCCCGGAAGTCCGAACCGGCACGGCGTTGCGACGAGCCGTTGACCGACCGGTAGTAGAGGACTGTGTGGGCGATTCCGGCCGCGATCGCCGTGACGGCGTTCATCATCGGTGCCGTGCCGAAGTGGGAGTCGCTGGCGTAGGTGCAGTTGTCGATGCCGACCGCCTTCTGGACGTACATGGCATCGATGCCGTCGCTGACGTCGGTGACGATCCCGTCCACGTCGAGTAGGTCGATGCCGGCGTCGTCCGCCGCGGCCTTGATGGCCTCGCAGGCCAGCGAGTACTCGGTGCGGCCCGAGTCAAGGGAGAACCCGGTCATACCTATGCCGGCCACAGCTGTGGCGTCTTTGATGCTGGCCATCAAGCGTTCACCCCTCCAGCTTCTTGAACTTGAAGAGCGTCAGGTCCTCGTCGAGGTCGTCGAAGGCAACCTCGACGGGCATCCCGATCTGTACGTCATCGGGCTCGAGGTCGAGCATGTTGCTGATCATCCGGACGCCCTCTTCGAGCTCGACGAGCACCACCGAATAGGGGATCTTCATCGCGGGGTACGCCATGCGATCGGTGGTGAAGTTGACGAAGGAGTAGACCTGACCACGACCGGCCGAGGGGACCCATTCCATGGTGTCCATGGAGCGGCACTCGGGGCACATGGGCCGCGGCGGCTGGAAGTACCTGTCGCAGGAGCCACACTTCTGCAGCACGAACTCGTGGCGGCGCACCGCCTCCCAGAACGGTCGGTTGTCGGCGTCCAGCGACGGTTTGAGGATCGGTATGCCGGGCACGTACTCCAACTGTTGTCACCTCCGCAGGATCAGGCCGCTCGTCGGCACGCCGGGGCCTCCGGTGGCGAGCACCAGCTCGGCCCCTTCGACCTGACTCGTGGAGGTACCCCTGATCTGGCGCACCCCTTCGGCGATCAGGTTGTAGCCGTGGATGTAGGCCTCCGACAGGAGCCCCCCAGAGGTGTTCAGCGGGAGCTGCCCGTCGGGCCTGATCCGGTCGCCGCCTTCGCAGAACGCCGCACTCTCACCCCGCTCGCAGAACCCGAGCTCCTCGAGTTGGAGCAGCGCGCCGAAGCTGAACGGGTCGTAGAGCTGGGCGACGTCGATGTCTGCGGGGCCCACCCCCGCCACGCGGAACAGCTCTTGGCCCATGTACCAGGTCTCGGGTAGTCCCGACATGACCGGGCGGTTGTAGGAGGTCTGGATCTCCTGTTCGGGCGGGCAGCTCTGGGCGGCGGCGAGTATGTAGGCGGGGGTCTGCTTGAGGTCCTTGGCCCGTTCGGCGGAGGTGATCACCAACGCCACCGCGCCGTCGGTGTCGACGCAGCAGTCGAAGAGCCGCAGCGGTTCGACGATCATGGGGGACTCGAGGTAGTCGGCGTGGGTCATCGGGCGGTCGTTGAAGACGGCCTTGGGGTTGCGCAGCGCGTTCTCCCTCAGCACGACCGAGTACCAGCCGAGCTGGTCGGGGTCGATGCCGTACTCGTGCATCCACCGCTTGGCGTACATGCCCGCCCAGGCGAGTGGGGTGAGGAAGCCGAAGGGGAAGTAGTAGCCGTAGTGCAGTGTGGGAGCCTCGCTGAGGTAGCCGACGTAGCCGTCGCCCCGGCCGTAGCGATGACCGGATGCCTCGTTGAGCGAGCGATAGCAGACGACGTGGTTGGCGACGCCGGTGGCGACTGCGGCCGCGGCGTGCAAGACGTTGGCGCCGCTGGCCCCGCCGCCGAAGCTGATCTCGCTCGTGAACCTCAGGTTGGGTATGCCCAGGGCGGACACGATCGCGGGCATCGAGGTTCGTTCCAACGTGAAGGCCTCCAGCCCGTCGATGTCCTCGATGGCCAGTCCGGCGTCGGCGACGGCGTTCTTGATCGCCTCGCAGGCCATGTCGAGCTCGTCGCGCCCGGAGTTCCGGGAGAACTCTGTCTGGCCGATCCCGACGATGGCGGTGTTGTCCCTGACCAGGTTGGCTTCGGGGCTCGGGCGCCGCTCCGGTCGGTACCGGCGTTCGAGGTACTCACTGAGCACTGGCGGGCTCCTCTTGTGCGTCGGGGGTGGCCCGCTCGAACAAGAAGACCGTGAAGTCGTCTCCCTCGTCTCGGAACACGACCCGGACGGGCATGCCGATCTCGAGCTCGTCGGGGGCGATGTCGACTGGGTTGCTGACTAGCCGGGCGCCCTCCTCCAACTCGACCAGCAGGACCGAGTAGGGCGCAGCGAAGGCGGGATGGGGGGACTCGTCGTAGGTCACCCAGCTGTGGACCGTGCCACGCCCCGACACCGGCACCCACTCCGATTCGGCGCAGCGACAATCCGGGCACATCGGCCGCGGCGGGAAGAGCCACCGGCCACATTCGGCGCATCGCTGGAGGGAGAGCTCGTGGCGGCGGACCGCCTCCCAGAAGGGTGTGCTGCTGCGGTAGAGCACCCCCCAGAGCGCGGGATGCGGCCTTTGAGCGGTTTCAGTCGCCTGTTCGGTCGTCATCGCCCCTCCACCTCAGGCCGCCCGCTTGATGGTGGCGGTTCCCTTGCAGTGGGGCCCGAAGTCGGTCTCGGCGCAGAACACGAGGTCCAGGAGCCGGTGGCCGTCCTGTTCGTACCTGCGGGTGACCGTGGCGGTGGTGGTGAGCTTCTGGCCGGGAAAGGCGGGGACCAGCAGGCGCAGGCTGATCGACGAGAGGTCCCAGTCGGGCCCGCACCAGTTGGTGATGTAGCTCGCCATGAGCCCATTGGTCGTGAGGATGTTGAGGAAGACGTCGGGTGCGCCCGCCGCCACGGCGACATCGCGGTCGTGGTGGACGGGGTAGAAGTCGCGGGACGCGGCGACCGCACCGAGCACGACGAGGCTGGTGTCCACCACTCGGGCGACCATGGGCAACTCGTCGCCTTCGGACACGTCGTCCCAGTCGAGGGAGTCGTACTTGAGGTGCGGCTTCATCCAGTCGGTCGTCATGGGGTTCGCCTCCGGGCCTCTAAGCCGCCGGCTCCTCGGTGTCTTCGGTCTGGGGTCGGTAGCGCATGTAGGTGAAGCTCTGGGTGCCGAGCAGGTCGCCGCGGGGGTCGCTGAAGCGGTACTCGAAGGTGACGAAGTAGGCCTCTCCCAGACGGGTCTTGTGCTCGGAGTCCGAGACGTCGGTCAGGCGCACGGTGAAGGTGACCGGTTCGCCCACCTTGGCGAGCGCGGTGATCGTCTGGGACTGCTCGGTCGCCACTATCTCGGTGTAGCCCGCCTCCTCGAGGGCTTCATCGACGGGGGCGAAGGGCAGGTCGGGGAGCGGGCGTTCGGGCCAGTGCGGCGCCATGCTCCACACCTGCATCATCGACCCCGGTGCCACCAGGCCGCCGTGGCGCGAGGTGCCGGCCCATTCGGGGTCGCTGTAGGCGGGATTGCGGTCCTCCATGATCTCGACCCAGTGGCGGATCATCTGCGGGCAGACCGCGTCCACCGCCTCGATCGGCTCGGACTCGTTGCCGATGTGCTGGCGGAGCCGGTCCTCGTAGAGAGTTCCCATCACCAGCAACCCTACCAATCTCTAGGGAATCCTGACCAACTGGTAGCATAACAGGACCGGTTGGAAAGATGGCTGGTTCCGGCGTGCCCCTTTCTCGACAGGCAGGGGGTCGGCCTCGAGGGCGTCGAGCGCCGGGTCGGGATTGTCGCCGCCTCCGATCAGCGCTGCGGCCAGGGCTGTGCAGATGAGCGCGATCGTTCTTCTCACGAGATGTAGGACCAAGGCCGAGACTGTGGGATCACCCTGTATCACGCGTGATACAGTAAACCCATGCCAGAGGTGTCGATCCGGGAACTGCGCAACCATGGCGGTGAGGTCGTAGATCGCGTCGCACGGGGTGAACGGCTGATCGTGACCCGCTCGGGCAAGCCCGTCGCCGAGCTTCGACCTGTGGGGCGCGAGCCGGTACCCCTCGACCTGCTGGTCGATCGCTGGAGTCGACTTCCCTCTGTGGATCCCCACCGGCTGCGTAGCGATGTCGATTCGATCATCGACCCGGCGCTGTGAACGCAACGGATCGCGGGGTCCTCGACACGAGCACGCTCATCCTGCTCGGGCGACTGGCCGACACGTCCGCTCTGCCAGCCGAGCCACTGATCACGGCGGTCACCCTCGCCGAGCTATCGGTCGGACCGCTGGTCGCGCCAAGCCCCCGAGAGCGCGCCGCACGCCAGGCTCACCTCCAGCAGGCAGAGGCCGACTTCGAACCGCTCCCCTTTGATGCGGCCGCGGCCCGAAGCTTCGGACAGGTTGCCGCCTCACTGCGGCGCGCGGGGCGGAAGCCGGCAGCCCGCACTCATGACGCCATGATCGCGGCGATGGCCGTCGCCCACGGCCTCCCCCTTCACACCTGCAATCCCGCTGATTTCTACGAGATCGACGGGCTCACTGTCGTCGCGGTGCCACACCCCGACCAATGAAGCCATCCTCCCAGGGGTGCCGAGTTCCTGGCTTCGTGTTGCAGAGCGATCTCGGGACGACCTCGGAAGCCGTCGTGGTCAACCCCGCCGGCGCGTCGTTCGTTCACGTGGAGCAGTGCGTAGGCGTGATGCGTAGCTGAGGTTCAGGTTCGCTCTCGAACTCGAACACTGAAACGGTGATCTCACCTCTACCATCAGGTGGGAGGTCCTTTTCCCCGCTCGCTCCCGCCTCGGTATACCTATCAAGAAGCCAGCCGCTGGATTCTGCCGCCTCCAGCGCGCTTTTGAGCACGGGCTCGGGATTGGGTGGATCAGCCAAGTTGATGAGTAGTTCAATCTCGGCGTAGACGGGCTTTCCCAAGGTTGTGCCAGCCGGCGTTTCGGTCACTTCCTCGGTCGTGGTTCCCTCGATCTCGACGGTGGCCATCGGGTCTGCCTGGAGGGCCGCTAGCGCCGGGTCGGTGCCTTCGCCGCATGCGCTCAGCACGAGCGGCAGCGAGGCCGCCAGGATGTGCGCGATCGCTGTCCTTACCGCACCGGGCATCTGATCAGAAGCCGGTGCGTGACAAGCGGACCGAGAAGCGGACCCAGCCGCGCTGAGCGTGCGGCTGTCGCCGGGGTCGGGAGGCGTCGTGGCGTGAAGCTCAGCAGCTCAGCGGCCCGACGAAGGCGTAGCCGGTGTTGGCGGTGTTGGGGCCAACGAGAAAGGCCTCCCCGGGCACGACGAGCCCGGTGACGATCGGGGGGGTGGGCTGGGTCGGGGCACCCATGGCGAACCAGATGTTGTCCACCTGATGGAGGACGGGGTTGGTGCTCGAGACAACCAGCCCGCTGAACTCGACCGTTACTGCGGGAGGGGTGGCGCTGGTGCTGTTGGAGGCGCAGAAGTCGAACCAGGCGGCGAAGAACCCGATGCCGTCGGTGGGATCGCTCCAGGCGCCTTGGATGATGCCGAGGCCTGCGTAGTTGATGACCTTTACCAGGTAGGCGCCCTGGCCGCCGGCGTAGCCGGTGGTCAAGACGTTGCCGATGTAGGTGTCGGGCGGGTAGGCGGGGTTCTGCGCCCCGGCTGGGGCAACGGGGACCAGCGAAACGGTGGCGAGCAGCAACAGCGCGGCCACCGTCATGCGCAACCCGCTCGTGGGTGAGCTGCCTGTTCCGGCGCTTCTGATCCCGGCGTGCCCTTTCATGGGGTCAGTGTGGCACGCGGGGAGCGCGATTGCTCGGGTACCGGCGTGCGTGGGTCGCGGTTCAGCGGCCCTTGAACTCGGGCCGGCGCTTCTCGGCGAACGCCCGGGGACCTTCCCTGGCATCCTCGGAGGCGAACACCTTCTCGGCCAGGGCCTTCTCGAGCACGAAGCCTCCCTCGAGCTCCAAGGCCCGCACGGCGATCTCCTTGGAGGTGCGCACGGCAAGCGGCCCGTTGCGGCAGATCTGCTCGGCCAGCTCCATGGCTGTCGCCATCAGCTCGTCGGCGGGCACGACCCGGTTTACGAGGCCGACCTCGCAGGCCCGTTCGGCGTCGATCGGCTCACCCGTGAGCAGCATCTCCATGGCGATCGCCCAGGGGATCTGGCGTGGCAGGCGGATGTGGGAGCCACCTGCGGGAACGAGGCCCCAGCGCACCTCGCCCAGCCCGAAGGTGGCGTGCTCGGCGGCCACCCGCAGGTCGGTCCCCGCCAGCATCTCCATCCCACCGGCGATGCAGGCGCCGTTCACCGCGGCGATGATCGGCTTGAAGACGTCGCTGAACTGGCGCTTGGTGCGGTCCTCGTAGCCCAGCTGGTCGCCCGCGGTGAGCAGGGGGATGGCCTCCTTCAGGTCCATCCCGGTGCAGAACGCCCGGTCGCCTGCGGCGGTGAGGACGGCGACCCACAGGTCGTCATCCGCCTCGAACTCGGCGAAGACCGAGTCGAGGGCGGCGAGCATGTCCTTGGTGAGCGAGTTGAGCGCGGTGGGGCGGTCGATGGTCATGACCGCCACGTGGCCGTCCCGCTCGAAGCGGATGGTGGCGGGCAGCTGCTGAGGTTCGCGGGGCCTGTCACGGTGGCCGTTCTCCCACGCCTCCGGCACCACCGCCGTACGCTGCTTGAACTTCGGCAGAGTGATCTCGTGGGTCACCTCCTCGAAGCTGACCTCGACCGGCATGCCGATCTCGAGATCCGAGGGCCTGGTGTCGACCACCTCGCTGACCACCCGCACGCCCTCCTCCATCTCGATGACGACCGGCGAGTACGGGGTCTCGGTGGCAAAGCCCGGGTGCAGCGCCCTTTCCACCGTGGTCCAGGAGAAGAGCGTCCCACGGCCGCTCGAGCGCGCCCACTCCCAGTTGAACGAGCCGCACTCGGCGCACATCTCACGGGGTACGTGGCGCCACATCCCGCAATCGGTGCAGCGCTGGAAGCGCAGCTCGCCTTTCTTGGTGAAGGCGTAGAAGTCCTTGGCGAAGCCGTCCAGTTCGGGCAACGGCTTGGTGTAGTCGGGCAGTGACCACTCGCGGATCAGCTCGGGTGTGAGGTCGCGGTATTCGGCGGTGTCGGGCAGGGGGCGACCCAGCCATTCGGAGTAGAAGGTGTCGAGGTCGGGCAGGAAGTCGA
>QEUP01000063.1 GCA_003577145.1 Acidobacteriota bacterium | reverse complement strand
AGTGGCGACACGCGCAGCGATCGTTGGCTCTGATTCAGGGCGCGATGTACCCTGAGACCTGTCCGGCAAGACAGTCCCTTCGGGGATATGCGGTACCGAGAACGAGCGCCAACTCGTTCTCGCCAACTTCAGACGAAAGCCCTCGGCCTGCCCGCCGGGGGTTTTCGCATTTCAGTTGTAGTAACCGCTTCGGCTATGTGCTGGTGCGGCGGAGGACCCCGCCGCACTTTTCTATGCGGAGAGCGGCATCGGCATCACTTCCTGGTGGATTTCTCGTACAAGGTCCGGACGGCCGGCGAGGCTGGAGAGAAGGTCCGCTACGTACTGGCTGAGTGAGCTGGCACCGGAATTGGCTGCCATCACTTCCAGCACTTCGCGGACATCTTCCGGAACGCGGGTTTTCACTTCCTTGCGCGGCCCCTTGCTTGGCGTAGGCATGGTGTCGGCCCTTCCTCGTCACTGCTTCCGAACGCCCTTGATCTTGTCCCAGGTTGGTTCGAAGAAGGGGAGCGACACGCCCCCAGTTCGCAACAGAAGTCATCCAGTGCAACATCGACCCTTTACTGATCGAGGCATGCGTGTGGAGTTATTTTAGTGATGAAATCTACAGACGTCGGATGTACTCCTGGCGTGTCGCACGGTCGCGCTCCCAGACTGCCTTAACGACCGAGAACTTCACCCCATAAAGCTTGGCCATGCTCGCCACCCGATCCTTGTCGTAGTCCTTGCGGCCTTCCTGGATCGGAGCAAGGTCCGGGACGGTGACGCGCAAGACGTCGGCCACGCGCTTCAACAAGGGCGGGGTAGGGGCGGCCCGGCCGGTCTCCCAAGCCGAGACGGTCGCTTCCGAGACCTCCGCGGCATCAGCGAGGTCAGCCATCGTCATGTCGAGCGCTTGGCGGTATCTGCGCAGGCGAGCGCCACTGAAGCCGTGCATGCCGCTTCGAGCCAACTCCACTCCCTGCCCTGGATCCTCCTGTCGCCGCCCATTGTCTCGCCCCTTCTCGTTCCCTCGTAGCGCTAGTGTTTAAAATTCTGAGGTGCTAATCTACGGGTCAATTCCAGGACCCGCACTGAAGGTGCTGCGCCGAGGAGGGGGAGGGCCCGCCGTGTTGCGCGAACGCGCCGCTCTTGCTTACGATCCGCTCGCGCCCCTTCCGGGGGTTTCCCGAGGTCTGTCGTGGTCGGCTTCGGACGTAGCACTGACGCGATTGGCGGAGCTCTACCCAGAGCCAGCTACGGAACCCCGGGGAATCAACTTGCGCGTACCACCGAGTGCCGAACACCTGCGCCCAACACTCAATGAAGGGTGCGATCGGTCGTACCCGCTTCCGAACTGTGGCCGGCGACCCCTCGCGCCGCGTCCACTGCACCCGCTGACCTCAGGTCGTCGCTGCTCCGTCGACCTGGGGTCAGCGGCCCCGCTCAACCCGAATCCCGAGGGCAGCCAAGTCTTGATCGCACTCCCGGATCGTGAACAGCGACGTCGTGCTCAGTACCAGCAAAGGCTGCATAGGTTCCTGTGCAGCGTCAATCTTGTCGGCGAATGGGTCTCTCACGTGAGCCCCTCCACGCACACGAGTCCGCACAGCCGGTGCGTCGAGTGCCCGCCGCAACGGCTGAAGAGATCCAAGCGAAGGCGACCGATCCGGGATCCGTCAACCCGGAACCTTGCCTGGCACCCCAACGACAACGGACCCATACTCCGGAGTCGAAGCAACCGCTCTCTCCGAAGGTCGCTTTGCGCCGTATCTGGCTGTCCCCATTCCCTTCTCGGAACAAACAGGAATGACTGCTGGCGTTGGGAAACGGCTGTTCGGGAGGGAGAGAGATGAAGGGTTGGGGTACGCGGACTGTGGCCACCGTCGTCACCACGGCTGCGGTTCTGGCTGGTGTGGGTGGTCTGGTCCCGGTGCACGCGCAGACGAATTGGCTCGACGGGCTGATCGATGGGTGCCCGGATCTGTACGTCCTGGGGATGCAGGGCACCACGGAGTCCTCACCGGATGCGCCGGTGAAGGTCGACACCGGGATGCTGTCGAACATCATGGGACCGATGCTCGATCAGGCCCGTGAGCTGGGCGCGAGCGTCGATCGCGCCTACGTGCCGTATCCGGGATCGTTCGGGGGCCTGACCCCCGGGGGTAGCCGGTCGTACATCAAGTCCGTCACCGCGGGGGAGGAGAACCTGTCCCTGGCTGCGGAGAAGGTGCTCGAGCAGTGTCCGTCGGCCAAGCTCGCCGTGGTCGGCTACTCCCAGGGCGCTCATGCCGCCTCGAACTTCCTGCGGTCGGTCGGCAAGGGCACCGGGGTCGTTCCGGCCGGCGTGGTCGCGGCCGGTGCGCTGTTCGGCGCGCCGACCCGCAGCGCCGGATCGGGGTTGTTCCCCGGCACCTCGCAGAGCTCCCCGTCGCCGGTTCCCGACACCACGGGCGAGACGGTGAAGGCGCTGTCGTCGGTGGCGTTCACCGCCCCGGAAGGCGGCGGCATCGGCCCCGTCGCCGATCTGACCAAGGACTACGGCAGCTTGTCGGGTCGGGTGTCGTCCTGGTGCCAGACCGGTGATCTGGCGTGCGACGCCCCGGCGAACGCGCCGATCGTGCGGGCGGTGGTCAACGTCGCCGGGCAGGTCGAGGTCGGCGGTGATCCGTTCGTCGCCGTCGCCACGGTCGG
>QEUP01000062.1 GCA_003577145.1 Acidobacteriota bacterium | reverse complement strand
GTTGGGCAACGACCCGGCCACGTTCCGTTGCTGGCGGTTCAACATCGACACCTCCGTGCCACCCAACATTGATTTGGCGTGCCGCGTGTACCTAAGCCGACTTGCTACGAAGTCACTCGATGATTTACATCCAGCCTTCACGTCAGAGCGGGCCTTCCTGTCGTCTTTCTGCGGCCGTGGTACCGGTGGTGGACGGTCGGTGGGTGACGAGTTGAGCGACGCTTTGAGTGCTTTCGATCCAGCTAGGAGTGAACACGGGCTCGTCGGGTTCCCTGTGGGCTGCGTCAACTATCTGCTCGAAGTGGACGGCGATGTCAGGGAATCGTTGGACGAGGCGGCTAGAGGCGGTGAGTGCCTGATGTTGAATCTGTACGTGAGGACCGAGTTCGACTTGGGAGGGTCGGACAAGCATGAGCTTGTTCACGGTCGCAGGGCCGAGGTGTATGCCATCGAGGGCGCGAAATTGAGCTTTGGTTGGCGCTTTGGTCCATGGGAGGCCGCCGTCGAAGGTTCATGGGTGGCTGCCGTCGAACACTGGTGGTCCGCCTCTGTGACAACCCCGTTCTGTCATGACTCCTAGACGTTGTTGTGTCGTCGTGGCTACGACGATGCTCCTACTAGTTGGCGCGTGCTCCGACACCGACTCCGGAGGGGAAGCGAACCGGGAGGACCAAGCGTTTCCGATGGTTCTGATGGGACTACGACGGACGAGCGGCGGCGGCGTCGAGATGATCTTGCCTGGTTGTGAGGACTTGAGATTTGTTGGCCTGTCCGTCGTTACCAGGACTGGGGACGATGGCCGTGGCGAGAATCTATGGAGTATTGGGAGTGAGGAAGGTTCATTCATCGTGGGCACCGAGACGCTGCAGCTAGGGGATACGCCGGAAGGCTTCCGAGAAACAACGCCATTGACTATGCCAATACCCACTGGCGTAGAGCTTCAGGTTCTCGCGGCTTACTGGTCCGCCGACTTCTCCTACGACTCGGGGGCCATCTTCAGGGTCGAGGAGTTACCCGAGGGTGATTCGGTGCTGGTGTTCCAGGTTGAACCGCTGGCGGAGGTGAGTGAGGAGGAGTTCGGTCGTCTCGCGGTTGAGGGGGACTGTGTCGAATGGCCAGAACCAGCACAATCTGAGGAGTCGCCGGTCTTGTCGAGCTCAACGACTGCGCCAGAAACGTCGTCGATGACTTCGACGGTACCGGCACCCTCGTCATCGAGCTCGAGCACTGCGAGTACGTCGACGAGTTCGTCCATCGTCGCGCCTGAGGACGGGGCCGGGGCCATCGAGGATGAATGACCTGGCCGGGGGTGTCTCGCCGGCGAGTTCGTCGTCGTCGACCGAGGCTTGGCTGTACCCGCGTTGTCGCCACCCGCTTCTGGACCTTCAGCTCCGAGCTGATTCAGTGAGGTGCAGATGCAGTCACTGAGCTCCGTTGACTCTGCCGTGAAACTGGTCACAATTGGCCTGACAGCTGTGCTGAGCTTGGGAGCCTGCGGCGCGTCTTCGTCCCCGAGGCGCCTTGGAGATCCGCTTCGCCGGCACCCTGGTGGCCACCCATGCCCTGGCACCCCCCGGCTCACCCCCGCAGTGGCTCCCCGAGCACCGAGCCGCCACCGAAGCGATCGCGCTCGGCCGCCACGACCGGCGCTTGCGGGTCGTCACCGAACACGAGAAGACCATCGACGCGGTCGGTGAGCTCGGCCTCGGTGACGGTGACTACGACGTGGAAGTCCCGGATCTGGGCTTGTTCGAGCCGATCGGCCCGCACCCATCCATAGACCCCTTAGTCGAGAAGGCCGCAGGGGGCCACACACCAGCCACCATCTCGGGCTGGGAGTGCTCCGGGGGTGGGCAGTGAGCACCACGACCCTCATCGAGGCGATCAAAGACGACCTCGGCTACCTCAAGCTGTCGCGCTCGGGCGAGGTCTTCACGTCCCTCGCTGCCGACG
>QEUP01000061.1 GCA_003577145.1 Acidobacteriota bacterium | reverse complement strand
GCCTCCAGACCATCTGGCTCATCGGCGCCATCTTCACCCTCGCCGCCCTCATCCTCACCGCCGCCAAGTACCTCTGAGCCGAGCCGCGGCGCCCGAGGTTGATCCCGCTCGAAGGCAATAGAACCGCGCTCGGCTCCCGCGCTCGCCCGCCAACCCCGGAGCTGAGGGCACCAGGGATGTACAATCTCCTCACCTTCCCTCTACAACCAGCTACCGCTATCGAGGGAAGCAATGCCGGTAGACGAAGCACGACGACACGCCCTCTACACCAAACTCGAACAGATAGTCGGGGCCGACGACGGCGCGTGTCAACCCCTGTGAGAAGCCACCCGACACCTCACCCCAGAAGAAAAAGCAGCCGTCCGCGAACTCATCGAAGCCATGCTCCTCAAACACGAAGCCCGGCGCTGGGCAAGCTGAGCCAGGCCCCCCGAGATGTCGTCTTGGCGTGACATCGCCTCCCAAGAAGCTCAAGCGGACCTCGACGGCCTCGTAGGAATCGCCGTCGACTTCGCCCAGCAGCAGCTCGCCACTCACGGAGAGTTCTTCCCCTTCGCCGTGGCTGTCGCAGCTGATGGTGCGATCGAGATGATCGCTGGCCGCCCCGATCACGATGACGAGCACCCGCCAGCCACCGACGTGCTCGACGCGTGCGTCGCCTCGCTCCGGTCCAAGCGCAACCACCTCCGGGCGTGCGCTACGGCCGCCGACGTGATGCTCACCTCACCCCAACGAGGAGAGGCGGTCCAGGTCGACCTCGAACACCGCGACGGCCATGCGTTGACCGTCGTCCTGCCCTACGCCAAGAACCGGCGACGAGACATCAACTACGGCCCCATCCAAGCGCACGCTGGCCCACATCGGATCTGGGAAACACCAGAACGATAACGGGATCAGCCCGAAAGCTTGGCCAACGCCTTCTGGGCCTCCCTGCGAACCCAAGAGCGAGGGTCGCTGACCATCCGCTCCAACGCCGGCCGAGCGTCTTGGGCGCGGAGCTTGCCCAACGCCTTCACGGCGTGGCCACTCACCTCCTCGTCGCCAAGCAGCCCGATGAGAACCGGAACGACCTCGGGACGCTTCGATCGTCCCAGACCGAGAACCACCATCTGCCGCGCCTTTCCGAATACCCGATCCTCAACGATCCGCACCAGATCGTCGAACACCGAGTCATCACTCACAACCGATAGCGCGTTCCCGATCGCCCAGCGCAACCCAGTCCCAGTCGGGTCGACGACACGATCGAACTCGGCGATGAGCGGACGAGCGGCCACCGGTCGAGCCCACGGAACCGACAGCGCACGAACAAGGTCCTCCTTGACCTGCCGATCCGACACCGTCGGAAGCCAACGCAACAGCACTGGCACCGCCGCCCGGTACCGCAAACCCGACGTGCGAAGCTCCGTCAACGACGCGACCGGGAATCCGGCCTCAGCCAGCTCGACCAGAAGCGCCCCGGTCGACCCGGCCCCGGCCTGTGACCTCGCCCCCATCAGTCCGGCAGACTTCGTATGAGGTTGATCGTCCCATCGTCGACCGCCGCTTGAAGCGGACGCGACAACGTGGTCGAACCCCGCACGTACAGGTTGAACTGCAACCCCTGCTGCTGCGCATAGGCGGCGAAGTCCCTCAGCTGGCGCGTGTACGACAAGCTCGAGACGTTCTTCACCTCCCCCAGCACACCGTTGCCGAGCTCATCAGGAATCCGGTAGGCCGCAGTATCGCTCAGCGACGGAATCCGCTGAGTATTCTTGACGATCCCGGCCGCCGCCTCGCCTTCACTGCCGGCAGTCCGAACGCCGGCCATCACATCGTCTGCGGAGTTTGTGGCGCCGACCCCCGGGATCTTGACCAGCTTTGCGAACGCACCGCTGGCTGCGGCAACGGGCAGGTCGATGAGCAAGAATTCGGTGAGGTGATCTCGGGTGACGACGCCTTCGTCACAACCCGTCATGCTCCAGTTGTCGCCGGGGCCGTCGCAGTAGTAGTCGATGACCTCGCCCGCGCGTGAAGCTGGG
>QEUP01000060.1 GCA_003577145.1 Acidobacteriota bacterium | reverse complement strand
CAAACCCTTCGTGTGGATCAAGACAGCGAAGGAGATCATCACCAAAGTCAAGCGAGGGCGAGCCAAGCTCGACCACCTCACCAAATCCGCGACGCACCACTAGCAGCACATCACCGGACGTGAACGCGCGTCGCGGCGATTTCTTGGCTGAGATCCTTGGAAATCGTGAACAAGGTGTCGTCTACGTCGGGGTTACAACACCATGTCTGCCGGGAGATCAAGCGTCTCAGCCGAGCATCACAGCAAACGAGGGCCTCGACGATCGAGTCCGAACCGAGTGAGCCGGTGCCGCTGGCGTCAAAAGGCTCCCGATAGAGACTTCCTGCGAGCGCTCGGCACTGATCCTTCAGGCTCGATGATGCTGTGTCCGTGACAGCACGAGAAGAACTGTGGCGGCCCAGCCGTTGGCGGGCCGGCCCGCTGGGTCCGAAGCTCGCGGCTTCCCACCTGTGGGCAGTCGTGGTGGTCGGCGTTGTCTACAACATCGTGTCCAACCTCTTCCTGCCTGGAGCTGCCTACGTGCCGGCCAACCTGGCGCTGGCGTCCGGGTTGGTCTGGTACGCGACACGCGCCGGAGTTGAAATGGAGGACCTCGGCTTGGCCCACTCGCAAGTCGGTCGCGGCATGAGGCTAGGTGGCGTCGTGTTCGTGGTGGTTGGCTTGGCGATCACGGCGGCCGCGGTCATCCCCGGCACGCGTGACGCCTTTGTGGACGACCGCGTGAGTGACGCGAGTCTCCTCGCAATGCTCTACCACGTCCTGGTCCGCATCCCGCTGGGGACGGCGCTGTTCGAAGAGGTGCTGTTCCGCGGTGTCCTGCTTGCCTTCTTGCTGCGTCGCTTCACAGTCTGGTCGGCGGTGAGCGTGTCCTCGGCGCTATTCGGCCTGTGGCATGTCATCCCAGCGATGATCGCAATCGATGACAACGCGCTCGTAGGGGCGCAAACCCGGGTGGTGCAGGGTGAGGCCGTGGCTGTAGTGCTCACCGTTGCCATCACGACCCTCGCCGGGTACGGCTTCTGCTGGCTCAAACTTCGCGCCGACAGCCTGGCAGCGCCGATCCTCGCTCACGTCTCCACCAACAGCGTGGCCTTCGCCATGGCATGGGTGGTCCTCCACTAGATGACGGCACCTGGGCTTCGATGATCTGGGTCTCGACGAGGCGGCCAGGCTGGAGATCGGCCAGGTCATCGCCGAATCTGACGCCTACAAGGAGCTGGTCGCCAACTTCGGCAGCGGGGGCATCGACGTCGACTGGGAGCCGGTGGGTAATGCCACCGGTGTCACCGTGTCGGTGATCGGTGGCGTCTTGTCGTGTGCCTTTAGCTTCGAGTTTGATGCAACACGTGGGGATGTGACCGCTAGCTTGTCGTCGACGAACGTTCGGGGATGTGTCGAGGGGATCACCCGGGTCGGGGATCTCCTCGCCTCCGCGAAGTAGAGGCAAGGCCGTGGCGCAGGTGAGGCCGTACGGCTCGTGGTCGTCGCCGATCAGCGCCGACATGGTGGTGGCCAGCGCCGTCAGCATCGGCGAGGTGCGGGCCACGGCCACAGCGGTGTACTGGAGCGAGCTGCGACCCGACGACGGCGGCCGCGTCCAGATCGTGCGCCAGGTTCTGGAGACGGACACGGGCTCCATCGGAGATGAAAGCCGAGCCGCAATCGCAGCTGATGTAGCGGGCCAGCCAGTCAGGGATGGCCCTGCCGCCTTGCGGGTGGGCTTGACCTGTTGGGACCAGATCGCCAGCATCGGCACTGCCATCGCCGGGGTGGCACAGCTCGAAGTGGAACATCAGCTGGTAGCGATGGGCGGGGCGGCGACCGCTGGCCACACCGGCATCGAGGCCCTCCAGGGCGGCCTCGGCGGCTCTGATCACCCCATCGACCCAGCCGATGCGGCGCTTGTCGGTGTTGCTGCCGCCGTCTTCGTCGGTGCCGCTGGCGCTGGCGAAGGCGGCATCTCTGCCTCGCAGCCAGGAAAGCTCCACCAGTGAGCACCACGACCCTCATCGAGGCGATCAAAGACGACCTCGGCTACCTCAAGCTGTCGCGCTCGGGCGAGGTCTTCACGTCCCTCGCTGCCGACG
>QEUP01000040.1 GCA_003577145.1 Acidobacteriota bacterium | reverse complement strand
CCCTTTCCATCACCGCCAGCACCACAAGGGCCTGTTAGGCATCAGCGGCGATCCCACCAGCCCCGTCGGGCTCAGCTTCAGCGACAAATGGGGCCGGCCACTGCTGCAACCACCCCGGCCAAAAGCACCCGCAGAGCCCCCGCCCATCCAACACAACTGGCGACCACCCACAGGCGAGACCCTCGACGCCCGCTGGTTCACCTGGCGGACCATCCCCACCCCCACCCCGACACGGGCGCCGCCCTGACGCAGCGGCGACCTGAGTTGGCGGCAGCGCCAGCCAACTAACCAGGGCTTTGCGGTCGAGTGGTCGGGAACGGACCGGCCTTCGCGTACAGGCCCGGGACCCGCCGGTCGAGCAGACCTTCGAGCCAGCCCACCGCTTCGGCGAGCTTGTCCAGCGAGAGCCCGGTCTCGATTCCTGCACGCCGCAGCATGTAGGCGACATCTTCGGTGGGGATGTTGCCGGTGGCGTTCGGCGCGAAGGGGCAGCCTCCGATACCGCCGAGGGACGCATCGAGTGAAGTAACTCCGCATTCGACTGCTGCCCAGGCGTTTGCCACACCCGTGTTCCTCGTGTTGTGGAAGTGGCATCGCAGGCGCAGTGAATCGCCGATCGCTGCCCGTATGGCTGCAAGGCGTTCTTTGACATCCAACGGGCTGGCCACGCCGATCGTGTCCGCCAGCGCCAGCTCGGCTATCGCGGTGCCGGCCACGCGTTCGGCGATCTCGACAAGGACCCGCTGGGGCACCTCTCCTTCGAAAGGACAGCCGAAGCTGGTCGTCAGCACTGCCGATGTCCTCATGCCGGCATCGGCGGCCAGAGCTGCGATCTCAGTCGCAGTGTTCAGAGCATCCTCGATGGTGGCACCCTGGTTCTTGCGGCCGAAGCTGTCGGTGCTGACGATCACCACGTTGATCTCCTGGAGCCTTGTCTTGGCGGCACGCTCGAACCCGCGTCGGTTGAGGACGAGCCCCACATACGTGACGTCGTCACGCTCGGGGAGTGCGTCGAGCACCGCTTCGGCGTCCGCCATCTGCGGCACACGCTCGGGGTTCACGAAGCTGCACACCTCGATGCGCTTCGTTCCCGCGTCGAGACAGCGGGTGATCAGCCCCACCTTGGTGGCGGTGTCGAGCGCGATGCGATCGTTCTGCAGCCCGTCACGCGGCGACACCTCGACGATCTCGACCGCGCCAGGCACTGAGCCAGCGCTCATGTCGTGAGCCGGAGTAGAGCTACGGCGAGGCCTACCACACCGACCATGGCGCCGGTGAGGGAGATGAACAGACGAGTGCCGAGTTGATACATCTCGGTGCGCAGACCCGCCATGTCGCCCCGCAAGTCCGCCATTTCACCTCGTAGTTCGCCCATCTCGGCTTGCAGCTCGGCTCGCAGTTCGGCGAAACGACGATCGAGGTGCTCCTTGGTCACCGCTTCCTCGACATCGCGGACCGGGAAGTGTGACAGCATCTCGGCGGTGGCCTCCTCTCCTGCTATCGGCACCAGACTCTGGAAGAGAGTGGCACGGGACTTCTCACTGAGTGCCATTGTCGGATCCCTCCGTTGGGGGAGTTGACGCATCGGAGGGGGAAGGATTGCTCCGATGATACAGCTGCCAGACAGTGGATCGAGCGCTGAGCCCCGGTCTGGTCGGGCGGTCGGGAGGCGTATGCCTTCGGACAGGTAAGCGGCGAGTGGCCCGCCGGGCCCTGCCCCGCGATGACCACCATCCGGGACAACCACAGCGCCGTCAATCGCCGCCACGCGTCCGGCCCGGTGCTTCGCCCGGACGACGTCGCGTCGAAGCCCCGATCCCCCGCGGCCCGGGTGGGAGCGGCTCTTGCCTAGCTCAGGGTTCGCGGCGCCGAGCCTGGCTGACTGCCTTCGCTATGGCGAGCTCGAGCTCCACCGGGTTGTCGGACTCGACGATCACCTCGTCGCCGTTTCGTAGGGTGAGCCAGACGCCGGAGGAATGGCCGTACCCGAGCACGCGTGGTTGGGGCCGGTGGGGGTCGCCGACCGGCATGGTCGACCGGTCGATCTGGCGGTGGGTCTCGATCTCGGAGATCAGCACCCGGCCAACGGGACCAGAGCCCATCCGGATGTCGGTCGGGGTGACCGTGAGGGCATGGCGGCCGATCCCGACCGCCACCAGATCACCGACTATGAGTGCTGCCGGGAGTCCGTACGCCAAGAGGGGAGAGAGCTCGAGTTGGTTGAGCACCACCGCGAGCACGACTGCGCTGATGATCCCGGAGGAGAACACCACGATGAGGATGGGCCCTCGCAAGGTGCGCCTCTTCTCCTGGTAGAGGATCTCGCCGATGGTGTACATGGCTTGATCAGAACCTCAGGAGTGCCCGAGCTGCGTCGACGATGTCACCGACCTGGGGGAGCACCGCATCCTCGAGGGTCGGCTCGTAGGGAACGTGGGTGTCGAGGGCGCTGATGCGGCGGACAGGCGCGTCGAGATCGGTGAACAGATCGTCACTGGCCCAGGCGGCGATCTCGGCCCCGAACCCGCCTGTGCGGATGTCTTCGTGGACGATCAGGAGGCGTCCGGTCTTTGCCACTGATTCCGCGATCATGTCGCGGTCCCAGGGGATGATCGTGCGCAAGTCGATGATCTCGATCGAGCCGCCGAGCTCGCCCTCGAGGTTGTTGGCAGCGTCGATCGACTTCTGGACCGTCGCGCCCCAGGAGACGATCGTGAGGTGGTCTCCCCGGCGCCGGTAGGCACCCCGACCGAAGGGGAGCAAGTAGCCGGGTTCTGGAAACGGGTCGACTGTGTAAGGCTGGCGGAGCAGGTGCTTGTGTTCCAGGAACAGGACCGGGTCTTCGCAACGAAAGGCGCTGCGCAGCAGACCCACCGCGTCACGAGCACGTGAGGGATACGCGATCAGCAGGCCTGGCACATGGGCGAAGATCGACTCGCCCGACTGGCTGTGCCAGATCGAGCCGCCCCTGAGATACCCACCGATCGGTACCCGGATCACGATCGGTGCGGTGAACGCCCCGTTGGATCGCCAACGGATCGTCGCGGCCTCGCTCTTGATCTGTTGCATCGCGGTCCAGATGTAGTCGAAGAACTGGATCTCCGGCGCGGGACGTAGCCCCCGTAACGCCTGTCCCACTGCGCGACCGATGATGTTGGCCTCGGCGAGAGGTGTGTTGTAACAGCGGCCAGTCCCGAAGGCGCGTTGGAGCCCGTGAGTCGTGCCGAACACGCCCCCTTTGCCTTCCACGTTCGCCAGCACGGTCTCACGGGCGTCGGCGACGTCCTCGCCGAATACGCGGATCCGTTCGTCGCGCTCCATCTGCTCGTGAAGCGTGCGCTTGACGGCTTCGCCCATGGCGACCTCCTCGCCCCCGGACGGTTCGCTGCGGGGCATCGGGATCTCCGGGAGCACGTACACGTGCTTCGTCACGGAGTCGGGATGTGGCCGCGCCGACGCGAGCGCGGAGCGGGCTGCGTCGGAGACGATCTCGGCTGCCTCCTCTCTGATCGCGGCGGCCTGCTCCTGGCTGAGGATTCCCGCTTCGGTGAGCTCGCGCTCCATGCGGGCCAGCGGTTCCCGCTCGGCTTCCTCGGCGAGCTCCTCCGGGGAGCGGTACTTGGCTTGGGTGTCGGCCGCCGAGTGGGAATAGGGCCGAGTGACGACGGCGTGGATCAGTGCCGGACCGACGCCCGCACGAACGTGGGCGATCGCGTGGCTCCCGGTCTCTCGCACACCGAAGTAGTCGGTGCCGTCCATCTTGTAGACCTCGAGGCCGGCGAAGCCGCGGACGAGCTCGTGGACAGGGGCAGGAGCCTGGTCCGAAGCCGGGACCGAGATGGCGTAGCCGTTGTCGGCGACGACATAGAGGACCGGGAGGTGGAGGGTGCACGCCGTGTTGAAGCTCTCCCAGACCTCCCCCTGGGAGCAGGCACCCTCACCGAGGGAGACGTAGGTGACCTCGTCGCCCTGAGCGGAACACCCGGGCAGGTCGGGCCGGCGTGAGATGTAGCGAGCGGCCTCGGCGCAGCCCACCGCAGGGAGGCACTGGCTGCCGGTTGGGCTGGACTGGGTGACGACGTTGAGGTGCCGATACCCCCAGTGGCACGGCATCTGCCGCCCGCCCGAAGCCGGGTCGTCGGCCGAGCCGACTGCCTGTAGCAGGATCTGCTTGGGTGTCACACCCAGGCCGAGCATCAGCGCCACATCGCGGTAGTAGGGGAAGAACCAGTCGTAGGCGGGCCGGAGGTGGCGGGCCAGGCCGAGCAGCAGTGCCTCGTGCCCCGCTCCCGAGATCTGGAAGTAGACCTGGCTCAGCTTCTGCAGGCTGATCTCGCGGTCATCGATGGCGCGGGAGATGCACGCCAGGCGGAAGTCCTCGAGGATCTCCGCCAGCGGCAGGCCCCGGTAGCTGTCGGCCGAGTCGCTGCCAGGAGGTGGAGCAGTCGAGGTGTCGCCGACGGTGTTGAGGTCAGAGCTCATCGCTCCACGTCCTGGTCTCGAGGATCTCCTTGACGCGGGCCAAGAAGGCTGACGCGTAGGCACCGTCGTTGGCGCGGTGGTCGAAGGAGAGCGCCAGGTTCCCG
This sequence comes from Acidobacteriota bacterium, assembly GCA_003577145.1. Classification (GTDB taxonomy): domain Bacteria; phylum Actinomycetota; class Acidimicrobiia; order Acidimicrobiales; family Microtrichaceae; genus ATN2. The sequence continues at coordinate 11,045 of QEUP01000040.1, read as the reverse complement.
ACGGGGTGTACCGCCACTCCGTGGCCGCCACCGGGAAGGGCGATGGCCACCGGGGTCATCCTGACACCGTCGGTCGACAGGATCGCCACCTGGGGCTGGTTGATTATGGGGCCGGTGATGAGCGTGCCGTAGCCGCCGGCGTTGGTGATGGTAAAGGTGCCGTCGGCGACGTCGCTCGGCGCGAGCCGGCGGTCCCGGGCCCGGTGCGCCACGTCTGTGAAGGCAGCCGCCAGGGCGGCGAGCCTCATCGTGTCGGCGTCGTGCACGACGGGCACGATGAGGCCCTCGAAGTCCAAATCGACAGCGATTCCGAGGTTGACGCGACGACGGATCACCAGCTGGTCGTCTCCGACGGCGGCATTGATCCGCGGGAAGTCCTCGATTGCGTCGATGACGGCACGGGCGACGAAGGGAAGGAAGCTCAGCTTGACTCCTTCGCCGTGTTCGGTTCCCGCCTCGGCCACACGCCGGGAGCGCTCGACGTTCTGGTAGTCGACGTCGATGACGACGAGAGTGTGCGCCGAGGTCGCGAGGGAACGCACCATGTGCTCGGCGGTGAGTCGCCGGATGCTGGTGAACGGGACGACCTCGTCACCCTCCCACGGCTGCACCACGACAGCCCGCTCGCTGGCCGGAGGGGACGGGCCACCGGAGGGCATGCCGGCGAGCGATTCCGTCCCGCTCGGGACGGTGGCAGCTGAGTGCAGCTGTTGGCTGCCACTGGCCTGCGCCAGGTAGGCGAGCACGTCTGCGCGTGTCAACCGGCCACGGTCGCCCGTTCCGCGAACCTCGGATGGGTCGATCCCGTGCTCACCGACCAGTCTTCGAACCACCGGTGAGAGGAACTTCGAACGGCTGTCGACTGCGGCATCCGGGGTGAGGGCGCGGGGAGGCAATCGTTTCGACTGACCGTTGTCGTCCTCGACCTGGCTCGGTGCCGCTGGCGCCGTCACTGCTGCCGGGGTTGGGCGAGCAGGCACTGCTTGGTCGGCCGTGTCCCCGATCACCGCGAGCGAGGTCCCCACCGGTACCGTCTCACCCTCATCGACGAGAAGCTCTAGGACGAAGCCGGCGACGGGCGAGGGGATCTCCGAGTCGACCTTGTCGGTCGAGATCTCGAGGACCGGCTCGTCGACGTCGACCGCGTCTCCGGGGAGCTTGAGCCAGCGGGTGACGGTGCCCTCGGTGACCGTCTCTCCCATCTGCGGCATGGCCAACTCGGTCAGCATCGGGAATCCTTGTTGCCGCGCGTCGCGGGAGCTGCGGTGTGCCCCGGCGAGGGGTGTAGGAGCCACCTGCACATGTCTCCTCCTGAGCTCTCACGTCAGCATGCCAGGAGGACGCGCCACAGAGGCGTCAATGGGGGAGTCGGATCGGGGGATGCCTGGCTGTCGCCGAGCCGTAGCTCAGCCGGTCTGGTGGCCCGACGTGCCGCTGATCTGGTCCCGGAGGTCGATCACCAGCGACTTGCGGGTTTGGCCATCGCCGCCTTCGATCCGCCCCCTGGCCTCATCGATGCGGTCCCGTACGGCAAGCCGCAAGCGGTCGAGGAGTTCTTCGACCTCGGGTCGGTGGCGGACATTGCCGATGACGCGCTCGATCTGCTCATAGCGCTCGCGGCCGGCCTTGGCGCCGAGGTAGTAGCCGACACCGAAACCGACCGCCAAGCCGAGACGGAACCGCATGACACCATTCTGACGCACCTGGGACCCGCAGGTGGGCGATGGCGGCCGGCGGCTTCGTTGTCACCGTGCGCTGGGATGACCGGGTATGGGCTATCGCGCCAGGGTGGCGGAACAGTGCCGGGCCCGCGGCTGTGCGCACTCACGAAATGGGTGTGCTCGGACGAGCCGTGCAGTGAGAGGCTTGATGGGAGCGCTGCTATCCTCCCAGTTGGTCGATCCGGGGTAGCTCAACTGGTGGAGCAGGGCACTGTTAATGCCAAGGCTGTGGGTTCGAGCCCCACCCCCGGAGCTCTCAGGTCCCCGGCTCGGGAAGAAGCCGCAGGTCGGCCGGACCGACCAGCCCCACCCGGAGAGCGTGTTCGACCAAGCGGTAGCGGCGGTCCGTAGCCAGCGATGCGCCGCTGCCCCGTAGCCCCCGTACGCCGGCACGCTCGAGGCGCTGGCAGAGCCGGTCGAGCTGCCGGTTGCATCTGCTCAGGGTCCACCCCAGCCGGACGGCTACGTCCTTGTTACCGGGTATCGGTTTGCTCTGGTTCCGCAGGCGGGGCTCGCACAGCGCAGCCAACATGATCCGTTGCTCCGCCGTCAGGTCGATCACTCCGAAGCGAGCAGTGATGGCACCAGGGGGACCCTTGGCTGGCGCGACCAGTTCTGACGCCTCCTCGGATATCACCTGGATCTCGTAGGAGCTGGGCCCGGCCTGGAAGCGGACAAGTGAGCGAAGGGTGGTGATCGGCAGCTGGCGGCCGGAGGTGAGCAGGGCCGAGGTCTGCGAGGTTGCGTCCAGCAGCTCGATCGGTGTCTTCGATCCGACGTTCATCAACCACCAGTAGTCTGATTTGAAGCTGAACTTGCCGAGTACCCGGTGGAGGTAGGGATTCTCGTCTATCACGAGGTCGCCGGACCGGCCGAAGGTGAGCTCTTCGCCCGGCAGCAGTTCTCGGGTGCAATCGACGTATGTGATGAAGAGCTTGGGGGCCAACTCTGCCTTTCTGCGCGCCGCTCCGCTGGGCCCACGTTGCGGTGGCCCGGAGACGCAGCCTCTCATCCGGTCATCCCACCCCTGTCTCAACCCGCTGTGACGCGCCAGACGACGTCGTTGGTCGGGTCGGTGATCCACACTGCATCGTCGGTGACCGACAGATCGAAGCCAGGCTGGTTGTCGTACTCCTCGATGATCTCGAGCGTGTCGGCGTCGAGGAGCAGCAGCCGTTCTCCGTTGTAGTCCTGGACCCAGACACCATCATCAGAGTAGGCGATACCGGTGATCACACCGCCGACGTCGGTGGTGGTGACCTCGCCGCTGGCAGCATCGATGCGGCTGATGGTTCCTGCTCCTTGCCCCTCGACGAGGGATCCTTGGCCCAACGGTGGCTGGTCCTCTAGTTGCTGCTCGGAGACCCGGCCTTGGCCGGCGGTGGCGTAAACGGCGGCTGAGCCGACGGCCAGCTTGGAGAGGCGGCCGAGCGCGATGGGTGCTGCAACCTCCTCGGCACCCGCGAGCCTCAGCCGCGACACCGTTGTGAATGTCTGGGAGCAGGTCCAAATCCCGGCAGGGCCGCTGGCGACCAGATCGGTCGGGATCTCGAACTGGGTGACCAGCGAGCCGTCAGCAGCGTCGAACACCTGCACGAGGGAGGATGCCTGGTTGGCGACCCAGACATGTCCAGCGCCGTCGAGGGTGATGCTGGACGGCATTACCCCTACTGTCACCTGCCAGCGAGCCTTGCCCGTCTCGGCGTCGTAGGCCGTCAGCGTCGAGTCGGTGAGTGAGGAGACGTACACGAGCCGTTCATCGGCGATGACGGTCGTGACGTAGTCGGCGTGGCCGAGTTGCTCCCAGAACGAGAGCCGCTGGCTGTCGAGTAGCTCGATGGCGTTGTGCGCGCCTGGCATCGTGGGGTCCGCCCGTGCGACGAGCGCGGCGGCATCGAACTCCAGGAAGGGTGTTGCCCCCAGCGCCCAGGACCGGATCGGGCTCCCGGATCCCGGATCCAGGGCGGCCACGGTGCCGTCGACTCCTGAGGTAACCCATGCAGCGTCGTCGGTCACGGCGATGCCTTGAGGCAGCGGAACCGGTGTCGACACAGACAACAAGGTCGTCGGAGGGCTTGGGGTCGGCCGCGCATCGCCGTCGCGGAGGAGCGCCAGCGCGGTGGCCACCGCACCGATCAACACCACCAGGCCTACGCCGAGGCCGATCAGTCGCAGCTTTGTAGGGCGCGGATCCGTATCGAGCGTGGGATTGGGGTCGTCGGAGGTGGCGGCTCGATCCGAGCTGTGTGGGCGGTTCGGCAGTTCGACTGCCGGTAGGTGCAAACTTGCTCGCACCCGTACGAGATCGGAGATGAGCTCGCTCATCGAGGAGGGCCGATCGTCGGGATCCTTGGCCAGCATCGACTCGACGAGGCTCGCCAACTCATCGGGGATCTCCCGGTCGCGAAGGTCAGGCTCTTGCTCGTGGGCCACACGTTCGATGATCTCGCTCACCGCGTCGTGGGAGGTGTGCACGAATGGCGCCGACCCGGCCAGTAGCTCGTGGAGCGTGGCGCCGAGTGCCCAGATGTCGGAGCGGCCATCTGCTGGCTCGCCGGCGAGCACCTCGGGTGCCGCATAGGCCACCGACGCAGCCTGGGGGCGTCCGTCATCGGGTCCGGCGGTGGCGAGGGCCGCAAGACCGAAATCGGCCAGCTTCGGGGTCCCCTCGGCGCCGACGAGGACGTTCCCGGGCTTGATGTCGCGGTGGGATATACCCGCGTCGTGGGCGGCCGACAAAGCGTCGGCCAGCTGCAGGGTGATACGGGTTGCGGCTTCGACATCCATGGGGCCCGCGGTTGCCACGCGGTCTGCCAGTGAGCCGCCCCTCAGGTACTCCATCACGAGGGCTGGGGCGCCGTCGCTGGTGGTGGATGCGTCGTGGATCGCAACCACGTTGGGATGCCAGGACAACGACGCGAGAGCGGCACACTCCCGCTGGAACTGCTCTTCGGCGGTGCCGTTCAGTCGCTCGTTACCGAGGACCTTCACTGCGACGGTGCGACCGAGGCTGTCCTGCCGTGCGCGATAGACCACCGAATTTCCACCACGAGCGATCTCTTCGAGCGCGGACAAACCGGGAACTCGCACCACGCCACGATGTTACCGCTACCTCTGCGCTGAGCACCGCGTCGGGTGAGGTCCACGACTCATCGACTGCGCTTGGTCATGGCCTCAGCGAGCTCGATGACTTCGCCCGAGCTCTCTCAAGCTTGGTTCAGCTTGTGGCTCGCGAAAGCGTCGACCCGTTCGACCCACTCAGGGGTGCGGCGCAGGCGTGAAGCTACCTCGCTGGTGGGCAGACCTTGCGCGAGCCCCTTGTGGACGACCCGCTCGACAGGCCTGAGTGGATGGGGTGCGGCACCGGTCCGGGGCTTGCGTTGAAGGCCGCTGAGGACTGTGACCCGCCGGACGAAGCCAGGGCTCCTGCGAAACCGCCAGGCGATCTCTTCGTGGCTGAGCCCGTCGTCGAGCATGTGCCGTACCCGCCGCTCGATCGGGCGAAGCTGCACCCTGTTCTCTCGTGGGCTGGAGATGTCGGAGTGGACGCCTGATCGCTCATCGGCCATGACCAGAGGCTAGCTGTCGCTGAACCGGCGGAGTTGTGGCGATGCTGTTTCGATTCGGCGAGACGGCCACCTTTGTTTGAGTAGCCTCTGGCATGCAACACGGGACCTGGACGGGCCCCGTGCCGCGGGCCCGTAGCTCAGTGGTTAGAGCAGGCGACTCATAATCGCTCGGTCGCAGGTTCGAATCCTGCCGGGCCCACCACCTCTGACCTGGGATAACAGAATTACAGAACCTCATGGGGAGGCAGAAACCGGCCAAAATCCCACATGAATCCAACATAATGCCCGTTATCGGGTCTACTCTCCCTGCTCATGGCACGTCGGCTGCGCAAGGGACCGGGCATTCGGGAGCGGGCTCCCGATGTCTGGGAGCTCGTAGTGGAGGTGGGCCGGGATCCCGTCGATGGGCGGCGGATCCAGATGAGCCGCACCTTCCACGGGACGATGAGCGAAGCCAAGAAGGCCCGTACCGCGCTGCTGGCCGAGGTCGGGAGGGGCCAGCACTCGGGCACGAACGCCACCGTCGATGACCTGTTCGAGGAGTGGATCATCGAGCTGGAGCGCAAGGGCCGGTCACCGAGCACGATCCACAACTACCGCAAGACCTACAACGGGAACATCAAGGCCATCCTCGGCTCGAAGAAGCTGCGGAAGGTGACCACCAAGATGCTCACCGATCTCTACGGCGCCCATCAGCGCCGGGGTCTGAAGCCACGCACCGTGCACCAGATCCACGCGACGTACTCGTCCATGTTCGCCCAGGCGTGCCGGTGGGGCTGGATCGACTCGAACCCGGCCCAGTGGGCCGAGCCGCCTTCGCTGCCGGACGAGCTGCCTGTGGTCCCCACCCCCGAGGAGGTCCGCAAGCTCATCGAGGCGTCGGAGAACTCGCGCCGACCGGAGTACGCCCGGGCCATGTTCGTGTCGGCCACGACGGGCCTGCGGCGAGGTGAGCTGTGCGCGCTGAAGCGCAAGCGGGATGTCGACTGGGATGGCAGCGCCCTCACAGTGGCGTGGAACGTCATCCACCCCAACGGTCAGGTCCTGACCGAAGCTCCCACGAAGAACCGCCGGATCCGGCGGGTCGCCCTCGACGAGTTCACCCTCGACCTGCTCCGAACCCAGGTCGAGATGATGGAGAAGCGGGCGGCCTCGGCCGGAGTGGAGTTGCTCGAGGACTGCTACATCTTCTCCGACACCATCGACGGCTCCGAGCCCTGGAAGCCCGGAGCGGTGACGCAGTACTTCTCCCGGCTGCGCAAGCGCGTGGGTCTGGATCACCTCAACTTCCACTCGCTCCGCAAGTTCATGGAGACCTACGGACAGGACCTCGGCTACTCGGCCGTCCAGGTGGCGCTGCGTGCGGGTCACGACCCGTCGGTGGCGGCCAAGCACTACACGGGCAAGGTCGCCGAGGCAGACCGGGCACTGGCTGACAGCGTCGCCGGTCTCTTGCGTTCCGAGCCCGGTGCCTCGACTAAGAAATCCTAGGTCGGGAGCCTGACGCAGCAAGGGACCAGGTAGCTGCCATCAGCAGACCCCGCCTCAACGTCGGTTGAGAACCGGTCAACCACTGTGCACGTCGCGTGCAGGCGCACTGTACGACTTCCTTCGCGTCGTGCTACACGCTCCTCGGCACTCCGCTCACGAACCTCCTGGATGGACTTGCCACAGCTGGTTGGTGCTGCTCGCTGACAACTCCGCGACGCAATCCTGTGTGAACCAGCCGCAGTTGGCGGTGACATCTCGATATCGCTGCGAGTCATACACCGTGGGGCTGAACAGCTCGGTGTACTTCGTCTCGATCCCGACGAACCGCCTCCTGCCATCGCCGGTCAGATAGACGACGAGGGCATCGAAGGCTGAACGATCGTCGAGGTAGTCGGCGGGTGGCTGAGGTGCCCACTCGCATACGACTTCCACGATCTCGGTCGCATCCGGGTCGAAGAGCGACTGCACCATGACGAGGAACGCTGGGTGCTGGCCGATCGCGCCGAACACGTTGAAGCAAAGCGGAGTGCTGGAGAGGAGATTCCGCCGGAGCCTGTCTTCAGGGAGTGTTCCCTTCTCGCCGCGAACCTCCTCGATCCGAGTTTCAGCGTGAGCGTAGGCGTTGAGATTGAAGAAGTTGAGCGACGGATGTGCCTCGACGACCTCGGTCGGCAGCATGCTGCCGATGTGCTTGTCGTTTGCACCTATCCCGGCTTGACGGACCCCTAGCTGTACCTCCCGATACCAAGATTGCAAACGCCGATACTTCGCTACGAGGGTCGAGTCGCTGGACACCGCCAGAGCCTCATCATCCCAGTCCACACCCATGACGGTAGCTGTTCAGCATTGACCCGGGTGTGTCTCAGGAGTGCAGTTAGGTCAGGCGCTTTCGATGACGGTGCCGTATCGCTGCTGGGCGGCTTGGGCTGAGGTGCCGAGGAGTTCGCCGATGCGTTGCCAGGAGATGCCTTTGGCACGGGCTGCGGTGACGGCCTCGATTATCTGGCGTTCTCCTCGGGCGCGGGCGAGCGCGGCGCGTTCGAGGAGGTATTCCTCGACGGGGCGTTCGTCGTCGGGGTCGGGTTCGTAGTCCTCGAAGCGTCGGGCTAGATCGTCGGCGTGGTCGAGGATCTCTTGGATGGATCGCGGCATGAGCTACTCCAGGAATCTTGGCCGGGCGACCATGGCGTGGACGATGAAGTCGATGTCTTCGGCGGTTGCCAGCCCGATTTCGATCAGCCGTGCCGATTCGTCGGGGCCGATGAGCATGGTGAGGTCCTCGAGGCTGAACACTCGGATGGGGTTGCGGTAGGCGTGCAGCATGTCGTTGTCGCTGATCCCGTGCTTGCGTGCGCTGGGCAAGATCACCGGATCCACTACATCAACTTACCTTGATACAACCCATCTCGTGGACTAGCTCATCCGGACTCAGGCGCACTGGCCGGACAGGACCGCACAGTGACCAGGAGATTCTGCTCGTCGCCGAAATCCCACATTCCATCCAACAAACTCAGGGGTACTGGACGGACAGGAGCGCAGTGGCCGGACGATCGGGTCGGACGCAACCGCATCACAGCGCACCAGACGGAACCGCTGGACGGTTGTGGTGCTACTCATAATCGCTCGGTCGCAGGTTCGAATCCTGCCGGGCCCACCAGGACGTCTTCACCGAAGTTCCCCGGTTGGTTCACCGAAGTGGCGGCCGGGGTCTTCGGTGCGGGCGTCTCGTATTGTCGCGTGAGGGTGGGACGGTGGCGGCCGCCGCGGGGCGCGCCGCCGCTAACGGCTTGTGCGCTGGCTGGGGGTGGGTGCCGGGGTCAGGGCGGTGATGCGGTCACGAGATCGGTGAGGGTGCGGCGTCGCCGCTTGCGGATCCGGGGCGGCATGCCTGCGGCGGCACGCAGTTGGTCCTGTTTGCGCCGCGTCTGGAAGGCGTCGAGGACGCGGCAGTTGCGTATGACGAAGGCGCAGGCGACGAAGATGGTGATGGGCGTGAGCCCCATCACCCGGCACCAGCCTCTTGAGATGTCGGTGCTGGCGGGGTCCTTCACGCTGGAGAAGGCGCGTTCGACGGCGGTTCGTCTGGTGTAGGAGTCACGGTGGGCCTTGGAGGGGTAGTCGTGGGCCTGGGCGGTCTTGGCCGTCACTTCGGGCGGCACAGTGAGGGTTTGTTGCTGGCAGCAGGTCGGCGGCTGTTGGGGTGGGGCGAGCACCTCGGGGCGAGAGTAGGGCAGGGTCATCGATTCGGGGCGAGCGGGGCAGCGCAGCTTGCCGGCAACCGCGGGGCAGGCGACGCGGTGGTAGCCGTCGGCGTCGTCGGCGCAGATGCGCCCGAGCTTGTAGCGGGCGGCCTCGGCGCTTTGGTGGTCGTGGGCGGCGGTCTGTTCTTCGGTGCCACCCCGGGCGAGGGGGCCCAGCTCGAGCAGTGATCTAGGGGTGGCGGGGCAGTAGAGGTTGCCGTTGGCGATGATCGCCCCGGCGTAGGTGCCTTTGGGGCCCCGATCGTTGGGGTGGAGCTCGACGACGAGGCGGGCCCCGAGGGATCGCAGCGGGAGCGCCCAGTGCTCGGCTCGGCGGTGGGCGTAGCCGCTGTCGGCGAGGATGTCGCCTAGGGCCACACCGGAGCCGGCGAGGCGTTCTATGACGGGGATGAAGGCGACGACGGGGTCGAGGTCACAGGCGCTGATGGTGATGCGCCGCACGAGCTCGGGCAGCGCTTGGCCGTGTTCTTGTCGCACCATGGTGGCCGCTGAGAGGTAGTAGCCGTAGAAGGCCTCGTGCTGGCCGGGGTGATCTCCTCGGCGGTGTCCCCAGGAGGCTTCGGGATCGGCGCAGGTGCCGCCTGGTGTGAGGGGCGGGCGGGCGAAGCTTTCGTGGTCGGTCCAGTCTATGGCCAGGGCGCTGCTCGACTCTTTCCACTCGACCGCCACGCTGGCTTCGACGAGCGCGTCGAGCACCTCGGCACAGGCGTCGCTGGGGGCGCCGTCGGGGTGGTCTTTTTCGAGGGCGGCCACTACGAGGCCGAAGGTGCGCTCCAGTTGGCGGTAGGTGAGGGCATGGGGGCCGTGGCGCCAGGTGGTGACGATCCCGAGGCGGGCCTGGTCGGGCTGGGGTAAGGCGAGAAGTGCCTGGTGGATGCGGGTGAGGTGTGCGGGCGGGCATCGGCTAGGGCCAACAGGATGCCCAGCACCAGGGTGCGTACCCGCAGCTGGCGGGGACGGCCACCGACAGGGAGCTTGGCTTCGATCCTGGGCGCTATCCCCGAGGCGTCCACGATGGCTTCGAGGCGGGCCAAGGCCCCGGGCTGGTTCAAGACGCACCTCCCAGCAAAGCGATGGCCTCGGCCTCGCCGAGTTGGGGCAGGCTGGCCACGATGTCGCCCAGGCGCTGGGAGCAGCGGATCCCCGCGGCGGCCAGGAACGCCCCGATCCCCAGGTGCTGGGCCAGTGTCGCCAGCCAGGTGCAGCGCAGCCGCCCGGTGTCCAACCTGGGGAGGTCGGCCCCGCCGGCCAGGGAGGCGACCAGCGGGGTGGTGACGTTCTTGCGCCCGGGGAGGGCTCCCCCGATGAGGTAGCCCTGACCGGCGAAGGCCGCCGACTCCAACAGACGGGTGTGGTGCTCGGTGAGTACGGGAACTACCCGGGCCCGGGCACCCCGCACCACTACGACGAGGCCGCCGCAGCGTCTGATCACGTCGCTGCCTCTGGTGGTCCGCAGGTCGGCTCCCACCAGGCCCGCCCCGGCCCCCAAGCACAGCAGCGCCTGGGCCCGCAGGCGCCTCGAGATCGTGGGTTGGGCATCTGCCAGGGCGAAGAAGGCGGCCATCTCCGCTTCGCAATAGGGGGACTTGGCCCGTTCGCGGGGCAGGCGCGCCGGCGAGGGAGCAAGAAGCACCGCCCGTTGGAGATGGCGCAAATTCGAGCGCAGCGTGCGGCGCGTCGGGCCTGACAGCCCCGCTGCGCCGGTGGCCATGAAGCGTTCGATGACCGCAGTGGAGAGCAGTACCTCAGCTGAGGGCTCCAACCCCACGGTCTGGGCCCAGGCGGCCAGCTTGGCTGCTGCCCCCAACAGCGCCCGGGCTCGCCCCGCGCTGTTCGGGGCGGCCCTGGCCACCACCGCCTTGGCGAAGCTGGAGGCCGTCTCGCAGACCGAGCGTGGCCGCCAGGCCCAGATGGCGGCTGTCACCTCGTCAGAGGGCATACAATAGATATACTGTCAGATATGGCTGACAGGGTGGATCCCCTCTGCCAAGGTGGGGCGGTGG
>QEUP01000018.1:68877-100798 GCA_003577145.1 Acidobacteriota bacterium | reverse complement strand
CCCTCCAGGGCTGCCTCAGCGGCACGCACCACCCCGTCGGCCCAGCTGATGCGACCGGCGTCGTCGGCCTCGGCGAAAGCCGCGTCGCGCCCTCGTGACGATCGACTCCACGCCCACCGGCCCGGCGGGCTCTGCGGGCTCTGTGCGAGCCGCAGCCGGGGCCTCGGCGGGATCGATGCTCACGACGCTCATGGCCCCCATCATGAACAACAGCAGTGACAGTCAAACTGACCTTCCGCGATGAGGACCCTCAGCTACTTGGACGGCGGCTCGACCGGCAACGAGGCCCGCTCGGGAGGCACGACCCGGAGAAGGGCCTCCTGGGACACCGAAGCACCCAGAACGCCGTCCTGGGTGTGCAGGGTGCCGCGGGTGAAGCCCCGGGCTCCGTAGTTGGACACCGCTTGCAGGTCATAGAGCAGCCACTCGTCGGCCCGCACCGGGCGATGGAACCACAGCGCATGGTCGAGGCTCGCGCCCATCAGCCGGTTCCACGGCTGTTCCGGCAGTGGTGCCCGCGCCCCCATGACTGCTCCCATGTCGGAGATGAAAGCGATCACACACGCGTGCAGCACCGCGTCGTCGGGCAACACACCTCTGGTCCTGATCCAAGCGCGCCGCGTCGACCGGTAGAACCCGCCGTCGTCGGGCTCTGTCGTGCCGAGCTCACGCAGCTCGACCGGCATCTGCTCTCGCACGACGGGGAACGGCAGCCCCAGTTGCACCGAAGCGTCGTCGGGTCCGGGGGCATCGGGCGCGATGGGCGCCTGGTAGTCGACTCCGGCCTCGCGACGATGAAACGACGCCGAGAGGTTGAAGATGGCCTCCTCGCCTTGGTGAGCAACCACTAGCCGGGTGGTGAAGCTACGCCCGTCGCGGATCCGGTCGACCTCGTACTCGATCGGGATCCCAGGCACTCCGGGGCGCAGGAAGTAGGAGTGCAACGAGTGGACGCTGTGCTCGACCTCGACGGTGTGGGCGGCAGCCCGCAGCGCCTGAGCAGCCACCTGGCCGCCGAACACGCGACTGGCAAAGCGAATCTCGGGATTGATTCCCCGGAACCGATCCTTCTCGATCTGCTCGAGGTCGAGAAGGTCCAACAGCCGTCGCAGCGGGTCCGGCTCTCGATCTTCACCCGGCTGGTCGCTCATAGCCCGGCGTCCCGGTTACCGAAGTCGTAGACCACCCCGGTCAGCTCCTCGGAGGCCCTCCACAGCCGAGCCTGTGCCTCCCGGTCATGGCTCCTCTTGTTGGACCTCACCTTCACCGGCCAGCCGCGCTGCTCTGCGAAGCCCGACGGTCCGTAGTAATCCCCGCCCTCGACATCCGGGTCCACCGCCGCCCTGAGCGTCGGGAGAGCCCCCATGGCGGCTGACTGCGTCATGGCCCCGAACACCGGGCGCCACACCCGCTGGAACCAGTACCCGCTCTGTCCCGGCTCGAGCCGGCCCAGGTTCGTGCCGGCACCTCCGGGATGGGCGGCCACCGCGATCGATGCGGCCCCGGACTCGGCCAGGCGCCGCTGGAGCTCGTAGGTGAACAGCAGATTGGCGAGCTTGGATCTCCCGTACACCCGCCAACGCCCGTAGAGCTTCTCGCTCTGGAGGTCGTCGAAGTGGATCCGCCCCATCCGATGGCCACCGCTGCTCACAGTCACGATCCGAGAGCCTGCTGTGCCGAGCATCCGGTCGAGGAGCAGGCCGGTCAGGGCGAAGTGGCCCAGATGGTTGGTGCCCAGTTGCATCTCGAATCCGTCGGCGGTCTCCATCCGGGGTAGGGCCATCACGCCGGCGTTGTTGATCAGGATGTCGAGGCGATCGTGGGACTCATGGAAGTGCTGGGCAGCGGACCGCACCGACGACAGATCGGCGAGGTCGAGTTGGAGGAACTCGCCGGAGCACTGGGCTTCTGCCCTGCGGATCTCCTCGATGGCCTTGGTTGCCTTCTCCTCGCTGCGGCAGGCGAGGACGACTCGGGCACCCCGTGCTGCGAGCTCTTTGGCGGCCTCGAGGCCGATGCCGCTGTTGGCGCCCGTAACGAGCACGGTCCTGCTCGTCTGGTCCCCGACCTCGTCGAGGGTCCACGGGCGCTGGTCGGTATTCGAGTTCTCAGGCATCGCGCTTCCTCAGCCGCCCCTCGCGAGGCATCAGCGTGCACCGAGGTCTGGTACTGAAGCAACATCGGGATCAGCCGATGGGATAGCTGGTGGAGACCGAAGCACCCCGCGAGACAGAAACCGACACACCGCCTCCGCTGGAGGTGAGCGCCCGGATCCTCGGACCGCTCTGTGTCGAATGTCACGGCACCGCAATCAGCATCGGTGGCCCACAGCACCGGACGTCCCTCGCCCTGTTGCTGATCCACGCCGGCGAATCCGTCTCGACCACCCGGCTCGAGGCAGCTCTGTGGGATGAGGCGCCCGGCTCTGCCAGGAAGCGCATCCAGAACCTCGTCGTCGATCTCCGCCGTGTGCTGGCCGGCACCGGGATGCGAGTGGAGACCACGCCCGAGGGCTACCGACTCGACGCTCCCGAGGGAGGGATCGACGCCGACGCAGCCGAGATCCTGATCTCGGCGGCACGCCTCTCCGTCGATGTTGCCGACCTCGAGCGAGCTCGCGAGGGCTTCCGGGAGGCCATCGCCAGTTGGCGCGGGCCCAGCCTCGACGGGTTCCGCGACCGCCCATTCGCCGAGCACGAAGCAGCGCGCCTCGACGAGCTTCGCCTCGAGGCGCTCGAGGAGCTCAACGACGTGGAGCTTGCTCTCGGTCGGCACCGCGAGATCGTCGCCGACCTCGAGCGACTGGTCGCGCTCCATCCTCTCCGGGAGCACCTCTGGTACCAGCTGGTGCTCGGCCTCTACCGCTGCGGTCGGCAGGCCGAGGCGCTGCGCGCCTACCAACGAGCCCGTTCGCTTCTCAACGAGGAGTTGGGTGTCGAACCGGGTCCCGAGCTGCGCTCTCTCGAAGCGTCTGTGTTGACCCACGACAGCGCCCTGGCCATCGACGGTGAGCGGGCGCCCGGCGTGCCCGCGACCCGAACCGGGCCGCCGTCCAGAGCAGCGCCGCCGCTGACCAACACCACCCTCATCGGCCGGACCGAGGTACTGGCAGAGCTCGACAGCGTTCTCGACGCAGCCCCGGTGGTGACGCTCACGGGGCCCGGAGGTGCGGGCAAGACGAGGCTCGCGATCGAGCTGGCACGCAACCGGACCGGCCACCACCGGGACGGTGTCTACTGGTGCGAGCTCGCGCCGGTAGCCGAGCCGACGGCGGTGCCGATGGTCGTTGCGTCCACCATCGGGCTCGAGCCCAAATCTGACGAGACCCCCACCGACAGCCTGCGGCGCTTCCTCGCGGACCGGGAGGTGCTCCTGGTCCTCGACAACTGCGAGCACGTGATCCACCAGACCGGTGAGCTCGTCTCCCATCTCCTGGATCGCTGCCCCGGCGTCGCGGTGCTTGCCACCAGCAGGGAGCCGCTCCTGGTGTCCGGCGAACGGATCTGGCCGGTCCTGCCACTGGCTGTCCCCTCAGCAGCAGACTCCTGGGGCGGCGACCCGGCGGATTCCGTTCTCCTCTTCGAAGATCGTGCCCGTCTCGTACGGCCTCAGTTCGCGCTGGACAGGGAGAACCGGGCCACCGTCGGCGCGATCTGTCGCAACCTCGATGGCATCCCGCTGGCCATCGAGTTGGCGGCCGCCCGCATCTCCGTCCTCACTCCCGACGAGATCGCCGAACGGCTCCACGAGCGCTTCGAACTGCTCGAGGGAGGGCCGCGCACGGCCGCCGAGCGGCAGCGGACCCTCTGGAACGCGATCGACTGGTCCTACTCGCTGCTCGACGAGGGGGAGGCCGAGGTGTTCACAGCCCTGGCCGTCTTCGCCGGTGACTTCGACATCCCCGCGGCGACAGCGGTTTGCGCGCTGCCCGAAGCGGAGCTGATAAGGGTCCTGAGCAAGCTGGTGGGCAAGTCGATGCTGATCTCCACACCGAGTGAAGCCGGCACCCGCTTCCACCTCCTGGAGAGCTTGCGCTGCTTCGCGGCCCGACATCTGGCGGAGCGGGACACTGCCGGGGAGATCGCCACGCGGCACATGCGCCATTTCCTCGGCGTAGCCGCCGCGGCCAGCAGGCTCATGGACGGGGCTGAGGAGGTCGAAGGGATCCGAAGCATCGACCGTGAGTTCGGGAACCTCCGCCTGGCCCTCGACTGGGCACTGAAGAGCCGAAGCGCCGAACCCGCCCTGGAGCTCGTCGCGTCCGTGCGCCGCTACATGGTCGCGACCCAACGGCGGGAATGCTGGGAGTGGGCAACACGAGCCCTCGCGCTTGCCCGTGAAACCGGCTGCATCGGCACCAGCGAGTTCCGCCGGGTACGAGGCCTGTACGACTGGGGGGCGATGATGTGCGCCTGGGGCGACCCAGGCGAACGAGCCGAGATCCTCGACGCCCGCATGGCCGCAGCAGACGTCATCCCATCGGGAGGCGCGATCCCCGTGTCGATCGGCTTGTTCCTCGAAGGGCGCAACGAGGAGGCGCTCGCCACCCTCGACCGGGCGATCAGCCACCTGAGGGCCGTTCCCGCTCCCGACGAGTTGGTCGGCTGCCTCGTCACGTCGATGCACCTGCGAAGCGCTCTCGGCGACAAGGATCTCGCACGCGAGCACGCAACCGAGGCCAGGGCGGTAGCCAGGACCAGCCCGATGCCCTCCGTGCACCGACTGGCGGAGAGCGCCTGGCTGAGCATGACCGTGGGTGAGGACCCTGAGGCAACCGCAACCGCGGCGACGGAGTTGCTCATCGAGGCCCGGGATTCGGGCGACAGCTCAGCAGAGGCAACCGCGCTCAACCTGCTCACCGACGCCAGCCTCGTCCTCGACCCACCACGACAGGCGGCAGTCCATCTGCTGCGCGCCCTGGACTTCGCGGCACGAGTAGGAACCAAGGCCGACGTCCACCTGATACTGCCGAGAGCAGTCGGCATCCTCCTCACGCTCGAACGTACCGAGGCCGCCTGCGTGATCGGAGGCGCTATCAGCGCCGGGCCGCTCGGCAAACTGGACGTGCCCGACGAGCAGAGCGGGGCGAGCTTGGCAGCCGCGTACATGCGGTACTCGTTGGGCGAACAACGCTGCGACGAGTTGGTGAGGAAGGGGCAGAACCTGACCTTCGAGGAGATCGTCGCGCACACCACCGCCGAGCTGAAGAGCGTGATGGCCACCGACCCCGAGCCTCTGTGAGGACCCTGCCCGCCGGCAACATCCGCATCCGAGATGCCGCACCCGCCGTTATGGTGAGTGAAGGCAAGGAGCTGCACCGTGTCAGACGACTCGATTGACCAGTCCCGGGCAATTCACGGCCAGGTGGAACTGGAGCACGTCCGGGTGGACGGAGTCGACATGACCGGGCCGAACACGGTTTCGTTCAACTACGCCGCAGATCGCCGGCGCCGAGCGGTGGTGAACGAGAGCGGCGCCTACTGGGAGGTCCTCGACTCGCCGTCGGGCCGCTCGACCGCGCGGAACTGGCGGTTGCGTGACAAGCGGGAGCGCGACGCCGCGCTCGCCTTGCTGCACCGGTGGGAGCAGAAGCACACCCCGCTGACCCTCACGATCCCGCCCCCGGTGCTGTCCGACGGCCTGAGCCACATCGAGTTCGAGGAGCCCGCAGAGGCCGAAGCCCCAGACCAGTAGGGGCTGCTCAGGCCACCCCCGAAGAACCAGGCGCCGGCAAGCGCCGCCGGTGGGGGTGGGGTCCCCGGGGCAACTAGGTTCTTCCCCGATGGACGGCTCGGCCAGCTCGGCGGAACGTGAGGCCCGGGCCCGCGCCATCGCCGGCGCCGGAGGGATCGACCTCGCCCGGGCCGGCGGCCACCTGCCCCACCGGTTGGACCTCACGCTCTGTGAGGCGCTCGTGATCGGCCTCCTGCAGCTGGGCGTATCGAAGTACGTCGCCGTCTTCGGCCACGGGTCGACCGAGCTGGCCGAAGTCCTGCGCGTCTACGAGCTGGCCGGCCTTGTCCGGACGTTTGCCGTGCGCAACGAGATCGAAGCTGCACACGCGGCCACAGCTTTGCGCTGGGTGAGCGGCGAGCGGGCAGCGGTCGTGACCTCGATCGGTCCCGGCGCGATGCAGGCGATGGCAGGATCGCTTGCGGCAGCCAGTGACGGCATCGGGGTCTGGCACCTCTACGGGGACGAGACGACCGAGGCCGAAGGCCCCAACATGCAGCAGATCCCAAAGGCAGAGCAGGAGCTCTACCTCCGGCTGTGCGCCACGATGGGCGACGCCTTCACACTGCACACCCCGGCGGCGCTCACAACCGCCCTCCGACGGGGGGTGAACACGGTCGACCGCCCCCACCGGGCGGGACCCTTCTACCTCCTGCTTCCCCTCAACACCCAGCCGGTGGTGCTGCACGACTTCAACCTCGACGAGCTACCGACTGGCGCACCACCACCTCTGGGTGCGGCCGCCGGGACGCACGGGGCCTATCGACGCGCCGCCTGTCTGCTCACCGAAGCCGAGCGGGTGGTCGTGAAGATCGGCGGGGGCGCCCGCGACTGCGGGCCCCGACTCGAGACCTTGCTCGACCTCGTGGACGGGGTGGCGGTCACCTCACCCATCGTGTCGGGCGTCCTCCCCTATCGCCATCCGCGCAACATGACCGTCGGCGGATCCAAGGGGTCCATCTCGGGCAACTACGCAATGGATCAGGCCGATCTGCTCCTCGCGATCGGAACCCGGGCGGTCTGCCAGTCCGACTCGTCCCGCACCGGCTACCCGCGGGTGAGACAGGTGATCAACCTCAACTGCGACCCCGACTCGGCCCTTCACTACAACCGCACGCTGGCGCTCGTGGGTGATGCCGGTGCCACACTCGATCGGCTGATCCTGGAACTGGAATCGGAGGGCGTCACTCCCCGCTCAACCGCCAGCGCCTGGCTGCGCGAATGCATCGACAAGAAGGCCCAGTGGGATGCCTTCAAGGCGGAGCGCTACGCCAACCCGACACTGCCCGACCCCGGGTGGGGGCGCGAAGTCCTCACGCAACCCGCGGCGATCAAGGCCGTGACCGAGCGGGCCCGAGCAGCCGGCGCAGTGTGCTTCTTCGATGCGGGCGACGTCCAGGCGAACGGCTTCCAGGTCGTCGAGGACGACCGGCTGGGCCGCACCTTCACCGAGACAGGAGCCAGCTACATGGGCTTTGCCGCCTCGGCGGTGTTGGCCTCGGCATTGGCCGACCCGCCGTTCTTCGCCGTCGCGTTGACCGGCGATGGCTCGTTCACCATGAACCCCCAGGTCCTGATCGACGGCATCGCCCACGGTGCGCGCGGCTGCATCGTCGTGTTCGACAACCGCCGGATGGGTGCCATCTCGTCACTCCAGCGCGACCAGTACCGCGCCGAGTTCGCGACCTCGGACAACGTGGCGGTCGACTACGTCTCTTGGGCTTCCTCGATCGGCGGGGTGTACGCCCTCTTCGGCGGCTTCAGCGTCGCCGAGCTCGAGTCGGCCCTGGACCGGGCTCTGAACCATGAAGGCCTGTCGCTCATACACGTGCCCGTCTACTACGGCGACGATCCCCTCGGGGGCCTGGGGGCCTGGGGCCGCTGGAACGTGGGCAGCTGGGTCGGCGAGACACAGGCCCTCCGCCACGACAGCGGGCTGTGATCCGCGCGCAGCGGTGAGCCGATGTCAGCGGTCCCGCTCTGCCGGCCTTGGACGACGCGCTCAGGCTGCACCTCGCACTGTGATGGGCATCGGGACCATCGGCCCTGTTCAGCAGGATCCGACCCGTCCACGTTGAGGGGTACAGGGGCGCCGCCGATGCGCGCGATCGGAACAGGGGTGCAGGTTGTCAGACGCTTGGATCGGTGAGGTCGAACCGGATGCCCTACCAGGTCCGGCCAGGTTGCCGCTCGGGCGCCGCGTCGGCCTGCCCGGTCGGGGTGTCACCTTCATGCGCGAGCTCGAAGGCCCTCCCGGTGCCCCCACCTTGATGTTGCTCCACGGTTGGCTCGCCAGCGGGGGCATGAACTGGTTCAGGGTGTTCGAGCCGCTCAGCGAGCACTTCAGGGTGATCGCCCCCGACCTCAGGGGTCACGGGCGGGGCATACACTCCCGCCGCCACTTCCGGCTGGCTGACTGCGCTGACGACACCGCCGCCCTGTGTGACGTCCTCGGGACGGGCCCGGTCATCGCGGTCGGGTATTCGATGGGTGGTCCGGTCGCCCAGCTCCTCTGGAAACGTCACCGGGACCTGGTCGACGGACTGGTGCTGGTGGCCACGGGCCTGTCGATGGTGCCGACCCAGAACCAGCGGACGGCGTTCACGACGATCATGGCGGTGGCGGCCGGCACCAGCCGGGTCGGCGGCCTCCTCACCCGGCTCCCGTCGTCGTGGGTCCGCTCCAGAGCGCCCGTGAGCACGAACGGCAAGCGGCCCGACAGCATCCAGAGATGGGCGGCTGCGGAGATGCGACGCCACAACTGGCGGATGATCATGGAGGCGGGACGCGCCGTGGGCCGCTTCGACGCCGGCGACTGGCTCGGTGAGATAGACGTCTCGACCGCGGTACTGGTGACGGCCAGGGACAAGGGGATCCCGCCGGAGTCCCAGGAGCAGCTGGCCCGGATCATCCCGTACGCGACGACGCACTACGTTGACGACGGCCACACGCTCTGCACCAACGGCGGCTTCGCCGAGCCCCTGCTCGAAGTCTGCCTGGAGGTTGCCGGCACGAGAGGTCCGCGGCTTCACAGCTGAGCGGTGGTCTGTGGCGCGGAGCGGCAACAATGGCAGTCATGGATGCACCGACCCAACTGCTCATCGACGGCGAATGGCGTGATTCGGCCGATGGCGGCACCGTCGGGGTGGAGAACCCCGCCACCGGCGAGATCGTCGACGAGGTCGCAGCCGCCACGGTTGCCGACCTCGACTGGGCGCTGGCCGCGGCCGACGAGGGCTGGCAGCGCTGGAGGAGTACCGACGCCTGGTCGCGCAGCCGCCTGCTGCGCGACGTTGCTGCTCGCATCCGGGACCACGCCGACGACCTCGCCCCGATACTGACCGAGGAGGCGGGGAAGCCTGTCGCGCAGGCCCGGGCCGAGATGATGGCGGCAGCCGAGTACTTCGACTGGTTCGCCGATGAGGCACGACGAGTCTATGGACGAACCGTCGACGGCCATTCGACCGACAACCGCCTGGTCGTGCGACGCGAGCCGGTCGGGCCGGTCGCGGCGTTCGTCGCGTGGAACTTCCCGGTCCTGCTCTCGGCCCGCAAGTTGGCCCCCGCTTTGGCTGCAGGATGCTCCATCGTCTTGAAGCCGGCCGAGGAGTCGCCCCGCGCCGCGCTGTGGCTGGGCCAGGCCTGCCTGGACGCCGGTATCCCGCCTGGCGTGGTGAACCTGGTCACCGGCGACCCCGCCCGGATAAGCCGGCACCTGATGGGTTCACCCGTGATCCGCAAGGTGTCGCTGACCGGATCGCTCCCGGTAGGTCGGACCATCATCGAGCAGTCGGCCCGACGGATCATCCCTGTCTCCCTGGAGCTGGGCGGCGACGCGGCGGTGCTGGTGTTCCCCGACGCCGACATCGACGCTGCCGCCGACCTGTGCGCCGCCTTCAAGTACCGCAACTGCGGCCAGGTCTGCATCGCGCCGAGCCGCTTCTTCGTCCACGAGGACATCGCCGCCGGTTTCACGGAACGGTTCGTGGCCGCAACCGAATCGCTCACAGTCGGCGATCCCAGTGACCCCGGCACCGAGGTCGGTCCGCTGTCGAGCGAGAAGAGGCTCGAAGCTGTCGAGGCTCTCGTGAGCGACGCCGTCGCTCGCGGCGCGAAGATCCTGCTCGGAGGAAAGCGACCGCCCGATATGACCGCAGGCTGGTTCTACGAACCCACCGTGCTGACCGACGTGCACGACAGCATGAGCATCATGACCGAAGAGCCGTTCGGGCCGGTCGCACCGATTGCCACCTTCAGCAGCTTCGACGAGGCGATCGAGCGAGCCAACGACACGCCCTACGGTCTCGCCGGCTACGTGTTCACCACCGACATGGGAACCGCGATGAGGGTATCCGAGCAGCTAGAAGCAGGCCTCGTCGGCGTCAACACGCTCGCACTGGCCACCGCCGAAGCACCCTTCGGGGGTGTCAAGCAGTCCGGCTTCGGTCGCGAGGGCGCCGCCGAAGGCATCGATTCGTACCTCGTCACCAAGTACGTCAACATCCAACTCTGACAGGCGGTGGAAGTGGCACTCAGCGACAGATCCGGGATCGACCGCAGCCTCACCGCCTACGGAGATCCGGGCTTCAGCCGGTTCATCCGTCGTGCCTTCCTGGCCTCGGCGGGCTTCGACGAGGACGACCTGGCCCGGCCGATCATCGGGATCGCCGACACCTCCAGCGACTACACGACCTGCCACCGTCAGATGCCCGAGGTCGTCGCGGCCGTGAAGCGTGGTGTCCTCGAAGCAGGCGGGGCGCCGTTGGCGTTCCCTACCTCGTCGTTACCCGAGATCCTGTTGTCTCCCACCTCGATGCTCTACCGGAACATGCTGGCCATGGAGACCGAGGAGCTGATCCGGGCCCAGCCCATGGACGCCGTCGTGCTGGTCGGGGGCTGCGACAAGACCGTTCCGGCGCAGCTGATGGCCGCGGTTTCGGCGGACCTTCCCGCAATCTCGATCGTCACCGGACCGATGACAGCCGGGCATTGGCGAGGCGAACGGATCGGCGCGTGCACCGACTGCCGCCGCCTGTGGGCCGAACACCGGGCGGGAAACCTCGACGACACGGAGATCGACGGCATCCGCGACGAGCTCTGTCCCACCGCCGGTACGTGCATGGTCATGGGGACCGCCTCCACCATGGCGTGCCTGACAGAGGCCATGGGGCTGTCGCTCCCCGGCGCCGCCAGCGCCCCGGCGCCGACCGGGGCGCGCCTGCGGCTGGCTGCCGAGACCGGGCGCTGTGCCGTGCGCCTCGCCGAGCAGCAGTCGCGGCCCAGCGGGGTCCTGTCGAGGGCATCGTTCCTCAACGCCCTCACAGTGTTGGTGGCCCTGGGCGGGTCCACCAACGCAGTGATACACCTCCTCGCCATCGCCCGCCGCCGCGGCATCCCCCTCGACCTCGCCGATGTCGGTGACATCGCGGGAAGGACGCCGCTGCTGGTCGACTGCCGTCCGGCGGGAACAGGCTATTTGGAGGACTTCGACCGGGCGGGCGGCGTCCCGTCCCTGCTGGTCGCGCTCGGCGACTTGTTGGATCACGACGCCCTCACCGTCACCGGCGAGACGATCGGCGAGCGGATCACGACAGCAGACCGGCCCGCTGGCTGGCAATCCAGCATCCGCTCACTCGAAGAGCCGCTGGGCCCAGCCGGCGGGCTTGCCGTGCTTCGTGGCTCACTGGCCCCCGACGGAGCGCTGATCAAGGCCGCCGCCGCGTCACCCGAACTGCTCGTTCACCGCGGGCCCGCCCTCGTCTTCGATTCGCTCGGCGAGGCCGAGGAGCGCCTCGCCGACCCGCACCTCGAGGCCACGCCCGCGCACGTCCTCGTGCTCCGCAACGCCGGGCCCGTGGCTGCGGGGATGCCGGAGGCGGGTTCGCTCCCCCTTCCCGTCGGTCTCGCCCGCGCCGGCGTCCGCGACATGCTGAGGGTCTCCGACGCCCGCATGTCCGGTACGGCCTACGGCACGGTGGTGCTGCACTGCGCGCCCGAGGCTGCGGTCGGAGGACCGCTGGGCCTGGTGCACGACGGGGACCTCATAGAGCTCGACGCGGCCGCCGGGCGCCTCGAGCTGCACGTCGATGCCGCTGAGCTGTCGCGGCGGCGGGCCGAGTGGTCCCCGCCGCCGTTGCCCCCTCGGGGGTGGCGCCGCCTCTACGCCCAGCACGTCCAGCAAGCCAACCTGGGCTGTGACCTGGACTTCCTCGGCCCCGAGGGTTGAGGCTCTCCCCCGCCGGAGCAGGCGCTTGGAGCCAGAGCCCTTTGAACCCCCGCTCCGACGAGCGCCCCGGTCGGACGGGCCGGCTCAGCTCAGCAGGCCGGTTGCGGTGTAGAGCGGCAGGTCGAGCGCGGTGACGATTCCCGGCTCGGCCTCGACCACGTGAGGTACGGCGTTGAGCACGCTCATTGCGGTCGCCAGGCAGCCCGCGGTGTTGTGATCGCCGCGTGCGGAGCCCAGCGACAGGTCGAGCCCGAGATGCGGCTCACCGTCGACCTGTACCCGGTAACCGTGGCCCTGGGGCCAGTGAGGGGCGTCCTCGTCGCGCATCCGGGTGACGTGCTCCACGACGATGGCCGGCCGGCCGCTGACGATTCCCTGGATCTCGAACCGCATCCCCGAGATCGTGCCGGCGTCGATCTTGCCGGAAGCGATCTCGAAGGCCTCCTCGGCCCTGATCACCTCGTGCTGCTCGACGATCTCGTCGAGGTCGGTGCCGAGGGCCGCCGCGATCGTCTCGACCACCGGGCCCCAGGCCAGCCTCAGCGATCCGGGTGCGAGCAGGAGGGACTCGCTCTCGTCGGGCTTTCCGAACCCCATGATCTCGAACAGCGTGAAGGGGTTGTCCCAGGTGGCGTAGTTGACGATCTCCATCACCCGCACCGAGTCAACCCTCTCGCACAGGCTCATCGCCGATATGGGGAGCTGCACGTTGGCGAAGCCCGGATCGATCCCCGAGGTGTAGATGGACGTGCCACCGTCCGAGCAGGCGGCTTGCAGCTGCTCGGCCACCCCCTCCCCGGCGGCCCAGGGGAAGAGAAGGGGTACGAAGGACGTGTTGACCACGTTGAAGCCCGCCGACAGCATCCGGCACAGGTCCTCGACGACCTCTGCGGGGCGGATGTCGGAAGAGGCCATGTAGCTGATGACGTCGGCCTCGGTCGCCAGCAGAGCCTCGGCGTCGTCGGTGGCGGTCACCCCCACCGGCGCTGTTCCACAGATCTCACCTGCGTCGCGACCGACCTTGGAGTCGCTGTGCACCCACAGCCCGACCAGCTCGAGGTCGGGGTGGCGCACGATGGCGGGCACCGCGTGGATGCCCACGGTCCCCGTCGCCCACTGGATGACCCGATAGACCATGTCTCCCCCCCTTGTCAGGTCCACCGCCGCCGACAACACGCTACCGGCGCCGGCCGGACCTCGCGCTCGGGGGGACAGCACCGCGAGCTGACTCCTGCCTCCAATAGGATGCAGACCACTCATGGCGCCCACGGCTGAAACCACCAGTGGCCCCGTAGTCGGCCGAGAGAAGGAGGGGTGCCTGCTCTTCGCCGGCGTGCCCTACGCGGCTCCGCCTACCGGCGACCTGCGCTTCCGGCCACCGCAGCCGCATCGCGGTTGGCACGAGCCCAGGGACGCCACGAGGTTCGGTACCGCCGCTCCCCAGCCCGGCGGGGGCATGGAGATGCTCTTCGCCGGCGGCGGCCCGGAGTGGGACGAGGATTGCCTGTTCCTGAACATCCAGACGGAATCGCTCGACGGCAGCCGCCCCGTGATGGTCTGGATCCACGGGGGCGGCTTCGTCAACGGCCAAGGGGCGATCCCCTGGTACAACGGCGCCCGGCTCGTCACCAACGGGAGCGTCGTGGTGGTGTCGATCAACTACCGGCTCGGCGCCCTCGGCTTCTTGCACCTCGGCGACTTCGACTCGCGCTTCCCCACGTCGGGGGTCAACGGGATTCTCGACCAGATCGCGGCCCTCCAATGGGTCAGGGACAACATCGCCGCCTTCGGTGGTGATCCCGGCAACGTCACCGTCTTCGGCGAGTCCGCCGGCGGGTTCAGCGTCGCCGCCCTGATGGCCAGCCCAGCGGCCGCGGGCCTGTTTCACCGGGCGATACCCCAGTCGGGTGCCGCCCACCACTCGCTAGACCCCGAGGGAGCACGGAAGGTCACCGAGACCTTCTTCGAGGTCGGCGGTTACGCGACCGTCGACGATCTGCGGGCCGCGCCCGCCGAGGCGCTGCTCGCAGCCCAGACCCACGCCACCGCTCAGCTGCAGCGGGACCCAAAGGCGAGGGACGGGGCTCTGGCGTTGGGAATGCCCTACCGACCCTGCGCCGGAACCGAAGCCCTTCCGCTGCCGCCTCACGAGGCGATCCACAAGGGCTCGGCGGCCGAGGTACCCGTGCTCACCGGCACGACGCGCGACGAATGGAACCTCTTCAGCTTGTTGACCCAGGAGGAGCTCGAGCCTCAGCACCTGCGCCGCCGCCTCGATCGCATCTTCGGTGAAGGCCGGGGCGCGGTGGCCGAGCAGGTCTACCGCGCCAACCGACCGGCAGCCGACGAGGCCGCCGTCTTCGCCGCGGTCATGACCGACTTCGTGTTCCGGATGCCCGCCGTGCGGCTGGCCGAGCTCCAGGCGATGCACTGCGAGGACACCTACGCCTACCGCTTCTCCTGGCCCTCGGCCGCATTCGGGGGTCGCCTCGGTGCCTGCCACGCACTCGAGATCCCGTTCGTGTTCGACAACCTCGACCGTTCCGGGGTCGAGATGTTCACCGGGGGCTCTGCTCCCCAGGGCCTCGCCACCACCATGAGCGAGGCGTGGACGCAGTTCGCCCACACCGGCCGTCCCGTCACCTCGAGACTCCCGGACTGGGCGCCCTACCGGGCCGACGCGGGCCGTTCGACCATGGAGCTCGACACCGAGTGCGGGCTGGTGAGCGATCCTGATGCCACCGAGCGCGAGCTCTGGGACGGCATCATCTGAGCGGCCCGCACCTGCGCGGGCAGGCCTCCTCAAGGAGACCGAGCCAATCCCCCGATACTCACTTGGAGCCGCAACACTGGGGGAACAGATGGGGGTTCGGGCACGGATCGGGGTCAGACGCCCAAGACCCTGGAGCGCCGCCTTGGTAGCCGGCGCGGTGCTGGGCACGTTGCTCGCACCGCTGAGCTCGCCTGCGGGCGCTGCCGGTGAACCCATCGTGGCCGGCGAGATCCGCACCGACGCCACCTTCGAGCACATCGGCTTGCTGTGGTGGGTGAGCGGGGACAAGGACCACGACAGCTCGATGAGCATCGAGTACCGGGTCCAGGGTCAGCCCGCTTGGCGCCCGGGAGCCCTGGCCATGCGCGCCTATCCCGAGATCCGGGTACAGGACGACCCGCTCGGCCTCGACTACTGGGCAGCGTCGGCCATGTGGCTCCAGCCGGGGACGACCTACGAGCTCAGGGCGACCATCACCGACCCCGACGGCGGGGGGAGCACACGCACCGTCACCGCCTCCACCCGGACGATGCCGACGCCCGCCACGGGGGGCCGGACGCTTCACGTCTCTCCCGGCAACGGCGGTGGGGACGGCTCGCCCGGTGACCCCTTCCGGGGGCTCCAGGCGGCCGCGGACATCGCCCGGCCCGGCGACACCTTCCTCGTCTCCGCCGGCACGTACGCGCCGTTCGACCTGCTCGCCTCGGGTGCACCCGGGGCTCCCGTGTCGTTCCTCGGGCCGGATGAGGGAACCGCGATCATCGACGGCCAGGGCGTCGACTCGGGTGTGGTCACCCTCGGCCGGTACGACCAGACCCTCTCACACGTGATCCTCGAGGGCTTCACCATACGCAACGGCCGCTGGGGGGTGGATGCGCAGCACACCCGCGACATCGCGATACTCGGGAACCGGATCACCGACGTGGACGACGGCATCGTGAACCGACGGGACTCGGCCAACGAGCGGAACCAGACCGTGTGCGACAACGCGATAACCGGACGCGAACCCTGGCCGGGTTCTGGCATACCGTCGTCGGAAGGCATCGACCTGCGGGGCGACGGGAACGTCGTGTGCCACAACGCGGTGACCAACTTCAGCGACTGCATATCGGTCGACCCCTACACCGGCCCGTCCTACGGGAACGACGTGTTCGGAAACGATGTGGCGTTCTGCGTGGACGACGGGATCGAGATCGACCACAACCGCGCCAACGTAAGGGCTTGGCGCAACCGTGTCACCAACTCCCGTATGGGGGTGAGCGTGCAACCCATCGAGGGTGGGCCCGCCTACGTGTTGCGGAACGAGCTCGTGAACATCGACTACGAACCGCTGAAGATGCACAACTTCACGACGGGCCTGGTGATCGCCCACAACTCGGGCGTGAAGCTCGGCTTCGGCTACGGCGACAGCGGCTCGATGTGGCGCAACACCATCCTGCGCAACAACCTCTTCCTCGGGGACCGGTACGCGTTCGAGTTCACCACCGTTCCTGACGAGGGTTTCCGCGACCTCGACTACAACGCCTGGGGGACGTCGGAGGATCCCGGACTGCCGTGGTTCAAGTGGGACAACGTCCGCTACGACCGGATCGCCGACCTGCCCCCCGGGGTCGAGGACAACGGGGTGGCCATAGACCACCGCGACCTGGTCGATGCGAGCCTGCCCGCCGACTACGGGGACGGAGTGCCGGTGGGCAGCAAGGACCTGCGCCTCCGACCGGGAGCGCCGGCCGCCGACGCGGGCACGGGCCTCGCCAACCTCAACGACCCGTTCGGCGTCGTGGGTGCGCCCGACATGGGGGCCTTCGAGTCCGGCGCTGCCCTCCCTGTCTACGGCCCCCGCGGAGACCTCCCCGACCCCGGGCCCGACCCGGACCCGGACCCGGTGGGCGACGAGGTGAGGGTCGTGACCGCCCACTTCGAGGTGTCGGGACAGCTGGCAGCCGGTGACATCGACTTCGCCCGCGATCGAGTCGGCCTGCGTTCGGTGACCGGCACGGGGTCCTTCACCGACAGGGGTCGGTCGGTGACAGTGAGCTTCGACATGAACCGCTACGGGTCCGGTCCCCTCTGGTACGGACGCATCGATGTGGGTGTGTCGGGTCGGACCTGGGTGCTGCCGGTTTGGGTCGCCCTCGTCCGCCCGATGGGGAACACGACGGCGGTCTCGCTCTCGCTGTTCGTCGACACCTCCACGTCGCCGGCGCGCTGGGGCCTCGCAGCCTGGCAGGTGAGTGACCGGGGCTGAAGGCTCAGGTCTCTGCAGCCTTCCCTCAGGCTCGGCTGACACGCACCGGCAGGTGCTCGAGCCCTCGCAGCACCGCGGTGGGGCGCCAGGAGTGGGGTGTGTCCCCGAGACGGATGTCGGGGAAGCGTCGCAGGAACGCCGGGAAGGCGGCTCTGGTCTCCATGCGGCTGAGGTTGGCGCCGGGACAGAAGTGGGCACCCAACCCGAACGCCAGGTGGTTGTTGGGGTCACGAGCAAGGTCGAGGCTGTCGGGCTCGTCGAACTCCGAGGGGTCGCGGTTCGCCGATCCGAGCATGGCGACGACTGCCTTGCCCGGGTCGATGCGTTGGCCCCGCATCTCCACCTCTTCCACCGCGGTGCGCGAGATGAGCTGGGCCGGGCCGTCGTAACGAACCAGCTCCTCCATGGCCGCCTGCGGGCTGACTGCTCCCCCCGCCAACATCCTCAACTGCTCCGGCTCGCGCAACAGCGCCAGCATCCCGTTACCGAGCAGGTTCACCGTCGTCTCGTGGCCGGCGAAGACCAGCGTCGTACACATCGAAACCACCTCGACGTCGTTCAACCGATCACCGTCGTTCTCGACCTCGAGCAGCTTGGAGATCAGGTCCTCGCCGGGGTTCTCCCTCCGTTGGGAGGCCAAGGCGAAGAAGTAGTTGGCGAACTCGCCGAGCGCCCTGCCTACGTCGCTCTTCGAGTAGAAGTGATCCATTCCTCTGGCAATCTGGAAGGACCACTGCTGGAACTGCCCCCAGTCGTCTCTGGGGACCGCGAACAACTCCGCGATCACGTTCACCGGCAGGGCGTAGGCGAACTCGTCGATGAAGTCGATCTCACCCGCGAGCTGGGCATCGCCGACAGCTCTCTCGGTGGCCGCCTCGACGACTTCGACCTGCTCGTCGATGAGGGCGTCGATGAGGGGCTGCGCGGCCCGTACCTTCGGTGTGAGGCTGAGCGTGAGCAGCTTGCGTACCTGGGTCGATGCAGGTGGATCCGACTGCACCGTGCGCAGCTCGGTGCTGGCCGGTGGAGGCCTCCCCTTGTACTTGTCGGCCCTGGACCTGTCGGTCGAGAAGCGCTGGTCGCAGAACAGTTCCCGCACGTCGTCATAGCCGAACAGGCACCACGACTTGATCTTGTCCGACCAGTAGACCGGTGCATCCTCCCTGAAGCGGCGGTACTGCGGATATGGATCTTCGATCGCCTCGGGCGTGAACGGATCGAAATGCATCCTTTCCCTCAGTTCAGTAGCCGAGGCGGGCCTCGACGATCCGGTCGATCACCGCCTCGGCGAAGTCCAGAGCCAGGGCGAAGGTGTCCAGGTCGACGTTGTCGGGTGTGTCGGACGGGTGGTGGTAGTGACGGGGTGAGCCCTCGCTCAGGTCGACGCAGATGATCGAGCCTGCCTCGTAGCCGGCGTAGCTGAAGGTCTGGGCATCGGTGCCGCCGACCGGAACCCGGTACTTCCTGATGCCATCGAAGTCCGGGTCGCTCGCGGCGGCGCCGGTGAAAGCCTGTTCGAGCAGGGACGGGACGACCAGCGCGCCGAACTCACCCTCCTCGCCGTAGAAGATCTCACCCCCCGACAGGGTGTCGATCGCCAGCACCACGGTGTCGGCGGGGCTCCATTCCTCCCGCTTGGCCTCGACCAGCCTCCGAGCCCCGCCGGTTCCTGCCTCCTCCGCCCCGGTGGCCACGAACACGTACTCGACGTCGGGGTGACGCTCCGCTCGCAGCCGGTTGGCCAGGAGAAGGCACGCCGCGACACCGGTCAGGTTGTCGCTCGCACCCGGAACGGTGAGGTCGCGCAGCACGATCTCGCCGTTCAACACCAGACCGAGCAACGACGGCACCGTGAGGCCGTACTCGATCTGACGCAGCAGCCGCTCGGCCGAGGCCGAGCGCTTCCCCAGGACCGCCCGCGTCAGCGCGACGGCCGCGGCCACGAGCTCGGCATGGGTGGGTATCGCCAGCGACTTGGCCGTATACGGCGCCGACTCACCCTTGTGGTAGAAGCGCTTCTTGAAGCGCGGCTCGAACATCCGGCCGGTGTAGGACGCGTCGATGTGCGACAGGCACACGATCCGCAGCCTCGTCTCACCGGCAGCCGGGATGGTGGCGACGAGGTTCTGGGATCCGCGGTAGGGCAGCGCCCTCCTGAGGATCTCGGCCCTGCGGGTCGAGTCGAGCCAGTAGGAGCCGCCGACCAGGGCGTGGAGCCCCGCGCCCAGCACCGGTCGTCGGCCGGCGACGACGCTCGCCAGCACGCCGACACCGAAATGGAGGGCAAGCGCCGCGTAGAGGTTGTCGTTGAACCTGAAGGGCTCGAGCTCGGTGCTCAGCCCGATCCTGTCGAACTCCGCAGCGACGAACTCCTGGGCTCGGAGTTCGGCCGGCGTCCCCGTGCGACGCGGCGGGAGCTCGTCGCACAGCCTCCTGATCAGTTCGTCGGCGTACCCCTTCTCATCGGCCAACGGGGTGATGACTGCCTGCGCCGGCCCACCACGCTGCTCGCTCGAGGTCACGGGCACCATGGTGCCAGCCGCTGGAGGACTGGAAAACCGCCGGCGACCAGTGGAGTGTGGCGGCCACCAGGCGCTTGCGAAGAGCGATCGATCGGCCATGTCCGCAAGCGCCGCCGGCGGGGTTGGGGTCCCCGCCGGGATGGGGGAGCTCGGCCGAAGGCCGTGCGTCGGGGGCGCAGCCCCCGAGGAACCAGGCGCTTGCGAAGAGCGATCGATCGGCCATGTCCGCAAGCGCCGCCGGCGGGGTTGGGGTCCCCGCCGGGATGGGGGAGCTCGGCCGAAGGCCCTGCGTCGGGGGCGCAGCCCCCGAGGAACCAGGCGCTTGCGAAGAGCGATCGATCGGCCATGTCCGCAAGCGCCGCCGGCGGGGTTGGGGTCCCCGTCGGGATGGGGGAGCTCGGCCGAAGGCCCTGCGTCGGGGGCGCAGCCCCCGAGGAACTAGAGTGTGGTGACACGCGAGTCCGTCGGGCTCCGACGATGAAGGAGGAGTCCGCTGGAAACCGGGAAAGTCAAGTGGTTCAACAGTGACAAGGGATATGGCTTCATTTCCCGGCCCGATGGAGAGGACGTGTTCGTGCACGTCTCCAACATCGAGGGTGGGGCGGCGAACGGGCTGAACGAGGGGCAAAGCGTCGAATTCGAGGTCGGCCCCGGCCGCAAGGGGCCCGAGGCATTGAACGTCCGGGCCGTCTGAGCGGCGCAGCCGCGGGCCCCGAGCGGGGTTCGCGGAGCAGAACCCGGCGCGCAGCGAGGAGACGGCATGGCCAAGGGTCGAGAGCGATTCGAGAAACGCAAGCGCGAACAGGACCGCCAGCGCAAGGCGCGCGACAAGGAACAGAAGCGGCTCGAGCGCAAGGAGGCCCGCGACTCCGATGAGGAAGAGGCAGGGCCATCGGAGGACGAGCTGCTCGAGAAGGTCGGCCTCCTCAACCAGCGACGCGCCGCCGGTGAGATAGACGAGCAGGAGT
Source organism: Acidobacteriota bacterium (assembly GCA_003577145.1). Taxonomy (GTDB): domain Bacteria; phylum Actinomycetota; class Acidimicrobiia; order Acidimicrobiales; family Microtrichaceae; genus ATN2. The sequence continues at coordinate 80,328 of QEUP01000018.1, read as the reverse complement.
TCGAGCTCCAGCGCGCCGAGCTCTACGAGCAACTTGGGCTGGCCAGCCCCGAGTGACACCATTCGACCCCCCGGACATGAACTACACCGACCACGTCGCAGCGGTCAGCAAAGAGCTCGGTGTCCTCGTGGCAACCGTCAGCGACGGTCCCCTAGATGTCCCGGTCCCGAGCTGCCCGGCCTGGACACTGGCCGACCTGACCGAACACCTCGGCTTCTTCCTCGTCTTCTGGACCCATGTGTTGTGCGACGGTTCGGGCAGACCCCGCACCGAGTTCACGCGCTGGGACGATCTGCCCGCTGATGACGAAGCCAGGGTCGCCTGGCTGGACGGCCTCGCCTCGGACCTGCAGGACTTGCTCTCTGCGACCGAGGGCGACACAGAGGTCTGGACCTGGTTCGAGCCGGATCAAAGCGGCGCGTTCGTGGCCCGCCGCTGCGCGCACGAGTTGGCAATCCACCGTTACGACGCCCAGGCCGCCCGCGGATCACCCGAGCCGATCGACGCGGAGCTGGCGGTCGACGGCATGGAGGAGATCTTCGGACCGCTGCTGAGAATCGGTGACCCCAGCGGTCTCGGGTCAGGTGAGACGCTGCACGTGCATTGCACCGATCGTCCGGGCGAGTGGTTGCTGACCATGGACGCCGGCGGCGTGGGGGTGAGGCGCGAACACGCCAAGGGCGATATGGCGCTGCGCGGCACTGCCGGCGATCTCGAACTGGTCCTGTATCAGCGGGAACCGCTCGGCACAGTGGAGCGCCTGGGCGACGAGGCCGCCCTACAGGCGTTCTACCGCGAGTTCACCTTCGGCTAGCCCTGTCACTTGGCGCTACCGCAGGTAGCGCCGGCTGCGCCATCGGGTACTCCCCGACCCGCTGCTACGCCGCAGGCTCCGCAGCGACGCCCACCGACGTCACTTGGCGCATGGCTGAGCAGTTTGCCGCACACCCGTCCGAGCGGGGCGCATGGGGGTCTGAGTAATCGCTACTCATGACTGCGCCGTCCCGAGACCTCACAATCGGTCCCAAATCGACCTGGCGGGAGGCCCGGAATGCGGCGCAGCTCATCTCACGAAAAGACGATCACCTGGCCCTGGCGGGGCAGGGTTGCAGTCCTGGCGCTCAGCTTGGCGCTGCTGGCACAGGTGGCTCTGCCGAACGCGGCGCAAGCCGGCCCGGTCGGCGGGCTCATCCGGCTCTCGCAGATGGGGCCGAACGGCAACCCTGACTACGGCCCGGAGCCCTTCGAGGCTTTCCCGGTCACCAACACGGTCGCGGTGGCCTTCAGCCCCGACACGTCGACCTACCTCGCAGTGTGGGCGTCCGACTCGGCTCCCGGCCTGGGGGTCGACGAGCGCGAGATCTGGGGCCAACGCCTCGACGCCAACGGCAACGCGTTGGGCGGCGACTTCAGGATCTCCCAGATGGGCCAGGACGGGCTGGCGGACTACCGCGCATTTTGGCCTGCGGTCACCTACAACACCAAAGCACACGAGTTCTTGGTGGTGTGGGAGGCAGTCGATCAGGTCCCGGGAGCGATCGCGCCGAATGAGTGGGAGATCTACGGCCAGCGCATCTCGGCTTCGGGCGCCCAAGTCGGCGCCGACGACTTCCGCATCTCACAGATGGGCCCGAAGAACAACCCGGCCTTCGACGCGACGTCGCCGTCTGTGACCTACAACTCCGGCCTCAACGAGTATCTCGTCGTGTGGGAGGGAGACACCTACAATCTATGGAAGACCAACGGAGAGTACGAGGTCTACGCCCAGCGGATCTCTGCCGCCGGCAGCGAGATCGGCGGTGACCGGCAGATCTCCGAGGTCGGCAAGCCGCTCGACACCAGCTTCCTCGCGGGAGCTCCGGACGTCGCCTACAACCCCGACCAGGGCGAGTACCTGGTCGTGTTCCACGCCGACGACAACGCCAACGGGCTCGTGAACGACGAGTTCGAGGTGTTGGGCCAGCGCCTCTCGGCAAAGGGCAGCAACGTCGGGTCGCAGATCGGAGCAGACGACTTCCGCATCTCGCACATGGGTCCTGACGTCAATTCGTTGTACGAAGGCGAGCGCCCCGGCGTCGCCTACGACCCGGTGAACCGGCGCTACCTCGTCGTGTGGGAGGGAGACCACCACCAGGGCGGCGTAGTAAAGGGCGACACCGAGGTCTGGGGCCAAGGCCTGGACAAATCCGGCGCATTGCTCGGACCCATGACGCGTCTGTCCCAGATGGGTGCGGCCGGCGACACCTGGGTTGACGTCTTCAGCACCGACGTCGCCTTCCAGCCCTCGGTGGGCAGCTTCCTGGTGACCTGGAGCGGCACCGAGGTCGGGAAGCCGTACCACGACGACTTCATGGAAGATTGGATGGCGGAGTACGAGGTATACGTGCAGGAGACCAAGGTCGGAAGCCAAGGCGCTACCGAGACGGGTGCCGACGACGCGATGGTCTCTCACATGGGACCCGACGGCGACACCCTCTACGACGGCTTCGTCCCCTCGGTCACCGCCGGATCCGGCCAGGAGTTCTTCCTCGCCTGGGCGGGAGACCACAATTCCGGCGGTGTCGTCGAGGGTGAGTTCGAAGCCTGGGGCCAGCGCTGGAAGAAGTAGCTCGGCTCAGCGCCGGCTGCGCCAACATCCTTCCCTCGGTCCTGCTCTCCCAAGGCAGGCTGAGCCCACTCCCCGGTGCACGGCCAGGGACCTATGGTTTGGGTTCAGGGCCGGCGAGGCCGTTGAGTCCCGCCGGGGCCGGGAAGGACCACCATGACCGAGCACGTCTCCGAGGTGTACCCGAGAGCGTCCGATCTCGAGATCCGCTCGGCCCGGGGGTGCACCGTCGTCGCCACCGACGGGACCGAGTACCTCGATCTCACCAGCGGCATCGCAGTCACCGCTACGGGTCACTCTCACCCGCGGGTGGTGGAGGCCATCGCCAACCAGGCTGCCGAGGTGATGCACGCCCAGGTGTACCTGTACCGCCACCCCATGCTCGGGAAGCTGGCAAAGCGCCTCTCTGAGGTCGCTCCGCCCGGGATCGACACCTTCTTCTTCGCCAACTCGGGCGCTGAGGCGGTGGAGGCAGCCGTCAAGCTGTGCCGTCAAGTGACCGGCCGGCCCAACATCGTCGTCTTCGAGGGGAGCTTCCACGGCCGCACCGCCATGACGATGGCCATGACGACCTCGAAGACCGCCTACCGCGCCGGCTACCAGCCTCTGCCCAGCGGCGTGTTCGTCGCTCCGTTCCCCCAGGTCTTCGAGAACGGTGGGTCCGAGCAGGCCGAGGTCGAGCGCTGCCTGGAGCAGTTGCGGCGCCTGCTGCTGCGACAGACGGCACCCGAGGAGACCGCGGCGATGGTGATCGAGCCGGTTCTCGGAGAGGGCGGCTACCTGCCGGCGCCGAAGGACTTCCTGCTCGGCGTGCAGGAGATATGCCGCCGGCACGGCATCGTGTTCGTCCTCGACGAGGTCCAGTCCGGCTTCGCCAGGACGGGCCGCTTCTTCGCCCTCGAGCACAGTGGCCTGGAACCCGATGTGGTGATCATGGCCAAGGGCATGGGGTCGGGCTTCCCCATCTCGGCGATCGGTGCCCCCAAGGAGCTGATGGACCGCTGGCCCACCGGATCCCATGGTGGGACATACGGAGGCAACCCCCTGGGCTGTGCTGCCGCTCTGGCGACCATCGACGTGATCGAAGACGAGCGGCTCGTCGAGAACGCCGCCGAACGCGGAGCGCAACTCGTCGGCCTCCTGAAGGAGCTGCAGAGGCGACACGCCGGGCTCGCCGACATCCGGGGCTACGGGCTGATGATCGGCTGCGAGCTCCTGGATCCGCGGGGTGAGCCCGACGGGGCTCGGGTGGGCGAGATCCTGCGCTACTGCCGCGCAGACGAACACGTCCTCCTCATGGCCTGCGGTCACCTCGGCAACGTCGTCCGGTGGATGCCGCCGCTGGTCGTGAGCAGCGACGAGATCGCCCGAGGTGTCGAGGCCTTCGGCCGCGCCCTGATAGCCACCGAACCCCAGGAAGGCTGGTGAAGACGTGGGAACCGACGTGACGCCCGTACCCATCGGTGCAGACCGGGTGACGACTGACGCTTCCGACACCGTGGTGTCACCATACGACGGTCACGCGCTCGGCGCGGTCCCCAGGTGCGGCCGTTCCGAGGTGGACCGCGCGGTCCGCGAGGCCGCCGACGCACCACGGTCGAACCCGCTGTCGACCGCCGATCGCGCCGCCATCCTCGATCGGGCCGCGATCGCGCTCACCGCACAGCGCGACCGCTTCGCCAGGTTCATCGCCGAGGAGTCCGCCAAGCCCATCCGCACCGCCCGCGTGGAGGCAGAGCGAGCCGTCGACACGTTCAGTTTCGCAGCCGCCGTTGCGAGGAGCCGCAGCGGCGAGGTGGTGCCCCTCGATGCCAGCACTTCGGGCGGAGGCAAGCTGGGCATCGTGGTCTGGGTGCCGATCGGTGTCGTGGGCGCCATCACGCCGTTCAACTTCCCGCTCAACCTGGTCGCCCACAAGATCGCTCCGGCGATCGCCGCAGGGTGCACGACCGTCCTCAAGCCCGCGGGTGGGACGCCGCTCACGGCGATCGCGCTGGCCGACATGCTCATCGACGAGTGCGGCCTTCCCCCCGGCTGGCTCAACGTGGTCACCGGCCCCGGTTCAGCGGTCGGTGCGGCTCTCGTCGAGAACGACGACGTCGCCATGATCAGTTTCACGGGCTCTCCCGAGGTGGGCTGGTCGATCCGGGCGGCCGCACCGAGGAAGCGGGTGAATCTCGAGTTGGGGAACAACTCGCCGGTGATCATCCACTGCGACGGCGACTGGCTGGCAGCGGCCGGCAAGATCGCGGTGGCCGGCTTCTCCCACGCCGGACAGTCATGCATCTCCACCCAGCGGATAATCGCCCACGAAGACATTGCTGAGCCGTTCACCGAGGCGCTCGTGGAGAAGGTGCAGTCCCTGGTGGTCGGCGACCCGCTCGACGAGGCGACCGACGTGAGTGCGTTGATCACTCCTGGCGAGACCCAGCGTGTCAAGCGCTGGATCGACGAGGCGGTGTCGGCAGGGGCGAAGTTGCTGACCGGCGGGGAGACCGATGCGAGGGGTCTGCTCGAACCAGCCGTCCTTTCCGACACGACCAACTCGATGAAGGTCGTGTGCGACGAGGTGTTCGGGCCGGTCGTGTCGATCCAGCGCTACCGCGACTTCGAGGACGCGCTCGCCCTCGCCAACGACACCCGCTACGGGCTCCAGGCCGGCGTCTTCACCGCCGACCTGTCCCTGGCCCTCGAATCAGGACGCCGGCTCGACTTCGGTGGCGTGATCGTGAACGAGGTCCCCACCTGGCGTGCCGATCAGATGCCCTACGGCGGGATCCGCGAATCGGGCAACACCCGAGAGGGACCCGCGTACTCCATCGAGGAGATGAGCGAGCGTCGCCTCATCGTGTTCTCGGGCTGATGCGGCGACCCGGCCTGCAATCCGGCCTCGGTGGCCTCCCCTCTCGGCCGGCCGCCGTCGACCCCGAATCGCTCGTGATCAGGGCTGGACGGGTTCGAGGATCACCACCGGGATGTCGCGATCGGTTGAGGCCTGGTAGTTCTCGTAGTCGGGCCACACCTCGGTCGCCTTGGGCCAGAGGGCCTTCTTCTCCTCGGCCGAAGCGGTGCGGGCCCGGTAGTCGTTGATCTCGCTGCCGTCCTGCAATGTGACCTCGGGGTCGGCGACCAGGTTCAGGTACCAGACGGGATGCTTCGGTGCTCCACCCATCGAGGCCACGACCACGTAGTTGTCGCCATCGCGCACCCGCATGAGGGGCGACTTGCGGAGCTTGCCGGTCTTGCGGCCCTTGGTCGTGAGGATCACGCACGGCTTACCCAGCAGATCACCACCCTGCTCACCGCCGGTCTCCTCGTAGAGGCGCACCTGCTCGGCTATCGGGTCGAAGGGACTGGGCGCGTAATCACCGTCGAGCGGCATGTTCGATCCTCCTTCATCCCGGTTCGGGTCGTTCGCTCGTCGACCGTCACCGTAGCGCCGTCCCGGTTGGGCCACCTCAGGATCCTCACTGGTTTTGTGAACGCGGATGGCCCCTATAGGGGCCTTTTCGGTTCACAGAACGGGTGTGTGGATAAGGTGGCCCGCCGACGCGTCCCTGGGGGTAGCCATGGCACACGACCCGATCGCCTCGCCGACCACCACCATCGCCGACAACCGCGAGCCGCAGTTCGTTCACGACGAGCAGGTGGCCGAGGCCGCCAGGCGATTGGAGTCGCAGCGCGCCCGCCACGGCCGCCCGCCGAACATCCTCGTGTACCTCACCGACGACGTGGGCTGGGGCGACTTCGGCTGCTACGGCGGCGGGGTGGCCGTCGGCTGCCCTACCCCCAACATCGACCGCTTGGCCCACGCGGGGCTGATGCTGACGTCGTGTTACTCCGAGCCGACGTGCACGCCGTCGCGGGCGTCGCTCCTGACCGGCCGGCTGCCCATGCGTCACGGCTTGCAGCGCCCGCCCATGTACGGCGAGCCCGGCGGGTTGGGCGACGAGATCACCGTCGCCGACATCTTGTCGACGGCCGGGTACCACACGCAGTGCGTGGGCAAATGGCACCTCGGCGAGTCGACCGAGTCGCAACCGCAGAACTGCGGTTTCGACGACTTCTACGGCTTTCTCTCGGTCTCGGACATGTACACCGAGTGGCGGGATCCGTACTTCTTCCCCGAGATCGTGTACAGCGAGGAGCGGACCAGATGGATCGAGAACCAGCCGTTCAACAAGTGCTTCGTCCACGCGACCAGAGGCGGCGAGCCCGAGAACGTGGAGGAGGTCACCATCCCGGTGCTCACCGAGCTCGACGACAAGTGGTGCGGGTACTCCGTGGACTTCCTGCGCCGCATGGCAGACCAGGAGCGGCCATGGTTCCTCTACCACAACACCCGCGGCGCCCACTTCGACAACTACCCGCACGAGCGGTTCGTCGGCAGATCGCCCGGGAGGCACCCCTACAAGGACACGATCCTCGAGCTCGACGACATCGTCGGGCGCCTCGTCGCCACCCTGGAGGAGACCGGCCAGCTCGAGAACACCCTCATCTTCATCTCGTCTGACAACGGGCCCGAGATGGAGACCTGGCCCGACGCGGCTTATACACCCTTCCGCTGCGCCAAGGGCTCGACGTGGGAAGGAGGTGTGCGAGTGCCGGGGATCTTCCACTGGCCGGGGGTGATCGAGCCCGGCCAGGTGAACGACGGCCTGTTCTCCTTCACGGATCTGCTTCCCACGCTGTTGACGCTCGCCGGGCTCGAGGACTTCGTGCCGGCCGACCGCTTCATCGACGGGGTGGACCAGGCCTCGTTCCTGCTGTCACCTGACGGGCTCTCGAACCGGAAGCACCAGTACTACTGGCTGGGCCAGATGTTCTCGGCCCTGCGGGTCGGCGAGTACAAGTTCATGATGGCGTCGATCTCCGACGACGACACCGACGTGCACAACCCCGGAGGCCTCACCGGCGTGTCCCAGAAGTACCCCTACGGGCGCCTGTACAACCTGTACCTGGACCCCAAGGAGACCCGCTCGTACCTGATCCGCAAGCTCGCCTACCTCGAGGCATTCCAGAACGGGGTGAGGAACCACCTCATGTCCTTCGGCGAGTACCCACCCAAGCTCGTCGTCGGCCTGAACACCTGATGGGCGGAATCCCCGCCCGCGGCGACTGCACGACCCCTCTACGCCGGCGCAGGCCTGGTCGGACCAGGCGGCCACGGCCACCGCCGGAGTCCGAGCTCGTGCTGCTCAGCGGGCACCCTCTACCAGATGACCCGCAGGTCCTTCTGTCGGGCCGCGTACCTCCGTATCTCCATGTCCTTGGTGATCAGGGGGACCAATTGCTCCCTGGCCGTGGCGTACAACATGCAGTCGGCCGGATCACCTCCGAAGCCCTGCTCCGGCAACAGCCCCGCTCCGATGGCAGCGGTCGGCGTAAGGGGCGCAAGCTCGACGTCCTCGGTACCGAGGAAATCACTCATCCACACGAAGATGTCGCGGTCCAACGACACCCTCCCCTTCTCCATCAGCACCGCAATCTCCCAGAAGGAGATCGGACTCACGAGAATCGGCCCCGCCTTCTCGATCTCGCGCGTCGCACGTCTGGAGAGCCGATCACCCCCTGCTTGCCACCACAGCAGGACATGGGTGTCGAGGAGCATCACCCCACTTGCTCCCAGGGCTCACCCGTCGAGAAGTAGTCAGCTTCTTCCTCGGAGTTCAGCCGAACCGATCGTCGCGTCGAGCGGCCACTCGGCACCTCGTCGACGGGCACGAGCTTCGCCACCGGACGACCGCGTTTTGTGATGACGATCGGCACATGATCGAGCCCGACCTGATCGAGCAGCGCCAGGCACTGCTCCTTGAACTTGCTCGCCATGATCGTCCGCTCCATGGGAATCAGCGCTCTCCCCTTCGAACCACAATATGACCATATGTCATGGTCATATTACCGATCTGGCTCGGCGGTGTCGCTCGATTCCCACGAGCCTGGCGGAGGACGACTCGGCCTCCAGCGAGATGGCCGTCGATCGCCGATCCAGGGATTCCTCGTCGGCCGCGACCGTAGACTGCCGGCATGCGACTCGGACTGGACCTGGCCCAGCAGCGGCTCTCATGGGATGAGCTGGCAGCACGCGCCCATCTCGCCGAGGACGCCGCCTTCGACGGCATCTGGGGTTTCGACCACTTCCAGCCCATGTACGGCAGCGGGCCCGGTGAGTGCTTCGAGGGTTACACGACGCTGGCGGCGCTGGCCGGGCAGACCTCGCGTATCCGCCTCGGCCTGCTCGTCACCGGCGTCACCTACCGGCATCCCTCACTGCTGGCTGCCGAGGCGATCACCGTCGACCACGCCTCGGCCGGCCGGCTCGAGCTCGGCCTCGGCGCGGCGTGGTTCGACAAGGAGCACCACGAGCTGGGTTTCGCCTTCCCGGGCAGCGGCGACCGCATTGACATGCTCGACGAGACGCTTCAGATCGTGACCGCGCTGTTCACCTCCGACCAGGTCGATTTCGAGGGCGAGCACTACCGGCTGCGCGACGCCACCCTCCTGCCCCGACCCGTCCAGCGGCCACACCCACCGATCTGGATCGGCGCCTCGGGTGAGAAGCGGATGCTGCCCCTCGTCGCCCGCTACGCCGATGCCTGGCATGCCTTCGGTGAGCCCGCACAGCTCGCCGGCAAGTCGCGCCTGCTCGACGACCTCGCCGAACAGGCCGGGCGCGACCCCCGCAGCATCCTCCGGGCTGCCTCGCTCAGCCTCTCCGAACCTTGGGACCACGTGCGCCGCACCGCCGACGAGTTCAGGAACGCAGGTTTCGGCTACCTCGTCTGCGGCTGGCCCTCGGAGGGACGCACGCGCCTCGACGAGTTCGTCGAAACCGTCATGCCGGAGCTGTCCGACTGAGGCGGCTATTCCCCTCGGCGCCACGGGTTCCCTCGGCGCTCGGACACGGTCCAGACGGACACGGTCCAGGCACCGGAAGCCCCGCTACAGCTGCGATTCCTCCCTCAGGCTGAGCTCGGAACGGGAATCGCGACCTCCTTCTTGCGCTGCTCGCGGAAGTGAAGAAAGACGAGAAAGGACAAGAAGGCGGCAAACGTGCACCAGATCGACGAGAAGTCGGCCGCTTGCATGACTGCCGCCGAGCTCAGGGCGAGGATGTTGGCCACCGCGAACCAACGCACCCAGCGAAAGCTGGACACGAGGCCCGATCCACACGTCGTCAAGACATAGGGAATCGCCAACAGCAGAGCGTTGCTGAAGGGGAGCTCGTAGTCGAGGTTGGATTCGACGACTCGAACCTCGATCGCCTGTTGAAGGGCGCCGAACATCATCACGCCAAGCGTCGCGGCACCAACCAGGACAAAGGCGAACAGCCACCTTCGCCTTCGCGCGACGGGTTCGATGAGCCATATCCCGAACGGCACCCAGAGCGGCAACAAGGCCCAGGCATAGATGACCCAGAGATGCACCCACCATCCGCTTAGAGCCGCCTCATTGCTCCCGTCGAGCTGAACCCAGGTCATGCCCTCGAGGAGCTGGTGGAAGGCGAACGCCAGCGGGAGCGACCCGTAGACGACCTCCTTCGGCTCATCCACCTGAGTGAGCGTGGCGACGCCCACCACGCCCACGACGGCTGCGCCGACGAAGCTGGCCTCTGCACTAAAGCACACACCAGCAGGCTAGTTCCCTCACGGCAGCGCCCCCGTTGCGACCTTGCCTCAGCGGCGAGCCAGCTGATGGGCTGGTGGGCGTGGCATTGACACCAGAATCGACGACCGGCGACCGCACAACCAGAGGTGAGCTGCCGGCCAAGGGCGAGCTGGCGCCGGTGGGCTACCTGGAGCGCTTCGGGCTCCAGCCCCCGGGCAACGCCCTCCAAGAGGTGCGCAAGGCGGTGCTCGGCACCGACGGGACCCCTCGCACGGTGTGGGGGCCGTCGAGCGTGCGCATCTTCAAGCCCCGCATCGGCCTGCCCACGTGGTTCAAGCGGCGACGACCCGACGGGCTCGTGCCCATCTACAACTTCGTCAACCGCAACCGCCCGCCTGCCGATACGCCCTATTCGGTGAAGGTCGACATCTGCGAGGACTTCCGCGGAGGCCAGTGGACCTACGACAGCCACGTCGGGACCGACTTCGCTCTACCGGTGGGCACGCCGCTGACCACCACCGCGCCCGGGAAGGTCCTCCGGGTCGCAAGGGAACTCGACCACGGTGGGCTCAAGGTCTGCATCGACCACGGCCGCGGGCTGTTCACAACCTCCGGCCACCTCTCCCGCGCACTTGTCGCAGAGGGCCAAACGGTGGGACGAGGTGAGGTGATCGGGCTCTCCGGGGCCTCCGGTGTCGAGTTCCTCCTGTTCTTCCCCTGGGTCGCGCCTCACCTCCACCTCAACGTCTGGTCCGGCGGCGAGGTGGTCGACCCCTTCGCCCGACACGAGGAGACCTCGTGGTGGAGGCGGCGCAACGATCCCGTCCCCTACTCGGCTGCCGACTACGAGGGCCAGGCCGACGCCGAGCCGTACGAGCCGAGCGAGTGGGACCCCACCGGCGTCGCCGACGCGATCGAGGCCTGCCGTGACCCCGAGGTGCGGCAGGTGGCCGCCTCCTTCCCGAGCCTGGAGCGCCGGGCCGCGGAGATCCTCTTCTGGCGCAACCTCACACCGGCGGCGTTCGAAGCGTTCCCGTCGCTGTACAAGTCGGTGGGTGACCCGCGTCCCGTGCTCGACATGCCCCTGCGCGACGGCGACGCCAGGGGCGTGTGGCTACCCGAGGGCTACGCGGAGTAGACGGCGCAGCAGCGGGTACCCCAGAACCGGATGGCGAAGCCCGCGCCACCTGCGGTGGCGCCCTGCGGGTGCGGCTGCGGAGCCTGCGGCGCAGCAGCGG
>QEUP01000018.1:0-68863 GCA_003577145.1 Acidobacteriota bacterium | reverse complement strand
CCTGCGGTGGCGCCCTGCGGGTGCGGCTGCGGAGCCTGCGGCGCAGCAGCGGGTACCCCAGAACCGGATGGCGAAGCCCGCGCCACCTGCGGTGGCGCCATGCTAGAGAGCTTCGATGTCGACGAAGATGTCGCGGTCGATCGGCACCGGCTGCCACTCGAGGGGCCCGTAGCGCAAGTGGCCGTACCCGCCGGCGAGGCCGAGGTACTTGACCATCCCGGGCTCGACGTCGTTGGGGCCGGTCCAGTCCGCGAACATGAACGGCGCCCAGCCGTTGTAGACGGTCACACCCCCCGGGCGCTGACCCGGTGAGTACTTGGCGTTGACGACGAAGGACCCGACGTCGTTGAACACCCGCATCGGCGCTCCGTCGGCGATGCCGCGAGCGCGGGCGTCAGCGGGATGCACCACCGCGTGGGGCTCACCGCGATGCGTCTGGAGCAGCACCGGGTTGGCCATGTTCATCTCGTGGATCGACCAGCGGTTGTGGCCGGTGGTCATCCGGAAGGGCTTGTCCCCGCCCATGTCCGGAGGGTCCTTGTGGACCGGGAGGTCCTCGCCGGCCTCCACGAACCACGGATGCTCGATCAGGAACTGGGCCCTGCGGGTCAGGGTCGGGTACGGGTCACCACGCTCGACGTGGTTGGTGAACGCACTGAAGGGCTCACCCGCCTTGGGCCAGGGGGCAGCCTGCCCTTTGGCCATGCCCATCCTGCCCCAGTCGGTGAACCTCAGGTAGCCCTTCTCGCGGAGCTTGGCGAGGTCGGTGTCCTCGGGCAGGACGCCTGCATAGGCCGAGTCTCGGACCACCTCGTCCACGGCGCGCTCCTGGGTACCCAGCACACCGTTGAGGGTGTACCTGTTCCAAAGGTCGTCGTAGCGCTGCGGAAGCCCGTTGGTGTGAGTGAAGGACTCGAGACCCCGGGCGGCTGCCCGCCTCGCCATCGCCTGGCACAGCTCGGCGAAGATCTCCCACTCGGGTTTGGCCTCGTCCAGGGGCTCGGTGGCCTTGTCGCCGAGGATCATGGCGAGGATCGGGATGTGGAGCGCGACCTTCTCGTAGTGCTGCGCAGCCGGGAGCACGATGTCGGAGTGAAGGGCAGTGGTCGACATCCGGAAGTCGATGGTGATGATCTTGTCCAGCTTCGGCCACAGGTTCTCCAGCAGGATGCCCCGACCACCCCGCGTCCGCCGGAGGATGTTGCCACCGCACTCGATGAGCACCCGCGGTGGGCACTCCGGACCGGGACGGGTGAGGCCTTCCCACCAGCGCGATTCGAGGGCCTCGTCGAAGTACTCGTCGAAGCTCCGCTTCATGTCCGGATCGTTGAAAGCCGGGTTGTTCCAGCGATCGGCGAAACCGCAGTGCCAGTACCAGAAGAAGACCGGTGGGACCATCCCGCCACCCTGTGTGCCGATGCCCCCCCTCCACATCTCGAGCGACACCAACTCGTCTGACATGGTGGGGTCCTGGGCGTGCAGCAGGTCCTGCACGGCGTCCAGCGCCACCAGGACCTGCTCGGCACCCTCGACGCCGGCCATCGGCTTGGCCCCGGTCATGAGCTGGCCGTCGATCTGGGTGGCGGCCCAGCAGTTGATGCCCGCCCCTCGGCGGCCCCAGTTGCCGGTGAGGCCCAGCAGCAGGTTCATGGTCCTCTGGTAAAGGTCGGAGTGGTAGGCCTTGTTGGCCCCCATGCCCATGATGATGCGCGTGCGTCCGTGGGCCACTTTGCGGGCGATCGTGCGCAGCGTCTCGGGGTTCACTCCGGTGGCGCCGGCCACAGACTCGGGCGAGTACGACGCGAGGTGCTGCCGCAGCCGCACGAACAGCGGCTCCACATCGACGCTCGTGCCGTCGGCGAGTGTCATCGACGCTGATCCCGCCAACTCCGGCAGGTGATCGCACAACAGGTTCGACCGGCTGGCGGGGACCACGGTCCCGCGCCGGTCGAGGTGGAAGAACTGCTCGTCATTCCCGTCGTCCTCGATGTCGGACTCCCGCAGGAAGCGGCCGGTATCACGGCGCACGAGCAGTGACAGATCGGTCTGGGTGGCGACGAACTCCTCGTCGACGAGGCCCTCCTCGACGATCACCTGGCACATGGCGAGCGCGACCGCAGGATCGGACTCCCACCTCAAAGGCACGTGGTAGTCGACATGGCTGTGGCTGGGGCTGACATCGGGTGAGATGAGGACTATCTCGGTGCCGTGGTACCTCGCCTCGGCGAAGGTGTGGAACATCGGGATGAGGGTGTAGGCGGGATTGGTGTGCCAGAAGATCAACACGTCGGACTGGAAGATCTCACCGTCACCGAGGATGGGGAAGAACTTGCCGAAGGTCAGGTGGTGCCCGGGCGCGAAGTCGTTGATGGAGCCGTTGAGGTCGGTGACGGTCGCACCCAGCAGGCCCAGGAAGCGGTCCGTCGCCATCACAGTGGCAACCTCGGGCGTGCCTTCTTTGAGGATCGCCTCGGGGCCCGCCGAGGTGATCGTGTCGATCAGCGCGTCGGCGATCTCGTCGAGGGCTTCGTCCCAGGAGATCCGCTCCCACTCGCCCGAGCCCCGCTCCCCGACCCGCCGCATGGGGTAGCGGAGACGGTCGGGCGAGTCGATCTGCTGGCTCCAGGCCGCACCCTTGTTGCAGCCCATCGGATACCCGTCGGGAAACCCCCGGCCCTCGGGCTCGTCGTCGAAGAAGGGCCCCGGCACCTCTTCCCTAACGATCTTCCCGTCCTTCACGAACACGTGGTAAGGGCAGCTCCCCGGGTAGCAGTCCACGCAGTGAGATCCCCAGGCCACCTCGTCGAACTCGGTGCGCCGGCGGTAGTGGCGCTCCCCCGATCGCGTCGACTGGGCCGCATCCGTTGGTGCGAACATGGCGCCCCCTACGACTCGAAATATCCGAGATACTCTAGATAAGATTACGAGAATAGAGAATAATAACTCTACCGTCATCGGCGGCCGGTGGGAACCGGGGGGATGTCATGCGCGAAGTACACCTCGTGGCTGTGGGGATGATGGACTTCGGCAAGTACCCGGACTCGGGCATCAAGGACCTCACCGCCTGGGCCATGGAGGACCTGCTGTCGAGCTACCCGGTGACGAAGGAGCAGATCGACGCGGTCTGGTTCGCCAACGCTGGCTGGGGGATGTCCATCGGCCAGCACTGCATCCGCGGACAGGTCGCCCTGGCGCCGCTCGGCATCGGCGAGATCCCGGTCATGAACGTGGAGAACGCCTGCGCTGGGGGCTCCTCGGCGTTTCACGGCGCCTGGATGGGGATAGCCGCCGGCGCCTACGACGTGGCACTCGCCGTGGGTGCCGAGAAGACCTTCGTGGCCAAAGACGCCACACCCGAGCAGAAGGCGCAGGGCTTCAAGGGATTCCTCGCCGGCACCGACGTCGAGGTCACCACCAAGCTCATCGAGACGATGCAGGCCGAGGCCGAACGCAAGCGCAAGGAGATGGAGGAGAAGGGCGAGATCTCCAGAGGCGGCGGCGGTGCAAGGAGTCCGTTCATGGACATCTACTCCATCGCCGCCCGCGCTCACATGGAACGTCACGGCACGACCCAGGACCAGCTCGCCGCCATCGCCGCCAAGAACCACCACCACGGTTCGCTCAACCCCCGCGCCCAGTACCGCAACGACATGACCGTGCAGGAGGTGCTCGACGATCGCCTCGTCTCCTACCCGCTGACCAGGGCCATGTGCGCTCCGGTAGGTGACGGAGCCGCCGCGGCTGTTCTCGTCGCCGGTGACGCACTGGATCGCTTCGCCGAGGTGCGCCCATGCCGGGTGAGGGCCTCGGCGCTGTCCTCGGGCACGGTCAGCGGCGGCAAGAACATGTCGGCAGTGACCGCGGCCCGGGCCTACGAGATGGCCGGCGTAGGACCCGACGAGATCGACACCGCCGAGGTGCACGATGCCACCGCGTTCGGGGAGCTGGCGGTCACCGAGGCCCTCGGGTTCTGCGGCGAGGGTGAGGGCGGCCCGTATGCCGCGTCCGGCGCCACCACCATCGGGGGAGCCAGGCCGGTGAACCCCAGTGGCGGGCTGGAATGCCGGGGGCATCCGATCGGCGCCACCGGCTTGGCCCAGATAGCGGAGATCTTCTACCAGCTCACCGGTCGCGCCGGGGCGCGCCAAGTCGAAGGCGCCCGCCTGGGACTGACCGAGAACGGCGGCGGGTTCATCGGCACGGGTGAAGCAGCAGTGGCGGTCCACATCCTCGAAGGACCTCCTGACTGAGGGAACGGGCGATGAGCCAGGCGACGACTCTCAGAGGTGTCATCGAGGAGCAGGCGGAGGCACAAGGCGACAGGCCGTTCCTCTACTTCGAGGACAGGGTCCTCCCCTACGCCGAGCTCGACCGGCTCGTGAACCGGGTGGCCAACGGCCTGCTGGAGCGCGGCGCCTCCCCGGGCACGGGTGTGGCGATCATGATGCCGAACTCGCCGGAGTGGATCCTCGTCTACTTCGCCACACAGAAGCTCGGTGCTTACGCCGTGCCGGTCAACGTCGCCTTGAAGGGGGAGGGGCTGCGCCACGTACTCGACCACTCCGACTCGACCTTCCTGGTCACCGCCCCCGAGTGCACCGCTGCCGTCGCCGCAGTCCTGCCCGAGACCCCCGGGATCGAGCACGTCGTCGTCCACACCGGCGACGCACCCGGCGACTGGGAGCGCCCCACCGGCTGGCACGCACTCGCCGACCTCATGGAAGCGCCCGACCGGAGCCCCGACGCCAAGCTGGACCTCGACGCCATCTCGAGCCTCATGTACACCTCGGGGACGACCGGCGCCCCGAAGGGTGTGATCAACCGCTACAGCAGCACCAACATCACCGGCATCCGTGCCCTGGCCGGCATGTTGCAGCCCGACGAGGTGCCCTACACCTGCCTGCCGCTGTTCCACGCCAACGCCTTGTTCCTCACGACTGTGCGCTCGCTGGTGCTCGGCCTCCCGATGGTCCTGTCCCGGCGCTTCTCGGCCAGCCGCTTCTGGGACGAGATCCGCCGTTACGAGGTCACCACCTTCAACTCGCTCGGGGCCATGATCCCCATCCTCATGAAGCAACCGGAGCGACCCGATGACGCCGACAACCCGGTCCGGGTCGTCTTCTCGGCCGCCTGCCCCGCGGACGTGTGGCCCGCCTTCGAGGAGCGCTTCGCGGTACGCCTCATCGAGGCCTATGCGGCGGTCGACGGCGGTGGGTTCATCGTCATGAACTTCGGACAGTCACCGAAGGGCTCGATCGGTACGCCCATGAACCCGTTCCGCATCGTCGACGACGACGGCAACGACGTCCCCGCAGGAGTGTCCGGTGAGCTGCTGTTCGAGGTCGACGACCCCGAGGCCCGGCGCGTGGAGTACTACCGCAACGAGGCGGCCTCCGACGACAAGATCAAAGACGGCTGGCTCCACACCGGCGACCTCGTCCACGCCGACGAGGCCGGCAACCTCTACTTCGACGACCGCAAGACCGACTCGCTGCGCAGGCGGGGCGAGAACGTGTCGTCGTGGGAGGTGGAGCGAGCCATCAGCCAACACCCCGCCGTTCTCGAGTCGGCGGTGTTCGGCGTGCCGTCCGAGCTCGCGGAGGACGAGGTCATGGCCGTCGTTGTCCTCAAGGAAGGGCACGAGGCGGCACCCGAGGACATAGTCGCCTGCGCCGCGGAGAACCTGGCGTCGTTCGCAGTTCCCCGCTACATCGAGTTCCGTCCGTCTCTGCCCAAGACCGAGACCCACCGGGTGCAAAAGAGCGTCCTCAAGAACGAGGGCATCACTGCCCGGACCTGGGACCGAGAGGCGGGCTAGTGGTCGTACAGAGCTCGACCCCGACCCGCGGTTGTGGTCGATGAACAGCCCGAGGAGAAACCCGTGGAAGTCCAAGAGGCCATAGGCACCCGCCGTTCGTACCGCTTCTTACGCCCGTACAAGCCGGTCGAGCTGGGGAAGATCCAGAGGATGCTCGAGGCGGCCCGGCGAGCCTCGTTCTGGGGGAACGTCGGGGCGCTCCGAGCCGTGGTGGTGCGCCGCCACCACGTGTCCCGAGAGATCATGGACTCGCTGTTCGCGGCAGTGGCCGGCTACCAGATCGACATCGCGCCGGTGATCATCGTCTGGTACCTGGACTGGCACGCCCTGGAGGTGCAAGGCGACCGGCTCCACGAGCTGGTGGACGCCCGGGCGCTCGGCATGGACAAGGAAGCCACCCACGACGCGCTCGACGAGATCCTCATCCCCTTCTTCAAGGCGGCCATGGACCACATCAAGACGACAGGCCTGACGGAGCTGGACTGCGGCCAGGGCATCGCCCAGGCGACCCTCGTCGCCGTCGACCAGGGCCTGGGCACCTGCTGCCTGGGCAGCGCCCGGGAGGAGGCGATCCGCCAGAACCTGGGCTTGCCCGACAGCGCCAAGGTGCTGGTGCTCCAAACCGTCGGCTATCCGGCCGAGAGCAAGGAGGCCGGGGGGCAGCGGCCGAGGCAGCCCTTCAGCGAGATGTTCCACCTCGACGCCGTCGGCAACCCCTTCCCCGAGGATCCCGAGGTGGTCGAGGAGATGAAGGAGTCCGGGCTCATCCAGGAGCCGGCTCCGCTGCCCTGGCGGGAAGATGAGCTGAAGTTCATCCAGAAGGCGCTCGACATCCCTGATGTCGGCTGACGCGGAGGTGCAAAGACATGGGGACCGTCGACAACGAGGTTGACCTCACGCCCGAGGAGCAGGAGGTCCACAAGACCGCGCTTCGCTTCGCCACCGAGGTGATGCGCCCCATCGGCGAAGAGTTGGACAAGATGGCCGATCCCGACGACGTGATCGCCGCCAACTCCCCTCTGTGGCGGGTTCACGAGAAGTACCGCGAGCTCGGCCTGAACGAGATGGAGGCCGGCACCGCCGGCGACCTCAACTCACAGCAGCAGGCCCGCCTCCGCTGCCTCATCGGCGAGACCCTCGGGTGGGGTGACAGCGGCCTGGCGATCAGCCTGGGAGTTTCGGGCTTCCCGCGGATGATGGCGATGATGTCGGGCAACCCGGTGCTGATCGAGCGCTTCGGGGACCCCACGGGCATCGGCTGCTGGCCGATCACCGAGCCCGACCACGGCAGTGACCTCATCTACTACGGGGGCCGTCCCGACGAGATGCCGGGCCAGCCGAACTGCCTGGCGACCAAGGACGGCGACGAGTACGTGATCACCGGCCAGAAGTCGGCCTGGGTCTCAAACGGGACCATCGCCACCGCTGCCGCCTTGTTCTGCGCGGTCGACGACGGGGACGGCAAGTTCAGCGGTCTCGGCGGGTTCCTCGTCCCGCTCGACGAGAAGGGGGTGAGCCGGGGCAAGCCGCTGGACAAGCTGGGGCAGCGGGCACTGAACCAGGGTGAGATCTTCTTCGACGAGGTACGCCTGCCCGCCGACTACCTGGTCATAAGCCCCCAGGCGAGCGCGTTCTCCCAGGACATGATCCTCTCACTGGCCAACGGGGGCATGGGGACGTGCTTCGTCGGGGTGGCCCAGGCTGCCTACGACCTGGCACTCGGATATGCCAAGGAGCGCGTGCAGGGCGGCACACCGATCTTCCAGCACCAAAGCGTCAAGGCCCGGCTCTTCGAGATGTTCCGCAAGCTGGAAGGTGCCCGGGCCCTGAACCGACGGGCGGTGCTGTACAACACGCTGTCGACGCCACCCAAGCTCCAGCTGGCGGTTGCGTCCAAGGTGACCTCTACCCAGGTGGCCTTCGAGGTGGCAAGCGAGGCCCTGCAGATATTCGGGGGCAACGGCTTGAGCCGCGAATACCCCATCGAGAAGCTGCTGCGCGATGCCCGGGCGTCGATGATCGAGGACGGCTGCAACCACGTCCTCAGCCTTGCCGCAGCGGAGCGCCTGTGATGGGTACCGACGGCGATGTGGCGGTGATCGGCGCGGGACTCGCGGGACTCGCCGCGGCAAGGAGGCTCGCCGCGGCAGGCCGGGAGCCGATCGTGTTCGAGGCGACCGACCGCGTCGGCGGCCGCCAACGGACCAGCGAGCTGGGCGGGACCGTCTTCGAGCAAGGGGCGGTCTTCTTCGGTGACAACTACCCCAACCTGAGGTCGCTCGTGTCGAGCGGCGGACTCGAACACGACATGAAGCCCTACGACGTCGTGCGCATGCGGAGCACAACCGGAACTCGCAGCGCTCCCAGCGGGCTCATGCCACTGCTGCGAACGCCGGCCCTTCCGTGGAAGGAGAAGGGCGCACTGCTTGCCCTCGGCGTGCGCCTCACCCCGCATCTGCGCCAGATCCGCAACATGCTGGGCCATCCCGTGACTGCCGGCTGGCTGTTGAAGCTCGACCGAACCGACGCGCAGAGCTGGTTCGGCTCACGGGTCGGCGACCGCTTCACCGACTCGATCGTGAGTCCCGTGCTCGAGTCCCTGAGCTTCGCGGCCGCACCCGAGTGGTCAGCACTGGGCGCCCTGATGCTGATGGCGTTCTCGGCGAGCCGGCACCTCTACGGGCTCCGAAACGGGCTCGATCAGATCGCCAGGAGCATGGCCGCCGAGCTGACCGTAAAGACGGGCAGCCCCGTGACTTCGCTCGGCTTCGACTGCCGCGGCGTCAACGTCGAGATCTCCAACGGAGCTGCGGCTGGGGGAACTGCCGGGCGTGCCCCGCAGACAGGCGATGGTGTCAACGTCGAGATCTCCAACGGAGCTGCGGCTGGGCGGTTGCGCTTCCGCGACGTCGTCGTGGCGCTGCCGGGTCCGCACGCCGCTTCCCTGCTGGAGGGTCCGCTCGCCGAGGCCATCGGCGCCATCCGCTACAGCAGCTCAGTCGTGCCGGCGATCACCGTTGACGCGCTGCCGACAGAGGTGCCCGCCACCTCCTTCTACGAGGACACCGGCGACAACCCGATCAGCGGGCTGGCCATCGAAAGGCCGAGACCCGACGGACCGATCATCTGCTTCGCGGCGATCCGGCCTCCCTGGAAGCAGGACCTCCTGGAGGCTGGCGATGACGAAGCTGTCGGGCTGCTGATCGACGTCCTCGAGAAGGATCTGGGCAGCCGGCCCGAGCCAACCGCGTCCGCGGTCGCACGCTGGCGCTACGCCGTGCCGGTCGGTGAGCCCGGGCTGCTCGGCCGTCAACGTCAGGTGCTGCGGCTGGCGTCCGAGGTCCCCCATCTGTCGCTCGCCGGGGACTGGCTGGTCTCACCGAGCCAGGAGGGGGCGATCGTCTCGGGTCAACGAGCCGCCCGAGCCTTGGTGCCCTAGCGCTCCCCTCCCCCTTCTTGGCAGCATTACCCCCTCCATGCGCTGAAAACGCTGCCAAGAAGGGTTAGTGAGGGCCGAACAGCCCGCTGCGAGCGGCGATGTCGAAGACGACCCAGGCGCCGCAGCGGCTGCAGTCGACGTCGTAGCCGTAGCAGCAGAAGGGCGTGGTGAAGTGGTCGCCGTCGAGCCAGAGCGGAAGGACGAACTTCTTCGACAGGCAGCCGCTGGTGACCGCCGGAGCCGTCTCGGGGGACATCAGCTCCAGCGCGTCAGAGCGGTTGCGGATGAACGAGGGATGGAGCGCCTTGAGGCGCTTCACCTCGTCGACCGCGCCCATGCGGGACTCGAGATCGGGCCAGGACAGCTCCGATCGGTCGTCGCGGGGTGGCACCACGAAGCTGAAGGTCATCCATGCGACCGGCGAGTCGATGATCTCGTCCACAAGTTGTTCGAGCGCACCCTCGTTGACGGGCGTGACCGTGCACTGCACCTGAACCGTCGAGGAGAACCCAGCGGGTAGCGAGTCGAGCTGCTTCATGACACGACGGAAGCTTCCCTCGCCACGAATAGCGTCGTTGACCGCTTCGGGGCCGTCCAGCGAGACGACGTAGAGCACTCCGGGGCCGAGATCTATCAGAGGCAGCGTCCCGTTGGTAGTGACGGTGTTGCCTTGGAAGACCTGAACTCCCCGGCGGAGCAGATCCTTGCGCAGCAGCGGCTCGCCTCCCATCCACAGCATCTGCTTGATGCCGTGGCGGTCCCTCAGCTCGGCGAGCAGGTCGATGATCTCGTCATCGCTGGGCTCCCGTCGAGGACTGAGAGCCTCGTTCGGGTTGTCGTCACGGAAAATGAAGCAGTGCGCGCACGACAGGTTGCAGCGGTTCGTGACGTTCACCAGCGCCGCCGGGTACACCCCGTCGGGTTCGTAACCGTTGTCGTAGTCGACCCGCTGGGCGAGCTTCACACCTTCCTCCCGCTGTGCCTGCCGGTGAAGAAGGTCGAGAGGCCACTCGACACATCGTGGACCTCGACCTCGAAACCGGCGTCTCTCATGTGACCGACCACCTCTGCTTGCGGTAGCAGTTTCCTATTCCTGGCAAATGTAGCCAACATAGGAGAACCGCGACAGGTGGCGCTCGATGCGCCGGCTGTCACCGAGCGATCAACCGGACCGGCCCAACAGGGCCAGTAGGCGGGCCTGGGGGTCGGCGTCGCTGCCGACCTCCACCTCCTCACCGAAAGCCCCGCTGGCCTGTAGCGCCTCCAACTGGGGCTCGAGGATCTCCTGGCAGACCTGCACCAAAGCCGCAGGGATCACGTCATCCTGGCCGGTGGCGGTCGCCAGATCCCACCCGTGGATCACGACGTCGAGCACCCGGTGACCGCAGTAGACGCTGCCCGGTACGGGACCGTAGGACACGGCGCACATGGCCTCCATGGCGCCCGGCTCGGCGAAGACGTCGCTCGCCAACTTGGCGGACTGCTCGTAGGCGCTCAACAAGTCGTCATCGAGCACATCGCCGTCCAGGCGATCGCCGACCTCGTCGATGGCCTTGCCGGCGGCGAGCTCCGCCGCCCACAGGTTCCCGGCCACGATGTGGTTGAGCAGTTCCCTCACCGACCAGTCCTCACATGGCGTGGAGAGCTCCAGCTGATCGCTGGTCACCGCGGCAACGCGACGACGTGTTTCGCCGAGGGCGTCGCTGTGAGCCTCCGCCAAGCGCACGGTCACCCCTCGATCACACCCAGCTGCTGCATCAGCGAGAGCCCGTCGAAGTACTCGCGCTCACGGTAGATCTTGCCGTCCTGGATCTCGATGATGTTGCAGACCACGACCTCGACCCTCCTACCGGTCGGCGGTATTCCCTCTAGCTCGGCTTCGTGGGTCCCCCTGGCGGTGAGCTCGAGCACGGAAACGTCGCCGTCGAACTCGTACTGGCTGCGGATCTCGAAGCTGAGATCGGGGAACGCCGTCGAGTAGGTCTCGGCCACCGCCACTCCGGCGTCTGCCCCCTTCTGCTCCACTCCGTCGCCGCCCGCGTACACGTAGTCCGCGTGACAGAGATCTCGGAGCTTGTCGAAATCCCGATCGAGCACTGCGTCGAGCATCTGACGGTGTAGTTCGGCTGCGTTCGCCATCCGGGTCCTCCAGGTTCGAAGCGCTCTTCGAGCGCGTTCCGGGTCGCCTCAAGCAAAACACCGTCGCTCCGGCACTCGCATCGTCAAAATTGGGTACATACTGGTGCCCATGACCAGGGGGGGTCATCGGCCACGGGTGATGGTCGTGGACGGCCACGCCATCTTCGCCGATTGCGTAGCGCTGGCACTGTGCGTGCACGGTCACGAGACGAGCGAGGTCACCTCTGGGCCCATCACCCTCCGTCGCGTCCTGGATGCGGCCAAGCGCTTCGCCCCCCAGCTCGTGCTGCTCGACCTCCAGCTCGGTCACGACTCCGCCGAGTGCGTCGATCTCACCGCTGCCCTGGCTCGCCGCAACATACGGGTCCTGCTTCTGGCCACCGATGACCAGCCCGCTCAACTGCTGGCGTGCCTGGAAGCCGGGGCCGCGGGCGCATTCGACAAGTCGGGGGCCCTCGACGATCTCATCCACCTGATCGAGGACACCGCTGGGTCCAACACGTCGACATCGATACCGGCTCGAGAAGGGCTGTTCTCCTCGTCTCCGGATCCTGGCACAGCCACGGCGGGGCGGCCGGAGGCATTCGACAACCTGACCCGATCGGAGGGGGAGGTCCTGGTCGGATTGATCGACGGGCTGTCGTCGCACCGCCTGGCCGTCGAGCGGGGGGTCTCGGTCGCCACCGTCCGCTCCCAGATCAGGGCGATCCTCCTCAAGCTCGACGTCCACTCCCAACTGGCCGCGGTGGCGCTCGCCCGTCAGGCCGACTGGCCTCACTCGATCGCCAGCAGCCTGATCCCCCGAGGCTGATCCGCCCCGAACGCTGACACCGGCGGCGTCACCGGCGATACTGTCGCGATGCCGGCCCTCGACGCGAGACACGACTACTCCCACCCGGTCGAAGGCGACCAGGCATGGAGCGAGTCCTACTACTTCAACTGCTACGACCCGGTCACCGACACGGGTCTGTTCACCCGCATCGGCATCAGGCCGAACGAGGGCACCATGGACGTGGGCTTGACCGTGTGGCTACCCGGCACGCGGATCGCCAGACGACGAGTGGTGCGCGATTGCACCGAGATGATCGACACCGACCTCGAGGTCGGCGGTCTTCGCTACCAGATGATCGAACCGCTGCGGGAGTGGCATCTCAGCGGTGGCGGCGACGCCTTGGTAACCGATCTCGACTCTGAAGCACCCGGCGGGATCGCAACGCTGGGGATCGACCTGCGTTTCGAGGCGCTCGCACCCGCCGTAGGCGCCGACGGCCAGGGTTCGACCGGTGCGGGTGCCAGCGCCAGGGCGCGCGACGTCGTGGGAAAGGGCCACCTCGAGCAACCCGGTCGGTGGACGGGATCGATCTCCGCTGACGGTGTGACCTACGGCATGGGTGACGCACGCGGCAACCGCGACAAGTCGTGGGGCCCCCGGCGCTGGAGCGGCCCCCGCATGTGGCGCTGGTTCAGCATCAACTTCGGGGGCGACGAGTTCGGCGAGGGTGTGCACCTCGGTGGTATACGGATCGGCACCGACGACGGCGACCTCCACCGCGGGTGGGTCTACGAGGATGGGAGGTTCCGCAGCATCCGCCAGTGGGACATCCGCACCGAGCTCGAGGAGGACGGGGTCACCCACCGTGCCCTCGACGTGGTTGTCACCGACAAGGACGGCGAGGCCTACGAACTGCACGGGGAGGTGCTCCGGGTGGAACCCGGCCGCCGACGCGACCCGAGCCAGCCCACGGTGGTGAACGAAGGTCTCACGAGGTGGACCTACCGGGACCTGACCGGCTACGGCATCGCCGAGTACCTCCACCAGTTCGACCGGACGGGGACTCCGATCGTCGCCATCGAGTGAAGGCCGGTGCCGTCGCCCGGTTGGTCAACCAGCTTGGTCCGGGCCGTGGACGCCACGCCTCACTCGGGTGCTTCGGCGGCTATGCAGAACTCGTTCCCCTCCGGGTCCGCCATCACCCTCCAGGTGAAGCCCATGATCTCGTGGCTCTCGACATGGGAACCGCCCAGCCGTTCGACCTCGGCCTGGGCCTCGTCGAGGTCCTCGACGGCGGTGTCGATGTGGAGGCGGTTCCGGCCCTCACCCTTGGCCTCCCCGGTCGCCTGGAGCGCCACCGACACCCCGCCTTCCTGCTGGGGCTCCAGCCAGACGAAGAAGCCCGGGATCTCGCGCATCACGCCGACACCCAGCAACTCCGACCAGAACTGCGTCTCCCGGCCGATGTCGACGACGTTGATGACAACTGCTCCGACTGCGGCGACCCGTGCCATGGATGCTCCCTCTCAGCTGATCAGTTGGAGCGAAGTCTGCCACGACGACAGTGTGGCTGCCGCTCGGTGGAGCCTTCGAGAGGACCACAGCACCGAGCCCGAGCAGCACCTGAACGCGCGCGAGGCGTGCTCGGGGACCGCTGTGAGGCGTGCTCGCGGAGCAGGGTGTCGTCGATGGTCAACGTGAGGTTTGCCACAGGACACCACCAGGTCCGAGCGGAGTGAGCAGTCAGGTCTTGCCGTCGGGGCGGCTCACGTGGAACGGCACCGCGGTGATGACGGTGTTTGGCCGGGACCGCAGCCGTGCCTTGAGCATCAACGCGCTCTGGTTGTGAAGCGCCGCCTCCCACCAGTGCTCGAGCACGAACTCGGGGACGATGACTGTTATGACGTCGTCGGGCCATTCCTCGTCGATCTCGTCGATGAAGCTCAGCACGGGGCTGGTGAGATCCCGGTAGGGGGAATGCAGCAGGCGAAGCTCGGTCGTGAGCCCGTGGCGCTCCCAGTCGTCGAGTGCCCGCTCGTGCTCCTCGTCGCTCGTGACCACGGTCGCCGCGATGAGCCGGTCCGGTCTCAGCGACTCGGCGTAGGCGAGAGCCTCCAGCGCGCTCCGGTTCACCCCGCCGACGAGAACGACGACCGTGTGTCTCCGGTGGGGTCGCTGGTAGTCGGCCGGGGTCTCGAGCGCTCGGGCCACCCGCACGTAGTGCCGGTGGATGACCTTGAAGCCCACGACGATGAGCGGGATCAGCGCCGCCGGGATCCAGGCCCCCTTGGTGAACTTCGACACCACCACCACGGCCAGCACCACCGCAGTCGAGGCTGCGCCCACGGCGTTGACGACCTGGCTGCGCCGCCATCCCTGCTCGCGGACCGCGGAGTGGTGGCGAACCATGCCGGCCTGCGACAGCGTGAAGCCGGTGAACACCCCGACTGCGTAGAGGGGGATGAGGGCACTGGTCTCGCCGCCGAAGACGACGATGAGCAAGCCGGCCACAACGGCGAGCACGGCGATGCCGTTGGAGAAAACCAGCCGGTCTCCCCGGTTGGCGAGTTGGCGGGGCATGAAGCCGTCCCCGGCGATGATCGACGAGACACGGGGGAAGTCGGCAAAGGCGGTGTTGGCGGCCAGGATAAGGATGGCGAAGGTGGCGAACTGGAGGACGAAGTAGAGGGGGGTCTCACCGCCGTAGACGTAGCGCGCCATGGTCGACAGCAGCGTCTCCTCCTCGCTGACCACCGGCTCCAGGTGGCTCGCCAGGACCGACAGGCCCATGAACGCTCCCCCGAGGATCACCGCCATCGCCACGAGCGTCGTCGCGGCGTTCCTCGACTCCGGCTTCTTGAAGGCGGGCACTCCGTTGGAGATGGCCTCGACGCCGGTGAGGGCGACCGCGCCCGACGAGAACGCCCGCATGACCAGGAGCATGCTGACCGCGCCGAAGATCGCAACCCCGTCATCGACGTTGGAAGCGATCTCGCGCAACAACTCCTCGTCGAGCGGCATGGGTTCGAGCCCGCCGAGGAACACCCGGTAGAGCCCGTATCCCACGAGGATGATCAGCGAGACGATGTAGGTGTACACGGGGGGAGCGAACAGCCTGCCGGACTCCTTGGCGCCCCTGAGGTTGACCAGCATCATCACGCCGATGGCGATCAGGCACAACCAGACCCGTTGGTCGCGAAGCACGGGGAACGCCGAGGTGATCGCGGCGATTCCCGCCGATACCGAGACGGCCACCGTCAGGATGTAGTCGACCAGCAACGAAGCGCCGGCGATGAGGGAGGCGTTCACCCCGAGGTTCTCGCGGCTCACGACATAGGAACCACCGCCCGAGGGGTAGGCGTAGATGGTCTGCCGGTAGCTGAACACCACGATGGTCAACAGGACCGCCACGACGATGGAGATGGGCACCAGGAAGTCGAGCGCGGCGAGACCTGCGACGGGCATGAGGACCAGCAGGATCTCCTCCGTCGCGTAGGCCGTGGAGGAGACCGCATCCGAGGCGAACACCGCGAGCGCAGTGGGACGACCGAGGCGCGTATGGTGCTCCTCGGCAGTGGCGAGCGGGGGACCCACCAGCAGGCGCTTGGCCATCGAGTACATCCGGTCTCCGATTGTCTGGTGGGTTCCACCGTGTCGCGCGTAGCATGCCGCGGTTCATCGGCGCAGGGCAAAGTGCTGTTGGGCCGGAGGTGAGGATGCACGCAATCGTGGTGGGCTGCGGCCGCGTAGGCTCGTCGGTCGCGGCCGCGCTGGAGGAGCAGGGCCACTCGGTCGCGGTCATCGACCGCAATCGGACGGCGTTCCGCCGCCTGACCGAGGGCTTCGCCGGTCAGAGGATCGTCGGTCTGGGGTTCGATCGCGACCGCCTGCTCGAAGCCGGCATCGAGGAAGCTGACGCCTTGGCAGCGGTGACCAACGGGGACAACTCCAACATCGTCGTGGCGCGCGTCGCCCGGGAGAGCTACGGCCTGGATCGGGTTGTGGCCCGCATCTACGACCCGCGACGAGCAGCCATCTACCAGCGCCTCGGCATCTCGACCATCGCCACCGTCCACTGGTCGAGCGAGCAGGTCCTGCGACGGATCCTCCCAAACCCGCCGGCGGTCGAGTGGACCGACCCGAGCGCCCGGGTGCATCTGGTCGAGCGAATCGTCCCCTCGTCACTCGCCGGCACGCGCTGCGACGAGCTCGAGCAGCCGGGACGGTTCCGGCTGGTTGCCCTCGGGCGGCTCGGCGCCGGACGGTTGCCCGAGGCCGACACGTTGGTACAAGAAGATGACCTGCTCTGGTTCACCGTCGTCGATGACGCCACGGCAGATCTCGACTCTGCTCTCGGCCTGCCAGAAGCGGAGGAAGCCTGATGCGAGTGCTGGTGGCCGGGGCAGGCAACGTCGGCGTGCACGTCGCCGGCGAGCTTGCCGAGGACGGCCATGAGGTCGTCGTGATGGAACAGACGTCGTCGCGGGTAGCGGAGCTGCGAACCACCGGTGAGACGCCGGGGGTCGCCTGGGTGGTGGGAGACGCCTGCGAGGTCACACAGCTGGCCAAGGCCGAGCCACAGCGATGCGACGTGGTGGTCGCCGTGACCGGCGACGACGAGGACAACCTGGTCATCTCACTTCTCGCCAAGCAGGAGTTCGGCGTCCCCCGGGTAGTCGCCCGCGTGAACAACCCGAAGAACGAGTGGCTCTTCAACGACAGTTGGGGGGTCGACATATCGGTCTCGACCCCTCACCTGCTGGCCGGCATGGTCGAGGAGGCCGTCTCGGTGGGACACCTGGTCCGCCTCCTCTCGTTCGAGCACGGCATGGCCCGTCTGTCCGAGGTCACACTGGCGCAGGACTCCCCCGCCATCGGTCAGCCGCTGGTCGGCCTGGGAATCCCCCGCGATGCCACGGTCGTGGCGGTGATACGCCAGAACAAGGTGGTCGTGCCGCGTGGCGACACCGAGTTCTACGAGGGGGACGAGGTGCTGCTGCTCGTCACCGGCGACGCCGATGAATCCGTCCGCCGCCTGTTCATCGCCGAGTAGCGCCGCCTCAGTCCGCCAGGAGGTAGACGGGGTTCAGTATCAGGAGGCGGTTCCGGCTTCGCTGCAGGATGCCTTCGAGCAGGACCCCTCGGCCAGGCCGCAACCCGCCAATGCGCCGGCGACCGAGGAACACCGCGACTGCCTTCCCCGAGCCGTCAGCGATGGTCACCTCCAGTGTGGGAGATGACGCTCGCGGGACCACCGTCACGGACTGCACCTCCCCGGCGATCCGGACGGGAACCCGGAGCTGCGCTTCCCCGATGGGCACAGAGTCGACACCCTCGTAGCGAGCTTCCAGGCGCGCCTGATCGAGCTCCTCGATCGAGGCGGTCAGGCGACTTGCTCTGGTCTTGCGTTCCACACCGCGAGCGTCGCACGAGCGGTCATGCAAGTCCACCCGGTAGTGGGTGGCTGAGGTCAGGCCAGAGCCGCATCGACGCGCTCGACAACCCGTTGCACCACCTGTTGCTCGGCATCGGTCTGCGTCTCGAAGTCCTCGAAGTACTGACCGCTGTAGAGGAAGGTGAAGACCGCAACCGCCGGGCCGACCCGCACCGGGACCAGGGTGGCGCGTTCCTCGTTGTCCTGGTCGCCGTAGACCGACGAGTCCATCTGCAACTCGAAGGCGGCCGACTCGTCACCGGCGTCGAAATCGGGCCCTTCGCTGATGTGGATCTCGTCCGGTGATGGGATCTCCCCTTCATCTTCCTCCGGGCCGCCCTGCTCCCAGTAGGCGTTGACGCTCTCGACCGCGCATTTCCGAAACGCCTCCTCATCGGTCGACGAGAATGCGTCGGCGGCCTCGGGCTCGGACCCGTACACGAGGACGCTGTCTCGTACGAAGGCTGTGATCGATACCGCGGTCCCCTCGGTCTCGGTGCGGAACTGGGGTGAAACGGCGCCGTCGTCGAGGCCCGCCGCCACACCCTCGACGGCGACCGACAGGTCCTCACACACCGGGAGATCATTGGAATCGACCTCTACCTGTTCGGTTGGCCCGAACTGCCCTCCCTCGGGGATGTCCTCGGGGGTGAGCATGCCGGCGTCGATGACCGAGGCCGTGTCAACAGGCCCTACGTCGGTGATTGTGGCGGTGGGGTCGGCACTGGCTGTAGAACCGGTTGTGGAGGTCGTTGTGGCCTCCTCACCGCAGGCCACCGCAAACAACGCGACCGTGAGCAACAGCCACCCCCTCGCGAACATGGCCTCACCATAGGTCGGTCCAGCCGCGCAAAGTGGACGCCCCGGCCTCAGCGGGTTCCCCAGGTGTAGGTCTGCTTCTCGAGGTGCAGGTAGGTGAACACCTCAGTTCCTGTGACACCTGGCGTAGCCCGCACCACGTCGTTGACGATCGCCAGGAGCCTCTTGTTGTCCTCGCACACGACCTCGACCAGCAGATCGAACCGGCCGGCGGCGATCACCACATACTCGATCTCGGGCTGCTCTGCCAGGGACGAGGCCACCGAACGCAGGTCACCGTCGACGCTCACCCCGATCATGGCCTCGACCTCGAATCCGAGCATGAGGGGATCGGTGACAGCCACCACCTGCATGACGCCGCGCTCGATGAGGCGCTGCACCCGCTGACGGGTCGCGGCCTGGGAGAGACCGACCCTGGGTCCGAGCTGTGCGTACGGCAGCCTTCCGTCCACCTGGAGCTCGGTGATGATCGCCTTGTCGGTCTCGTCGATGGCCTGGGCCTGGGACTCGGACCGGCGCCCCCGCTCGGCGGGTCTCATCCCACGGTCCCAACAGACGCGGTAACGCTGCTCGGCACGGAACGGTTCGGCGACCTGACGGCCATGCGCGGCAGAGACTGTCAGCAAACGCTCCTTGCTGCAAGCTGTCACATGGCGCCACCGCAGGTGGCGCGGGCTGCGCCATGCGGTTCTGGGGTACCCGCTGCTGCGCCGCAGGCTCCCTCACATGGCGCCACCGCAGGTGGCGCGGGCTGCGCCATGCGGTTCTGGGGTACCCGCTGCTGCGCCGCAGGCTCCGCAGCCTCAGGCGATGGAGGCCCTGGCGGTTGGTTTCGCCCAGAGCCCATCGACGAACCCGGCGATCTCGCCGGTGAGGCGGTCTGGTGCCAGGCGCAATTCCAGCATCGAGTGGGCCTCGAGGAGCGTGCCCTGCGGCAGTTGCTCGACCAGGTTCTCGGCGTCGCTGAAGGGGTGGATCAGGTCGCGGGTGTGGGCGATGACCAACGCAGGAACGTCGATGCCGCGCCTGTCCTCGACCGTGGGCGCAACCGGTCCGGTGAGGACACCGTGCAGCACCGCCTTGACGACCTCGGGAGGAGTGGCGAGCGCTCGCAGTGAGCTGTCGACCGCCCCGTTGCCGGTGCGCGGCAGGAGGTCGATGAGCCGCGCCAGCAACGCGGCGGGACGGCTGGCGTAGTGCATGATCAGCAGCAACGGTGTGAAGACCATGGCTGCGGCAGGCACGGCCCACTCCAGCACCGGCATCTCCAGAACCAGGCCACGGAGCCGCTCCGGAGCCGTAGCTGCGACCTCCAAGCTCACGTTGGCGCCCAGGGAGATGCCTCCCAGCACGACCTGATCGGCACCCAGGTAGTCGATGAACGCGACGACCTCGTCAGCGAAAGCGTCCATGCGGTAGGCCGATGCGTGGAGGGGCTTGTCGCTACGACCGTGACCGAGCAGGTCAAGCAGCGCCACCCGGTTGCCGCGGGCAGCGAGGGAGCGGGCCAGCTCGCGGTTCATCTCGCTGTCCACCAACAGACCGTGCAGGTACACGAAGACGCGGTCGCCGTCGCCGTGCAACTCGTAGGCGAGACGCGACCCGTCGTATTCGAACGACCCCAGCTCGATAGCGGCGACCATGGCCGACCTCCTCAGCGAACACGGAAGCTCAACTCGGCACGGTAGACCCCTGTACCGCCCGAACGTAGGGACCATTGGCACCTTCCGCCTGAGGTCCTGGTCACAGCGTGCGGGTACATGCAACTGCTACCACCCAGCGAGTGCTCATAGGATGGCTGCGGCTGGAGGCCCGATGGCATTCGACCCAAGCCTGAGATACCGCAGCTCGGTGCTGGTGCTCGCCGGCTGTACGCTGCTCGCCTCGGCGTGCGGTGCCACTGAAACCGTGGACGGCGACGGCACCTCGACCTCGCTCACCTCACACGAGCCTGACCCTGGCGGCACCGACGGCGAAGGCGGCACGGTGGGCGAGATCATCGACGGCGACACCTTCGACCTGACGACAGGCGAACGGATTCGACTCATCGGCATCGACACACCCGAGCGTGATGCGCCGCTCGGCACCGAGGCGACGGCCTACGTGCGAACCGTCATACCCGAGGGCACTCCGGTCGACCTGGTGTACGACGTCGAACGCCATGACGACTACGGCCGCACGCTCGCCTACGTCTACCGCGCCGAGGACCGGCTGTTCGTGAACCTCGACATCGTCGAAGCAGGGTGGGCGACCGCCTTCCCCTACGAGCCCAACACCTCCCACGCCGACGAGTTCGCCACCGCAGAGGCGACCGCCATCACCTCCGGCGTCGGGATGTGGGCGGAGTCTGCCTCCACGACCGTCGCCGGAGGAACCGCCGGGCCCGGGTGCGATCCGAACTACGCACCGTGCGTTCCGCCCTACCCGCCGGACCTCGACTGCGCCGACATCGGCTTCCCGGTCCAAGTCATCGGCGACGACCCGCACAAGCTGGACGCCGGTGGTGACGGGTGGGGTTGCGAGAGCCGCTGAAGCGATCGCGCCACGTACGCAGGGCTTGGCCAGTCGACGGTGCTCGCGGGCCTCGGCCAGGGCCATCACTCCCACCACCCGCCAGCGGGTCGGTCCATCAACTGCCGCGCATCGAGTTCAACAGCAGCGACCACAGGATCCCGCCGGCCGTCAGGCCGTCCAGGAAGGTCATCGGCTTCCGGCTGCCACGTCCTTCAGCAGTCTCCGGGTCCGGTCGACCTCATCGTCGTTGGTCACGAACTCGAGGGCGGAGAAGTCGGTGGTGCCGGCCACGGCAAAGCGGTCGAGGCCGGCCCGAACCTCGTCCTCATCTCCCACCAGGGACACGTCGGCCGGCCCCTCAGCACCCTCACGATCCATGATCTGGCGGTACGAAGGCAGCTCCCTGTAACGGCCCAGGACCTGCGTGATCGCCTCCCTCACGCGACCGGGTTCGCTCGTCACGCACACCGGCACGCTGGCGACGATGCGCGGCTCGCGTCGCCCCGCCCCATCCGCCGCGGCATGCAGAGCAGGACGGATGTAGTCCGCGATCGTCGTGGGCCCCGCCAGCCAGAGGATGGTCCCGTCGGTCCGGGACCCCGCCAGGGCCAGCATGCGCGGGCCCATGGCTGCCAGCATCACCGAAGGTGCCTCGACGCCCGGAGGCCCGCCCATCGCCTCCACCTCACCCGACCAGATCTCGCCTGTGAAACCGACCCGCCTGTCGCGCAGCGCGGGCAGCAGGACCGAGAGGTACTCGTCCATGTTCCTGGCGGGTCGTTCGAAGGGCACCTTGAGCGTCGTCTCGATCGAGGGCTTGTGGGCCAGGCCGATGCCGAGCAGCAATCGGTTGGCGACGATCTGCTGGGTGGTCAACGCCTGCGCGGCCAGCATCAGCGGATGCCGGGGCCAGGTGGCGATGACAGCCGTCCCCAGTTCGATGGTCGATGTGCGCAGGCCCACGACCGCCAGAGCAGTCAAGGCGTCGGGCACCGCAAGCTGGGCGACCCAGTAGGTCGTGAACCCGTCCGCCTCCACCTGCGCGGCGTGCTCGGCAACGTCTTGGACCGGGCTCCCGAGAGCGACGAGGCTCGAGCCGTTGATACCGATCCTCATCCCCGAATCATGCTAGATGCGCCCGGCTCAGGCGATTCCCGGGCTCGCCGCGACCGGCCGGCGCTCCTGTTCGGCCCTACGGATCAACATCCGGATCCTGCGACGGAATCGATCGTCTCATCCCCATTCGGCGACTGATCCGCTTGCGCGACGGCTTCGCGTGACGCAACATGCATTGTTCGAGTCTCGCCGGCCCACAGCCGGCAGGAGCCCGGGGGAGGACCCGTGAGCCACGAGAACTTCATCGGCGGGACCTTCCGCCCTGCCAAGAGCGGTGCGACGGACCCGGTGGTCAACCCGGCCACCGGGGAGGTCATCGCCGAGGTGCCATCGAGCAACGGCGACGACGTGGACGAAGCGGTCAGCTCCGCCGCCGAGGCGTTCGCCGACTGGGGATTCACCACGCCGAGAGCCCGCAGCGAGGCCTTGTTGAAGCTCGCTGACGCGATCGAGGGTGACATCGGGGAACTGCAGCGGCTCGAGGTCCAAAACGTCGGCAAGCCGGTTGGGATGATCGAGTTCGAGTTCGACCTGCTGGTCGACAACATCCGCTTCTTCGCCGGTGCCGCCCGCACCATGCCCGGCAGCGCTGCGGGAGAATACCTGGAGGACCACACGTCGATGCTGCGCCGTGACCCCCTCGGGGTCGTCGTCGGGATCGCCCCGTGGAACTACCCGCTGAACATGGCGGTCTGGAAGCTCGGCCCCGCCCTCGCGGCCGGCAACACCTTCATCCTCAAGCCCTCCGAGCTGACGCCCCTGACTGCACTCAGGCTCGCCGAGATCGCCGCCGACATCTTCCCGCCCGGGGTGTTCAACGTGATCTGCGGCCAGGGCGAGACCGCCGGCGACGCACTGGTACGACACCCCGGGGTGGCGATGGTCTCCCTCACCGGTGACGTGGCCACCGGTAGGCTCATCGCCGAGAACGCCGCCGCGAGCCTCAAGCGCGTGCATCTGGAACTCGGTGGCAAGGCTCCCGTGATCGTCTTCGACGATGCCGACCTCGCGACGCTGGTGGGCACCCTCGCCGAGGCCGGTTACTACAACTCGGGTCAGGACTGCACCGCCCCCTGCCGGGTGCTGGCCGCCGGCGCCGTCTTCGACTCCGTGGTCGGCGACCTGTCCGACGCCGTCGGGGAGATAGCCGTCGGCGACCCTCTCTCCGAGGAAACCGCCGTCGGGCCGGTCGTCTCAGCAGACCAGCGCGACAGGGTCTCGGGCATGGTCGACCGGGCCCGAGAAGCGGGCGCCGAGGTGACCGTCGGCGGATCCGCCCTCGATCGCCCCGGCTTCTTCTACTCGCCCACCGTGGTGGCCAACCCGGATCAGCGCAGCGAGCTGGTGCAGCGCGAGGTCTTCGGGCCGGTCATCAGCGTCCAGCAGTTCACCGACGAGGAGCAGGCGCTGCGCTGGGCCAACGACGTCGACTACGGCCTCGCAGCCAGTGTGTGGACCGGGGACGTGGGCAGGGCCATGCGCATGGGCAGGGCGCTGCGGTTCGGGACGGTGTGGGTGAACGACCACATCCCGATCGTGTCCGAGATGCCTCACGGAGGGTTCAAGCAATCCGGATACGGCAAGGACCAGTCCATCTACTCGATCGAGCACTACACCGAGCTGAAGCACGTGATGGTGAAGCTCTAAGCCAACGACCCGAGAGGCCGATCGGACTGAACACCTGATCGTGCAGCCCTGAGAGGAAGATGATGACCGACACCAACGCGCGCACCGACGAGATCCTGTCCCGCGCCTCGCAGCTCGGCGAGCAGGAGATGGCCGAGCTCCTCCACCGCACGCCCGGTTCCAGGCGGCTCTACGACGAGGCAACCGAGGTCATGCCCTACGGGGTGGCCTCGACCTTCCAGGCCAACGATCCCTACCCGGTCTATCTGGACCACGCGCACGGATCCCGTGTCTGGGACGTGGATGACAACGAGTACATCGACTTCCACGGCGGCTTCGGCTGCATGCTCGTCGGCCACGCTCACCCCAAGGTGGCCGAGGCGATCGAGAAGGCGGCCCGCACAGGCACCCACTTCGCGGTGACCACGCCGACGGCGGTGCACCTCGCCGAGGAGATCTGTCGCCGGTTCCGCCTCGAGAGCGTGCGGTTCGCCAACTCGGGCACCGAGGCGACCATGGACGCCATCCGCATCGCCCGCGCCGCCACCGGTCGCGACGACGTCTTGAAGATCGAGGGCTCCTACCACGGGCACCACGACACCGTGATGTTCTCCGTCGTGCCCAACGCCGACGCCCTGGGTGGCCGCGACCACCCCGCCACGACCCCGATGTCGAAGGGGATCCCCGCCGACGTGGCCAACCACACCCACGTCGTGCCGTTCAACGACCTGGCTGCGGCGCAGCGAATGCTCGAGGACAAGGGCAACCGCATCGCCTGTCTCATCCTCGAGCCGATCATGATGAACGTCGGCATCGTGCTGCCCGCTGACGGCTATCTCCAGGGACTACGTGAGCTGTGCACCAAGCACGGTGTGGTGCTCATCTTCGACGAGGTCAAATCCGGGGCGACGGTAGCCGCCGGCGGTGTCATCGAGCGGTACGGGGTCGACCCCGACCTGGCTTGCTTCGCCAAGGCGGTGTTCGGCGGGACGCCTGGAGGCGCCTTCGGCGGCAGGGCCGACATCATGGACGTAATCGAGCACGGGGCAGCACAGCAGGGCACCTTCAACGGCAACCCGCTGGTGGCCGCAGCCGGCCTGGCCTGCCTCACCGAGGTCCTCACCCCCGACGCCTACGACCACCTGGCGGCCATTGGCAAGCGCCTGGCCGACGGTTGCCGCGCGGCGATCGACGCCAACGGCATTCCGGCCCATGTGATCGACCTGGGTGCCAAGGGCTGCGTCTCCTACCGGCCCGAGCCCCTCACGAACTACCGCGACTTCCTCGAGACCCGGCCCGAGCTCTTCGAGGCGTCGTTTCCGTGGCTGCTCAACCGTGGCATCTTCATGACGCCCGGTGACGAGGAGCAATGGACGCTCTCGGTCCAGCACACCGAAGACGACATCGACCGATACGTCGACGTCTATTCGGCGTTCTGCCGCGAGATCGCGACCGGCTGATCTTGCCGCCTCGGGATCTCAGCCGAGCCCGAAGCGATCTTCGAAGCGGAACCAGGCGCTGACGAAGGGCAGGTAACAGCGACGAAGCCCGCTGGCCGGGATGGCACGATGCCGCAGCTCTGCGAAAGGGGGTGGATCGTCGCCACAGACCATCCCCCCAACCCGGGCCCCCATCCAGGTGTTGAGCGCCACGCCCGATCCGTTGCAGCCGGTCGCGTAGAGCACCTTGTCCAGGTAGCCGACATGGGGCAGGCGATCCAGCGTCATGGCGACGTCTCCCCCCCAGGCGTACTCGATCTCCAGGCCCGACAGCTGGGGGTGGATCCGGACCATCGACCGGTACAGGTAGTCACGGGCTTCGGCGACGGTGGTCGAACCCAGCGACTTCCGACCTCCGAACACCATCCGGTCGTCAGGCGATAACCGCCAGTAGAAGAGGAAGTTCTTGGTGTCCACGAACATCCGCCGGCGGGGGCTCACGGCATCCGCCAGGCCAGGATCGAGAGGGCGGGTGGCGATGACGTAGCTGCCGATCGGCAGCACCCGGCGGGCGAGCCGGGGGATGAGCCCGTCGATGTAGGCGTTGGCGGCGACGATCACGTCACGCGCTGCGATCGCGCCCCTGCGGGTGACGACCCGGAAGCCGCCGCTCTTCGGTCGCTCGAGGCGCGTCACCTCGGTGAAGTCGTGGAGATGGACCCCGGCGCGGCTCGCGAGCGAGACCAGGCCCTGGTGCAGGCGCGCCGGGTGAACCGCCCCGGTGCGCTCGAACACAGCGGCAGCCGAGAACACGGTCGAGCCGATCTCGTTCCCGAGGTCGCTCCCGTCGATGAGCTCGACAGCCTCCCCCGCCGCGGCGTACTCCTCGGCGTAGGCACGTAGGGCGGCAACGGCACGGGGATGATGAGCCAGGTAGAGCTGACCCGTGCGCTGGTAGTCGCAGGCAATCGAGTGCTCCGAGATCAGCGACTCCACGAAATCGAACGCCTCCCCGACCGCTTGGAACATCCGGCGACCAAGAGAGCCGTACTGCTGCTCCAGCTTCGCCGGCCCCGCCTTGAGCTCGGGGATCACCATCCCGCCGTTGCGGGTGCTGGCTCCGAAGCCGAGCGCCTTCGCCTCCACCAGCACGACCTGGCGTCCCCGCTGGGCGAGCGTCCAAGCGGCTGCCAGACCGCAGTAGCCACCGCCGACGACCACCGCGTCGGCCTCGGCCGGCAGGGTGGGCACATCTAGGGAAGGCAGGCTGACCTGTGCCTGCCAGAGCGCCACCTCCCTGTAGGAGGCGGCAAGCGGCGCAGAATTCACGCCCGGGATCGTAGCTGCGGGCCGGATGGGTGACAGACTCCCCGCAAGACCGATCGGATCGTTGGGAGCTGTGATGCATGAGCTGGAAGTGACCAGCCCGGCGACGGGTGAGAAGGTGGGCGTCGTGTCGGCCGCCGACGCCGACGATGTCAGGGCTGCGATCGGCGCGGCGCGCCACGGTGCCGAGGCGATGGAGGAGATGGCGCCGTTCGAGCGCGCCGAGCGGCTCCACGTGGTGGCGGATCTGATCGAGGAGCAAGCCGAGGAGTTGGCCCGGCAGCTCACGATGGAGTCCGGCAAGCCGATCGGCGAGGCCACCGACGAGGTGGCCGAATCGGCCGACATCTTCCGGTGGGCTGCCGAGGAGGCAAAGCGGCTGGAGACACCCGCTCTCCCCGGCGCCGATCCGAACAAGGTGGTGCTCACCTTTCGCAAGCCGAACGGCGTGTATGCCCTCATCACGCCGTGGAACTTCCCCATGAACATCCCCGCTGAACTGGTGGCCCCCGCTCTGGCCGGAGGCAACGCGGCGATCCTGAAGCCGTCCGAGCTGACGCCTCTCTCCGGGATGGCGCTTGTCGCCGCGGCCCAGGAGGCGGGCTTCCCCGAAGGGGCCGCGACGGTGCTCAACGGCGGGGGTGAGGTGGGTCGAGCCCTCGTCGAGCACGAAGCGGTCGACGCGGTCGGCTTCGTCGGGTCACACCAGACAGCCGAAGCCATCGTGCGCGCCGCCGGCCTGAAGCGCACGCTCATCGAGGCGTCGGGCAACGGGCCCCAGATCGTGTGCGACGACGCCGACCTCGAGGCCGCAGCAGCCGCAGCCGTGTACGGCGCATCCTTCGCGTCGGGCCAGTGCTGTGTCGCCACCGAGCGGCTGCTCGTCCAGGAGTCCGTACACGGTGAGCTGGTGCCGCTGTTGCTCGAAGAGGCCCAGAGAGCAGTGTTGGGCGATCCCCTGGAGGCCGCGACGAGCATCGGACCGCTGAACAACGAGGCCGTGGCGCTGAAGATGGAACGCCACCTGGCCGACGCGGTGGAGCGCGGCGGCGAGATCCTGGTGGGTGGTGCACGCGCCGGCGGTTTCCCGACTCCTCTGTACTGGCCACTCACGGTCGTCGACGGTGTCACGCCCGAGATGCTGCTGTTCCGGGAGGAGTCGTTCGGGCCGGTGCTGCCGATCACGACGTTCACCGACGACGAAGAGGCGATCGACCTGGCGAACGACTCCGATCTCGGTCTGCAGTCCGCGGTGTTCACGTCGAGCCTCAAGCGCGCCTTCCGGTACGTCAACCGGCTCCGCGCGGGCAGCATCGTGGTGAACGACTCGACGGACTTCTGGGAGCCGCATCCACCCTTTGGTGGCGCTTCCCGGACCCGCACCGGCTGGGGACGGATCGGTGGCAAGTACACGCTGCTCGACATGACCGACCTGCGCACCGCCATCATCGACGTCGAGAAGACCGATGACTGAGGGCTTGATGACGATCGCTCACCGGATGGGGAGCAAGGCGTGGGACGGCCAGTCCGACCGGTTCAGCCCTGTGTACAACCCGGCGACGGGTGAGCAGACGGCACAGGTACGTCTCGCCGACGCCACAGACGTCGACGCGGTCGTGACCGCCGCCAGCGACGCCTTCGGCACCTGGCGCCACTCGAGCCTGTCGACCCGCACCCGGATCATGTTTGCCTTCCGCGAGCTGTTGAAGCGGGGTGTGCCCGATCTCGCCCGCTGCATAACGGCCGAGCACGGCAAGACGGTCACCGACGCCGAAGGCGAGATAACCCGTGGCCTCGAGGTCGTCGAGTTCGCCTGCGGCATCCCCCAGTTGCTCAAAGGCGAGTACTCCGAGCGGGTCTCCACCGGCACCGATGTCTGTTCGATCCGCCAGCCTCTCGGTGTGGCGGCGGGGATCACGCCGTTCAACTTCCCGGCCATGGTCCCGATGTGGATGTTCCCCATAGCCATTGCCTGCGGCAACTGCTTCGTGCTCAAGCCATCCGAACGCGATCCGTCGGCCGCGCTGATGCTGGCCGATTGGTTCAGCGGAGCGGGCCTCCCCGACGGGGTCTTCAACGTGATTCAGGGTGACCGGGTGGCTGTCGACGCCCTGCTCGCCCACCCCGGGGTGGCGGCGGTCAGCTTCGTCGGGTCGACCCCGATCGCTCGCCACGTCTACCGGAGCGCAGCCGCGAGCGGGAAACGGGTGCAGGCCCTCGGCGGAGCCAAGAACCACATGATCGTCCTCCCCGACGCCGATCTCGACAGGGCGGCCGACGCCGCGGTGAGCGCCGGCTACGGCTCCGCCGGTGAGAGGTGCATGGCCGTCTCGGTGGTGGTGGCCGTCGACCCGGTGGGCGACGCCCTCGTCGAGCGGATCGCCGAGCGGACCCGCGACCTGATCGTGGGCGACGGCACCGACGCCGGCGTCGACATGGGGCCGCTGGTGACTGCCGAGCACCGCGACCGGGTGAGGACGATGGTCGATACCGGAGTCGCCGAGGGTGCAGCGCTGGTCGTCGACGGTAGGGGCCTGACGGTCCCGGACCGTCCCGGGGGACACTGGTTGGGCCCGTGCCTGTTCGACCGGGTCACCCCGGAGATGGAGGTCTACCGGCAGGAGATCTTCGGCCCGGTGCTGTGCGTCGTGCGCGCTGGTTCCTATGACGAGGCAGTCGGCCTCGTCGCCGACAACCCGTGGGGCAACGGCGTGGCGTTGTTCACCAGTTCCGGTGCCGCGGCGAGAAGGTTCCAGCTCGAGGTCGAAGCCGGGATGGTGGGCCTGAACGTGCCGATCCCGGTTCCCGTGTCGTACCACTCGTTCGGAGGCTGGGGCGACTCGCTGTTCGGCGACACACACGTGTACGGCCCCGACGGAGTGCGGTTCTACACCCGCGGCAAGGTCGTCACCGCCCGCTGGTCAGACCCCCGAACCGGCGCTCCCGACCTCGGCTTCCCTGCTCAATGAAACAGGATTTGTGAACGCGCGTGGCCCCTATAGGGGCCTTTTCGGTTCACAAAACCAGTCAGCCCTTGGCTTGGGTGAAGGCGTCTGAGTACTGGGTCTCGAAGTCGCCGGTGTCCTCGATGAACTCGAGGTTGGCCACCACCTCCTCGGGCGGGTAGATCGCCGGATCCTCGAGGATCTCCGGGTCGATGAACTCCTCGGCGGCAGCGTTCGGGCTGGCATAGAAGTTGAAGTTCGTCAGCGCGGCACCGTTCTCGGCGTCGAGCATGAAGTCGACGAAGGTGTGAGCCGTGCACGGGTGGGGGGCGTCGGCGAGGATCGCCATGTTGTCGACCCAGCGCACCCCGCCCTCCTCGGGCACGAAGTAGCTGTACTGCTCGTAGGCGTCGAAGTCATCGGTGCTGGCTTCGTCGAAGGCCCTGAAGAAGTCACCCGACCAGCCGTGGGCGACGGCGGTCTCACCGCCGACCAGCAGATCCTCGAACTGGTCCGAGTCGTAGGTCGCGAGTCGCGCAGTCGTCTCGGTCAGAAGCTCTTGAGCCTCGGCCAGTTCGTCGGGATCGGACGTGTTGAGCGAGTAGCCGAGGTACTTGAGGGCGGCACCCAAGGACTCCCGAGGGTCATTGAGCATGGAGATCTTCCCCGAGTAGGCGTCCGCCTGCTCCGGGTCGAAGATGATCCCCCATGACTGCTCGAAATCCTCCCCCACGACGTTCGTGTCGACCGCGATGCCCGAAGTGCCCCACTGGTACGGGACCGAGTACCTGCCCTCGGGATCGAACGGGAGGTCGGTGAACTCGGGATCGAGGTTGGCGAGGTTCGGGATGGCGTCGGCCTGCAACTCGGCGAGCAGACCCTCTTCGATCATTATCGCGACCATGTAGTCCGACGGCACGACCACGTCGAAGCCCGAGGCGCCGCTGGAGACCTTGGCGAGCATGTCCTCGTTGGACGGGAAGAAGTCCTCGGTCACCGACACCCCGTACTGCTGCTCGAACTGGGTGATCAGCTCCGGATCGATGTACTCGGACCAGTTGTAGAGCACGAGGTCACCGTCGGTCCCGCCGGGCTCGCAAGCCGCAGCCGCCGCTCCCTCGCCGCCGTCACCGTCGTCCTCGGTGCTGCAGCCGGTGACCACCAGGACCAGAGCGACCGGGATGAGCCACAACGTCCGCAATCGCATCGCTATCCCCCTGATCTAATCGAGAGAGGACTCTCGGCTGATGACCCGTTGCAGGAGCAGCGAGCCGAAGATCAATGCCATCGACACTACAAGCATGAGAACCGACACCGCGTTGATGGCCGGGCTCAGACCGCGCTTGATGAGCCCGAAGACGTAGACGGGTAGGGTCGTCGACCCCGGCCCGGTCACGAAGCTGGTTATGACCACATCGTCGAGCGACACGGTCAGCGCGAGCAGGGCTCCCGCGAGTACGCCGGGCATGATCTGGGGCAGCGTGACGCGACGGAAGCACTGCCAACGCGAGGCATAGAGGTCCGCCGCAGCCTCCTCCAGCGTCGGGTCAGAGCTCGCCAGTCGAGCCCTCACCACGATGGCGACGAACGAGATGTTGAAGGCGATGTGACTCAACAAGATGGTGTTGAACCCGAGCAGGAACTGGGTACCGAAGATGCTGTCGATGATGTCGAAGGCTTGGACGAAGAAGACCAGCATCATCACGGCCATCGTCACATCCGGGATTATGAGGGGCATGTAGAGGAGCGCGTCGAACACCCGCCGTCCCCTCCACCGGAACCGCTCGAGGGCCAAGGCGGACATGGTGCCGAGCACCGTGGAGATGATGGTCGAGAAGAAGGCCACCCGCACCGACACCCAGACACTGCGTTGGATGTTGTCGTTCTCGAAGACCTCTCTATACCACTCCAGTGTCGGCGCCTCCCACTGCCCGACGAGACGGCTGCCCGAGAACGAGTAGACGAACAACACGATGATGGGGATGTAGAAGAAGGCGTAGACGAGCCAGGCGTGACCGGCGAGCAGCCAGCGGGCGCCGCCGCGTGGCCGGGCAGTCGACTGGACGCTCACAGCGTCCGTCCCCCCGTCCGGAAGTAGACGAGGGTGCCGATGAGCATCACCGCGAGGATCACGACGGACACGGCTGCGCCCGCGGGCCAGTCCCGGGCCTGGAGGAACTGGTTGACGATGTAGTTGCCGAACAGGGGGTTCTTCGCTCCACCGAGGATGTCGGAGGTCACATACGCGCCGAAGCTCGGGACGAACACGAGGATGCAGCCGGCCACCACCCCGGGACGCGACAAGGGCCAGACCACCCGGCGGAAGGCCTTCCAGCCCGACGCGTACAGGTCACGCGCGGCCTCGACGAGATTCCAGTCGATCCGCTCCAACGCTGCGTACAGGGGCAAGATCATGAACGGGAGGAACCCGTACACGAGGCCGATGAGAACCGCGGCGTTGCTGAACGCGATGTCCACCTCCCCGAGGCCGATGCTTTGGCTGGCTTCGGACAACGGGCCGCTACTCGACAGCAGCACGCGGATCACATAGGTCCGCACGAGGAAGTTCGACCAGAAGGGGATCATCACTCCAATGAGCAGAAGA
This sequence comes from Acidobacteriota bacterium, assembly GCA_003577145.1. Classification (GTDB taxonomy): domain Bacteria; phylum Actinomycetota; class Acidimicrobiia; order Acidimicrobiales; family Microtrichaceae; genus ATN2. The sequence goes on along the minus strand of QEUP01000018.1, from coordinate 36,871 downwards.
GTGCGCACGACCTCGCTGTCACGTGTCGCCATGTAGTAGGCGAACGGGTAAGAAAGAGCGAGGCAGATCACGGTCGTGAGGAGAGCGAGGACCAGCGTTCGGACGAGCACGCTGCGAAGCAACGGTTCGGCCAGCGCGCGGTAGGCCTCCACGTTCCAGTCACGAAGCTCGGTTATGCCCCGGGGGTTACGTGTCGCGAACGAGTAGACGAGCACTATGACAAGCGGAATGGCGAAGAAGATGACGAGGTAGGCGAACGACGGCAGCGCGACCAGGAAGCCGCGCCTCGCCGCGCGCCGCTCCGATGCCGCTTCGAGTGCCGGCGCCCCCGACTCGTGTTCCTGTTCGGGTGTGAGATCGGGCACCACCCCGAAATCGGTGGTCATCAGGCGACTACCAGCGACATGGCCTCGGGGACCCAGGTGACCGACACCTCGTCACCGACCTCGTGGCGCACCGTGCCCGGCTCGTTCTCTTGCCGGACCTCGATCGTCATCCACCCGACCTTCACCCCGTACACGACGGCGTTGCCCATGTAGGTGACCCGGTCCACCTCTCCCTCGAGTGCCAACATGTCGGGTGAGACCGAGTCGCGAGGCCGAACGGCCAAGCGCTCCGGGCGGAGGCTGACGCTCACCTTGGCCCCGGCGGGCAGGCCGCTGGCGGCCGGCAGGCGATCGCCGTTGGCCAGACAGACGATCTCGGCGCTCTCAACGGTGGCATCGAGAAGGTTGGTCCGGCCGATGAAGTCGGCGACGAAGCGGGTCAACGGCTGCTCGTAGATCTCCTCGGGTGGGCCGACTTGAAGGAGGTGACCCTGGTTCATCACGCCGATTCTGTCCGACATGGTGAGCGCCTCCTCTTGATCGTGGGTCACGTACACGAACGTGAGGCCAACCTGCTGTTGCAGCGCTTTGAGCTCGGATTGCATCTCTTGGCGCAGCTTCAGGTCGAGGGCACCGAGAGGCTCATCGAGCAGGAGGACCCGAGGGCGGTTGACGAGGGCGCGGGCGAGAGCTACCCGCTGCTGCTGACCGCCCGACAGCGCCGCCGGCTTGCGGTTCTCCATCCCTGTGAGCTGCACCAGAGCTATGGCCTGGGCCACCCGCTGCGTCCGCTCGGCCTTGGCCACCTTTCGCATCTCGAGGCCGAAGGACACGTTCTGAGCCACCGACATGTGGGGGAAGAGCGCGTAGTTCTGGAACACCGTGTTCACCGGGCGCTTGTTGGGTGGCCGCAGCCCCATCTCCTCACCGTGGATGCGGATGCTTCCCTCGGTGGGGAACTCGAGGCCGGCGATCATCCGCAGCGTGGTCGTCTTGCCGCAGCCCGACGGTCCGAGCAGGGAGAAGAACTCGCCTTCACCGATCGAGAGGCCGACCGAGTCGACCGCGATCACGGTGTCGAATCGCTTGGTCACCGACTCCAGTCGGACCGACTCGACCGGCCGGGGCACCTCAGCGTCGTCGGCCCGGCCGGGCGTTTCGGTGAGTTCCCCCACAGCGCCTGACCGTAGCAACCTCCCGGGCCGAGCGGCGGCTCTTCACCAAGCCCCCGCGCTGACCACCCCACCCCCTTCTTGGCAGCGTTTTCAGCGCATGGAGGGGGTATTGCTGCCAAGAAGCCATGGGGCTGGTGGCCCAGTCCCTCGGCACAGGACCGGACGGGTGTCGGCCGCGTGCCACGATTGACCTTGATGAACACACCCGACTGGTTCAAAGAGGCTGTGGCCGCGCCGTACGAGGAGGACCTCGTCACGGTCGAGGGGTGCGACATCCACTACCTGGTCAGGGGCGGCCGGGGCCGGGCCGGCCTGGTGTTCGTGCACGGCGGTGCGGCCCACGCTCGTTGGTGGGACCACATCGCCCCGATGCTGGCCACCGAGTACCAGGTGGTTGCCGTCGACCTCTCGGGGCACGGCGACAGTGGCCGTCGCGATACCTACCCGACCGAGACCTGGGCGCAGGAGGTCATGGCGGTGGCCGAGCACTCCGGGATAGACGGTCCGCCGATCGTGGTGGCCCACAGCATGGGCGGGTGGGTTGCCATCAGCGCCGCGGCCGAACAGCCCGAGACACTCGCTGGCATCGTCGTGCTCGACTCGCCGGTTCGGGTGGCCGCGCCCGAGGAGGAGGCGGCCGCCGAGGGGATCGCCTTCGGCCCGCTGCGCACCTATCCGACGATGGAAGATGCGCTCTCCCGCTTCCGCACGGTTCCCGACCAGCCGACGTCGCTGCCCTACGTCATCGACCACGTCGCCCGCACCTCGCTGCGTCAGGTCGAGGACGGCTGGACATGGAAGTTCGACCCGCGGATCTTCACCTTCCGGGTTCCCTCCGGCGAGCAGCTCCGGCAGATCCGCTGCCGCGTCGCGCTGTTCCGGTCCGAGTACGGCCTCGTCACACCCGACATCGGCGAGTACATGTACGAGCAGCTGGGCAGGATCGCACCCGTCATCGAAGTGCCCCTGGCCTGGCACCACGTGATGCTCGACCAGCCTCTGCCGCTGACCACCGGCCTGCGCACCCTGCTCGCGGACTGGGAGCATTCGGTGCCATACCGCCGGAAGTAGGCGTGACACGCCTCACGACTCGAGCCGTGTAGTCACTCACGGGAAGGTCGGACCACATGAGTCGTGCTCCTCACCTGCTCTCAGCTCTGGTCTCCAACACACCGTCAATGGGTCGTATGCCCTGCTCAGGCGGGCCTGGCAACTGCCGAAGTAGAAGGTGGAGGATCCTCCTTGAGTAGGCAGCCACGCACGACCCGGCTCGCAGTCCTCATGATGCTCGCTTGCCTGTTCGGTATCGCGTCCATCGTGCTCGTCGCCGCTCTCGCCGCCACAGCCAGGTCGAACGAGCAGCTGAGGGAGCAGCACGAGGAAGACACGCTCCTCCGCTACGAAGCCCTCGCTGCGGGTTCCGACATCGGAGTCGATGCGTTCCTCCGCGGTACACAGGCGGTGATCACCGACCTCGATGACGCGTCGGTGAACCAAGGCACCCCGACGGCCGAGATCGTCGCCGCTGACAACGGCGGGCAGACCGCGGGGAGCGGAGAGGACCTCAAGGTAGACGCGGTGGTCTTCGACGAGAACCTGGCACTGGTCTACTCGTCCATCGCGGCCGAAGACCTGCCCGAGCCCGCGGCGCTGTTCCCGCCGGTCACGCTGGAGGCGATGCGCGCGGGCACGCCTACTCTCACGAACGTCGCCGATGTCGGTGACAGGCCGAGGGTCGGCGCAGCGGTGCCGGTCACCCAGGACGACGGCTCCGTCATCTTCGTGGTGCTGTACGCCGACGGGGATCTGACGACACCCTTCGCCCTCGCTCCTCCCGGCGAGATGATCTACTCGGTGGACCCCAGCGGCACCGGCTTCAGCCACCAAGACGGCTCCATCCAGTCCTTCGGGGACAAGCCGATCGCCGTGCCCGAGGACACCGAGACCGAGTTGGTGAACTACGCGCGTGCCGGGGAGGAGCTCGTGGCCTTCGTAGCCCCCCTCGACTCCCTCCCCGGTTGGTCCATCGTCGGCGAGAAGAACGCCGAGGAGTTCTACGCCGCGATCGACGAGGGCATGTCCTCGGCAAGGCTCTTCACGCTGATCTCCATCGGCACCGCGTTCGTCATCTGTGCGCTCCTGGCGGGACGGGCGTTGATCACCCATCGTCGCGGCACGCGCCGCTTCGAGTCCCTCGTAGCCAACACTGCCGACGCGGTGAGCGTGCTCGACCGCGACCTGTGCATCTCGTTCGACAATCCGGCGGTGCAGCGTGTCTTCGGCCAGACACCGAAGGAGCGACTCAAGAACCCCTACTCGGATTACATCCACGGCGATGACCGGCACGCGTTCGACGACCTTGTCCGGGCCGCCTCGTTGCGCCCGGGAGTGCCAACGGGTTCGGAGCTGCGCCTGGTTCCCTCCGACAGTGCCGCTGACTGGGTCGAGCTGACAGTCACCGACCTCGTGACGGACGGCGCGATCAACGGCTACCTGGTCAGTGCCCGCGATGTCACCGATCGCGAGTACGCTCGCCAGACGCTCGAATGGGCTGCGAAGCACGACACGCTCACCGGGCTCCCCAACCGGCTCGCCTTCGAGGAGAAGTACGCCGAGGCTGTCGAGGAGGCACGCCGGTCCGAAAGCGGAGTGGCCCTGGCTTTCGTCGACATCGACGGCCTCAAAGAGGTCAACGACGAGCTCGGCCACGACGCCGGCGACGAATTGCTGCGGGCGGCCGCGGATCGCCTGCGCCACTGCGTGCGCAGCACCGACATGGTGGCGCGCCTCGGCGGAGACGAGTTCGTGGCCCTCCTTCCCGGCGTACGGGAACGGGCCGAGGTGAGCCTGGTGACAGATCGAATCGAGCGCGAGTTCGAGGCTCCGGTCACCATCGGCGAATACGAGGTCGCCACGGGCGCCAGCGTGGGTACGGCCACCGCCTTCGGCGCCATCGACGGCCAGGCGCTGCTGCGGCGCGCCGACGAGGCCATGTACGCGGCCAAGCGGGCACGCCGCTCGACGAGGAGCGGAACCCCCGCCGATCCCGCAGGGAGCTGAGCCGTCGCGTGCCGCTCGTTTGCCCCCGCGCAGGCAGCCGGAGGCCTCCGGAGAGGCAGCCCGGGTGTCACCCCAATGTGAGTCCGGCCGCCAGCGCCGCGCCGAGCTCGCGGCAGGCGTCGAGATCTGACCGGCTCGGCTCCCCGACGACTGTCACCGGCGCCTGGGCCCGTCGCCAGCGCAGCCCGGTCGTGATCTTGTCGACCGCCAGCTCGGCACCTGTCGTGTCGTTGTTGCCGTGCAGGTACAACCCGTAGCGGCGGCCCACTGTCTCCTCCAGGCAGGGGTAGTAGATCTGGTCGAAGAAGTGCTTGAGTGCTCCCGAGATGTAGCCGAGGTTCGCCGGTGACCCGAGCAGGTAGCCATCGGCTTGGAGAACGTCCGAGACCGTCGCCGCCAAAGCCGCCCGGGTCACGACCTCGACGCCGGTGATCGCCGGATCCGCGGCGCCGGACCTCGCCGCCTCGAACATCGAATGCATCGACGGCGACGGGGTGTGATGGACCAGCAGCAGCCTCGCCATGGCACGACTGTTGCGCCGTCGCCCGCGACAAGCAAGCACGGCGGGAGTCCGCCCTCCGTGTCAGTCACAGGCCACTGTCACCGAACGTGGGTATGCTCGCTTTCCCCTTCCCCCTCCGTAGCTGCATGCCAGTTGGAGGGCATACCATGGCCCTGAGCGAACGATCCCGGTCCGCCCTGTTCCAGGGACTGACCCCCATCGTCGGAGAGGAGGCGACTGCCGAGATGCTCGGCCAGTTCCCCGCCCGAGATGTCGAGGAGATGGTCACCCGTGAGCACCTCGACCGCCGCCTCGCCGAGCTTCGCGGCGAGCTACGCGGCGAGATGGCCGAGCTTCGCGGCGAGATGGCCGAGCTTCGCGGCGAGCTACGCGGCGAGATGGCCGAGCTCGCGACCGGCCTTCGCGCCGAGATGGCCGAGCTTCGCGGCGAACTCCGGGCGGAGATGCATCAGCTCGGGACCCGGCTGTACATGTCACTCACCGCCACCCTCGTCGCCTTCCTCACGTTGGCCGTCACGGTTCTCAGCCTGACCAACTGAGCGGTCGCCGACCCGCCCCGTGTCGCCCGAGCCTCGGCGTACCACTCATCATTGCTGCACTGTTCTGCCTCGGGCGCTTGCACGCCGAGCCTTTTGAATATCATTCAGTCCTACGAGAGGGGGCGGTATGGGCTACGGGGACCGCTGGAACTGGGACCGGGTGCACTGGAGCGCGCACAGCGCCAACTGCATCGCCAACTGCCCTTACCGCATCTACACCAGGAACGGCGAGGTCGTGTGGGAAGAGCAGTCCGGCACCCTCCCGGGAATCGACGGCATACCCGACATGAACCCGCTCGGCTGCCAGAAGGGCGCCGCCTGGCACGACCAGATCAGCGGCGGTGACAGGATCCTGCACCCGCTGAAGCGGGCGGGCGAGCGGGGCGAAGGCAGCTGGGAGCAGGTGTCCTGGGAGGACGCGCTCACCACCGTCGCCGATGCCATCATCGACGCCATCGAGTTCTCGGGTCCCCAGTCGGTGGTCATCGAGGAAGGCAGCAACGCCGGCATGCTCACCCGCTTGGCGAAGGTCCGCTTCGCTGCGGCAATGGGTGCGGCCTGTCCCGAGGGCAACGGCGCGGTGAGCGACGTCCACCTCGGGCAATGGCTCACCCTGGGCACGGTCCTCGGCGGGTCGGGTGCCGACGACACGTTCCGCTCCGACGTCATCATCATCTGGAACGGCAATCCCGCCTTCACCCGCATCCCCTACTTCCACTTCCTCACCGAAGCGCGCTACCGGGGCGCGACGGTCGTGCTGATCGGCCCCGACTACAGCCCTTCGGCGATCCACACCGACCACTTCATCGGGATCGTACCCGGCTCCGATGCTGCACTCGGCCTGGCGCTGTGCCGGGTGCTGATCGACGAAGGCCTCATCGACGAGGGCTTCATCCGCTCCCAGACCGATCTGCCGTTGCTGGTCAAGACCTCCGACGGCCGCTTCCTCCGCCAATCCGAGATGCAGGAGGGCGGCCGTGACGACCGCTTCTACGTGTGGCACGACGACGCGCTGGTGCCGTGCGAGCCTGGCGACCTCGGCCGGCCGGCAGACCCTCAGCTCGAAGGCCGCTTCCGGGTGAGCCTCGCTGACGGCACCGATGAGGAGGTCACCCCCGTCTTCACCCTGCTGCGCGAGCGCCTGACCGACTACTCACCAGAGGCGGCCGCCGAGGTTTGCGGTGTGCACCCCGACACGATCCGCCAGCTCGCCCGGCTGGTGGCGAGCGGTCGAACCAAGCTCCACAACGGCCTGGGGAGCTGCAAGCACTACCACGGCGACCTGATGGAGCGGTCCATGCTGCTGCTGCTCGCGCTCACGGGCAACTGGGGGCGCCCGGGAACCGGCCTGGACACCTACATCATCGGCGTGCTCGACGGCGAGCTGTTCTCCTTCCTCAAGCAGCAGGCGGGGGCCGAAGGCGGCGAGCAGGCACTGGCGACCGTCGATGCCGTCCTCGACGGGTTGCGGGCTTCGGATCCGGCGGCGTCAGAGGCCCAGGCCGCGCTCGAGGTCGGCAAGCTCACCAGCCGGTGGACACCCATGACACCGCCGGCGTTCTACCTCTACTACCACTGCGGCCTGGCCAAGACCTGGGAGAGGCCCGACTACGGAGCCAGCCCCCGGCCGTTCAACGAGTACGTCAAGGAGGCGATCGCCGAAGGCTGGTGGGACGGGCTCATCCGACCGGGGCCCGACGTCAAGCCGCGGGTGGTGATCCAGGCGGCCCAGAACACCCTGCGCCACACCCGCGGCGGGCAACGCACGATGCTCCGCCAGCTCTGGCCGACCCTGGACCTCGTCGTGGTACTCGACTGGCGCCTCAACACCACCGGCCTGCAGGCCGACGTGGTGTTACCCGCCTCGTGCGCGGCTGAGCGCGTCGAGATCCAGCTGGCCACCTCACACGCCTGGGAGCGGACCTTCTCGGACCGGGCGCTGGAACCGGCGGGCGAATCGAAGTCGGACTGGCAGATCTTCGGTGCTCTCGCCTCGGCCATCGCCCGGCGCGCCGCCGAGCGCGGTCTGGTCGACTACGCCGACCCGATGGGCATGCGTCGCAGCTATGCCGACATCCCGTCCCGCTACACGCTCGACGGCGCCATCGAATCCGATGAGGCCGCCATCGACGAGATCCTGCGTGACTCCACCCTCGGCGGCAACCTGCCAGCCGGCACCAGCCTGTCCTCGGTGCGCCGGCAGGGTTACGTTGTTCCCGCGCGCCTTCCCCGCCTGGTTGCGGCGATGAGCGGCAGCAACATCGAGCCCGGCGAACCCTTCGTCGCTCTACGGCACCACGTCGAAGACCTGACCCCGTACGGGACGCTGACGGGCCGGGCCCAGTTCTACATAGACCACCCGTGGTTCCTCGAAGCCGACGAACAGCTTCCCCGCCACAAGCCGGTACCTCCCATGGGCGGTGATCACCCGCTCCGGCTCACCGGCGGCCATCCGCGCTGGAGCATCCACTCGACGAACACGACCAACCGCCACATACTCGGCACCACCCGCGGCACCCCGACCGTGCACATCAACCCCGGCGACGCCGCAGCTCGCGGGATAGCCGATGGCCACCGCGTGCGAGTCTTCAACGACCTCGGCTCGTGCAGCCCAGCGGCGCGACTGTCACCGGCGGTGCGCCCCGGCCAGGTCATCCTCTACGCCTCCTGGGAGCCATACCTCTACCCGGAATGGCGCGACGTCACCTGCGTCGAACCAGGGATGGTCAAGTGGCTGCACTTCGCCGGCGGCTACGGGCACCTCACCTACCTGCCGAACCAGTGGCAGCCGACCCAGTCCGATCGGCTCTTCCGGGTGGACGTCGAGCCCTGCACGGGTAGCCCTGGCGACTGAGACCAGCCGTTCGGTAGGTCGGTCACGCTCCTCAGGGTCAAGCGCCGCGCCGGAGGGGCCGAAAAACTGGGCATGGTCACCGAGGTGTCACGTGGCGATGCGACTCACCAGCGCGGCGCAACAAGTATCGCCGAGCCGGAGGGCTGGTATCCGGATCCAGTCGGCGGCGCGGCCCACAGGTTCTGGGACGGTGAAGCCTGGACGCGCCGAGTGGAACCGGCGGGAGCTGCCGAGGAACCGGCGACGCACTGGAAGCGGCACCCCTTCTCGTTCTTCTCACATCGGTGGTGTCACATCCTCGCCGCCGGAGTCGTGATCGGCGTCGGTGGCACCATCGCCTACGGCAGGGTCCACAACCTCGCGGTCATCACCGTTACCGCGTTCTTGTTCACCTGCGCCACCACCGCCTCATTCGGCATCTTCATCGCCGGCCGCCTGCGACTGGGCGAGGTCGTCGACAGGTCGCCCATCTTTGTCGTAGCGATCGTCGGCGGAATCACTGGATTCGCGATCGCTTACGGTGTCGAGCAGCTAGCCGGCTACGTCATGACCGAGACCTACGTAACGGGCCCGATCGAGGAGACAGCGAAGCTCGTGGTGCCCTTGGCGCTGTTCGCCACGGGCAGATACCGCGATCCCCGCGCCGGTCTGGCCATCGCGCTGGCCTCCGCCGCCGGCTTCGGAATCCTCGAGGCCACCAGCCGTCCGATATTCATCGACCTCGGTTTGAGCTCGGGAGGCCCTGGCGAAGGGCTGTCCGGCGCCGGCCCGTGGTTCCTGGGCGTAGTACGGCCGCTGGTGGAGCTGACGCACATGATGCTGACCGGCTTCATCGCCGCGGTCGCCTGGCGGGCGTGGCACCTTCGTGGCGGCTTCCACCTCACGTGGCCGGTGATTGGCACCGCGCTGGCCGCCATGGCACTGCATTCCGGCTTCGACAGCCTGCAGGACCCACCGGGCATCTACCTCGTGCTGATCGTCGTGATGTACTTCGCCTTCAAGGAATCGGCTCGCCAGCTCACCCCGCCAGAGGCGCTCCATGAGGTACCGCCCGGCTGGCGACCTCGCTGGCTGCATCAGGATGCCGAGCAGACTCCGAGCACCGCAGTACTCGCCCGGGGGACTGGAACCGGCTGAACCCCGGGGTCCTTCCCGAGGCAGGTGGAGGAGATGGTCACCCGTGAGCGCCTCGACCGCCGCGGCAGCACCGGCCGCGAACTCATGTCGTCGCCCACCTGGAGGGGGGACCGATCCCCCTAGGCGCCTACGCCTTGACCCTGTACAAAGACGACCATGATGAACCTAGATCGAATTGTGCGGAGAAATGGGCGGCGGGTCTGGTTGAGCCTGACAGTCGTGGCGACGATCGCGGCGCTGGTCGTACCGAGCGCCGGAGCCGGGCCGGGGACGGTTTCCTCGGGGACGGTTTCCTCGAGCGGTGTGAGCCTCGCGGACGAGCCGGGGGACTCTGACGGCGCGCGAATCGTCGCCATCCACCAGACATACAGCTTGGTGCAGCTGTTCGGGCTGTTGAACGAATGGTGGGAGGCCGATCCTGCCACCGGCGAGGTGACCAAGACGCCCATGGACGGGGCGTGCCAGTGGTACGGAGCCTACGGCAGCACGGGAAACGGGGTCTCTCCACCCTGCGTGGTTCCGTACCAGTTGATCGATGAGGACACCGCCATCGGTGCCTACGTCGACGTGGCCAACGAGATGAGCGGCTGGGCCACCCTCGACCAGGCCGGGACCATCGACGTCTTGTTCGAGGAGCCCTACGACGACCCACCGGCCCTGATGGCCACCCCGTTCCGGTTCGTGTCGCCGGACCTGTCGGCCGCTGCGACCTACGTCGACGGCATTTTGAGCTTCACCGACATCAATACGGGTGCAGAGCTCGCCACCTTTGGCCCCGCCCAGCTCGGCGACGCGGCACCCGGAAACCTCGAATGGCTCCCAGACTCCAGCGGCGTGCTGGTAGGTGGTGACGGGCTGTACCGCATCGACGTCGCGGCGGCCACAATCACCAAGCTCGCCGACGCGACTGACCCGCCGGTGAGCGGCGGTGTGCCCTGGACCGTACGGACGCTCCTGCCGCAGCAGAACGCCGTCGTCGTCGACAGCGGTCCGGATCATGCGGTCGCGACCTATGACTACGACGGCAATCTCCTCGCCGAACTGCCCGTTGAGGGCGGCCTGGGCGTATACCTCGAGGAGGGGGCCACCATGCGCTGGGCAACCGATCCCGCCGGTTCACGTCTGGTCATACAGCGCGAAGACTGGTTCGGTCCGTCCGGGCTTGAAATCGTCGACATCGAGACCGGCGACTCCACCCTGATCCCCACTCCGGCGTTCTGCCCCTGCCCCCAAATGGGGAGCATGGTCTACCTCACCGACTTGATGTACGTGGAGCCCGATGCGCCGGCAGGCACGGCCACCCTGACCCTCAGCGGCAGCCTCTCGGCCTCGCTCGACGGGCCGGTGACTGGCACCGTGGATGTCACCAAGGGCTGGTTTGGCCCGTCGGTGAGCGTCGACGCACAGTGGGGCAACGGCCAGAAGATCACCGCCCAGGTCGGCTGTCTGTTCTTCTGCTTCGGCCATATCATCACCAGCGGACCCGACGGCACGTTCGATGTCCCACTGATCTTCGCCCGCGGTCAAGGCGACGACACCGCCGCCAGCTTCAGCGGACGGTGGTACATCCTCAAGAGGTCGCCCCTCAAGCTCGTTCCATACGACATCGCTTTCGCGGTGTCCGAAGCTTCCTGACGCTTCGGCCGGCGCTCAAACAGGGGGCGGGCTTCGGTGTGAGATCGGTACCGCCTGCCAAGGCGCAGCGACGAGGCGCAGCCCTTGGCAGGCGTCGGGGAGCCGGGAACGAAGGTAGGGGTACCAGGGGATTCGGCGAGACCGCGTCATCAGCTGCGTGACCGCCCACGAGGTTCACCGCAGGCAGGTTCCGCCTGGAAACGACGGCTGATCCGAGTGAATGCCGAACCAGGCGTCACAGGCAGGCGATCGCCGACGCTGTTGGGCGCGGGGTGAGGCTGCCCCGGCAAGGACTTGGGTTGGGCTGGGACCCTCATCGGCTTGCTCGCCTCGGCCCCTCACCGTTGCGCGTTCTTGCGCCGCCCCCCACGCCTGACGCTGGGACCCTCATCGGCTTGCTCGCCTCGGCCCCTCACCGTCCTGGGCCTCACGAACTGACCAGTCGGCGGGAGGCGTGCCGTACCCCCCATCGGGTCAGAGTACGACGGGCCGTTTGACCCTGGCCTCGGGCCACCCCGCCTGCGAACCTGCGGGCTACACGTGAGGAGGAAGCGATGCGAGTTCTGGTCGTCTACGAATCGGTCTACGGGAACACCCATACCATTGCCGATGCAGTGGCCGAGGGGTTCCGTTCACCGGGCACCGAGATAGAGGTGCTCGCCGTCGACGACGCCTCACGGGAGCTGGTCCAAGCCGCCGACATGGTGGTGGTCGGCGGGCCGACCCACGCCCACGGCATGTCGTGGGCCACCACCCGCCAGACGGCGGTCGGAGACGAGAAGAAGAAAGCCGAAGAAGCCGACCCCGACCAGCCCGCCCACGAGCTGGACGAATCGGCCACCGGTGAGGGCCTGCGCCACTGGTTCCATGACATCGGCAAGGTCGAGCGAACCGGCGCGGCGGCGTTCGACACGCGCTTTGACAGGTCGCCCGCCCTGACCGGGTCTGCTGCCCGGGGCATCGCCCGCCGGCTCCGCCACCACGGGTTCGACCTGCTCGACGAGCCCACCAGCTTCTTCGTCGAGGACACCGAGGGACCACTGGCCGACCACGAGGTCCTGAGGGCCCGCGAGTGGGGCGAAGCCCTCTCGGCCCGCCTCGCGTCCGAGGCGCCCGCCGGCTGAGAGTCGGTTGGCGTGACGGAGCCTTCCGGCACCAGCGCTGCGGCATCCCGGTGCCGGCCGCCTGGAGCGCTGCGCCGCATCGGCTGTGCCGTCGCCCTGATCGCCCTGGTGGGCGGTTGTGGATCAGACAAGGGCTCCGGTGGGGCCGAGGAAGGCCCGACCACCCCACCGCCGGAGTCCACCTCGAGCTCCGATGCGGCGACCACGACTTCCGCCCCCGCGCCCCCCAACGGGATAAGCCCGCGTGCCCTGCCCTCGACCTTCGTCGAGCTCGAGACCGACGAGTTCCCGCGTCCGGCTGCGGAGGCATGTGCCGACAACGAGACGGTCACTCACGTGGAGGCAGGCGAAAGTGTCGCCGACGCTGTGCGCGACGCCGAACCTGGCACGACCGTGGAGGTCGAGCCCGGCACCTACAGCGACGACAACGAGGGTGACTTCCGAGCGCTGGTTTTGGAAGCTCCCGATGTCTGCCTGCGTGCAGCGGGGGGTGGTGAGGTGGTCATCTCCCCTTCCGCCGAGCAGAACATCGGCATCGCCGTACGGGCTGACGAGGTGGTTATCGAGGGATTCACGATGAGGGGGTTCGAGGTAGGGGTGGGGTTCGACAAGGAGGAAGGGCAGACCATCAACGACGTGACCCTCGAGCGTGTGAAGGTGGGGTCCCCTGCGGGGGACTACCGGGAGGGCATCATCGCTTTCGGGGACAACCGCGAAGCGGGCTCGGCACCCGCGCTCGACGGCCTGCTGCTGCTCGACGTGACTGTTGAAGGAACCGACCAGGGCATCTCCTGCAACGCGGGCCCCTGCGAGCACTGGTGGCTCGAGAACGTGAGCGTGACCGGGCGGCAGCAATCCGAGGGCAGCGGCGCCGACACCTTCGCGATCGAGGAGGGACGCCAGATCGCGGTGGTGAGCTCGAGCTTTGCCGGCGCCGCGGCCGACGGAGTCGACACCAAGGCCGAAGACGTCGTGGTGTACGGCACGCGGGTCTCCGACATCGGTCGCAACGGGGTGAAGCTCTGGAAGGGCGGCGACGTCATCAACACCCTCATCGACGGGACAGGTGCCGACGCGGCCCTCGTCGGCGCGGGACCGGCCCGCTACCGATACCTGCACGTAATCGTCGCACACCACGGCGTCGGTGAGAGTGGGTACGTCGGCAGCTGGGGCTATGACGCCGGTGAGCCCGTCGAGTTGGAGATAGTGAACTCGATCTTCTTCGAGAACGCGACCGGCGGGCTCTACGTGACCGAAGGCTCGACGGTCTCGATACGCAACACCATCTTCGACGACCCCGACTCAAAGCTCCTCGACGTGGGCGGCTCAACCTATCTCGTGTCCGACCTGGCCGAGGTGGAGGCTCTGGGCTGGGCCAGCGGCGTGATCGTGGGCGACCCAGGCTTCAGCGACGGCGCCGGTGGGGATTTCACCACCGCGTCCCAGAGCCCCGCACGCGACAGTGGTGAGGTCATCGAGGGCCTCGAGATCGACATCGCCGGACAGCCCCGTTCCGTGGGCCGCGCCCCCGACGCCGGCCCCTACGAGGCGCAGGATTGACCCGCCGAGCCGACTGGGCCAGCAACATCGTAGTGGCCGGCGGTTCTTGACAGCATTACCCCCTCCATACGCTGAAAATGCTGCCAAGAAGCGGTTGCACTGGTGCTAAACATCTGTTTATTGTCATCAGCAGATGTTCACCGGGGGAGCCTCACCGTGTCCCAGCCGGCCACCGACCTGACAACACGGCAGGAGGCGCAGGCCGAGCGCGCGGCCTTCGTCGAGCAGCGGATCCTCGACAGCGCCGAGGTGCTGTTCGGACGGCGCGGGCTGGCAGGCACCAGGGTCCGCGAGATCGCCGAGGCGGCGGGGGTCAACAGCGCGACGCTCTACAACTACTTCCCAAGCAAGGGTGCACTCTACGAGGCGGTGCTCGACCGCGGGGTGAGCCCGTTGGTGAAGCTCCTCGAGGACTTCGACGCCTCCGGACACCGGCTCGCCCCGACTCAGGAGATCATCCGGGCGGTCATGGAGCACCTCAGGAAGCGTCCGCACCTCTCCCGGCTCATCTATCTCGAGGCCATCTCCGAGGGTGACCAACTCAGCGGCATCGCCGGCAAGATCCGCACGCTCATGGATCTGATCATGGGCCAGCTCGAAGCCAGCGACACCTCCGATGAGTGGGACGAGGATCTCCTCCCCTCGGTTGGGGCCCTGTTCCTGCACCTCTCCTTCGGCCACTTCGCCCTGGCTCCGCTGCTGCAAGGCATCTACGCCGTCGACCCTCTCTCAGACGAGGGCGTCGACAGCCAGACCCGGTTCATCGAAGCCCTCACCCGCAACATGTTCCCGGCTCTTGAAGCCGGACAATCCACTCAAGGGACTCAACCATGACCAACCAGGAATACGAAGTCATCGTCATCGGCAGCGGCCCCGGCGGCCTCGCCTGCGCCACGCTCCTCCAGAAGCGGGGCACCCGGACCTTGCTGCTGGAGAAGAACAACATGCTCGGCGGCAAGATGATGAGCATCGACAAGGACGGCTGGGCCTACGACTTGTTCCCCCACGGACAGGTCCCGATGCGCGGATCGGCGTTCGAAGCGATCTTCGCCGAGCTCGGCGTCTCCGACGAGTTCGAGCCGGCACTCGAGCCCGACGACCCACGCGACATCATCACCCTCTGCTACCGGCGCCACGACTGGGACAGGTACAAGACCGTCACGCAGAAGCAGGCGATGGACGACCCCGAGCCGTTCTTCTCGCTGTGGGATGCAAGCGAGGACGAGAAGGTCCAGGCGCTGACGGTGATGACCGAGATGGCCACCATGCCCGACGAGGAGATCGCGGCGCTGGACAACATGACCATGAAGGAGTGGCTAGGCGAGCGAGTCGTACCCGCGCCCCTCTACAACTACATGGGCTTCCATGCCAACGCTTCGCTGGCCGAGCCGCTCGACCTGGTGGCCGCCTCGGAGCAGATCCTGATCATGAAGCAGATCATGCTCCAGGGCGGTGGCGGCCAGTACAAGGGCGGCTTCGGCATGCTCACCAAGGTGATGGCCCGCGAGTTCGAGCGCAACGGGGGCACCGTCGTCACCGGAGCCAAGGTCGACAAGATCAACGTCGAGAACGGCTCGGTGACGGGCGTCGAGACGAGCAAGGGAAGCTTCTCGGCTCCGGTCGTGGTGAGCTCTGCCGGCATCCAGCCAACGGTGCTCAAGCTGGTCGGAGAGGAGGAGTTCGACAAGAGCTACGTCGACTACGTGAAGGGCCTGGCACCCGGTTGGTCGTTCACGAGCGTGCGTTACTTCCTCAGCAGACCTGTGATGGAGACGGCGATGTACGCGGTGTGGTCCGACGACAGCTGGCTCGACACCGAACGGTTCCGCAAGCAGAAGGAGGGCAAGGAGCCCGAAGAGGTCATCCTGTTCATGTGCAACCACTCGTTCTACGACGAGAACGCGGCCCCTCCCGGTAAGCAGGTGCTGGTCTCGGGCACGGTGTGCTCGCCCAATCCCGACGCCTCAGAGATCGAGGGCCTCTGGAACTGCATGGACCGCCAGATGAAGGAGCTGCTACCCGACATCTGGGATGCCACCGAGCGCCGGGAGTACAACGGCCCCCGGGAGATCTCGAGCCTCACCCGCGACGCGGTGCTGCCGGGACAAGGTGGCGAGTGCGTCGGCCTCGCCCAGATCATCGGCCAGTGCGGCTCGAAGAAGCCCAAGTCAGAGACGTCGATTCGCGGCCTGTACCTGGCAGGCGCCGATGCGGGTGCAGCCGGTATGGGCACCCATCAAGCCGCCCTCTCAGGCACAGAGGTCGCCCGCCTCGTCGGGCACTGCCTCAACAAGATGTACAAGGCTCAGTGAGGGCGTCGCGAATCAGATCGCGCCGCCGTTTCAGAAACTCGCTTCGCCCCCCGGCGAGCCAGCCGTCGGCCCGCTCGGCGGGGGCCAAAGGGCACCGCTGGTTCTGTGAACGCGCGGGGCCCCCATAGGGGCCTTTTGCGTTCACAAAACCGGCGGGCCGATCCATGCCCCCGCCAATGGAGGCTCCGGCATTCGGTCCTGGGAATCAGCCGTATGCCTTGACCGCGGCTTCTATCGACGGTCCCGCCGCCTCCAGGTCAGCGGGCACCATCGTCGGATGGAACTCGACCTTGGCGTCGAACGCCAGGAACCAGGGCTCGGCGATCCGCGGGATGTCCATTGCCGTTTCGATGTCGACAACCATGATCCCGGTCCGGACTCCATCGATCTCGGTGAAGTACACCGATTCCGGCTTCTGGTCGTCGACGATCCCCCCGATCGTCTGAGCCAGCGTTCCGGCTCGTGCCGAGTCGTTGGCCTTGGCTGTGTCGAGGCTGATGATGAGTAGGTTGCGCATTTTGAGTGGCTCCTTGGTGGTCACGGGTAGTCCCATCCTTCTACACAACCGCCACTCGCGCTCTGTGTCCCACAGAATCCTTTGACGGTGTGCCAGGCCTTTCACCCGTTTTGTGAACGCGCGTGGCCCCTATAGGGGCCTTTTGCGTTCACAAAACCGGCGGGGGGCGCCGCAGCCGGCGTACGCATGTGAGATTCCCGCATCGGCGCCTGGGGTCTTCCACCGGTCCTCGCCCCCGACTCGCCACCGGTAGCCTCGCTTCAGTGCGCCTCGGTCACATCATCGCGGTGTTGCTCGTGCTCGCGGTCGGCTGCTCGGACTTCTCCGACGGACAGGTCGCGACCGGGTCTGCTGACGCGTCAGACGAGGTGTGGCATCCCGAGCCGGGCCTCAGCTGGCAGTGGCAGCTCTCGGATCTGCCCGTCGACACGTCCGTCGAAGCCGACATGTACGACATCGACCTCTTCGAGAACACCGAGTCGGTCGTCGACGAGCTGCACGACATGGGTCGTAGGGTCGTCTGCTATGTGTCGGTCGGCACCTGGGAGCCAGGTCGTCCCGACTCGGGCGAATTCCCCGACGAGGTCATCGGCAAGCCACTCGACGACTTCCCCGACGAGCGCTGGCTCGACATCCGCCGCCTCGACGTGCTCGGCCCGATCATCGAGGCACGCTTCGAGCAGTGCGCTGAGAAGGGCTTCGACGCCGTTGAACCCGACAACGTCGACGGCTACCAGAACGACAGCGGCTTCGACCTGTCCGCCGAGGACCAACTGGCCTTCAACCGCTTCGTCGCCGGCACGGCGCACGAGCGGGGCCTCGCCGTAGGGCTGAAGAACGATCTCGACCAGGTGCCTGACCTCGTCGACGAGTTCGACTTCGCCGTCAACGAGGAGTGCGTCGAGTTCGACGAGTGCATGCTGTTGACACCGTTCATCGATGCCGACAAGGCGGTCTTTCACGTGGAGTACGAGCTCGAGCCCGACGAGTTCTGCGACCTCACCGCGGATCTGGACTTCTCTTCGCTGAAGAAGAACGTGGAGCTCGACGCCGAGGTGGGGACGTGTGGCTAGATGCCGAGGTGGGGACGTGTGGCTAGATGCCGAGGTGGGGACGTGTGGCTAGATGCCCACCACCCCGCTCTTGCTCACGGGCAAGGTCTGGGGTTTGTCGGGAACCAGCACTCCTGGAGTGAGAACGGACCGAGGTCTGCCGGGTTGTCGCTGACCGTGGCCGGCTTGAGCGGATGCCCGTTGGACCACAGGCCCATGTAGGTGAGGTCGGTGCCGCACCCCACGCCCTCCCGAGCGCAGGAGGAAAGCACGTCGATGTTGCGGTACAGGCCGTAGAAGTCCAAGGCGTTGAGGCCGTCGATACCCGTGTTGGGCACGGTGTGGGGAGCCAGCACCGCCTTGAAGGCGTACAGCTCACCCCGCAGCGTTATGTGGTCCTTCTGCGCGTCGGGGATGTCGAAGGACTCGAAGAGCTCTATGCCGACGCGGTTGTCCACCACGAAGTCCCAGTCGAAGCCGATCACCTGCACCCGCGCGTGATCGGGCAGGTCGATGGGACCCGATCCGGTGAGGTAGGAGAAGTAGGGGGCCATCAGCACCGCCCACAGCGACTCGCTACCCCAGCCCCTGGCGTCGGCCTGCTGCACCAGCCAGGGGGTCATGCCGCCACCGAAGGAATGCCCGGCGAAGCCGACGTTGTCCAGGTCGATGCGCCCGCTCATCTCCGCACCCTGCGCGAAGCCGTGGTCGACCACGTTGTACTGGTGCTCGAAGAGCGGGATTATCTCGTAGTTGGCGAACACGACTACGTGGCCGTTGCTCACCAGGTGGTCGATGAGGTCCTGGTAGAGGCCGGGGAGGATCCCGAAGTAGCCGTGTGCCAGGAACACGCCGGGACGCTCGGCGTCGCCGCAAGTGCCACCGGTGGGCGCGGCGGCCGTCCCCGTCGGCTGGAAGACCCACACCTGCTTCAAGAAGTCGTACTCGTTGATGGCGACCGACTCGGTCTTGCCGCAGGGCCCCAGCGAACCCGGCCCGCCGGCGGGACGGCCCGGGGGATCGGGAAGGAACGCGCCCGCCGGAGGGGCCGTCAAGCCGATCGTCGCCAGCAGCACCACCAGCACCACCAGCGCTATCAACGGATCGCGCCACCTGCGCCCCACGCGAGCTTCGCTCATGGTCCCCTCCTGTTGTCCGGTCTGGCGTTCCCCGCCAGCCCCGGCTTGACCGATCCCCTGATCAGCCAGGCTCACCTTCGTCCTGGCGCCACCCGGTGTCAAGCATCCCCCCGCTCGCGGACCGCCTGCCCGACCGGCAGGGTTGTCCCACCTCGGCCGCCGGCGGGTTGGCATATCACCGCCGCCCCGATCACCGAAGGGGCCTGCCGTGTCGTGCCACGCCTCGGCTCGCAGCGGGTTGGCATGTCACCGCCGCCGGCTATGGTGGGGTCGGCCTCGGAGCCGGCCGAGGTTCACCTCGACAGGTGCGCGGCTCCCTCGAACAGCTTGCATGGCAGAGGGCTGAAGTGCACCATGTCCTCCGGAGACCGCGAACGCACCGTCCTGCACGAGCGACTGGACCGGGCCTTGGGCAACGACGCCGCCGACACCCTCATGGGCTACCTCCCCCCGGTCGGCTGGGCCGATGTAGCCACCAAATCCGACCTCGCCCTCCTCCGCTCCGAGCTACAGGTCGACCTGTCGCGCATAGACGGCCGGCTTTCGCACCTGGAGGCTCGTTTGCAGGAGCTCGACACCCGAACGGCGGAGCTCGAGACAAGGCTCGACACCCGATCGGCGGAGCTCGAAGCCAGGCTCGATACCCGATTCGCGGACCTGGAGACAAGGCTGGGCACCCGATCGGCGGAGCTGGAAGCCAGGCTCGAGGCGAAGTTCGAACGTACCCTGCGCCAGGCGGTGCTGGCCCTGGTGATGGTGATGATCGCCGCCGTCGGCGCGGCGGTCAGCATCACCCAAATGCTCGCCGGCTGACCTCATCGGTCGTCGGGGTGGCCTGACTCCCCCCTCCCCCTCCAGACGGAATGACCCGCAGGGAGGACATACCATGGCGTTGAGCGAGAAGTCCCGATCCGTCCTGTACCAGGCGCTCCACCCATCGTGGGAGCGGAGGCGACCGCAGAGATGCCGGGGCAGTCCCCCGCCCGGGGCATCGAGGAGATGGTCACCCGGGAGCACCTCGACCGGCACTGCGCCGGGCTGCGCGCCGAGATGACCGAACTGCGGGGCGAGCTTCGGCCGGAGACGCATCGGCTCGGGACCCGCCTCCATGTGTCGCTCACCGCCACCATGACCGCCTTCCTGGCAGTGGCGGTCACCGTTCTCAGCCTCGCGAGCTGCCAGGAGTGCCCGCAGCCACCTACCGCAGGCGGATCTCCTGGCGGCTGCCGTGGTCGCGCATGAGGGCGTCGAACGCCTCCCAGCCGATCCTGAAGGCGTGGGTGTGGTTTCGGGGCACCCAGTCGATGGTCCCGCGACTGATGCGGACCTCCC
The DNA here is from genome assembly GCA_003577145.1 of Acidobacteriota bacterium. Classification (GTDB taxonomy): domain Bacteria; phylum Actinomycetota; class Acidimicrobiia; order Acidimicrobiales; family Microtrichaceae; genus ATN2. The sequence goes on along the minus strand of QEUP01000018.1, from coordinate 16,586 downwards.
CGAGCTTCTCCTCGTCGCTGAACACCGCGACCACCACGTCGGTGTTGACGATCTCGTGCTCGGGGACGCTCATGTAGATCCGGTGTTCGGGCATGGCCAGAGCTTGGCAGATCGGCCCGGCTCAGCGCCGGGGATGCGCCATCAGACCTGCCGGTGTTCCGGGGACCCCCGCTGTCACCGGCGCCGCCTACGATTCAGCTGTTGGCCGTCACGTCGAGGGTGTACGTGGGCGGTGCGAGACGAGACTGGACGAGACGCGAGCAGGGGCTGGCTGACCGGGATGGACGACGAGCGGCATGTGTTCGTGGAGGGCTGGGAGGCGACCTACGGATCGCCCTACCTCATCGACCCCGACGAAGAGGAGGGACCCGACCTCGAACCGCTCGAGGACGGCGACGGCGAGCTCGCCTTCCATGGCGGCGCCGGCGGCTTCGACGGCCCGGTCGCCTTCGTCGACGGCGTCCGCCGCGGCGAGGCCCACCTCTACATGACCTTCGGCTCCGACATGGCCCGGGGGGTGGCAGGCGCCCACGGCTGCGGGTCGGTGGTCACAGCCCCCGGCGAGCGCCCGGCGTTCCACGACTGCAACGCCAGCCGCATGGTCATCTGGGGGTCGGGCCAGTACGCCGAGCTACCTGCGCAGCCCGGCGGCTGGCGCTGGTCCGCCCACTCGATCTCCTCACCCGATCCCAACGCACCCCTGGCAGAGCTCCAGCAGCGCATGCGATCTGCCGAGGGCGCTCTGGCCGAGGACCTCTGCGCCGAGGGGCACCTCACGGTCGTCGACGGGCCCCTCAACTACGTGCGGTCCCGCGACCTGCCCGTCATCGGCTACGTCAAGACCCACTACCGGCGCCTGCTCCCGCCCGAGCTGCACGCCCGGGTCCCCGGCCTGCAATCCGGCCAGCGCACCTCGCTGTTCTCCAAGCGGCCCGACATCTACTCCTGCTACCTGCGCATCGCCCCCCGCGCCCGCAGCGCCGGGCCCTGGTCGGGCGTCGTGCGCATCGAGATCCCCGCTTCAGCCGGACTGGCCGCCGCCGTCGACCGGGCCGACCGGGCTGCGGCCACGCTCCCCCGCTTCGCCGGCGTGGCCCACGTCGACCCCCGCGCCCCCCAGAACCTCCAACCGATCTCTGCACTCGAGGCGCACCTCAGGCGCCAACTCGGTGACGGCGCACTCGCCAGCCGAGCGGTCAACGACGCCGTGGTCCAACTCGCCCCTGTCCCGTCACCCAGCCCCAGGTGATCAGCACATGACCGACACCACACCCTCCGCTCCCGCATCGGGCTCGGGCCGACGAGTCGGCCTGATCGACGGCGCCACCGACTCGACCACCCAGCGCTTCTGGGTGGTGCTCGACGAGGACGCCGTGGTCCAACTCGACGACCTGCTGGTGTGCCGTCAACGGCTGCCCGACGGCCGCTCTGTCGCCCACTTCGGCATCGTCGTCGAGGGCCGGCGCCACATCGAAGGCGCCACCTTCGCCTCCGACACCGTGCGCATAGCCGGCGAGCAGACCATGCCCGGCCTCACCGCCCGCCGCGTCGAGGTGCAGGTCCTGCGCACCGCCCCCGAGCTTTGGTTGGCCCCCGAGCCGGGGGCCGAGGTCCACCGGGCCGCCGGCGCCGAACGCGAGCAGGCGCTGTTCATGGACCAGATGGAGGCACCCCTCGCCGTGGGCCTCGACCAGGCTGGCGACCCGGTGTTCGTCGACTTCGCCTTCCTCAACGGCACCAAGGGCGGTCACGTCAACATCTCGGGCATCTCCGGCGTGGCCACCAAGACCAGCTACGCGCTGTTCCTCCTGTACCAGCTGCTCGAGACGGCCCACGGCAAGAGCCTGCTGGGCATGGGCTCGGCCCAGACCCGGGCGCTGGTGTTCAACGTCAAGGGCGAGGACCTGTTGCACCTCGACCGCCCCAACGCCCGCTTCGGCGAGCGCCCCGACGCCACCGAGCAATGGCGCGCCCTAGGCGTCACCGAGCCGGGGCCGTTCCGGTCGGTGTGCCTCTATGCCCCGAGAGGCGAGGGGGCGTCTGCTGACTCGGTCGCACCCGACGTGGTGTCGCGACGCTCCGACGAGGTCACCGCCTTCGGCTGGACCCCGGCCGAGTTCGTGCGCGAGGGGCTGCTGCGGTTCTGCTTCACCGAGGCCGACGACGCCCGCACCCAGGTGCCGTTCATCGAGCAGCGGGTGCGGGTCCAGCTCGCCCGCCACGCCTACCCGATGAAGGGCCGGCCCGGAGCGCTGGTGATGGCCGAGCCACCCGGCGGTACGGGGTTCAACCTCGACCGGGTCATCACCGACCGGCGGCCCGAGCTCGAGCCCGGCGAGGGCTTCGGAGTGCGCAGCTTCGCCGACCTCATCTCCTATGTCGAGGACAAGGTCGACCCCGAGAACGAGGACACCTCCTGGACCGGCGGCGTGCAAGCGGGCACGGTCATGGCGTTCCTGCGCCGCTTGTTCGCACTCACACCGCGGCTGGGCCATCTGATCCGCGACGGCGTGACCAAGGTCGACATCCGTGCGGGCGCGTCGATCCACGTCGTCGACGTGCACTCCCTGCACACCACCGCCCAGCGCTTCGTCGTGGGCGCGCTGCTCGACGAGGTGTTCTCCGCCAAACAGGGCACCGGCCGCGAGCCGCTGCGGTTCGTGGTGCTCGACGAGTTGAACAAGTACGCCCCCCGCGAGGGATCCAGCCCCATCAAGGACGTGCTCGTCGACATCGCCGAGCGGGGCCGCAGCCTCGGCGTGCTCCTCGTCGGAGCCCAGCAGGCCGCAACAGCGGTCGACCCCGCCATCATCCGCAACTCGGCGATCAAGGTGGTCGGCCGCCTCGACTCGGCCGAGTCGGCCGAGTACCGGTTCCTCACCCAGGAGCTGCGCGAGCGGGCCACCCGCTTCCTTCCCGGCACCATGGTGCTCGACCAGCCGCTCATCCCGGCACCGATACCGCTGCGGTTCCCGTTCCCGGCCTTCGCCACCAACCCCGACGAGGGGGCCGGTGCCGCCGCTTCCGGCGACGAGAGCGCGGAGGTGTTCGACAAGCTGTGAGGCTGCTGCACGTCTCGGACTGGCACCTCGGCGCCACCCTCGGGCGGGTCCGGCGGCGCCCCGACCACGAGCGCGTCCTCGGCGAGATCGTCGCGGTGTGCGCGGACTTCAGCCCCGATCTGGTGCTCCACACCGGCGACCTCTTCGACCATCCCCGCCCCGCCACCGAAGACCTCTCGCTGGGCATCGAGACGCTTCGGCGTCTTTCGGAGCGGGCCCCGGTGGTCGTGCTCGCCGGCAACCACGACTCCGCCGCGCTGTTCGGCATCTTCGACCGCCTGCTCGACCTCGGGTCGGGTGGCAAGGCCAAGCCGGTGCGGTTCATCCCCAAGGCCCGACCTGCGGCCAAAGGCGGCATCGTCGACTTCACCAGCAGCGACGGCGAACGCATCCGCCTCGCCCCGGTCCCGTTCATCCACCCCAACACGCTCATGGAGGTCTTCGGCGTGCCGCCCGAACGCTGGAAGGCCGACTACACCGACCAGGTCAGATACGTGGAGGAGAACCTCGGTGCCGGCCTGAGCGAGGGCTACGACCCGAGCCGCGACGTCCTGTTGTTCGCCGCGCACCTCCATGTTGGGGGTGCCACCTTCTCGGGATCCGAGCGGCCGCTGCACATCACCGACACCTTCGCCACCCGCACCGAGCACCTCCCCCAGGTCTCCTACGCGGCGTTCGGCCACATCCACAAGCCCCAGTCGCTGCCGGGCACCGTCCCCGGCGAGTACGCCGGCTCGCCCATCGCCATCGACTTCGGCGAGCGGGATGAGGTCAAGTCGGTGGTGTGCGTCGAGGCTTCACCCGGCGCGGCAGCTTCGATCGAACGGGTCGAGCTGTCGGGCGGACGGCCGCTGGTGCGCCTCGAAGGCAGCTTGGGCGAACTCGAACGGCATCGCCACGAGGTCGGCGACGCCATCCTCCAGGTGATCTGCTGCACCGACGAGCACGTGCCGCAGCTCGCCGACCAGGTAACCGAGCTGTTCCCCGAGGCCGACATCTACGACATCGCCGAGAGGTGCAGCGCCGCGCTCGTGGAGGTGGTCACCGACACCGGTGAGGCCGACGCCGAGCCCCCGCTGGGTGACCTCTTCCGCGAGTACCTCGCCACCGAGGAGACACCGGCGCCCGCGGTCGACCGGGCGATGAGGGTGTTCGACGATCTCCTCGGGGCGGCCGAGGCCGAGACGGAGGCCGCCTTCGACGAGGAGGTCCTCTTCGATCTCGCGACAGTCGGAAAGGCGGCCTCGTGAGGCCGCTTCGCCTGACCCTGGGTGGGCTCCGCAGCTACCGCGACCCGCAGACGATCGACTTCAGCGACACCAAGCTGATGGCCATCGTGGGCGACACCGGCGCCGGCAAGTCCTCGATCCTCGAAGCCGTCACCTACGCCCTCTACGGGCGCTCCACCTGGTCGGGGCAACCGGGCGATCTCATCTCTCACTACGCCGACACCATGCGGGTCGAGCTCGAGTTCAAGGCCGACGGTGGGCACTGGAGGGTCGTGCGGTCGATGTCGCACGGCTCCCAGGCGGCGGTTCACCACCTCGAGCAGGTCGACGGCGACGAGAAGGTCGATGGCAAGGCGGCCGTCAACCAGCGCATCCAGCAACTGATCGGCCTGGACGACGACGCCTTCCTCCGCACGGTGCTGCTGCCCCAGGGCCGCTTCGCCGAGCTGCTCACCGTCACTCCGACCGAGCGCACCCGGATCCTCAAGAACCTGTTCGCCGTCGACCGCTTGGTGGAGGTACGGGAGAGGGCCCAGTCGCTGCACGACGACCTGCAACCGCAGCTCGCCGCCCTCGAACTGCGCCGGGGCAACCTGCTCGATGACCCGGTGGCTGTGGCCGAGGAGGCCGAGCAGCGGGCTGCGTCCGCCGAGAGCCGGGTGGCGGTCCTCACCGAGTTGACCGAGGAGATCACGGCCTTGGGCGATGGCGCGAGGGACGCGCGCGACCGGGCCACCCGACTGCGACAAGGCGCGGCCAAGGTCGACCCATCGGGCTTCGGCGAGCACCTGACCTCTCTCCAGGAGCTGCTGCCGGTTGCTGAGGATCTCGACGCGCGGATGACCCGGGCGCGTGAGTCGCTCGAAGAGCTCGGGGCCGAGCTGGCCACGGCCCGCGAGGAGCTGGCGGGTGCCGAGTCCGAGCTCGGGAAGCTGGAGGATCTGACGGCTTCTCGGGGGAGTGCCGAGGCGATAGCCGGGCTGATCGCCGGCCTGCACCAACTCGTGGAGCGGGTGGTGGTCCGCCGAGGCGAGGTCGAGGCAGCCGAAGCCGACCTGGCCGACAAGAAGGAGCGCGCTTCGACCGCCGCCGCCGAGGCGACCGAGGCCGCCGAGGCGGCGAAGGCGGCCGGTGCCCAGAGCGATGCGGCAGCCGAGCGCCTGCGGCTCGCCGCCGACGCAGCTACCAGGGCGCGGGATGCCCACGAGAAGCTGGCCGGGACCGAGAATGCTCTCGCCGACGCCCGTTCGGCGCTCGAGTCGAAGATCGCCGACGCCGCGACAGCCAACGAGGATGCGGCGTCGGCCAAGGTGGCGCTGGACCAAGCCCGCGCCGGCTTCGAGATGGCCCAGCGGGCGAATCACGCTGCGGCCGCCGCAGCCGGACTGCACAGCGGCGACGCCTGCCCCGTCTGTGAGCGCGATCTTCCCGAGGGGTTCAGCCCGCCGGTGGCGCCACAGCTGGACGAGGCGCGTGAGCGTGTCGAGCAGGCGCAGGGTGCGCACGACGAGGCACAAGGCCGAGCGGCCGCGGCCGGCGCCCGGCTGGAAGCGACGGAGAAGGCTGTCGCCGACGCCGAGGCGGCGCACGACAAGGCGGCACCCGAATCAGCCGAGGCCCTGGGGAAGGCCGCCGAGGCGTTGGGTACCGAGATCGATGCGGAGATGCTGGGTGAGCTGGACACGCTCCTGGCCCCGCTACGAGACGAGGCCGAGGTGGCCACCGCATCTGCGTCCGAGCTGGCCGGGGCCGCCGAGGCGGCGCGCAACGATCTCACCGGGTCTGCCACCGCGGCGAAGCACGCCGAGAAGACCCTTGCCGACCGGCATGGGGCCCTGCGCGAGGTCACCGACGATGCAACGGCAGCGGCCGACGACGTCGAGGAGCGGGCGTTGTCGCTGCCTGCGCGCTGGCAGCCCGATCTCCCCGATCTCCGAGCAGCGGTGACCGATACCGACCCGGGTTCTGTGGTGATCGACCTCACTCCCCTGCTGGAGGAGATGGCTGAGGGCCTCGACCGGCTACGCGGCCTCGCTGCAGAAGTCGATGCCCGGGGGAAGAAGCGCGAGGAGCAGCGTGAAGTGGTCGACGGCCTGGCGAAGGAGTGCCGCGAATCGGTGGACGAGCCCCAGGACGAGGCTGTTTCCCGGCTCACTGTCCTCGCCAGCCGCACAGCCGACTTGGCCAGTGACCTCGGAACCGAGGCGTTGCCTACCTCGCCTGAAGACCGGGCCGGTCTCGCCTCATGTGTCGCGTGGGCCGAGGCAGTCGTCGCCCGCGCATCCGATCTGGCCACACAGGCCGCTGGCGCTGCCGCAGCCGCTGACGAGGAAGCCGACGAGCAGGAGCGGCGGGCCCGCACGCTGCTCGGCGAGCACGACCTGGCCGACAAGGCGGCGCTGGAGGAGGCTCGGGCGGCGGCCATGGCCGACCAGAAGTCGGCGGCCCGAGACGGGAAAGCCGCTCGTGATCAGATCCCGGTTGTGACCGATCTCGACACCCGGATCCCACAGTGCCGTGAGTTCCTCGACACCCTCGAGCTGGTGCGCTCCAAGCTGCTGGACAGCGCGTTCATCAACCACCTGATCACCCGCCGGCAGCGGACGCTGTTGGGGGTGGCCACCAGCATCCTCTCGGAAGTGACCAGCGGCCGGTTCGGCTTCTCGGCCGATTTCGAGGTGGTCGACCAGCAGTCGGGCCAGCCCCGGTCGCCCCGCACGCTCTCGGGCGGCGAGTCGTTCCTGGCGAGCCTGTCGCTCGCCCTGGCCATGGTCGAGCTGGCAGCGCGCGCCGGGGGCCGTCTCGACGCCCTGTTCCTCGACGAGGGGTTCGGCGCGCTCGACGCCGACAGCCTCGACGCCGCGCTCGATGCGCTCGAATCCAGGGCAGCCAAGGGCCGCCTCGTCGTCGTGATCAGCCACGTCAAGGCGGTGGCCGAGCGCATCCCGAACGTGTTGGCGGTGGCAAGCTCCCCGACGGGCACCAAAGTCGGCTGGCTCACCCAAGCCGACCGCGCCGAACTGGTCGACGGTGACATCGAAGCCAGCCTGGCCGGGTTGTTGGCGTAATTGTGCGAAGCCTCATTCAGCCGAGTGATCGCTGCCAGTTCCATGACCGCAAACGTTCGCGGGGCTCGGGATATGTCGACCCGGGTTGGGGGTGCGGGAGGGGGAGCCTCCTGGCTCCCCCTAGGGGTGGGTGCGAAGCCCGACTCCAGGTAGGCCCTCGAAGCCTGCCGGATCAGCTGATACGACCTCCCGGGCCGTGGCGTGCGCCGTGGCTGCGATGATCAGGTCGTGGGCACCCCTCGGTCGTCCCTGTCTACGAACCGCTACGAGAAGCGTGGCGTGTGACTCGGCCACCGTGAGGTCGTAGGGGATCACGGGAACGCTCTCCAACAGGTCATCGACGAAGGCTCGGCGATCGCGCTTCCGTTTGCCGCTGGACAGCTGCACTCCAACAGTCAGCTCAGCGAGGGATATCGCGGCAATCGCCACGTCGTCGTCATCAGAGATCACCGCGTCGAGGGACTCCCGGTCGCGGTCGGCGCTGATCAGAAGGGTCGTGTCCAGGAGCAGCCGGCTCAACGGCGGTCCTCGACTACGAGCAGCTCTCGCAATGCTTCGAGGTCGCGAGTCCACTCAGCATCCCGCCCGTGTCGGGTTAGCATCTGCTTGACCTGTGAGCCCTTCCCCGTCGTGACCGGCTCGAGGTGTGCGACCACCTTGCCGCGGCGAACGATCGTGTATTCGGCCCCTCGGTGCTCAACCGCATCGAGCAGGTCGGCGAAGTTCCGTGCTGCTTCTGTGGCACTCACTTCCGGCATGACATCAGGTTATCTGATTTCAGGTGGCCACGCCTGGCAACGGGTCTCAGGCTCGCCGGGCCGGCTCCCTGGACACCTCACGCAGATACCGCTCGACATCTGGTGTCGGCTCGCCCCTCGGCGGACCGAGCCGTAGGCCTTTGGTTACAGGTACCTGGCTAGTTCAGGTGACGACTGCGGATCTGCTCCAGTACCCGCCGGCAGGTCGAGCAGGCAGGCAGTCCGGTGGGATCGCAGGTGGGGGCGATGTCGAGGCCGCACAGCGACCGAACCGGGACACCCTCGACGTAGCCGCGGGTCATCTCCGCCCTCGGGCCGATGTGCTGGAGGACCTCATCTACTGGCTGTCGTCGGGCGTTCATCACTTCGTGGTCGTAAGTGCCTGTGACGCGCTCTCACGCGAGCGTTGCTCGCTTGGCGCCTGCTTTCGACCGGTCAAGCACGGCCCGACCGGTCACAGCAGCCTGGTACACGTTGTCGACGCTTTCTGACGCAGGCACGGCGTGCCGTGTGTGCCGAGACAGGGCCGGGGGCCGTGCAGGTCGTTGCTCTCACGGCCCTTCGGCCCTGGTGCACCGGCGGCGGGTTCAGCATTCACGAGGGGGCAGAGATGAGGGGAACTCACGCCACCAGCGAAATCGGTTGGATTGCGGTGGCTGCGTGCCTTCTCGCTGCTTCGTGTACGGACACCGACGTGAGAGACGCCGGCCGAGCCGCTCCCGACGACGCCACAGTCACCGTTTCTGAAGGTGGATCGCTCACCGTGGGCGCGGTCACCGTGGACATCCCGCCGAACGCAGTGGACTCCGACGGGACGCTCGCGGTGCGGGTGGTCGAGGACGACACTCCACCGCCCGAGGGGACCCAACCCGCCGGCGAGGTGGTCGACATCGACCTCGCCGGCGCCGACCTCACTGGAAGCGCCACCATCAGCTTCTCGGTCGAAGGCGGGCTCGACGGCACGCCGTTCGTGGCCGGTCTGGACGAAGACACCTGGTCGGCTGTGGCAACCCGGTCCGACGGCGACGACGTCGTCGCCACGACCGAGCACCTCTCGACGTTCGGCCTGTTCGTGCTGTCTGACAAGCAGGTCGACGCCTGGCTGGCCGAGCTGAGCGCCGGCGCGTGGAGCGACTCGACCGCTGGTTCTGCTGCCCCGGCGTGTGACGCTACCGGTCAGCTCTCCGACGACGGGTACGAGGTGACCAGCAGTGGCGGCGATCGGGTCCAGTGGTGCGTTGGATATGCCGGTGGTGAGCCGGTGTTGAAGCTCGACAACAACCGCGGCTACGGGATCGTCGTCAGCCACGACCGGGGGCTTGCACCGCGCTCGGCTCCGTGGGTGCCGCCGATCGTGTTGGCGAACCCGTTGCAGTGGGGCTTGTGGTGGGGCGTCTGGACAGCTGGTGCATCCCCCGGCGCAAGCGTCTTCCCCGTCCACGGCGGCGACGCCGCCGACTTCGCCGTGAGCTTGTCTCCTGGCAGCTCGACGACCCTGCGCACGATGACCTCGCCGGCGACGTTCGTGATCGACACCCTCGACTCGGCAGTCGCCGCCCACCTGCGGGTGGCATCTGCGCTGGGTGTGGCCGAAGCGGACGACGAGGCCCGGCAGGAGGTGCTGAAGGCCCTCGCCCAGACGGACTGCGCCCTCGCCGCGCTCCAACCCGGCGGTCTGTTGGCACGGTACCCGTCGCCCTTGTCGATGGATTGGCTCAGCGCGGCAACCGACTGGGCCTTCGCCTGCACCGGTGAAGCGGTCACGGAGGTCTACGGCGAGGGGTTGGGCAGCCTTGTGACCGAGTCGGTGTTGAACTCCGCAAGTCGTGGTGCAGAAACCATGGCAACCGACCCGTTCTTCGCCGAGCTGGCCTCAGGCACGCTGGGGTATGAGGTGAGCGTCACCAAGAGCGGCCCCGCGGTCGGTTACGACACCCGCATATCGCTGCGTGGCTTCGGCCCCATCGAGGCCGGCATGACGGTGCGAGAGGCGGAGGAAGCGGCGAACGTCACGTTCACGATCGAGGATTTCGACACCTTCGAGGGCTACTGCTACTACGCGACCATCGACGGTCTGGAAGGAATCAACTTCATGGTCGGCAACGCGGGAGGAGTGAGCAGCGACCCGAAAGCAGGAATCATCGGGAGCGTGGTCACTTGGGAATCCGGCTGGTCGACGCTCTCGGGCATCCAGGTAGGTGACTCCGAGGTCAAGGTCCTCGATACCTACGGCGACCAGATCTATCTCCAACCCCACGTCTACGACCTCTTCGGGTGGTACTTCTGGTACGAGCCGCTCGACGCCGAGGACCGGGAGTACGCGGTCAAGTTCGAGATCAGCGGCGAAGGCCGCGTCACGGGGATACACGCCGGGCTGCGGGACTATGTTGCGGCGATCGAGGGATGTGCCTGAGATCGGTCAGGCCTGACGGGCAGGCTCCCTGAACACCTCCCGGAGATGCCACTCGACGTTGTCCTCGGAGGGAGCCGGCTCGCCCAGCTGCGGGCCGAGCAGCGGCGCCCCCGCCCGTTCGAGCACCAGCCGTGCGGCCACATCCCCTCGCCCCACGAAATGCGCGGACACCTGGACGGTGAGCTCCGGGGCGATACCCATCGCTCCCCGGTCCAACAGCCGGTGGTGGAAGACGCAGAGGCACACCGCGTTGTCGACCGTGTCAGTTCCGTCGAACCCGTGCCAGCGGATGTGCGCAGCATCGAGCCCGATCGTGCTCGAGTCGAGGCGGCCGTCGTAGCCGCAGAAGGCACACTGGCGCTCGTAAGCAACAAGAACCCGCTCCCGGAATCGTGGATCGCGCTTGCGCCTCGAGACCTCCTCCTTGTCCGCTGCGAGTCGTGAGCGGGCGAGGTCGGCCTCCAGCCCATCGAGATCGAGACCGACTGCATCGGCGATGTCCGCGTGAAGGGACTCGGGCCAGTTGTCATCGAGCAGATACCGGGCAACCGAGGCAAGCATGCCGGGATCATCAAGGAGGGCCGCCTCGAACTCGGGATCGAGCCGGCCAGAGGTCTGCAACTCCTTCAGGTTCCCGGCTGAGTCGGTTGGAAGCTCACCCGTCGCCGTTTCGAGAGTCCACAGGCCCTCGTCGTTGGCCAGCCGTCGGAACGGGTAGGCAGGCGTTGTGGGACGGGGGGGCCCGAACGACTCCAACAGCTCGAGAAGCGGTGCTTCCGCATCGGCGTAGGCCACCTTCGACCGGCCGACGTTGTGCAGCCTCCCCAGCGAGTACAGCAGGAGCAGCGGCTTGTGCGGTGCCCGCTCACCACCCTTCTGGTACTGGCGGATCGAGGCGACCCGCTCCAGCCACTCGTCTCGCCCAAGCACACAGCGAGCGTAGGCGAGTCACCTCCGCCACTCCCATCTGCACACCGCAAACTCCGTTGGACCTGGCCTACGCTGCGCGGTCGTGGATCAGCCATTCGTAGATACCTTCGACCACGAGGTTCGGCTGGCCGCGTTTCAGTTCCTGGACGAGCAGACCCTTCGACACGGAGAGGTCCTTCCGTGGGACCTGCTCAAACGTGGGTTCTCCCATCATGGAACAGAGATCCAGCTCATCGGTGCGAGTGGCATCTGGAAACCGGCAGCGCTCGAGCTTCCGATCAGCATCACCACCGCCCCCCCGAAGGCCAACCGGCCCGCACCGTACGAGGACGTCGTCCGCGACGACGGCCTTCTCGTCTACCGCTACCAAGGAACCGATCCGCGCAATCACTTCAACGTCGGTTTGCGGCGCCTCTTCGAATTGCAGCGACCGTTGATCTACCTCTACGGAGTGGACAAGGGCCGCTACCAGCCCTTCTGGCCGTCGATCATCGTCGAGGACCATCCGGGTGATCTACACGTGGCGGTTGCGCTCTACGAGGGCGCTGCCGCAGGAACAGAGCTCGGAACAGGTCCGGCCGGCGAAGCGGGCCGGTCCTACGCCAGGCGTCTCACCCTGCGGCGATTGCACCAGGCCGCCTTCAGAGAGCGGGTGCTCCGCGCCTACCGGCAGACGTGTGCGGTCTGTCGCCTTCATCATGTCGAGTTGCTCGATGCGGCCCACATTCTCCCCGACAGCGACCCACGGGGGGTGCCAGTTGTGCCGAACGGGCTGGCCCTCTGCAAGATCCACCACGCGGCGTTCGATCGCCACATCATGGGCGTCAGGCCCGACTACGTGATCGAGATCCGCAGCGATGTCCTCGGCGAGGAGGATGGACCGATGCTCCGCCACGGCTTGCAGGGAGTGCACAACGCGAAGATCCTCCTACCCCGCCGGCAGCCCGACCATCCGAATCCCGACTTCCTCGAGGAGCGATACGAGCAGTTCCGCCGTGCCGGCTGACCCGCCAACGCGGTGGCGCCTCGGCTGAGCTGCCCCGTTTCAAGAGGTCTTCGGCCTCAGCCCACTGCTCGTAACACGCGCTCGGCAGTCTCATCCTACGATCCGACGGCCGACGGTCGATATGATCGCCTGGCCGGCCGGGCAACGCTGGACGCTCGCATCACGACTCTGGTATCGCTGATCCGTTCCGTGTGCGACGGTCGTGACCCGATCTCATGGTTGATCCCACGGTCCTCCGCTCGGCGATCAAGACCTCCCTCCGATATCGGACGCATGCTGCGCGAGCGCAGAAAGTACGTTGCCGGAGTCGAGGCAAGCGCGATGGTCACCAACAATGACCAGTCGAGCCCGGGCTCTGGTGACGGCGACATTCACGAGATTGGGGTTGCCTGCGTGCTGCACGAGGAACTCCGTCATCCCTTCGGTCACGACAGGCGACATGATCATCACATCTCGTTCGTCACCCTGGTAGCCGTGCGCCGTGTCGATGGTGACGTTTCCCACCATGTCCGGGAAGCGCTGCACAACCAGGTCACGAAGCAGGTCGACCTGCGCACGGAAGGGACTCACCACGCCGAGGGTGCGACCGGTACCTCTCACGCCTTCCCAGGCCAGGGCGAGCTCGTCGAGAACTGCTTCGGCCTCGGGTTTGTTGAGCGCCGAGCGGTTGAGTGCGTTGCGCTCGAACCGTCCGACGACGTCGTGCCAACGGACTGCGGATCCATCCATGTAGCGGGACGGGTCCGTCTCGACGACGAGCCTGCTTCCGTAGAAGGTGCGGTTCGAGAACTCGACGATGTCGGGGTGAGATCGGAAGTGCCTGCGAAGGAAGATCGGTTCCTCGCTCGACCTCGAAGCGGCAAGCGCGTAGAGGCTGGTACCGACGTAGTTGAACTCTGAGCCCTGTTCCTCGGTCAGCCCGCAGCGCTCGGCGAGGACCGCCTCGATTCGAGATCCGACAGTCGTGATGTGGGTGAGCTGGCGCGGATCACCGAGGATGACTGCTCGTTTGGCGCGGTAGAGCACAGGCAGAGCGGACGGGATGTCGCTCTGAGAGGCCTCATCGATGATCGCCAGATCGAACATGCCGGGCGTCAGGGGTAGCGCGTTTCCCACCGGCAGGCTCGTGACAGCCCAAACCGGGAACGCATCCAAGGCCTTACCGGCGTCGGCACGAATTCGCCGCGCTCCACCGCCACTTGACGCCACCTCGGCGAGCCTGGCGTGGTATGCAGCAGCGGGCGCCCGGCCGGGGGCGTTGCGCCGCCGCAACCGGTGTCGCCAGCCGGCACCGTACAACTCGGCAGCGGGGGCTAGCCGCTCGCGGAAGGATGCTTCGATCTGCTGATCAGCCTCTTCGACTGTCGGCAGCAGGTCCAGGTAGGTACGGAGCTCGGCGAGTCGGCTCTGCTCACTGGCGAGGGTGATCATGCGCCCGACGAGCTCGAGGACAGCGCTCCTGGTGCCTCCTGTCAGGGCCGAGGTCAAAGCGGGCTGTGCTGCCATTCCGGCCAGTGTGAGCATTGTCCGCGTCGCGTCATCAGCGGCGGTCTGAGCCTTTCGATACCTGCGCCTCTGCCAGAACCAGCGGTTGCGCAGACCGCCGGCTTCGTCGTGACTTCGGCGAGCCATCTGGTGCGATGCGAGGAGCAAATCGGTGTCGACGTCAGCACCGACGTGCCGGCAACCCTCCGGCAGCTCGCCGGAAACCCGCTCGCACCGTTGCTCCTGGCGGTCGATCTCTCGAAGGAGCTCGTCGCGTTCCCGCACCCGGTCGTAGGGTGCCATCACCCGGGCACGGACTTCGGACCACGCAGCCTTGGCCCGATCCAGTCCGCTGTCCTCAACGGCGGGTCGAGCAAGGGCCGCTCCCATCAGGCGGGCAGCCTCGACCCGCAATTCCGCCCTGCCGAGCCTGACTGGTTCTGCATCAGGGTGGGCCTGGCGCACCCGCTCGACAACCACGTCGATGGCGTGGTTGTTCTTCGAGGCAAGCAGCACGGTTTCTCCCGCAGCGAGGGCGGCGGCGACGGTGTTGGCAAGCACCTGGGACTTACCGGTACCGGGCGGCCCGGTGACGACGGTGAGATTGGCCTTCATCGCTGCTGTTATTCCACGCTCCTGCTCGAGGTTGGAGGGCAACACGGCTGGCGACGGCTCGGGCTCTGGGTAAGGGTCTGGGGGTTCATGACCGAGGAGAACGCCCACCGGACCGGTTCTCAGCCCGTCGACGGGGCGTGCACGCAACTCGTTGAAGTCCTCGAACAGCGCACGCGTTGTGCTCACCTGTTCCGCCGCGGTCACGTAGGCGATCGATGAGTTCTGCACCCGCTGCCCCGGCTCGACCGGCCGGAGATTCCGGGGATCGAGGTGATCGGCGCCAAGCACGTTCGCCTCTCGCAGGAAGTCCAAGGCCTCGGCGACCCGTTGAGTCGGATCTGGGTGGAGGTCCAGCGATTCAAAGGCGTTGAGGATCTCCTCTCGTTCCTCAGCCGGTATGTTCAGGAGTGCGAGCCCGTAGCCGTTCAGCTCCATGGCAGCAGACCTAGTCTCCAGGGCGAACCGGTCACCCTCGGCTACGACGCGGACTTCGGTCATCAGGAGAGGCGCGGTGATCGGCGATTCTCCGCGGCCGGAGTCGGGCTCTGAGGTGACGATCGGGTATCCGGCGTAGACGGTCTCGGCTTCACCGGCGACTCTGCGGGCGTCGCACCAGCGCTTCACCTGCTCCCCGGGAGGGAGGACCGTCCTCGCGCCGGCAATCGGTGCGCGGCCATCGGACAGGACGAGTACCGAACGGCTGCCGAGCCGGAGCTGCTCGTCTGAAGCCTGCTCGGCCTCGAGGCATGCCTGGTAGTAGTCGAGGAGCCGATGCTCGAATGGGCGCTCCGACTCTCCTACGAGTTGGGTTCTCCTCGCCGTCAGCGAGCCGTCCCGCCAGCCCTCGCCCACGACGGCAACCGTCGACCCCTCTTTCGGAGCCAAGGCTTCTTCCCACCAGGTGCAGAGGACTTCGGTTCCGTCGGGAGATCTCACTGGTGCCTGTATGTAGGCAGGCCCGCTCCTCCGATCCCGCCTCCTGTGGGCACCTACTTGGCCCGTTACGGCCAGCCGCTCGCCAGGTTGGACCTCATCCACCGAGCCAAACCCCGCTTTCATCCCGCTGGCCTACCTGAAGCACGAGTATGCGCGACAACACCGACCAGCTGCCTCTAGTCGCCTTCATCCGGTTGCTCCACGAGCTGGAAGCAGTCGGTGGCTTGGGCCAACAGCGGGCTCGGCTGGCCACTCGCGAGGACGAACAGGCCGTCCCGGGCACGAGTCATCGCAACAAAGACCTGGCTTATCTGCAGAGCACGTTCGTCCTCGTACTCAGCTTCATCCTGCCAGTCAGGTTTCGGCTTCGGGAATCCGGTGTCATCGAGACCAGGCAGAAAGACGACCTTGAACTCGAGGCCCTTGGCCCGGAAGTAGGTTCCTGCCTTTACCGCTGGCGTCGGTATTCCTTCGTACCGATCGAGACCCTGACATTCAAGGCCCTCTTCCTTCAGCTCGGCCATCCAGGTTCGGGCTGCTCGGTTGGTGTTCACGAATACAGCAATGTCGCCGAGCCCCACTGCCTTCTGGTTGCTCACAAGATCCCGTACTCGCGCTACGACGAAGCTCACTTCATCCGCATGGCTTGTGCATTCGACCAGGAACGGCTTCACCCCCTCACGCTCAGAGGAGGCTTCATCCTCGGAGCGGCGATACTCCTCCGCCAAGTCGACGATCGGCTCATCGCCGGCGACCCGCTGGGCCCCCCCGTGTGATTGCGGGGAGAAGAAGTCCTCGACTCGGCATAGGCTGGAATCATGCCACTTGGGCGACCACCGGGAAGCGGAACGAAAGTGCGGGAGCGATGCCCTCGGCACCCAGAGGGACGGGTGACCCTGAACGGGCTTCTCCTCCGCCGTTGCTGATGCCAACGCGTTGCCGCCTCGGGGGACGTCCTTCAGGTTCAGTGTCTTCCTGCACCCGGGGTAGCTCTTGGCCGACAGGACATCGTTCCGGTCGTTGCCCAGGCAGGTTGGCAGCGGGACATCGTTCCGATTCGGCAGCTGGGATTCCCGCACGAGAT
>QEUP01000002.1 GCA_003577145.1 Acidobacteriota bacterium | reverse complement strand
GCTGCGCCGCAGGCTCCCTCACATGGCGCTACCGCAGGTAGCGCGGGCTGCGCCATCCGGTTCTGGGGTACCCGCTGCTGCGCCGCAGGCTCCCTCACAGCTGTCACCCCCCCTCGTCATAATCGGGGCATGGTCGACAACTCCCCTTCCCCACCCGACAACCGGCCCGCCAGAGAGGTGGTCTCGTTGCCCCCGGAGCTGCGGGCCGAACGCCTTGCCGCCCTGCGCTGGGCGCTGGCCAACGGCCGTCCCGCCAACGTCGACGCGTTGAACGTGGTCCTAGCAGTGGCAAGCTTCGAGGCGGGCATCAACGGCCATCCCCCGCGGCGCTGGACCAACCACCGCGTCCTCACCTTCCTGTGGTCATCCGCTGTGGAGTGGTGCCGTCAACAGCGGGTCGAGCTACCCGACACCATGGGAGAGACGATGTGGAGCTACTTCGACTACCTCCGGGCCACCGGGGGCTTCGCCCCGCGCTCGGCCCCCCTCGCCGAGCTCCGGCGGGTACTCGTCGAGGTCGGCGGAGTCACCACCAAGGGCCGGCGGCGCCACCCCCGCCACGGCCGCACACGCTGGGCCACCCTCCACCCGCTCACCGCCTGAGCGGTGCCGGCGGCATCGTTCCAGATTCCCCGGAACCTCCGACCTCCGCCAAGCATCAGAAAGGGCAGATACCAAGATCCACCACAGCTCATCACAACGCCTGAGGAGGGGAGACGATGACACGGACAATCACCACCACAATGGACAAGATCGACACGAGGACCAGCCGTCGTCTGCGCCTCGAGCGCAAGCTGGCCGGGCTTCGCCACAAGGCCGGCCGGCTGCGGCGCCAGGCCGAGATGATGAGCCCGATCGTGCGCACCGCCTTCGAGCGCCGGGCCTGCGAGCTCGAGCTGCAGGCATTCGCCCTCCAGGCTCGCTTCGGCGACAGCTGCGGACTGCCGCTGGCCGCGCCGGTGCAGCTCCGGCCCGCCGCCTGAACCACCACGAGATCAACCGCCAACCTCTTCCTCCCAACCCTCCCTCCCTCCCTCACCACCACCCAAAGGGGCCACCGCTTTCCCCCCAAGCGGTGGCCCCCTTTTGGGTTCGGTTCCTCCGCCCTGATCCCGGCATTGGTAGATCTGACGATGCGTCAGGTAGCGTGGCGGCTCATCTCCGGGACCGGGAGGAGCCGCCCTGGGCCACCCCGACCCGGCCCGACCCTACGGATCACTCCCCTGGCATCGAGATGGACCTGAGCTTCACCGCCGACGACGAGGGATTCCGGGATGAGATCCGCACCTGGTTGGCCGAGAACCTGAGGGGCGACTTCTCCAGCATCCGCTTCCGCGGGGGACCGGGCGACGAGCACATGTTCGTCGCCGAACGCATCGCCTGGGAACAGCACCTGGCCGCCGCCGGCTGGACCTGTGTCGGCTGGCCGGAGGAGCACGGGGGGCGCGGCCTGCCCTTGTGGCAGGAGGTGATCTTCCACGAGGAGTACGCACGTGCCGGCGGGCCGGGACGAGCGGGCCTCATCGGCGAGGGCCTCCTGGGACCGACGATCATCCACTTCGGCAGCCGCGAGCAACAGCAGCGCTACCTGCCCGGAATCGTCAGTGGCACCGAGTACTGGTGCCAGGGCTACAGCGAACCCAACGCCGGCTCCGATCTCGCCAACATCGCCACCCGCGGCGACATCGACGGGGACCACCTGGTGATCAACGGACAGAAGGTGTGGACCTCGCTGGCGCAATGGGCCGACTGGTGCTTCGTCCTGTGCCGAACCGACCGCGACGCCCCCAAGCACAAAGGGATCTCCTACGTGCTGGTGCCAATGGATGCCGAGGGCATCGAGGTGCGGCCGATCCGGCAGATCATCGGCACGGCGGAGTTCAACGAGCTCTTCTTCAACGACGTGCGGACCCCGATCACCAACGTGGTGGGCGAGATGAACTCCGGCTGGAAGGTCGCCATGGGCACTCTCGCCTTCGAACGCGGAACGCTGACTCTGGGTCAGCAGATGGCCTTCGAGCACGAGCTGAACGAGATCACCGAGCTGGCCCGGGCGAACGGGGCGGCCCTACACCCGCTTGTTCGCCAGCGGCTGGCCGATCTGTGGACGAGGCTCCACATCATGCGCTGGAACGCGCTGCGCACCCTGAGCGTCGACGAGAACGTGGAACTGGGACGCGCCGCGATGATCGGCAAGCTCTTCTGGGCCGACCTGCACCAAGCCATGGGGGAACTCGCGGTGGACGTCGCGGGCGCTCACGCCGGGATCACCGGTCCGGACTACGAGCTCGATCTCACCCCACGGCTGTTCCTCTACACCAGAGCCGACACCATCTATGGCGGTTCAGACCAGATCCAGCGCAACATAGTCGGCGAGCGGGCGCTCGGGCTCCCCCGAGAGCCCTCACCGTGAATGATCAGAGCCAGAAGAGGCAGGGCGATCGATGACATTGGACGTTCCCCCCTATCCCGAGGCCAAGCAGATCCTCGCCGGCAAGAGCGTCGTCGTCACCGCCGCCGCCGGCACCGGTATCGGGTTCGCGGCTGCCCGCCGCTGCGCCGAAGAAGGGGGCGCGGTGGTGCTGAGCGACATGCACCAACGCCGCCTCGAAGAGGCCGCCGAAGCGCTGGCAGGCATAACCGGTTCGCGCCCTCCCACTGTCGTGTGCGACGTGACCGACGAGGCTCAGGTGCAGACCCTCGTCGACACCGCGGTCGCAGAGATGGGGCGGATAGACGTCCTCATCAACAACGCCGGATTGGGCGGGAACGCGGCGGTGGTCGACATGACCGACGAGCAATGGGACACCGTCATCGGAGTCACCCTGACTGGCACCTTCCGCTGCACCCGTGCGGCGTTGCGTCACATGTACGAACGTCGCAGCGGCGTCATAGTCAACAACGCATCCGTCCTCGGTTGGCGCGCTCAGCAGCGTCAGGCCCACTACGCGGCGGCCAAGGCCGGTGTGATGGCCTTGACCCGTGCCACCGCCATGGAGGCTGTCGAGTACAACGTGCGGGTCAACGCCGTATCGCCGAGCCTGGCCATGCACCCGTTCCTGGCGAAGGTCACACCGGAGGGGCTCCTCGCGGAGTTGGAGCAGTCCGCAGCGCAGGGGCGGGCTGCCGAGCCCTGGGAGGTTGCCAACGTCATGGTCTTCCTCGCCAGCGACTACTCGTCTTACATGACGGGCGAGGTCATCGACGTGAGCAGCCAGCACCCCTGATCGAGAGGCTCAGATCTGGGACTGCAAGACGCGCCTGGCGCGACCTATCGATCCCAGTACGCCTTGCCCGGTTCACAACCGCCGGAGTGCATGAGGAGGACAAACCGGATGACAACCGTGCTCGCCAACCCCGAAGCCCTGAAGGAAGCGGTAGGGGGCCACCTCGGTCACAGCGACTGGCTGGTGCTGGACCAAGAACGGATCGACCTGTTTGCAGAAGCCACCGGCGATCATCAATGGATCCACACCGATCCGGATCGAGCCAGGGGCGGGCCGTTCGGCACGACGATCGCCCATGGCTACCTGACCCTGTCGCTCGTCAACTACTTCCTGCCCCAGATCCTCGAGGTGAGGGGCACCTCCATGGGGGTCAACGTGGGAGTCAACAGGGTCCGCTTCCCGGCACCGGTCCCGGTTGGGTCCCGCATCCGCGGCGGCGCCGAGGTCGTGTCGGCCGAGGACGCCGGTGAGGGGGTGCAGGCGGTTATCCGGGTGACGGTCGAAGTCGAGGGGTCGCAGAAGCCGGCCTGCGTCGCCGATACCGTGAGCCGCTACTTCCCCTGATCAACATCGCCAGGGCGGGGCCACAGAAGCGGGTCGGGACCCGAAGTGGTGGGGTGGGGTCAGTTGATGTAAACAGAAGTTACCCAGCAGTAACGAAGGGGGAGCCGCTGATGCCCGAAGCTGTGATCGTCTCCACTGCCCGCAGCCCGATCGGTCGTGCCCAGAAGGGCTCTCTGATCGACGTGCGGCCCGACGACATGACCGCCGCGATCGTCAACGCGGCGCTCGACAAGGTGCCCGCCCTCGACAGGAACGACGTCGAGGACCTCATCCTGGGGTGCGGGCAACCAGCCGGTGAGTCCGGGTTCAACCTCGGCCGTGTCGTGGCCCTCCTCGCCGACATGCCCCGGGTGCCGGGTACCACCGTCAACCGGTATTGCTCGTCGTCCCTGCAGACGACCCGGATGGCCGCCCATGCGATCAAGGCGGGTGAGGGCGACATCTTCATCTCCGCCGGTGTCGAGACCGTGAGCCGCTACATCCACGGCATGGCCGACAGCGGTCCGACCAACACGCTGTTCGACGAGGCCCGGGCCCGGACCGACGAGCGGACCGCCGGCTCCGAACCGGACTGGACACCACCCGAGGGCCTGCCCGACATCTACATCGCCATGGGCCAGACCGCCGAGAACGTCGCCGAGTACGAGAAGGTCACCCGCCAAGAGATGGACGAGTTCGCCTGCCTCTCCCAGAACCGCGCCGTGCAATCACAGGAGAACGGCTTCTTCGCGCGCGAGATCACTCCCCTGACGACGCCTGAGGGCACCGTCGTCGACAAGGACGACGGCCCCCGCCCCGGCACGACCATCGAGAAGCTCGCCGAGCTCAAACCCGCTTTCCGCCCGGATGGCACCGTCACGGCCGGCAACGCCTGTCCGCTCAACGACGGCGCAGCCGCGGTCATCGTGATGAGCGACACCAAAGCGGCCGAGCTGGGCATAGAACCGCTCGCCCGCATCGTGTCGAGCGGCGTCACCGGGCTCAACCCCGAGATCATGGGCATGGGCCCGGTCGAGGCAAGCCGGCAGGCTCTGGCGAGAGCCGGCATGACGATCGGCGATGTCGATCTGGTCGAGATCAACGAAGCCTTCGCCGCGCAGGTGATACCCAGCGCCCGCCGGCTCGGCATCGATTGGGACAAGCTCAACGTCAACGGCGGCGCCATCGCGGTGGGCCACCCCTTCGGCATGACCGGCGCCCGCATCTTGACCACGCTCATCAACGGACTGCAGACCGCCGACAAGACGGTCGGCCTGGAGACGATGTGCGTCGGGGGTGGCCAGGGGATGGCCATGATCATCGAGAGGCTGTGACCGCGTCCTGAGCCCGGGGCTCCCGCCGGGGCCTGCGGCAAGCGCGCAGAACTATTGCAGATATCGCTTGTCCGGGTTATCTCGGATATGTAATATCTGAGATATGCGCATGAGCGAGGGCGTCGAATGGGCGATCCATTGCTGCACCGTCCTCGCCACGCTTCCGCCGCAGAGCACGCTCCCCGCGGCCAAGTTGGCCGAACTGCACGGCGTGGCCGGTCCGTACCTGGCGAAGCACCTCCAGGCGCTCTCCGGTGCCGAGATACTCGAGGCGGTGCCTGGTCCGCGCGGCGGCTACCGCTTGGCCCGACCGGCGCCGGACATCACCCTCTACGAGATCGTGGCTGCGGTGGACGGTTCAGATCGCTCATTCCGCTGCGACGAGATACGTCGGCAAGGTCCCGCCGGTGTCGCTGACCCGAGTGCCTACCGGACTCCGTGCACGATCGCCCAGGCGATGTGGCGTGCCGAAGACGCCTGGCGGCGCGAGCTCGAGGCGGTGAGCGTCGGCGACATCGTTGCCGGACTCGCCGGCGCCGTCGACCCGCGACAGGCGACCGCCAGCCTCGTCTGGATCAGGAACGCTCTCAGATGACCCCCGACTCGCCAAGGAGGCAAGCATGAAGATCTTCGTCGCTGGGGCTACCGGGGTACTTGGCCGCCGAGCGGTGGCGCGATTGGTCGCGGCAGGACACGACGTCAGCGGTGTGGCACGAACGCCCGAGAAGGCGGAGCTGCTCAGGGGCATCGGTGCCGAGCCGATGACCGTGGACCTGTTCGACGCGGTATCGGTGAAGGAAGCCGTCGCTGGACACAAGGCGGTGTGCAACCTCGCGACCAACATCCCGCCGTTGAACAAGGGCTTCCGGAAGGAGGCGTGGCAAACGAACGATCGTCTGAGGATCGAGGGGTCGGCCAACCTCGTCGACGGTGCGATCGCCGCGGGTGCCGAGCTCTACCTCCAGGAGTCGATCACCTTCCCGTACGCCGACGGTGGCGACGCGTGGATCACCGAGGACGACGAGCGCGACTACGGGACCGCCATGCTCAGCAACAAGGAGGCCGAGCGTCAGGCCCTGCGTTTCACCGAAGCCGGTGGCCGGGGAGTCGTGCTGCGCTTCGCCATGTTCTACTCACCCGACAGCTCCCACAGCCGGTCCTTCGTCGACATGGTGAAGAGGGGTGTGTCTCCCCTGATCGGGCGGAGCAGCGGCTACGCCAGCTTCGTACACGCCGATGACGCCGCCGGCGCGGTCGTCGCTGGTCTCGATGTGCCGGCAGGGATCTACAACGTCGCCGAGGACAACCCGACGAGGAAGCGTGACGTGGCCGAGAAAATGGCACAGCTGCAGAGGGTGAAACCACCCCGGTTTCTGCCCCGCTGGGGGCTGACGCTCGGCGGTTCAGGCGTTCGCAACCTGATGCGCTCTCAGCGTATTGCCAATCGTCGGTTCAAGGAGCTCACCGGGTGGCGACCGCTACATGGATCCATCGCCGAGGGTTGGGCCGACATCCTGGCTGAGCTCGAGTCATGAGCGCTACGGCCTGGCAACGAGCCGGGCTCGCCATCCTCGCTGCGAGTTCACTGATGCTGGGAGCGTGGGCCCAGTTCGCTCCCTGGTCCTTCTACCGGTCCTTCCCCGGCTTTGGCGCAAGCTGGGTCATCGTGGACGGGCCATACAACGAACACCTGGTCCGCGACGTGGGGGGACTCAACCTGGCACTGGCCGTAGTCGCCATCGTGGCCATGATCTGGACTCGACGCGCCACCGTCGCCGCTGCCTCGGCAGGTGCCCTGGTGTACGGGGTACCCCATCTCGCCTACCACCTCCACCACGTCGGAGAGCTCACGCCCGCCGATGCCATCAGCGAGGTGCTGGGCCTGGTGATCGTGGTTCTCGTCCCGCTGGCACTTCTCTGGAGTGCCCTCGCCGGACCTCGCCCCGGAACCGAAGGGGTTGCCCACCTCTGACGCCGGGTTGCCCGGGCGAACAGCTCGACGTGCACCATGAGCAGCAGCCGGGGTCCTTCCCGGGTTGCCCGCGGACGATCCCTACGATTCCGAGGATCCATCAACGATCGGGCAGGATGGGGGAGGCTCGTGGAATAGAGGTCCGATTTGCGCTACGGCATCACCACTTTCGCCACCGACAAGTCGATGGACGTCGCCGAGCTGGCACGCGAGGCGGAGGACCGGGGCTTGGACTCGCTCTACATACCCGAGCACAGCCACATCCCCGCCAGCCGGGAGACGCCGGCACCCAGCGGAGACGACGAGTTGGCCGAGGAGTACCGACGAGCCGTCGATCCCTTCGTCACCCTGGCCGCGGCTGCCGCCACGACCGAGCGGATCTCCCTCGGTACCGGCATCTGTCTGGTTGCCCAGCACGACCCGATCATCATCGCCAAGACCGTGGCCACCCTCCAGAACCTCTCCCAGGGACGCTTCGTCTTCGGCATCGGCTTCGGCTGGAACGTCGAGGAGATGCGCAACCACGGCGTCGACTACTCGACCCGCCGGGCCCGCGTGCGTGAGCACATCCTCGCCATGAAGACCTTGTGGGAGGACGATGAAGCCTCCTTCGAGGGGGAGTTCGTCAGGTTCGATCGGGTCTGGGCCTGGCCGAAGCCTGATGTTCCCGTACCCGTCCTCGTGGGTGGGGGGGCCGGCCCCAAGCTGTTCTCCCATGTAGCCGAATACGCCGACGGCTGGATACCCATCGGTGGATCCGGTTTGACCAGGGCGATACCAGAGTTGCGCTCCTTGCTCGAGGATGCCGGCCGTGATCCAGCAGCGCTGAGGGTGGTTCCGTTCGGCTCCAGCCCCGATCCGGGGAAGCTGGAGCACTTCGAGAGGATCGGCGTGACCGAGTGCGTGTTCCCCCTGCCCTCGGCGGGCCGCGACGTGGTGCTGCCGATCCTCGACACCCAGGCAGACCTCCTGGAGTGAGTCACTCTCCGAGGTGAGCCCAACGCTGTCCGAGGGGAGATTCGCCCTGGCAGGGGAGAGCTCCCCGCGAACTTGGTTCACTTCTCCTGGTGATTGCGCTATCACTGTTGGTCAGCTACTGGGCGTGCTGGTGGCGAGAGACCGGTGTGAGCGTGCGTGCCGCTTCAAGCGCAGCTTGGCGGGGCTGTTGCTCTGGGAAGCCGGGTCGACCCGTCCAGGCAGGTCCTGCAGCGGCCCGACGGATGGCGGGTCATGGCTGTGAGGCGGAGGGCACGGGCGCAGGATGGGCGACAACGCTGGTGGGGACGATCGGCTCCAGGAGAGCCTGTTGCAGAGCTACCGTTCGCTGGCGGCACTGCACGAGGGAGCAGACCCGCACCCGGTGCCAGAGGCGCACTCCTTTCGCCTCACGAGCTCACCGGCGTCGCGGGGATCTCACGTTCGCAGTCGCATACCCAGCATCAACAACGTCAACTGGCGAGCGGTCATCTCCGTCGGCTTGGGGAGCGTTGGCTTGGTGGCGGCATTGTTCCCCGTGCTGTTCCTGGCTGCCGCGTCGGCCGGACTCTGTGGTGTGATCACCGGGTTGCTGGCCTATCGCAAAGCAGTCGACACGACCGCGGTCAAGGGCAAGCGCCTCTCGATCGTGGGCATGTTGGCGGGCATGGTCAGCCTCGCCCTCGCCGTCGGTGGCTATTCCTACGTCGAGGCCAACAACGACTCCCCACCGCACCCCCTGAAGGACATGGTCGCCCGTGCCGACCCCGCTGACTACGAGATCGACCCGGTCTCATGTGCCGTCGTCGACGGGCAGGCTCAGATGTCGGGCACGGTGACCAACCGATCCGAGCGCACTCGGGGCTTCACCGTCCAGGGCAGGGTCACAGACCACCGGGAGAGCCGCGACCTCATCGGTTATGCGACGGTGCTCGTGCTGGCGAGCGGCAATACGACCACCTGGTCCTTCGACATCGGCCCGGTGGGAGATGAAGTCGACTGCGAGGTCCAAGAGGTGTTCTACTTCGCCTGATCGATCGCGGCAGATCGCAGATCGGAGGCATGTGACAGACGCTCCCCTCGGGCCCACCTGGTGGCAGGCCTCGGATGGCAAGTGGTACCCGCCTCAGCCACCGCCGGCGGGTGGACCGGGCAGCCCCTACGGCCCGCCCCCGGGCCCCTACGGTCCGTATGGCCCTTATCCGGGGCATCCGAACCGGCCGGGTAGGGCGAACCCGCTGGCGCTCGCCGCGATGATCTGTGCATGCGTGGGGCTGCTGGTGGCGTTCGTCCCGTTCATGTTCTGGCTCGCCGCCTTGCTCGGGCTGACCGGCGTCGGCCTCGGGATCGCCGGCCTGGCGCGCACCCGCGGATCTCAGCCGGCGCCGAACCGCAACCTGGCCATTGCCGGAACCACGCTCGGAGGGCTGGCGGTCATCGCCGCGTTCGTGAGCTTCTACGTGTGGACGCAGTTGGTCGACACCCTCTTCGAGGATTTCGCAGACGGATACACCGACTTCGGCCTGCTCGCCGACGACTCGGACTACGACATCTCGATCGACCGCTGCGAGGTGAACGGCGGCCAAGCCCGCGCGGCGGGGGTCCTCACCAACACCGCCGACTTCACGACCGGCTTCGAGGTCAACCTGGTCTTCCGGGATTCGGAGGGCAGCTGGCAGGCAAGCGGCTATGGCACCGTGTTCGACCTGGTGCCGGGGGAATCCGATTCGTTCACGGTGTTCGCCGAGGTCAGCAGCGAGTACGTCGACTGCGAGATCACCGCGGTCTACTACTACTGACCCGACGGCGTAATGTTGCGTCCGCGTTGCCGGTAGTGCCGCTCGAGAGGGAAGCCGCCGCATGGCATCTATGGACGAATGGATCCGCCGCGACGAGGCAGTCATCTGGCACGGCTTCACCCAGATGTCGTGCTTCGCCGACAACGAGCCGCTCATCATCGAACGTGCCGCAGGCAACGAGCTGATAGACGTCGACGGCAGGCGCTACTTCGATGGGATCTCCTCGCTTTGGGTCACGACGCTCGGCCACCGGATACCCGAGCTCGACGAGGCACTGATCGAACAGACCCGGCGCATCGCCCACTCGACGCTGCTGGGAAACGGGAACAGGGCGACGGTGGAGTTCGCCGAAGCACTCGGTGAGGTCGTACCCGTCGAGCGACCCCACCTGCTGTTCGCATCCGATGGCGCCGCAGCCGTCGAGCAGGCGCTCAAGATCGCGTTTCAGTACTGGGTGAACCGCGGCGAGCATCGGCGACACACCTACCTGGCGCTCGGCGGCGCATACCACGGCGACTCGATCGGCTCACTGTCGCTCGGAGCCGGTGGTTTCGGCACCGATCTGTTCGATCCGCTGCGGTTCCCGGTGTTGCGTGTCCCGGGTTACGAAGATCCGGACTGGGCCGGCAGGGCAGTGCAGACCATCGACGATCATGCCTCCGAGCTGGCGGCGATCGTCCTCGAACCCCTGGTGCAAGGTGCCTCCGGCATGCAGACGACAGACCCCGACTCGGTGCTGCAGGTGGTGACCCGTGCCCAGGAGGCCGGCCTGCTCGTGATAGCCGACGAGGTGGCCACCGGGTTCGGACGCACGGGCGCGCTCTTCGCCAGCGAGCTGTCGAGCGTTGTGCCCGACCTGCTGTGCCTGGGAAAGGGGATGACGGGCGGTTACCTCCCCATGTCGGCGACCGTCGCCAACGAGCGTGTCTACGACGCGTTCCTCGGGCCCGACTCGAGCGAGGTCACCTTCCACCACGGCCATTCCTACAGCGGCAACGCGCTGGCTGCTGCGGTCGGCCACCGGCATCTCGAGCTCATCGAGGAGTGGGACGTGCTGGTCAACGTGGCCGAACGGGCCCAGGAGCTGGCCAAGCTGCTGGACGAGCAGATCAAGATGCACCCGGCGGTGCAGGCCATACGACAGCGAGGGTTGATGGTGGGCGTCGAGCTCGCACCTCCCGAACAAGGACTCCGCTGGGGACGGAGGGTCTGCGCTGCGGCCGTACGGCGAGGAGTACTTCTCCGCCCGCTCGGCGATGTCATCGTCCTCGTTCCACCCCTCACAACGACGACCGACCAGGTCGCCCTGCTCGTGGACGCACTGGGTTCTGCAATCGAAGAGGTGTGCGGATGAGTTGGCAGGACTGGGTCGAGAGGAGCTGTACCGAGATCGACCTCGCCGGGCAGTGGCGTCGGCCCTTCGACGTCGAGAGCGGCCACCCGCTCACGAGGGTGAGCGACTCCGGCGAGGAGATCGTGTCGTTCGCCTCCAACGACTACCTGGGCCTCACCCAGCACCCCGAGGTGATCGCCTCCGCCATCGCTGCAACCACAGAGCTGGGAGTCGGCGCGGGAGCGGCGCGACTGATCGTCGGCTCCCGGCCGGTCCACACCGCCTTGGAGAACGACCTGGCCGCCTGGAAGGACTGCGAAGCCGCGGTTCTCTTCCCGACCGGGTACGCCGCCAACCTAGGGGTGTTGACCACCTTCGGCCGCAGTGAGGCGACGATCTGCTCGGACGAGTTGAACCACGCGTCGATCATCGACGGCTGCCGTCTCGCCCCGGCCGCGGTAGCGGTGTACCGGCATCGCGACCTCGCCCACCTCGAGCGGTTGCTCGACAACTCGGGTCCCGCGTTGGTCGTCAGCGACACGGTGTTCTCCATGGACGGCGATCTGGCACCGGTCGACGAGCTGGCGGAGCTGTGCACTCGCCGCGACGCGCTCCTCGTGCTCGACGAGGCCCACGCGGTGCTGAGCCCCGAGCCTGCGCTGGGGACCGCCGAGGTCCTGCGGGTGGGGACTCTGTCCAAGACACTCGGCACCCTCGGGGGTTTCGTGGCCGGCCCGAGGCGCTTCGTCGATCTGATCGTCAACCGAGCACGAAGCTACATCTTCACCACCGCCACGCCGCCGGCGACCGCCGCGGCCGCAGCCGCGGCCCTCTCCATCCTGCGATCGGCTCAAGGCCGGGAGCTGCGGGATCGCCTGCGACGGTTGGTCGACCTGCTGGCTCCTGGCCACCCTTCGCCGATCCTCCCGATCATCGTGGGCTCCGAGGAGTCTGCGGTGAAGGCTTCGGCGTCGCTGCTGGAGCGGGGTCTGCTGGTACCGGCCATCCGCCCGCCGACGGTTGCACCGGGCACCTGCCGACTGCGGGTGGCGCTGTCGGCCGCGCACACCGAGCGTCAGGTCCGCGCTCTGGGTGAAGCCTTGGAGGCGCTGGACCTCCGCCGTGGAATCGCCGCGTAAGCACTTCTTGGTCGTCGTGTGCGGCACCTCGACCGAGATCGGCAAGACCTGGGTCGGTGCAGCGCTTGCCCGGCAACTCCTCAGCCGCGGGTTGCAGGTCGCCGCCCGCAAACCGCTCCAGTCCCACGCCATGGATGACACCTCGACCGACGCCGACGTGCTGGCAGCCGCAACCGGTGAAGATCCCCTGGAGGTCTGTCCACCCGACCGGCGCTACGGGGCCCCCATGGCTCCGCCGATGGCAGCCGACTTCCTGAGCCGACCCGTCCCGACCACGGCACAGGTGACCGACGAGATGAGCTGGCCGCCCGGCACCGATGTGGGCATCGTCGAGACGATCGGTGGAGTCCGATCACCTCACACGCGCGACGGTGACGGCGTGGACCTCGTCGCGGCCCTCGCACCCGATCTCGTCGTGCTCGTAGCCGACGCCGGGCTGGGCACCGTCAACTCGGTACGGTTGAGCGTGGATGCGCTGGCCGGTCATCGTGTGGTCGTCCACCTGAACCGTTTCGATCCCGACGAAGAGCTCCACATCCGGAACCTCCGCTGGCTCACCGACAGCTGCGGGCTGGCCGTGACGACCGCCTTGGACTCCCTGATCGATCTGATCCATCCGATCGGTGAGCCGCGCATCGTCTAGCCCGCGATGCTGCGGATCCGCGCAACCCCGCGCTCACGCAGTTGGTACTTGAGCACCTTCCCGCTGGCGTTGAGCGGCAGATCGTCGACCAGCTCGACGTAACGGGGCACCTTGTAGTTGGCCATGTT
This sequence comes from Acidobacteriota bacterium, assembly GCA_003577145.1. Lineage (GTDB taxonomy): Bacteria > Actinomycetota > Acidimicrobiia > Acidimicrobiales > Microtrichaceae > ATN2. The sequence continues at coordinate 191,121 of QEUP01000002.1, read as the reverse complement.
GTCACGACACCATTTGGCGATCTCGTCCTCGCTGGCCGCCTCCCCGGGGCGCAAGACGACATAGGCCATGCCGACCTCACCCATGCGCTGGTCGGGTACTCCCACCACGGCGACCTGGGCGATCTTCTCGTTGGCCAGCATGAGGTTCTCGATCTCAGCCGGGTAGGCGTTGAAGCCACCCATGATGAACATGTCCTTCTTGCGATCGGTGATCTGGACGTAGCCGCGCTCGTCCATGACTCCGATGTCGCCGGTGTGGAGCCAGCCGTCGGAGTCGATGGTGGCTTCGGTCTCAGCCGGATCCTCGAAATAGCCCCGCATGACGTTGTAGCCACGTACGACCACCTCACCCGGTTCACCCCGGGCCAGCTCCTCACCCTCGTCGTCGTTGATGCGCACCTCGACATCGGGAATGGCTCGACCCGACGTCGTGGCGATGGTCTCGGGGTCGTCGTCGTAACGACACATCGTGGCGATGCCGCACGCTTCGGTCAGGCCGTAGCCGGTGATGATGGTCTCGAAGCCCAGCTCCCTTTCCATGCGGTGTATGAGCTCGACCGGGATGACCGCCGCACCGGTCACCGCGAGCCTCAGTTTCGACATGTCGAAGGAGCCGGCGTCGGGGTGGTTCAGGATCGACTGGTACAGCGTCGGCGGCCCGGGCAGCACGGTTATGCGCTCCTCGACCACCCGTCGCATGACCTCGGGTACGTCGAAGACGGCTTGGGGTACCGCGGTCGCTCCCATCATGAGACACGAGAGCCATCCCGCCTTGTACCCGAAAGCATGGAAGAACGGGTTGACGATGAGATAACGGTCACCTTCTCGCAGCCCCACGACCTCGCTCCAGCTTCGGAACGATCGCAGCGCCTGTGCATGGGTGCACATGACGCCTTTGGGGTTGCCGGTCGTACCGGAGGTGAACAAGATGTCAGAGAGGTCGTCGGGCTGGACCTGCCCGGCGCGGCTGCGGGCTTCGTCTTCGCTCACGACCTCCCCGGAGGCCAGGAAGTCGGCCCATGCCGTTGTCGAGGTGGCGGGATCGCCTCGCAGCACGACAATCCTCTCCAGTGAGGCGAGCCCGCCGACCGGAAGCTGCCCCTCCGGGCCTCCACGGGCATCACGCAACAAGCTCACGAAGTCGGCGTCGAGGAAGTCGCCCACGGTGAGCAGAACCCGAGCACCGCTCTTGTCCAGCACATAGCCGGCTTCGGCACCCTTGAAACGGGTGTTGATGGGCACCAGCACTGCTCCGGCGGATTGAAGCGCCAGCGCGGCGATCACCCACTCGTGGATGTTCGGTGCCCAGATCGAGACCCGGTCACCACGTTCGACGCCCGCCGCCAGGAAGGCCCGCGTGGCCCGTAGCACCTGCAGTTCGAGGTCGCCGAAGCTGACCCGGACCTCCTCATCGATGATGGCCTCGGCAGTGTCGAACCGCGACACCGCGTCGGCCAGGACACCGGGGATCGTGCCCCAGATGAGATCCCCGCGCACCGCCTCGTCCACTGGCATCACCGCATGCTAGCCAGGATCGGTGGGTCCACCAGAAGCGGGGTCAGCAGCGTGATCGGCGCCTCGCCGGGGACCGGCCCGGCCCGGTCTATCCTCCCTCCGAGGGTCGACCAGCAGGTCCCGGGCATCGCGCTACAAGGAACAACCGAACAGGAGTGGCCATGAGCACGGTTCGCTACGACGAGAAGGGCCCAGTCGCCATAGTCACCATCGACCGGCCCGAGGCTCGCAACGCCGTCGACCGACCGACCGCCGCTGCGCTCACCGAGCGGTTCCGGACGTTCAACGACGACGAGCGGCTCGCCGTGGCCGTCCTCACGGGCTCCCGGGGCACCTTCTGCGCGGGTGCCGACCTCAAGTCGGTGGCCAGGGGCGAGGGCAACAGGGTGACCCTCGAACGCCCGGACACGATCGCCGACTCAGCCGGTCCGCTGGGCCCGACCCGCCTGCTGCTGGACAAGCCGGTCATCGCAGCTGTCGAAGGCCACGCAGTGGCCGGGGGCCTCGAGCTGGCGCTGTGGTGCGACCTCCGGGTCGCCGCCGACGACGCCGTGTTCGGCGTCTACTGCCGGCGCTGGGGTGTGCCGCTGTGCGACGGTGGCACAGTTCGCCTGCCCCGCCTGATCGGACACAGCCATGCCCTCGACCTCATACTCACCGGTCGTGGGGTCTCGGGGGCAGAGGCCTTGTCGATGGGTCTCGCCAACCGTCTCACGCCGGCCGGCCAGGCGCTCGACGGGGCACTCGAGCTCGCTGAGCAGCTCTCGCGCTTCCCGCAGCATTGCCTGAGGTCGGACCGGCGCTCGGCCTACGAGCAGTGGAGCCTGTCACTGCCCGAGGCTCTCTCCAACGAGGTCGAGCTGGGATGGGCCACGATCGAGTCGGGTGAGACCCTTGCCGGAGCCGAGAGCTTCAGCCGTGGCGCCGGCCGCCACGGCAGCTTCGAGTAGCCGGCTAGCGCCACGTTGACCGCTCGGCCGCGAGGTTGAAGTCGGCGTCGACCTTGGCCTTGGCTCGTACTAGTAGCCCTTCCACTCCGGTTGGCGGCGCTCCCGGAACGACGCCACTCCCTCCCTGGAGTCCTCGGTGTGCGTGTTGACCTCGACAGCCCAGGACTCGTTGTTGATCATCGTCTGGCGGTCCACGTCGAGGGATTGGTTGATGAGCCACTTGGCGAGCCCGATGGCCTTGGTCGGCCCGGTGGCGAGCCGCTCGGCCCATTCCCTCGCTGCCTCCGCCAACCCGGCTGCGGGTACGACCCGATTCACCAGGCCAAGCTCGAGCGCTCTGTCCGCTGGGATGTCCTCGGCGAAGAAGACGAGCTCCTTCGCCAGGCGCGGCCCGACCAGACGGGGAAGCAGGTAGGCGCCCAAGGCGTCCGGGATCAGCCCGCGTCGCATGAACACCTCCACGAACTTCGCGGTGTCAGCGGCGACAACCAGGTCACAGGCGAGGGCCAGATGTGAGCCCATCCCAGCAGCAGTGCCGTTCACTGCCGCGATGATGGGCAGATCGCTGTCGAGGATGGCAGGGAACAGCGTGTACTGGCCGTCGCGCATCATCCGGTAGGCGTCGCCCACGGCACGGTCGGGGACACCTTCGGGGCGCTCGAGCTCCTCGCGTCGGTACATGAGGTCAGCGCCGGGGCAGAACATCTTCTCGCCGGTGGCGGTGAGGACGATCGCTCGTGCCTCATACGAGGTGTTCAGGCCGTTGACAAGGTCCCTGATGCGGTCCCGGCACGGCGGGCTCAAGGCGTTTCCGACCTCAGGCCGGTCGATGGTGATCCACGCGACACGGTTCTCCACCCGGAACCGGACCTGCTCCTCGAGGGGGCGCTCCTCGGCCATGCTGCTCCTCCGCACCCGGACCGGGCGCAACTCGGCGTCCGGTCGACTACCGACGACAGGAGTCTGATGTGACGCCTGCGTCAGTGTCCAACCTGGTCGACCGGGCGCTCGAGGTCGCGCGCGAGGTCGCGCGCGCGGTCGCCGGCTTCCGCCGACCCGGTAATAGCGTGTTGAGCGTGACCGGTCCGCCCGAAGGTGACGTCACCGCCCTGGCACGCCAGATAGCCGAGACGGGAGCCCGGGAGCGATCGCGGGTCTTTCACCTCTCGTTCTGGAGCGACCGGGTCCTCGACTGGGCGATGGCGCATCCCGACTTCAAGACGCAGCTCTTCCGCTTCGTGGACGTGTTCCCGGCTACCCGCGACGACGCCGACGTCCAGCGGCACATGGAGGAGTACTTCGCCGAAGTCGACTTGCCCCACTCCCTCGAGCTCGGCATCGACGCAGCCCACGTCCTGCCCTTCGGCCGGTCCGTCGAAGTTGCCGTCGCCCGCCGGAACATCCTCCGCATGGCCGCACAGTTCATCGTCGGCGCCAGCCCCGCCGATGCCGTCGCACCCCTTCACCAGCTCTGGCGCCACGGCAGCGCCTTCACCATCGACTTGCTGGGCGAGAAGACCGTCACCGAGAGCGAAGCCGACAACTACGCATCCAGGGTCACCGAGATGGTCGACGTCCTCGCCGACGCGACTGCTGAGTGGCACGATGACGCCCACCTCGAGCGTGACGACCTCGGTCGCCTGCCGCGGGTCAACGTGAGCATCAAGCCGACCGCCCTGACACCCAAGTTCACCCCGCTCACCAGCGACCTCGCCCTCGCAGAGGCGAGGGCGAGGCTGCGCCCAGTCCTGCGGGCTGCCCGGGACCGGGACGCTTTCGTCAACTTCGACATGGAGCATTACGACGTCAAGGACCTGACGCTGCGGCTGTTCCGGTCGCTGCTCGACGAGGACGAGTTCGCCGACCTCGATGCAGGGATCGCGGTGCAGGCCTACCTCCGCGACTCATATCGTGACCTCCTCGAGTTGACACGATGGTCAGCGCAGAGGAAGCGGCCGGTGACCGTCCGGCTGGTCAAAGGCGCTTACTGGGACACCGAGACGGTGCTCGCCAGAGCGCAGCACTGGCACCTACCGGTCTTCGTGGACAAGTCGCACACCGATACCAACTTCGACCGCTGTGCTCGCCTGCTCCACGACAACCACGGCAGCGTCAGGAGTGCCTTCGGCACGCACAACCTCCGGTCGCTGGCGTACGCGATCACCTACGCCCGCCACCTGGGCATCCCCGACAGCGGTTATGAGATCCAGATGCTGCACGGCATGGCCGAACCCATCCAGGCTGCCATCAGGCGCCTCGGGTTCCGGCTGCGGGTGTACGCGCCCGTAGGGGATCTCCTGCCGGGCATGGCCTATCTGGTCCGGCGTCTCTTGGAGAACACCTCCAACGAGTCGTTCGTGCGTCACCGTTTCGCCGAGGGCAGAGATCTCGATGAGCTGCTCTCGCCTCCTCGCGTCGAAACCATCCCGGGCCCCCCGCCTGCGGTCGCACGGCTCTGCACGCGCACCGGCGAGCTCTCCCCGTATGCCCCCGAACCCACCCGGGAATGGCGCAGGGCAGACGTGCGGGATGCCTTCGCACGGATGCTCACAGCCGTTGCCGAGCGGCTCGCCGACACACCACTCGACGTTCCCGGCCACCTGGCGGGAGAGTCGCTGTTCACCGGCGACGCACTCCAGTCCACCAACCCCGCAGATCCGACTTCGGTCGTCGCCATCTCCTCGTCATGCAACGCCGAGCACGCCGACGCCGCTGTCTCCGTCGCGCAGTCCGTGCTCGGGGAATGGGCCTCCACCCGGATCGAGGAACGAGCGCAGATCCTGTTCGACGCCGCCGAGTGGCTCAGGGCCCGCCGCGACGAGCTAGCCGCCCTCGTGGTGCTCGAAGCCGGCAAGCCCTGGAACGAGGCCGACGCCGACGTCTGCGAAGCGATCGACTTCTGCGAGTACTACGGGCGCGAGATGATCCGGTTGGCCGGCGGTGGCAGGGTGTCCTCACCACCTGGAGAGCACAACCGGCTCACCTATGCCGCCAGAGGGATCACCGCGGTCATATCCCCGTGGAACTTCCCTCTGGCGATCCCTTGTGGCATGACGGCGGCCGCACTCGTCGCCGGGAACCCGGTCATCCTCAAACCGGCGGAGCAGACGCCGGGCCTCGCATCCGAGCTCGTCGCGGCGTTCGAGGAATCCGGTGTCCCCGGAGGCGTCCTCCAACTGCTGCCCGGGAGAGGTGAGGACGTGGGCGCGGCGCTCGTCGCTCACCCCGCCACCGCCGTCCTGGCCTTCACGGGGTCGAAAGAGGTCGGGTTGCGCATCATCCGTGAAGCCGCCGAGCACCGGCCCGGCCAGCGAACAGTGAAGAAGGTCGTGGCCGAGATGGGGGGCAAGAACGCGCTGTTGATCGACGCTGACGCCGACCCCGACCAGGCGGTCCCGGCCACGGTCTACTCCGCCTTCGGTTACTCCGGCCAGAAGTGCTCGGCCGCATCGCGCGTCATCGTCGTCGACTCGGTGTTCGACAGCTTCGTCGCGCGACTCGTTGCTGCGGCGGGTGAGCTGACCATCGGCCCGCCGGCCGATCCGTCGACACAGGTGGGACCACTGATAGACCAGGCCGCCCAGCAGCGTTCCATGGCCTACATCGAGCGAGCGTTCGCCGAAGGGTCGGTCCTGTTGCACCGCGAGGACATACCCGCGCACGGCTGGTACGTCGGCCCCACCATCGTCACCGGGGTCGCCGCTGACTCGGCGATCGCCCGCGAGGAGATATTCGGACCGGTCCTGACCGTGCTACGTGTCGCTGACTTCGACGAGGCGATCCGTGTCGCCAACGCCACCGACTTCGCCCTCACCGCTGGGGTGTTCTCCCGCTCCCCTTCACACATCCGGCGGGCCGCTCGCGAGCTGAGGGCGGGCAACGTCTACGTCAACCGCCACACGACCGCTGCGGTGGTGGGCCGCCAGCCCTTCGGGGGCTACGGGTTGTCCGGGGTGGGATCCAAAGCCGGCGGGCCCGACTACCTCCAGCAGTTCCTCAACCCCCGGGTCGTGAGCGAGAACACCCTCCGCCAGGGTTTCGCACCCGAATGAGCGGCTCGTGGGTCTGCGGCAGGGCAAGCAGCCCACTGTGACGCTCCCGCCTCGTCGATTACTGCCGCTCTGACCGAAGCGGCAACACTACAGCCATGCCGTACCGAGCCGACCAGTTCGATCCGCTCCCGGCCGAGGTCCGCGAGCTCTGGGCTGAGTTCGGCAACTGGAATCGCACGTACTTCCCGACTCACCTGGGAATCCGGCTCGAGGAGCTACGCCGCGACTACGCACGGATGCGCCTCCCCTACCGGCCCGAGTTGGAGCAACCCGCAGGCGTGATGCACGGCGGGGCCATCGCCTCGCTCATCGACACCGTGGTGGTGCCCGCCATCGGGTCGCACTACGACGAGTTCCGTCCGTTGCTGACAGTTGACATGCAGGTCCGCTACCTGGCGTCGATCAGCGGGGAGGACGCGGTCGCCGAGGGTTGGATCGCCAAGAGGGGTTCTTCGATCGTGTTCTGCGACGCCGAGGTGAGCACCCCGTCGGGAACGCTGGTGGCAACGGGGACCCTCGTCTACAAGATCGGCCGGCTCGGTGGTTGACACCGGGGCGCCCACCGGGGTAGAAGTTAGGCTCACTTAACTGCTAGTCGAAGGAGCGGCTATGAGGATCCTTGGTGCGGCTCGCATGATCGTGCTCGTGGCAGCGGCCGCGCTCGTTCTCAGCGCCTGCGGTGACGACGGCACCGGGGTGCGCGAGATCGGTGAGGGGGACAGCAGCGGCTCGGGCTCGGGGACGGGTAGCGGCAGCAGCAGCGGCTCGGCAAGCGGTTCGGCGGTGTCGGAGTGCGAACCGGTGGGTGACCTCACCGATGCCGACCTCGAGATCGATGTCGAGCTCAAGGAATGGGATGTCATAGCACCCGCCGAGGTCGAGAGGAGCGGCAAGATCGGGGTCAGGGCCGACAACACCGGTGAGGAGCCCCACGAGGTGGTCATCGTCTCAGCCGGCAGCGCCGCGGACCTGCCGGTGGCCGACGGCAAGGTCCAAGAGGATCAGTTGCCCGAGGGTTCCTTCATCGGCGAGATCGAGGCCTTCCCCGCCGGTGAGACCTGCAACGGTGTCTTCGACCTCGCTCCGGGCGACTACGTCTTCTTCTGCAACATCGTCGAGGAGGAAGACGACGGCACGATCGAGAGCCATTTCGAGCTCGGCATGCACACCGGGGTCAAAGTCAGGTAATACCGCCTCGCCGGCGGGGCCGGCCCGGCTCTGCGGCACGGGATCCCTTTGCGGGGGTCCTCACGCGACCACGTTCACCAGCTTCGGGGGGCGGGCGATCACCGTCCGGGGTTCTGCGCCGTCGAGGTACTTCTGCACCTTGTCGGAGGCGAGGGCCAGGCGCGTCGCCCCTTCCTCGTCGATGTCGGCCGGCACAGCCACCCGGTCGCGCACCTTGCCGTTGACCTGCACCACCATGGTGACGGTCTCCTCCACCAGCCGCGCCGGATCGGCCTCGGGAAAGGCCTCGTAGGCCAACGATCCGGTGTGGCCCATCCGCCGCCAGAGCTCCTCGGCCACGTGAGGAGCCAGTGGTGCCACCATCAACACGAGCGGTTCGGCAACCAGGAGCGGCACGCCGGTCGCGCCATGGGCCTTCGTGAGGTGGTTGTTCAGCTCGGTGATCTTGGCGATGGCGGTGTTGAACCGCAGGCCGTCCATGTCAGCCCTCACACCTTCGATCGTCCGGTGCAGCACCCGCAACGTCTCCTCGTCGGGCTCCGCGTCGGTCACGGTGACCTCACCGTCGACTTCGTCGACCAGGTTGCGCCACAGCCGTTGTATGAGCCGGTGCGAGCCCACGATGGCGGTCGTGTCCCAGGGCCGGTCCTGATCGAGGGGACCCATGAACATCTCGTAGAGCCTCAGGGTGTCGGCACCGTATTCCTCGTACATCTCGTCGGGGGTGACGCTGTTCTTCAAGCTCTTGCCCATCTTCCCGAACTCGCGCGTCACCGGCCGGGCCTGGTAGGTGAACTCACCGTCGGACTCGACGACCTCTTGGGCGTCCACGTACAGGCCCCGCTCGTCCTTGTACGCGGCAGCCTGGATGTAGCCCTGGTTGAACAGCCGGTGATACGGCTCACACGACGACACGTGGCCGAGGTCGAACAGCACCTTCTGCCAGAACCGGCTGTAGAGGAGATGGAGGACGGCGTGCTCGACCCCACCGACGTAGAGGTCCACTCCCTCGTCGGTCATCCAGTAACGGTCGTTCTCGGGTTCGACGAGGTGCTCGTCGTCGGTGGGATCTATGTAGCGCAGGTGGTACCAGCACGACCCCGCCCACTGAGGCATCGTGTCGAGCTCCCGGCGGTACTGCTTGGGCCCGTCACCCAAGTCGAGCGTCACCTCGACCCAACCGGTGGCCCTGGCGAGTGGCGGTTCGGGAACCGCCTCCTCGTCCTCGGAGACGGCCGGCAGGTAGTCGTCGACGTCGGGTAGCTCTATCGGGAGGTGCTCTTCGGGGACCGCGATCGGCAGGCCGGTCTCGTCATAGACTATGGGGAAGGGCTCACCCCAGTACCGCTGGCGGCTGAAGAGCCAGTCGCGCAGCTTGTAGGTGACGCTGCGGCGCCCCTTGCCGTTCGCCTCGAGCCAGCCGATGATCTCGCGCTTGGCGTCGTCCACCCCGAGGCCGTCGAGGAAGCTGCTGTTGATGGCGGGGCCCTCGCCGGTGTAGGGGGCGTCCCCCCAGCCGTCGGGTGGCTGGACGGTACGGATGATGGGAAGCCCGAGCTCCCGGGCAAACTCGAAGTCGCGCTCGTCTTGACCCGGTACGGCCATGATCGCCCCGGTCCCGTAGCCCATCAGCACGTAGTCGGCTATGAAGACCGGGATCTCCTCGTCGTTGGTCGGGTTGATCGCGTACGAGCCGGTGAACACACCGGTCTTCTCCCGCGCCTCGACCTGGCGTTCGACCTCCGATTTCGACGAAGCCTCGCCCTGGTAGGCCTGCACCGCCGCAAGGGGGGTGCCGTACCCCCCCGTCCACGCCTCCGGTGTGCCATCGGGCCATGCTGCGGCCGTGAGCTCTGAGACCAGCGGGTGCTCGGGGGCGAGCACCATGTAGGTGGCCCCGAAGAGGGTGTCCGGTCGGGTGGTGAAGACCTCGATGACGCTGTCGCCTGCCGGGAAGTCGACGTTGGCGCCCTCGCTGCGGCCGATCCAGTTCCGTTGCATGATCTTGATCGGCTCGGGCCACTCGAGCAGGTCGAGGTCGTCGAGCAGACGCTCGGCGTAGGCGGTGATGCGCATCATCCACTGCTTCAGCGGACGGCGGTAGACGGGGTGGTTGCCGCGCTCGGAACGACCGTCGGCTGTGACCTCCTCGTTGGCCAGTACGGTACCGAGTCCGGGGCACCAGTTGACAGGAGCCTCGTCGAGGTAGGCGAGCCGGTGCGAGTCGACGAGCAGGCGCCTCTCGGTGCCGTCCAGCTCGGCCCAGGCCCTCTCACCGGCGGGTTGGCGGGCACCGGACTCGAGCTCTTCGACCAGGTCGGCGATCGGGCGCGCCCGGCCCTGCTCCGCGTCGTACCAGGACCCGAAGATCTTCAGGAAGATCCATTGGGTCCACCGGTAGTAGGACGGGTCGGTGGTGGCGATGCTGCGCCGGCTGTCATGGCCCAGTCCGAGGGCACGCAGCTGGCGCCGCATGTTGGCGATGTTGGCCTCGGTCGTCGCCCGCGGGTGGGTCCCGGTCTGGCGTGCGTACTCCTCGGCGGGCAGGCCGAAGGCGTCGTAGCCCAGCGTGTGCAGCACGTTGTGACCCGTCATCCGCTTGAACCGGCAGTACACGTCGGTACCTATGTAGCCGAGGGGATGGCCGACGTGCAGGCCGGCGCCGCTCGGGTAAGGGAACATGTCCATCACGAACAGCTTCGGATGGTCGGAGAAGCGCTCGAACCCCTCCGAGAGGTCGCCCACAGGGTTGGGGGTGTGGAAGGTCGCGTGCTGCTCCCAGTACTGCTGCCATCTGGTCTCGATCTCGTTGGCCAGCGCGGCTGTGTAGCGATGGGGCGGCAGCTCCTCGCGTGCGGTTCCGGTCTCGGCCATCCCGGAATCGTACCGGGGGCAACAGCCCGGCCGGCCAACCGCCTCCAAGGCGCGATGGTCCCGACGGCGCGCATCAGGGGTAGTGTCGTTTCTCTCCGGACCGGCGCTCCCGGTCATCGAGCAGGTACCGATACGGCCGAACCCACGTGAAAGCCCTCGAGTTCGAACGCAACGAAGGTCGCTACGCCGCCGCAGCCATCGCTTCCCGCGTCCTACCGGGCAGCGGAGCCAAGGTGGGGCCGCTGAGGCTCGTGGACATCGATCCACCGGAGCTGCCCGGTGAGGGTTGGGTGTACGTGCTTCCCCGTCTGAGCGGCATCTGCGGCTCGGACCTGTCGACTGTCGAGGGACGGTCCTCGCCGTATTTCGAGCCCTACGTCTCGTTTCCGTTCGTACCGGGACACGAGGTGGTCGGTGAGCTCGAGGACGGCACCCGAGTCATCCTCGAGCCGGTGCTCGGCCACTCTGCACGAGGTTTCGAGCCGCCGTTTCCCGGCGCGGCTCCCGGTGACGGCGACGACTACCGCCACCTCGTCTCGGGGTCGCTCGAACCCGGGATACAGGTCGGGTTCTGTGCCAGCACCGGTGGCGGCTGGTCCACCCGCTTCGCTGCTCACGAGAGCCTCCTGCGCCCGGTACCCGATTCCATGGACGACGAGATGGCAGTGGTGATAGAGCCCGCCGCCGGAGGTGTCCACGCGGCCCTCAGAGCCGGGGTTCAACCGAGCTCGACCGTCGTCGTCTACGGGGCCGGGACCATGGGACTGGTCACCATCGCGGCTCTGCGTCACCTGACCTCTCCTGGAACCCTTGTCGCGGTGGCCAAGTACCCCCGCCAGAAGGAGCTGGCAGCCGATTTCGGCGCCGACCTCGTCGTCGAGCCCGCAGAGGCGGCGCGCGCGATACGCCGGGTCACCGGGTCGTTCCTGATCGGCGACGATCAGCTCTCGGGGGGCGCTGACGCCGTCGTCGACGCAGTCGGCAACGCCCGCTCGATCGCAGCAGCCATCGGCTTGGCGCGACCCCGCGGCCGGGTCATCATGCTCGGCATGCCAGGAGTCGTGCGGATCGATCTCACCGCCCTGTGGCACCGCGAGACCGAGTTGGTGGGCGCCTACACCTACGGCACCGAGGTCCTGGCCGACGGGCGACAGGCGAAGGCCTTCGACGTGGCGATCGAGGTGGCCCAACAGTTCGGCCTCGACCGCATCGTCTCGGCACACTACCCGCTCGACCGTTACGCGGAGGCACTGGCCCACGCCGCCGAAGCCGGTCGACGAGGTGGGGTGAAGGTCGTCTTCGACATGCGCGACGAGAAGCGCCGCTGAGGGCGCTCGTCTTCGGCGAGGGACCCGATGCTGAAGCTCTACGACACCCTCACCAGGAGAAAGGTCGACTTCGAGCCGCGCGACGCCGGCAGGGTGTCGATGTACGTGTGCGGGCCAACGGTCTATGACGTGCCCCATCTCGGTCACGCTCGCAGCGCCCTCGTGTACGACGTGATCCGCCGTTACCTCACCTGGTCCGGCTTCGAGGTCCGCTTCGTCAGCAACGTCACCGACATCGACGACAAGATCATCTCGCGAGCTTTGAAGGAAGGTCGCCGCGAGCCGGAGGTCGCCGCCGAGTACGAAGCCGTCTACGACGACGAGATGAAGGCCCTCGGGATCATGGCGCCCGACGAACGCCCCAGGGCAACCGAGTTCGTCGACGAGATGCTCGAGGTGATCGGAGGTCTGGTGGCGGCCGACACCGGCTACGTCGTCGAGGACAAGGGCGTCTACTTCGATGTCACCAAACCCGCTCACTACGGCCGGCTGTCGGGTCGGGATCGCGCCCGGATGCTCGACGACGCGGGAGCGAGGGTCGAGATAGACGAGGACAAACGCTCGCCGCTCGACTTCGCGCTGTGGAAGGCGGCCAAGCCCGGAGAGCCAACTTGGGACACGCCGTGGGGCTCGGGGCGCCCCGGCTGGCACACCGAATGCGTGGCGATGTCGTTGTCGAAGCTCGGCGAGGACTTCGACATCCACGGCGGGGGCGACGACCTCGTCTTCCCCCATCACGAGAACGAACTCGCCCAAGCCGACGCGCTGGGGCAGAAGTTCGCCCGCTACTGGGTGCACAACGCCATGGTCAACGTCGGCGGAGAGAAGATGGCGAAGTCGCTCGGCAACTTCACGACCCTCGCCGAGGCGTTGGCGGAGGTGGACCCCCGCGCCATTCGCCTGCTCGTCCTGCAGACCCACTACCGCAAGACGATGGAGATGAACCGCGATGCCCTGAAGGCCGCGCAAGCCGCCGTCGACCGTCTCGATGCCTTCTTGCGACGGGCCAGTGCCGCCGGGATCGACCCGGCGACCGAGGATCGCGACGAGCAGGCGGTCAGCCGCTTCCGTGACGCGATGGACGACGACTTCGGCACCCCCATGGCGATGGAGGTCGTCTTCGGCCTCGTCCGCGACGGCAATGCCGCGCTCGATCGGGGTGAGGCTGAAGCGGCTGCCAGGGCTGGAGCCACGGCCATCGAGCTCGCCGGCGCGCTGGGCCTGGAGCTCGGGTCACCCGCAACCGCTGCCGACGACGAGGCCGGCGAGATCAAAGACCTCATCGACCAGCGGGCCGCGGCCCGTGAGAGCAGGGACTTCGCCACTGCCGATCGCATCCGTGACGAGCTGGCGGACCGGGGGATTCAGCTCGAGGACACCCCCGACGGCACCGTTTGGCACCGGCTCTGACCCGGAGCGGCAACCTGCGGGACGCAGTGACGCTCCTGCGCGATCGGGACCCTGCGCACTCCTCACTCGGCGAGCGTTCGGATCGCCGCTCGGGTGCGACGCTTCCCACGCCGGTCAGGGAACAGCACCGATGCTCTCCAGGGCCGAGTTGACCCGGTACGAGACGTCATCGCCCACCGGTCCCGACAGCTCCAGGAGGAACGGCCCCCACGTCCACAACTGGCCGTTGGCAAAGCGGGCGCCACGGGTCATGTAGCTCATCGCGTTGAACAGCGCCCCGTCACGATCGCCGACGTCGTCGAACTCCTGAACTTGGAGCTCGTTCTCGTTCCGGCGCAGATCCGCGCAGGAGTCGGAGCTGAGCTGGTACTGCCGACCGGCGACAACACCACCGACGTCGTCCCAGACGACGTCGGTGGTCCCACATATCTCGAGACCGTCCACCTCCAACGCTGCTTCGATCTCCTCGAAGCTCCCCGATGTGAACTCCGCAGTCGACGTTGCACAGCTTGTGAGCAGACCGAACGCGAGGAGCACCCCCGCCAGGACCACGAAGGACGGGTCCGACGTGTCGCGTTCCCGGGTCACGATGTGCCCTCACCGGGATCGTGTCCGGCCTCCTCGGCAATCGGGTCCGCTCGGCGCCCGGCCAGCCCGGCCGCTGCCCCGCCGGCGAACCGGGTGCTCACACTCGACGCCTCCAACCAGGACGGCTTGCGCAGCCTGTAGAAGATGAACGGAGGAGCGATCGCGACCGCTGTGATGACGAACAAGATCACGGCATAGGTCCCGGCTGAGATGGTGCCTATGTTGCTCGGCTTGAAGAAGCCCAGGATGAAGGCGAAGGTGACCGAGATGGCTCCGGCGCCTGCCAGCAGCCATACACCGGCGATCCCGCCGGGGATTCGGTAGGGGCGGTGCCGGTTGGGCTGCACGTATCTGAGCCGGATCACCGACGTGAAGATCAACACGTACATGATCGCGATTATCTCGGTGGTGAGTGACGTGAGGATCCAATACCCGCCGTTGGTCCCGAGGAAGTAGAAGGCGAAGATGAACATGGTTCCGAGGGCCGCCTGGAGGACCACCACACCGACTGGGACACCCCGCTTGTTCTCCCGTCCCCACATCGGTGGCAGGAGCCCCTCCCTCGTGGCGCCGTGCAAGCCCTTCGCCGGACCGATCACCCAGGTGCTTATGAGCGCGAACCCGCCCAGGAAGACGAGGATGGCCATCGGCCGGGTAGCCCATGCGACGTTCAACTGGTCGAAGAAGTCCTGAAAGGCCTGCATCAGTCCCGACGCCAGACCGATCTTCTTGGCCGGAACGACTATGGCTATGGCGAGCGTACCAAGCGTGGTGATGACGAAGATGATGACGGCCGAGATGAACATCGCCCGCGGGAAGTCCCGCTGCGGGTTCTTCGTCTCGAGCGCGTGGTAGCCGGCCATCTCCATGCCCGCGAAGCCGAGGATCATGCTCTGGAAGAAAACCAGCGTGCCCAGGTCAAGTGATGTCGGCAGAAGGCTGGACATGCCATCGAACTCGATGGCCGTCGGTCTGCCGTCGAGGATCCAATAGACGCCGAGGACGACGATCAACAGCCCGGGGATGATCGAGCCGAGGATGGTCCCCACCGAGCTGATCATCCCGCTGAAGCGATCTCCGAAGAAGTTGAGGAAGGTGATCAGCCAGAAGAACCCGATCATGGTGGGGAGCAGGTAGTCGCGGTTGTTCGCCAGCGCCGGCGAGAAGGCGAAGGCCAGCGTGCTCACGAGGAAGGAGAGAACCGTCGGGAACCACACGACGTTCTCCACCCACTCGCACCAGATGGCCACGAACCCGGACTGTCGGCCGAAGCCCTCCCTGACCCAGTCGAACACACCGGTGCTGTCGGGCCAGCCCGATGCCAACTCCGCACCGGCCAATGACAGCGGAACCAGGAACAGAACCGTCGCGAGAAGGATCCAGAAGGCGGCCTGCCAGCCGAACTCGGCGTTGGACGGCAGGTTCCGCAAGCTGAGGACCGCCGCGACGTTGATCATCGCGAGGATGAACACGCCGAGCGATCTACGACTCGGCACTGCTGGGCTGATCCCTTCGGGTGGCCCTGCCGGTGCCGCGGGTGCGTCGGCAGTCTGGGTCAAGCGGTGGCCTCCGCTTTCAGGCACATGATCGGGTAGCGGTCCTCGTCAGGACCGAGAATCCTTCGTCGAGCAACTCGGCCGGTCGGCGTTGGTTCAGCTCCAGGTGCATCTCGGCGCACAACTCGGGAAGTGTATGGTCCCCGTACCTCTGAGAGTGCGCATGCCTGTTGGTGGGGATCGCGCGGGAGAAGGCGCCGGTGTGGCGATCGTGGCCGGCCAAAGGCCGGGAGAAGGCTGCGCACCCTCACATGGGGTGGGGCCGGCAGATGGCCTTGGTGAACCGGTCGTCGCAGGAACACAAACCCGTTGTCGAGCGCCGCATGGCCCACTCGTGGCCGTGCGGGTGCGAGATCCATGGGCCCTTCGGCCTGGCACCAGGCCGCGGGCTGGGCCAGACTCCGCCATGGGGTTCGCCAACCGACTCACCCCCGTCGCCCGCAGGAAGTCGAGCTTCGTCACTGGAGGCCGCGTGAACCACACCAGCTCAGCCACCCACGAAGTCCTTAACCAGCCGCCGCCACTGGAAGGCTACGACGTCTTCGGGGCCGATCGCGTGCTGGTCGATGCGCTGCACCGTGAGGGGGCGGGCTGGGCGCTCGCCGAGCTCACCGACCTCGGCGAGCTCGCCGGGTCCGCGGAGGCGATCGAGTGGGGAAGGCAGGCCAACCAGAACCCCCCGGTCCTGCACACCCACGACCGCTTCGGCTACCGGATCGACGAGGTTCGCTACCACCCTGCCTACCACCAGCTCATGAGCGTCTCGGTGCGAAACGGCCTCCATGCTGCGCCCTGGGCCGATCAGCGATCCGGGGCCCATGTCGCACGAGCCGCCAAGGTCATCGTGTGGTACCAGGTGGACGCCGGCCATGTCTGCCCGATCTCGATGACCTACTCGGTGGTACCCGCCCTCCGCCATCAGCCGGACCTCGCCGCGGTGTGGGAGCCGAGGCTCACCGGCCTCGAATACGACCACCGCCTGCTGCCTGCCGCCGACAAGCGCGGCGTCACCTTCGGCATGGGCCTCACCGAGAAGCAGGGCGGATCCGACGTACGGAGCAACAGCACCAGCGCCGCGCCCAACGGCGGTGCAAGCACCGGCAACGAGTACCTGCTGACCGGCCACAAGTGGTTCTGCTCGGCGCCCATGTCGGACGGCTTCCTCGTCCTTGCCCAAGCCCCGGGTGGCCTCAGCTGCTTCCTCATGCCCCGCTGGACACCCGACGGCGAACCGAACCGGTTCCACATCCAACAGCTCAAGGACAAGCTCGGTGATCGATCGAACGCCTCCGCCGAGGTCGAGCTCTCACAGGCTTGGGCACAGATGATCGGCGAGGAGGGCCGCGGTGTCAGGACGATCATCGAGATGGTGCACCACACCCGCCTCGACTGCATCCTCGGTTCGGCATCGATAATGCGCAAGGGGACGGCCGAGGCGATCCATCACGCCGAGAACCGCGAGGCATTCGGGGCGAAGCTCAGCGACAAGCCACTCATGCGCAACGTCCTCACCGATCTGGCGATCGAGTCCGAGGCAGCGACGATGGCCGCCATGCGCCTGGCCCGAGCCTTCGACGCGATCGACGACGAGCACGAGCAGGCGCTCAAGCGGATCGCCACACCGGTCATCAAGTACTGGACCTGCAAGCGGGCACCATCACATGCCGCCGAAGCCCTCGAGTGCCTCGGGGGGAACGGTTACGTGGAGGATTCCGGGCTGCCCCGGCTGTTCCGGCAAAGCCCCGTGAACGGGGTGTGGGAAGGGTCGGGCAACGTGATCTGCCTCGACGTGCTCCGCGCGATGGCCCGCAGCCCGGAGAGTCTCGAAGTCTTCCTCGCCGAGATCGAAGATGCACTCGGCGAGCACAGCGTGTTCGACTCCTACATAGAGGACCTGCGTGACCTGCTCGTTGACCTCGTCGACGTCGAATGGCGGGCCCGCAGCATCGTCCAGCGCCTCGCCCTTGCCTACCAGGCGTCTCTGCTCCTACGCCACGCACCGGCCCCCAACGCCGACGCCTTCGTCCGGTCTCGACTGGGCGGCAGTCACACCTCGGCCTTCGGGACCCTGCCGTCGGGGATCGACACGGCGGCTGTCATCGACCGTCACCGTCCGGAGGGATGAGCCCGCCATGTGGCAGCGGTTCGAACTCGACCCCGGCCGCTCAGAGGTGCGGGTCGTCGCGCAGTCGAGCCTCCACCCGATAGAAGCCACGGCCAAGTCGGTGACCGGGTCGTTCGTGGCGACGATCAACAAGAACGACGAGGTCGAACTTCCCCGCGGCAGGGAGGCCGCGGGCTCATTGAGGATCGAGTCCTCGGAGTTCCACTCCGGCAACCCCCTCCTCGACCGCGAGACACGGCGTCGGCTCGACACGAGACGTCACCCGACGATCGAGGGGGTGCTGACCGGCGCAACCGCGACGGCCGGTGGCTACCTGCTTCGCGGGGAGGTGACCTGCATGGGCGTCACACGCGAGGTCCGAGGCGAGGTCCGTCTCGAGGCGCGCGACGGAACCATCGCCCTGCACGGAAGCCATGGTTTCGACATCCGCGACTGGGGTATCAAGCCGCCGCGCCTGCTCGCACTGAAGGTCCACCCCGACGTGGAGGTCCAACTCCAGGCGGTGGCCATCGAGGTCGACGGTTGAGGATCGTGTAGGCCGCTCCGTCCACACCGCCCACCGACTTCGTGACATGATCCTCGAATGCGACTTCTATGGGCGATCGTCACCGGCGTGGTCATGGTTGCGGCGGTCGTCGGGGCCATCAAGAGCGGCAACGAGATGTTGCGAATCGGGCTCTGGTTCCTCGGCATCGCCTTCGCCGTGATCTTCTTCGTGGTGCTCGCCGCCTGACCCGCTGCCGGTGACACCTCGACCCGCCTTCGCATGGAACGGGCTCTGCTGCCAGGAGGCCAGGGAGAGGAGTCGCGGAGCCCACCAGTTCGCCCGGCCGGCCATCGCCAGCAGGGCCGGCATGAGCGTTGCTCGCACCAGGGTGGCGTCGACGATCACTGCCAGGGCCAAGCCCAGGCCGACCAGCTTCAAGAAGCTCAGCCCCGAGAGGAGCATCGCCACCAGCGGTACGGCGAGAAGCGCGGCCGCCGCGGTTACGATGCGACCCGTGCGTTCCAGCCCGACCGCGATCGACTCGCGGTTGTCACCGGTGCGGTCGTACTCCTCTTTGACCCTGGAGATGATGAACACCTCGTAGTCCATCGACAGACCGAACGCCACGCAGAACATCAGGATCGGCATGGCGATCCACAGCCAGCCCGTCGCGGTGAAGTCGAGGAGTTGGGCGCCGTGTCCCTCCTGGAAGACCCAGACCATCGCCCCGAACATGGCGGTGAGGCTCAGGAGGTTCAACACGATGGCCTTGGCCGGGATGAGCACCGAGCCCGTCATGATGAACAGCAACACGAAGGTGGTGATACCGATCAGGAGCGCCGCCCAGGGTACGCGACCCAGGATCGAATCCTTGGTGTCGACGAGCTCGGCAGCCCAGCCGCCGACCAGTGCATCGAAGGGCGCTTCGATCCGGCGGATCTCGCCGACCATCTGCTCTCCTTCAGCTGACACCGGCTCCACGCGGGGCACGACGTTCAGCCAGAACCCGCCGTCACCCGACAGAGCCTCGAGAGTCGGATCATCAGGTAGGACGAAGCCCGCCCCGTCGACATAGTGCCCGGTCGGCGCATCGACACGGTCGATGCTGCTCAGCTCCGAGATCGCTTTGGCATACGAGTCGATCTGCGCCGTGGTCACCTCCGACCCTTCATCCTCCACGGCGACGGGAAAGGCGAAGGCGTCGGCTGACCCGAACTCGTGTCGCAGATCCTCGGCGGCTACCCGCGCCATCGCGCTCGAGTCGAGCACCCGGTCATCGGGGGTGCCGAACTCGATCCTGAGGAACGGATAGGCGAGCGCCACGAGGAACACGACCATGGTCAGAGAGACCAGCAAGGGCCGGCGCATGACGCGCTTGGCCTGGCGATACCACCACCCCCTCTCCGTGCTTCGCTCCCGCGGCGCCCACAGCCGGCCCCTGTCGACGCGCTCGCCGACGACGCTCAACAGAGCCGGCAGGCTCAGCATCGAGGCCAACACCGCCATCGCCACCACCCCGACCCCCGCGTAGGCGAAGGAACGCAAGAAGTACTGGGGGAAGATCACCAGGGCCAGCAGCGACACGGCAACCGTCACGCCACTGAAGAAGACGGTGCGACCAGCCGTGTCGAGGGTTCGGACGATGGCCTGCTCGACTGCGCTACCGCGCCTCATCTCCTCACGGAAGCGGGACACGATGAAGAGGCTGTAGTCGACGGCCAGCCCGAGGCCGAGGATGCTCGCGAGATTGAGGCTGAAGACCGACACGTCGGTGAAGAGCGTCAACAGGAACAGGACCAGTGCCGTGCCGACAACCGCCGCCACACCGACGACGAGCGGAAGTGCTGCAGCCACCAGCCCCCCGAACACCAACACCAGCGCCACCAGCATGACCGGCAGGGCCACGCCTTCGGCCTTGGCCAGATCCACCTCGGCTTGGGAGGTTCCCTCGTCGTAGACAGCGGCATAGCCGGTGAAGGCAACCTCGATCTGTCCGAGGTCTCCGCTGTAGTCATCCCGTAACGACCTCGTGGTGTCGATCCAATCGTCGGCGTTCCCGTCGAGGCGGACGAGGACGAGCGCCTTGTCGCCTTCTTCGTTGCGCAACTGCGCCAGGCCGCCGAGCGACCAGTACGACATGGTCAGCGTCACCCCCGGCTCGCCGGCAAGCTCGTCGGTGAGCCGGGTACCGGCGCCGGCGGCCTCGGCGTCGTCGACATCACCAGAGGCCGCCGTGACCACCAGCACGAGTTGAGGCGGCCCGGTCCCTATCCGCCAGAGCACCTCCTGCGCTCGGGCGGACTCAGAGGCAGCGTCGACGAATCCCCCCGCGCTGAGCCGGTCGACCGCAGTAGCGGCCAGGACACCGGACACGACGACGAACAGGCACGTCATGGCGAGGATGCTCCTGCGAGCCCTCACCACGCGCTGACCCACCCACTCGAACACGCTCATCCCTCCGCCAACCGCGCTGTCGGACCCGAGCCCCGCGTCGGGCGAGGCATGCCAGCCCGGTCAGGCTTCCAACAGGATAAGGACTCCGGCTCAGCGCTCGCCAAGCAACGATGCCCGGCCCGCTCAGCCCAAGCGCTCCAACACCGTCACGTTCGCCTGCCCCCCGCCCTCGCACATGGTCTGCAGGCCGTAGCGCCCACCGGTTCGCTCCAGCTCGTGGAGCAGGGTCGTCATCAGGCGCGCGCCGGTGGCGCCCAAGGGGTGGCCGAGGGCGATGGCGCCACCGTTGACGTTGGTCTTCTCGTGCGGGTAGCCGGTTTCCTTGAGCCAGGCGAGCACGACGGACGCGAACGCCTCGTTGATCTCCACCAGATCGATGTCGGCGAGGCTCATCCCTGCCTTGGCCATCGCCTGCTCGGTCGCCGGTATCGGGGCGGTCAGCATCCACACCGGGTCCGCGCCACGCACGCTCAGATGATGGATCCGCGCCCGGGGCGTCAGGCCATGGTCCTCCATCGCCCGCTCGGAGGCGATCAGCAGCGCGGCCGAGGCGTCTGAGATCTGGCTCGCAACCGCGGCGGTGATGGTGCCTCCCTCTTCGAGCGTGGGTAGCTGGGCCATCTTCTCCAGCGACGTCCCACGCCGAGGTCCTTCGTCGACCGCACATTCGCCGAGCGGGGAGATCTCGGCCTCGAAGCGGCCTTCGTCGATCGCGGTGATGGCGCGCGCATGGCTCGCCAGTGCGAACGTCTCCATCTCCTCGCGGGAGATGTCCCATCTGTCGGCGATCATCTGCGCCGAGCGGAACTGGGACAGCTCCTGGTCGCCGTAGCGTCGCACCCAACCGGGTGAGCCGGTGAAGGGATCGGGGAAGCCGAATGGCTCGCCGGCGAGCATCGCCGACGAGATGGGGATCAGGCTCATGCTCTGCACCCCGCCGGCGACGACGAGGTCAGCGGTTCCGCTCATCACGGCTTGGGCGGCGAAGTGGACGGCTTGCTGGCCCGACCCGCACTGGCGGTCGACGGTGGTACCGGGCACCTCCTCGGGCAGACCGGCAGTGAGCCAGCAGGTACGGGCGATGTCACCCGCTTGGGGACCGATCGTGTCGACGCACCCCATCACGACGTCGTCGACGGCACCGGGATCCACGCCAGTCCTGTCCATCAGCGACCGCAGGGCGTGAGCACCCAGGTCAGCAGGGTGGACCTCGCTGAGCCCGCCTCCCCGCTTGCCGACCGGACTGCGAAGCGCGTCCACGATGAAGGCCTCGGTCATCTGCGTCTCCTGTTCACTGCCCGGTTCTCGGTCACGTCTCGTTCACTGGGTCTGGGGATCGGGCCCGAAGATCGCCCGCCCCACACGACGGCGGTGAAAGCGCGAGTCCCCATACCGGGAGGCCAGCGCCCACGCCCGCTTCATCCACATGTGCAGGTCGTATTCGTCGGTGTAACCGATGGCCCCGTGACACTGCAGGGCCCGCCCGGCGACGAACGTGGCGGCGTCCGAGGCGAAGGCCTTGGCCATCGACACATGGCTCGATGCGTCGGGATTGGTCGTGGCGATCGAGTAGGCGGCTCTGTACACGAGGGGCCGGGCGAACTCCAGCTTTATCAGGCAATCTGCAAGTTGGTGCTTGATGGCCTGGAAGCTGCCGATGGGCACGCCGAACTGATGGCGATCCTTGACGTAGGTGACCGTCGTGTCGAGCATGTGGGCCGCGAGTCCCACGAGCTGAGCAGAGACCCCGAGCAGCAGGCGGTCGAACGCCTCGTTGACGGACTGCCAGCCCTGCTCGCCCCCCACCAGCATCGACTCGTCGGTAGCCCGCCAGTCAACGGTGAAAAGGTGCCGGGACCCGTCGACGGACGAGTGCCGGTTGAGGGTCACCTTGGTGGGGTCGACCAGGTGGAACTCGCTGCCCAGCTGCATGATCAGCAGATCGGCGACGTCAGCCGAGGGGACGTTCGGTGACTCGTCGAGGCCCACGACCACCAGCGCATCACCGGTCGCAATGCGAGGCAGCCACTTCGAGGCGATGGCCTGCGGTGCGCGGTCACGCAGGAGCGGCGCGGCCACCAGCGCGGTGGACACGATGGGGTCGGGCAGCGCCACACGACCGCTCTCCTCGAGCGCCAGCACCAGGTCGGTCTCGTCCAAGCCCATTCCGCCGTGCTCCTCGGGCACCAGCATCCCGGTCACGCCGACCTCGGCCAGGCGCCCCCAGGCTCGGCCGGCATGGGCCGGCTCTCCCTCCCACGCCGCCCGGACCACCTCGGGCGGGCATTCCTTGGCGAGCAGATCACGGACTGTTCGCTGGAACAGGACCTGGTCTTCGGTGAAGGAGAACTGCATCGACGATCATCTCCTCGGGAGGCCGAGGACCCGTTCGGCGATGATGTTGCGCTGGATCTCGTTGGTCCCCGCGTAGATGGGGCCCGACAGCGCGAACTGGAAGCCTTTCATCCAGGATCCCCTGTCCACGGCCTCCGAGCTGGTGTCGACGAGTTCGGCCAGCGGCCCCAGGAGCGCCAGGGCCGTCTCGTGCATCTTCACGTCCATCTCCGACCAGAAGACCTTGTTGATGCTCGCGTCGGGACCGATGTCGCCACCCTCGATCATCTTGGTGACCGTCTGCCAGGTGTAGAGGCGGTAAGCCTCCGCTCCCATCCAGGCCTGCACGACCTCGTCTCGCAGGCCGGGGTCCGCCAGCTCGTGGCGTTGCTGGTAGAGGTCGACCAGGCGGTCGGCAGTCGCCATGAACCGGCCCGGACTGCGCAACGTCAGCCCCCGTTCGGAGTTGGTGGTCGTCATGGCGACGCTCCACCCGTTGTCGACGCCACCGAGAACGTCTCGGTCCGGCACGAACACGTCGTCGAAGAAGACCTCCGCGAAGCCCTCGTCGCCGTCGAGCCTGCCCACACCGTTGACCGTGACACCGTCGGCGTCGAGCGGGACGAGGAAGTAGGTGAGGCCGCGATGGCGCCCCGCCTCGGGGTCGGAGCGGAACAGGCCGAACAGGTGGGTGCAGAAGGCACCTCGAGTCGTCCAGGTCTTCTGGCCGGAGAGGCTCCAGCCGCCGTCGACTCGGCGCGCCTTGGACACGATGCCGGCCAGGTCGCTGCCGGCGTTGGGCTCGGACCAACCTTGACACCAGGTCTCCTCACCGGAGGCCATCGCCCGCAGATACCGGTCCTTCTGCCAGTCGGTCCCGACCTCGAACAGGATCGGCGCGAGCAGGAAGATGCCGTTCTGGGTGACGCGCTGGGGTGCTGCGGCGCGGTAGTACTCCTCCTCGAAGATGACCCACTCGATGAGGCTGGCATCTCGACCTCCGTACTCCGCGGGCCAGGACACCACCGAGTAGCGGGCATCGAAGAGCTTCCTCTCCCACTCGAGATGCCGGGCGAAGCCATCTCTGGTATCGCCCGACGGCAGCGGCTCCCGAGGCACGTTGGCCGCCAGCCAGGCCCGCACCTCGTCCCGGAACGCTTCCTCTTCAGCGGTGAAACTCAGGTCCATCTGTGCGCAATCCCAGCACTCCCCGGTGGGTCCTAACCAGTCGAGATGCGCCTGAGGGTCGCGTCGGCCTCGTCCATCATGGTCTCGAGCAGTTCCTCGACGCTGGGCAACTCGTCCATCGCGCCTACTCCTTGTCCAGTGGGCAAGATGCCGACCTCGGGGCGGCCCTCGACCATCGCTGCCCTGGTGAGCATCGGCGCGTTGGCCGCCATCGCCAGCTGCGACCAGGTGAGCTCTTGATGCCTCCTCATGGCCAGCCCCTCACGGAGGAGGTCCCTGAGCGACGTGCCTGTGAGCTTCCTGAACCTCAAGGCGTTGGCGACGGCTCGGGGCAGGCGGGTCAGGCCCGATGCGTTCTCCAACTCATCCACCATCTGAGTACGGATCACCCGTTGGGGGTAACCGTCGATGGCCCTGGTGACGACGGTGCCGGTCACCGGTGTGGCGAGGTAGAGCTGCTTGACCGCGTCGGGCACCCTGCTCTCAAGTGTGAGCAGGAAGCGGGTGCCCATGGCCACGCCGGCGGCACCCCAGGCGAGGGCAGCCACCAGACCGCTGCCGGAGAAGAACCCGCCGGCCGCGACCACTGGTAGGTCCACGGCCTCGACCACCTGGGGTAGCAGGATGCTCGTGGGGACGTTGCCGGTGTGGCCACCACCTTCGGAGCCTTGAGCGATGACAGCGTCGACTCCCCACTCGGCGACCTTCTCGGCATGCCGACGTGCACCGATGGTGGGCATGGTGAGCACGCCGTGGTCCTTGAGCCTGGCGACGGTGTCCGCGGAGGGGGCCTGGGCGAAGCTGGCGACCCGGACGCCTTCGGCGATGAGGAGGTCGATCCGCTCGTCGATGTCGGGCTGATCGGCCCGCAGGTTCACCCCGAAGGGGGCAGCGGTGCGGTCCTTCAGCTCGTACACCGACTTGCGCAGCTCGTCATAGGTCAGGGTCGCGCCGGCGAGTACGCCGAGCCCTCCGGCATTCGCCGTGGCGGCCGTCAGGCTGACCCCCGACACCCAGCCCATCCCGGTCTGGACGATCGGGTAGCGCACCCCGAACAGGTCGCAGATGCGGGTCTGGAGACCGGGATGGCGCGCGGGACCGGCGTCGCTCAACCGGTCACCTCCGCTTCCCTCAAGCCGTTGGGGTCGATGACCTCGCGGATCAAGCGGAGCTCGGCGTCGTCCGGCAGCCGTGACTCGGGCACGTGCTCGGGCACCACCAGCTCGAAGCCGGTCGCTTCGACGACGTCGCCGACGGTGACACCGGGATGGACCGACCGCAGCCGCATCCGGTTGTCCTCGGTCTCGAAGTCGAACACCCCCAGGTTGGATACGACCCTCCTGATCTCGTGGAACCGCGAGGCGATCGGCCCGAGCTCTCGGGCACGGTCATAGCCGATGCCGCACACGAGGTCGACGCTCTCCACGAACACCTTCGGAGTGTGTTTGGGTACCCAGTAGCTGGTCGTGTGGTTGATGGTGTTCCCCGGCGCGCCGCGAAAGCCCAGGAGCTGCGCCTTCGGCCTTCGCCAGTCACCGATGCAGCCGATGTTCTGGTTGCCGTAGCGGTCCAGCTGCGTCGCTCCCATCATCACGTGGCGCTTGCCGTGCCACAAGATGTCGAACATCGAGCGGTACGGGTTGTATGCCTCGATCACCCGCTCAGCAGTCTCGCCGACGGGTGGCGTGTCGGCGATCAGCATGTAGAAGCCGTCGGTGATGACGAGGTCGGGTTCGAAGCTCGAGCGGGCGAGCCGCCCCCCGACGAGGGGCGTGTTGCCGATCGGGTTGCACAGGATCTCCCCGTCGCCCCGGAAGCACTCGGCGATGGCGGTGACGCAGACCTCGGCTCGGGTCACCTCAGTCACCGCCGGCTCCTCGCACGCGCTGCTGGTACTCGTCCTCGGAGACGTCGAGGTACTCGGAACGGAACTCCTCCCACGCCTCGTCGGAACCGGCCGTTGCCGCGTAGCGCCGCTGGAAGTCCTCGTCCCGCTGGTGGTCAGGGGCGCACTCGGTGAAGTGCGCGCCGCCGGGGCGTTCGACCACGCCGTCGGTCATCAGCCTGCTGATCCTGAGCGTGTGGAACGTTGCTCCGGACAACAGCTCCTCGGTCGCCACGATCTTCTCGCAGCTCATGTAGGTCCGGTCCGCGGCCCGGGCGAAGAGATCGTCCATGAACAGGTCCTCGCCGAGGAACTGGCCGTTGCCGGCGGCGTCGGCGCGGTTCATGTGGATGAGCGCCGCGTCCATGCTCAGCGCCGGTGCAGCCACCAGCTCCTCCCCGTCGTCGTAGGGGCTGATCACGGTCTTGATCTCGGGCATCAGCCGCAAGATGTCCGATCCGAGGCCTGCTCTCGTGGGCAGGAACGGGACCCTCCAAGCAGCGGCCTGCAGACCGAGGAGGAACATGCCCTCGTCGAGCTCGACGGCTTCGATGCTGCCGTTCTGGCGGGCAGCGCGGTAGTGCGGTTCGAGCGGTATCGAGTCGAGCGACACGAAGGCGGTCACGACCTTGCTGACCTTGCCGGCACGGCAGAGGAGGCCGACGTCGGGACCGCCATAGGAGACCACGGTGAGGTCGCGCAGGCCCGACCTGAGGATCTCGCGCACCAGCGACATCGGCTTTCGTCGTGAACCCCAGCCGCCGATGCCGATCGTCATGCCGTCGCGGAGCTCTGCCACCACGTCGGCCTCGGTCATGGTCTTGTCCGGTCTCACTGGTCGAAGTCGGCTTGGCGCTTGTCGACGAACGCGTCGCGGGCCTCGTCGGACACGCCGCTCAGGTTCAGCTCGAAGGTGAAGCCCTGCTCGTACCGGTAGCTGCGTTTGACATCGATCGGGTCGATCCCGTTGAGGGACTCCTTGGCTGCGCGGATGACGGTTCGGGATTTGGCGCAGATCTTCTGGGCTATCGAAAGCGCCGCCTCCCTGAGGCCCTCGACGGGGACAACCTTGGTCACCGAGCCGTAGTGGAGCAGCTCCTCGGCGGTGACCGGCTCGGCGGTGTAGACCATCTCACGCATCTTGTGCTGCGGCACCAGGCGCGCGAGATGGGTAGCGGCGCCCAGTGCGCCCTGATCCACCTCGGGCAGCCCGAAGCGGGCGCCCTCGGCGGCGACGATGATGTCGGCGTTGCCCACCAGGCCGATGCCACCGCCGAGGCAGAAGTCGTGGACCGCGCAGATCACGGGCACCTCGCACTCGTACACCGCCGCGAAAGCCGCATAGCAGCCGCGATTGGCGCCGATCAGCGCGTCGAATCCCGGCGTCGACTGCATCTCTTTGATGTCGACCCCGGCGTTGAAGCCCTTGCCCTCGGCACGCAGGACGAGCGCCCCCACCTCGGCTCGCCGGCCCGCCTCACCGATCTTGGCGGCAAGGTCGAACCAGCCCGCGACGGTCAAGGCGTTCACCGGGGGATTGTCCATCACCACTTCGGCGATGTGGTTGTCGATCGACACGGTGGTCGCCATCGGCCCGATCCTTCCCTGACGGATGGGCACCACGATCGCCCCGGCGAGGCGACAGCGCAGGTCGCACGCCGAACGCCGTTTCTGATGGTCCGTCAGTTTTCGATATGGCAAAGTAGACCATCCCCCACCCAGGTGCCACCTGCGACAATCCCGTTTTGTGAACCGAAAAGGCCCCTATAGGGGCCACGCGCGTTCACAGAACCAGCAGATCGACTTCACCGGGAGCGCCCGACCCATGGATGATCCTTTCGAACTGAGCGGCAAGGCGGTGGTGATCACCGGCGGCACCAAAGGGATCGGCCGGACGATCGCCGATACCTTCATGGAGCACGGTGCCGAAGTGGTCGTGTGCGGCCGCAACGAGCCGACGGAGCCGATCGCCGTCGGTGGGAGACAGGCCGTCTTCGTCGCGGCCGACGTCCGCGACCCGGAACAGGTCGACGCGCTCGTAGGCACAGCGGTAGAGCGGCTCGGCGGCGTGGACGTGCTGATCAACAACGCAGGCGGAAGCCCCGAGGCCGAGACCGCCACGGTGTCACCCAAGTTCAACGAGGCGATCATCCGGCTCAACCTGATCGCCCCGCTTCAGGTGGCCCAGCGCTGCAACTTGGTCATGCAGTCACAGCCCGACGGCGGCTCGATAATCAACGTCGGCTCGGTCAGCGGGATCAGGCCCTCGCCTGGAACCGCCGCCTACGGAGCGGCCAAGGCCGGCCTGCTCAACCTCACCGAGACCCTGGCCGTGGAGTGGGCGCCGAAGGTGAGGGTCAACGCGGTGGTTGCCGGGCTCATCGAGACCGAGCAGGCCGATCTTCACTACGGCGACGAGTCAGGGGTGGCTGCGGTGGCCGGCACCATCCCGCTGGGGCGCATGGGCACCCCCGCCGATGTCGCCGCCGCCTGCCTCTTCCTGGCCTCCCCCCTTGCGAGCTACATGAGCGGCGGGCGGCTGCTGTTGCACGGCGGGGGTGAGGTCCCCGCCTATCTCGGCGCGACGAGCAAGCGCGGATCTCGCTGAGCAGAGCGTGGTGCTCGCGCGCCCGGAGCAGCCGATAGCGTCCCAGCGTGACCGCGTCGCTGTACGACTTCGACCGCGTTTCGGTGACGAGCGGCGAGGTCCTACGCCTGCGAGACGTGACCCTCGCCATCCCTGCCGGAGGCACAACAGTTGTCGTCGGGCCCTCCGGCTCGGGCAAGTCAACCCTGCTCCGGCTGTGCAACCGCCTCGAGGTCCCGACCTCGGGGGAGGTGCGTTTTCGGGGCACACCGCTGGACGAGCTCGACCCGTTGGTGCTGCGGCAGCGAGCCGGCATGGTCTTCCAGCGCCCTACCGTCTTTGCCGGGTCCGTACGGGACAACCTGCGGGTCGCCGACCCGCACGCCTCCGAGGAGGCGATGCAGCGCTCACTCGAGCGGGCATCGCTCGACGCCGGCGCTCTGGACCGCACCGCCGATGAGCTCTCCGGCGGGGAACAGCAGCGGGTGTGCCTCGCCCGCACCTTCATAACCGGGCCCGAGACCCTCCTCATGGACGAGCCCACATCCGCCCTCGACCCCCAGGCCACCCGGGCGATCGAGTCAGTCGCCGAGTCGACGGCTGCGGGTGGATGCCCCGTGGTGTGGGTCACCCACGACCTGTCGCAGATGAGGCGCATCGCCGACCACATCGTGGTCCTGATGGAGGGCCGCGTCGTGCGGCACGGTCCCCTCGACGAGGTCTTGGGCTCACCCACTGAGTTGGTCAGGGAATACCTGGAAGGAGACGACCATGGAATCCAGTGACATCGGCTGGACCGGTCTGGCGCTGTCGCTCAGTCTCGTCGCAGTCGCTCTCGCCCTGTCGTTGTGGCAGGGCCTGAAGCTGGAATGGCAGCTGATCGTTGGCTCGGTTCGGGGGCTGGCACAGCTCCTGCTGGTGGGCCTGGCGCTGACGCTCGTCTTCGATGAGTCCCAGCCCCTCATCTGGTCCTGGATCTGGGTCGTCGCCATGCTCGTGTTCGCGGCGTTCACCGTTCGGCGACAGGCCCGCCGGCTGCCGAACGCCGTTCCCGTCGCCTTCGTAGCCCACGGCGCGTCGGTGGCGGTGTGCCTCGCGGTGGCCTTCGGCGCCGGGATGTTCCCGCTCGAGGCACAGACGCTCATCCCCATCGCCGGGATGATGATCGGCAACTCCATGCGCGCCACGGTGGTGACCGCTCGCAGCGTGGTCGGCGATGTGGCGGAACGAAGCGACGAGATCGAGGCGAGGCTCGCTCTGGGGCAGTCGCGCTGGGATGCCATCCGCCCGGTGATCAGGCGCGCCATCCAGCTCGGGATCATCCCCCAGATCGAAGCGACCCGGGCACTCGGGATCGTGGTGCTCCCCGGGGCGATGACCGGCCTGATCCTGGCCGGGGTCGACCCGATCGACGCCGTCCAAGTGCAGGTGGCGATCATGTTCCTCATCCTCGGGGCGGCGGCGGTCACCACGACGATCGTGGGGCTGTTCGCCTCGCGCGCCTTCACCACACCCGATCACCGGTTGGTGGCCCCGGCACGCGTGACCAGCTGAACGCATCCGTCCAAACGCCTTCCGGGACCCTGACCTCCAGGAGTATCTGCTGGCTCGACTCGAACAGGACGCGAGCACCCCGACACTCGACGAGGTGCTGGACCGAGCCGGCGGCCGAGCCGGCGGGCACGTCTCACTCGAATCGGCCGTGAAGGCCGTGCGCGCCGACCGCAACACCCGGTGATCGTCGTCGACGCAAGCATCGTCGTCACCGCACTAGCCGACGACGGACCTGACGGTGACCGAAACCGCACGCGGCTCAGGGGCGAGCAACTCGTCGCTCCTCATCTGATCGACCTCGAGGTGGCGTCGGCTTGGCGACGGTTCGTCTCGACAGGGGATCTCGACGAACGGCGAGCCAAGCTCGCATTGGAGGACCTGGGTTCACTCAGGCTCGAGCGCGCCCCACACCTGCCGCTCCTGGATCGTTGCTGGGCGCTGCGCCACAACCTCACCGTCTACGACGCCGCGTACCTCGCGCTCGCGGAGGTGCTGCGCGTCAGCCTGCTCACCGGCGACAAGCGACTTGCCGACGCCCCCGCCATCCGCTGCGACGTCGAGGTGATCTGAGGTACACGAACAGAGGGGTCATTCCGGATAGCAGGCGCACTGGTTGCCGCACGGGCCCACCGGGGCTTCGGGTGCGGCAGAGACCGACGCGAAGCTCGAGATGAGACGGACCGTCTCGGCGTGCCCCTGGGGGCAGCTCACCGGGGTGTCGGCCTCGCTCATGGCGCGGCGCAACTCGAACACCTCGTCACAGGTGCGGCAGCGGTATTCGTAGACAGGCACGCCCCACAGGCTACCCGCGGGCCGAGCCGACACCAGCACGGGCTCCTCCACGATTTGGGACCGTTGGACCGTGCCAGGCGCGGCCCATCGATCCCGGAACACGGTTCGCACTAAGCTGACGGGGCGTCAGATTCTTTCGGCTGACCGGAGGGAAGCGTGGCCAAGCAACGGGTGCCTGCGATCGAGGGCTGGTTCAGCATGGACGAGGGCCGGCCGGCGCTGCTGGGAACCCGCTGTTCTGAGAGCGGCACCTACTTCTTCCCGCCCGAGAACGCCCAGTCCCGGGTCCCGGGCTTCGCCGGATCGACGTTGGAGGAGGTCCGGCTCTCCCGCACGGGAACGCTGTGGTCCTACACCAACGCGGCCTACCAACCTCCCGAGCCCTTCGTGACGACCACCGAGCCCTTCGAACCGTTCTGCATCGCGGCGGTCGAGCTGGCCGAAGAGCAGATGGTCGTCCTCGGCCAGGTGGTGGCGGGGATCGGCGTGGAGGACCTGGAGGTCGGCATGGAGATGGAGCTGGTGCTCGACACCCTCTACGAGGACGACGACAACGCTTACGTAGTGTGGAAATGGAGGCCGTCGGGCGACCATGCGTTGACCGACCAGGTGCGGGGCGATCCCCGATGAGCGGGCGCAGCGACAAGGAGATCGCCGTCATAGGCGTCGGCATGCACCCTTGGGGCAAATGGGGTCGCTGGTTCGTCGAGTACGGGGTCAAGGCCATCAGCGACGCGCTCGACGACGCCCGCCTCGAGTGGCGTGACATCCAGTTCGTGGCGGGTGCCGACACCGTACGCAACGGCTATCCGGGGTATGTCGCCGGAGCCACCTTCGCCCAGGCGATGGGTTGGACCGGTATCCCCATCTCGAGCTCCTACGCCGCCTGCGCCTCGGGGGCACAGGCGATCCAGTCGGCGCGGGCACAGATCCTGGCCGGCTTCTGCGACGTGGCGCTCGTCGTCGGCGCCGACACCACACCCAAGGGATTCCTGGCTCCAACCAAGGGCGAGCGGCAGGCCGATCCGGACTGGCTGCGGTTCCGGCTGCTGGGTGCGACCAACCCGACCTACTTCGGGCTCTACGCGCGGCGAAGGATGGACGAGTTCGGCGCGACCGAGGAGGACTTCGCCCGGGTCAAGGTGAAGAACTCGCGGGCCGGGGCGCTCAACCCCTACGCGCGCTACCAGAAGGAGTTCACCCTCGAGGAGGTGCTCGCCTCCCCCGTCGTCGCCGACCCGCTGCGGCTCCTCGAGATCTGCGCCACCAGCGACGGCGGCGGCGCCCTCGTCGTGTCGAGCCTCGACTTCGCCAGGCGCCACGGGGTGAGTGACCCCATTCGCATCACCGGCGTCTCGACCGTCACCCCCGAGTTCCCCAACACGGTCATCGAGATGCCCAACTTCGCCACCGACAGCGCTGCCGGGGTGGCCGGCCCCGGCACGACCTTCCGAGACTCGATCGCCGCGGCGGCCTACGAGCAAGCCGGGGTCGGCCCCGATGACCTCGACCTCGCCGAGGTCTACGACCTCTCGTCGGCGTTGGAGCTCGACTGGTACGAGAACATCGGCCTCTGCAAGCAGGGCGAAGCCGAGAGGCTGCTCCGGGACGGAGACACCACCCTGGGCGGACGGATACCGGTGAACCCGAGCGGCGGCCTGGGCGCCTTCGGCGAGGCCGTCCCCGCCCAGGCCATCGCCCAGGTGTGCGAGCTCGTCTGGCAGCTCCGGGGCCAGGCAGGGCCTCGACAGGTCGAGGGTGCCGCCGTTGGCCTGACGGTCAATCAGGGGCTTTTCGGTCACGGCTCTTCGGTGATAGTCCAGCGCTGATCCATCCAGCTACCAAGGAGTCGTCGTGACACCAGCAGAAGCGGCTGAGGCCCTCGCCGCGCCCATCGGCACCCTGGGCGGCCTGTTCATGCTCGACGCAGCCAC
Source organism: Acidobacteriota bacterium (assembly GCA_003577145.1). Lineage (GTDB taxonomy): Bacteria > Actinomycetota > Acidimicrobiia > Acidimicrobiales > Microtrichaceae > ATN2. The sequence goes on along the minus strand of QEUP01000002.1, from coordinate 158,320 downwards.
CTACGCGAAGGGCGCCGAGCTCGGGTTCGCCGGGTTCGACTTCTACTTCGCCGGTCGCGGCGGTGTGATGGGCGACGTCGACGCCGACGTCATCACCGCCGTCCTCGCCATGTTCAACCCCGAGGTGGTGCGCACCCAATGGGATGCGGGCCGTCGGGTCATGGACCCCCACGCCGCCGCCGAGCACTTCGTCGGGTGCGGCCACGCGTGGGGCAGAGCGCACCTCCCCGACGATGTCGACGCCGGTCGCATGGCCGAGTTGCTCGCCACAGTCGTGGCGGCCGCACCCGTGACCGCCGTCCCCTTGTTCGCAGCCTGGCGCTCGGTTCCCACGCCTGAGGACGACAAGGCCGGCGGGCTTCACTACGTGAACCTGCTGCGCGAGCTGCGGTTCGGGCTCCATGCCATCGCCGTGGCGGCCGAGGGGATAGCTCCCCTGGAGGCCGTGCTGGTGAAGGGGGGCATCCCGAACGCCCAGCTGTTCGGGTGGGGGGAGCCGTTCCCCGACCCAGCACCGGTGCGAGACGCCTGGGAGAGAGCCGAGCGGCGGACGACCGCTCTCATCAGCCCGGCGTTGGCGGCCCTCGACGACGGCGAGAGGGCCGAGCTGGTCGACCTCGTCCAACGGGCCCACGACAACGTCGGATGAGCGGCACCGGATGATCGCCGCTCCCGCCGTCCGGGTGGTCGTCGTCAACTGGAACGGGGGGCAGCTCACCCACGACTGCCTGCAAAGCCTCCTGGCGACGGACTGGCCGGCCGATTCGCTGGAGTTGCTGGTGGTCGACAACGCATCGACCGACGGCTCTGCTGAGAAGCTCGCACGGGACTTCCCCCGTGTCACGATCATCCGCAACACCGAGAACGTGGGCTTCGCCGAGGCGTGCAACCAGGGTGCACGCAGCCCCGGGGCCTACGACTTCTTGGCGCTCGTGAACAACGACGCGACGGTCGACCCGGGATGGCTCGCGCCGCTCGTCGAGGTCCTGCAGGCAGATCCCCAGCTCGGCGCGGCCTGCCCCAAGATCCTCTTCGCGCCGTCGTTCGTGGACGTCGAGGTGCACGTTCGTCGAAGACCGGACACAGCCCGCGGTGTGGAGTTACGTCAGGTGAGCGTGGACGGACGCGACGTCAGCTCGAAGGTCCAGTACCGCTACGGCTTCGACTGGGGTCGCGACCGCTTCAGCATCGGTCGCATCGAACGGCACGCCGGCAGTGACGCAGCCATCCGAGTCCCCCTGCCTCCCGATGTCACCGCTCCCGAGTCGGTCGAGGTCGTCCTCGAAGGGGAGGCGGCCATCGTGGAGCTGCGCTGCGGCGGATCGAGGGTCATCCACCGGGTGGACGGCAAGGTGGCGACCGTACCGGCCGGCGCCGAGCCCTACCGGGTCATCAACAACCTCGGCGTGGAGATCGATCAGCTCGGGCGCGGGACCGACCGGGCCTTCCGCGAACGCGACGACGGCAGCCACGACCAGCCGGCGGAGGTGGCCGGGTGGAGCGGCGGCGGGGTGCTGCTGCGCCGCTCCTATCTCGACGACTGCGGGCTGTTCGACCCGCAGTTCTTCATCTACTACGAGGACCTCGACCTGTCGTGGCGTGGACGCCGGCGGGGTTGGCGCTACCGGACGGTCCCTGCATCGGTGCTCAACCACGTCCACACCGCCACCAACGTTGAGGGATCCGCCCGCTTCTGGTTCCACAACGACCGCAACCGACTGCTCATGCTCGCCCGCAACGCCGCCGTCACCACCGTCCTCGAAGCCGTGTGGGAGTTCCTTGTGACCACGGGCTCCTACGCCCGCCAAGACGTCGTGTCGCCCCTGCTGGCGCGCCAACGCCCGGGTCCGGCCATGCTCACCCTGCGCCTCAGGACCCTGCTGTCGTTCCTCCGGCTGCTCCCCGGCGTGATCTGGACACGCCTGCGCGGTCCCCAGACGGTCGGCACCCGCCCGCCGAAGCAGGTCTCGTCCTGGCTCCGCCCCGGTGGCCACTGATTCCAAGCGACTACAAGCGATGCCACCAGATCTGATCTCACAATCAAGTGCGCCTGACCTGTCAGTCCATCGCGCCATCGGGTTCCACTCCGCCCAGGCCGCCCTCGCCCCCGTCATGCTCTTGTGCGGCCCGATCGACCTGCGTCCACACCAGGAACGAACGTATAGCGTTACCGAAATTATGGGCTCTTCGCGTTGAAGGTAGGGATCGCCTCATAGGGCAGGCCCACCACGCGGGTCAGAGGTCCCGCCATCGTTGCGGCTGTCTGAAGGCAGCTACGACGAGGAGACCTCTGACGATGTGCGACGGTACAGGGCTGGCAGAAGCCTTGCTGGGATTGGATGGCTTTCGCGTTCTCTCGGTGAACGAGACCGATGACTGATCAGGCGTCGGGCGGCTCCTCGAGCTCGAGATCGGCCGGGGTCGGTTCCTGTACCACTACCGGGAGGAACGCTTCGCCTACGAGGCGCTGCTGGCGGGCCGCTACGTGCTGGGGACCAGCCTCGGCCCCGACCAGGCCACGGCACCCCAGGTGCTGCGCCACTACCGCCACCTGCTCCAAGTCGAGCATCGCTTCCGTGTCCTCAAGGACTTCCTGCGGCTGCGGCCCGTGCGCCACTTCACCGAGACACGCGTCCGCGGCCACGTCGCCGTCTGCGTCTACGCAGCGGTCATCGAAGCGCTCATCGCCGCGGACCTACGACGCGCCGGCCTGCGCGACCCGGACCTGGTCGACCAGCACCTCACCCCGGTCCGGGCGCTGCGCGAACTCGGCAGGGTCCATGCCATCACCATCCACGCCGGCGAGCGGACCGTCCAAGTCATCACCCGCCGCAGCCCCCTCCAAGCCCAGATCCTCGCCGCCCTCGGCGTCGACACCACCAGCTGGGCCAAAGCCACCCTCAGCTGAGCCCCATCGGCGTCAACGAGCCCATGTAGTGACAACACCCCCCTCGCGCCCGAATTTGGCGGGTCGAGGGCTGTTCGAGGGCTCCGGAGCGACTTGGCGACGCTGTGACCAGCACGAACGCGATCGCCGGGGTGAGTTGAGGGCCGTGAGGTAGGGGCAACAGGTCCGCGGTTGTCTGTCGGTTCTATGCAAGGATGTCGAGCGTGTTCGTGAAGACGACACGCGTCAAGCGGGACAACATCACCGGCGCTTCGCGTTTCAGCGGGGTGTGACGGTGGCGAGTAGGTCCCAGTTGGGCTTGCCGGCGTAGAGCAGGGCTCGGGTCCGGTAGTGGGCGAAGCGTCGGAACCCGAACGCGACTCGCTTCACCCTCTTGATGAGGTTGTTGAGTCTTCGACGCGGCCGTTGCTGATCCCGTGCTCGATGGCGTTGAGGATCAGGTCACGCCGCTCGCGCATCGTGCGAGCGGCCTTGACGAAGGACGGGAGGCGACATCGTTGCGCTCGGGCGCACCACGCGTCGAGCAGGACGGCGGCTTCGTCGCGGGTGACATCGCCGGCGAAGATGGCGCGGAACTGTTCCTTCATCTCGTATGCCCGCCAGATGCCGCCCTTGTTGCGCTTGATCTTGGCGAGTTGTTCGGCTTGGCGGTCGGTGAGGTCCTCGGGGTTCTTCAACAGCGCCCACCTCGAGCCCTTGAAGTCCTTCGCCCACCGGTCATCGGGGAGTCGGCGCAGCGTCTGCCACAGCTCGCGTCGGACCTCATCGAGCGCGTCACCAACGAGCTTGACGAGATGGAAGACATCGGCGCACACGATGGCCTGCGGGGCGTGCCCTTCGGTTCTGACCGACTTCAAATACGCCGGCCCGAGGTCCATCGAAACGGCCTCGATCAGGGCGGATCGCTCGGTTCCGAGCTCGTCGAAGAACTTGTCGAGCGTCGCGGAGTCCTTGCCCTGGGCGCCCCAAACGACGACGCCGTGGTCGTGATCGACGACCAGAGTCAGGTAACTGTGGTGCTTGCGCCAAGAGATCTCATCGACACCGATGCGGAACAGCCCGTCGAGGCGTCGCGGGTCCAGTTCATCAGCGACGACGCGCTCACAAGCCGTGCCGACGGTGCGCCACGCCACCCGACACAGTCGGGCGATCGAGGACTTGTCCATCCTCGTGGCCAACCACGCCAGGAGATCATCGAAGTCCCGGGTCAGGTTCGCTCCCGGCCGAGCGAACGGCACCATCTCGGTCACCACGCCGTGCGTCGGGCATCGCAGGCGTCGAAGCGACGCTCGGACCTCGACGCGGAACGTGCCGATGTCGAGATGGCGCCACCACGACGGCGCCGGCCGCGTGTCATACCGGGCCGATGTCTTGAACGGACAGTGCGGGCACACCAACCGGCGACGGCGCAACGCCACGGTGACGACGATCAGCACCGGGGTGATGGTCACGTCGGTGACGTTCACCCCCTCGAGGCGGAGAAGACGCTTGAATGCAGTCGTGACGCGCATGGGCGCGGGACCTCCCAGGTTCTCGGTTCATCACCTCGAACCTTGGTCTCAGCCCGTGCGCGTCACGCGGACCCTCCCGACACCACCTGCCAGCCCCGCCACCAGAGCTACACCGCTCTCAACCCACCCACATCCGGGTCAGGAGAGCCGCTAATCTTAGCTCAAGTGAAATAGGCAATAGCAAGTAATAGCAAGGATACAGATAAGGCTATGTACGCATACGTGAGCTTACCAAACACGAAAACGACGCCTGCGCTGGCGGTTGATATCAATGCAGCCACAAAGAGCACCGCATCAGGTGCTGAGCCAGCGAATTCTGAACTCGGGTCACAATGAACTCCTCCACAGTCTGATGGCCAGCTCAAAGCGAGGCCCAATAATGACACTAGGATTAGCGGATACAAGAGGGGTAGAAGACAGATCCGGACCCACAGCTTGTCCAGAAACCGAGCGTGCAATTAGCCATCTCCCGTGTAATCAAATAGGGGATAACGAATCGTGACCATCTTTGCTATTAACTTCACCATCTCCAGATCGCTATAACCGCTGGCACCCCATGCTTCGCCGAAGATGCTTCCCCATAAATTGTTATGTCTGTCAACCTTTGAATCGTGGCTATTTCCACCACCAGCAGAATCTCGCTCATGTGCAACACCGAGGCCATACGCCCAGCTGGCTCCGTAGCGGCTGGCGATCATAGCCATCCAGGCTACATGCCGGAAGGCATTCCGCTGGCCTTTCGACCATCTGAGTTTGTTCTTCAGTATGTTCAACGCGCCCTCGGCCCTACTCCTCAGAGAGTTGAAGGACGTGAGACACTTCTTCCAAGAAAACCTGCAATACCATACCTGGTGTGGACCGACGCCGTCAGCGGAGCCTGATGACTGCAGCCCGCCAAGATCACTCATGTTGAGCGGATCCCCGCTGACGTAGTCGTAGTCGTTGGCACTACCTCCCTCGATCGGATCGACCTCGATGAATCGGCCCAGGGCAGGCACGTACTGTCGTGCGCCCATCTCGATGGTGTTGATCAGGCCGTCCTGGTGTTCGAGTGGCCGCTGATACTCGCCGAGCCAGGTGTAGTCGAAGGAACCGGGAGCGTTATCGACTGGGATGTCGGTGTTGCCGTCGGGGTCGTAGTCGATGGTGGCGCCTTGTTTGACGCCGGCGGCGTCAGCGGCCGCCGCGACGTCTGCGTGGGTGTTGGGGTAGGACCAGATCTCTTCGTTGTCTCGTCGGGTGAGGAGGGCGCCGCCGGGTAGTGCGTGCGTTGTTTCGATGACGGTGTTTTGGTCGTCGAGGGTGATCGACGCTGAGTCGCCTCCACCGGCGTAGCTGTAGCGGGCTTCGATCACACCGTCTACTTGGCGCTCGACGATGCGGCCGGTGGCGTCACGGACGTAGGTGACGGTTGTCGTGCCGGCGGTGGTGCTGGTGTGGCGGTTGGTGATGTCGTAGGTCATGGTCTGGTCCTGGCCAGGGCCGCCGCTGGTGTTGTCGTGGTGTTCGGCGATCTCGGTCGGATCGAGGGCGTGGTCGTAGACGGCTACTTCGTCGATGGTGCCGTCGAGGTGGCTGTTGGGCCAACCCCAGCCTCGCAGGTCGCCGATGCGGGTGGTGTCGACGGTGAGTGCCCCCAGGGCGTGGGTGAGGGTGCCGGCCGCATCTCCGTCGACGTAGAGGGTGAAGGTGTTGCCTTGCCGGGTGGCGGCGAGGTGGTGCCATTCGTTGTCGTTGACGGTGGCGGGCCCTTGGACGATCTTTTCGACGGCGTTGTCTTGGCGCAGATACAGCCGGGGGTAGCCGTTGTTGAGCATGAGACCCCATTGGGCCCAGATGCCGGCGGTGTTTCCTTCGCTGAACACATACCGCCAGGTGCGGTTCTCGGTTGTCTTGACCCAGGCTTCGACGGTGAAGTCGCCGCCTTCGACCACGTCGAGGGGCGGCAGGACGACCTCTGAGGTCGAGCCGTTGAAGTCCGCGGCGGCGTCGTCTTCGATCGCCCCGTCGACGCCCACGGTGACGCTGGTGTGGTAGGCGCCGTCGTTGTTGTTGCCGCTGTGATCAGCGGCGGGGTCGTTGACGGAGGCCTCGTTGAGCCGCCAGTAGCCTGTCGGGTCCTCGCCCAGGACGAGCTCGTCGTAGCCGACGGGGTTGGCGGTGATGGTGGTGGTGTTGCCGTGGCTGTCGTATTCGAAGCTGTCGAACTGGGGGTCGCTGGTTGCGGTGAGCCGGTCGGCGTTGTCATAGCAGTAGGTGCTGGGTTGAGCGTTGTCGGTCTTGGTGGTGCGGTTGGTGTTGGCGCCTGCTGTGGTGAGCGGGCCGCAGCCGCCGGTCTGGTCGAAGCTGTAGGTGAGGGTGTGGCCGGGCGTGTGGGCGGCGACGAGGCGCCCGGCGCCGTCATAGGCGAAGTTGGGCCCTGCCGGGTTGGGGTCGGTGCCGTCGATGCTCTGGTCGGTGACCCGCCCGGCGACGCTGCGGGTGACCGTGTCTGAGGTGAGGAGGGTGTCGTCTGCTTGGTTCCAGCTCAGCCCGGTGAGGCGTTTGAGCTGGTCGTAGCTGACCTGAGCGAGGCTGGTGCCGTTGCCGGCGTTGCCGGTCCCGTCGGGGTAGTCCACGGAGATGAGCTTGGCTTCGGCGTCGTAGGCGGCGTCGGCGACCAGTTCGCCGTCGAGTGTGACGGTGTCGATGCGCCCGCCGGGGTCGTAGGTGACGCTGCGCTGCCCGGCGGGGCCGTCGCTGGCGACGAGTTGTCCGGCCTGGTCATAGGTGTATGTGGTGGTCTGTCCCCAAACGTCTTGGTAGGCGGTGACGCGTCCCAACAGGTCGGTGGTGGTGGTGATGGTGCCGGCGGGGTCGGTGACGGTGGTGACGAGGGGGTCGCCGGTGGGGCTGCCACCGCCGCCGCCGGCGCTGGTGTTGGCGTGGTGTTCGGCGATGTCGGCGGCGCTGAGGGCATGGTCATAGACGGCGACCTCGTCGACGGTGCCCGCCAGGTGCGCCGACGCCCAGGGCCAGCCCCGCTTGGAAGCGATGCGACCGTCGTTCACATCCATCGCGGCGGGGGTGAAGGTGTCGGTGTCGACCTCATCGCCATCGACGTAGAGGGTGAAGGTGTTGCCATCTCGGGTGGCGGCCAGGTGATGCCATTCGTTGTCGTTGACGGCGGTGGGGCCTTCGAGGATGTGTTGGCTGCCGGCGTTCTCACGGACATAGAGGCGGGGTTTGCCCGAGTTCAACATCAGCCCCCACTCGGTGTAGAGGCTGGCTGAGTGGGCTTCGCTGAAAACATACCGCCAGGTGCGGTTCTCGGTTGTGTTGACCCAGGCTTCGACGGTGAAATCGCCTCCCTCGATGAGAGCCAGGTCCGGGGTGGCCACCGTCGAGTCGGTCTGACCCCCGTCGAAGGCCGCCGCGTCGTCGTCTTCGATCGCGCCGGGCTGTTCGAGCTGCACAGTGCCGCTGTAGGTGCCGTCGTTGTCGTTGCCGCTGTGATCAGCGGCGGGGTCGTTGGTCGAGGTTTCGTTGAGCCGCCAGTACGCCAACGGCTCGTCTTCGATGACAAGGTCGTAGTAGCCGGGGGAGCCGCCGCCGATGGGGCCCGCGGCGGTGTTGGTGATGACGCTGCGGGCCGGTTCGCCGCCCCAGGCGGGGTAGTCCACGGTGACGGGCCGGCCCCGGCTGTCATAGGTGGTGCAGATCCACTCGTCGCTGTTGGTGCGCTGAGCGACGACGCGCCCGGCGGCGTCATAGACCGATTCGTGGCTGATCGCCTCCTCGCCGCCGGGCCCGTCTGGGTCGGCGCCGGTGCTGAGCTTGGGTGCGCCGGCCTGGTTGGCGGGGTCGGCTTCAGGGGTGCAGGGGTTGTCTACGGTCTCGCTGTCGCCGTAGTAGGCGTAGGTGATTTGGGTGGCGCTGCCGCCGCCTGCGCCGACGTTGTCAGCCGGCAAGGTGCGCCACAGCGGACGCCGGTAGCCGGCGCCTGCCGGCTCGTAGCCAAAGGTTTGGGTGAGGTCTTCGCCTGAGGGGTCAGCGCTGGTGGAGGTGGCGACACCGGTCTCGGGATCCTCATAGCCCGTGGCGGTGGTGTCACCGTCGGGGCCGCTCTGGGTGGTCGCGATGCCGAACATGGGTCGCAGGCTGGTGCCGGGCACGGTCACCGTCGAGCCCGCGCCTGGTTTGCGCCAGCGCAGATCCAGGGCGGCGTTCCCGCTGCCGGGGTGCGCGAAGGCGATCACGATCTGTTTCCAGCCCGGCTCTTCGACCTCGACGTCCGCCGACAGGGTGGAGGTGGTGCTCTGCCAGTCCTCGCCGATCAACGTGCCGTCCACCCAGGCCATCGCTTTGGCGTTGCGGGCCAACTCGATGGTGTAGGTGCCGGCGACATCGAGGTTGATCTGGCCGGTCAGGCGCCCCGAGTAGCTGTTGCCCGATATGAAGACCGTGTCGGGGTGTGAGCCCCAGGTGAAGTCGATCTCGCCGCCGGCGGTGCCGACACCGATGTCAGTCGACACCGGGGTGCCTTGCATCTCGGTGTTGTCCCACCAGGTGGCGTGAAGCGTGTCGAACTCGTCATAGCCGGTGGTGTGATGGGGTGTGTCGGCCTCGTGTCCGGTGGGGTAGCCGTTGGCGTCGAACCAGGCGGCGGGGGCGGGCCCGTAGGTGTCGGTCACCTGCCCGGTGTCGTCATAGATGGTGGTGGTCTTGAGACCGGCCCCGTCGGTGATAGCCCACGGGCGGTCCAAGGCGTCGTATTCGGTGGTGGCGCTCAGACCGTCGGCGCCGGTGTCGGTGACCTGGCGGCCGAGCTCGGGATGGTAGCTGACCCGGCGGGTGAACCCGGCCGGTTCGGCCAGGCCCGCCACGTGCACGTCGGTGTAAGCGGCGCCGTAGCTGTAGGAGGTGACCGGGCGCGCCGCGCCGGGGCTGGGTTCGGGCCCGGTGATCGAATCTGCTCGGCCTTCGCCGTCATAGCCGACCTGCCAGAACGTGGTGCTGTCGTCAGCTCTCACCCCCGCAGCGACCGCGTCGGCGGCCAGCGACTCACGCACACCCGCCAGCAGCCCGTTGGTCCCGTAGGTGAAATCGGTTACCTCCGCGCCGGGGTTGGTCACCCGGCCCAGGCGGCCCTCGACGTAGAACAGCGCGGTGGCGGTGTTGTCCCAGTAGGACACCTCACACAACATCCCCGCCGGCGGTGCGGCGTCGAAACCCGGCGGCGGCGACGGGCAACCGGCGCTTCCGTCCTCATAGCTCAAGGTGATGGCACGCCCTGACACCGCATCGGTGATCCCGGTTAGGCGCTGGTAGTCGATCCCGCCGACGGTGACGGTGCTGTAGGCGTGGGTTGGCGCCGAGTCGCCCTCGGTGACCGGCGACGAGGCGGACACCAGCTTGCCGTCCTCGTCGAACACATAGGTCCAGCCGTCGGCTTGCAACGCCAGCTGGCCTTCTGCGGTGGCGTCATCGGCGAGGGTGGCGGTGTTCCACTCCTCGGCGGGTTCCCAGCCGGTGCCGTCCTCGCTGCGATCAAACACCAAGCTGGCGCCGAACGCGTCTTTGACGGTGACGCTGTCGTTGCCGACCACCGCATGGGTGAACCCCCAATACGACGCCGCGTCCAGCGTCCAGCCCTCAGACAGCGCCTCGTGCGCCTCATACTGCTTGGGGGAAAGCCAGGAGCTGTCCACCCGCTGCTCGCTCACCGCTCCTTTGGCCCACAACTCGATGAACCCATCAGTGGGGGCAGGCGCGGCGAACTCGACAGTGACCGCATAGCGCGTGCCGGCGCTGAGGCTGAGGGGGTTGGCGTCATAGACCGCGGCGTCCTCATAGGCGACGCTGCCCCAACGCTCCAGCACGGGCTCACCGTCGATGCTGATGCGGGCCTTGCCGTAGAACACCGCGCCGAAGTCGTAATCACCGGTGGCGGGCACCTCGATGAAACCCTCCCAGCGGCCCAGCCACTCACCCATATCGAGCTCGGGGTAAGGGCCGCCGGCGATCGTCCAGATGAACGACACCGCCGGGTCGGCACGTCGGATCACAACCGCGTCATCGAACACGTCGTTGCCGTTGGTGTCGTTGAAATAGCTGCCCGTCAAACCCGTCTCCGGCAACGCCGAACCGGCGTCATAGGACCCGCCCACACCCAAACCGGACTGCACCGTGGGGAACTGCGGGCCCGACCAGCCCGCCGTAAGGTTCCCGGTGGCCAGATCCACCCCGAAAGGCCCCGCGCCGTCCGTAGGCGCGAACGCCGGGTGGGCATCCACCATGAAACTACGGGTCGCCAGCGACCACATCGGTATGGTCTCACCATCGCTGGAATAGGCCCGCCAGGTGTAGAACACCCCCTCCTCCAAGGCGTCGGCAGGCGGGGTCCAAGACGGGTCCTCGACCCAGCCCGAGTTCAACACCAGCCCGTTCTCGTACTCGCCCGGTGTGCTCCACACCCGGAACCAGTAGTCGACCTCGTCCTCGTCGGGGTCGGCGACCTCTTCGACCACAAGGGTCGGCACCTCCAACAACCGCGCCCCGTCCGCAGGAGAGACATGAGCCGGCGCGTCAGGCCGAGTCTCATAGGTAGCCACCAGCAGCGGCGCGCCGGAAGGCTCCCCGGTGTTACCCGAGCGGAACACACGAGCCGTGGCAGTGTCCGCCTCGTTGCCCGCCGACAGGCGCAACCCGAACTCCGAACCCGCATAGCCCAAACCCGCAGCGATCAACGCCTGGGTGCCCTCGAACCAGTTGCGGGTGTAGCCGGTCACATCCCAGCTCTGGACCGTGCCTTCAGGGTCCTGCGGGCAGCCCACCATCTCGGTGTCCTCCACCACGCTGGGGTGCACATGGGGCTGGTCGTTCCAGCTGGTAGCCGCCCCGAAGTCCTCGACCAGGCCGGCCACCTCGATCTCTTTCGCTGAACAACTACCCGGGGTGACGTTGAGCACCGCCAGCTCCGCTTCGGTGACAAAGAAGTTGCCCGACGGCGCCCCCTCAGGCAACGGCAAGAACGTCATGAACGCCCGGCTCACCCCACTGCCGTCATTGCCCGCCGCCAACGCCGGATAGCCCCAGCCCCCCGTCCAGGTCGGGATGCTGCTGTCGACCCAGGTGTCATAGCCGCACGGACCAGGCTCACAGTTCGGTCGGGTGTTGCGCGCCCAACCCGGGTCGATCGTAACCGGGAACTGACGGGCCGCATCGTTGAACCACTCGCCATCAACAGCCACCTCGACCACCACCCGCTCACCCTGCTGGGCCACCAGCGACGTCCTCACCGCCCCCCTCGCCGCCGGGCCCAAACCGCCCGAGGCCGTCTCATAGGCCACACCCCAACCGAACACCCCCACCTCAGCACCGGACCCATCAACGAAACGCACATAACTCGACACCCCCGGCGAACTCTGAACCGATTCGGCCCGCACCCCCGCCGGCACCTGCACCACCAACCGATAAGACGACGGCCCGCCCGCAGAACCCACCACCACCGATTGTTCGAACCCGCCCTTGGTCAACGCCACCACACCATCAACATCACCCGCACCGTCGATACCGGCCCGATTCGCCACACCACCCTCGGTCTCCGGCGGCAACACCACCACCGGACCCGACCCCGGCGCCTCACCACCGGCCACCTCGACCACGTCGGGCAGCGACCACACGAACCGCCCCGCCCCGCTGTCCACCACCACCATCCCCTCAACCGCGGGATCTGTCGGCAACCGCACCCCCGCATCCGACGCCTCCGCCACCAACGCCCCGTCACCCGAATCGACCAAACCCAAATCGTAATCCACCCAGCCGCCCGACCCGTCCCGGAACCGCATCACCTCCGGCGACGCGAACAGCGTCTCGGTCCCATCCGGATTGGCGTACACCTCCACCGACGCGGTCGTGCGCTCATGAAGCCTGACCGACTCGCCCTCCACGAAACCACTGCCCGGCTCGTCCCCCTGCTCGGGCAGCTCACGCAAACCCAACCAGGCTTCCCGGGTCTGGCCCAACGTCGGCGGCGGACCCGAGAAATCCGCCTCCGAATCAACCGGCAAACTGCGATCCACCACACCCGCCGACTCCGGGGCCCGCAACCCATCAGCCCCAGACTCCCCGGCCAGCGACGACTCGCCGAACACCGGCGGCACCGGCTCTGACCCCAACCCCGGCTCCGCGACCGGCTCCGCCGCAGCCCGAACCACAGGAACCACCGCCAACACCGACCCCACCAAACCCATCACCAGCAACAACACCAAACCCGCCCGCCGGACCCCCCAGACCCGCCCCATCGCGTCCCTCCCCAAACCGTCAAGCCGCCATCCACGACTCACGATCAGCATCACCCATGCCCCCCGAAGCAACGAGCACGTTGGCCCCGACAAGAGAAACGCGGGGAGAAGTACCCGCCAACACCCGCCCAACCCCACCAACCGACACGCCTCGCTCACCGACAGAGAGGCGCCTGGCGGCCCGGCTACTGCGTCCTTTCGACCAAGCGGGGAACGAGCGGGACGAACGGCCCGGTCTCGATGAAGTAGTCGACCCGCTGCTCGGCCGCCGCGACAGCTTCGACAGGAGCGCCCCACCCGCGCAGCAGGCCGTCAGTGAGCCCGCGGACGAGTCGGCGGGTGTCGAACAACGCCGGGTTGATCCTGGCCACGTTGTCGAGCAGCGATACGCCGTTGAGCGCCGCCACCCAGATGATCACCCGCTCGAGGGCCGACCCGGGGCGGAGCAGGTCGTGCTCGACGGCCTCGTCGAGAAGCCTGCGGGGCCGACCGAGCAGTTCGAAGGCGGCTGGGATGACCCTCTGGACGTCCTCCATGTCCACGATCTCGCGACGTTCGTTGAGCAGTATCTGCTGCAGGTGGAACTCCTCGGGATAGGTCTCGGACACATCCATGAAATAGGCCCCGAAGGCGCACAGCCGGGTGAGGATCAGGTCGGCCGGTTCGAGCTCTCGAGCATCGAGGAACTCGTCGAGGTTCGCGACCGCCTGATCGAAGGCGTCGGTGAGCACCCCGATGGCGATCAACTGGAGTTCGGAGACCAGGTCGCTCTTCGAAGGGAAGTAGGTGTAGATGGTGCCGACCGCCGCACCGACCTCTTTGGCGATGGCCTGCATGGTCAAGCCGTCCAGCCCTTGGGTGGTGACGAGGTGGGCCGCTGTGTCGAGGTACTCCTTGCGGCGCCGGACGCGGTTCGCCTCGCGTCGGTTGAGCGGAACGGCGTCGTGGGCCATCCCAGGATCGTGGGGCGTTACGAGGCATCTGTCAACACCCGCCGGGCGCGCCGGCGGGCACATGTACCTGGCATGGGCCTCCTAGGATTGGGGTGGTTCCGCCAGCCCTCGAGCCATGACCACCCGATCAGGTACCAAGAAACCGCTCAGCGACGGCCTCGACTACCTACGCACCAGCGAGGCCCTCGTACCGCGCCTGGCTCGCCGCCTCAATCGCCGGCTGGCCCGGTGGCGAGCCCGCCGTGCTGAGGGCAGCGTGGCGGCGTACATGGACCGCGTCGTGGAGCAGGCCACCAGCGGGGCAGTCGGTTCAGGCGCCGCGCCGAGGTCCCGACGATGAGAGTCGCCGTCGTCGCGCCCAGCCCGGTGCCGTTCAGACGAGGTGGGGCCGAACGGCTCTGGGCGGGACTCGAACACGCTCTCGTCGAGGCCGGTCACGACGCGGAGCTGATCAAGCTCCCGGTCAGGGAGCTGGTGCTCCCCGACCTCGTGTCGGGCTACGAGCAGTTCGCCGGCCTCGACCTCTCCCACTTCGATCTCGTCATCTCCGGCAAGTACCCGGCGTGGATGATCGAACATCCGAACCACGTCGTCTACCTACTGCACCCGCTGCGGGGGCTCTACGACCTGTACCCGGCGACGCACCTGGAGGACGAGCGCATCCCGTCCGACATCGACATCGACGCGGCGATGGCGATCATCGAAGACGGCCCTGTGCATTCCGACCCCCTCGAGCTGATCGATCGGGTACGTGCGGCCGCCCGACGGTTGGGCAACAACCACCCGGCGATGGCGATTCCGGGGCCGCTGGCGCGCGCGGTCGTCCACCACCTCGACCGGGTGGCTCTGGACCGACGCCGGATCCGCCGACACGCGGCCATATCGCGGACGGTGGCCCGCCGCCCCGGCTACTTCCCGCCCGACGTCACCGTCGACGCCGTCCACCCACCCACGTCGCTCACCGTGGGGCCTCCGGGACCCTACGACGACTACTTCTTCACCGTCAGCCGGCTCGAACCGATCAAGCGCCTGGACCTGCTGGTCGAATCCATGCGGCACGTGCCGGGCCCCACCCGCCTCCTCATCGCCGGCGAGGGGCCCGACCGGAGCCGGCTCGAGTCGCTCGCCGCAGGTGATCCTCGGGTCGAGCTGATCGGCGACGTCGGCGACGACGAGCTCGCCGCTCTGTACGCCAACGCCCGCGCCGTCGCGTTCGTCCCCGCGGACGAGGACTACGGCTACGTGGCGCTGGAGGCGATGCTGCACGCCCGAGCGGTGCTCACCTGCTCGGACTCGGGCGGACCCACCGAGCTGGCAGACGAACGAACAGGCATGGTGGTCGATGCCGATCCTCGCTCGGTGGGAGCTGCCCTTGCGCGCCTCAGCGACGATCCCGAAACCGCGAGGCAGCTCGGCGAGGCGGCCCTGGCCCGGGCGCGGCAGGTGACGTGGGGGTCGGTCCTGGAAACGCTCACGTCGCCCCGGGTCCGCCGCCGCAGCGACCCGCCCAAGGTCGTGGTGCTCAGCACCTACCCGGTCTTCAAGGGCATCGGCGGCGGCCCACAACGGTGCCGCAACCTCTACGCGTCGCTCACCGCCGCTGCCGACGTCGAGTTGGTGAGCCTGACAGCTGACGACGGCTTGATCCGCGGCCACACCCTCGGGGTCGGCTTCAGGGAGGTGTCGGTGCCGATGTCAGCGCGGCACCACGACGCCGAGACAGAGCTGCGCCGACTCACCGGTCGGGTGGGCGTGACCGACATAGGGGCGTCGTTGCTGTACGAGGCGTCGCCCCTGCTGGTGCGTGAGATCGACGCGGCGCTCTCGGAGGCTGCCGGTGTCGTCCTCGCCCACCCCTACATGCATCCGGCGGTCGAGTCGCTTCGGCCCGATTTGCCCATCGTCCTCGACGCCCACAACGCAGAGCTGGCGCTGAAGGCGACAGTGCTGCCCGCCGACGAGGCCGGAGCCTGGTGGCTTCGTCACGTCGAGCGAGTCGAACGCGCCGCGGTCGCCGCATCCCGCGTGGTGACCGTCACCACCGAAACGGACGCCGCCACGTTGTCGAGCACCTACGGAGTACCCACAGACCGCTTCGTGGTGATCGGCAACGGGGTCGACACGCGCTCCAAGCCCATGATCGCCGCCGCTGACAGGAAGCGCAACCGCGCCGGTCTGCTGGCCCAGCTGGGCCGACCTCCGGACGAGAGCCTGGCGCTGTTCCTCGGCTCCGGCCATCAGCCGAACGTCATCGCAGGACGAGCGATCATGGAATCTGCGGCGGACCTCTACGGCACCACCTTCGTTCTCGCCGGCGCTCACACCGAGCTGTTGAACCCCGGCGACGCCCCCCCCAACGTCCGCCTGCTCGGCGTGATCGGCGACTCCCAGCGCGATGCCCTGCTCGCCGGCGCCGACCTCGCCCTCAACCCGATGGCCGCTGGGGGAGGCAGCAACCTCAAGCTCCTCGAGTACTTCGCCTGGGGCGTGCCGGTCGTCACGACACTGGTCGGCGCCCGAGGCATCCCCGCTGCCGACAAGCTCTGCGTCGTGGTCCAGCCACACCAGCTCACCGAGGGCGTCGTCGCGGTGCTGGGCGACCCGGCGGCCGCCTCCGAGCGAGCCGGGCTCGCCCGTCGTTACGCCGAGCAGCAAGCGGACTGGGACGTACTGGGCAAGCAGTTCGTCGAGGTGGTCACGAGGGGCCTGGGCTTGTGAGCACCCCGGTTTTCGTGGAGGTCACCAACACGCTCCACGCCAACTGGACCACCGGGCTGCAGCGCCTCACGAGAGAGCTCCTCAGTCGCCTCCCCCGCTCGGAGCAGTCGGACGTCTACTTCGTGCCTGTCATCTGGTGCGAGGATCATGAGGGTTACCGGCGGCTCACCGACGAGGAGAGGGTCGCGCTCGTCTATCCCGGCGAACCGGCTGCGAGCGCGCTCGACAGGTTGCCCGTCTGGGCCGCCCGCACGGCTCGTCTGGCCACGTCGGGGCGGGTCGGCACCCGAATCAAGCGCGCGGTGAAGAACCGCGCCCGGCGCCCGAGCACTCCGGCATCCGAGGAGCTTGTGATCGGCGAGCTCCCCCGCGGGTCGGTGTTCCTCGACATGGAGCCCTCGTGGCACGATCCCCTGCCGCGCTCGGAGCTCCTCCCCCGGCTACAGCGACGGGGGATCCCCATCGTCGTGGTCCACCCCGACGTCATGCCCGAACGGCATCCCGATTGGTTCCTCCCCGAGGTCGTCCGAGCCTACGACGAGCACCTCCGTGCCCACCTTCGCCACAGTGCGCTGTTCATGTGCATCTCCGCGCAGTCCGAGAGCGACCTGCGCGCCTTTTGCGCCGAGCAGTACCCCGACCACGAGATCGACACCTGCACCATCAAACTGGGTGCGGACTTCCGGCCGCTGCGCTTCCAACACGACGACAAGGCGCTCCCGCCGGCGGTGAAGCGATTCGTGCTGTCGGTGAGCACGCTCGAGCCCCGCAAGAACTACCCGCTGCTGCTCGACGCCTTCGACCGGCTCCGCTCCGACTACGACGACTTGGGCCTCGTCATCGTCGGCAAGCCCGGTTGGAGCACCGAGGCAGTCGTGCGGCGCATCACCTCACACCCCGAGTACCGGCGCAGGTTGATCTGGTACCGCTCCGCCGATGACACCACCCTGGGCCGTCTCTATGACGGTGCCCACCTGACGGTGACGCCTTCGTTCTACGAGGGGCTCGGGCTGCCGGTGATGGAATCGCTCCAGCGCGGGTCGGTGGTGCTGTCCTCCAGCGGCGGTGGGCTGCCCGAAGCGGGCGGGGACTTCGCCGAGTACTTCGACCCCCACGACCTCGACGAGCTGGTCCGTTTGATACGTCGCCATCTCGATGACGAGGACTACCACCGTGAGCGGCTGGCGCGTGTCTCGCAGTACGTCGCCCCGACCTGGGACGGCACCACGGAGGAGGTGCTGGCCGCCGTTCGCCGGGTCGTCCACGAGCAGGTGCGATAATCACAACCAGGATGCGACCCTGATGCGCCCGCCGAAGGTGCACGGCGTCGTCGATGGCTCATGCAGATCGCCTACATCAGCAACCGTCCCGAGGTCCTTCGCGAAACGCTCGTCCACGTCGAGCACTTCATGCCCTGGGTCGACGACGTTCTCGTGGTGGCTCCCGCTGCCTCCATCCCCTCGTTCGTACTCGGTAGGTCGGTCACCTTCATCAGCGACGACGAGGCGGCCGGCGACCTCGCCCCCGAACTGCCACGACTGGACCACTCCTCGTGCAACTACGTCCTGCGCAGGGGGATGATCAAGAGCGGCGCGGTCGCCGAGCAGTTCGTGATGTCAGACGACGACTACCGGCCCATCAAGCCCGTTCCACTCGACGTGTTCGTCGAGGACGGGCGGCATCACTGCTACTACAGCTACGACCTCGCCGCGTGGCGCAGGGCCGAGACCGACTTCGACAACTGCCAGCGGGTCACCTACCAGGCCCTTCGCTACCTCGGTTACAGCCACCTCAGCTTCGCCGCGCACATGCCGCAGGTGATCGACCGTCAGGTCCTCGCCGATGCGTTCGACGCGGTGGCGGCCATCACCGACTCGAACGCTTTGTGCGAGTGGTCCTTGTACTTCAACTACGGACGGCGACACCGGCCCGATCTGTTCCACGCACCTCGTGTGTTCCGCACCATGTGCTGGCCGGAATACCCGAATGAATGGCCCTACTGGGTCAGGCCCGAGGAGTACACCTTCGAGAACTTCTACCCCTCGCTGTACGAACCCGGCCAGCTGTTCCAAGGCCTGACGACCGCACTCGATGCCGACACCGTCGAGCGCACCAACTTCGAGAAGATCCTGCGCTGGTCGCAACTGGAGGTCCGCACCGCCAAGCTCGACTTCCCGACCGATGTCGGCACTCCGTGGCTGAAGGACTCGTGGAGCCGTCGGGCCTTCTTCCGACTGGCCCGTTCGCTGCGCAAGGTGTACGACTACGTGGCGCTCGAAGACCGCGTACGGCTGAACGAACTGGCCGGTGCCGTCGATCGCCTCGAGCACGAAGCCGAGACCGGTTCAGGCAGCTGAAGGGCGCCTCACTCCCCACCTCTCACGACTGATCGACGATGGCACTTCTTGGTTCACGAACCCGACGAGACGACACCGATGGTGACGAGCCGCCAACCGAGGAGAGCTCTGGCTCTGCAGGCGAAGAGCTGCGGGTCCCGCTGAGCCGAGCCTCGCTAATGGTCATCGGCGTCGCAGTCGGCGTCGGTGTGGTGGCTCGATTCGCCAACGACACTCCCCTGTGGCTCGACGAGGCGCTCAGCGTCAACATCGCCCGCCTTCCCGTGGGCGAGATCGGCGAGGCCCTGCGCCACGACGGCCACCCACCGCTGTACTACTACCTGCTCCACTACTGGATGGCGCTCTTCGGGGAGAGCGACTTCGCGACGCGGGCGCTGTCGGGGGTGATCTCCGTCGCCACCATCCCGCTGGCCTGGCTGGCCGGGCGGCGCTTCGGCGGACGCAACGTCGCATGGCTCACGGTCCTCGTGTTCGGGGTGAATGCCTTCGCCATCCGCTACGCCGACGAGACCCGGATGTACTCGCTGCTCATGCTCGAGGTCTTCGCCGGTTACCTGCTGGTGGCCAACTCGCTCGAGAAGCCCACCTGGCCCCGCCTCGGCGGCATCTTCGTCGTGTCGGGTGCGTTGTTGCTGACCCACTACTGGGCCATGTACCTCGTCGCCGCAGTGGGCATCATGCTCGTCGTACGGGCCGTTCGCGTCAGGCAACGAGACGATCGGGTTGCCACGTGGAAGACGCTGGGCGCGCTGGCAGCCGGAGGAGTCCTGTTCCTGTGGTGGGTGCCCACGCTCCTGTACCAGAGTGCCCACACCGGTACCCCGTGGGCCGACCCGGAACGACCTGCAACCGTTCTCATCATCACCTTGCAGTCCTTCGCCGGCGGGGCTCGCTCCGAAACCCAGGTGCTGGCGTTGGTGATGGTCCTCCTCGTGGCGGCGGCGCTGTTCGCCCGCACCCGGTCCAACCGACGGCTGGACCTGGATCTGTGGACTCGACACGAGCCACGCGACGTGGCCGTCGCGTTGATGTCGACGATCGTCATCGGCTCGGCGGTCGCCTACGCAACCCAGAGCACCTTCCAGGGGCGCTACGCCGCGGTGTACTTCCCCCTCTTCGCGCTGCTCGTGGCGCTGGGGTTGGACCGCTTCGTGCCGCCCCGCACGCGGGCGGTCGTGCTGAGCGCCTTTCTCGTTCTCTCGCTCGTCGCTGTCGGGTTCGAGGTGACCACCACCCGCAGCCAGTCGGGAGAGGTCGCCGGCGCCATCGTGGAGTCGAGCCCACCACCCGAGGGTGTGATCGTCTTCTGTCCCGACCAGCTCGGACCTTCCGTCGAGCGGGTGCTGCCGGCCGGATACGAGATGGTCACCTACCCCGACTTCGAAGACCCCCTGTTCGTCGACTGGGTCGACTACGCCGAACGAAACGCCGCCAGCGACCCCAACGCCTTTGCCAGCGAGTTGGTGGAAAGTGTCGACCCGGACACACCGATCTTCCTCGTCTTCAACGAGAACTACCAGACGCTCGAGGAGAAGTGCCCTGCGGTGGTCAACGCCTTGGGGGCAACGCGCACACCTGAGCTGCTCGTGCGGTCGGATCCCGACGAGTTCTTCGAGGGCATGTCGCTGATGAAGTTCACGTCGTGAACGAGACCACCACGAGCCACTCCAAGGGTCCAGCCTGGTTCTCCGTCGAGTCCCTGCGAGTGGTGCTGCCCGCCTGGCTGACTGCCCGCGTGCTCGTCGTCATCGGCTTCGCGGTCGCCCAGGCCATCGCCTCGGAGGTTCACCTCACTCATCTGGAGTCGCTTCACCTCGACGAAGGGCTGCTGACCTGGGACGGCGACTGGTACTGGCACGTGGCCCGCGACGGTTACGCCAACATCCCCCAGGAAGGTTTGCGCTTCTTCCCCCTCTACCCGCTGATCGGCTGGCTCCTCTCGTTCCCGCTGGGTGGCAGCATCGGCGCCGCTCTCGTACTGGCCGCCAACGGCTTCGCCCTGGTCGCTGCGATGTTCGTGCGAAACGTCGTGATCTGCGAGACCGGCGACCGGCGCCTTGCCGACCGCACCGTCTGGTACCTGTCGATCTTCCCTTCGGCTTTCGTGTTCGTCTTCGCCTACAGCGAGTCACTGTTCCTGGTGTGCGCTGCCGCCTTCTTCCTCACGCTGAGACGCCGACAGTGGTGGGCGGCGATGGCACTCGGTGCACTGGCCGCCCTCACCCGGCCGGTCGGGATCCTGCTCGTCGTCCCCGCCGCCGTAGAGGCCGCTCGCGGATTGAGGGGCACCTCCGTGGGAGAGAAGGTGGCGCGCCTGTTCGCGGTCGCCGGACCCGGCCTGGGATTGCTCTCGTTCCTCGGCTGGGTCGGCTGGCGCTTCGGTGACTGGTTGCTACCGGCTTCGATCCAGAGCGATCTGAGGGCGGGTGTCCAGGATCCGGTGAGCCGCCTGATCGAGGGTATCGACCAGATCCTCACCGAGTCGCAGTTGGACGCGCCCAACATCGCGTTCGCACTTTTGTTCGTCGTGTTGCTGATCCCGGCAGCAAGACGCCTGCCTGCCTCCTACACCGCCTACGCCGCGGTGTCACTGATAATCGCTTTGAGCGCCGAGAACATCGACTCGATCGGCCGGTACGGGATCATGGCCTTCCCCCTGATGATCGGCCTGGCCCATCTGGCCCGCGATGACCGGGTGAACAGGATCGCGATGGTCGTGTCGGGCGGCACCTTCGTCGCCTTGGTCGTGATGGCGCTCCTCGGCGGCTACACGCCCTGACCCCACCACAGGCTCGTTTTGTGAACGCGCGTGGCCCCTATAGGGGCCTTTTGGGTTCACAGAACGGGTGCGTCAGTAGATGATGACGGGCGTGCCGTTGGAGACGTTGTCCCAGATCCAGTCCTGGTCGGCATTGCTGACTCGGGCACAGCCGTGACTCGCGGGGTAGCCGGGCACGTTGTGCGATCCGTGCACCGCATAGCCGCCCACGAAGTAGAGCGGCCGGTAGAGGTCTCCCAGTGGGCCCTTGTCGATCCCGTCGACACGGTGCTGCACGCTGAACGAGCCCGTTGGTGTGGTCGCGATGGCCCTCGCGCCGGTCTCGGGGTTCTCGTAGGGCTCGCCGTTGCCGGTGGATGTGTTGAAGATCTGGGTCCCCAGTGGGGTGACGACGAACAGAACCTGACGCGCCAGGTCGATCTCCACCCGTGGCACCGGAAGACCGGGCCGGGGACCGGCACCTCTCGGCGCGGCGATGGCAGCCAGGGTCTTCGGACCTGCCGCGCCGTCACGACCGATCCCTTCGTGCTTCTGGAAGGCGAGCACCGCCTGAGAGGTGGTGGCCCCGTAGTTGCCGTCGATCTCACCGGGCCGGAAGCCGAGGGTGGTCAGCCGCCACTGCAACATCCTCACCTCGGGTCCGCTCTCCCCCGGCCGGAGGATGCCGTCGTCCATCGCTCCCGGAGAATCGGGATCGTTGGGCACGGGCAGCGGAACGGGGTTGGCGTCCCAACCGCTGGCGACAGTGGTTTCGGCGGTCTCGTCCTCGCCGTCTGTGTCCGGCGCGTCCGTCGCCGACACCGTCGGGTCCGAATCCTCGACCGGCTCCGGCACGGAGCCATCGGCCGAGGCGTTGCCGGTCGCTGAGTCGCCACCACAGCCCGAGGCCAAAACAGCGAACGAGAGAGCTGCGACGATGAAGGTGCGCAGGGAACAGACGTGGCTGGTCATCAGTCCGAGAAGGTCAACGGGCCCAGGGCGGCGAGTGGCTGGGACATGTCACCCCAAGTGCCCGCTCCGACACTCGATGGAACCAGAAAGGCGCCGAGCTTGTCCAATACGGCATCAGCCGCCGCACGGGCCAACCTTGCGCCTGCTCACCGTGAGCCCGCCGGCTCATGCGATATCAGCCGCCGTACCCCTCCCCCCGGGCCCGCAGCCGCCGAGAACTCCGGCGCGCAGGCGGTTCAGGACGCCAGGACCAACGCGACCACGACGGCGGTGGCCGCTTTCTGGGTCTCGAGCGGCGTCAGGGCCCAGTAGCTGCTCAGCACCTCCAGCGCCGGGTAGTCCGCGGCAGTCCACAGCGTCCAGTGGACCGTCGGACCTACGATCGAGGGCCTCGGTCTGACCGGTCGCGGGCCGGGGATGCCCGAGACCGCCGAGAGGTAGACCCACAGGTACACCGAGCCCTTCTGCAACCAGGACGGGTGCATCCCCAGCTCCCGGGCAGCGGCATCGAGCGCGGCGGATTCCTGGGCCGACCAGCCGCTGGGCAGGTACCACAACGGAGTGCGAGCCGTCACCCCATGGCGCTGCGCCGCAGACTGGCGCTCGGACTCCAGCGGCCAGACGTTGAAAGCGCAGCCCTGGCTGCCCTTCGACTGCTGCATCATCACCGGCGCGGGCCGGCCGGGACCTGGGCAGCTCCAATGGCCGAAGCCCATCCAGTGACCCAACTCGTGGTTGACGACGTAGTGGCGATAGGCCTCCAGGCCGAGGTTCCACGTGGGAGTCCCGTATCTCCATCTGGTCTCGTTGATGATGACGTTGCGACCTACCTGACAGCTCCACTGGCTGCTGCACACGGGGCTGAAGGTCGCCACGACCGACGCCTCGGCGAGCCAGAGCGTGAAGTCGCCGCCTGATTGCACTCGCTGGAACCAGATGGCACCCCCGAGGCCCCACCCGCGGGGGTCACGCATCGTTGCGTCGGCGTGAGCGGCGAAGCCGGCGAGATCGGTGCTGATGGCTCCTGCGCCGCGCACCTCGTAGGTGTACACGCGCTGTTGCGCCCCTGCTGGCGCGGCAGGCAGACCTACGGACAGCACGACCGCGGCCAGCAGACCGATCGCCATCCGGCGCGCGGGTCGCACCCGAGTCGTCATACCCGTCACGCTACCCAGTTCGCCCACAAAGGGCCGGTTACGCGGGATCGGGCTCTCGAACGCACGGCTGTCGGCAAGGCCTTGGACGGGAGGAAGCTCGACGAGCATGATGGCGGCGATGATCGACCTGCGCAGCGACACCGTCACGAAGCCGACCGCCGAGATGCGCGCGGCGATCGCCGGCGCTGAAGTCGGCGACGACGTGTACGGCGAGGACCCGACCGTCAACCGGCTCGAGCGCCTTTCGGCCGAGATGCTGGGCAAGGAGTCCGCGCTGTTCCTGCCCACGGGGACACAGGCCAACCTCGTAGCGGTCATGACCCATTGCCGGCGAGGTGACGAGTTCATCGTCGGCCGTGCCGCTCATGTCTTCCACTACGAGGCGGGGGGTGCGGCCGCACTGGGCAGCGCCCATCCCCATCCGCTGGACTTCGCCCCCGACGGCACCCTCGACCTCGACGAGGTGGCGGCCGCGATCAGACCTACCAGCGATCACTTCGACCCGCTGCTCAGCCATTTCGCACCCACCCGCCTGCTGTGCTTGGAGAACACCCAGGACGGCAAGGTGGTCCCGCTCGACTACCTGGCCGAGGCCAGGTCCCTCGCCACCGCCCGTGGCCTCGCCGTCCACCTGGACGGGGCACGATTGTTCAACGCCGCAGCTGCCCTCGGGGTGGCCCCCGCGGAGATCGCGAAGCACGCCGACACCGTCTCGTTCTGCCTGTCGAAAGGGCTGGGGGCACCCGCCGGCTCGATGCTTTGCGGCCCCTCGGAGCAATTGCACGTGGCACATCACCACCGCAAGATCCTCGGAGGCGGGATGCGCCAGGTGGGCGTGCTCGCCGCGGCGGGGTGCTACGCCCTGGAGCACAACCTGGACCGCCTCGCCGACGATCACCGCAACGCAGAGCGTCTGGCCCTCGGGCTCGACGCTCTGGACGGTTTCGCAGTGGACATGCCGGGCGTGCAGACCAACATGGTCTTCCTCCGATTGACCAGGGAGGATCCAGCCGATTTCGCGAAGTTCATGGCCGAACGGGGTATAGCCATCCTGGTCGAGGGCCCCGTAATCCGCCTCGTCACCCACCTCGACGTCACCGCACAGGACGTGGAGCGGGTCATCGCCTCAGCCGAGGAGTTCGTCTCGTAGGATCTGAGCCGGTGGAGGCGGTAGCCACCCGAGGAGAGCAGGTGACACCTTGAGCGAGAACGCCGCGACGGGAGCAGCACGACGTTCGATGCAGGCCGTGGAGGCGGGCGACAAGCAGGCATGGCTCGACAACTTCGCCGATGACGCCATCGTCGAGGACCCCGTCGGGGCGTCGATACTCGATCCCGAGGGAACCGGACACCGGGGCAAGGAGGCCATCGCGGCGTTCTGGGACGCCAACATCGGTCCCAACGAGGTGAGCTTCGACATCCGCGAGTCCTACGCAGCCGGCGACGAGGTCGCCAACGTCGGCACGATCACCACCCGCTTCCCCGGCGGTGGAGTAGCGGTGGTCACCGGCGTCTACACCTACCGGGTGGGCGACGACGGCAGGCTCGTCTCACTGCGCACCCACTGGTCCATGGACGACGTGCGCATGGACTGAGCCAACGCTGCGGAGGCGCCAGCCGCAGCAGCAAGGAGCGCCTGAGCCGGATCGGCGGAGCCGGGTGTTGGTGAGCGCCAGCGAGGCAACACCAAGCCAACGCTGCGGAGGCGCCGGCCGCGAGCTTTCAGAAGACGGCCTGGCGGATGGAGAGGTCGACCCGGCGGCGCCTCTTGTCGACGGCGAGGACCCTCACCATGACCTCCTCACCCGGCGTCACCACCTCCTCGGGCCGATGGACCACGTACTCCGCCAGTTCGCTGCGGTGGACGAGACCCTCGATCCCCTCACCTGGTCCGATCCTCACGAACGCCCCGAACTCGGCCAGGCGTGAAACCACACCGCCCACGACCTCACCGGTCGCGATGTGCTCCAGGGGATCCTCGGTCGTCTGCCGTACCGACAGGTTCACGCGCCGCTTGGACGCGTTGATGTCGGTCACGACGACCTCGATCTCGTCCCCCACCTCGACGACGTCCTCGACAGCCGTCACCCGGCTCCACGAGAGCTCTGACCTGTGGACCAGGCCGGTGATTCCGCCGACGTCGATGAACGCCCCGTAGTCGACGATCGACTTGACGACGCCCGTTACCAGCCGGCCCTCTTCCAGCGAGCGGAGTGCTTCCTTCTCCCTGGCTCGGCGTTCCTGTCTCAGGCAGGCACGGCGTGACACGACGAGACGGTCGGCGTTCTCGTCCACCTCGACGACCTGCACGTCGACTGTCTTGCCGACGAAGCGCTCGAGATCCTCGATCGGGTCCTCGTCCACCAGCGATGCAGGAAGGAAGGCCCGGACTCCGAGGTCGACGACCAGACCCCCGCGAACGACCTTGGTGACCTTCGCGGTGACGGTCGCCCTGTCGCTCATCGCCTGCTCGGCCTCCCGCCACGCTCGTTGCTTGTCGGCCCAGACCTTCGACAGCGTGATGCGCCCACGCCGGTCCTCACGGAGGAGCACAGCAGCGTCGAGATGGTCGCCGATCTTCACCTCGCGACCGAGGTCGGTGTCTCGCGGCCCGAAGTCGTGCACATTGATCACACCTGCACGGCCATCGTCCAACTCGACGTCGAGCTCCTTGGGGGACACACCCGTCACGGTGACGCCGAAGATGCGACCACCCTCACGCCGGAGCTCATCACCGGCGTTTGACGCTGGGGCTGAGCCACCAGCCGAGGGAGCAGCATCTTGGGACATCGTCGTGATCCCCCTCCCTGAATCGCGAGCCCACCATGGAGGGTAGCCAACTCCGCGGCGGCAGCGCCGCGGATTCGGCCTCGACCCGTCGCGCCTCGGGTTGTTGCATCTTGCGGGGACGTCACGCTCGCCGCTGACGCTATGTCACAGTGGTTGCTACGGTACCGCCGACGCCCCTTCCGGTCGAAGGACAGCCGTGCAGGACCCGACGAGAGCGAGCAGGCAGGAGCGACCGGGCAGCGGCTGTACCGGCTGTTCGCGAGCTGATTGACGGAGATGTCGGACTACGAAGTGCTCCGAGAGCAGATGGTCGAGTACCAGCTGGCCCGGCGGGGGATCCGCGAACCGGTCCTGTCCGCCATGGCCGAGGTGCCGCGCGAGGAGTTCGTCGACGAGCACCTCCGGGGTGCCGCCTACGACGACGGAGCACTCCCGATCGAAGCCGGCCAGACGATCTCCCAGCCCTTCATCGTCGCTCTCATGGTGCAAGAGCTCGGAGTCGGCCCCGACGCAACGGTGCTGGAGATCGGTGCCGGATCGGGCTACGCGGCTGCCGTGTTGAGCCGCCTGGTGGCAACCGTTCACGCCGTGGAGCGCCACGCGGTGCTCGTCGAGGCAGCACGCGAGCGACTGGCCAGACTCGGCTATGACAACGCTCATGTCCACCACGGCGACGGCTCACTGGGTTGGCCCGACGCCGCCCCCTATGACGGGATACTCGTGTCCGCCGCGACGCGCGACCTGCCTCCGGCGCTGATCGAGCAGCTCCGACCAGGTGCCGCGCTGGTCGTCCCGGTGGGGGGAGCCATCATGGGACAGGAGCTCAAGCGATTGGTACGCCGGGAGGATCGTTCATTGAGCGAGACCGATCTCTGCGCGGTCCAGTTCGTTCCGCTACGAGAGGGCATCGAATGACCGACGCCGCGCCCTTCACGCTGTTCGGGCGCGACTACCCATTGGTGTGAGCGATCTCACAGGGGACGCAACGGGGAGCCGAGTGCCTCTTCGGATTCGGGGAGAACGACGATGCGCCTCCCACTGATGAAGTCGGGTCTGATCGCCACGAAGTGGGGCTTCTCGGGATGGCGTGCCCACGGCCGAATTCCCAGCCGTTCGTAACGCGCCAGCTCGTCGTCGTCGGTGACGTCTTGGGCATGACCCGAGACCAGCACGCTCCAGCCACCGTGATAGAGATGGTCGAAGTGGTCGATCTCGAAGGCGACGTGCTGGCCACGTACCGCGGCGTCGAACTTGGTGCCCTCGGCGGATCGGAACACGATCGTCTCACCGTCGGCCACGTAGTTGACCGGGAATATCTTGGGGTGCCCGGCTATCGCCACTGCTATGCGGCCGAGGTGCTGGGCCTGTAGCAACCGCACACAGGTCTCCCGGGGGATTATCTCGAGGCCGGTTCGCTCATCCAGGAGCTTGAAGCTCGGGGTCTCCTCATCCGGCGTGTCAGGCACGGCATCGCCCTTTCTTGGTGAGTTCGCCACCCGCATCGGCATCACCGTCGCCCGCAGGCGAGGCAGCCGACTGCCGGGGCACCTTCGGGATGTGGCGCAGCCCCCGTGTTGTACCACCGAAAGAGGGGACGTGTCCGAATCCGGCCTGGTCACCTCACATCGAGTCCTCCCGCGGTCGCGCCGAAGCCACCTCGTCCCGGCTGTGGTTGGCGCAAACATCACGGTGCAGCCACCCAGCGCTTGCTCGCCGAATGTCCGCCGCGCCGGTAGGGTAACCGCCCATCATGGCTGGCGCGGCCGCATCCAGAGATGACATGACCAGGGGCATCGCAGCGGGCACAGCAGGGGACGAGAGCGAGCAGGCGGTGCAGCTCGGCGCCTGGCTGAGTGAGCGCCTGGGCGCCGAGGTCCGACTCGACGGCGTGCGCGCACCGGCCCAAGGAGGGCTCTCCTCGGACACCTTGCTGGCCACGGCTCGCTGGCGGGACCACGAAGCAGGCGAGCAGAGCCTGGACCTCGTGTTCAGGCTCGAGCCGGCTGCGGGCCTCTTCCCCGACTACGACCTGCCGGGGGAGGCGCAGCTCATGAAGACGCTCGCCGAGCACACGAGCGTTCCGGTGCCGACCGTGCGCTGGGTCGAGAGCCGGGCCGAGGTGGTGGGCCGACCCTTCGTCGTGATGGACCGGGTCGAGGGTCGTATCCCGTCCGACTTCCCTCCGTACCACGCCGGGGGCTGGCTGCTCGACGCTTCGCCGTTGGAGCAGCGGAGGCTGCAGCGGAGCAGCATCGAGGCCATGGCCGCGGTCTGCAGGCTCGACCCGTGGGCGATGGGGCTGGGGTTCCTCGATCGCCGCGAGTACGGGCCGGCTGGACCTGACCAGCAGCTCGGCTACTGGCGTGCCGTCTTCGCCTGGGCCTGCGGTGGCGATGCAGTCACCGAGGTCGAAGAGGTGTTCGCCTGGTGCGAGCGAAACCGACCCGGCGACGATCCGCCCGTGGGCCTGTGCTGGGGCGACGCTCGGCTCGCAAACATCGTCTACGGCCCCGGCTTCGAGCCCGCCGCCCTGCTCGACTGGGAGATGGCGACAGTGGGGCCCGGCGAGCTCGACCTGGCGTGGTTCCTGTTCCTCCACGAGCTCGCACTCACCTACTTCGACGAGCTGCCGGGCTTCGCCGGTCGCGATCAAGTGATCGCCGACTTCGCCGCTGCGCTGGGACGAGAGGTCAGGGATCTGCTGTTCTACGAGGTGCTCGCCGGCCTGCGCGCCGCGATCGTCCAGGTGAGCATCGGTCGCCGGCGGCACGACAGCGGCGACCCGGAGGGTCTGCGCTTCCAGCACGCGAACCCGGTGCTCGACCGCGTCCGTGAGATGCTCGTGGATCCGGGGTGAAGGCTCGCATGGAGTTCCAGCTCGCCGATCTCTTCGAACGGCTCTGTGATGCTCGGCCAGAGGCGGACGCGGTCGTGGCCGGCACCCAGGCCCGACGTTCGCGGATCGAGCTGGACCGTCGGGCCAACCGCCTGGCTCACCACTTGGAGTCGGCGGGGATACGCGCAGGCGATCACGTCGGCGTCTACTCCCAGAATCGCATCGAGTGGGTCGAGGCGCTGTTGGCCTGCTGGAAGATCCGCTGCGTCGCAGTCAACATCAACTACCGGTACGTGCTCGACGAGCTCCGCTACCTATGGGAGAACGCGGACATGGCCGCCTTGCTCTTCGAGCAACGCTACGGGCCCGCGGTGGCCGAGTTGGCCGGGGAGTTCCCGTCGCTTCAGCACTACGTCCGGCTCACGGGTCGACCTGCCGGCGAGGAAGGCGACGCCGGCGAGGACCTCGGCGTCGACTACGAAGAGGCGCTCGCCGGCGCGTCGGACGCGCGGGACTTCGGTCCCCGCTGCGCTGATGACCTCTACCTGGTCTACACCGGCGGTACCACCGGGCTGCCCAAGGGAGTGCTGTGGAGGCACGAGGACCTGTTCTTGAACATCGTCGGCGCGCTCGTCGGGGAGTTGGGGGCCCCCGAGGAGATCGACCGCCTGGCCGACAACCCCTTCGGGATGCGCACCCTCACCCTTTCTCCTCTCATGCACGGCGGTGGCCAGTGGCCCTTGTTCATAACCCTGTTCTCGGGAGGCGTGGGCCTGTTGCCGACCTCACCCAGCTTCGATCCCGACGAGGTCTTGCGCCTCATCGAATCCGAGCGGGTGGTGACCCTCAGCATCATCGGCGATGCCATGGGCCGACCGCTCGCCGAGGCCAAGCTGGGCGCGGGATCCTCGCTCGACACCTCGTCGCTGGTGGCGATCAGCAGCGGTGGAGCACTGCTCACCGCGCCGGTCAGGGAGATGCTGCGGGAGGCGTTCGGCGAGATCCTCGTGACCGGGGGTGTCGGCAGTTCCGAGATCGGCAGCGCCGCCCGCGAGACAGGGTCTGCCGATCCGGTGGCGGGCCCGCACTTCAAGCTCGACGCCACTGTCGCGGTGCTGGGCACCGACCTGAGCGTCGTGGGGCCGGGCGGGGTCGGCCGGCTCGCTCGGACCGGGCGCATCCCCGTCGGCTACTACAAGGATCCCGAGAAGACCGCTGCCACCTTCGTCACCGACGGCAGCGGACGACGCTGGGTCATCCCCGGCGATTGGGCACGGGTCGAGCCAGACGGCTCGATCACCTTGCTCGGAAGGGGATCGGCGTGCATCAACTCGGGCGGCGAGAAGATTTTCCCCGACGAGGTCGAACAGGCCATAGCCGAGCATCCGAAGGTCCGCCATGCCGTCGTGGTGGGTGTGCCCGACCCCGTCTGGATGGAGCGGGTGGTGGCGCTCGTCGAGCCTGTCGAGCAGGCGACCCTGACCCTCCCAGAGCTTCAGCAGCACTGCCGGCGCCTGCTGGCCGGCTACAAGGTGCCACGGGCCCTGGTGCTAACGCCCATCCGCAGGACGCCAACCGGCAAGGTCGACCATGTGTGGGCCCGGGCAACCGCCGAGGCGGGCGCGGCGGACTGAGGGCCCGGCTGGGGACCACCACTCCACCAGCGCGCGGGGAACCCGCCCCGCGCCGTCTCGTTGCCCGATGGCTACGCGGTACGACGACGCCGAGTCGTCACCAACAGCGCGCCACCCAGCGCGACGGCGCTGGCGCCGGCGATCATCATCGGCACGGTGTTGGAGCCCGTGGCTGCCAAGCCGGTGCCGCCCGACGTGCCCGGATCCCGCGTCGTTGTTTCTCCACCGACATCGGGTGGTGGGGTGTAATCAGCTGAGCTGGTGTCGTCGCCGCCGCCGAGCAGGCCACCGATGACGTCATTGATGATGTCAGACAGGCCCTGGGCGCTGGCCGCACTGGCGGTGAAGCCGAGCACCGCAACCAGGATCGCTACCGACAAAAGCACCTTGCGAATCATGAGGTCCGCCTCTGTATCGCCCGTTATCGAGTATTGCGCCAAGAGTGTGCCACACGACACGGGGCTCATGTCATATCGGAGCCCAGGTTTTCGGCGCACCTGCGATGGTACACCATTTCCCCCACCGGTGCCCACTCAGCGTGTCACCTCCGGTGAACTCCGAGACTCAGGGTGGTGTCGGAGGCGACCGGGCCTGCCACGACAGCGATGTTGCCCTCGAAGGTCACACCCTCGACCTCGTTGCTCTGACCGGGCTCGAACTCCCAGTCCGACGGCAAGGTGACCGTCAGCGAGAACTCGTCGGGCCGCACGAGCGGCTGGGTGCCGACGGTGAGCGCGTAGGTCTCGGAGGGCTCGATCCAACCCTGGATCACGAACACCAGTACCTGCTCTGAGCCAGGTGCCAACTCGACCCTGCTCAGGTACCGGTTGAGGCCGTACTCGACCTGGTGCTCGGCGCTGACGCTTTCGCCGTCGATCGTGAGCGATTGCAGGGCCAGGGGTGTGTAGATGGACACGAGCTGCTCGTTGGTGCCCTCGGGGAGGCCGTGGTAGTTGGCCACCACCACCTCGGGAAGCGACGCCACCTCGGCGGGGTCGATGCCGTTGCGCAGCGTCACGGTGACCTCGGCCGTCACCGCCCCGGTGCCGGGATCGTAGGTGGTGTTGTAGTCGACGTCGCGCTGCAGGTAGTAGTCGAGCTTGTTGGGGCCGGAGTTGACGGTGTTCACCGCGATGAACTCGCCGCCGTCGAAGGCGGGGAACTCACCGGCCAACCCCACGCGGCTCAAGAAGGCCTCTTCGGACTCGTCACCGAAGCTGTAGACCAGCAAGCGATCCTCGGCGACGACCGGCCCGAGCGCGTCGAGCACCACAGACGGCTCGGAGATGTCGGTCTGGGTGAAGGCGTCGAAGGTCGCCTCGATCAGCGCTTCGAGGAAATCGGAGCGCTCACCGGTCTCGGGGAACAGCACGTACTGGGTGTTGAGCAAGAAGTCGGCGGCGTTGGTCGAGTCGAGCTCCACTTCGTAGCCGGGCACCGTCACCGGACCGGTGATCTCCAGCACCGCCGCCAGCGAGAACGGGTCCATGTAGATCACCCCGTCGACCTGCGAACCCTGCGCCTGGGGGTAGAGGTCGGCGGCGGCTGCGGCAACGGTGGGGAAATCGGGTGTGCCGGTGAGGTTCTGGAAGAACGTCCCCTGCTGGTAGGCGAGGTAGCGGGTCGGGTAGTCCTCGGGGTTGGTGAGGGTCTTCTCACCCGGACGGTCGTTGAGGTCGTTGGACGCGCGGCCGGTGGTCACCAACTCGATGTGGCCGTCATCGACGAGGATCTCCGCGAAGTTGCCCATGAACCCGCCCAGCTCGCGACTCTCGGCAGGGCTGCCGAAGATCAAGAAGTAGGTCCGCGGTCCTTCCGAGCCCAGCAGCGGTGGCACGACCTCGAGCGCCTCGACGGCCAGGTCTGCGGTCGGCAGGGCTTGGTCGATCTCGGCCCGGAAGTCCGCCAGCGCGGGGCCCAGCGGTGGCAACAGCATCGGGGAGGCGACCTCGGCAAGACCATCGGAGAGGTGCGCCAGGGCGGCAACGGCGACGCGGGTCGGCTCGTCGAGCTCGGCGAAGGCGGCCAGGTCGACGGTTCCGCCTTCGATGCTGAGCCGGTCGAAGTCGAACGCCGCGCCGGTCTCCACCGCGGTGGAGGCCAGGTCCGCTCCCATCTCGGCCGACACCTCGAGGGCTCGGGAGTTGACGCCCACCACCGGCACGAGCCGCGAGGGTGCCACCCACCAGGCGCCGAGCTTCTCCTGCGCCGTTGCGAACGACACCGAGGCCCGCTCGAAGCGCTCGACCGCCGTATCCACATCGCCCTGCTTGAGGCTGGCGAACGCCGCACGAGCGTCGTCTATGCCGTCGTTGATCACCTGCTGGCTGGCGAACGCCGCGGCGCCGAGCAGGCCGGTGAAGACCACAGCCAGCGCCGCGGCTCCCGCCGCCGCGGCGATGATCCAGCGCCGAATCACCGGACCTGTTCGCACCACGGCGCTGATGAGCACCGGCGCCACCGCGACGACCGCCACCAGCGCGGTGGTCATCGCCGGTCCCCGGTCGGGCAGGTGGAGCAGGCCCTGAACAGCCAGCGCAGCACCCATCGCACCGAACACCCGTAGGTGACGGTCGAGCGCGATCCCTGCCAGCACAACGACGACGCCGGGGACCGCCAGCGCCAAGTCGGCGCTGCTCACCGCGAGGAACAGAGGGGGTGTCGCCAGGACCAGCCAGGTCCAGCGAGCGGCAATGGATGCCGCGACCGTCACGCCGGCGGCCAACAGGGCGGAGTAGAGCGCATCGGCTGCCGGCAGCCCGGTGGCGACGCCGGGCTCGACAGCGGCGATGATGGCTGTCGCCACCGCCGCGACTGCCACGACGACCAGTTCCCAGTTCTGCGCAGGCCCACGACGGTCAGAAGCCGGGGTGCCCCGGGGCTCGGTCGCGTCATCGACCGCTAGTGGCGGGGACAGGGATGAAGATGCCATCGGCTTCGCACCTCGGGGCCACCGATCGAACTCGAAGATGCCTACCACCAGCGTGATCCAGGGTAGGGAATCCCCCGCAGGATTTGTGAACGCGCGTGGCCCCTATAGGGGCCTTTTCGGTTCACAGAACGAAATTGTCACTGGTTGCCGGGAGACTTCGATGCATGGTCAACCCACTCGACGCACGCATTGGAAGCCTCGCCGACCGTCAACACGGTGTCTTCAGCCGCAACCAGGCGATCGGGCTCGGCGCCACGGTGAAGATGATCCGTCACCGTGTGTCATGCGGTAGGTGGGAGCGGGTTTCGCGAGGCGTCTTGCGGCTCGTCGGGGCTCAGGACAGCTGGTACCAACGAGTGTTGATCGCAATCTGCGCCAGCGAGATGGCCGGCGTTGCTTCACACCGAACCGCAGCAGCCATCCATGATCTGGAGGGGTTCACGAAGGGGCTCGTCGAACTCAGCCTTCCCTATCAGCGCAGGCTCGAACTTCCCGATGTTGTCATACACCGAACTCGCCGGCTCGACAACGATGACATCACGGTTGTCGAAGGCGTACCGGTCACAACGGTGGCGCGGACCTTGATCGACCTGGGCGCGGTGACACACCCGGACCGGGTTGAAGAGTCAATCGATTCCGCTTTGCGCGATGAACTCACGTCGCTGCCTCTTCTGAGCTGGCGCCGCGAAAACCTCAGCCGGCAGGGTCGCAACGGGGTGGGTGTGATTCGTCCACTCATCTACGAACGTCAGGGCGTACCTGTGGACAGTCGCTATGAGCGTCGGCTCATCCGGGCGTGCGTCAAAGCCGGGCTACCAGCACCCGTGCCTCAGTACGAGGTCAGGGATGGCGGCATCCTCGTCGCCAAGGCCGACCTTGCCTGGCCCGCCCATCGGATCATCGCTGAAGTCGATGGACATCGTGGTCATGCCACCCGCAAAGAACGAGAGCACGACAGCTTGCGCGAGAACCGCCTCAAAGAGCTCGGGTGGGTCGTCTACCGGTTCACGACCGACCAGGTGTGGACCCACCTCCCCACCTGCGTCGCAACACTCGCCCGTGCGATCCGACGAGCCTCCTGAGCTCGTTCTGTGAACGCGCGTGGCCCCTATAGGGGCCTTTTCGGTTCACAAAACCGGTTCAGCCCACGATGACGGTCTCTTCGGTGAAGGTGATGCCGTTCTGGAGGGTCTTGTGGACCGGGCACCGCACCGCGATCTGCTCCAGCCGCGCCCGCTGCTCGTCGGTGAAGTCACCATCGATGAAGATCTCGGACCGGACCCGATCGAGCCAGCCCGACACGTCGTCCTCGCAATCCTCGCAGTCGTCGGCGTGAACCTTGTCGTAGTGAAATCGGGCCGACACCGACTCGAGGTGGATCTCCTTGTGCCGTGCATAGAGGGCGAGGGTGATGCATGTGCACGCCGCGAGGGAGCCCAGCAGCAGTTCGTAGGGGTTGGGTCCGACATCGGTGCCGCCGGCCTTGGGAGGTTCGTCGGCATGCCAGACGTGTCTGCCATCCCGGATCTCCACCACCGAGCCTTCGGTCAGATCCGCTGTGATCGTTGCCATCTGATGGTGCTAACACATCTGCATACCTGCAGCGGCGATGCTCCTTCTGTGAACGCGCGTGGCCCCTATAGGGGCCTTTTCGGTTCACAGAACGGGTGAGCGGCACTCGTCAACGCGAGCGCAACCGCAGCGACCGCAGGGCATGAGCGGGCACTTCGAGTTGCACGTCCTGGCTGCCGGCCTGCAAGCCGCTGTCCCGGGGGGACAGCGGCTGTTCGTCGAGGGAGCACGCGACCACATCAGTGACGGCGAACCCGAATCGGAGTGCCGCATGGCTGTCTCGGCCCGTGGTGTTCAACAGCCTGATGACGACGCCGTCCCCATCGTCGGCCGGTTTCAACGCCGACAACACGACGCCTTCACCGGATAGCCCCACCATCGCCCGACCGTCGTCGAGCCGAGGCGACGGGCCGCCCAGCACACCCCGCATCCCGAGCTCGGCATCCCGGGCTGCCCGCCACTCACCCCGGGGGAGGATCGAGATCCGGGCCTTCACGCGACCGGGCACCTGAGCGCCTGCCGCCTCCATCAACGGCCCGGCCGGTAGCGGTCTGGAGCGCAGGTCCATGCGGGCGAGCCAGCCCACGCCGCGCACGAGCGTCAACGCCAGCACCCCGTCGGAGGTCACCTCCGCCTCGGGCAGGCCCGGCGCGGCGACCACCAACCCGTTCACCTCTACGAAGCCGTGATGGCAGAACGTGGTCGGCGCGGGCTGGATCCACCCGGTGTCGTCGACCTCCGCCGTCGAGCGCTCCACCACGTCGAAGGTGCTCGCCGCCCGGAACCGCTCGGCGGGCGAGCCGGTCGGGAAGAGCAACCTGAGGCGGTGGTCATCGGCCCGGTTGTCGATCTCGACGACGACGTCGACACGTTCGAGACCGGGAGCGACCACCGCGCGGGTGATCACCGTGGTTTCGGTCGTCACAGACGACCGGGCGTCGCGAGAAGTCTCGAGCCCCGCCGGCAAACCGAAGGTGCGCTCGGTGGTGAGCGTCTGAATACCACTGGGGTGACGGGTGCGGGTGACGGTTACCGCGCTGGGCTCGACGACCATCGCATCCCCGACCGGGTCGAAATCGTAGGAATCCCCCCGGTCCCCGTGATCTTCGATCCCGAAGAGCCCGTCCCAGCGCCTGCCGCCCACCCTCACATCCAGACGCCCATCGGGCGTGGCGCTGACACCGACATCCCCGGCTGCAACGTCGAGCCCGTCGTCGACATCGTCAGGGGCAGGTTCGCACGGCTGCAGCCGGTAGCGTCGGCACCCGAACGGTGGTACGTCCTCAGCGACGAACTCGACGTCGCACACGTGCTGGCCGGGTATCCACCTGAGCCGCCCCGGGTCAGTCGACTCGATGACACGGGCGGGCCGGCCGTCCACGCTGAAGCCGGGCTCGTCGAGGGAGGAGATCATCAGCGGGTGGAACCACAGTTCGCCGATGGTCATGCGCATCGCCGGCTCGGGCGCGATCGGCACTCGCACGACATCGCTGCGCGGGTGAGGCGAGGGGTTGAACACCACGACCTGCTGCTCCACGCTCTCTGGAAGCCTGCGGATCGGGTCGCGTCCCGCCAACCGCTCGAGCAGGCGGCGAAGGGTCTCGGCCCCGAGACGCTCGGCGTCGTCATAGCGCCCGATCATCCGCTCGTGGGTGGCGTCGGTCGAACAGCCGCAGATCGAGTCGTGTGCCTGGTTCTTCAGCAGCGAGCGCCAGGCGAGATCGAGCGCGGCATGCTCGTCGTGCAGACCGAGCACCTCTCCGAGGGCGGCGAAGGGCTCGGCCCAGCCCTCGAGGAGGGCTTCGATGCGGCGGTTCCGTAGCTTGAGCGGCATACGAGCCGACCAGACGCCCTGCAAGAGGTTGGCGATGCGGCCCCCCACCAGCTCGCCCTCGAACGAGTCGACTGAATCCGCGGGAGGTGTGGCCGCCACGGCATCGTCCAGAAGAGCGCGCCGAACCGTCCCGTCGACCTGCCCGGTGAGGCGCTCGGCCACCTCTCCGGTGTTGCTGTCAGGTGGCAGGTGGTCGAAGCCGTTCATCAACAGCACCGGCTCCTCGCCGTGTTCGGCCAGCTTGGCGGCGAGCCCGGCGAGGCGGGCCGCGGCAACATCGGGGTCGGCATCCAAGGCGGCGGCGCCGAAGTACCCCTCGGTCAGGTGCAGGGCGCGGATCTCGCTCCCGTCCGGTGCTCGCCAGCACCAGCGCGGCCCGAGGCGGTCCAGTTCCGACCCGTTGCCCCTCCAGTACACGAAGCCGTCGAGCCCGAAGCCGCGCAGCAGCTGCGGGAACTGGGCGGGATGCCCGAACGAGTCGGGCACGTAGGCGACCGTCGAAACGGGTCCGAGCTGTCGCGCCACCCGCCGACCGATGAGGAGGTTGCGGACGTGGGCCTCCCCCGACGGAAGCAACGAGTCCGGCTGCACGTACCACGGGCCCACACCGAGGCGACCCTGCCTGACTCCGGTCTCGAGCTCCCCACGACGACCGGGGCGGATGGCCAGGTAGTCCTCGATCACCACCGCCTGGCCGTCGAGGACGAAGCAGTACCCCGGGTCGTCCGCCAGCAGGTCCAGCACCGCATCCACGGCGTCGACCAGGCGAGCCCGGAACGCCTCCATCGGGCGGTACCACTCACGGTCCCAGTGGAAGTGGGAGACGAGGAACACATCCATGCCCGGGTTTTAGCTGACCGGGCTGACCACGAGTCGAAGATCCCGGCGAGGCGTGCGAAACTGCGGATCGTTCACCAGGAGCTCCAGTCACCAGATAGGAAGGGGGTGGTGAGAGTGGAACGTGTCGCCAGCGACAAGATCCGCAACGTTGCACTCGTAGGCCACGTCGGTGCCGGGAAGACGACCGTCGCCGAGGCGCTGTTGTTTCGGGCCGGTGTCCTGAACCGTCAGGGCAGGATCGAGGAGGGCAACACCGTCTGCGACTTCGACCCTGAGGAGAAGTCCCACGGCATGTCGGTGTCACTGGCTCTGGCACCGTTCATCTGGAAGGGCCACAAGATCAACGTCATCGACACCCCCGGCTACGTCGACTTCATCGGCGAGGTTCGCGCGGCGCTGCGTGTCGCCGACCTGGCGGTGTTCGTCATCAGCGCACCCGACGGGGTCGAGGTCCAGACCGAGGCGATCTGGGAAGAGGTTGCCCACCTGGGCATCCCCCGCATGTTCTTCATCAACAAGCTCGACTCCGAGCGTGCCGACTTCAACCGGACCCTCGACGAGCTCAAGGACCGCTTCGGCGCGGGCGTGGCTCCACTCGAGCTCCCCCTCGGCGAGGGTGAGGCCTTCCACGGGATCGCCGACCTGCTCACCGACACCGCCTACGTCTATGACAGCGGTGAAGCCAAGCAGGTCGAAGTCCCCGAGGACATCGAGGCGCTCGAGCATCAGGTCCACGACGACCTCGTCGAGGGAATCGTCGTGGCCGACGACGAGATGCTCGAGCGCTACCTCGAGGGCGACGTGCCGCCCTTCGGTGAGTTGGAGAAGACCCTGGCCCGCGGCGTGGCGGACGCGACGGTGTTCCCGGTGGTCTGCGGATCAGCCACCGTGCCCATCGGCGTCGACCGCCTCGCTGACTTCATCGCCGAGATCGGCACCAGCCCACAGGACCGGCCACCCGTCGAGGTGAACGCCGGGGACACGACAGCGGAGATAGCTCCGGATCCGAACGAGAAGCCGTTGGCGTTCGTGTTCAAGACCATCGCCGACGAGTACGTGGGCCAGATCTCGTTGTGCAAGGCACTGTCGGGGACCATTCACCCCAACGAGCACCTGGTGAACACGCGCTCCAACACCGAGGAGAACCTCCACGGTCTGATCAGCCTGAGAGGCAGCGAGCAGGAGACGCTCCCGGAGGCGACCGCGGGTGACCTCTTCGCGGTGGCCAA
The DNA here is from genome assembly GCA_003577145.1 of Acidobacteriota bacterium. Taxonomy (GTDB): domain Bacteria; phylum Actinomycetota; class Acidimicrobiia; order Acidimicrobiales; family Microtrichaceae; genus ATN2. Next base: position 119,034 of record QEUP01000002.1, on the reverse strand, counting down.
GCTCACCGACACCCACACAGGTGACACTCTCGCGCCGAAGGGGACACCGGTCAGCGCCGCGCGGGTCGAGTGGCCCACACCTGTTCTCGCCAGTGCCATCTCGGGCCGCACCCAAAGCGACGAGGACAAGCTGGCGACGGCGTTGTACAAGCTTCGCGACGAGGACCCGGTCATCTCAGTCGAGCGCAACGACGAAACCAAACAGACCCTGCTGAGGGCCACAGGCCCGACCCATCTGACGGTCACGCTCGAAAGGCTCGGGCGCAAGTACGGCGTGGAGATCGACACCGAGGACGAGAAGGTCGCCTACCGCGAGACGATCACCGGCAAGTCCGAGGCCGAGGGGAAGTACAAGAAGCAATCCGGTGGGCACGGTCAGTTCGGGGTGGCGTTCCTGCGCGTCGAGCCGCTGGCCCGCGGCGAGGGCTTCGAGTTCGTCGACGAGATCGTCGGTGGCGCCATACCCCGCCAGTTCATCCCCGCGGTCGAAAAGGGGGTCGTCGAGACCATGGCCGACGGCGGCGTGTTCGGCTTCCCCGTCGTCGACGTCCGGGTGATCTGCTACGACGGCAAGCACCACTCGGTGGATTCCTCGGAGATGAGCTTCAAGCAGGCGGGTCGCATCGGCTTCAAGACGGCCATCGAGCAGGCGAAGCCGGTGATCCTCGAACCGATCTCGGAGATCAACATCATGGTCCCCAACGAGTCACAAGGAGACGTGATGGGCGATCTCAACGGCCGGCGGGGCCGGGTCCAGGGAACCATCCCGGTGGGCGACGACCGCCAGATGATCACCGCCACCGTGCCGACCTCGGAGATCCTGCGCTACATAATCGACCTGCGCAGCCTCACCGGTGGCCGGGGGACCTACTCGCAGCGCCACATCGGCTACGACCAACTGCCCGATCACCTCTACAGCAAGGTCAGGACATCGGCGGCCGATGAGCAGGGCTAGACCCCACAGGAGGCGTACCTCCGGGCTGTTCAGCGCCAAGCGATCGATGAGGCTCTCATCCGTGGCTATTCCGCTCACCCGGTCGTTGCGCCCGACGAGTGGGGGAACCTCGATGCTCAGACCGAGGCCAACGTCGCCCGCGCCATCGACCAGCTCGAGAGCGAGGACGGCGGCTGGTGAGGCGCGGGGATGTGTGGTGGTACGAACCCCCGGACACCATGCGCCGGCCCTTCGTCGTGCTCAGCCGTGACGTCATCGTGTCGCGCCTCGGCCGCGTCCTGGCTGTGCCGGCGACCGCGGTTGTGAGGTCGATCCCCACCGAGGTCGCCCTGGACGAGAGCGACGGCATGCCCCAGCCCTGCGTCCTCTCGCTCGACAACATCCAACCGATCTCCAAGGCGTTTTGCACAGAGCAGATCACCCGGCTCGGTCCCGACAAGCTACGCGCGGTCTGCGAGGCGCTGCGGGTTGCGGTCGACTGCTGACCTGCGCGGTTGCTGCCCGGGTCCAGCGACAGCCGACCTCTGAGGAGCCGGGCAGGGTGCCCGACGGGTTGCGTCCGGCCCCTCTCAGCGGCGATAGTCCGAGGGACAAGCCGGTGGTGGCAGGAGGACCTGTGGACGAGATCTCGACGATGGCACGGGTCAAGGCGCTATGGCGGACGCTGGCAGGCGATCCCGACACCCTCACCACCCCGGGCTGCAGCGTCGTCGACCCGACCGAGCCGGGGCTGTGCCCCGACGGCTGGATAGGCGTGGTGACGCTCGGGGACTCAGCGGTGATCGAAGCACCCCCGGAGCTGCGCTCCACGATCGAAGAGAGGCTGGTGCCGCTGCATCCCGAGGCCGACCTCACCGATCCCGAGGTGATCTTCCCACAGCTCGGCGCGCCGGCGGTGTTCCTCGGACCGGCGATCCTCGCCTACCCGGAGAGCACCGAGTTGCCGGAGCCCGAAGATGGGCCGGCGGTGGAGGTGCTCGGCACCGAGGACAGCCGGGTCATCGACATCCTCGAGTCGGTATCGGCCGAGGAAGAGCTCGAGAGCGGCATTGACGGCGCCTCGGAGCTCTTCGCGGCACTGGTGGACGGGATACCCCGGGCGCTCGCCGGCTATCAGCGCTGGCCACAGGAGGTGGCCCACATGGGCGTGGTGACCCACACCGATTTCAGAGATCGGGGGCTGGCGAGGGCTGCGGCGGAGGCGGCCATCAGGGATGCCCTCTCGAAGGGCCTCCTGCCGCAGTGGCGGGTGCGTCAGGCCAACTCCGCTTCGATCTGGCTGGCGTCGAGGCTGGGATTGGTGCCCATGGGCAGGCAGCTCAGCTTCCTGCTCACCGGCACCATCGGGGCTCCCACCGAGCAGCAGGCAGCGCCGCAGTCAACTCCCGTCGAACAAGCCGTGCAGTTCTCACCTCGCCGACGGGATTGACGTAATGACTTCCAGGTCGGCCGATGCCGGCCGGGAGTTGCCGGGTCGTCTGTTCGATGCCAACGACATGCCGCGTCAAAGGGGCGGGCTCGACAAGGCGATCACCCGGCCGGGTTGCCGGCGACGCTGAGGTTGCGGTTCGCTTTCAGCCCTGGCAGTTGGTCGGCGCCGGCTCGCCCTCGAGGCGGGCGTCCAGCCACCGAAGCAGCGGCTCGCTGGCGAAGAGTATGGCTGTCCCGTGGGTGAGGGCGGGCTGGTCGTCGAAGACGACGGCCTCGCCGGCTTCGCAGAGCTCGGAGACCAAGGTTCGGGTCGGCTCGATATCGATCAGCTCGTCGAGCTCACCGTGGACGAGGTACATGGGTATGTCCTGGTCGGCGGGAACCACCGTGTTGTCGTCGACGATCCTCACCCAGGCCTCGACGTTGTCGGGGTCCTCGCGGAACAAGGTAGACGGGTCGGGCACCTGGACTTCGTCGAGAGCGAACGAGCACGCCTGGCTCGCAAGCCGGTACTTCTCCACGAGCTCGGCCGGTACGATCTCGGACAGATCGACTTCGTCGTAGACGATCTCCCAGGTCGCGATCGCCTCGGCGGTGAACGGGAAGTGGCTGTGCTCGTCATAGCCCCGCGCCAAGAAGCCACCCGTGTCCACCAGAGGAGCGGTGGCGGCGATTCCCCTGAGCTTCAACTCCGGCGCGTACTCGCCGATGATCTCACGCACGAAGAGGACGGCGTGCCCTCCCTGGGAGTAGCCCCATGCGACCACATCGCTACCGGCGTCTATCCCATCGGGGCCCCGGGCGGCACGCACGATGTCGATCACGCTGGTCGCCGCCGCGACTCCCACGAGATAGGGGTGCTGGCCCGGCGTACCGAGGCCCAGGTAGTCGGTGGCGACCAGCGCATAGCCGGCGTCGATGAGTTGCTGCAACCCGATCATGTTGAACGCCGGCTGCTTCGAGGGTGCGCACTCGTCGCCCACACCGGTCGTGCCATGAGCCCAGGTCACCACCGGGTATCCGCCTTCGGGCGGATCTGCGTCGGGCCGTACCATGATGCCGGTGGACGGGACCAGCTCACCCCGTGGAGTGGTGGTCACGTAGGTGATCTTCCAGGCCTGACCATCGATGCCTGCGGCCAGAGCCATGGGTTCCTGCTCGAGGATCTGACCCGCTTCGACGTCCTCGAGCGCGTCGGGAGCCTGGTAGTAGGTGACCTCTGTGCCGCTGACATCCACGTCGGCGACCGGCGCGTCCTCCGGCCGGTCCCCGGCGTATTCCTCGCGTCGATCGCCTTCCTCGTCGCCGGTGCAGGCGGCGGCCAGCGCCAGCACCACGAGAGCCCGCGTCAGCCGCCGGGCCCGCACCTTCAGGGTCACTGGTCTTGAGGCGTTGCGCTGCTCGCCGCCGACGTCGTCGTCGTGATCTGCGCGAGCACTTCGTCGCAGTTGTTTGGAGCGGGCTCGCCGGCAAAGCGGGCCTCTATCCAGGCGACGACATCGTTGACGGTGAGCAACCAGGCTCCGGTGTGGTCCCAGCTCGGGTCACGTAGGAACAGGACGTCCTCACCGTCCTCACACATGATCTGCACCGTCGTGAGCGTGCCCTCGATGGGCACGATCGTGTCGGCGTCGCCGTGGCTGATGAGCATCGGCACCGAGCCCTCGGTGGGGATGGCTGTGTTCATCTCGACGATCTTCGCCCAATCCTCGACGTCCTCGGGCTGTTCTTTGAACAGTGACTGGACATCGACGCCTTCGGCAGCCTCTGCCACACCGCCGGTGCACGCCAGGTTGACCAGGCGGAACTTCTCCACGGCCTCGGGCTCGACGATCTGCGAGAGGTCCACCTGCTCGTAGACGGTGCTCCAGGTGGCGATTGCCTCGGCGAAGAACGGGAACACCTCGCTGTTGGTCGCAGCCTGCTGGAGGAACGTCCCCAGGTCCGTCACGGGTGCGGTGGCCACGATGCCCAAGATGTTGAGCTCGGGGTCGTAGTCCGGCGCCATCTCGCGGACGAACAACGCCGCTTGGCCACCCTGGGAGTAGCCCCAGACCACCACGTCGTTGGCGGCATCCACCCCGTCGGGGCCCTGGGCGGCCCTCACGATGTCGATCACCGATGCACCCGACGCCTCACCGACCAGGTACGGGTGCTGACCGTCGGTACCCAGCCCGATGTAGTCGGTGGCAGCTACTGCGATGCCGGAGTTCACCAGGTCCTCCATGCCGAGGAAGGTGAACGGCGTGGTGTTGGAAGGCGCGCACTGGTCGCCAACTCCGGTGGTTCCGTGCGCCCAGGACACGACGGGGAAGCCGCCCTCGGGAGGTTCGCCGTCAGGTCGCACGATGACCCCGGTGACGGGCACGAGATCGCCGCTGGGCACCGTCGACACGTAGGTGATCTTCCAGGCCTGACCGTTCGTGGTCGCCGGGATCTCGATCGGCTCCTTCGAGAGGATGTCGCCCGGTTCACCCTCGGCCAGCGCGTCAGGGGGCGTGTAGTAGCTGACCTCGACGCCTTCGACGTCGGGTACGGACTGCTCGTCCTCGGGTCGGAACTCGTCGCGCCGGTCGGAGGTGGTGGTCGCCTCCGTGTCGTCGCTGTCGCTGCACCCTGCAACGACGAGAGCCAACAGCAGACAGGCGGCAGCCACGTAGCGCATGCATTCGACCCCTTGGCAGATCCTGGCGGAGTCTACCCCTCACCCGCGTGTGCGCCAGCGCGTGTAGATCTGGCTCAAGCCGATCACCACCAGGCTGGCGAGCATGATCAGCGTGGCCATCACGTTGATCTGGGGCGGCAGGGCCGTCTTGGCGGCGTTGTTGACGAACAACGGATAGGTGACCTCGTTGCCGCTGTTGAACAACGTGATTATGAAGTCGTCCATCGACAGCGCGAACGAGAGCATCGCGGCAGCGACCACCCCTGGCAGGATCAAGGGAAACGTAACTCGCAGGAACGTCCTCAGCGGTGTGGCGCCGAGGTCCATGGCGGCGTCCTCGAGGGACCAGTCGAAGCCGCGCACGCGCGCCTTGACGGTGAGGGCCACGAAGCTGATCTGGAACATCGCGTGCGCGATGACGATGGTCCAGAACCCCGTCGCCCAGTTCAGGTCCAGGAACAACGTGAGCAACGAGGCCCCCATGACAACTTCGGGGGTGGTGAGAGGCAGTACCAAGAACGTGTTGGTGGCGCCGCTTCCGGTGAAGCGGTAGCGGACCAACGCCACGGCGATGAGCGTACCCAGCACCGCGGATATGACCGTCGACACCGCGGCGACCTCGAGGCTCACGATCATGGCGTCCACCAGCGGCTCGTATTTGAACGGGTCCTGCCACGCCTCGAGCGAGAAGCCCTTCCACACGAAGTTGAACTTGCCCACCGGGTCGTTGAACGAGAACAGGATGATCACCAGGATCGGGAGGAAGAGGATGAACACGACGGCACCGGCATAGCCGTTGAGCAGCCACGGCCCGACGCGGCGCAGCGGTGACGGCGAGGGGGCGGCACCGGTGGGAGGAGGAGCCGGCGGTGTCGTCTCCGGTGGCCGGGTTCCGAGCGTGGTCACGTCAATTCCTCTGTACCGAGAACCCGGGCATAGACGAGCACTCCGACGAGGATCATCGCCATCAACACGAACGACAGCGCTGCTGCAGCGGGGTAGTCCTTCACGACGATGAACTGCTTCTGTATCACCGTGCCGATCATCGCGTTCTGCGCGCTGCCGAGGTACTGGGCGTTGATGAAGTCACCCGCGGCAGGGATGAAGGTCAACAAGGTGCCGGCGAACACGCCGGGCAGCGAAAGCGGTAGTACCACCGCGCGGAAAGCCCGCCACGGTGCTGAGTAGAGGTCCTTGGCAGCGTCGACGAGTGAGAGCTCGATCTTCTCGAGGCTCACGTAGATGGGCAGGACCATGAACGGCAGGAAGTTGTAGGTGAGGCCGAACACGACCGCCCAGCTGGTACTGAGGAGACGCCCGTCGGGCATGGGCACGTGGAGCAGGTCGAACAGGCTCACGACCCAGCCCGTGTCGGAGAGGATCGTCTTCCAGGCGAGCGTCCGGACGAGGAAGGTGACGAAGAACGGGAGGATCACCAACCCGAGCAGCAGGTTCTTGTACCGGCCTGCTCTGAAGGCGATCACGTAGGCGAGCGGGTAGCCCAGCAGCAGGGCGAGCACCGTGGCGATACCCGCGTAGAGGAAGGAGCGGCTGAACTGGGCCCCGTAGCTGCTGAAGGCGTCGGAGTAGTTCGCCCAGTGCCAGTCGAGCACCATCGTCGGCTCGTACACCGAGCCGACGTTGGTCGAGAGGCTCATCTTCAGCAGGGTCACCAGCGGTATGACGAAGAAGATCCCCAGATAGGCGAGCGCGGGCAGCCCCAGCAGGTAGGGGGCCGATCTGCTCCGCTTTGCTCCCCCTGTGGCTGTTCCGCGCACGCGATCTGTCCCGGCCGGTGGCGGCTGGTCAGCTGGCGGTCACCTGGGTGTAGATGTCGGTGTAGGTGACTTCTTCCTCCTCGGTCAGCGTCGGGAAGACGAATGCCTTGGCCATCTCGGACTCGGGCGGGTTGATCAGCGGGTTGGCTGCCAGCTCGGGATCGATCTTCTCCAGCTCTTCTCCCGTCTGCTGAACCGGCGGGATGAACTGCACCTCGGCGGTGAGCCGCGCGTTGTTCGCCGGGTCATAGACGAAGTCCATCCACTTCTCGGCACCGACGATGTTCTCGGTGGTGGTCGGCATGACCATGTTGTCCGAGAACAGCAGGCCACCGGTCTCAGGGAGCACGAACCTCAAGTTGGGGTTGTCGAGCTGGAGCTGGGCCACGTCACCGGAGTAGGCCTGACAGACCGCCACGTTGCCCGCCACCAGGTCGTCGCCGTAGTCGTTGCCGGTGAAGCGACGGATCTGGCCCTCGTCCTTGGCGGCGGCCACACGGTCGGCAGCCGCCTGGATGTCGGCCTCGGTGAGGTCATCGAGGCTGCCCTTGTCCATCAGGATCACCATGCCCAGGGCGTCGCGCATGTCGCTGAACATCGTGACCTTGCCCCGGTACTTGGGGTCGAACAGCGCCTCCGTGGTGGTGATCTCCTCACCGGTCAGGTCGATGTTGTAGGCCATCGCAGTGAATCCCGAGAACCAGGGGAGGCTGTACTTGCGTTCGGGGTCGTAGTCGACGTGGGCGAGGGAGTCGACGAGGTTGGCCTTGTTGGGCACGTTGGCCGAGTCGTACTCGGCCAACCAGCCGAGCTCGATCAGGCGGGCCACCAAGAAGTCGGTGACTATGAACAGGTCAGCGCCGATGTCCTGGCCACGGCTGAGCGGTTCGCGGATCTTGGCGAAGTACTCCTCGTTGTCGTTGACGTCCTCGGTGTACTCGACGGTGAGCCCCGTCTCGTCCTGGAAGGCGGGGATGGTCTCGGCGTCGATGTACAACGGCCAGTTCGAGATGCGGAGAGTGTCGGACTCGGTCCTCTCGGTCTCTCCGTCACCGCCACCCTCGCTGTCGTCGTCGCTGCCGCAGGCAGCCAGGACGCCGGGGCCGACGGCGAGCATCCCTGCTGCGAGCCCGGCGCGACCGAGGAAGCCCCGTCTCGTCCAGCTCGCTTGCAGCTGCCTCCGCACCAGGGCCTCCAGCTCTCGGTTATCGGTCATTGCGGTGTCCTCCTTGGCAGTACCGCGCCCGGGTTCACCGAGGCGCACTCTCCCAGTCCTCGGCGAGCTCCTCGTCGAAGTAATCATCTGCATCCATTGCCGGGGGCCGCCCGGGCAGAACCCGGCCGGCTCCCGTGTCCCAGCTGGCCGTCACCTCATCGCCCGGCCGGAGGAATGGCAGATCATGATCAGAACCCACGTGGGCCACGATCTCGCTTCCGTCAGCAGCCGCGAGTGCGAGCCTGATGACAGGGCCCTGGAAGACCAGGTCCGTGACGGTCGCGTTCACGCCGGGGGCGGGCCTCGGGTCAGTCGCCGAGACGCGCACCCTCTCCGGCCTGACCATCAGCGTCGCTTCGCCCTCGGGAGATGCCTCGTCGCTCGGGGCCGTCAGCGTCGCGCCGAGGGCCTCGACGCTGGTCGTGCCGTTGCGTGCCCCCACGACCGTGCAGGGCCACAGGTTCGCCTGACCGATGAAACCCGCCACGAAGACCGTCGCGGGCGCGTCGTAGATCTCGGTCGGCGAGCCGATCTGCTCGACGCGGCCTTCGCTCATCACCGCGATCCTGTCGCTCATGGTGAGTGCTTCCTCTTGGTCGTGGGTGACGTACACGAAGGTGATGCCCACCTCACGTTGGATCCGCTTGAGCTCGAGCTGCATCGCCTGGCGAAGCTTGAGATCGAGCGCGCCGAGCGGCTCGTCGAGGAGCAAGGCGGTCGGGTAGTTCACCAACGCGCGGGCAAGTGCCACGCGCTGTTGCTGGCCACCCGAGAGCTGGCCGGGCTTGCGGTCGGCGAAGTCCTCCATGCGGACCACACGGATCACCTCGTCGGCCCGGGACCTGGCATCGGCCTTGGGAACCTTCTTGGACCGGGGCCCGAAGGCCACGTTGTTGCGCACCGTCATGTGGGGAAACAGCGCGTAGTGCTGGAACACCGTGTTGACGTTTCGCTTGTAGGGCGGCACGTGGGACACGTCGGCTCCGGCCAGGCGGATCGAGCCGCTGGTCGGGACCTCGAAGCCGGCGATCATCCGCAGAGTCGTCGTCTTGCCGCACCCGGAGGGGCCGAGCAGCGAGAAGAACTCGCCTTCTGCGATCCCGAAGCCGACATCGTTGACGGCGATCTGATCACCGAAGGTCTTGGTCACGCGATCGAGCTCGATCGTGTCACGCGACCCGGCACCGGCTGCTGCTACCGCAGTGGCCGACTCCTCGGGCTCCACACCTTCGTCACCCATACTTTCCCCCGAATACGTCGCAGAGAGTCCCGGGAACGAACCCTCACGACAAGCAATTCCGTCACCGCATCCCATGTCGGCGACCGAATCGCTTGCCGCTGCCACCATACCGGACCCACAATCGGTGGCTGGTCGTTTCCAGCGCCGACGCACCTTCATAGCTGTTCGCCAGTTGCCGTCGGCTGAGGCAGGAAGGCAACCAAGTGACGTGATACCCGCCACGAGCACCTCCCCCGGCGTGCACGCCGGCCTGCTGGATCGCCACCGGGCGGTGCTGCCGTCGTGGCTGGCGCTGTACTACCAGCACCCGATCGAGCTGGTCGACGGCGAAGGCTGCTGGGTGAGCGACGCAGAGGGTCGGCGCTATCTGGACTTCTTCGGCGGCATCCTCACCACCCTCTCGGGTCACAACGTCCCCGCGGTGGTCGAGGCGATACGGGATCAGGCCGGACGGATCCTCCACACGTCGACCCTCTATCTGATCGAGCCGATGATCGAGCTGGCAGAGGAGATCACAAGCCGATCAGGCATACCTGACGCCAAGGTGTTCTTCACGACCTCCGGCACCGAGGCCACCGACGCGGCGCTGATGCTGGCGACGAACTACCGCCGTTCCAACCAGGTGCTGGCGTTGCGCAACAGCTACCACGGGCGCTCGTTCGCAGCGATGGGCGTCACCGGCAACCGCAGCTGGTCGGCCTCGAACTTCAGCCCCCTCTCGGTTCACTACGTGCACGGCGGGTACCGCTTTCGCAGCCCGTTCAAGGATCTGGAGGATGCCGACTACACCGCCGCCTGCGTGAACGATCTGCGGGACGTGATCGCCTACCAGACCGCCGGGGACCTCGCCTGCATGATCGCCGAACCGGTGCAGGGTGTGGGCGGCTTCGTCGTCCCCCCCGACGGGTTCCTCGGAGCGATGGCCGAGGTGCTGCGCGACCACGGGGCACTGCTCATCTCCGACGAGGTGCAGACCGGGTGGGGTCGTACAGGAGAGCACTTCTGGGGATACGAGGCCCACGGCGTCGTCCCCGACCTGTTGACCTTCGCCAAGGGGCTCGGCAACGGCTTGGCGATCGGCGGCGTGGTCGCCCGGGCCGAGATCATGGACGCCCTCGACGCCAACCACATCTCCACCTTCGGCGGCAATCCCCTGGCGACCGCAGGTGCCCTCGCCAACCTGCGCTACATGCTCGAGCACGGCCTGCAGGAGAACACGAAGCGAGTCGGGTCCCGGATGATCGAAGAGCTCAGGAACGCCACGTCGGAGATGGCCGTGGTGGGCGAGGTGAGGGGCCGGGGACTGATGATAGGGCTGGAGTTGGTCGAGCCCGACGGCTACGAACCGGCGAGTGACACCGCAGCCGAGGTGATGGAGTTGACCCGATCGGGCGGTTTGCTGATCGGCCGAGGTGGCCTGTACGGGAACTGCCTCCGGATCGCTCCCCCGATGTCGGTGAGCGACACCGAGGCCGATCGTGGCCTGGAGATCGTCATGGAAGCCCTGCACCGGGTGGACCGGCGCTGACGGCGGTGGCCCGCGGGCCGGCCACGGCGTCGCTGCTCCGCTCAGCCCCCCGGCTCCAGGGTGAGCGTGTGCTGGGCGGCTGAGCGCACCTCCTGTTCGGTCCAGGCGATCGGGATGCCCTCGCCCTTGCGCCAGAGCTCGTACTGGTCGTCGTAGTGAGGTGAGCACGGATTGCCGGACTGGCCACCAGCGAGCACGAAGCGGGCCCGCTCCCACTGCCCGACCGGCATCGTCGCGCGCATGTTGGCTACGACGATCGGTGAGCTCGTCGGTTCGAGCGGGTGGTTGGCGGCCATGCTGATCGTTGTGGCGTCACCGCCCCAGGGGAGGGGGCCGAGATCGAAGGCCCTCGCCAGGCCGGGCACCGACGACAGCGGGTGCTTGAAGGTCAGGGGACGCACGTACCCCCAGCCCCAACCTGCCGGGTCGTCGCCCTTCTCGCTCCTCAGACGGGAGACGACCGCACCCAGTGCCTCACCGATCTCCTCGGGCCAGCCCCGCTCGAACCAACCCTCGGGCTGGTCGACGATCAACTCGGCGGTGTGGCCCCATCGCCGGGTTCCATAGCCACTCATGGCGAGGAAGCGGTTCTCCCCTTGTCCCAGGGCCCAGCGCCAGGAGTTGGGCGCCTTGCGCCGAGTGATCCGCTCGCTCATCTCGGCAACGGTCAGCGCGAACACCGCGGCTGCCGGGGAGTCGACTGCCATGTCGCCATCCCAGCTGCCGAGAAGCCGCAGGGCGTGGTCGGCATCGGGCGATGACGCCTTGGCCGAGGCAAATGCGTCGCGCACCTCCTCCCAGAGCACCGAGGCTGTGTCCATCTGCATGGCCATCACCGAATCGACGTCCCAGCCGTCGCGGCTGGTCAGCAGTCGACGGATCCGCTCGGCGCGGTAGCCCATGGTCCAGTCCATCCCGAGATACGGCCCCTCGTCGTCGGGGATGGGCTCGTTGTTGGCGGTGGCGACGAAGTGCGCATCCCCGCCGAGGCTGTAGGGCATGTCCTCGAACGGCACCGGGGTGTCCTTCCAACCGCATTCGGGGTCGGTGCCGTCCGAGACGACGAACCCGAAACCCCGCTCTCGTCTTGGCACCTCACCCGCGTACTGCCAGCCGACGGCCCCGTCGGCGTCGCCGTAGACGACGTTGAGCGAGGCGCTCGGCCACGCCGCGAACGCCTGACGGAACTCCTCGAAGCCGGTCGCGGTGAGCACTTCGAAGAAGCCGCGCACCGGCCGATCCGACAGCCAGGTGGCGCTCATCGAGAGCGCGCCGACCTCGCCCTCGAGCGCGGGCCCGATGACGGGACCTCTCCGGGTGATGAGGACCTCCTCCTGGAGGGCTCGGCCGCCTCTCACACCGATCGTCTCCTGCAGCACCTCGCAGGGCTTGAACTCGTCGCCCTCCCGGACGCTGCGGCCATCGGGGCCTACTTCCTCCATGAACAGGTCGACGATGTCGGCCATCCCGTTGGTGACCCCCCAGGCGCCATGACCGTTGTGGCCGATGACGATGCCCGGCGCGCCGACGAAGCCGGCCCCGGCACCAGCCCACCGTGGCGTGCGGAGCTGCATGAGATACCACGGCGGTGGGACGCTTGGAGCGAGATGCGGGTCGCTCGCGACGATCGGGAAGCCGGTGGCTGTGTGATCGGCGCCGATCACCCAGTTGTTGGACCCACCGGGTACACCGAGCAACGACTGGACCGAGGCCAGCTCCTCGGTCAGCCGGTCGGCGGCCTGACCGGCAGGTTGACCGTAGGGACTGGTGAGAGGGTGGTCGGCGCCGTAGTCGGGTTCGAGCGAGCCGACGGCCTCGATCCCGTCGGCTTCGCAGATGCGGAGCCGGGCGAGCTTGGACAGCCACGGAGTGGAGAGCATGAACCCGACGAGCTTGGCGATACCGAGCACGTCGACGGCGTCCCAGTCGGAGGGGCGGGACGCGAGCAACTTGAGCTCGTGAGCCACCTTCGGGTTGCCGAGCCGGTTGCCGGCGTTGATGCCGCGGGCAAAGGCGGCGCACACGTCGAGGAGGTGCTCCGGTTGGTTCAGCGACTGCGCTTCGGCGGCCCGTCGCAGGCCGATGCGTCGCATCAGCCGGTCCATCGGTACGCCCTGGCTCCCGATCAGCTCGGCCAGCGTGCCCCTGGTGAGGCGCAGGAACAGCTCGAGCTGGAAGCTGCGATCCTGGGCCTGGGCGAAGGCCGCCCCGAACCAGGCGTCGGCATCGGTGGCGGCCTCGACATGGGGTACGCCGTAGCCGTCACGGCCGATGACGACGGTCCCGTCGATCCCGGCGGTCTCGAGCGAGCCTTCGGTGTTGGGCAGACGCCGTCCGAACACAGCGCCGAGAGCCTTCCTGGGAACGGTCATCCCCCACCTCGCCGGCGGCTCCTACGATCGTCCGCCGCCGCCAGACAGTACTGTGCTTCCCGCCACCCGGTTCTGCCAGGGGCCGGAAAGCGCGTCGGGTGAGACCAACGCCCCGGACAACTGCCGGCGGGCAGATCGACCGGTGGGCCCAGGGGGAGCGATGACGAAGATCTGGTACGAGGTCGACGCTGAGCCGGGTGTCCTCGACGGCGCCCGCGTGGCGGTCGTCGGCTACGGCAACCAGGGCCGCTCATGGGCGCTGAACATGCGCGACTCGGGCCTGGATGTGACGGTCTGCGTACGCGCCGACGAGACAAGGGACGAGGCGGCCGCCGACGGCTTCGACGCCGCCGACGTCCAAGCCGCCAGCGGCTTCGACGTGATCTGCCTACTCGTCCCCGACGACGCCATCCCCACGCTCGGCATCGAGCCCGGGGGCCACGCCCTCACCATCGTTGCCAGCGGCTACACACTCGCCTTCGGCCGCTTCGATCCACCCCTCGGTGACGTGGCGATGGTGGCGCCGCGCATGCTCGGCCCGGAGGTGCGTCTCTGCTACCAGGAGGGCGTCGGGTTCATCACCGCCGTCGGGGTCCACCACGACCGCTCCGGCCGGGCCCTGCCGCGCACGCTGGGGGTCGCGGCGGCCATCGGCGGACTGGGACAGGGCGCCATCGAGCTCACCCCCCGGCAGGAGGCGGTGCTCGACTTGTCGGTGGAACAGCTCCTGTCGCCCGCGCTCACCCACGTGAACACTGCGTTCGTCGAGGTCATGACCGAACAGGGCATCCCGCTGGAGGCCGTCCTCACCGAGCTGTTCCTGTCCGGCGAGATCGAGCGCAACTACCGGCTGCTCCGCGAAGAGGGCTTCGTCAGGCAGCTCGATCATCACTCACCTACCAGCCAGTACGGTCAGCTCTCCCGGCGGGGCCGCTTCGACCACCTCGACGTGGCGGCGACCATGCGCCAGCTCGTGGACGACGTCGTCTCGGGCCGTTTCGCCGACGAGTGGGACAGCGAACGGGAACAGGATCACCCGACGCTGGCGAAGCTTCGCGAGGCACACGCCGGTCCGGGTATCCGCGAGATCGACGACGACCTGCGCCGCCGCCTCGGCCGCCACGCCCATCCCGATTCCTGACCCAGCGCGTTTTGTGAACCGAAATGGCCCCTATAGGGGCCACGCGCGTTCACAAAACGCGCTAGGACAACAGGGATGAGCGAGGACTGGGTCGAGACCGCAAAGGCCGCGACGGGACGGCGAGCGGCCGATTGCGTCGAGGACGGCATGAGGGTCGGGCTCGGCACCGGCTCGACGGTGAAGCACACCATCATCGCCCTCGGCGAGCGCGCCCCGGATGTCGTGTGCACTGCAACGTCGGTGAGGAGCCACGAGCTGGCTACCGAGGTTGGACTCCGGGTCGTGTCCCCTGACGAGATCACCCACCTGGACATCGCCATCGACGGTGCCGACGAGGTCTCCGCCGACTTCTACTTGACGAAAGGCGGCGGGGGTGCCCACACGCGGGAGAAGGTGGTCGCCACCATGTCCGACCGTTTCATCGTCGTGGTCGATGAGCGCAAGCTGGTGGACAAGCTCGGCGCGTTCGGCACTCCGGTCGAGATCCTCCCGTTCGCGCCCGAGGTGACGGCTGCTTGGATCCGCGACCTGGGCGCGTCCGAGGTGGCCTTCCGGCAACGCTCGAGCGACAACGGCAACCTGTTGGCTGATGCCCGGTTCGGGCTCATCGACGATCCCGCCGGTCTGGCCACAGCCTTGTCAGCGGTGCCAGGCCTGGTCGAACACGGCATCTTCTCGAAGGAGTTGGTGACCGAGGTCATGGTCGCCGGTCGCGGCGGAGTGAGCGTCCTGCCCGCACCACATGAAGGCGCGGGACCGCAAGGCGGTGCCTAGCTCCCATATCCCGGCTCAACGCTCGATCGGACCGGGAAGCAGGTACGGGTAGCTGCGGCGCCGCACCTTGCGCTGCCACCAGCGATCGGCGCGGCGAACCCGCAGCATGGCCTCCCACAGCCTGGCATCGGAGGTGTAATCCTTGCGGACCTCCTCCTCGGTGATGGGCCGATCGATGTGGCGGTTGCAGGCCTGAATCGCCGCCGGTACCCAGGGTTCGAGCCTCTCCTTGATGAGGTTTCCGCACAGGTCCCGCAGGATTGCACGAGGGTTGTGGTAGCGCTTCACGGTGTCGGGGAGGACGTAGCGCCGGATCGCTCCACGTAGCAGCCACGGCGACGCCGTCAGGTAGATGTCGACGTCGAAGTCCCAGGAATCGCCCTGGGTGCGGAGCATGGGAGTGGTCACGTCGAAGTAGGTGAGCCGGCCGTCGGCCCACGCCCAGTTCGAGAGCTGGGCATCGAGGCCGACCTGTTGGTCGACCGCCTTGACGATCGCCGAGGTGATCCCCTCCAAGACCGGGTGATCGACGGCAGGCTGCTCGGCGCGCAACACGTTGGGCCCCAGCGACTCCGTAGGAAGGACGGCTTGGATGCAGTAGCCGACGACCGAGCCGTCACCCCCGTCGAGGGTCATGACGTGGGACTCCACGAGGTCTATGCCGCGCTCGGTCAGCGCCTTCAGGTATCCGTCGAACGCCTGCCGGTATCGGTCGAAGCCGGCCCGGGTGGAGAACACCGGCAGCCGCTTGCAGGCGTACTCGGGTCTGTCGGCCGGCACACCGAGCACGACCGAGATCTCGCCGTAGCCGAGCACGTTGAGCGCGCTGTCGTCGCAGGTGGCGAGCGCGTGTTGGACGGCATCGTCCAGGCCGGCCAGCACCGTTGGTTGGATCATCCCAGCACCTGTTGCACGATGGCGATGATCTCGTCGGCTTCGCTGTCACTGATGGTCAGCGGGGGCTTGAACTGGAGGACCGTCGGGTCGTTGTTGGCGAAAAGGGCCCAGATCCCCTGCTCGAGGAGCGCTGCCGTCGCGAACATGCCGCCCGCCTCCTGGTCGAACTTGAAAGCCATGGTCATGCCCCGGCGACGCAACTCGAAGGGAAGGCCCTCGAAGCTCTCCTCGAACCGCTCCCCGAGCTGCGCCACCCGCTCCAGGAAGCCGGGCTCACCGATGATGTCGAGAACAGCCGTGGCAGCCACGCAACCGAGCTCGGCTCCACCGAAGGTCGACACGTGGACGAAGGGATGCTCGTCGAAGAACTCGTGCAGGTCCTCGGTCATCAAGGTGGCGGTTATCGGGTAGATGCCACCGCTCAGGCCCTTGCCGGTGACGACCATGTCGGGCTCGACGTCTTCTTGCTGGTAGTACCACACGGTCCCGGTGCGGCCCAGGCCGGTCTGCACCTCGTCGAGGATCAACAGCGCGCCGCGGTCCCGGCACAGCTCGGCGACCCGGTGAAGGTAGCCCGGGGCCGGCAGCGGGAACCCCAGCGTTGCGGGGATCGACTCGAGGATCACCGCCGCGGTCTCGTCGCCGACAGCGGCGGCCATGGCACCGAGGTCGTTCCACGGAACCTGACGGAAGTACGGGAGGTTGGGACCGAACGGCTCGCGATAGGCGGGGTCCCCGGCGGCCATGGCCAGGCCGGTGTGGCCGTGGTAGCCACCCTCGATGGACACGATCCCCCGACGACCGGTGCGGCCGCGAGCGAGCTTGAGCGACAGATCGATGGCCTCGCCTCCGGACACACCGAACACCACGCCTGGCAGCCGCCCGCCGGTCGTGGCGCCGAGCGCCTCGGCAAGAGAAGCCCGGTAGCCGGACACGAAGTGGTGGTTGCCGACGTCGAGGTGGTCCATGGCCTCGCGGACCGCCGCGATGACGCGGGGATTGCGGTGACCGAGGTTGAACACGCCACCGTTGGAGTGGCAGTTCCAGTACCAGCGTTCGCTGAAGGCGTCGGCGAAGCGGGCGCCTTCCCGTTCGCCCATCACGATGTCGAGGCCGAGGCTGTGGAAGGCCTCGACCTTGCCCCGGTTCACGTGATCGGCAAAGGCCTTCTCGGTTGCTTCCCGGCTGGGGTAGGGCTCAGCCATCTCGGCCTCCACGGTCCGCCTGCGCATCTGCTCCGACTGTAGGCACATGCCGCCGGGCCCTGCTCGGCTCGGGCCCGGTGCTCGATCGAGCCGTCCTCGCTCTTCTGACACACGTCACACCTCTCCGGTATGGCCTGCCTACCTACTGGTAGGTAGGCTGTGCCACGGATCCGAGCCCACCGGCGGATCACCCGGCCCCGAGCACCCGGAGAAGACCGATGTCCGCCGTCACCCCCGACGCCACTCGCCCTCAGCCCACCAACCTGGTGCCGGTCATACGGGCCATCCCCGAAGGTCGTCATGCCAACCCGACTTGGAAGGGCCTCGCCTACCTCGGACGGGACCTGCTGATCTACGGCCTCGCCCTGTGGGGCCTCGCCTCCACCGACAACCTGCTGCTGTTGATCCCGCTGTGGGTCCTCTCGGCCCTGGCCGTAGCAGCGCTGTTCATCGTCGGCCACGACGCGGCTCACGGTGCTCTCTTCAAGTCGAGATGGCTCAACTCGCTCGTCGGCCACATCTGCATGCTCCCCGCCTGGCACGTCTACGAGGGATGGGTGCTCGGCCACAACCGGCTGCACCACGGCTACACCGTTCGCCAAGGCCTGGACTTCGTGTGGCACCCGCTGGAACCCGAGCAGTACGCGGCGCTGTCGCCGCTGGCACGGCTGCGTCACCGACTCGAGTGGTCCCGGTTCGGGCCCGGCCCCTACTACGCCCGCGAGGTGTGGTGGAACAAGATGATGGTCGGCCGGCCTCCGGCACGCTGGGCGTCACGCATCAGGCGCGACCGTTGGATCGTGGCCGTGTTCGTGCTGTTGTCCGCCACCGCGCTCGGCCTATGGGGCTGGCTGGCCGCCGACTCCGCGCTCACCGGCCTGTGGTTGTTCGTGAAGCTGTTCGTGGTCCCGTTCCTGTTGTTCACCTACGTCATCGGCTGGGTGGTCCACCTCCACCACATCGACCCCGCTATCCGCTGGTACACGAAGAAGGACTGGAACAAGTACCGCGCGCAGATGGAGGGTACGACCGTGCTGCACGTCCCCGGGTGGCTGGACCTGTTCTTCCACCACATCTTCATCCACGTCCCCCACCACGTCGACCAGCGCATCCCGTTCTACGAGCTTCCGGCCGCATCCAACGCCATCATCGCCGCCTTCCCCGGCGTGGTGGAGGAGCGCCCGCTGCGCCTCGGCGACTTCGGCCGCAACACCAAGCAGTGCAAGCTGTACTCGTTCGACGAGGGCCGCTGGTACACCTATGCCGAGGCTCGTGAGCTACTGAGTGCGGCTGCGAAGCCGCCGGCTAGTCCGCGCCCTGCTGCTTGCGCATCTCGCGCTGGATCCGCTCCTCGGTGATGGGTTTCTCACCGAAGGTGCTCCAGGCGTGGAAGGCGAGGCCGACGCCCCAACCACCGATGGCCCAGATCGGCCAGAAGTACCCGGCACCGGAAAGCGCCCAGATCCCGACGAGCACCGCGTTGACGATCAGATAGGTCACCACATGGGTCCAGAAGTCGCGCTTCGCCTTGAGGCGCTTGATCGCGGCTTCGCGCGCATCGTCTTCCATGACCGTTCCTTTCGCTCGCTCTTGACATCGTTCCCCACCGAAGCGGTCTCGCGAAGGGGTCGCAGTTCACCGATCCCCTGACGACGGTGGGTGTGAGGAAGGGCACGCTGGCCTTAGCCTAGCTGTGGCTGGCTGGCTGGCGCCCCCGGCAGGAATCGAACCTGCGGCCTACCGCTTAGGAGGCGGTCGCTCTATCCGACTGAGCTACAGGGGCCGGGCCGGCGGGAGAAGGTGGGAGTGAACCACCGACGGATCGAGCGTAGCGGTGATGCGGGTGATCGAGCGGCGTTGTGCGGGCGGACTTCCGCCGGTTGGCCCTGCTGAGCCGAGCCCTGAACCCTGCTCGCGGCACCCATCAACTTCGTTGGGCGGCGGTCTCGTCCGCGGCGTACCACTCCCGCAGATAGGCCTCGTCGTGCGCGTTCCAGGGATGGAAGTCACGCTTGAAGAACCCCAGGATCGGCTTGAGCTGTGCCCTGGTGAGCTTCCGGTCGATCGCGCGTGCCTCCTCGCGCTCGGCGGCTGTGACGTTGTGCGGGTCCTCGTGCATCATCCGACGTGCGATGCGGACGAAGGGCACCGCGAGCAGCACGGCGGTCGCAACTGCGCACAGCACCCGTCGCACGTAGCCGCCGCCGATCCGGTGGTAGAGGTCGAAGGCCACCGCCTTGTGTTCGAGTTCCTCAGCCGCATGCCAGCGCCAGAAACGCAGCATCTCCGGGTGCATCTTCTCTTCCATGAAGTCCGCTTCCTGGAACATCATGTGCGCGCCGGTGGCCGTGAGATGCTCGAGAAACGCGGTCACCGCCAGTTGCGACTTGGGTGACAGGATCCGCGCGATCACTGCCATAGAACGATCGGCGTAGGCGATCTCGCGGTCGACGTCGATGCCGAAGCGCTTGAAGGACGCGTTGAGCTCATTGTGCGCCTTTGTGTGGAGTGCCTCCTGCTGGCAGAAGGCCCTGATCAGCTCCTGGGTGTCGGGATCAGTCACCTGGTCGGCGTAGTGGCGCACAGACCGGATGAAGAAGCGCTCACCCGGAGGGATCAGGATCGAGAAGGCGTTCTCGACGTGAGTGGTGATCGGGTTGTGCGCGAACCAGTACTGAGGGATGTCCTCGAGGCCCTCGAACTCGTAGCGCCGAGGCTGCACGACCACGCCCTCCGGAAGATCAGCGGATTCGGCAGCGGGAAACGCCTTTGTCATCGTCATGTCGGCCTCCGACGTCTCTCGGGATCTCCAGAGTACGCACCCGTGGATCGGGCCGCTGCCGGCCGGGTGACCTGTCAGACCCGCTCGACGTCGACGCGAAAGAGCCGGTCGGACTGCTGGGGTTGCCACTGCAGATCGGAGTACGCCAGGTGGCCGTAGCCGCCGGCGAAGTGCAGCGGCTTCACCATGCCCGGCTCTACCCAGGTCACGTCCTTCCACTCCGGGTACAGGTACTGCTCCCATGACGCGTAGAGGACGACCTGTCCCGGCCGGATCGAGGCCGAGATGCGGGCCTGCACCCGAAGATCTCCCACGTCGTTGAAGACCCGGACGGTGGCTCCGTCCTCGACCTGCCGCGCGGCGGCATCGTCGGGATTGATGTGGATGGTCGGTCCACCGCGGGTGGTTTCGAGCATCATCTGACTCGACGTGTTGGTCGCGTGGATGCTCCACCGGGGATGGCCGCCGGTGAGTTGGAGAGGGTGGTCGCCGCCGGCAGCCGGCGGGTCCTTGTGGACCGGCAGATGCTCATCGGCCTCCAGGAACCACGGGTGGTCCAGATAGAACTGTGCCCGCCCGGTGAGCGTCGGGAACGGCATGCCTTCGATGTGGTGGCGGTATGCCACGAAGGGTCCGTCGTCGTCGAGATCACCCGCGCACACCCCCGACATCACCCGAGGCAGCTCGACGGGCCGCACCCAGCCCGTCTCCCGCAGCGATGCCACCGACGTCCCCGGCGCCAGGTTCCCGGCCAGCGCACTGTCACGCAGGACCTCGTCGATGATCGCCTCCTCGGTCTTGATGGCGCCTCCCATCGTGAACTCGTCGAACACCTTGGCGTACTCGCGGGTGCCACCGCGGGAGTCGGCGAACGTGTCGAGCCCCCGCTCGGCCGCCCGCCGGGTGATGGCCTCGGCCAGCCCGAGGAAGATCTCCCAGTCGGAGCGGGACTCACCCCGTGGCTCGACCGCCTTGTCGGCGAGCATCCGCTCCCATGAATGCGAGTTGGCGGCGTGGAGGTCGAGCCGCTCGTGCTCGCAGGCCACCGGCAGCACGAGGTCTGCGTACAGACCGACCGTGCTCATCTTCCAGTCGAGCACCGCGATCATGTCCAACTTCGGCCACAGGTGCTGGAGCAGCTGGCGCTGCCCGCCACGCGTGCGCCGGAGGGCGTTGGTGCCGGCCTGGAACAGCACTCGCGGTGTGACCTGGGGGCGGGGCCGGACCAGCCCGCTCCACCACCCCTTGGACTGGGACTCGCGGATGTAGTCGTCAAAGGGTCGAGGACTGTCGCTCCAACCCTGGTGTTCCCAGATCTCGTCGAAACCGCAGTGGTACCAGAAGAAGAACGCCGGCGGCGTGGAGGGCATGCTCGGAGCGTTGGTCTGCATCATCTGGAGCACGGCCCGCCCGTCGGTCATGGCCGGATCGGAGGCCTTCATGGCATCGAGATAGGCCTCGAGGCCGGCCACCGCAGCCTCGGCCGACTCGATGCCGGCAGTGCCCTTGAGCAACCCCAGGACCTCGCCGTCGAGGAGGGCGATGATGTAGGTGTCGAATCCGCTTCCGGGCTTCCCCCAGTTGCCGGTGAGCGCCAGCACCAGATCCATCGATCGTTCCATCAGGTCGCCGTGATGATGCTTGCAGCTCCCCAGCCCGTTCTGGAGCTTCGTCCGGCCCGACGAGACCATCCGGGCCAGCCGGCGAATCGTCTCGGGGCTGACGTCGCACAAGCTCGCCGCGTCCTCGGGCGAGTAGCCATCGAGTCGCTCGCGCAACAGCTCGAACACCGGCGTCACCTCGACCTCCGTGCCGTCGAGCAGCGTGACGGGCCAGCGCCCCTCGAGCACCACGTCGCAAGGTGCGCCCGGGTCGTCCAGGCGCACCGGGTCGGACGGCGTGAGTGCGCCGCCCCGCCAGACGAAGAAGCGGTCGCTCCGACCGTCGGGGTCGACGTCCTCGCTGCGGAGGAACCGACCCGTGTCAGTTCTCACGAGCAGGGGGAGGTCGGTCTGGGATCGGACGAAGTCGAGGTCGGCCCAACCCTCGTCGAGGATCACGCGGCACATCGAGAGCGCCAATGCAGCATCGGACCCGGGGCGGAGGGCCACGTGCATGTCGCAGTGCATGGCCGATGGGCTGTAGTCGGGCGCGATCAACACGACCTTGGCGCCGCGGTAGCGGGCCTCGGGCAGGTAGTGGAAATACGGGATCCGCGTGAAGGCGGGATTCCCGTTCCACACCAGGATCACGTCGGCGCGGAAGGTGTCGTCGGCACTGGAACCACCGAGGAGGCTCCCGAAGGTCATCCAGTGCCCGAGGTGGACGTCGCTCACCGTCGAGTTGCTGTCCAGAGCGACCGAGTCGATCGCCGCGCCCAGGCGGGCCCGACCCTGACCACCGGCGACACCCGACTCGGGGCCGGGGTCCATCAGGATCGAGTGCACTCCCTCGCCCTCGATGCCGTCGATGACGGCGTCGGCGAGGCAGTCGAGGGCCTCGTCCCAGCTGATCTGCTCCCACTCGCCCGAGCCGCGCTCGCCCACCCGGCGCAGCGGATGCAACAGCCGCTCGTCGCCGTCGGCCTGAGTGTGCCATGCGCCGCCCTTCTGACAGCCAAGAGGGTTCATGTCGGGCACGCCCTCGTAGGCAGGCAGGCCGCCGGACTGCTCCTGGTGCACCACCTTCCCGTCGGCCACGTAGATGCGGTAGGCGCAGTTGGCTATGCAGTTGCCGCAGTGGGAAGCCCAGGTCACCTGATCCCAGGACCACCGCTGAACCGGGGTGGTGCTCATGGCAGCGTTCTCCTCGACAGGTGGTCACCGGAAGGTGTCGAAAGGAATAGTGAGCCTCGCATCCAGCGAGATTCGCCGGGATCGCCCGTGATTGCAAGTGGAGCCCCCCAGCGGTCCTCACCGCGCCGCGCCGCACATCCATGTTGCCCACCCCCGCTTCTTGGCAGCAATACCCCTCCTATGCGCGGGAAACGCTGCCGAGAACGAGGGGCAGAGGCCCGTTGTGATCTCGGACGCCTTGGCCAGGCGACGAACACCACCCCAGCGCGGTTGACAGCACCGGGCCCAGCGGTTCTGATTACGGCCATCGAAGGGTGATCGACAGTGGGGGGATCAAGGTGAGCATTCGTGGTGGACGTTCCGCATCGGCTGCCACCTTTCGGCGGTTGCTGTTCCGGGTGGCCGCCCCGATGCTGGCGGTCGCGCTCTTCACCGCAGCCTGCTCGTCGACGGACGGCGGAGCCGACGACCAGGACAGCGGCGACACCAACAGCAACCCATCGGTCGAGGAGACAGGCGGCGAGACGGCCGGGGAGGTCCGCGGTGAAGCCGTCGCCGTCCCGACGATCACCGGGCCGGTGACAGGTGGGGAGTACGACATGCCGTTCAACCCGATGCCGACACGCCTCGCCGAGGAGTACGACTACGTCGAAGAGGAGTACTTCATCGAGGGCACCGCCAGCGCCTACGCCGGCGAAGGCACATGGGGGGGCGACGGCGACTGGACCGCCGCTCCGTCGACCACCGCGCCGTATGTCACGCGCTTCGTCGTGCGGAAGCCGAGCAACCCCGAGGACTTCAACGGTACGGTCCTCGTGGAATGGCTCAACGTGAGCGCGGGGAT
Organism: Acidobacteriota bacterium; assembly: GCA_003577145.1. GTDB lineage: Bacteria > Actinomycetota > Acidimicrobiia > Acidimicrobiales > Microtrichaceae > ATN2. The sequence goes on along the minus strand of QEUP01000002.1, from coordinate 95,411 downwards.
GGACGCCGATCCCGACTTCGGGTTCGCCCACGACATGCTCCTCGACAACGGCTACGCGTACGTGGGGGTCTCCGCCCAGGAGGTCGGCGTCGAAGGTGGTGGCTTCCAGATCCCCATACCGGGCTTCGAAACCGTGTCGTTGAAGGAATGGGACCCCGAGCGCTACGCGACGCTGGACCACCCCGGTGACGACTACGCCTACGACATCTACTCACAGACCGCCCAGGCACTGCGCCGACCCGAGGGCGCGGACCCGCTCGAAGGATTCGACGTCGAGACCGTCATAGCCGCTGGTGAGTCGCAGTCGGCGATCATGATGGTCACCTACGTCAACGCGATACATCCTCTGGCTGACATCTACGACGGCTTCTTCATCCACAGCCGCAGCGGCACCGGTGGGACCTTGGGCGAGGGCGCCGTCCCGGTCAACGCCGACGCGGCGTTCATTCGCACCGATCTCGAAGATCCTGTCTTCCAGTTCCAGACGGAGACGGACCTCTTCACGCTACGGTCATACCTCGCCCGTCAGCCCGACACCGACATGATCCGCACATGGGAGGTGGCCGGAACCGCCCACGCAGACCAGGCGACCATCGACTACGGATTCGAATCGGGTCGGATGTGGAACGACACCGCCGACATCGACTTCGACTCGCTCTGCGGACAACTCAACCAGGGACCGCAGACCGAGGTCGTGAGCAAGGCGATCGACGATCTGCGCACCTGGATCGTCGACGGCGAGGCGCCCGCGGAGGCTCCTCCCCTCGAGGTTATCGACGACCGCGAGATCGCCAGAGATGAGAACGGCAACGCACTCGGCGGCGTGCGCTCGCCGGCCGTTGATGCCCCGATCGCCACACTCACCGGCGACAACACGTCCGACGGTGGGGCCATCTGCATGCTCTTCGGCTCAACCATCCCCTTCGATGAAGAGAAGCTGGCATCGCTGTACCCCACCCACGAGGACTATGTGGATGCTGTCACCGAGGCTGCCGAGACGGCCTTGGCCGCGGGGTATCTCCTCGAAGACGCCGCTCAGGCCCTGATCGAGGAGGCGGAAGCGGCGCCGATCCCGAGCTGAGGCCGGGCCGGGCTCACCAGGCGGCGTCCCCCCGCTTCTTGGCAGCAATACCCCCTCTATGCGCAGGAAACGCTGCCAAGAAGGGAAGGGGGCACATGGTCCCGCTGCCTGCTATACCGTGGCCCATGGCGGATGAGATTGGTGAGTTCGAGCAGGTAATCGTCGAGCGCGACGGGGCGGTGGCACAGATCACCCTCAACCGACCCGATCGGATGAACGCCTGGACCTGGACCATGTCGGCGGAACTGGCGCGGGCCTTCGGAGTGCTCGACGCCGACGCGTGCCGGGCGATAGTTGTCACCGGCTCAGGTAAGGCCTTCTGTGCCGGTGCTGACCTCGGCGGCGGTGGCAAGACCTTCTCGGGTGAGTCTGATGCCATCGGCACCAGTGAGGATGCCGCCGCCGTCATGCGGGCCCGGCCGCCGTCCCAGCTCAACACGCCGATCATCGCCGCCATCAACGGTGCGGCCGTGGGTGCCGGCCTCACCATGACGATGGAGTGGGACCTGAGGGTGGCTGCTGAGGACGCCAAGCTGGGCTTCGTCTTCAACCGACGCGGCGTCATGCCCGACGCAGACCTGCTGTGGCTGATCCCGAGGCTGATCGGCGCGTCCGCGGCCATGGACTTGCTGTTGACCGGGCGGATCCTCCGCGGTCAGGAGGCGTTCGACCTGGGGCTGGTACATCGGTGCACGCCCCCGGATCAGGTGCTGGGCGTCGCCATCGACCTGGCGCACGACATCGCCTCGAATACCGCACCGGTCTCGGCCGCGATCACCAAGAGGGTGCTGTGGGAGTTCCTCGCCGAGCCCGACCGGGCGGCTGCGACCAGGCGTCAGCACCGCTTGTTCGGCTGGACCGGACAACAGCCCGACGCTGCTGAAGGCGTGATGGCCTTCCTCGAGAAGCGCAGCCCGACCTGGAAGCTGGCCAAGACCGGCGACTATCCCGAGGACCTGTGATCGTGGTCGAGGTGCCCGATCTCGACTTCGGGCCCTCGGCGCGGGCGGTGGCTGCTGAGGCGCGCGCCTGGCTCGATGCGTACGCCGAAGTCGGGTTGGACTTCGTCGACATGGGCGGCCTCGCACCCAAGGGGGCCTGGGTCGACCTGGTGCGCGAGCACCGCTGGTTGTGCCTCAACTGGCCCACAGAGGTCGGGGGTCGCGGCCTGTCCGGGCTCGAAGCCGCCGCGGTCGATGCCGAGTTCCGGAGGGCCGAGGTCACTCGCCCGCGACTGGGGATGGGTGAGACGCTGGTCGGCCCGGCCGTCATCGTGCACGGCAGCGAAGAGCAGAGGGCTCATTTCCTGCCCCGCATCCTCGACGGTACCGACCGCTACTGCCAGGGGTTCTCCGAACCCGACGCCGGCTCGGACCTGGCCAACGTCCAGACCCGTGGAGTCGTGGACGGCGACGAGTTGGTGGTCAGCGGTCAGAAGGTGTGGACGTCTTGGTACTGGGACGCCACCATGCTCTTCGCTCTCGTGCGCACCAACCCGCAAGCCCCCAAGCACGACGGGATCTCCTACGTTCTCGTTCCCCTCCAGCGTGATGAGGACTTCCGGCCCACCAACGGCATCGAGTTACGGCCGTTGCGTCAGATCAGCGGAGAGGCTCACTTCGCCGAGACGTTCCTCGACGGTGCGCGTGCGCCGTTGTTCAACGTAATCGGAGGGCTCGACAACGGCTGGAAGGTATCCAAGACCACCCTCGGCAACGAAAGAGGCGGTTCGGCTGCCACCCAGTACTTGCGCTTCGAGACCGCGCTCCACAGGCTGATCGAGCGCGTGCAGCGCGAAGGCAAAGCCGACGATCCAGTCCTGCGACAGCGCCTCGCCTGGGCCCACACGCATGTGCAACTCATCCGCTACGGTGGCTTGCGCACCCTTGCGTCGCTGGTCGACCGAGGCGACCCCGGTCCGTCCGCATCGATCAGCAAGATGCTGTGGTCCGAATACGACCGGGAGTTCGGCGAGCTCGCCATGGACGTGCTCGGGGCGGATGCCCTCACCTTCGGGGACAACGACGGCTATCAGCCCACCCGCTGGCACACCCAGTTCTTCGGTAGCCGCTCCTCGACCATCTGGGGTGGCACCGCCGAGATCCAACGCAACATCGTCGCCGAGCGCGTACTCGGATTGCCCCGCGAACCGAGCGTGTGAGGGCCGCAAGGATGCGGTCTGATCACGCCGGAGACATCACCGAAGACCCGCGGCCCGGGAAGCGCCCGCTCTGAGAGAACGGGCCAAAGGCCGGACTCACCGAGCGCTCCCTAGCCGAGCCATCCGCTACTTCGAGTCGAGGATCGCCTTGACGTCGAAGGGGCCTTCGCATGCGCCGGCCGCAACGGGCTCGTCTGCCGGCACCAGCTCGTAGTATGCAGTCGACTCGTCAGCGGTCACCGGCGTGTCAGCGGTCACCGGCGCGCCTTCCATGTAGTCGTCCCAGGTGCCGTCGTAATCGACATCCTGGGAGTACACGTCATCGACGCCGTCACCGTCGAGGTCGACTCCGATGTAGTCGACGAGGCCGTCGGCGTTGTCGTCTGCCAGCAGCACCTCGCCGTAGCCGTCACCGTCGAGGTCGGCCAAGGCCACATCCTTGATGCCATCGCTGTCCACGTCCTCGCCCCAGAAGTCCACGGTGCCGTTCTGGTCGAGGTCGGCGGCGGCGTACTCGTTCAAGCCGTCGAAATCCAGATCGGCTTCCACGAGGTCGACCAGGCCGTTGGCGTCCGTGTCGAACCCGATCGGCTCGACACCGAAATCACTCATGTCACTCATCGTTCTCAACTCCATGCTTGGCTGCGGCCGAACTGATGCGCAGCGGCGGGGTTGTGTTTCAAAACAGTGAGGGGTTTCACTGCGACGAGGTGATGGAGCAACGGTCACTCACGAAGCCCGTCAGGTGCTCGCGGACGGCGGCCGGGGGACGCCGGGCAGAGGAGTGGCGGCGATGACCGAGTAGCGGAAGAACACCCCCCGAACAGCTTCGGCGGTGCCCCAGCCCCAGCCGACCGATCCGCTCCCCGCGATCCGCACACCGTCCTCGGTCAGATGCTCGCCCTCGACTCGACCGCCGAAGGGCTCGAACGCCGGAGGTTTGGCCGCATCGTTCCAGCGCTGCAGGCACAGCGACTCGAGTCTCCCCTCGGCGTCAACGCGCACCTCCACGTCAACGGTCTCGCTGCCGGCCTCCAGCGTGACCACGGCACGACGGTCGTCGAGAGGGCTCCAACGGGCCCCCACCTGAGGGGTGAGCGCCTGCGGTAGCCACGCGACCGTCTCGGCAGCCAGGCGGCCGGCCGCACTTCTTGCCGTGTCAGGCCCCGACGCCCGAGCCACGGGAACGATCCCTTGGAACCGGAACTCCATTCCTGCGCCGTCCGGCCCGAGCTCGTCGGCCCCGACAAAGCGCATGACCCGTCCTCCGACGACAGGTCTCCAGACGAACCCCGCACCCGCGCGAAGGATCTGTTCGGCACGAAACGGCATCCACCTCCTGCCCAACCTGATCTCTCCCTCCATCCTCAACTCGGTCGCCGTGCTCAGGCGTACCCCTGCGGGCAGGGCGTGGTCGAGCAGCCGCTGAGCCGGTTCCGGCAGATCAGCTGTCGTGGCAGGAACGAAGCGCGCCGGTACCTCGTCGACAGCTGCAACCAGTTGCGCCCATGTCCGAGACGCTGACGCCGAGCTCATACGACCTGCCTACCGGTCCTCGTTCCACTACGAGCCTGACCATGCTCGCACGCTTCGTGGAGCCCCTCCGAGAACGGACGTGAGCCGCTGCGGGCACCGGCATCGTCAACAGGACCCGCTCGGCCAAGCAACTCGAACCGCTCGACGCTAGGATTCCCCGACGGGGGAGAGGCATCACAAGGGGGAATCAGACATGTTTGTGCAAGTGATACAGGGTCCCGTCGCGGACGCCGACGGGCTCGCAGGGCTCCTGGACGAGTGGGTCGAGAAGCTCAGCCCCGGTGCAACCGGCTGGCTTGGGTCCACCGCCGGGGTGACCGAAGACGGCCAAGGCATCCTGTTGGCGCGATTCGAGTCGGCCCAGGATGCCCACGCCAACAGCGAACGGCCCGAACAGGGAGATTGGTGGGCCAGAGCGGAGGCATGCTTCGCCGAGGCACCGGCGTTCCGGGACACCGAGGACGTCGAGGTCGCCTTCGAGGGAGGATCGGACACCGCCGGCTTCGTGCAGGTGATCCAGGGCAGCACCTCCCAACGAGAGGAGCTGCAAGAACTCGAGGAGTCGATGGAACCGCTCCTCAAGTCGCTCCACCCGGCGCTCATCGGCTCGATCCGGTGCTGGTCCGGCAACGGCGATTTCACCGAGGCGATCTACTTCACCGACGAGGCCACCGCACGCCAGGGTGAGAAAGCGCTCGGAGAGCACCCCGATGCCCAAGCGGGCATGGAGGTGTTCCAGGAAGCCATGAAAGACGCCAGGTACTTCGATCTGAAGAACCCCATGCTGTCGAGCGCCTGATCAGCAGGGGCTACTTCCCGCCGGTGTGGGAGGAGGGGGCCAGCTTCGTGGCCGTGCCGTCCCCCACTGTATGGTGAGCGCCACGCAGTCGAGTTGAGGACCGGCAGGTGCCGCCGTGGGCAAGGATGCCTCGCTAGATCCACAGGGCGCGCAGATAGTCGCCTGCGACGCGGGCGGCACCATGACCGACGTGATCGTCGTCGATCGCGCCGGCAGCTTCGCCATCGGCAAGGCGGCAACCACTCCCGACAGCCAGGCGACCGGCTTCTGCGCTGCACTCGACGATGCCTTCGGACCGCGCGCTTCGACAGACCCGGCGACGAACGTGTCCATCGCCGGGGTCGAGGCGTGCGTCTACTCGGGGACCTCCATGCTCAACGCCCTGCTGACAGGCACCGGGCGGCGGGTCGGCGTAATCACCCACCGGGGTGAGGAAGACATCTTCTTGCACCAACGCAGTCGCCAGACCTGGGCCGGCTACGGCGTCGCCGACCTCTTGCACCACGTGGCCCACCACCGTCCGCGCCCGCTCGTGTCCCGGCGGCTCACCAAAGGTGTCACCGGACGCATCGACATGTTCGGAGTCGAGGCCATCCCCCTCTACGAGGACGAGGTGCGCAACGCGGTCGCTGAGTTGCTGGCCGAGGACGTCGAAGCGATCGCGGTCTGCCTCATGTTCTCCTACCTCAACCCCGCTCACGAAGAACGCCTCGCCGAGCTCGCGCGGGAGGTGATCGCCGGGGCCGGTGACCCACCGGTGACGCTTCACCTCTCCCACGAACTGGCTCCGATCATCCGCGAGCAGGGTCGCCTCAACACCGTCGTGCTGCACGCTGCGGCGGCGGAACCGTGCCGCCGGCAGCTGCTCGGAATCGAGGGTGCGTTGCGCAACCGGGATTACCGTCATCCGCTGCAGGTGCTTCTCTCCCATGGCGGCGTGGCCGACATCCGTTACCAGCGCCTCCACGAGTCCACCTTCAGCGGCCCCATCGGAGGCCTGCTCGGCGCACGCTACCTGTCGTCGGTGACCGGCATCGACAACTGGGTCTGCGCCGACATGGGGGGCACCAGCTTCGATGTCGGGCTCATCATGGGCGGCGAGCCCATGCTCGATCGCGAGGTCACCGTCACCCGCAGGCTGTTCAACCTTCCGACGTTGGTGATGGACACCGTGGGCGCCGGCATGGGCATGTACGTGAGCATCGACCCCCTCACGCAACGGATCACCCTGGGACCGGGTAGTGCCGGGGCCGAACCGGGTCCGGTTTGCTACGACCTCGGCAACGAGACACCCACGGTCATGGACTGCGCGCTGGTCACCGGTCTGTTGAACCCGCACAACTACCTCGGTGGCAAGGTCGAGCTGAACACGTCGATGGCATTGAAGGCTCTGCGCGAGAAGTGTGCCGACCCGCTCGGCGTCGACGTCCATTACCTGGCCGAAGGTGTGCTCGATCTCGTGACGAGCTCTTTGCGCGAGCACATCCGTACCGTCCTCGGCACGCGGGGGTTCTCCGCCGCGGACTACAGCCTGCTCGCCTACGGGGGCGCAGGACCGCTGCTCATGGCCGGCTATTCGTCCGGCCTGCCGTTCAGGGGTGTGGCGACACTGCCATCAGCCGCCGGCTTCTCGGCGTTCGGCGCGGCCGCCGTCGATCTCACCCATCGCTACCAGAAGTCCAGCGGGATCATCGTGCCCGACGGAGCCGACGACGACTGGAAGGTCGGCATGGGTGAACTGGTCAACCTCGGCTGGGACGAGCTCGAGGAGCGCGCTCGAGCCGACTTGTCGAGCGAGGGCCTCGACTGGGCCGCGGCGAGCGTCCAGCCCCTCGCCTACGTGCGCTACGGCGGGCAGATGGAGGACCTCGAAGTGCCCTCACCGGTGCCGCGGATCGGCAGCGCCGCGGACATGGACGCGCTCATCGCTGCCTTCGAGGCGCTCTACGAGCGCATCTACGCCGAAGTCGCCAAACACCCTCAGGCGGGCTATCACATCCTCGAGCTCGGGCTGACGGTCACCATCCCGAAGGTCAAGCCGAGGCTCACCTGCCACCCGCTCCAGGACCCGACCCCTACGATCCGAGCGGTCAAGGGGCAACGCGACGTCTATCACGGAAGGCGCTGGCGGCCGGCGCCGCTCTACGACATGGATGCGCTGCAACCCGGCAACGAGGTCGAGGGGATGGCGGTCATCGAGGCGCCGGCGACGACGCTGTTCGTACCGCCGGGACACCGGGTGCGGATGGACGAGTGGTCGATGCTGTGGCTCACATCGGGAGACGATCAGCAATGACGATCCAAGCGACACCGGGACTCGACGCCACGCTCTCACCAGCACGTGACCCGATCAGCGAAACGGGCAGGACGCTCGCCGAGCTACTGGCCTACAGGCGCTGCCAGTACGACGCGACCGGCTGTTATGCGGGCATCACCCACCCGCATGTGCTGAACGACGACCCCGTCCGGGCCGAGCTGTTCCATTCGCGGTTGCTGGCCGCCCTCATCGCCGGCCGGGAGACAACCCGGATGGTGTCCGCCTCGCCGTTCGTGCGCGAGGTCGCCGAGCTCGCCATCGGCATCTACACACCCGAAGGTGACAACATCGCGCAGTCACCCGGAATCCAGGTTCACATCCGCTGCATGGGTGAAGTCATCCAGTGGATGATCGAGCACGACTACGAGCACGAGGTCGGCATAGATCCCGGCGACCTCTTCTGGTGCAACGACCCGACCGTGGCCGGCATGCACCCCGCCGATGTCTACGACATCATGCCGGTGTTCTGGCAGGGTGAGCTCGTCGCCTGGGTTTGCACGGTGATCATGGAGATGGACATCGGAGCCGTGAGTCCCGGTTGCATGCCGATCGCCAACGTCGAACGTGCCACCGACGGAATGCGATTCGTCGCCGAAAAGGTCGGCACAAATGACGAGTTGCGCCACGACATCGAGCTCAAGATCAAGAACAGCCTCGACATGGCCGACATCTTCCTGCTCGATCGCAAGGGGGCGATTGCTGCCAACATCAGGGTGCGCCAGGAGATCTGCCGGATCATCGACGAGTTCGGCCTCGACTTCTTCAAGGAGGCCGGGCGTGAGCTCATCGAGGAAGAACGCCGCAACCAGATCGCCCGGATCCGTCAAAGGACGGTACCCGGCCGTTACCGAAATGTGGTTCCCCTCGAGTTCTACATGGCCGATCAGCCGGTTTCGTGGCTCCCCGCGCGCAAGGACCACATCCGGCTGGTGCCGGTCGAGATGCGCATCGAGCGAGACGGCGCGCTGGTGCTCGACTTCGAGGGGGCAGGTGAGTGGGGTTGGCACCCGTTCAACGCGACCCCCTCGGGCATGTGGGGTGGTCTGGCGTTCTCGGCGGTGCAGACCCTCGCCTATGACGGGCGGGCCAACCTCGGCTCGCTGCTACCACTCGACCTCCGGCTGCCCACAGGGTCGGTCCTCAACCCCGAGGACGTGCGCCCGCTGGCAACGGCGTCGATCTGGGCGCCCGTCATCGACGTGTTCAGCCTCTGGTGCGGAATGGTCGCCAACTCCTATTACATGCGCGGCTTCCGGGAGGAGATGTTCACCTACCGGGGCGGTAGTGGGCTGCAGATGGCAGGTTACGACCAGTACGGCACGCGTCGGCCGTTGCTGGCCGCTCCCACCGGCAACTTCGGTGCGGGCGCCACGGGTGTCTGCGACGGCCTGGATGCCGGGGGGGCGTTGATCACAGCCGAGGTCGACCTCGGCAACACCGAGATCTGGGAGTGCTTCATGCCCTACCTCGACCTCGGCCGGCGCTTCGAGCCCTACTCCGTGGGCTGGGGCCGGTTCCGGTCGGGTGCGTCGATCCCGACGACTGCCATGCTGCACCGCTCCACCGAGACCATTGCCGCCGGGGTGGTGGGAGGCGCGGCCGAATACATCCTGCCCAACCTCGGGCTGGGCGGCGGCTATCCGGGGGGCAGGCGCTTCAACGTCGTACTCCGCAACACCGACATCGCTGAGCTGATCGAGCGCCGGGCGCCCCTCTACCACGAGTTGGGCCACCCCGCCTCGCCCGAGTTCGAGCGCATCGACGGCGAGATCCTGCGCCTCCACCACATGCCGCCGCCGATGGAGGTCAACGACCACGACATCCTGATCGCGTCAGTCGGCTCACCGGGGGGCTACGGCGACCCGCTCGAGCGCGACCTCGAAGCGCTGAGAATCGACCTCGAAGAAGGCCTGGCCGATCCGGAGATCGCCGAGAACATCTACGGAGCATTAGCCGAGCTCGACCCGTCGAGGAACGAGTGGGAGGTCGACGTCGAACGGACCGAGGACTTACGCGCCGCGAGGCGTCGTGAGCGCCTCGCTCGCGCTGTCCCGGTCGAGGACTGGTGGCGACGCACCCGCGAGCGGCTCGTCGACGGTGACATCGACGCCATGCTGCTCGAGATGTACCAGAGCAGCATGAAGATGAGCGAGGCGTTCACCTCCGAGTTCAAGCAGTTCTGGGCTCTGCCCGATGCATGGACCGGCGGGGTGCAGTGATGGCTGTCTCCAAAGACGATCTACGGGATCTCTTCGCCGGCACACTCGCCTGGGACAAGACCAAGGAGATCATCAGCGGTCCCAAGGACGACGATCGCTTCGAAGCAGTGCTGGAGTTGTTGCAGGAGCAGGTTCGGTGGCCGGAACGGATCCTTCTGCCGTTGCGCGAGCACCTCTACATCGTTGAGTCAGGTGGCTCCCGGATCGTGAAGTGCGACTGCGGCCACGAGTTCGGTGACTGGCGACGTAACTGGAAGATGAGCGCGGCGATCATCGCGCGAGATGACATCGCGTCGATGGAAGAGATCTACCCCGGGCTGCGTAGACCCGACCCGAACCTGTGCGAGATCCGCGAATTCATCTGCCCCGGTTGCGGGGTTCTGCTCGACGTCGAGAGCGTGCCCGTCGGATACCCCGTCGTTTTCGACGCGTTGCCGGACATCGACGTCTTCTACGACGATTGGCTCGGCCGGCCACTCGAGGACCACCAGGACTGTGAGGACCGCACCGCCGAGATCATCAGCAAGTGGGCCAAACCTCTTTTGTGAACCGAAAAGGCCCCTATAGGGGCCATAAGCGTTCACAGAACGGGGAACAAGAGGGCGGTTGCACGCCTCAGACAGGTATCGGTATGACGGTCCCGCACTCGATGCGGACGCGGCACCGGCGAGCCTGGAGAAGGAGACGACCAGATGACCTTGACGGATACCAACTGCGTCGGCGCAGCCGACACCTACGACGGCGACGGCGACGGCTATGCAGAGGCGCTGGTTGCCGACCTGAACGGTGACGGCTACTTCGACCAGGTTCAGACCGACACCAACTTCGACGGTTGGGTTGACACCGTCGGAACCGACACCAACTTCGACGGAGCCATCGACACTCTCGATTGGGATTCGGACTTCGACACCTACCTGGACAACAGCGACGTCGACTGGGACGGTGACCTGCTCCTCGACGGCTTCGGCTACGACGGTGACGGACTGCCTGACCAGTCGAACCTGACGTTCAGCCCCGGCCCGGATCCACTGGTCAACGATGCTCCTTTCGACGTGGACTCCGGCTGGTCCGACTACAACCTGTGGCCGAGCCCGGACTCGGACTCCGACGGGGTCTGGGACAGCTTTGATATCTACCCGTCGACCGACAACGATCAGGACACCGACTTCGACGGTACGCCCGACGCCTACGACAACGACATCTACGCCGACGACGTCAACGACACCGACTTCGACGGCGTCTACGACGGCTACGACAACGACATCTACGCCGACGACGTCAACGACACCGACGGCGACGGCGTCTACGACGGCTACGACAACGACATCTACGCCGACGACGTCAACGACACCGACTTCGACGGCTCCTTCGACGGCTACGACTACGACGCTTTCGACAGCAGCGAGTACTGAGCACGCCGGCTTTCGGTGTATCCCGAGGCATGGAGCGAATATCCGACCGTGCCAAGCTCCTTTTGTGAACCGAAAGGGCCCCTATAGGGGCCGCGCGCGTTCACAGAACGGGTTTGTTGCGGTGGGAGGAGTCAGTCGGCTTCTTGCACGCGAGCCCAGGCTTCGTCGTAGATCGCCTCGTCGTCACCGAGGTTGGCGGTGAAGTAGAGCGATTCGAGAACCGACTCAGGTGGGAAGATCACCGGGTCGTCGAGAATGTCCTGGGGTAGCAGATCACGCGCAGCCTCGTTGCCGGTGTCGACCTGCACGTACTCGCTGTTGGCGGCGGCCACCTCGGGTTGGAGATAGAAGTTGATGAACTTGTCGGCGTCATCGGGGCGCGGGGCGGCATCGGGAATCACCATGCTGTCGACCCAGCGAAGGCCGCCCTCAGCGGGGATGACGTATGCGATGTCGGGATTCTGCTCACGCGCCTGGAGCACGTCGGACGAGTACCCCTGGGCAACCACGATCTCGCCGGAAACGAGACCCTCGAGGTAGGTACCGGAGTCGAGGCGGCTCTGGGCCTGCATCTCGATGAGCAGGTCTGCCGCCTCGTCCACCTCGGTCGGATCGGTGGTGTTGGGATCGAAGCCGAGTGCCAGCAGCGCCATGCCGAGCGCATCGTGCTGCTCGTCGAGGATCGTCATCTGTCCCTTGTAACGCCCGTCGAGGAACACCTCATAGGTGGGCGGCTCGGAGAACTTCGTGGTGTCGTAGCCGAGCCCCGTGGTTCCCGTCGCCCAGGGCACGCTGTACTCGTTGCCAGGGTCGAAGGCCGTTTCGCGGAAGGCGGGCTCGAGGTTGTCGATGTTGGGGATCTGGTCGAGGTCGAGCTTCTGGATCTGTTCGGAGTCGCGAAGCGCGGTCACGAGGTTGTCGGATGGCACGATCAGGTCGAAGCTCGAGCCGGTACGCCCACCGGGCCGCGGACGTTGTGCAGCCGCCAGTCGCCGCTCCAGTTCGTCATTGGACACGTAGGTCTCGTAGGTGACCGAGATCCCCGACTTGGCGGTGAACTCGTCGAGCAGATCGGGCGCGATGTAGTCCTGCCAGTTCAGGAACGAGATGCGATCGTAGTCACGAGGATCGCTGCACCCCGCCAGGGGACCGGCCGCCACCAGAGCGATCCCCACAGCGGAAGCCTGCAGGATCTGGCGTCGTCCGATGAGGTGTGACTCGGGCACTTGGTACACCTCCTATCCCACCAGCAGGACCGGAACGGTCGCGTGACGGGTGACCTTCTCGGCAATGGACCCGTGTGTCACGTAGGCCAGGCCGGCGTGCACGATGCGCTGCACTGCCCGCAACTCGGCGGTCAGGCCGCGGCGTCCCATGAGGATGATGTCGGCCTCCTCCGCGTCAGCAGTCTGCAGGATGCCTTCGACCGGGTCTCCCTCGATGACGATCCCACGGGCCTGACAACCCTTGGTCTGCAACTGTGCCACGGCCTCTGCGGCGAGCCCTTCGGCCTCACTTCTCATGCCTGCACGAGTGTCCTCTACGACCAGCGCACCTCGGCGCCGCACTGTCACCGGCGCGTCATAGGCGACGACGACCACTATCTCGGCGCCTGTCACCCTCGCGAGCACGACCGCGTAGCCCAAGGCCTGTTCGGCACTGTGGGATCCGTCGAAGGGCACCATGAGGCGCTCGAACGATGCGTCTACATCGGGGATGAAGACCGGCTCTTCCCAGTCGGAGGGGCGTTCGTATGTTGTCACGTCGATGATTCCTCGAGCTCGAAGATCTGCTCATCGGTGTCCTCGATGCCGCGACGGGCACGGAGGGCACGCGCGATGGGATAGAGGACAGGACCGGTCGCCAGCGCTACAAGTGCCAAGCCGATCGAGCCCACCCAGCCTTCGTAGTAGGCCTGGAAGTAGACGGCGAGGCCGATGACCACCGCCGGGAGTGCGGTGATGATTATCACGCCCGGCCAGCCACCCGGCACCCGGTAGGGCCGGACCATGTTCGGCTGCTTGATGCGCAGCGCGATGAGGGCCGCGAACTCGAGCAGCAGTGCTCCGGCGTAGATCGTGACGTCGAGCACCACAAGGCCCTGGAACGGCCCCAGGATGAACACCGTGTAGATAGCACTCGAAACGACCAGAGAGACCCACGGTGTGCCGTACTTGGAGTGCACTCGCATGAGGCCTCGCGGGAGGTAGCCGTCCTCGCCCATCACGAACGGGACACGGCTTATCTGCAGCAAGAGGCTCGAGAAGAGGCCGGCGGCCGCGACCAGCGCAGCCACGGCGAGCCACGTGCCCAACCACGAGCCGGCGACGAGATCGGCGATCTCGGTGAACGCTCCGGCGGTCCATTCGACGTCGGACGTACCGACCGATACGAGACCGGCAAGGGTCGGCAGGAAGTACACGAGAGTGATCACGGGAACGGTGATGAGCAGCATGCGCGGGTAGTCGCGCCGCGGATCCTTCATCTCGCCCGCCACTGTGGACACGCCGTCCCAGCCGAGGTAGTTCCACATCACGACGAACAGCCCCACCGCGAACGCCGAGGTGAACCCTTGGCCTGGGTTCGTGAACGGCTCGACGGGATTGAAGTTGATGTCGAAGAGCCCGAAGATGGTCAGCAGGACGAACGGCGATATGACCACCACGCCGAAGAACATCGAGGTGTCGCCGATGATCTTCGCCCCCCGGATGTTCAACAAGGTGAAGAACCAGATCACCGCCGCACCGAGCAGCCAGCGGCTCAAGCCGCTCCCGGTATCGGCACCGAACGTGTCGGGCCAGAAGTAGGCGGCGTACTCCACGAACAGAACGGGGTAGATGGCCATGTCCACCCAGCTCGTGAGCCAAGACCACCATCCTTCCTGGAATCCCCAGAAAGGACCCAGCGCCGCCTTGACCCATTTGTAGTACCCGCCCTCGACCGGCATCGCAGTCGACAACTCGGCGACCATCATCGCCGACGGCACGGCCCAGATGATCGGTGTGATCAAGATGAGCAACAGCCCCATGCCGGCGCCGGACTCACCGATCGTGTCCTCGAGACCGTACGCACCGCCCGAGACGGTGAAGAACATGATGAAGACGAGCGCACCTAGCCCGAGGGTGCGGGGTACGTGGCGTACCTCGACCTTGGGTTGCTCGTCGAGACCTGCAGTCACCTGACACCCCCTGCGCCGCAGAATCACCTGCCAGTCGCAATCATGGGGCGACACGGTAACGGTTCGAGGCGCAACAATGCCGTCCCGAGCAGAGGACCTTACACGGCAGCAAGCGAGCGTGCGCGGAATGACCGACCCGTATCTGGCTTCCGCCAATCGACCGGGGCAGGCGGGGCCAACCAGGCCGGACGGCGCTCAGCGCGCCGCCAGCACCGCGAGCTCTCTGACCGTCCTCCAGTTCCGGGTGGTCGAGACTACCCCCAGCTTCTGCTCGAAGAAGGCGTTGGTGAGCTTGCTCCGGCCATAACCCCCCGGACAGAACAGGTAGATGTCCCGTTCGAAGACGCGGAACGTATGCGGTGCGCCGCGGGCAGGGTCGATGCCCGCGACAAGTTCGGGTTCGGGAACGTCAGCGAGGAAGGTGACGTGCAGGTCGCTGTCGTCCGCACCCTCTCGAACATAGGGGTTGCTATCCACGACCTGAGCCAGCTCCCGTGACGATCGCACGACCACACTCACATCCATCCCGAGCTCTTCGGCCATCCGCCCTGCGATGGACCGCGCGACCTGGGCGTCCGACCCCTCCTCGCAGGTGAGAACCACGTTGCCCGACTGGATGTAGGTCGTCACGTCCCGGTAGCCGAGGCCGGCGACAAGGGCCCGCAGGTCGCTCATCCTCACCTTGTTGTGGCCGGCGACGTTGATGCCCCGGATCATGGCCACGAGAGTTCTCATCTGATCCTCCCCCGCTGACCTGGCCGTGTTGGATGGTAGGCGGCCGCGAGTTGATCGGGTCGGTGTTTGGAAAGAGCTGCGGACAGCATCCGGCACGCATCAGTCCGGTGGTGAGGCCATCAGCGTGAGGATGCGCTCGTACCGTGGGTCTTCGTCGCCACAGATGCGGCCCACCCACCTGCCGACTTCGGCTGCGTCGATGGGGGCATCCGACTCGAGCATGGCTGCGATGTCGACCCAGTCCTGCGGCCGATCGAACACGACCTTGCACACGATCAGGTGGCCGACGGCCAGGATCGGGATGGCGGAGTCGGCGAAGGGAACCCTGCGGATCGCCCTTGCCGCAGCGTCATGAAACCGGTCGTAGCTGAAGAAGAGATCGACTGGTGTCGAACCCCACCACAGGCGCACCTGGCCTTCGGCTCGCGCCGTAGCTGCGGTCGCGTCGTCAGAGTCGATACCCAGAGTGCGGAGGGGCTCGAGAGCAACCTCGGCGTCGTCTGCAGGGACGAAGACGTTCACGTCGATGTCGACGGTGGCACGGGGTTCGGCGTAGTAGGCGAGGGCAAGAGCGCCGCCGAAGGCGTGCGGTACCGCGTCGAGCGCCTCGTCTATGGCGAGCACCTTCTCCGGCAGACTCGGCGCTTCGGTCAACTCGACGAGATCCGTGGGAACGTCAGCTCCCGACGCGGTCGCGTCGGGATGGCATCAGCGAGAAGTAGCACGTCCACGAGCCGGTCGGATCTCTCTTCGTCATCGACAGCCCGTGGCAGGGCGCCGTTCGCCGCGACGAAGCCGTAACCGAGTCTCAGCTGGGCCCCGGCCGCTCGCACGATGCGCTGCAGAGTGGACACCGACGGATCGCGCCGGTCGCGCTCGTAGGCGGATATGACGGGTTGGCTGGTCCCTGCCCGCCGGGCCAGTTCGGCCTGGGTGAGCCCTGCCGCCTTGCGCGCTTGCCTCAAGAGTTGGGCCGCCAACATCTCCGCCAGTATATCGGATCGTCTATGATCTGCAGGTTCTGTGAACCGAAAAGGCCCCTATAGGGGCCACGCGCGTTCACAGAACGGGCTGATCGGGGGGGACGGCCGCTCTCACTCGGAGGCGACGTAGCGGTACAGGCGCGGGAGGCGGCGGGGCAACGCCTCGATGTCGGTCACCACCTCATAGCCGATGTCGTCGCACATCTGCCCGAGGTAGTCATGGCCTTCGCTGTCGACGGTTATGAGGAACGGCTCGATGCGCAGGCGCTTCGCTTCGATGAGCGCCCGGCGGGTGTCGTGTACGGCGTATTCCCTCTCGTCGCGGTCGCGGCCGTAGTCCTCGTCCTCAGGCCGGCCGTCCGACACCAGGATGAAGATCTTCACCTTGGCGTCGTGGGCATCGAGCTTCGCTACGACATGTCGGATCGCCGGACCCATCCGTGTCGCCTGCACCGGCTCTATGGCGTCGATGCGCATGCGTACCCGGTCATCGAGCGACTCGTCGAGCTCCTTGACCACGCTGAGCTCGACGTTCTCGCGGCCCTCGCCGGAGAAGCAGTAGATCCCGTAAGCGTCACCTATGGCTTCGAGCGCCTCGATCATCAGTACGGCTGATTCCTTCTCGACATCGATGATGCGTTTGTTGTGCTCGCCGATCACCTCGCCGGTCGAGGCGGACATGTCGAGAAGCAGCGCCACCGCAACGTTGCGGTCGATCTTGTTGCGGCGGGAGTAGAAGCGAGCCAGTGGACCGGCCCCCGCCAGCTTGTCGGCATGGAACTGGATCGCCTCGTCGAGATCGATCTCATGACCGTCCTCCAGCCGCCTGATGCGACGGAACGACTCCGGCCGCATGCGCTCGAACTGGCGCCGGGTCTCGACCACGAGGCCGTGGTGGCGACGGAGGGTGTCGTCGTAGAAATCGAGGCCACCCTGTTGGGCTCGCTGCTCGCCGAGCGCACACCAGGCCGGCCGGTAGTCGTGGGCCCGGTAGTCCCACTCGTCGTAGCGGTACCACTCGATGCCATCAGAGCCGTCCCCGTTGGATTCACGAGTGCCCTCCTCGTCCGTGTCCGCCGCTGCTCGCTCTGACGCCTCGCTCTGTAGGTTGTCGAGCAGCTCGTCGAGCGTGGGCTCCTCGTCGCCGTCGGCGTTGTCGGAGACGGCCAGCTCCCGGCACCCGGCGAGCAGCTCCTCCAGATCCTGTCTGGCGAGGCACCGCCCGAAGGCGTCCTCCCCCTGGTCGGCCATGGTGGCCAACAGCTGGACCAACTCGGGCTTGAACTCGCCCCGGTGCCCGGGCTGTGGGGGGGGCTCAAAGGGGACCTCCACGCTCGCACCCGGGTGCCGCTTCGCCGAGGTGGCACCGGGAGGCGGGTGCGTCCCGCCCGTATCGTCGCCCGGCACGGACCATCCGCCCCCCGACTCGCGTGGGGGAACGTTGGGCAGCGATGCAGCCGCGTCGTAGAGGATCGCCGCGACCTCCGCCGAATCCTGGACGGTCGCGCCGCGGCGTTCGACGATCTGCAGCGTGGTGACTGCCGATGCGAGTTGGTCTGCCTTGTCCGCCGGCCACCTCATCAGATCCCGCCGGCCGAGAGAGGCCCGTTGGAGGTTCTCCACGAACGCCTGCCGCAACGGCATGGCCTCGACGTCTGGCCGTGCTCCGGCCTCGTGGTCCTGCAGCCGCCTCAGCGCGTTGCGGATGCCCGGGTATTCGCCGCTCGCACGGGCGTCTATGCGGGTGCCCTCGACGACCGCGAAGAGCTCCGAGATCAGCAGCCTGTCCTCGAACAGGTCGAAGTAGCGCCGCATCGGCGGTCGGCCAGGGGAGACGGACCGCCTGCCGTTGTCGACGTCCGCCTCGCGCCTGACCGAGGTGGACGCGAGGAACTCGCCGTCGGCGTCGAACTCGAACCGGAAGGAGCCGAACTCGAGCCGGGCCGCCTGGTGGGTCGTATGCACCTTGTAGACCGAGAAGTTGGCTTGGTGCTCACCGAAGGTGTCGACCGCCGAGGGGAGGAAGATCGACACGCCGTCTGTCGTCGAACCGCCCTCGCTCCCCCAGCCGATGCGCCGCCTGACCAACACGTCCCGCGGCTGTACGAGGACCTGGGTGCCCGAGAGCGCCTCGGCGTAGAGACGAAGTACGCTGCCCACGTCGTGCAACTCGACGCGGCCGGCCAGAGAGGCCAGCATCTCGAGGGACCCGACCGATTCGAGCCGGAACCAGCTCACGGCCCGCGCGGATCCATCCGGCTCGTCGAGGACACCCAGTCCCGCCTCGAACCAGTGCCGTTCCTGCTCGGAGGAGAGCCGGCTGCGCACAGACTGCGCCGACTTGATGTACTCGACAGCGGCCTCGGCGTCGGACGCGCCCAGCCGTCGGGCCGAACCCAGGACGTCCCCCCGATCGCCCGCCGCGATCGCGGCCAACGCCTCGGCTGCCTCCGTGAAGAGCCGGAACGCCCCTGGGCCGACCTGCTCGACCAGCGAGCTCGCCAGCTCCAGCAGACCGGGGCGGAACGCTGGCTCGACTGCCCCCAGCAACGCCGGGGTGCGCTCAAGGCAGCGGTCGGTATCGGCCCAGGAACCCCTGGTCACGGATTCGAGCAGCCTCAGAAAGGGCTCACGATCTCCGGGGTTGAGGTCGGCGAGCGCCGCGGGTGCCTCACGGATGCAGCCGGCGGCGATCTCCGGGGCGGTCTCGCTGAGAAGGCCGACCACCGCAACGAGATGGTCCAGCGCCGTGACGGGAACCAGCCCGAGCAAGGCGGCACCGTTGTCGAAGTACGACATAGCCAAGCGCGCCGATCTCCACCCACCGCCGATCAGGCTTCTTCCCTGGTTGACCCATCTCTCCAGGCCCGCCACCGGAAGGTCCTCCAACACCGCTGGGCTGGCCTCGATGAAGGCGATCGCGACACCGGGTGACCGTTCGGCCAGGCCCAAGGCCAGGTCGGTCCAGCGCCGTATCGACGCCGGATCCCCGAGACTCGTGCTGACCGCAGGAGCGACACGGGCGAAGGCATCCGACAAGGCGAAGGTCAGGCCTCCGATGTCGGCATCGAGTCCCCGCGGGCCCTGTGGCGCCACTGAGGTCAGTCCTCGAAGATCGACGTGACGACTTCCTCGATGGAGCGCTGCACCTCCAGATCGTCGGTAAGTGCCCAGACGACAGCGGTCTCGCAGGCGCGGCGCGGCGGGATGTCACGGGCGATGAGCTTGCCTGCATAGACCAGCAGACGAGTCGAGACACCCTCTTCGAGTCCGTGCTCCCGGAGATTGCGCACCTTGTCGCCCAGCTTGGCGAGTGCAGCCGCGGTATCGGCCGCACAGCCCGACTCCTTGGTGATGATCTCGGTCTCCTGGTCGCGCTCGGGGTAGCCGAACTCGATGGCGATGAAGCGCTGGCGGGTGGAGTGCTTGAGGTCCTTCAGCGCCGACTGGTAGCCGGGGTTGTAGGAGAGGACGAGAAGGAATCCGTCGGCGGCCTCGAGCAGTTCACCGCGCTTCTCGACCGGCAGCAGGCGACGGTAGTCAGCGAGAGGGTGTATGAGCACCGTCGTGTCCTTGCGGGCCTCGACCACCTCGTCGAGATAGCACAGCGCCCCGAACTTCACCGCACGGGTGAGCGGCCCGTCTATCCAACGGGTCTGGTCGTCTTCCAGGAGATAGCGGCCGACCAGATCCGATGCGGTGAGATCCTCGTGGCAGGCGACGGTTATGAGAGGGACGCCTTCCTCCTCGCGGTTGCCGATGTGGCGGTGGAGATGCCAGGACATGTACTCGACGAATCGTGTCTTGCCGCACCCCGTGGGACCCTTGAGGACCACGGGTACCTTTTGCTCGTAGGCAGTCTCGAACAAGGCGACCTCGTCGGCGATGGGCAGGTAGAACGGCTCCTCGGTGATGCGGAAATCCTCGATCTGGAGCCGCTGGAAGCCCTCGCGTGGCTTTGCGGTCGTGGTCCTGTCCTTTCCCCGGACCCAGCCTCGGTCCTGGCCAGGCCCTCCGATTGGGCGACCTTCCTTGGAAACTCGGCCAGAGCCAATATATCCTCTAAAGCCTAGCGAAGAAATATAACGATTGGCTCGGGGCGCAGGGTCCCGGGGTGAACGAAGGGGGAACCCAGTGTTCTCAGTCTCGGTGAATCTCGATTTCGACAAGCTCAAGGAGAAGGAAGACAAGAGCAACGCCAAGAAGTCGGCCTCGGCGAAGGCTGCTGCCGACGAGACCGACGAGACCGACGAGACCGACGAAGCCGAAGACAGCCAAGACCCCGAGTCCTGAACCGAGTCGTGGCCGACGTCTCCACTCGGCCACCCGACCTTCGTCGGCTGGCCCCCATCGAGGCGACCGAGCGCCTCCAAGATGTGCTCTCACGCCCCTACGAGTACCGCGCGTGGGAGGACGTGTACCGCGACCAATGGACCTGGGATGACGTGGTCCACGTGTCACACCTCCGCACGAACTGCATCTCCACCTGCTCCCTCGATGCGTTCGTGAAGGACGGCATCGTCTGGCGCGAGGAGCAGAACGCCAACTACCCGCAGGAGTTCGAGCACATCCCGGACTTCAATCCCCGGGGCTGCGCGTCCGGGTGCGCCTACAGCATCCAGATGTACGATCCCACGCGCATCCGGTACCCGATGAAGCGGGTCGGTGAGCGGGGCTCGGGCCAATGGGAGCGGCTGTCGTGGGACCAGGCGCTCGAGGAGATCGCCGACAAGCTCATCGACGTCCTGGTCGAGGACGGGCCCGACTGCGTCATCTACGACCAGGGCACCACCAACATCGACAACGGCCTCGGCTCGATGATGGAGATGCACTTCTTCGGTAGTGCGCTCGGCGCCACCATCATCGACTCGTGGGCCGGGGTGGGTGACCTGCCAAACGGGTTGATCCAGACCTGGGGCACCTACATGAGCGAGGGCACGGCAGACGACTGGTTCTTGTCGGACTACATCCTCATCTGGGTCGGCAACCCCAACTACACGCGCGTTCCCGAAGCGCATTTCATCTGGGAAGCGCGCTACCGGGGTGCCAAGGTCGTCTCCATCGCTCCCGACTTCAGCCCGTCGACACCTCACGCCGACCGCTGGCTCCCTGTCCGCTTCGGGACCGATGCCGCGTTGGCACTGGGGATGGCCAACGTCATCGTCGAAGAGGGGCTCTACGACGAGGCCTACCTGAAGGAACAGACCGACCTCCCGTTCCTGGTACGCGACGACACCGGCAAGTTCCTCCGTGAGAGCGACGTGGTGGAAGACGGAGCCGACGACCAGTTCTACTACTGGAACCAGGCCAAGGGGCGTAAGGCCCTGGCAACCGGCACCTGGGGTTCTGACATCATGACCCTCGCGCTGGACGACGACGAGGACCCCGCACTCGAGGGGGCCCACAACGTCAAGCTGCTCGACGGCACCCGGGTCAAGGTTCGCCCCGTCTTCGAGTTGTTCCGGGACCACCTCGACCAGTACTCACCCGACGCCGTCGCCGAGATCACCGGAGTACCTGCCCGCAACATCCGGACCGTCGCCCGCGAGCTGGCCCGCGCCAAGTCGGCGATGATCTTCTCGTCATGGGGCGCCTGCAAGCACTACCACTCCGACCTGTTCCAGCGCGGCATGGCATACCTGATGGCGCTCACCGGCAACACCGGCGGCAAGCCCGGCTCGGGGATCAAGGTTTCGACCTGGTGGCCGATGCCCGGCTTCATCATGTCGACGTTCGGTCCTCGTCTCGCCACCGAGCCACCGGGCCCGATGCCGATGAAGCGGGCTCAGATGCAAGACGTCTCCAAGATGATGTTCGACATGATGACCTCGGCGATGCGGGCGACACCGCTCATCCCGTGGCTCTACGCGCACGACCCCGAGTTCGCCAAGGTCGCCGGCCGGGACGCCTACGCCGATCCGGCGCTCAGCCGGCCCGTGTCGGAGTACATGGACGAGATCTTCGAGAAGAACTGGCAGCCCATCCTGCCCAAGCCACCCAAGCGGCCCAAGTTCTTGTACTTCTCGGGCCCGAATCCGCTGCGTCGCTGGCCGAACGCCAAGACGATCCGCGACAGCCTGTGGAAGAGCATCGACACGATCGTCACATGCGACTTCCGCATGTCGACGTCGGGCATGTGGGCCGACTACATCCTCCCCTCCTGTGGCTACTACGAGAAGCCGGGGATCAAGTACGTGCAGTCCTACATCCCCTACGTCGTGGTCGGCGACCGGGCCGTGCCCGAGCTCTACGAGTCGAAGCACGAGTGGGACGTGATGCTGATGCTCGGCAAGAAGCTGCAGGAACGGGCGTTAGCCCGCGGGATCGAGACCTACAAGGAGCCCAACGGCAACGTCCACCGGCTCGACAACCTCTACGACGAGCTCAGCGCCGACGGCCACTACGTCGAAGGCGAGAAGGGTGAGACGCGCGCACTCGACTTCATCATGCGCAACTCGCAGATCACCCGTGCCACCGACCTCGGCGAGCAGCCGTGGAAGAAGGCGGTCGAGGACGGCATGGTCAGGATCGAAGAGGTCGATCCGATCGACCTGGCGATCGGTCTCAGCACGATGATGAGCGACTTCGACTACAGCGAGCCCATGAACCAGTTCGGCTGGTTCATCAAACGCAAGGACCCCTGGCCCACACTCACCGGCCGCCAGCAGTTCTACATCGATCACGACTGGTTCCAGGAGGTGGGAGAGGAGCTCGCCGTGCACAAGGAACCGGTGCCGGCAGGCGGGCCGTACCCACTGCGACTGACGGGCGGGCACAACCGTTGGAGCATGCACGCCATCTTCCGCGCCAACCGCCAGCTACTGCGCCTCCAGCGAGGCGGCCCGGTGGTCTACATCAGCCAGCCCGATGCCGGCGAGCGGGGCATCAGCGACCACGACCAGGTCCGCGTGTACAACGACATCGGGGAGTTCAAGCTGCGGGCAGTGGTCTCGCCGGCCGTCCAACCCGGGGAGATCATCTGCTACCACGCGTGGGAGGGCTACCAGTTCCCCGACGGAGCGACCCAGAACGACGTCGCCGCCAGCCCGCTCAAGCCGAACAACATGATCGGTGGATATGGCCACCTCCAGTACCGGGGCGCGTACATGACCATGAACCACGTACCCAAGGAAGTGGCGGTCCAGGTCGAGCGAGTGCGGGAGGAGGTGTGACCTCGTCCGTCGAGGCCGGTGTTGTCGGCGCGCGTCGGGTCCGGGCCCGCGGGGAGGCCCTCCTCGACCCCGGGTCCGGTGAATGGTCGCGGGCACAGGAGGTCGCCATCCCGTTGGTGCCCACGCCTCTGGATCGGCAGCCTTCCGCTTACGTGCAGGTCGCCTGGGCCGATCGGCCGAGGGGCGACATCCGCGAGGTGGGTGTCGCCGCCCTTGTCAACGCCGGGACCCTCGCCGTGAGGCTCGCCTGGTCGGCTGCCAGGCCGAACCGGTTCATATCCGATGTCAACGTCCATCCAGATGCTTGCGCGGTGCTGTTCCCCGCCAACGGCAGCGGTTTCGAGTACGACTCGATGGGCAGCCCCTCCCGGCCGGTCAACGGCTGGCACTGGCGGGCCGGCACCGAGGAGCCCTTCGCCATCACCGCGACCGGCATCGGGACCGTCGCTCGGGCGACCGAGCACGACGTGAAGGCGGCAGCACGCTGGTCCGATGGCGTGTGGCAGGTGGTGCTCGCACGCGCCCTGGCCGCTGAGGGCGTGCCGCTGAGCCACGACATGACCGTTCCGGTGGCCTTCGCGATCTGGTCGGGTGCGGCCGGTGAGCGCGCCGGCCTGAAGTCCTATTCGCCACGACCGCACGAGTTGCGCATCGACTAGGGAGCAGACGTGGCCAGCACCCAGTCCCCTCAGCACCAGTTCGCGATGGTGTTCGACCTCAACAAGTGCCTCGGCTGTCAGACCTGCACGGTGGCGTGCAAGACGCAGTGGACTCGAGGCACCGGTATGGAGGCGATGTGGTGGAACATCGTCAACACCATGCCCGGACGGGGCACTCCCCGCGACGCCTTCGAGCTGGGCGGCGGCTACCGGGACGGCGAGCCGGTCCCAGGCCGGCTCCCCGGAAGGGCAGACTGGGGAGAAGCCTGGGACTTCGACTACGACGAGGCTTTCTCCCCCTCCTCGGAGAGCTCGTATCTGCGTCCCCGCGAGCACGACGGCTCGGCGCCGAGGTGGGGACCGAACTGGGACGAGGATGTCGGAGGGGGCACCTACCCGAACTCGTACTTCTTCTACCTCCCGCTGCTCTGCATGAACTGCACCAAGCCTGCGTGCCTCGAGGCTTGCCCGCGGGATTCGATCTATCGGCGTGAGGAGGACGGCATCATCCTCGTCGACGAGGAGCGTTGCCACGGCTACCGCTTCTGCCTCGAGGCCTGCCCCTACAAACGCATCTACTTCAACGAGCAGCGGGCCATCGCGCAGAAGTGCATCTCCTGCTACCCGCGCCTCGAAGCGGGAGTGGCGCCGGCATGTGTGCGACAGTGCCCCGGGCGGGTCCGCCACGTCGGCCACCTCGACGATCCCGACAGCCACATCCACAAGCTCGTGAAGAAGTGGAAGGTGGCGCTTCCGCTGCGCCCCGACTTCGAGGTCGAACCGAACGTCTTCTACATCCCGCCGACGATGCCCACCGCCTTCGACGAGAACGGCGAGTTCGACGAAGAGGCGTCCCGCATCCCGCTGAAAGACCTCCGCAAGTGGTTCGGACCCGGCGTCGACCACGCCTTGGCCACCATAGAGGCCGAGCGGGAGAAGGTGGCGGGCGGCGGCCAATCCGAGCTGATGGACCTGCTCATCTCCCGCAACTGGCAAGAACTGCTGGGCCCCTACACCGAGGACCCGGGCGAGCTCCCGACACCGCGGCGGCAATAGCGCGATGGGCGTGGGCACGACAGTCGACCCCCGCACCCACCAGTCGGCCGCCGGCACGCGGTCGGCGCTCTACGGCCGCCTCGCCGAGGTCCTCACCTACCCCTCGCCCGAGTTGACGCGGGCCTACACGACAGGGTCCCTCGCGGCGGAGCTGACGGCGCTGACGGCTGCACTTCCCTACCCACTTGCCTTCGACGGCGCCGCCCTCACCGGCAGCGACGTGGCGGCTCTCGGCCCGGAGTTCACACGGGTGTTCGACGTCCCCCTCGGCGCCACCCCCTGCCCGCTGTACGGCGGCGTCCTCGCCGGCGACCGGCGTCAGGTGATGGAGGAACTGCTGCGGTACTACCGCCACTTCGGCCTGAGCACAGCAGACGCCGAGTTGCGAGATCTGCCGGACGCCGTTCCGGCGGTACTGGAGTTCCTCTGCTACCTCGCCTACATGGAGTCCGAGGCGACTGGCGACGCTGCGTCGACGTTTCGCCGGGCCCAGGGTGATGTTCTCGACCGTCACCTGACGAAGTGGGCTCCGATCATCCGGAAGCGGGTGGGCGACCTACGCCCGCCGCCGCTCTACGGGGCGGCAGCAGCGCTCCTCGACGACTTCGTCACCGCCGAGCAGATCCACCTCACCACACGCGTTTTGTGAACGCGCGTGGCCCCTATGAGGGCCTTTTGCGTTCACAGAAAACGAGAGGCGATCAGTCGAAGGAGTCGAAGGCGTCGAGGTCGTCGACATGGGCGGCATGGCGCTCGGCCATCGCCAGGAACATCTCGTCGCTGCGAGGATCCCTGCCCACTAGCACTGACGCGACAACGGCCATGTGCAGCCCGGTGAAGGTGTTCACCCGGTAGATGGCCCAGCACTCGTCCGCGTCGAGGTCCACGCCCTCGGCCGCGAGGCCCCCGCGGTAGATCTCGAGCAGATCACGCTCGTGAGCACGCCGGTCATCGATGGAGAGCCCCGCGCCAAGGAAGTAGGCGGCGTCGCTCGGGCCCGGGCCGATGCTCGGCGTCTGCCAGTCGACGGTCGTGAGCGGTGGCGCTCCGGGGCCGGCTCCGAACAGCATGTTCTCGAGCCGGTAGTCACCGTGCAGGAGGGTGCAGGGCTCACGATCCGATCCGAGCCAGTCCGTGACGTGAGGAGCGAAGCGCTCCGCCGCTCCCCGAGCCCGGTCGCTCAGCCGGTCGTCGTATTGCTCGGTGAACGTGCCGACCATGCTCTGGTAGAGGTTCGAGAGGGCGAGACCCCCGTCAGCGTTGCGATGAGCGAGCCAGTCGCGACCCTCCAGAGCCGGGTCCGCCCACACGCTGGAGTGCAGCAAGGCGAGTTGCTCCATGGCCAAAGCGGCCTCGTCGACGCTGCAGCCGCTGACCTGGTCGCCCTGACGGGCCGGGGTGATGTCCTCGAACACCAGGGCGAACTCGCCGGTGGTGACGTCGAGGTCGGCGAAGTGGCAGTAGGGAACTCGCATCTTCACCCGGTCCGCGAGTTGCTGGTAGAAGTTGACCTCACGGGCATAGATGCCGGTGAGCACGCCGGCGGCCCGGCTGGTCGGATCAGCCGAGGGGAACTTGCCGACCACGCTCACCGGCGCGGAGTCGGGTGCATCGCGCCACTCGAGCACGAACCGCACGTTCTCGCCCAGCTTCCCTGTTCCGACCGATGTGGGATCAAAGGACACCACAGAGGCACCCGCGGGGACCGCGCCTGAACCAACCAGGACCTCGGTCAGCCACTCCGGTGTGACCTGAGCGGACTCGGCTATCAGCGTCGTCACGGCCGACATCGTGGCATGGAGGAGGTCCTCACCACGAAACGAGGCTGCCTCGTGCCGGGCCGCGGCCAATCCTCAGGACCGCTGAGGTAGCCCTGGCAACACTGACCCCTTGTTCACCGGCGCGCCGGCCCAGGCCGGAGACGACACTGCGTCACGACCTGGGCCGACAAGCGGTCAGATCGTCTCCCGGAACTCGGCCCCTTCGGCTACGGCGACGACGTTGTCGGCGATGTCGACCACCGGATGCACCTCGAACTGGAGCCACGGACTGAACTTGGTAGGCGCATCCTGCAGCCCGGCCGGGTTGTCGGTCTCGACGACGGCGTAGCCGCCCTGACCGTCGACCCGGGCCACGAACTGAAGGAACTCCTGGTCACCCGGCATCTGCCACTTGCCGAAGGTGTCGAGCAGACGCCTTCCGCTCTCGTGGTTCTCCTGACCGGAGCCGCCCAGACGCAGCTCCCAGCTCACGACGTATTTCGCCATCTCGATTCCCCCTGTTGGTTGGCAGTGCCCGAGAGCCTACCGGCTCGTGCCCGCCGCGACTCGGGGCATACGAGTCGACTAATCGCAAAACGTTGAGAAGACTAGGGCCATGGCCATCGACTTCAGCATCAGCCCCGAACTCGACGAACTACGGCTCCGCGTCCGCGACTTCGTGGACACTGTGGTGAAGCCGGGCGAGGAGAAGATCGGCGACGACGACGACATCGAGCGTGACGAATACCTGAAGATCCTCTTCGAGATGCGCGACGAGGCAAAGGGGGCACACCTCTGGCTGCCGCACATGCCGGCCGAATGGGGAGGCATGGGCCTCGGGCACGTCGAGATGGCCATGGTCCAGGCCGAGGCCGCCAAGTCGTACTACGGCCCATGGGTCATGAACTGCCAGGCTCCTGACGAGGGCAACATGCACACGTTGCTGCACTGGGGAACCGACGAGCAGAAGCGGATCTACCTCAAGAAGCTCTGCGACGGTCACCTCATGAGCTGCTTCGCCATGACCGAGCCCGAAGTCGCCGGCTCCGACCCCACGCTCATAAGGACCCACGCCTACCAGGACGGCGACGAGTGGGTGATCAACGGCCACAAGTGGTTCATCTCCAACGCCGCCCGCGCCAGCTTCGCGATCCTCATCGCCCGCACCGAGGAGGACCCCGACCTGCCCCAGGCCGCCAACTCGGCCTTCATCGTCGACATCCCCTCGGAAGGCTGGGAGCGCGTCCGGGAGATCGAGACCATGCACGGCGGAACGGGACACTCCGAGATCGTCATCACCGACCTGCGAGTCCCTGCTGACCGGATGCTCGGCGGGCGCGGCCAGGGTCACATGCTGGGCCAGTACCGCCTCGGTCCCGCCCGCCTGGCTCACTGCATGCGCTGGATTGCCCAGGCCGAGACTGCCCTGGACATGATGGTCGACCGGTCACTCGACCGCTTCTCGCACGGTTCTCTGCTGGCCGAGAAGCAGGGCGTGCAGTGGATGATCGCCGACTCGACCATGGAGCTCTACCAGGCGAAGCTCATGGTGTTGCACGCGGCGTACCGCATCGACCGAGGCCTCGACTTCAAGTCCGAGGTGTCGATGGCCAAGCACTTCGTCGCCAACGCTTTGAACCGCATCATCGACCGCTCCATCCAGGTGCACGGGGCGCTCGGCTACTCCACCGATACCCCCCTTGCCCACATGTACCAGCACGCCCGCTGGGCACGCTTTGCCGACGGCGCCGACGAGATCCACCAGATGCGGATCGCGCAGCGCACCATCGCCGCCTACACCGACGAAGGAAGTACCCGCCGCGCCACCGGTGACCTCCCGATCTGAGAGCGCTCGCCCGGCTCAGGCCCAGGGGCAGGGGTGGGCGGGAGATGAAGGCGGTTGGCCCGACGGGTTGGGGCTTGCGACGCTGCCCGGCTGCTATTCGCCGGTTTCGAACGGGCCGCCCTGGCCGGTACCGGAAGGGCCGAGTGGGAAGGTCTGCGCCTCGGCGTCGATCGACACCGATTCCTCCGCGCCGGAGGAGTCAAACGGCGCCGACGGAGCCTCTGAGGAATCGGCATCGACCATCATCGCCTCGAAGACGCCGTCACCGTCGGCATCCTGGGAGTACACGTCGTCGACGCCGTCACCGTCCTCGTCGATGCCGACATAGTCGGCTAGGGCATCCCCGTCGTCATCGCGCAACTGGACCTCGCCGTAGCCGTCGCCGTCGAGGTCGGCGAAGGCCACGTCGCGGCCGGCATCGTTGTCGAGATCGACGCCCGTGAAGTCGTAGTCCCCATCGCCGTCGAGATCGGCAGAAGCTGTCTCTGCCGTTCCGTCGCCATCGATGTCGAAGGAATCGAAATCGCTCATGTCGTGCTCCTGTGTCGTTCCCCGGTCGCGCTCCGCTCGTCCGTGACCACGATAGACCGTTCGAATGCCGGAAACTCCTCGCGTCGGGAATCCACAGAGCACCGGGGGGTGCGGCAGGCCAGGCGCGTGGGTGCGTTCCGGGTGGGTACCGTGGGCCCGGCCGGCCGCCCGATCTGCACCAGGCGGACGCTTCTACCTACCATGTCAGCTCGTGGAGCCCCCCAAGCCCCCCTTACGTGAGATGGCCGTCGTAGTACCAGACGGTCGCCAGATCGGGATCGCCGACTTCGGCGACGAATCCGACCTGGCGGTGCTCTGGTTCCACGGAACGCCCGGGGCCCGGCGGCAGGTCCCGCCCGCGGCAGTGGAGCACGCCGAGTCGATCGGCGTGCGGATCATCGGTGTGGAGCGACCCGGCATCGGCTGGTCCACTCCCCACCACTACCGACACCTCATCGACTGGGCCGAGGATGTCGCGAACGTGTGCAAGTCGCTCGGGATCGACCGCTTCGGGGTGATCGGGCTCTCCGGCGGTGGGCCCTACGCCCTCGCCTGCGCCGCCGCTCTCCCCGATCAGGTGGTGGCCGCGGCCATCCTCGGGGGTGTCGCACCCAGCCAAGGGGCCGACGCGCCGGCAGGTGGGATAGTGAGGTTCGCCAAGCCATTCGGGCCGGCCCTGACCCTCGTGCGTGAGCCGATGGCTCGAGCCTTCAGCTGTACCGTGCGCAACATCTTGGCGCCGCTCGCACATCCGGTGTTCGACCTCTACGTCAGGTTCGGACCGCGGTCGGATCGCGAGATGCTCGCCCGGCCCGAGATGCGCGCCATGTTCATGGATGACCTCCTCAACGCCGCGCACCACCAGTTGAAGGGCCTGGTGTACGACGCGGTGCTGTTCACCCGCGACTGGGGTTTCGACATCGCCGACATCGAAGTGCCCCTGTTCTTCTGGCACGGCGACGCGGACTTCTTCGTGCCGCTCGAGCACGGCGAGCACATGGCTGGACTGGCGAAGAACGGCACACTCCACTTCCGCCCCGGGGACGGTCACCTCGCCACCCTCGACGCGTCCTGCGACGCCTTGGACCTCATCAAGCAGGTTCTGTGAACGCAAATGGCCCCTATAGGGGCCATTTCGGTTCACAAATCCAGTTGACTCAGGTGCTCAGCGAACGCCGGGGAGGCGACGCAAGACGCCGAGTGCCTTGGTCATGACCGAGGCGTAGCGCCGCTCGCCCAGACCGTCCGGAGCGGCGATGGGCATGAGGCGCTGCACCGACACCGTCTGGGGCTCGGTGTACTTGCGTATGCCCTCGGCGCCGTGGCGGCGGCCGAGGCCCGAGTCCTTGAAGCCGCCCATGGGAGCGTCGACCGAGGCATACGAAGCGGCATATGCCTCGTTGACGTTCACGGTTCCGACCTGGAGCCTGGTCGCAATCTCACGGCCCCGCGCGGTGTTGCCGGTCCAGATGCTGCCGTTGAGCCCGTAAGGGCTGGCGTTGGCGCGACCGATCACCTCATCGATGTCCTCGAAGCCGTACACCGACACCACCGGTCCGAATGTCTCCTCGCGGTAGACGGTCATGTCCTCGGTGACGCCGGCGAGCACGGTGGGCTCGTAGAAGTGGGGGCCGACATCGGGCCGGGCCCTACCGCCCGCCAGGACTGTGGCTCCTTTGTCCATCGCATCGTCGACGTGCTTGGAGACGGTGGCGAACTGCTCGGCTGACACGAGCGAGCCCATGTCAGCCTCCCAGTCGAGGCCTGCACCCAGCCGTATGCGTCCCACCCGCTCGACGAAGCGCTCGACGAAACCGTCGAAGGCACCGGCTTGGACGAAGAGCCGCTCGATCGAGATGCAGAGCTGGCCGGCGCTGGCGAAGCAGCCGCGAACCGCTCCGTCAGCAGCCGCGTCGAGATCTGCGTCGTCGAGGACGATCATGGGGTTCTTTCCGCCCAGCTCCAACGAGCAGGCGATCAGCTGCTCACCCGCCTGACTGCCGATGATGCGACCCGTGCGGGTGCTCCCGGTGAAGCAGATGAAATCGACGTTCTCGATCATCGGTGTGCCGATGACCGTGCCGCGACCGCTCACCACGCCGAACAGCTCCCGGGGTAGCCCCGCCTCGGTCAACAGCTCGACGGCCCACAGGGCGGTGAAGGGGGTCATGGCATCAGGCTTGAGCACCACTCCGTTGCCGGCCATCAGCGCCGGGAGAGCGTCGGTGATCGACATGCTCAGTGGGTAGTTCCAAGGCGCGATGAAGCCGACCACACCCTTGGGGTGGCGATATTCGGTGGTGGTCGTGAGCAGCGGGAGCGCACCCTGGCGCCGTCGAGGACGGAGGTGCTTCTCGGAGTGGTGCGCGTAGTAGCGCGCCACGATCGCCGCGTCTGCTACCTCCTCGAATGCGTGCGCCCGGGCCTTGCCCGACTCGAGCTGGATCAAGTCGAGCACCTCGTCCTGGCGCTCGAGCACGAGGTCATGGAAGCGCACCAGGACCGCTCCCCGGTCACCGAAGCTGCGCTGCGCCCAGTCCTGCTGCGCCGCGCGGGCGCGCCGTACCGCCTCGATGACGTCATCGGGCTGCCCGTCGGGAACACGGCCGATCACCGCGTCGGTCAGCGGCGTGTGCACAGTGGTGCCAGCGCGGTCCGGATCGGCCAGCGTGACCCGGCTCGCCAGCCGCTCCAGCATGGCGGGATCGATACGTTCGGAAAGCATCGGCTCGGAATCCGCCCGGGACTGCTGCCAAGCGACATCTGGCTGAGTGGACATGGCATCCTCCGCGGTTGTCGGTCTCGTCGGTCTCGTCGGTCCCGAAAGTACAGGCTCCGGGATCGAAAGGCCTCGCCTGGCGCGCTCCAACGATCCCAAATCGGGGGTAGTAGCGTCGAGTGCCCATGAGCGAGGACCAGATCACCTTCGCCGGCTGCCCCACGCCCAGCATCCGGTTGGGTGTGGGTACCTGGGCATGGGGGGACAAGGCCACGTGGGGCATGGGCGGCTACGACGCCGATTTCACCGAGGACACCATCAGGGACGCGTGGGAGGTGTCCCTCGACGCCGGAATAAGCCTCTTCGACACCGCAGAGGTCTACGGCGGCGGCCGCAGCGAGCGGATCATCGGCCGGCTCATAGCCGAGGATCCCACGCGACGCCACCAGCTCGTGATCGCCACCAAGTTCATGCCTTCGCCATGGAAGCTCAACGTGAGGACAGCCCTGCTGTCCGCTGCCAGAGCGTCACGGGACCGGCTGGGAGTCGAGACGATCGACCTCTACCAGATCCACGGCCCCATCAGCCTGCGCTCTCACGCCGCCATGGCCGACGCGCTCGCCGCGGCTCACCAGGAGGGGCTCATCCGAGCTGCTGGCGTCTCCAACTACTCGAATCGGGAGATGGGGGCCATTCACTCGGAGCTTGCCGCCCGAGGGATGGCGCTCGCGTCGAACCAGATCGAGTACTCGCTGCTGCGGCGCCGACCGGAGTCGACCGGCCTGCTAGCGGCCTGCCGCCGGCTGGGAGTCGTCCCCCTCGCCTATTCGCCGATCGGACAGGGCCGGTTGACGGGCAAGTACTCGGTCTCCAACCCGCCGCCCGGCAAACGCAACTTCTCCGGGCACCCCATGGAGCAGGTGGATCGGATCGTGGGTGAACTGCAACGCATAGGCGAGGAGCACGGCCGCACACCCTCGCAGGTGGCACTCAACTGGATCATCGCCAAGGGCGCGGTGCCTATACCAGGTGCCAAGAACGCCGAGCAGGCAACCGAGAACGCCGGTGCACTCGGCTGGCAGCTCGACGGCCCCGAGATCGCCGCCCTCGATCAGATCGGGCTCGAGGGACAGCGCAAGCTCCAGCACCGCATCTGGCAGCACGGCTGAACACCCGTCGGTGAGGTGCAGACGTCACGTGTGAGCGCAGTCGGGTAATGTCCCGCCCTGACCCGGAGCTCAGGAGACTGCCATGACCTCTCGTATCGTCCGCTCATCGGCCGTAATGCTGTTCGCAGTACTGCTCGCGGCAGCTTGCAGCAGCGACGACTCGTCGCCGACCACGACGACCACCGAGGAGACCACAACCTCGACAACCGAGGAATCGACTACGTCCTCGACCGTCGAGGACCTCCAGGAATGCGGCGACTTGTCGAAAGACACGGTCGAGACGATCCAGCAGGACCTCGAGACGCTCGGCTACTACGACGGCGAGATCGACGGCGAGTGCGGCGACGAGACCGAATCGGCGCTGATCGCCTTCCAGGAGGCCGAGGGCCTCACCGCTGACGGCAAGTGGGGACCCAACACCGAAGCCGCCATGGAAAGGGCGTTGTCCGGAGGTGGAGGCGGCTCCTCGACGTCCACCACCGGCGGTGGCGGTACCCCAGCGTGCACCGAGCAGGAGTTCCAGAGCATCGTCGGCGAGGGCGTGACAGTCGAGAGCGTGCAGTGTGAAGACGGCTTCGCGGTCGTGGCAGCCAGCACCCCCGACTACGACGAGACCCTTCGCTACGAGGCGCAGGGAGGCGCCTGGGTCGAGAACGACGACTGCAGCGACTTCCCACCTTCGCTCCAGAGCGCCTGTAACACCAACTGATCGCGGCCGTGACCCACCGCCGGTGAGGAGGTCTCATGGCGGCGCGGCTGTGGTCGAATAGACGATCGTGAACACGACAGACGTCCACTCGTCGCTGGACGAGCGCCGCCACATCGGCAAGGAGGCCCGCCGCGCAGTACCACGGTCGAGCCACGCCGCTTGGCGCCCAGGCAGCGGACGTGATCCGGTAGCGACCGTGCTCAGCCAGGACGCCGATCGGTTGCCCCGGCTCAGGGGCGTTCGCCACGACCGGATGGCCGCTACGCCGTTCACCTTCTACCGCGGGGCCGCCAAGCTCATGGCTGCCGATCTGGCCGACACGCCCGTCTCGGGCCTGAACGTTCAGGCTTGCGGGGACGCACACCTGCTCAACCTCGGCCTGTACGCCTCACCCGAACGTGCCCAGGTGTTCGACCTCAACGACTTCGACGAGACCGCCGAAGCGCCATGGGAATGGGACGTCAAACGTCTGGCTGCGAGCTTCACGGTGGCAGCACGCGGCAACGGTCATGACAGCACCGAGTGCAGCGAGGCGACCAGTGGTGTGGTCCACGGATACCGCAGGGCCATGAGCGCCTTCGCCAAGATGACGACCCTGGAGGTCTGGCACTCGCACATGGACCCGGTGACCCTCCTCGACGAAACTCCCCGGCCAGATGTCCGGCACCTGATCGAGCACACACTCGCCAAGGCCAGGCGACACGACAACCTCCAGGCGCTCGCCAAGCTGACGGTGATGATCGACGGCAAGCACCGGATCGTCAGCAACCCACCGCTGCTCGTCCCGCTCCGCGACCTGTCCGAGCTTCTCGACCCGAGCGAGGTGGACAACCTGGTCCGCGAGAGCTTCGACTCCTACCTCGAGTCTCTCCAGGACGACAGGAAGGTGCTCCTAAGGCGTTTCCGTATCGTGGATGCCGCGCTCAAGGTCGTAGGAGTCGGAAGCGTCGGAACTCGCTGCTTCATAGTCCTGCTCGAAGGCCGCGACTCCGAAGATCCGCTGTTCCTCCAGATCAAGGAGGCCAGCCGCTCCGTGCTGGAGGACCACACCGAGGCGAGCCCCTACCCCAATCACGGGCAGCGTGTCGTCGAAGGGCAGCGCCTCATGCAAACCAGCAGTGACATCTTCCTGGGTTGGATCAGGGGGCCCCAGGGGCGTGACTACTACTGGCGGCAGTTGCGAGACATGAAGGGGGCGGCCCCGGTCGAGTCGATGTCGGCGCCGCAGATGTCGGCCTACGCTCGCATCTGCGGGTGGGCTCTGGCTCGCGCCCACGCCCGCTCGGGCGACCCGGTTGCCATCTCCGCATACCTGGGATCCAGCGACGTCTTCGATCGGGCCGTCACGGAGTTCTCCGCGACCTACGCCGACCAGAACGAAGAGGACCACCGCGCATTCGTCGCGGCGGCCCGCTCCGCCCGGCCCGGAGAGGGAGGCGGCGGGACGGCTCGAGGCGCGCTCGAGAGCACCGGCTGACTGGTTCGCGGTTCACCGGATGTGCCGTCTTCTCCGCCGGAGACGCCGGCGTCGGGATGACCGAACAGGGCTTCTCGTCGGCCTACGGTTTGGGCGTGACCGAGCGAGATCCACTCCGACGGCCCGAGTCCTGGCCGGACCGGGCGGTGCGCTTCCTCACCCGGCAGCCCAGCACCAATCTGTTCGTCGGCTTCTTGGTGTGCTTCCTGACCGGGTCGCTGGCCGGCACGTTCGTGTTGGACGCGGTGATCAGCCGGGAGGGCGAGGAGCAGATCGCCACGCTGGCGGCACCGCTCATGCCGGTCCTCGGCGGGCTCTTCGCCTTCCTCACCGCGTTCGCCATCAACACCGAGTGGAACCAGCTGCGAGATGCCCAGCAGTCCCTCGACCACGAGGCTGATGCTGCCGCCCGCCTGGCTTGGATAGCCGACACGCCGGGGCTCGACGGTCTGGCGCTTCGCGACAGCCTCCGCTCCTACCTGCGGCTCGTCATCGCCGAGGAGTGGCCCGGCCTCGAACGCGGATTCGGGAGCAAGACCGCGCGAAACGCCCTTGCTTCGCTGGGGAAACAGGCCCGCAGGTCTGTGTCTGCGGGCCCGGACGTGGCACCCCCGCTGGCCGCCGACCTCCTCGACGCCACCGACGAGCTCGCCGGCTACCGGAGGGACCGGCTCTCGCTGGCGGCGCGGAACATCCCACCCGCGCTGCTCCTGCTGGTGCTGTCGAGCGGGGTGTTCGTCTGCCTCGACGCCATCCTGCTCGCCCTGCACCACCAGGCCTGGATCGCGGCGGCCATCAGCGGGCTGGTGGTCATCGTCGCCTTGGACCTGGCGCTCGTGGTAGCCGTCACCGCTCCGTATCAGGGCCCGATCACCGTCGATCCGAGCCCGCTCCTGGGAGTGCTCGAGGAGATCGATCGCGGGGTGTTCGGCTCCGTTGGCGAGGGTCAGGCGGGAGACGACCAGGCACCTGAGGTTGCGCGCTCGTAGACCAGTTCGCCGGCAACCCAGGTCTCGACGACCTCGGGCCAGTCACCGCCCACGTCGAGGACCACGAGGTCGGCTCGCTTGCCGGGGGTGATGGTTCCCCGCGCCGCCTCTTGGCCCCCGGCGTGGGCCGCTCCGCTCGTGTAGGCCTCCAGCCAGGTATCCAGCGGCAGCGATTGCTCCGGCGCGAACGACACCCCGGTGCGGGTGCGCCGCTCCAACCCGAAGCGCGCGCTGCGCAGCGGTGCCACGTACGAGCACGGATCGTCGGAGGACCCGGCAAGGCGAACACCGGCCTCCGCAAGCGTGGCGAAGGGCAGCCAGGTGGCGTCGTCGGGCTGGAAATCGCCGGTCTGCTCGCCCACGTGATCGACGAAGCCGGGCTGGATGACGCCCACCGCTCCGAGCTCGGCAATCTCGGTGGCCAGCGCCGGTCCGGCCAGCCCTGCGTGCTCCAGCCGGAAACGATGGTCGTCATCGGGGTTGCGTCGCTCCGCAGCACGGAATGCCTCGAGCGCATCGCCGATGCCGGCGTTGCCCATCGCATGGACAGCGACCCTGAAGCCGCGGTCTACGGCTTCCACCAAGCGTGGCAACAGATCGGGTTGGCGATAGCCGAAGGCCACGTGCTCCCCGCCGAAGTGCACGTCCACAGCCGGCGCCGCGCCACCGTCGGCGAAGAGCTTCAGGGGGCCCACCCCGAGCCACTCGTCTCCCTCGCCGGTGGTGGGGCCGTCGAGACGCGCGCCGAACCCGTGGGTCAGGAATGGCGCCGGATGCGGCAGGACCAGCACCGACACCGGCAGGAGGTCCTCACGAGCCATCAGGGCGTACATGGCCTCGGCAGCCGGGTCGCAGGCGGCATCGTGGACCGCGGTGATCCCATGGCGCTGCAGCAGTCGTGCCCGCGCAGCAACCAGTGCAGTCCAGCGGTCCGGATCGGTGAACGGAGCCATCGAAGCGGTGTGGGCAAGACCGAACGCTCTCTCGATCAGCAGCCCGGTCGGCTCACCCGTCTCATCGGTGACTATGAGGTCGTCTCGCGCAGCCGACGCCCGCCCGATGCCCAACCGATCGAGACCAGCCGAGTTCACGACCCCTTGGTGATAGGTCATGTGGACGACGATCGCCGGCCGGTCACCGGTCATCTCGTCCAGATCGTGCCGGTCGAGGGTGAGCCCCGTGGTCGTCTCGTCCCAGCCGCACACGCGAAGCCACTCCGCCTCGGGATCCTCCTGTGACATGCGGTGCAGCACCTTCGCCAGCTCGCTCGGTGCCCGCACCGCCGAGCAGTCGCCCCACACAGGGTGAAGGGCGGCGATGGAGAGGTGGCAGTGAGCGTCGATGAACCCGGGAACGAGCGCATGGCCGGCGAGATCGCGACGTTCGGCGTCGTGGTGGACCTCAGCGAGGGCGGAGGGGCCGACATCGAGGATCCGGTCGCCTTCGAGCACGACCACCTCGGCCCGGGGCAGGGTCGGGTCCATGGAGCGTACCCGGCCACCGGTGAGCACGAGACGCCCGGATCGGGTCTGTGAGGCGCTCATGCCGACGGCGCCGGCGCGGCGGCAAAGGCCTCGAGGATGCGGCCGATGACGTCGAGGGTGGACGCTATGTCACCGGATCCGAGCACGTGCAACGTGGCCTCCATCAGGGCACCGGCAAGGATGCGGGCCGCGGCCTCCACATCCACGACAACCAACTCGCCTCGCGAGATCCCGTCCTGCAGGAGAGTCCTCACCACCTCCAGCCAGGCCTCGTGATCAGCCCGACCGGCCGCATCGAGCTCCGGCGAGAACCAGGCCTCTCGCAGGAAACCCCTCGCTGCGGGTACCTCGCGGACGGCCTCGAGGAACGCTTCGAAGCAGGTCGTTAGGTTCTGCAGCGCCGGCTGCTGCGGGTCGTATACGTCCAGGGCGGTCTCGGCCAGCCGCTGCCAGAGCAGGTGCTGGAGGTCCCGCGCAAGGTCCTCCTTGTCCTCGAACCAGTAGTAGACCGCACCTTTGGTCACCCCCGCAGCAGCTGCGACCTCGTCGACGGATGCACCGCGATATCCGCGCTCGCCGAACACGGCGAGGGCAGCGTCGAGGATCCGCTGCTTGGTGTCGGACACCACGGGTTCACGTTTGGCCACTGCCGCACCTCCATCGGCGCAACCAACGCTGTGCCGGCCGTCGCTTCAAGTCTGCTGCCGGCCCCGATCCTGATGGCCGGCCTCGGCTCTGCTGGCCAGGGTTTCGTACTCTGAGTATGTTTAGCATACGAATCGTATGACCCGCTGGGTCACCACCGGGGGAGTCACCGTGGACCGACGCGAAACCCTTGCCAGACGAGATCTGGCGCACCTCATCCACCCAGTGACCGAACCGCGGGACCTGGCCGCCCGAGGCGGGCCTCGGGTGGTCACCGAGGGCGACGGCTGGTGGATCACCGACGGCGACGGCAACCGCCTCATCGACGGTTTCGCGGGTCTGTGGTGCGTGGCGGTGGGGCACGGTCGGTCCGAGATCATCGCGGCCGTCCGTGACCAGATGGAGCGCCTCGAGTACCACACGACGTTCCACGGACTGTCGACACCGCCGCCGATCGAGCTCGCCGAGAAGCTGGCGTCCATGTTCCCCCCCGAGCACGGCCTCAAACGGGTGATGTTCGCAGCCGGAGGCTCCGAAGCGAACGAGACGTTGTTCAAGGTCGTGCGGATGTACTGGCACCTGCGGGGCGAGCGGGATCGCGACCTGATCGTCTCCCGGACCCACGGTTACCACGGGCTGACGATCGCCACGATGGCCGCCACGGGGATCAGGCCCATGCATTGGAACTTCGAGCCCGAGCCAGAGGGGTTCGCGCAGGTGGCGGCCCCCTACTGCTACCGCTGCGAGCTCGACCTCGAGTACCCGTCGTGTGAGCTGGCCTGCGCCAACCGGCTCGAAGCCCTCGTCGAGGAGGTGGGACCTGCTCGTGTGGCGGCCTTCATAGCCGAGCCCGTGATCGGGGCGGGCGGGATCATCCCTCCTCCGGAGGGTTACTTCACCAGGGTCCGTGAGATCTGCGACCGGCACGGCATCTTGCTCATCGCCGACGAGGTCGTCACCGGGTTCGGTCGCACCGGCACGATGTTCGGCTTCGAGCGGTATCGCTTCCGGCCCGATATGGTGACCCTCGCCAAGGGCCTCACCAGTGGCTACCTTCCGTTGGGGGCGGCGGTGGTCTCCGAAGACATCTGGTCGGTGATCACCGAGAGGTTGCCCGAGCACATGCCGTTCAGCCACGGCTTCACCTACATGGGTCATCCCACCTGCTGCGCCGCCGCCATCGCCAACATCTCGATCATCGAGCGCGAGGACCTGCCGGGGAACGCCGATCACGTCGGTGCCCACCTGCGCCGCCGGATGGAGGAGCTGCGTCGTTTCGACTCGGTCGGCGACGTTCGAGGAGTGGGCCTGATGCAAGCCGTCGAGCTGGTGACCGACAAGTCGACCAAGCGCGGCTTCCCCCTGCCCCATTCGGCTGCCGGCTTCGTCACCGACCGCGCCTGGCAGCTCGGCCTCTACTGCCGCTCCCTGGGCATCGAGACAGTCGGGCTGGCACCGCCGCTCGGCATCGACACCGGGACCGTCGACCGGGTCGTGGACATCCTGGCCCAGGCGATCGAAGACATGGAGGCCGAGTTGATGCCCGGGGAGACGCTCGCCGGCTCGGGACCCCGCATCGAGGAGCCCAGCCAGTTCTTCGAGGAGATCCTGCCTGCCAGGTTCGACCCGGCGAAGGCAGCGGGCATGGAGATGGTCGTCCAGATCGTGCTCGACGGCGAGGAGATCTGGGCCCTCGACATCGCCGACGGGACGCTCGAGATCACCCAGCCGGACGGTGAGTTGGGTGACGCGACCTGTACGGTGCGGATGTCGAGGGCCGACTACGTCAGGCTGGCCAACGGGGACCTCACCGGCGACCAGGCCTTCGTCACCGGCAAGCTCGCCTTCGAAGGCGACATGGACCGGGCGACCAACCTGCTGACCCTGGGCATCCTGTGACCGGGATCTCACATCGCAGCGCCGCCCATCGGCGGGTGCTGGAAGGAGTGGAGCGATGATCGACGTCATCATGTGCATTCGACGAAGAGAGGACATCTCCCCGGAGGAGTTCCACGATTACTGGCGCAACACCCACGGCCCCCTGGTGAGACAACACGCCCCGAAGCTGGGGATACGACGCTACGTACAGCACCACGCCAACGAGACGGGACTCGAGGCGATCGTGCAGGACTCCCGTGGATGCAACCATGAGGATTTCGACGGGGTTGCCGTCATCAGCTTCGACAGCCTCGACGACATGGCCGCCAACGGCGCCCAGCCCGAGGCGTTGGCCGCCAGCGATGAACTGCTGGAGGACGAGAAGAACTTCATCGACCACCAGCGCAGCCTGATCTGGTTCACGGACCACCACGAAATCATCGCCTGACGGACACGCGACGGAGGAGGTTGTGCCGTTCGACCTGACGCAACGTGTCGTACTGGTGACCGGAGCGTCCTCTGGAATAGGGGCCGCGGTGGCGACCGAGGCCGCGCGCCGCGGCGCGACCGTCGGGATCTGCGCCCGCCGCGGAGCGAGACTCGCTCGAGTACTCGAGGAATGCCGGGGCGGCGCGCCCGACTCCCGGATGTGGGTCGTCGACCTGGCCGATCCCGAACAGGTCGATCGCTTGGCGTCCGAGGCAGAGGAGGCCTTCGGGCGCATTGACGTGCTCGTCAACAACGCCGGGATCCCGAAGCGGCGCCTCGTCACCGCCCTCACCGCCGATGAAGTGGACCAGGTGATGCTGGTGAACTACCGCGCCCCGGTGCGACTCAGCCTGGCACTGCTTCCCGGCATGTTGAGGCGACGCCAGGGTCACATCATCAACGTCTCGTCGGTCGCGGCTGTACTGAGCTCCCCGGGCGAGGCCGCCTACAACGCATCCAAGGCAGCTCTGACCGTGTTCACCGAGACGGCCGCGGTGGACCTGTGGGCAACCGGCGTCGGCGTTCACCTGATACACCCCGGCGTCGTCGAGACCGGGCTGTTCGACCTGCCCGACAACGATGACCTCGCCAACCCAGTCGACCCGATCCCGGTGGACGAAGCGGCCAGAGCGGTTCTCGGTGCTCTCGACACCGGGAGGCTGACCACCTACATCCCGGACTACTTCGAGGACCTGGCCAAGGAGAAGGCCAACGACGTCGAGGGGTTCATCGCCGGGATGGCCGCATGGGTACAGGCTGAGAGGAACAGCGAGGAGCTGGCATGAGGTCGGTCATCTTCCGGAACTCCCGTCCCCGCCAGGCGTTCGCCAAGATCGCCGGTGCGCTGACGCC
The DNA here is from genome assembly GCA_003577145.1 of Acidobacteriota bacterium. Taxonomy (GTDB): domain Bacteria; phylum Actinomycetota; class Acidimicrobiia; order Acidimicrobiales; family Microtrichaceae; genus ATN2. Next base: position 53,555 of record QEUP01000002.1, on the reverse strand, counting down.
TGCGGCGTTCGTCTCCCGTTGGGCCCCTGTCGGGGTCGAGTCGATCGCCGAGCCGGTGGCACCCGGGTCCGACTGGGTGGAGTGCGAGACGGTCCTCACCGGGATCTGCGGGTCGGACTCCAAGCAGATCTTCCTCAACGGCGCCCGCGACAACCCCATGACGGCTCTGATCTCGTTCCCTCACGTCCTCGGCCACGAAGCCGTCGCCCGCCGACTCGACACCGGCGAACTGGTCGTCCTGAACCCCTGGCTGTGGTGTGAACCGAGGCAGATCACGCCGCTGTGTCCCGCCTGTGAGCAGGGCCAATATGCAGAGTGCCGCAACTTCGGGCGAGGGGCCCTACCCCCGTCGGTGCATCTCGGGAACTGCGCCGCAGCGCCCGGCACCCATGGCGAGAGGTTCTACGCTCACCGACGCCAACTCCACCGCATCCCTGAGGGCGTCACGATCGAACAAGCCGTCCTGGCCGATCCTGTCAGCGTCTCGCTGCACTCGCTGCTTCGCAACCCGCCCGAACCAGGGTTGCCGGCCCTGGTGTACGGCTGCGGCGCGCTGGGGCTGAGCGCGATCGCCCTCCTCCGTCACCTGCACCCGGACCTGGAGGTCTGGGCGGTCAGCAAGTACGACCATGCTGCCCTCCTCGCCGAGGACTGCGGCGCCGATGCGGTGTTCAAGCCTGACCCGGAAGCACTGGTTGCGGGGGTGGTGTCACGCACGGGTGCCACCCCGCTGGTCCCCTGGAGCCGCAAGACCTGGCTCCAGGACGGGCCCGGTGTCATCTACGACACGGTTGGCAGCCCGCAGACCGTCGAGACCTCGCTGCGAATCGTCAACACCCGCGGGAGTGTCGTGATCTCCGGCGTCGAACCGCCCAAGCGGTTCGAGTGGACCCCTCTCTACTTCAAGGAGATCAACGTCATCGGCTCCAACGCCTTCGGGGTGGAACTGCTCGGCGACCAACGCAAGCACGCCTTCGACCACTACTTCGACCTCGTCCGGGACGGTTTCGACGTGACGGCCATGATCACCCACCGGTTCGCCCTCGAGGACTGGCGCAAAGCAGTGCTCACCATCGCCCGACGTAAGCGGACCCGCTCGGTGAAGGTCCTGCTCGAGCCGATGCAGCCGCACCGATGAGCCACGGATCGCGCCGCATTCGGTTCTCCCGCTCGTTCGCGCATTGGCACAACAGGGTTCTCGTGCGGACGAACGGGCGACCTCGCCTGTTGACACCGAAGCTGCGGGTCCTGGTGCTGGTCACGACCGGACGTCGGACCGGAAGGGAGCGCCGCGTGACTCTCGTGTACATGCCCGCCGGGAGGGACTTCGTCGTTCTCGCCTCCAACTTCGGCTCCGAGCAGGCCCCAGCGTGGCTCTACAACCTGGATGCGGAGCCGGCCGCGACGGTGTATGTGAGTGGCAGGGCCATCCCGGTCGTCGCCCGTCGCGCCGGCGGCGAGGAAGGGCGCGAGCTGCTGCAACTGGCGCTCGATTACAACAGGCACTGGCGGACCTACGAGGCCGAGGCCGCCCGCGACATCCCGGTCGTCCTCCTGCAGCGATCGCCGTGAACCGACGATCGCCTCGGAGCGGCGCTCACCTGGGTTGCGACGGTTGCGGACCCTGATGCCCCAGCGGTTCTGATCGCCAGCGATGACGGCCAGCCCGTCTACGAGAAGGTGGGCTACCTCCGGCTGCTGCGATTCACGTTGTACGCACGGAATTGGTCGTGATGCATGGCGGGAAGCGAACCGTGAACACCGTTCCGTGCCCTGGGTCCCCAACGACGCTGATCGCCCCGCCGTGCTGCGCGACGATCTCGTGGACGATCGCCAGCCCGAGACCGGTTCCGACGCCGCCTCGCGTCCGGGCGTCGTCGAGGGTCACGAAGCGCTCGAAGATCGCCTCCCTCGCCTCAACCGGAATCCCGGGCCCGTCGTCGGACACCGTCAGTTCGGCGCCGTCCTCGGCCTCCCGCAGCCCGATCTCCACCTTCGTCTCCCCGTGATGGGCGGCGTTCTCCATCAGGTTCCGCACCAGACGCTGGAGCTGGTACCGGTCGCCGGCGACCTGCCCGGCCGAGACCGCCCTGGTCACGACATCCAGATCGGTCTGAAGCCTGATCCGCTCGGCTTCACGCAGGACGATGTCATCGAGGTCCACCGGCTCGCTACGGGATCGGACACCGGCATCCGTGCGGGCGAGGAACAGCAGGTCGTCCACGAGTTGCTGGAGGTTGTCGACCTCCTCGAGCACCTCGGCATGGGTGTCCTGCCAGTCTGCCGAGGTGGGGTGGGCGAGATCGACCTCGAGCTGTGAACGGATGCTCGTGAGCGGGCTCCGCAGCTCGTGTGAGGCATCGGCAACGAAGCGATCCTGCCGGGCCCAGGCTGCCTGGAGCCGGTCGAGCATCAGGTTCATGGTCCGGGCGAGCCTGCCGATCTCGTCGCCCGACGACGGTTCGGGGACGCGCCGGTCGAGGCGCTGCCCGCTGATGGCAGCCACCTCCGCACGGATGGATTCGACCGGCCGAAGAGCCCGACCGACGATCAGCCAGGTCACCCCGGCCACGACGACGAGAAGGATGGGGGCGATCAGCAGCAGGCTCCTGCTGAGCGCGTCGAGGCTCTCTTCTATCGGGTCGAGGCCGCCTGCGATGATGATCCTGTAAGGACCGTCGGAGCCGGCGGCTGTCTCGACCAGAAGGCGAAACGGGTCGTCCTCTATGGGCAAGCTGTCAACGGTTGTGATCCCGGCTGCTTCCCTCCCGGTGACGGGAGGCTGACCGGTCACGTTCTCCGAGGAGGCCACCACCGACCCGTCAGGGCCCACTACCTGAGCCAGCGCCTCCTCCCGGCTCGGGGTGCCCAGGCTCTCCAGATCCGAACCGGCCTCCACGAGCAGGGCGATGTCCTCGGCGCGGGTGATGAGCGTGTCATCGAGGTTGGAGACGAGCAGGCTCCGTTGCAGGCGCACCAACGCGAGGCCGCCCACCGCGAACACGAGCGCCACGATCAGCGTCGCGGCAAGGGTGGTCCGGACCCTCACACCTCCGAGGTGATCGAGCCGGGGCATGGCCGAGCCTCAGCCGCCGTCGGCGGCGAGCCTGTACCCGGCACCGCGGATCGTGGTGATCGCCTCGCGGGCGAAGGGCTCGTCGATCTTCTTGCGCAGGCGACGGATGTAGACCTCGACGATGTTCGGGTCTCCGTCGAAGTCGAAGTCCCATACGTTCTCGAGGATCTCGGACTTGGCGACGACCTCGCCCCGGCGACGGACCAGGAACTCGAGCACCGCGAACTCCCGAGCGGTCAGCTCGATGTCGATCTCGCCGCGGCCGCAGCGGTGGGCGGCCGGGTCGAGGTGCAGGTCACCGGCCTCCACCGGAGCGGGCGCCGACCTGGCCCCCCGGCGCAGCAGCGCCCGCAGCCGCGCGACGAGGACCACGAAGCTGAACGGCTTGGTGAGGAAGTCATCTGCTCCGGTGTCGAGCGCCTCGGCCTCGTCGAGCTCGCCATCCTTGGCGGTGAGCATCAGGATCGGCGTCCAGTCCCCTTCCTCCCGCAGCTGGGCGCAGAGCCGATAGCCGTTGATGCCCGGAAGCATGATGTCGAGCACGATCGAGTCGTAGTTGTTCTCCCGCGCGAGATGCAGCCCGTCCACCCCATCGAGGGCAACGTCGACAGCGAACCCCTCTGCTTCCAGGCCGCGCCGTACCGCTGAGGCGACCCGCTTGTCATCCTCTACTACCAGAACCCTCATGGCTGTCCTGTCGCCGTTCCTTCACTCCTCGATTGTGATCGGCCCCAGCTGAACGCAGACTGAACGAATCCTGAAGCTAGCCCCGGCAAACGGGAAGGCTGTCCCTCCGGCACCGAACTGTCCCGCACCCCAGGCTCGCCGAGCGAAGCTGAACGGTTGCTGAACGTTCAGCCGCAGTTCAGCAGGGGGATGGTGAGCTTCGTACCCAGAGGTCGGCAACCCGAACCCGCCGACACCAACGATGAAGGGGCACCCATGAAGACACGACTGCTGATCGTGACAACCACCATCCTGCTCGTCGCTGCGGCCTGCAGTGGCGACGACACCTCGACAACCGACACCAGCGAGCAGCAGTCGGGGTCGACCACGTCCACCTCGGTGGACGGACGGGTGATCGACGACGTCGACATCAACCCCGGCGACTTCACGAACCCGACCCAGGTCACCAACAGCCTCTACCCGGTATCGGAGGTGACCTATGCGGTGATGCTGGGCGAGGACGAGGGCGAGCCGCTGCGTGTCGAGGTGGCGCTCACCCCCGACGTCAAGACGATCGAGTGGGCGGACTCCTCGACTGAAACCGTCGTATCTCAATTCATCGGGTTGATCGACGGCCAGCTGACCGAGGTCGCCTACGACTGGTTCGCCCAGGACGATGCAGGCAACGTGTGGTACTTCGGTGAGGACGTGTTCAACTACGAGGCCGGCGTGGTCGCCAACATGGACGGCACCTGGATCGCCGGCGAGGACGGCCCTCCCGGCATGATCATGCCGGCCGACCCCCGAGTGGGGGACATCTATCACCCGGAGAACATCCCCGATCTGGTCTACGAGGAGGACCTCGTCGTCTCGACCAGCGAGACCGTCGAGGGGCCCTCGGGTCCCATCGAGGGCGCCATGCTGGTCCAGGAGACCGTCGAGGGGACGATCGAGGAGAAGTACTGGGCGCCCGGCTACGGCGAGTTCCACGCCATCGTGCCCGGGACCGAGGACGTCAAGGTCGTCTTCGCCCTGCCCAACGACGCCCAGGCCGAACCGGTGCCGCCCGAGCTGCGCGACCTCCAGCAGGGCGCCGCAGAAGCCTACGACCAGGCAGTCGGCGAGGACTGGGAGGCCCTCACCGCGGCGTTCGCCGACCTGCAGTCGGACTGGGAGACCTACGACCCGGGTAGCAGGTCGGTGTTGCCCGAGGCCTTCGTGTCAGCCGTCGACCAAGCGCTCACGGCGCTCGACACGGCGACGACGGACCACGACCCCGAAGCCGCGGCCGAGGCGGCGGTCGCACTCGAACTTGGCGTCGTCGACGTGATGATGACCCACGGTGACCCCGAGGATGTGCAGCGCATCGGCGCTCTCAGTCGTCGCCTCGAGCTCGAAGCCACCGCCGAGGATCCCGGCGCGGCGGCCAACACCGTTGCGATGATCGCCTCGCTGTGGGCCCGTGGCTCGGGATCGGTGAGCGACCCGTCGGGCATCGACGAAGCCGTCGAGACCCTCGAGTCCGCCGCTGCGGACGAGGACTTCGCCGCTCTGGTGGAGGGAGCCATAGCGCTGAGGGACCGCCTACCGGCCGCCGGTTGAGCGCCCCTCAACCGAGGTAGCCCTCCCGTTCGAGGTGCAGGATCACCTCTTGGGCTGCCTCCTCGGGCGTCGTCTCGCTGGTGTCCATCACCATCTCGGCGTCCGCGGGCTCCTCGTAGGGGTCGCTGATACCGGTGAACTCCTTGATGACACCTTCGCGAGCCTTGGCATACAGGCCCTTGCGATCACGCTGCTCGCAGATGTCCAGGGGCGTCGCCACGTGAACGAGGACGAAACCGCCGGCGCGGCTGATCATGCTACGGACGTCCTTGCGGGTCGCGTCATAGGGGGCGATGGGAGCGCAGATGGCCACCCCGCCGTTCTTGGTGATCTCCGAGGCGACGAAACCGATACGGCGGATGTTGAGGTCGCGGTGCTCACGGGAGAAACCCAGTTCGGACGACAGGTGCTTGCGCACCAGGTCGCCGTCGAGGAGCGTGACCGACCTCCCCCCCATCTCGAGCAGCCGCACCTTCAAGGCGTTGGCGATGGTCGACTTGCCCGAGCCGCTCAACCCGGTGAAGAACACCGTGAACCCCTGGCGCGACCGGGGCGGGAACGCCGGTTCGAGGATGTCGGCTACCTCCGGGAACGTGAACCAGGCGGGCAGCCGGCGACCCTCTACCAGGCGCTGCCGGAGCTCGACCTCGTCGATCTCCAGGACCCTGGCACGTAAAGGGGCCTGCTCCCCGGCCACGAAGCGGTCGTCGTCAGGCAGGTAGACCAGCGTCTCACTGCTCACCAGCGCAACACCGGCTTCGTCCATGTAACTCCCGACAGCTTCGATCGACTCGTTCGCAACGGCTGGGTTTCCGACCTCCTGACCGACCATCACGTCGGTGACGCCGAAGTTCCTGTGAACGAGGGCGCTCAACAGCAGCTCGCGTGGTCCGCCGGATGTGGCGGCAACCGGGAGAACCGAGAGCGTCGCAGTACCGGGTGGATAGCGCTTCACGATCGCCCGGTGACACCTGACCCGTGTGAAGTGATCGATGTAGCTGTCCTCCTCGGGACCGACGAGGGAATGGATCAAGAGGCCGGCCTCCAGTTCCTTGACCGCTCGCAGTGTCTGCTCGAAATGGACACGGTGCATGGGGCTGTGGGTGGGGTAGGCCACGACGCGGCGCCATCCGAGCTTGGCTAGCTCGCGTCGCAGCTCGGCGGGTGTGTGCCGCAGATCACCGAAGTCGTAGTGGACGGGCGGCTGCACGGATTCGATGGCGCCACCGAGGTAGACCGGCCGACGGCGTGCAGCCGGTGGCCGACCTGATGTCCCGTCACCGGGAAGTCGGGCCAACAGATCGGCCTCGGCCAAGAGGTCGGGTTGGTAGATGTCTGCGATGTCGAGACACCCCAACATCACACCCTCGGAGTCACGCAGCGCCAGGCGCATGCCCGGCTCGAGCACCTCGGCCATCTCCTCGGTGACGTCGAGCGACGTCGGCAACGGCCACAGGGTCCCGTCGACCAGGCGCATCCTGTCGCGAACCGCCAGGTAGTCCGACTCGCTCAGGTAACCGCAGAGAGGCGAGTAGGCGCCGCCGGCCAGCAGCTCGAGCTCGACGAGCTGCCGGGGCGTCAAATCCCACGAAGGCCAGTCGCGTGATGCCTCGCGTAGCTCGGCGGCCCGCGCGGCGCTCGTTGAGAGATCGACCAGCTCGCCACCGTGCGGGGCGATCAGGTGGTCGGACAACAGCGGCTCCTCCACTTCCTGCCCCCAGGGGACCACATCTCCCCTCCGGGGCCAGCTCCTCGGGAACCCGACGCTACCCGCACCGGCGCTTCAGGGGCTGCGGGGACAGGTCGAGCCTGCCGCTCGACACGGCACCGCCACATCGGAGTACCGCCTACCGGCGGACGCTCCTGGCACCCGCAGGAGCCGCCCAGCAGAGGCGCGTACGTCGCGGTGGCCGCAGGCGCCCGGGCTCGATGTGCCCGCTGGTCAAACCGTGGCGCTGCGCCGCCGGAGCCGGGGACGGAAGGCGTGGGCCATGTCGGTACCGGCGAACTCGGCCGGCGCGGAGCCGTTCACCGCATACAGGTACAGCGCGGTCTGGAACACCTTGGACATCGCCGAGAGGACCGAGATGACAATCACCGCCCACACGACGGCCACGGCGATGCCGGCGATGCCGATTGCAGCCACGTTGGTGGCGGCGGCGACCACCCCCACGAGGATGGCGGGCAACAGGAGAACCAAACCGATCAGGCCGAAGCCGACCTGCCCGATGATGTTCTCCCCCCAGGTCTGGCGCAGCAGGTGACCGGATCGCTTGAGTGACTTGATGGGCCCGGCGTCTTCGATGACGAGCACGGGGACGACGAGGAAGGTGGCCACCCGCCAGGCCACGCCCAGTATCCCGGCGATCAGGTCACCGATGAAGCCCAGCTTCTGCTCGATGAACTGCAGGATCGCCGAGACGACGGTGGTGACCAGCGCCCAGCCGAGGATACGGGGAAATCGTCGCACGGCCCCACCGAGCGAGCTTCCCAGGGTCGGTTGCTCCCCGCTGAAGTACTGGTAGGCACCCGACACCACGGCGGCGCTGAAGAAGATCGTGATGACGCTGGTGCCGAACAAGGCGATGACGCCCAAGATGATGGCCAGCCCTTGGTACGAGCTCTCGTCCGAGCTGCCCGCGGCCGGTAGCAGCGGGATCGACAGTGCGGCCAGCAGGACGGCGCAAGCGATGGCCGAGAGGATGGGGACCACCACCAGGGAGCGCGCATCTTTGATCACGTGCCAGGAGATCTTGGCGATCGACCAGGTGCGCGAGAACCGCCCCTGGCGGGGATGGTCTGGCTCAGCGCGAGGAACTTGCGTGTCAGCCATCGTCAGTCCTTTCGGCACCGACAAGCCACGGTTTAGCGATTCCCCGGTTGAAGTCGGAATGAGCGCCGCGCGGTGCCCGAGATCTCCGGCGGCGGCTCAGCCCCCGGGGGGACGGTATGCGATGGACTTCTCGGTCGCCGCGTCGACCTGCTCGGGTGTCAACAGAACGGTCGTCTTGGCCTCGATCGCGCCGCTGGCCCCGATGGTCAACGCGATCGCCGCGGCAGTCTCGTCGTCAGGCAGATCGACTATGGCGAACACGTCGTCATTGCCGAACGCGTAGTAGAAGCTCTCCAGCTTGCCACCGAGATCCTTCGCCAAGTGCTCGATGAGGGAACGGCGGCTCGAACCCCCCTCCTTGAGCAGTCCCCTCACTCCGTCGCTGGTGTAACTGACCGTGTACAGGTACTTCGGCATCGCTCTCCCTCGCTTCAGGACACCCCCAGCGACTGGAGACGCTATTACCGAATGGTGTCTCCTGCTCGAAAAGCCGTGTTCCTGCGACGACGCCGGTGCGTGTCAGGCCCTGATCGCGTTGGTCCGGGCGATGTCACCGAGCCAGCGGGCACTGGCCTTCGGGGTGCGCTGCTGGGTCGACCGGTCGACTGCCACCAGGCCGAAACGGGGTCCGTAGCCGAACGCCCATTCGAAGTTGTCGAGCAGGCTCCAGTAGGTGTAGCCGCCGACGTCGATACCGTCGGCGATGCAGCGCAACACCCCTTGGAGGGCCTGCTCCACGTACTCGATGCGCCGGCGGTCGTCGGTGTGGGAGAGGCCGTTCTCGGTCACGATGAGGGGTACACCGTCGCTGACGTCCCAGGCACGGCGGATGGTCGCCTCCAGGGAGTCGGGCCAGAACTCGTAGCCCATGTACTCGACGACCTCGACACCCTCCTCCGGACCGATCAGGCCGGCGGGCCCGAACCTCATCCGGGAGTAGGTCTGCACGCCCATGAAGTCGTCGCCCTTGACCGCTTCGAGGAAGGGGTCCTCCATGAGCCGGCGGGCTTCGTTGCAGCTGTTGATGGCCTGGGGGTCATCCGCAGGCACAGCCTGGTAGTCGCTCATGGCCAGGGTCAGCCCGACCGGCAGGTCGGCTACCGACTTGACGGCGTCGACAGCCCGCCGGTGGGCTTCGATGAAGGCCTGCTGGACCCGCAGGCACTCGTCCATGTCGGAGTGCCCCGGGGGGAACAGCCCCAGCATGTAGCCGACGAAGGCAACGACGTTGGGCTCGTTGATGGTGCACACCCGGCCGGTCAGGTCGCCGAGTGCCTGCGTCACCCGTTCGCAGAAGCGCGCGAACACCTCGGGCGCGTCGTCGCTGAGCCAACCGCCTCGCTGGGTCAGCCACAGCGGCGTGGTGAAGTGGTGGTAGGTGACCACTGGTTCGATGCCGTGCTCCAGGCAGGTGGCGCAAACCGAGCGGTAGTGGTCGAGAGCAGACTTGGAGAACTCGCCGTCGGCGGGCTCGATGCGGCTCCACTCGACGGAGAACCGGTAGTTGTCGAAGCCGAGAGCCGCCAGCATCTCGATGTCGGAGCGGTACCGGTTCCACTGGTCGCACGCGTCGCCGCTCGATTCCGCACACGGCGATTCCGGGTCGTGCTCCCAGGCCCACCAGTCGTTGTTGGTGTTGCCCCCTTCGACCTGATGCGCAGCGGTGGCAACACCCCAGCGGAACCCCTCGGGAAACTGCGATTCGGGCATGCGCGCACCCTAATGACAAGCCAGGTGGTTACACGAAACGACACCCCGCCGGCCGTCGGCAGATGTGGCGAAGCTCGACCGGTGCCGGGCTCCGCATGGCGTCTGCGCCTGAGGAATCAGCTCTCGAAGTCGGCCTCGACAGGGATCGTCACCCGTTCGTGACGGGGGTGGGTCTCATACATCCGCACGACGACGACGATCCCGGAGGCGGCGGTGATGGCGGCGACCGCATAGATCGCTGCGGTGGGCCCGAGGATGTCGGCGACGACACCGGCGAGGAGGGCGCCGACGGCGAAGCCCCCGTCGCGCCACAGCCGGTATACGCCGACCGAGCGGGCCCGCCAGGTGGGGTGGGCGACGTCGCCGACGGCGGCGAGCAGAGTCGGGTACACCATGGCGGTGCCGACACCGAGCAGCAACGCGCCGGCTGCCCAGGTGGCGAAGCCTTCCGTCGCGGCGACAAGAGCGAGGGCGGCGGCCTGGAGCAACATGCCACCGGCGATGAGGGGCTTGCGTCCTATCCGGTCCGACACTCCACCGGTGACGAGCTGACCCAGGCCCCACACGGCCGGGTAGAGCGCGGCGAGGATCCCGATACGCGCCACCGGGAGACCGGCGGCGGCGAAGTAGAGGGGGAACAGGCCCCAGGCGAGGCCGTCGTTGAGGTTGTTGACCAGCCCGGCTTGGCTGCACGACGACAGCGCCCTCTCTCGGAACGAGGTGAGCCGGAAGATCTCACCGGTGGTGAGCTCGCCGCGGAGGTGGTCGGCGATGGTGGTATGGGTGGCGGCTTCGTGGCGGGCGTGGCCGTGGGTCTCGCGCACGAGCACGGTCGAGAGGCCGAGGCCCAGCGCGGCGAAGGCGAGCCCGAGGTAGAACGGCTCGGGCCGCAGCCCGTAGTTCGACGCGATGAGCCCGGTGGCCAGCGCGGTGAGGGCGACGGCGCCGTAACCGGCGGCTTCGTTGAAGCCCATGGCCAGGCCGCGCTTGGCCGGGCCGACGAGGTCGATCTTCATGATCACCGTCGTCGACCACGTGAGCCCCTGGTTGATGCCCAACAGGACGTTGGCGGCGATCACCCAGCCCCATGAGGGCGCCCAGATCAACAGCAGCGGCACCGGGAGACCTATCAGCCAGCCGGCAACCAGGACCGGCTTGCGGCCGAACCGGTCCGAGAGGGTGCCGGCGAAGAAGTTGGTGGCGGCCTTGACGATCCCGAACGCCACGATGAACGTGAGGGTCGAGGAGAACGCGGCGAGACCGAAGGTCTCCTCGGCGAGCAGCGGGAGCACGGTGCGCTCCTGGCCGATCATCCCGCCGACCAAGGCGTTGATCGCGACCAGCAGCAGGAACTGACCGAGGTTCTCGCGCAGCCCCAACCGCGGCGATGCCACGGCTGGCGGTTCGTGTGGGGTGACCGTCACCGGTCGGTGGAGCACTCACATTCACCAGGGATGGTCGGCCCCGCTCAGAAGGCGACGGCCGAGGCTCCGTCGACGAGCGCTTCGACGAGGTTGGCCGCGGTCACGATGCTGGCCCCGTCGACAAGGTCGTCGGCGGTGATACCCCGCGGGCCCGTGCAGGCGCCGCATGCCCAGATACGCCCGCCGTTGGCGACGAAGTCGGCCAGGATCTTGCCGGTCGGCGGGTTCTCCGCGTACTGGACCGAGTCGGCGTAGCCGACGGTCGCCATACGCACGGCCTCGGAGGTCAGGAAGATCACCGCGTCCTGCTCGGCGGTCGCGGCGACGTTGCCGACGATGAACGGCAGGCTGGCTTTCTCGGCGTCTTCGGCACCCTTGGTGCCCTGGATCAGAAGGGTGGGGCTGGTGGACATGGCTCAGTGCTCCTTCTTGGTGACGTAGAAGATGGTCTGGTCGGATGTGAGGCCGGCGTCGGGATCGGGTCCCTCGACGCTGCGGTGCAGCGGATTGCTGGTGAGGCGGCACCATGCCGGCATGCCCATGCGGGCAGCGGGGTCGTCGCTGCGAACCTCGAGCAGCGCGCCCGGTGGGAGCTCTCTCATGACCCCGGCGATGAGCGGGGTGAGGTCCACACACGCCACCCCGGGCGCGTCGAGCACGCGATCCGGCAGCCGTTCCGGAGCGGTCATGGCCTGCCCGCCCGGAAGGTGTGGGCGTAGACGTCGAAGGCCCTGGCTCGTCCCTCGCCGGCGGCGCCGCCGAAGGTGTCGGTCGCCAGGCCCACGGCGAGGTCGGCGAACCCCGCGTCCTCGATGAGCCGGCACCACTCGTCGACCGACAACCCACCGGCGATGCAGTCGGTCCACAGCTCGATGTCGCACTTGGCCGCTTCGGGGACCTCGCCCCCGACGGCGATGTCGGCGAACTGCAGGACGCCGCCCGGACGCAGCACCCGATGCGCCTCAGCCAGGACCTTTGCCTTGTCGGCCACGAGGTTGAGCACACCGTTGCTGATCACCACGTCGGCCCAGCCGTCGGGCACTGGCAGGGCCTCGAGGATGCCTTCCCGGAACTCGACGTTGCCGGCCTCGAGCTGCTCTGCGACCCGTCGCGACCGTTCCAACATGGCCGGGGTCATGTCCACGCCGATCACCGAGCCGGTCGCCCCGACCAGCTCGGCCGCCACGAAGCAGTCGAACCCACCGCCCGAACCCAAGTCGACGACGCGACCTCCCACCGGCAGGCGCCCCGCACCAAAGGGATTGTCCACACCGGCGAAGCTGGCCAACGCCTCGTCTGGGAGGGCGGCACAGATGTCCGCCGGGTAGTCGAGCAGCTCAGCGAGCCGGCGGCCGGTGTGGAAGTGGAACTGCCCCTCGGGGTTGGTCGCCACCTCGCTGTACTTCACCCGGACCTCGGCCCGCAGCGCTTCGGGATCGACGGTGATCCGAGTTGCCGTCGTCGTCTTCTCGATCACGATTCCCCCTCCTTCTCGATCACGATTCCCCCTCGTTTGTTCAAGTAATTGTATGAATAGATGAGTTCTAACCCGAATGAGCCGACTCGTCAAGTAGTTGTTTGAATAGCTGATGACAGCAGCTAGGCTCACGGGCTGCGTCCGACCGGTTGGTGACCAAGAGGAGGAGCCGATGGCAGACCGAGCAGCGAAGGAGGCGTTGTTCGACCGGTTGGCCGAGGTGGCCAAGGCGCTCGGCCACGGGCGCCGCGCCGAGTTGGTCGACGTGCTCTCCCAAGGCGAGCGATCCGTCGAGGTGCTGGCCGGCGAGATCGGCCAGACCACCGCCAACACCTCGCACCACCTCCAGGTCCTCGCCCGCTCGGGGCTCGTCGCCACGCGCAGGGAAGGCAACCACGTCTACTACCGACTGACGAGCGAGCGCGTCGCCGAGCTGTGGTCTGCTCTGCGCGATGTCGCATCACGCCACGTCGCCGGGATCTCCGACTACGTCGACGCCTACCTCGGTCCCCGGGACGACATCGCCACGGTCACCCGCGAGGAACTGGCCGGCGACCTCGACACCGGCAACGTGGTCGTCCTCGACGTCCGCCCACTCGCGGAGTACGAAGCGGGCCACATCCCCACCGCGGTGCCCATCGACCCCTTGCGCCTCTACGACCAGCTCCGCAAGGTTCCCCGCGACGCCCAGGTCGTCGCATACTGCCGGGGCCCGTTCTGCGCCTACGCCTGCGAGGCCGTACGCGCCCTCGAATCCGACGGCGTCACCGCCCGCCGCCTCGAAGAGGGATTCCCCGAATGGCGCCGAGCCGGGCTACCCGTCGACACCGGGTCAAAGACCGCTCCCGTCACCACCTGACCGCCGAAGAACAGGCGGCTGACGAGGACGGGGTGTCGTTCTCGTCATGGCTGTCAGCGGCGGCGGAGGACAAGCTGCTCCTCCGCGAGGGCATGCTCGGCATCCGTGAGTGGGAAGCCGAGGCTGGTGAACTGAACCGCCGAGGAGCGGGCGGCCGGAGAAGCGCTTCTCGATCGGCTCCTGGGTGACCGAATCGCGAAGACCGCGTGAGCGCCGGAGGGCTCACCTACGACACAGGAGCGCTGATCGCGGCCGAGCGCGACGACCGGCTGATGCCGCCACCTCGTCCCCGATGTCGCACCACTGCGATATGGCGATGTTCTGCTCACCTCGCGCAGCGTTCGCACACCCCCGGGATGGTGAGGTGACGGGGGTCGGCACGAAAGCCGTGGTCACGCCGGAGCCGGCGCCGCAGCGGGTCCAGGGCCCCAGGCGGGAGGTTGATGGTCGCCCCGCAGTTCGTGCACAGAGCGTGATGATGGACGTCGACTGCGAGGTGGTAGGTGACAGGTTGGTCACGGAACCGTGCCACGGCGATCAGCCCGGCTTCAGTGAGGGCGTCGAGCGTTCGGTAGACGGTCGAGAGGTGGATCGCCGGGTGCTGTCGCTGGATCCGACGAGCGAGGTCCTCCGCTGAGAGGTGGGTGTCACCGGCTGCGAGGATCTCGGCGAGCACAGCGCGCCGCGCGGTGGTCGCTCGCTGCCCCCGGTCGCGTAGCTCGGCGACGAGATCCTCGAGGGTGATGCCGGTAGCGCTCACGCCGACGAGTATGCCGCGCCGGTCCGCTGCGCCGCCCCACCGGCGGGCCCTGGTGTGGCAGACTCTGCTGCGATTTGCTTGCAGGAGGGAGTCTGATGCACATACCTGACGGGTTCCTCGATGCGCAGAGTTCGATCGCCGCGGGAGTCGTCGCCATCGGAGCCACGGCGGCATCGCTACGCCAGGCCGGCCGTGACACGCTCGAGTCGCGAGCGCCGATGACAGGGCTGGTCGCGGCGTTCGTCTTCTCGGCACAGATGCTGAACTTCCCGGTGGCCGGCGGAACCTCTGGCCACCTCATGGGCGGGCTGCTCGCGGCTGTCCTCGTGGGACCCTGGTTGGGAGCGTTGGCGCTCACGACCGTGCTCGTCGTGCAGAGCCTGCTGTTCGCCGACGGCGGGGTCAGCGCACTGGGGCTGAACGTCATCAACATGGCCTTTGTGCCCGCCTTCGCCGGTTACGGGCTGTTCTGGCTCGCGCGCCGGGTGTTGCCGGCCTCCCGTATCGGCGTGATGACGGCCACGGCGTTCGCCGCTTTCACGTCGGTGGTGCTCGCGGCCGCAGCCTTCACGCTCGAGTTCGCCATCGGCGGCAACGGCGCTGCACCGGTGAGCACCGTCGCTGCAGCAATGCTCGGCGTGCACGTCCTGATAGGCGTCGGTGAGGCGCTCATCACCACGCTGACCGTCGGGGCGGTGCTGGCATCCCGACCGGACCTGATCCATGGAGCCAGGGGTATCGAGAAGCAGGCGCAGCTGTCGGCGGTGCAGGCATGAGCCGTCGCATGTCCTGGTTCCTGGTGGCCGGGTTGGCGGTCGCGCTCGTTTCTGCGTTCGTCGTGAGCCGTTACGCGAGCTCCCAACCCGACGGGCTCGAAAAGGTCGCCGCAGACAACGCCCTGGACACAGGCGAGCAACCCCACGCACTGGATGGTGCTCCGTTCGCGGACTACACCGCCAGGAGCGTCGACGACCCTGGGCTCGCCACCGGGCTCGCCGGGGTGGTCGGCGTGATCACCACCTTCGCCATCACCCTAGGGCTGGTGTGGGCGGCGTCGCGCGCATCGCCCCGCTCGTCCAGTCGTTCGTCGCGCCGCTCAACGCGTTGTCGCTCGAACCGCAACCGGCCTGCGGCCACCACATGAGCGGCGGCCACCATTCCACCGATTCTCTCCACACACCGCTCGACACGCGGGTGCACTCGATCGACGCGACCGTCAAACTCGTGTGTCTCTGTGGCTTCTTGCTCGCAGTGGTCGCGACTCCCTCCCGGGCCGTCCCGGCGTTCAGCGCCTACGCGTTGCTTGTCGCCGTGGCGGCCGTGGGAGCGCGACTCCCGTTGAAGGTGCTGGGTCGCCGACTGCTGATCGAGATCCCCTTCGTGGTGTTCGCCCTCGCCCTGCCGTTCACCGGCAGCGGGCCCGAGCGTGAGATCCTCGGCGTCAGCGTCTCGATCAACGGCTGCTGGACGGCGTGGTCGATCCTGGCCAAAGCCACGTTGGGGACGGCTGCGACAGTGGTGCTGGCCTGGTCGACACGCGTCCCCGACATTCTCCACGGCCTCGAACGGCTGCGCTGCCCGCGGGTGATCACGGCCATCGCTGCGTTCATGATCCGCTACCTCGACGTCATCGTCGGCCAACTGCACCGTCTCCAGGTGGCTCGGCTCTCGAGATGCGACAATCCCCTCTGGCTCTGGCAGGGACGCGCCGTAGCCGCGACCGCCGGCACCCTGTTCGTCAGGTCATTCGAACGCGGCGAGCGGGTACATCGCGCCATGCTCGCCCGCGGCTTCACCGGCCGGCTTCCCACCGCATTGACGGGCCGCGAACCACTCAGCTGGTTCCCTGCCGCTGCCTGGCCCTGCGCCGCCTGGGCCGTAGCTCTCGTCGCGATCATGCGATGAGCGACGGACCCGCGTTGCGGCTCAGGGGAGTCGGGTTCGACTACCCCGACGGGCACACCGCACTCCGGGACGTCAACCTCAGCGTCGGCGTCGGCGAACGGGTCGCGCTGCTCGGGCCCAACGGGTCGGGCAAGACAACGCTGGTACTCCACCTCAACGGGATCCTGCGCCCCACCGCCGGCCGGGTCGAGATCGACGGGATGCCCATCGACTCCGCAAACCTGACAGAGGTCCGGCGACGGGTCGGGATCGTGTTCCAGGACCCCGACGATCAGCTGTTCATGCCCACCGTTCGCCAGGACGTGGCCTTCGGTCCTGCCAACCTCGGCCTCACCGGAGCGGACCTCGATGACCGAGTGACGCGTGCCCTCGCCAGCGTCGGGATGACCGGGGCGGCCGAACGAGCTCCGCATCACCTCAGCCTGGGAGAACGCCGCCGGGTCGCCCTCGCCACCGTCCTTGCCATGGAACCGACCATGCTCGTGTTCGACGAACCCTCGGCCAACCTCGATCCCTTCGCCCGCCGAGAGCTCGCTGAGATCCTCGACGACACGCGCCGGACGACCCTGGTCGTCACTCACGACCTGCTGTACGCCGCCGAGTTGTGTCCCCGGTCAGTCATCATCGACAACGGGACCATCGTCGCCGACGGCCCGACCCCCACCCTTCTCTCGGATGCGGAGCTGCTGGCCTCGCACCGCCTCGAACTGCCACGGGCGGTCACCCTCGCGCTCGACCAGCCAGTTCTCCCCGGTCGCGACGAGCGCTCGACGAGCGCGTGAAGCAGGTCCTTGCGGAGCGCCCCCTATCGCGGACGCGCTTGGCTGCCTTCTGCACTGTGTCGGCGACGAGCACGGCCGGCATCGCGAGCAGCGCGACCAACAGGCCCACCGCGGTCGGCGGTGCCTGCTCGAGGAGCCTCGCGAGCGGCCCGATGAACAAGAACGCGACCAGCATCGCCAGCTCGGTGGCGATCGCGAACGGTAGGAGCCGGTTGCGACCGAGTGGGAGGCGCCAGGCAAATGCGGTGGTGCTGCGACAGGCGAACGCGTTTGCGACCTGACCGAGCACGACGGCGGTGAAGGCGGCGCCGGATGCGGCAAGCAGCGGCGCACCATCAGGGAAGTCGTCGCCCGGGCGCCACCCCAGGGCGAGGAAGGTCGTCATGAACGCGGCGAGCTCCACGAGCGCCTCCACCGGGCCGAGCACCCCGAAGGCGCGAACGAAGACGCTACGGTCGAGCAGGTGGAGCCGGTTTGTCGGAGGCTGATCGAGCACACGTGGCGCAGGCGGCTCGGCACCTAGTGCCAGGGCGGGCAGGACGTCGGTCCCGATGTCCAGGGCCAGGACCTGCAGCACCCCGATCGCCAAGGGGATCGTGGTGCCTGACAGGGCCCACACCACGAACGGTGCCAGTTCGGCGACGTTGTCGGTGAGGTGATAGGTGAGGAACCGCCGGATGTTGGCGAAAGTCGAGCGTCCCTGCTCGATGGCCGCGACGATGGTGGCGAAGTCGTCTTCGAGCAGCACCAGGTCGGCGGCCTCGCGTGCCACGTCGGTACCGCTACGCCCCATGGCCACACCGATGGCAGCCTCCCGCAACGCGGGGGCGTCGTTGACCCCGTCACCGGTCATGGCCACGACGTGCCCCCGGCCCGTGAGGACGGTGGCGATACGCAACTTGTCCTCGGGCGAGACCCTCGCGACGACGAGGTCGTCCCGGTCGATGAGCTCTCCGAGCTCGTCGTCATCGGTCGGGAGCTCCGCTCCGACCACCACTGTGGCGTCGTCGCCGGCCAGGCCGACTTCGTCGGCGATCGCGCGGGCCGTCTCGGGGTGATCACCGGTGACCATCGCGACGCGAATCCCCGAGCGGCGGCATGCCGCGATGGCTTCGGCTGCGCCACGACGGGGTGGGTCCTCCAACCCGACCAGCCCGAGCAGGGTCAAGCCTTCCTCGGCCTCGGCGGCGGAGGCGGGTAGCGCGGTGCCCGTGGGACGGCTCGCGATCGCCAGCACCCTCAAGCCCCGTCTCGCCAGATCGTGCAGCGCCTCGTGCACTCCCGGCACATCGTCGCAGCACGGCAGCACCGCGTCGGGTGCACCCTTGACCAACACCGAACCCCCGGCAATCACCGACATCCGCCGGCGGCGGGCGTCGAAGGGGAACCTCGCCGTCTCGGGACGCTCGACCGCATCGGCCTCCTCATCTACGCCGACCCGCCGGGCGAGCGCATGCAGGGCTGCCTCCATCGGGTCCCCCCGGGCGAGCCATTCGCCGTCATGGCAGGCGATCCGACCGTTCGAGCAGCGGGCCGCCACACGGGCCAGCTCTACCAGGTCTGATCGGCACGAGAGCGGGGTGCAGCCGACAACGGCCGACGGTTCGTAGCCGTTGCCGTCGATCGTCGCCTCCCCACCGGGCATCCACACCTCCACGGCCGCCATCTCGTTGCGGGTGAGCGTGCCGGTCTTGTCCGTGCAGATGAACGTGGTCGACCCGAGGGTCTCCACGGCCTCGAGGTGGCGGACCAGAGCGTGGCGTGAGGCCATGCGTTGGGCACCCATGGCCAGCGACAACGTGACTGTCGGCAGCAGCCCACAGGGTACGACCGCCACTGTCACACCGATGGCGAAGAGGAACCCACCCGATGCCGGTGTCCCGACCAGCAGGGCCGCCCCGAAGAACACGACGCCGACCGCGACAGCCACGAACGCGATGATCCGTGATACGCGGTTCAGCTCCGCCCGTAGAGGGCTCGGCGCAGGCCGCTGGGAGCGAGTCAGCCTGGCGATCCCGGCGAGACGGGTCCCAGGCCCGGTGGCGACGACCGTCGCGTGAGCCTCACCCTCGACCACGAAGCAGCCGGCGAATACCTGCTCCCCGCTGCTCGGGTGCGCAGGAACGCTCTCGCCGGTGAGGGTCGAGGTGTCCACCGCCAGGGCGTGCACCCGATCGAGGCGCAGGTCCGCCGATACGCGATCCCCTTCGGCGAGCACCACGAGATCACCGACCACCAGCTCATCCGCCGCCACCTCCACCGCCACCCCGTCGCGCACGACGGTTGCCCGCCGGGGGAGAAGGTCACGCAGGCGCTCGGCGGCGTGCTCGGCGCGCTGCTCCTGGATGAACGCGAACACACCGTTCAGCACCACCACCACGAAGACCGCGATGCCGAGCTGCGGAAGACCGGCGATCACCGCCAGGGCGCCCGCCACCCAGAACAGCAAAGCGAAGAAGTGCACCAGCTCGGCGACGAACCGCCGCCACACCGGTGTCCGGCGCGGCGTCGGCAACACGTTCGCGCCGCCGGCAGCCAGGCGCGCTGCCGCCTCGGCGGAGCTGAGCCCGGCGGCTGGTAGCGCCGGCGGTTCGGCCATCAATGCCCGCCGCGGACGTGAGGGCGGGTTCCACGCCGGGGCATGTCCACCGGAGGCCGTGCGCGGCGAACCGCGGTCGCAACGATGAACCAGCACAACGCCGCGGCCGTGACCACGCCGGCAAGCACGACCAGGATGATCTGACCGACCCCCATCGGATACCTCCTGGTCAATCTCAGCGGACCCAACCGCAGCCGGGCCAGAGCCTATGGTCCCGACGCCGTAGCGGCCTGCGTCGTGCGCTGGTTGCCGCAGGCCGTCCGGGGGCGCCTGATGCGGGATCGTCAGCTCACGCTGGGCGCGCCTTGGCCGTCCCGGATCACGCCACGCCCTCCCGCCCGAGTGGGACCGGTCGCAAGCGATCGCCGTCGGCTTCGAGCCTGAAGCGCTGCGTTGCGCCGTCGCCGTCGCGGTGCCAGGCCACCAGCCGTAGACGCGGCCTGAGGGGGTCACCGGTTCCGTCCCATTCGATCGCGGTGATGAGCCGGTGGGTTATCCCGCTCCCCGAGTTCAGGTACTTCGACCACCTCGACCCGCTGTCGTCGGGCCGGCCGGGGGACCGCAACGGATGGTGGGTGTGCCCGAGGAACAGCCACGGCTCGTCGGTATCGCCGCCCCAGCGCTTCAACCAGGCCTTGTGCATCTGGACCTCGTTGGTCGAGTCGAACTCGCCGTTGGCGCCGTACAGGTGACTCACCGGCGTCAACAGGTCGGGCCAGGTGCCGTCGAGCATCCGCGCGGTGACGGCCGGCGAGGGAAGATCGGGGTTGCTGGGCCCGAAGGGCAAGTCGTTGGAAAGCGAGCCCATCCAGGTCATCAGCTTGCCGAGGCCGTCCTGGAAGGGAGCGTTCCAGCTGTCGGTCTGGTGGCCGTGGGTGATCACGGCCTGAGGACCCGGTGCCGCTTCGAGGACGACGAAGTCGGCCACTCCCACCCCGGGGTGGTGACGGCGCAGCTGGGCGACGCCCTCGTCGTGCAGGTACACGTCATCGTGGTTCCCCACGGTCCGGAAGTACCGGCCCCGGTCGGAGAAATGCCGTTCGATGCGCTCGTACACCGCTTCGTTGTGGGAGACGATCCGATCGAGGTGACACCGCACCATCTCGGACCACAACTCGGAGCCACCGCCGAGTCGCTGGACGATCCTGGCCGCGTCGTAGACGCACCCCCAAACCGACCCGCCCACCACCCAGAAGTCCTCGACGTCGCCGTTCTCGACGAGGGTCCATTCCCGCTCGCCGTACGAGTCGAGCATCTCGGCGTAGAGGCCGGTGACCTGCTGAATCGTGGGCCAGTCGCCGGGGCCGGGCGTGGAGCGATGGAGATCGGACGTGATCAGGTACCGGCCCGCTGCGGGCAACCGGATGATCCTGGTGGGTGCCAGGTCCGGTAGGCGGCCGGCAGCAACGTCGGCGATGAGGCGGGGGAACGACGCGATCCCCTGGCGCATCCTGCGGGTCCGCCGAACGCTGGAGGCACCTATGAAAGCGCCGATGAACGGCGCTGCGATGACCGATGCGCCCATCTTGGCGAGGGCGCAGGCCCGGACCACCGGGTCGCCCCGATCGGAAGCGTCGAGGTGGTCGGCCAACTCTGCCAAACGCTCGAGCACGCGATCGGGCATCGTGCCAGAGTAAGCGGCATCCGCCGAGGCACGCCCACCGAGAAGCAGGCCGCAGAGATGATGCTCTACCCTGCTCCGGAGCGAACGGGTAGGAGGCGGCAATGACGACGATCCAGAACGCCACCGTCCTCGTAACGGGTGGAGCGAGTGGAATCGGCCGGAACATGGCGCTGAGGTTCGCCCGGCGGGGCGCCCGCGTCGTCATCTGGGACATCAACCCGGCGGGGCTGGAGGCGACGGTTGCCGAGCTCAAGGCGGCCGGCAGTGGTGACGCGCACGCCTACCAGTGCGACGTCACCGACACCGGGATGATCTCGGAGAGGATCTCGCAGGTCCATGCCGAAGTGGGCGATGTCGACGTGCTCATCAACAACGCCGGCGTGGTGAGCGGCGACTACCTTCTCGCCCTCACCGACGAGCAGATCCGGCGCACGTTCGAGGTCAACACCCTCTCGCTTTTCTGGATGGCGCGGGCGGTGCTGCCTTCGATGGTCGAACGCAACGCAGGTCACATCGTCAACATCGCGTCGGCGTCGGGGTTCACCGGAGTGGCCAAGCTGAGCGACTACGCAGCCAGCAAGTGGGCGGTCATCGGGTTCGACGAGTCCCTCAGGGTCGAACTGCACCAGATCGCCCCGGGCGTGCGGACGACGGTGGTGTGCCCCTACTACATCAACACCGGCATGTTCGAAGGGGTCAAGACCCGGTTCTCCTGGCTGCTGCCCATCCTCGAGGAGGACGATGTGGCGGAGCGAGTCCTCGGTGCAGTCCAACGCAATCGCAGCCGCGTCGTCATGCCACCGTTCCTCAAGCTGGTTCCGGTGACGAGGCTGCTGCCACCGAAGCTGTTCGACGTCGTGGCGAACTTCCTGGGCGTCAACCGGTCCATGGAGGACTTCGTGGGTCGGGCCCGCTCCACCAAGAGGCTCGAGCGGACCTGACCCTCACGGCGCAGGGACGGCCAGGCCCTCCCTGCGGATCTGGCGCAGCTCGAACGCGGTGACGACCTCGACCACACCGGTGAACACCGCATGCACGCCGACGATGACGGCCAGCACCAGCAGCGACCGGTTGGGGTGACCGACCGCCCACAACCCGAGCCCCAGCGCCAGGACGCCGCGAATCAGGACCAGCCACCACAGATCGAGGTCGCGGTTGCCCAGCGACATCACGATGTCGAAGATCCCGCTGAACAGGAGGAACCAGGCGAGGATGGTCGCCAGCACCACCACGGTCGAGTCGGGCCAGGCGAACGCGAAGGTGGCCGCGATGAGGGATACCACCCCGCCCACGATCCACAGCCACTCGTAGTCCTTGGTGACGGTCGCCCGGGCGAACTGCTGGACGGCGGCGAACACGAACCACACACCGGCGAAGATGGCCAGCGCCCAAACCGTGGTGTAGTCGAAGGACAAGACGACGAAGCCGAAGATGAGCCAGATGATCCCGGTGACGAGCAGGAGGCCCCAGCTGCGGGCTGCGGACTCGATCATCCACCTCTGGGACTCGCTGAGCGCCAGCTCGGCCTCCTGGCCGGCGGTCGAGTCGGACATCGTTCACCTCCTCTGAGACAAGAGCCGACCCGCGACCTTAGCCCTGAGCCCGCCCCGGTGGGACCTGAACGATCCGGCCCGGCCGGGCTACGGTCACGGCCCACACGGGCACAGCGAGGAGATGGTCATGACCGGCAAGGTCCTCTACGAGCGCGACGAACACATCGCCACCATCACCTACAACCGGCCCGAGGCTCTGAACGCCATCAACGCCGAGCTGCGACAGGACCTGAACGCGGCTTGGAACCGTTTCCGCGAGGACGACGACGCTTGGGTCGCGATCGTCACCGGAGCCGGGCGCGCCTTCTGCGCCGGGGCCGACGTCAAAGACGGGGAGGGGGCGGTCGGCTCGTGGCCAGGGTCGTTCTGGGAGATCCCGACGATCAACTCCATGGAATCGGGACTGGAGATCTGGAAGCCGATCATCGCCGCGGTGAACGGCTACTGCCTCGGTTACGCCCTCACAGCAGTGACGGCGTGCGACTTCGTCCTGGCCGGCGAGAACGCCGAGTTCGGCTTTCCCGAGGTCAGGCTCGGGCTTCCCACCATCGTCGGCGCCATTCGGCTACCACCCCGGATCGGCTGGCAGGACGCCATGGAGCTGCTGCTCACCGGCGAACGGATCAGCGCCGAAAGAGCCCGGGAGATGGGCCTGGTGTGGAAGGTCGTTCCCGCTGATGAGCTCATGGCGCAGGCTCGTTCCCTGGCCCGACGTCTGTGCGCCGGAGCTCCCCTCGCGGTGAGGGCGACCAAGGAGATGGCCTGGCGGGCCCGCTATCTGCCTTGGCTGGAGGCCGTGCGGATGGGCGAGACGATGCGACGGGTTGCCGCCGCGACCGACGACGCCAAGGAGGGGCTCAGCGCCGTCGCCGAGGGCCGAGCACCGGTCTGGCGGGGCCGCTGATGCTTCGCCCGGGGAGCTGTGCAGCCCGTCTGCGGGCGGGTACTACGCTCGGCGGGTGGCAGGGCGATCCAGGAGCCGTACCAAATGAAGGTGTTCATCGCGACCGACGGGTCAGATGTCTCAATCGAGGCAGCCAGGCAGGGGGTGCAGTTGTTCCCCGGCGCCCAGTTGACGCTCGTCACCGCCCGGGCCGACGAGTTCGTGCCCGGCGAGATGGCCGGCGGTTTCGCGGGTCCGCTCATGTCGCCGGAGGAGGCCGACGAGTTCAACACCGAGGCGACCATCACCGCCGAGGGTGAGCTCGCCCGCACTGCTGACGCCATCGCCGGCACCCACACCGACCAGCTCGTCATCGAGGGTGAAGCAGGCCCTGCCATCTGCCAGGCCGCACAGGACCACGGGGTCGACGTGATCGTGGTCGGCTCCCACGGCAAAGGCGCCTTGAAGCGGACGTTCCTGGGGTCGGTGAGCCACCACATCCTCCAGCACGCGCCCTGCCCGGTGCTGGTCGTGCGACATCAGAAGTGAAGACCGCCCACCGCCTTGCCGGCCTGCCGCCTTGCGCATCGGCACGCTCCGACATCCGGGCGCGGTGACCTCCCGTACGCTCAGGCACCGATGGTGGGCATCAGCACGTTGAGCCGCTCGACTGCCTCGACGTACTGCTCGACCATCTCGAAGATCACGTCGCGGGTCTTGCGGACCTTGGTGAACTGGCCGATCACCTGGCCACACGGGCTGAACTGCACGTCTCTGGCCTGCTCGGGATAGCGATGGCCGCGCACGACGGCGTCGATGGCGACCATCATCTGCAACGGCATGCCCAGGGGGTCGGGGGTGTCGTCCCTCTCCCAGGCCTCGGTCCAGGCGTTGCGCAGCATCCTCGCCGGCTTCCCGGTGAAGGAACGGGAGCGGATGGTGTCCCTGCTGCCCGCCGCGAGGTAGCTCTGCATCTGAGCCGGCGGGATGTCGGCCTCCTCGACCGTGAGCCACAGTGAGCCCGTCCACACTCCTTGAGCCCCGAGGGCCATGGCGGCCGCCATCTGATGGCCGTTCCCGATGCCGCCGGCGGCAAGCACCGGCGCGGGAGCCACCGCGTCGATGACCTCGGGCCACAGCACCATGCTGCCCACATCGCCGGTGTGGCCGCCGCCCTCGGTTCCCTGAGCGATGATGACGTCGACACCGGCGGCCCGGTGGCTCAGCGCGTGCTTGGCCGAGCCGCACAACGCCGCGACCAGGCGCCCCGAGCCATGGATCTGTTCGACCACGTCCTCAGGAGGTGTCCCCAAGGCGTTGGCGACGAGGGTCACCTTGTCGTGCTCCAGCGCTACGTCTACCTGAGGTCCGGCGGTCGCCGCAGTCCAGCCCAGCAGCTCGTGAGGCTCCTCCCCCGCGGGGATCTCGGGCACACCGCGCTCGGCGAGGAGGCTCCTGGCGAAGTCACGGTGCCCCTGGGGAACCATCGCCTTGAGGTCGGCTTCGAGCTTGTCGGCGTCGAGCTCGTCCATGCCCTCGTACTTCCCGGGGATCACGATGTCGACCCCGTAGTTCTTGTCGCCGACGTGCTCGTCGAGCCAGTCGAGCTCGATGGCGAGCTGGTCGGGGGTGAACCCGACTGCCCCCAACACGCCATAGCCCCCCGCATTGCTCACCGCCGCCACGACGTCGCGGCAATGGGTGAAGGCGAAGATCGGGAACTCCAATCCGAGCTGCTCGCAGATCTCGGTTCGCATGGGATCACTCCTGGTCGGGTGCTCGTGAACGGTGGGGGGGGTCATGCCGCAGGGCCTGCCTGGGCAAAGGAGAAGTGGACCGGCAGCCGGTTGATGCCGTCGAGGTGTCGCGGCACATCCGGAGGGGCGCTTCGGTCGAGGTCTGCCCGGGCGAGCTTCACCCGGCCCCCAGCCCGAGTAGTGACCTGATGCCGCGCCCAGCCAGCTCGTCGGACACCGACTCGGGCTCCATCCGGCGCTGCAGACCGAGGCCCAGCAGCAAGGCGAGGACGAGGGTGCTCATCTCGTCGGGAGGAGAAGCGAGACTCGATCCGGCGGTGGCGGCCCATTCCTCGAAGGCGTGCGCCATCTCGTGGCGGATCTCGTCATAGCGCTCAGCCAGCAGCTGCCGCAGCTCGGGCTGCCGGGCGGCGTGGAGCCAGAGCTCCATCTCGAGCATCAGCCAGGCGTCACCCCGCTCGCCGGTTCTGCTCGACAGCGTTCGCCACAGCGCTTCGGTACGCGCGTCGAGGTCGGTCGCGGCGTCGAGCTCCACCTCTGCGTCGGCCGCTGTCTCGCTCCGCCACTCCTCCAGCACCGCCAGGAGGAGACCCTGCTTGCTGCCGAAATGGGCGTAGACGGCGCCGGAGGTCCGATCGGCGCGGGCTGCGACCGCGTCGGTCGACACCGAGTGGAAGCCCAAGCTGCCGAACAGCTCCGCTGCCGCGCGGACGAGGCGCTCACGCGTGTCGGCCTTGCGCTCGAGTTGGGTACGGCCCAAAGAGTTTCCCCCTGGATATATAGGCAAGGCTATATATCTCTCGTAGGCCCGGGCAAATGCGCCGGGGGCTGTTTCGACGGGCCGAGGTGGGCGAACGACAATGGCCCGGTGCACGATGGGATCCCTGTCCGGGAGGGGCTGTTCACCACCGCCGCCGACGGCTCACCCCGCCTGCTGGCCGGACGATGCCCGAACTGCACCGCGATCCAGTTCCCTCTTGCGTCGACCTGTCAGATGTGCGGGGCGGCCACGACCGAAGAGGTCCTCGTAGGCGGCGACGGCGCGACGCTGTGGGGCTGGACCGCGGTCAACGCCGCTCCCCCCGGCTACCGGGGGGAGGTGCCCTACGGGTTCGGCGTGGTCGAACTGCCCGAGGGGCTGCGGTTGGTGACGCGGCTCACCGAGAGCGACCCGAGCCGCCTCCGTTTCGGCCAGCCGATGCACCTCGTCATCGACCGGCTCCACACCGACGAGGAGGGTACGGCAGTGCTCACCTGGGCCTTCAGCGCGGACGGAGAGCGATGACCGCCACGGTCGCCGCCGGACGCAGGCCTTCACCGGTGCGAGGTGGCGAACGCGCCGGGGCGGAGGGATCATGACCGTCGCGATCGCCGGTGTGGGAATGCACCCCTACGGCCGCTTCGACGACAAGAGCTTGACCGATCTCGGTGCAGTCGCTGTCCGCGCCGCTCTCGCTGATGCGGGATTCGGGAGCCGCCACGACTTCCAGGCCGCCTTCTGCGGGACCGCGTACGGCGGTGTGGCCGCCGGGCACAAGGTGCTGGGCGCCCTGGGCCTCACCGGAGGGCCGATCGTCGACATGGAAGCCGGTTGCGCGAGCGGCGCCGCCGCGATGATGCTCGCCGCCGGGGCCATCGAGGCCGGCCAGTACGACACGGTCCTGGTGTTCGGGATCGAGAAGATGCCCCGAGGCATGATCCGCTCGTCGTTCTTCGACCCGTGGATGGAACAAGCCGGTCTCAGCCCCGCTCCCGCCTACTTCGCGCTACGTGCCCAGCGTCTGATGCGCAAGTCAGGAGTGAGCGCCGCGGACCTCGCCGGGGTGGTGGTCAAGAACCGTCGGAACGGGGCGTCCAACCCCTACGCCATGTTCCAGGAGGAGGTCGAGGCGCACGCCGTGCTCGAGTCCCGCCTGATCTGTGAACCCCTTCACCTCTGGATGCTGTGCTCGCCGAACGAGGGCGCAGCTGCTGTCGTGCTGTCCAAGCCGTCGGCACGGAGCACCGTGCGGCTGCGGTCCTCGGTCCTGCGCTCACACCTGCCAGGCGACATCTTGAGCGAGGGAACCCCCATGTCGGGTGTCGTCGAGGACGCCGCCATCCCCACGCCAACCGAGTCGGCGGCCGCCGCGGCCTACGAAGCGGCCGGTGTCGGGCCCGGCGAGATCGACCTGGCCGAGGTGCAGGACACCGACGCCGCCCGGGAGCTTCTCGCCTACGAGGAGCTGGGTTTCTGCGAACGGGGCGGAAGCGCCGAGTGGTTCCGGGCAGGCAGCTCCCAGCCGACCGGGACCCTGCCGGTCAACACCAGCGGCGGGCTCCTGTCCAAAGGCGAGCCTCTGGGTGCCTCGGCCATCGGTCACGTGGTGGAGCTGACCTGGCAGCTGCGAGGCGAGGCCGGGCCACGCCAGGTGCAAGGGGCTCGCACCGCGCTCGCCCACAACGTGGGACGCGGTGCCAACGCGTCGGTCACGATCCTCGTACGGTGAGGCGGACTACTCGAGGGATGCAGCTCGGAGGCAGGGTCGAGTGGCCCCCTCCACCCGGCGGGGTGGGAACGGATTCCCGTAGGGTGTTCCCATGAACAGCGGGGAGAGACTCGCTGCTCTCGACCGGATCGAGGCGGCCCTCACCGACCCGGCGGTGCAGCATCAGATCGAGATGGTCCTGTCCCGGAGGGCAGCCGAGCGCTACCGGGTCGCGGCCCCCGATGGTGCCGTGGAGTTCACGCGGCGGCCGAAGGATCTCCGTTGGCACTTCGAGGTCACCGACACAACCGGACGCAACCCCCTCGGCGACCAGGCCACCGATCGGTTTCTCGGGCTCGAATCCGAGCTGGCCAACCTGTACCCGACACGGGAGCAGAACGCCTACCCGTACGCCTACGAGCAGGTGTCGCAGCTGTTCGACTCACCCGTTGCGCCCGACCTGGCTGTGGTCCACACCGCCAGTCACCACTTCCACGGCAACATCGGCGAGCACGGATCGCTTGGCGTGGTGCAGGCACGGGGCCCGTTCATCGCCGCCGGAGCAGGCATCGAACAACAGGGGATCATCCCGCGGCACGCCCGGATGGTCGACATGGCACCCACCTTCCTCGCGGTTCTCGGTGCCGAACCTCGCGAAGGCACCGGGCCCACCGGCGAGAGTCGCGACGACGCCTTGCTGTCACGCCAGGACGGCGACGTTCTCGTCGACCTCCTCGACGGGAGCCGCGCGCAGCACGTGCTGGTGTTCCTCCTCGACGGTGTCAACGCCAACGTGCTGTACGACGCGATCGAAAATGGCGATGCGCCCGCCATTGCCGCCCTGGCGAAGCGGGGAACCACCTACCGGGAGGGTGTGCTGGCCTCGCTTCCCACAGCGACGCTGGCGAACCACACCACCGCCTTCACCGGCGTTCATCCCGGTAGCACCGGCATAGTCCACAACGCCTGGCTCGATCGCCAGACGGGAGCCACACCCGACCTGTTGCTACCCGACCAGCTGTTCACGACGATGCAGCACCTCAGGGACGACGTGGAGACGGTCCACGAAGCGGTCCATCGCTGCTTCACCGGTGCTCACACCGCTGTGTGCTTCGAGTTCGTCGACCGCGGAGCGGACTTCTCGTCGTTCGCGCTGGTGCGGGAGCACGTCCAGGCTTACTTCCCGTCACACGACGAGGAGCTTCCCAACGCCAGCCGGGAGTTCGTCGAGTCCTGCTCCGGCTACCACTGGATGTCGAGGGTGGACACGACCAGCGTGATCCACGCCTGTGAGCAGTGGGATCCCGCGAGCGGCCATCCGCTGCCCAAGTTCTGCTGGGTGAGCCTGAGCCTCACCGACGAGGCGTCCCACACCGGTGGCCCCCATTCCGACATGGCGCTGGCATCCATTCGCGACTCCGACGCCAGGGTCGGGGCCGTGCTCGAAGCGGTGGAGCTGGCGGGAGCCCTCGAGGACACCGCGGTCTTCTTGTTCGCCGACCATGGCATGGAGCTGAACGACCCCGACAACAACGGGGGCTACGGGGCCGCGCTGGAGGAATCCGGTGTGCCGCTTCGCGACATCGCCGAAGGATTCATCTACCTCCAGTGAGAAGCGCGTTTTGTGAACCGAAATGGCCCCTATAGGGGCCATCCGCGTTCACAAAACGTGAGAAGGGAGCACTGTGAAACCGGATGTGGCGGCCGCGGGTGAGTTCCGGAGGCTCGAGATCGGTGGCCTGTCGGTCTGGCCGCCTGTCGTGCTGGCACCCATGGCGGGAGTGACCAACGCCGCCTTCCGGACCCTGTGCCGGCGATTCGGCGCCGGCCTGTACGTCAGCGAGATGCTGACGGCCCGGGCACTGCTAGAAGGCCACCGGCCCACACTCCGGATGGTCGAGTTCGCGCCCGGCGAGGCTCCCCGCAGCGTGCAGCTCTACAGCGCCGACCCCCGGGCGGTTCACGACGCCGTTGCGATGCTCACCGAGGCGGTCGGGGTCGACCACATCGACTTCAACCTCGGTTGCCCTGCGAGTCGCATCACCCGCAACGGGGGTGGTGCCGCTCTACCCCTCCACCGGCCGCTGTTGGCCGCGGTCCTCGGGGCTGCGGTCGCCGCCGCCGGCTCGGTGCCGGTGACAGCCAAGTTCCGGAAGGGCATCGACGACGAGCACCTCACGTTCATCGAGACGGGGCTGATCGCAGAGTCCGAGGGCTGTTCAGCGGTGACCCTTCATGCGCGCACCGCCGAGCAGCACTACTCCGGCACGGCCGACTGGTCCGCGATAGCCGAGTTGAAGCAGGCGGTCACCACCATCCCCGTCCTCGGCAACGGCGACATCTGGGAAGCCGGTGATGCCCTACGGATGATTCGTGAGACAGGGTGTGACGGTGCCGTAGTCGGTCGGGGTTGCCTGGGTCGGCCGTGGCTGTTCCGCGACCTGGCCGATGCCTTCGACGGCCGGCAGCCACAGGGCCCGGCGACCATCGGCGAGGTGGTCACGGTGATGATCGAGCACGCGAACCTCCTGGTCGACTGGTTCGGGACGCAACGGGCCTTGCGGGACTTCCGCAAGCACACCTCCTGGTACCTGACCGGCTACAGGGTCGGTCGGGAGACGCGGCGGCGATTGAACCAGGTGGAGAGCATCGCCGAGCTCGCGCGGCTCCTCCACACGCTGGACCTGACCCAGACGCTCCCTCCTGAGGCCGCCCGCATGCCGCGGGGTCATACCAGTGGCCCGCGCAAGGTTGCCCTCCCCCGTCGCTACCCGCAGCAGACCGGTGGTGAGTGGACGTCGACCTCCGCAAGCGAAGCCATGGTGTCCGGCGGGTGAGCGCCCGGCCGCCACTCCGGCTGGTGCTGGCTTCGGCATCGCCACGCCGCCACCGGCTCCTCTCGGGCTTGGGGCTCGATCCCGAGGTCCGCGAGCCGCAGGTCAACGAGTCGTACAGACCGGGCGAGACCCCCGACCGGCACGTAGAACGGCTGGCGCTCGACAAGGCGATCACCGTTGCCCGCGGGCGCGAGCTGGTTGTGGGTGCCGACACGGCGGTGGTCCTCGACTCCCGGCTGATCGGCAAACCGTCTGATGCCGCCGCGGCACGTGAGACCCTCCGGGCGCTCGCCGGTCGGGAGCACCTCGTCAAGACCGGCGTGGCCGCGGTGGTCCGTGAGAGCCGCCAGCCGCCGCGGCGGGCCACCGGAGTCGAGACCACTACGGTCCGGCTCACCGACATGACCGATCACGACATCGACTGGTACGTCTCGACCGGCGAGCCCCTCGACAAGGCAGGCTGCTACGGCATCCAGGGCGCAGGCGGGCTGTTCGTCGAGTCGATCAGCGGCAGCTACAGCAACGTGGTGGGGCTACCGCTGGCGCTGACCGCTAGGCTGGTCGCCGAGCTGGGCCTCGACCTTCTTGCCTTCGCGCCGTAGCGCCCTCTCCGCAGACCCGGCGGCCGATCACGAAGGGTACCGCTGCAATGCCGCTCGCAGGTCGAACTGATGGCACCCGTTGGCTACGGTGAGACCCCGTTCGGCCGGAACTCGGGCGGGTGCCGCCCAGCCAGAGGGGGTGCGGCGTGTCTGACCAATCGGAACCGACCTCCCTGGAAGGGGACGACCTCGACACCCCCTGCCTGCGCCTCGAGCGTGACGGGAGCCTGGCACGAGTCACCGTCGATCGACGTGAATCCCGCACCAGCCTGACGACTTCGACGCAATGCGGCACCCGTCGCGCCGTCCATGTGGTCAACCGCCGTGCCGGCATCGCCGGTCTGGTCATCACCGGCACCTCATTCCGCGGTTCGCGCTGAGTCATGCGTGCCGAGCGGCTACGGACCGAGCACCTCGACCGACCTCTCGGCCTGGACGTGCCACGCCCACGGCTGAGCTGGTGCGCCACGGACGAGCGCCGGGGCTCGGTTCCGGAAACAGCGGAGGTTCGCGTGGCCACCGACCCGTCCCTGCTGCCTGCCACAGCCGACGTCTGGTCATGCACCGCACCCGCCGACAACGGGACCGTGAGGTACGACGGACCCGACCTGGAGCCCCTCACCCGGTACTGGTGGACGGTCCGCCTCGACGAGGCCGGCGGCGAGGGCCGCGAGCCTGCTTCGTGGTCCGAACCGACTTGGTGGGAGACGGCCAGGATGGGAAGACCTTGGGAGGCGGAGTGGATCAGTGCCCCGGTCTCGTTGACTGCACCGGCCGACATCCCGGCGGGGCCGAGCTTCGAGCCGGTCGGCCCGGCCCCCCACCTGCAGGCGCAGGACATCACCGCCTGGCGTCCACGCCGGCCGGCTCGGTTGACTCGCGAGCTCGAACTCGGCGCCGCACCGCAGAGCGCTCGCCTCTGCCTCACCGCCCTGGGCCTCTACGAGGCCCGCATCAACGGGGTACGGGTGGGTGACGCGCACTTCACGCCGGGGTGGACCGACTACCGCAGCCGCGTCCAGTACCAGGTCCACGACGTGACCGGCCTCCTCGCAGCCGGCGCGAACAGGCTGGAGGTGACGCTCGCCCCAGGGTGGTACGCGGGACGTCTCGCCTGGCAGGTAGAGGTCTACGGTGAGCGCCCCGCCCTGCTCGCCGAGCTCACGGTCGACACCGACGGCGACCGGGTCGTCATCGGCACCGACAGTGCCTGGCAGTGCGAGCACTCCGACCTGCTGTGGGCCGACCTGATCCTCGGCACGGCTACGGATGTCGGGTCGAGGGCTCCGGCGCGAAACGACAGGCACCGTGCCGAGATCCTCGCTGATCCGGGCATCGAGTTGCTCGGAACAGCCACGCCACCGGTTCGCACCGTCGAAGAGCTGCGACCGGCGACGATCGAGAGATCCGGCGACACCCTTCGCGTGGACATGGGTCAGAACATGGTCGGTTGGCTCCGGCTCGATCTCGCCCACGCCGCGGACGCGGCGATCGGTGTCCGCCACGCCGAGGTCCTCGACGACGACGGCTCCCTCTACCGGGACAACCTGCGGGGCGCGGTCTCGGAGGACTGGTACCTCGTCGAGGGCGACGGGCAGCACACGCTCGAGCCCCGGTTCAGCTTCCACGGGTTCCGCTACGCCGAGGTCACCGGCTTGCCCGCCGGGTGCGAACCCGAGGTCACCGGTGTGGTGGTCTCCCAGGACCTTCCCCGAACGGGCTGGTTGTCCACCGACTCCGACCTCGTCGACCAGTTGCAGCACAACATCGAGTGGGGGCAGCGAGGGAACTTCCTCGAAGCCCCGACGGATTGCCCTCAAAGGGACGAGCGGCTCGGCTGGGCAGCCGACATCCAGGTGTTCGCGCCTACCGCCTGCTGGAACGCCGATGTGAGGACCTTTCTGGCTCGCTGGCTCGAGGACTTCCGCCGGGCCCGGCGGGACGGACGCTTCGGGTTGTACGCACCGCATGTCGACGCGCTGGGCGAGATGCAGGCACCGGCGTGGAGCGATGCCGGCGTGCTCGTCCCGTGGACGCTGTTCGAGCGCTACGGCGACGAGCAGTTGCTCGTCGAGGCGCTGCCGAGCATGGTGCGCTGGATCGAGATCGTCAGGGGCGCCAATCCGGACCTGTTGTGGACCAACGAGCGGGGCATGGACTTCGGTGACTGGCTCGCCGTGTTCGAGGAGACGCCGGCCGATGTAGTGGCAACCGCGTACTTCGCGCGCAGCGCCGAGATCACCGCGCGCAGCGCTGCCGCCATCGGCGAGCGCCAGGTCGAAAGGGAGCACCTCAGCCTCTGGGAGGACGTCAAGAACGCCTTCAACGAGGCCTATGTCACCTCGAGCGGCCGAATCGTCGGGCACACCCAGACCGCCTACGCGCTGGCCCTCGCCTTCGGCCTGCTCCCGCCCCGACTCGTCCCGGCCGCCGTGGAGCACCTCGTCGAGCGGGTCACCCGGCCCCGCACCGTCAGCAGCGAGTTCAGGCCCGGCCACCTCTGTTGCGGGTTCCTCGGCATCGGTCTCGCCCTGCCGGCACTCGCCGACCACGGCCACCTCGAGCTCGCCTACCGCTTGCTGGAGAACCGCTCCTACCCCTCCTGGGGCTTCACCATCGACAAAGGAGCCACGACAATCTGGGAGCGCTGGGACGGCTGGACGCCCGGGCGCGGCTTCCAGGACCCGTTGATGAACTCGTTCAACCACTACGCCATGGGCTCGGTGGGTGACTTCCTCTTCCGGTATGTGGCCGGGCTCCAGCCGACGGCACCGGGATTCCGGTCGGTCAGCATCAGGCCGCAGCCAGGGGGCTCCCTCAACGAGGTCCACGCCGTCTACGACTCGGTGCGGGGCCGCTTCGAGAGCTCATGGAAGCGCCAGGGTGAGGCGCTGGAACTCGAGGTCTCGATCCCGACCGGTGTCGACGCCGAGATCCGGATACCCGGGGCTGCAGGCGGGGAGGTCACCGAGGGAGGTGTGGCGCTCAGCGAAGCCGAAGGCGTGAGCGGGCTCAGGGCCGAGCGGGGCGATCTCGTGATGAGGGTCGGAGGCGGCCGGTACCGGCTCGAATCGAGCTGATCAGCCTGCCACCTGGCCGTCACTTCGGCCCGGCCCGTGGCCACGACGGCCGGGGATCCGGCGTTCGCTCCCAGGATCGACTACCAAGAAGGCATGGAGATCGAGCCGGGAACGACCAGACTCGGATGGATCGGGCTCGGCGTCATGGGTTCACCCATGTGCCGGCACCTGATGGAGGCCGGGTTCGACATGACGCTTCACACCCGCTCGCCCGAGAAGGCCGACGGCCACTTGGCCATGGGGGCCGACTGGGCGCACTCGCCGCGGGAGGTGGCACGAGCCAGCGACGTGGTGTTCACCATGGTCGGCTATCCGAGCGAGGTCCGCGAGGTCATCCTCGCCGACGACGGTGTCTTGTCCGGCGTCACCGAAGGCGGCGTGGTGGTCGACATGACGACCAGCGAACCGTCCCTGGCAGTGGAGATCTCCGAAGCGGCAGCCATCCGGGGCGCAACGGCGGTCGATGCACCCGTCTCCGGTGGGGACTTGGGCGCACGCGAGGCGACCCTTTCGATCATGATCGGCGGCAACCCCCAAACCGTCACAGCCCTGCGACCCTGCTGGGAGGCGATGGGCGATACGTTCGTTCACCAGGGAGCAGCGGGCGCCGGCCAGCACGCCAAGATGGTGAACCAGACCCTGGTGGCAGCGGGGATGGTGGGGGTGTGCGAAGCACTGCTGTATGCCCACCGGGCCGGCCTCGATCTCCACGAGGTGCTCCGGTCGGTCTCGTCGGGCGCGGCGGCAAGTTGGGCGCTGTCGAACCTCGGGCCGAGGATCATCGACGGCGACTACCGGCCCGGCTTCTACGTCGAGCACTTCATCAAGGACATGGGCATCGCGCTGGCCGAGGCCGAGCGGATGAACCTCGCAATGCCCGGTCTGGCGCTGGTGAGGCAGCTCTACCAGGCGGTCGCCGCACAGGGGCACTCTCGCAGCGGCACCCAGTCGCTCGTGGTCGCGCTGGCACAGCTCTGCGACATCGACTGGCCGCCCTCGCCGTAGGCGCCTGGGCTCAGCTCAAAGCGTCCGCCGACAGGCGGCGCTCAGTGCCGTGTCGAGCCAAGCGCAGCTTGGCGAGACGAATCTCCCGGCGCGACAAGCTCGACCTACCCGCGCTGCCTCTTACCTCCGCCGGTGCGACACCATCTTCCAGCGGCCCTCGGCCTTGGTGCAGCTGCGGCCGTCCTCCCCGCAGATCTCGGCTTCGAGGAAGAAGAACTCCTTGTCCCGATCGACGATCCTGCCGCGGATGGTGAGCGGCACACCTGTCTTGACCGGACGCAGGTAGTGCACCGACAGATCGACCGTGACGATGGGCTCGCGCTCGAAGTCCTTGCGTCCGACGGTCAACGAGATGGTGGCTCCCATGATCTCGTCGAGCAGCGCCGCCTGGATGCCGCCGTGCACGATTCCCGGTGCACCGGCGAAGTGACCGGGGACGACATAGCGCGACTCGATCACCCCTGCCTCAACGGGGACGAACTGGAGCTGCAGACCCCTGTCGTTGGTCGGGCTGCACCCGAAGCAGACGTTGCCGGGCCGATCGAACACGACGGTTTCGGCGTCGCTCACCGTCTTCCTCCTGAGGGTTGGGCGAACAGCCACCATCGCCCGAGCACTGGCCGGCCCGCAAGGCGGCGTTGGCCTCCCCGACCACCGGACGCCGCGTCGTTGCCGCGCCCCGCTGTAACGTCCCAGTCCGACGGCGGAACCCCGAGGGAGCGAGCGGTGACCGAGATACTTCCCTATCAGGATCCAAAGCGTCCTGTCCCCGAGCGCGTCGAGGACCTCCTCGACCGCATGACTGTTGCCGAGAAGCTGGCTCAGCTGGGCTGCGTGTGGTCCACGGCGCTGGTCGTGGACGATCGCTTCGACGAGGACGTCGCTCGTGAGGTCCTTCGCAACGGAACGGGCCACGTGACACGGGTGGGCGGCTCGACCGGGCTGCGTCCCGCAGCCAGCGCCCGGTTCGTGAACGACATCCAGCGGGTTCTCGTCGAGGGGACCCGCCTAGGTGTACCCGCCATCGTCCACGAAGAGGCGGTGGCGGGCTTCTGCGCGCGGGACGCGACCCAGTTCCCCCAGGCGATCGGCTTGGCGAGCACGTGGGACCCGGACCTCCTCGAAGCCGTCGGGGACGTCATCCGGCGTCAGATGATGGCCGTCGGAGCTCGGTTGACGTTGTCCCCCGTCCTCGACATCGGGCGCGATCCCCGCTGGGGGCGGGTAGAGGAGACCTACGGCGAGGACCCGTATCTCGCCGGCCGGCTCGGCGTGGCCTACGTCCGGGGGGTCCAGACCGGCGAGCTCGCCAACGGCGTCGCCGCCACCGGCAAGCACTTCCTCGGCTACGGGCTGCCCGAGGGAGGGATGAACCACGCCCCTGTGCAACTCGGGCCGCGGGAGCTACGCGAGGTGTTCGCCGAGCCGTTCGCCGCCGCCATACGCGACGCCGGGCTGGCGACGATGATGAACTCCTACAGCTCGGTCGACGGGCTGCCTTGTGCGGGCGCGCCACAGGTCCTCACCGCCCTGCTGCGGGACGAGCTGGGCTTCGATGGCGTCGTGGTGGCGGACTACTTCTCGGTCGAGCTCCTGCAAACCCATCATCGCGTGGCCGCCGGGAAGCCCGAGGCCGCGGCGACAGCGCTGTCCGCGGGCCTTGACATGGAGCTGCCCGCTCTCGACTGCTATTCGGGGCTCGAGGAAATGCTCGATGAAGGGCGCTTCCCCATCGATGTCGTGGACCGCTCGGTGAGGCGGGTGCTCGACCAGAAGTTCCGCCTCGGCCTGTTCGAGAAGCCCTTCGTCGACGAGTCGAGGGCGGCGCAGGTCTACGACACTGCCGAGGACCGCGCGCTGGCTCGCCGAGCGGCCGCCGAGTCCCTCGTCATGTTGAGCAACGACGGGACTCTCCCTCTCGCTGGTGACATCGACTCGCTGGCGGTGATCGGACCGGCAGCCGACGACATCCGTTTGCTGCAAGGCGACTACCACTACCCGACCCACGCCGAGATCATCTTCGGTGACAGCTACGCGACCTCCGCTGCTGCTACCGCGCACGACAGCCCCTATCTGCCCGAGGCAGGCGGTGCGTTCGCACCCGGTCCCCACTTCGTGCGGACGGTCACACCGCTCGAGGGCATCCGGGCCGCGTCATCGGCAACCACGACAATCACCCATGTGAGGGGATGTGGCGTGTTGGCTGACGACAGCGAGGACATCGACGCCGCGGTGCAAGCAGCAGCAGATGCGTCGGTCGCGATCGTCTGCGTAGGCGGCAGGTCCGGCCTGATCCGCCCCTGCACGGTCGGTGAGGCACGAGACGCCACCGACCTCGGGCTCACCGGCAAGCAGCACGAGCTGGTCGAACGCATCGTCGCCACCGGGACACCCACCGTCGTGGTGCTGGTCAGCGGTCGCGTGCACACACTCCCCTGGATCGCCGAGCACGCTGCCGCACTGCTGCAGGCTTGGCTGCCCGGAGAGGAGGGTGGCAACGCCGTCGCCGACGTCCTCTTCGGTAGGCGCGACCCCTCGGGACGGTTGCCGGTCTCCATCCCGCGAAACGTCGGACAGGTCCCCGTCTACTACCGGCATCGAGCCGGAGGGGGCAAGAGCCTCTTCCACCTGGATTACACCGACTCGCCCACCACACCGCTGTTCTGCTTCGGTCACGGCCTCTCCTACACCTCGTTCGAGTACTCGGATCTGGAGGTCGACGCGGCCACTACGGACGACCCGCTGTCGATCGCCGTGACGCTCACCAACTCGGGGGACCGTGCCGGGACCGAGGTGGTCCAGCTCTACGTTCGTGACGAGGTGGCTTCGACCCCCCGGCCCGACAAGCAGCTCGTCGGCTTCCACCGCGTCGAGCTCGGCGCCGGCGAGTCACGGCGGGTGCAGTTCATCGTCCACCCCTCCCAACTCGCCTTCTATGACCCGCAGATGAGGTTCGTGGTGGAGCCGGGAGCACTCACCGTGATGGTGGGAGCGTCCGCTGACGATCTGCGACTCGAACGGATCGTGGACATCACCGGTGAGGCGAGCGAACTCCGTCAGAGCAGCGTTGTCGCCACCGAAGTGCGGCTCCGGCCGCTCCGGTGAAAGCGTACGCTTCAATCCGACCGGAACTCGGCCCGGGCAGGGGCTTGGGCAGGCGCGAGGAGTCAGTCCGTGGGCGACCGAGGCAATGACACCAAGACGGCCCTCATCGAGGCCGGCGAGCGGCTCATGGCCGAGCGGGGAATCAACGGGGTGTCCACGCGCGAGATCAACATCGCGGCCGGCCAGCGAAACACCGCGGCGCTGCACTACCACTTCGGCTCGAAGGAAGGCCTGCTGCGTGCCATAGTCGACAAGCACCAGCAGGCACATCACCAGCGCCGCCGCGAGCTCATGGAAGCCGTGGAGTCCGAGGGCCGCACTACGGACCTGCGCTCGCTCGTCGAGGTGATGATCCGCCCTCTGGCGGAGATGCTGGACGAGTCGGGCAGTGAACGGGCTTT
This sequence comes from Acidobacteriota bacterium, assembly GCA_003577145.1. Classification (GTDB taxonomy): domain Bacteria; phylum Actinomycetota; class Acidimicrobiia; order Acidimicrobiales; family Microtrichaceae; genus ATN2. The sequence goes on along the minus strand of QEUP01000002.1, from coordinate 14,547 downwards.
CACTCTCGTCGCTGCCCAGTTGATCTCCGATCCCGACATCAGCTTCGAGGAGGTCCTGGCCATGGTCGAGGATCCCGTCGTCCACCGCGCCACCCGCCTCATCGGAGAACTGGACCTCGACCTGCCCGCGGTCCTGCTCGGGGAGCGGATCGAACTGGCCATGATCCAAGCGGTCGAGGCCGTGGCCTACCGGGCCCGTCTCGAGAGCGCCCGGAGACCCAAGCGTCGCCTCCTCCCCACCGAGATCTTCATCTCCAACCAGATCGACATGGCGGTGGCCGCCATGGAGGGACCGGTCTCGGCCGATACCCGGGCTCTGCTGGCCGCCTTGTGAGCTTGGATTCACCGCTCACCTTGCGCCGCTGCCGTGAGCGGCGCGGCCACCCGGTCCCACCACTCTTTGCAGTTGCCCGACACCTGAAACGGACTCGAAACCTCAGATCGCGAGCCGAAGCGCGCATTTGGTGCCACCATGGAGGGCACCAGCGACGCTCAACGGCGCGCGTCTCGGCCTAGCCCTGATCATTCACGAGCTCGCACGAGCAACTCGCAGCAGGACGGTTACAACCCTCTCAGCCTTGGACTCGGAGGTGAATGTTCTCGAGCGTCACGCCGTCCAAGAACGCTTGTGCTGTCGGGGTCTGGCGGGGCTCGGGCCCTCACCGTGAATAATCAGGGCTAGACAAGCGGGGTGAGAGCGTGCAGGTCAGGAACATCCTCAGCCGCAAGGGTAGTTCGGTCGCCACCATCGGCCGTCACGACACCGTGAAGGACGTCATCGACTCGCTCGAGGCGCACGGCATAGGCGCCCTCGTGGTCATCGAAGCCGATCAGATCATCGGTATCATCTCCGAACGCGACGTCGTGAGGGGTCTCACCGCACACGGGCCCGGGCTGTTGGGCCATCCGGTGGCCGAGGTCATGACCCGAGAGGTCATGACCTGCACCCCCCGCGACAGCATCGATCACCTGATGGCCACCATGACCGAGCGACGGATACGACACCTGCCGGTGCTCAGCGAGGGACGGCTCGCCGGCATCGTGAGCATCGGCGACATCGTGAAGTACCGGGTGGACGAGCTCGAGCTCGAGAACAACCGGATGCACGAGTACATAACCACGGGGCGCTGAGCCCGCTCAGGGCTGCCGCTCGTACCTCTCTATCGACGCCGCGATCTCGGCTTCGGCTTCGCCACGACCCGCCCACTCCCGGGTGTCGCTGTACTTGGTGGGCTCGAGATCCTTGTACACGGTGAAGAAGTGCTTGATCTCGCGCAGGAGATGATCGGGGAGATCGCCGATGTCGTGGAGGTGCTCGAAGCGTGGGTCGCACGGCACGGCCAGGATCTTGGCGTCGGGGCCGTGCTCGTCTCGCATCCAGAACACCGCTACGGGCCGCGCGCGTATGCGGCACCCGGGGAAGGTGGGCTCCTCGAGCAGGACCAGCACGTCGAGGGGGTCCCCGTCCTCGGCGAGCGTGTCGGGCATGAAGCCGTAGTCGGCGGGGTAGCGGGTTGCGGTGAACAGGTGGCGATCGAGCCAGATCTCACCGGTCTCGTGATTCGCCTCGTACTTGTTGGCCGATCCCTTGGGGATCTCCACCGTCACGGCGATCTCCATGCGGACCTTTTAGCAGCCGGCGCCGCACCGGGGGCGTTTGCCGCCTTTCTGGGGCGCTCGGCGGCAGGGCTTCGCCTCGCCTTCGCCTCGCCTTCGCCTCGCTGTGGCGTTCGACCGGGCAGGGACCATCGCAAACGGGATCAGGGCCGAGCTGCTCGGCGGATCACATCACCGTACGAAGCGGGGTGCACTCAGCCAGTCGATCGAAGTCGGCATCAGCATGGAGGAGGGGGGCCCTCTCACGCAGGCACACCGCGGCGATGAGGCAGTCCAGCGTGCGCCGCACCGTGAACCCGGCGCGGCGGGCTTGGCGATACAGGGCCGCGGCACTCCGGAAGTCGTCGACCGAATCGAGGCGGAGGAGCTCGAAAGCGGACAGACGCCGCTCGACACGGTCGGCCTCCTGGTCGCTGACCACGCCTTGGAGGACCTCGGTGAGCACCACGTCTGTGAGGGCCAGCTCTGCGTCGCTCTCCACGGCATGCACGAAGAACTCGACCTGGGGGGTGTTCCGTCCCCGGAAGAAGTCGACCCAGACGCTGGTATCGACCACGATCATCCCCGCTCCTGCACCCGGCCCTTCCTGGTCTCGTCGAGGTCACCGACCCATTCGACGGACCCCCGCAGCTCGAGGACCCGCTGCCGCTGCCGGCGCCGCACGAGCTCGCGCAGCGCGTGCTCGACGGTGGCCTTCTTGGTGCGGGTACCGGCAAGGCGCTGAGCTGCGGCCAGCAGTTCGTCGTCGATGTCGATGTTCGTCCTCATCAACTGCCAGCATACACATAACCGGCCATTTCGTACACATCACTTGGTGTATAGAACCACCGCAAATGAGCAGGCTGGGGGTGTCGCGGTCGGCGGATCTCAGAGCAAAGTCCGACCTCGTCATGTCCATCCGATCATGTGCAGGCGTAGCCGAGGAAGGCGGCGAGGTACATCCACAGGATCGTGTTGTCCACGTCCAGACGTGGGATGTCGTAGCTGGAGGTTCCGGTGACGGTGATCGGCGTGCCGCTGATCTCCATCGCGTACTCGATCTCGGAGACCGTGCAGTCGAATGACGCGTCCTCCTCGCGAGCGATGGCGAAAGCGCCGGCAACGTGCGGGGCAGATGCTGATGTCCCGCTGTAAGTGCCGTCACCTCCTCCCGACACTGCAGAGGTGATGTCCTCACCGGGTGCGAACAGGTCCATGAAGTAGGCCGTGTTGGAGAAGCTCGCGACCTCATCGACATCGGTAGAGGCACCGACACTGATCACGCTCTCGAGGCAGGCCGGCCAGGAGATTGCCTCTCTCTCCCCGTCGTTGCCGGTAGCGGCAATGGTCGCGATTCCCATTCCTTTGAGGACGTCGACCGCCGAGGAGACCGCGTCGGGGCCGCACGGTGCCGTGTACGCGTCCGAGCCCAGGCTCAGGTTCACCGCAACCGTGTTGTGATCATCGGCGGTCTCGACCACGTGCTCGAGGCCCGCAAGGACCGAAGCCTCTGTCGTGTACTCACAGGGCGAATACAAAGCGCCTACGAAGAGAACACAGAGCAGCCAGTTGTCCATGGTGTCGAAGACCTGAACGGCTTGGATGTCGGCGTCTGGCGCCACACCGATCGGTGAGTCGTCGCCGTCGCTCGCGGCGATGCCGGCGACAAACGTGCCGTGGAAGCATCCCAGGCCGTCACAGGGCGCAGCTGATCCGGACCCGTGCTGTTCGGTCGAGCCGTCGGGGCAGCCGGCCAGGGAGGTGAAGCAGGCTTCGTTCACGACCTTGCAGTTGAGCCCGAGTCGCCCGACCGCTCGAACCGACGGACCCAAACCTGGTGCCGCCACGAGGCAGGATTCATGAAGGCTGGCGTGGCTCTTGTCGATGCCCGTGTCGAGGACGGCTATGGTCGTTCCCTCGCCGGTGGCCCCATAGGTGTCCCACGCGTTGTCGGCGTCTATCAAGGGAACGCTCTCTGTGAGCAGGGGACGGACGTAATGGAGAGCATGGACGGCTGCTACCTGCTGGGAGCCGGCAAGGATCTGCTCCGCCTCAGGTGAGACGCGAACCGCCACATAAGGGAAGACGTCGTAGGAATGGGTGACCGTGTATTGGGTGCCCTCCAGTTCGGCAACGAGAGCCGCTCTTGCCGCGGCGATCCCCTCGCGTTGCTCACGCTGTCGGTCCTGATCCAGCTCGGCTTCGACCTCGAAGGGGACCGCCAGCTCCACGAGCACCTCGTTCGGGACGACAGCACCAGTACCCTCTTGGCCGCCGGTACCCGCCTGGGCTTGCTCGCCCGGCTCGGTCCGAGGTGCCGGCTCAGGAACGCTCACCGTGCCGGCGTCCGATCCCGAGATAGCGGCGCTCGCAGTGTCCCCATCTCCGGAGACCCCGAGTCCGGTGTCCCCACTTCCGTCATCTCCACTCGAGATCTCATCAGCGGCGACCGTGGGTGCGATCAGACCGAGCAGAAGCCCGACCACCAGCATCGGGATCAACCACTTCCATGACCTCGACACACCACGGCTCGCACGAGCCTGCCGCGCAGCAAACATGGCTACCCCCCGTTTCATCCCGCTCTCGGGTGGCGCCCGTCGCCACCCCTGTCGTTGGGTGCAACGCCGATTCTGCGGGCGGTTCGTGAATCGCATCTATAGAAACCCTGAGAAGATGCTGAGGACAGGACGCCAGCGTTTTCTGACTCTTGTACAGCTCCACAGCCGGCGCCCGGTTCGAAGGGCCCGATCGACGTCCCGGGTAGAGTGGCCATCTCAGCCGTTCGGCATCGCGACAGGGGGCGCGTCATCCCGGCACAAGGCGATTACGACCGCGACGAGATGGCCCACCGCCTCGAGAACTGGCTGGGTCGGGTCGCGGACGCGTCAGAAGTGGAGGTCACCGGCATCGAGGCGCCGGGTGAGAGCGGGTTCTCGAGCGAGACGATGCTGGTCGATGCCAGGATCACCGCCGGTGACGGGCTCCAGGACCGCCACCTGGTGATCCGCACCGAGCCAACCGGCGAGACGGTCTTCCCGTCCTACGACCTGGGCCTCCAGTACCGGGTGATGGACTCGGTCGCCCGCCATTCCGACGTCCCGATCGCCCCGCTGCTGTGGTTCGAACCGGACCGGTCGACCCTGGGCCGGCCGTTCTTCGTCATGGAGAGGGTCGAAGGCGAGGTACCGCCCGACAACATCCCCTACTCGATGCAGGGGTTCGTGCTCGACGCCAGTCCCGCAGAGCAGTCCAGGCTCCAGCTGTCGGGAATCGACGTGCTCGCAGACCTGCACGCCATCGATCTCGACACCGCCGGACTGAAGATCGTGGACCAGCCGGAGTTCGGCCCGACCGGTCTGCGACAACAACTCGGCTACTACGACCACTACCTCCACTGGGCTACGCAAGGCAGGCCCCAGCCAACCCTGGAGAGGGCGCGCAGCTGGCTCGGCGCCAACCTGCCCGACGAGCCACCACCGGTGCTCAACTGGGGAGACAGCCGCATCGGCAACATCATCTACCGCGACTTCCAACCGGTCGCCGTGCTCGACTGGGAGATGGTCACGCTCGGCCCGCCAGAGGTGGATCTCGCCTGGTACTGCATGATGCACCGCTTCTTCACCCGCAACCTCGGCGTACCGGAGCTCCCCGGCTTCGTCAGCGAGGAAGAGGTGATCCACCACTACGAAAAGCGATCACGACACACGGTCACCGACTTCGGCTGGTACCTGCTTTGGGGTGCGCTGCGTTATGGCGTGATCTTCCTGCGCATCGTGAAACAGCGGGAGGACGACCCGGACTTCGCGTTCACCGAGCGGGACAACCCGGTGATCGATCTGATCGACGGCCTCCTCGATGAGGTAGGCGCCTGAGGGCGACCACGCGCTCCTGGGTCAGTCCAGGTTCTCGAAACGGGTCACCTCATAGGTGTACTCGTCGTCGTAGGCGTCGAAGCTGTGGTCGACGTCGATCAGTGTCGGATAGCCGTACTCCTCGTCGTAGGCGATCTCGCTGGCATCGGCCTTCTCCTCTGCATCGGCTGCCTTGTCGAAGAGATCCTCGACCGTGAGAGCATCTTCTGCGACCTCGGCTTCGTCGTCGGCCTCGGGCGCGCTCACGTCGGCGATCTCACCATCCTCGACCGTCACGGTGATCGGTCCGGTCTGCGGACAGAAACAGCGCTTCTCGTAGGTCAGTTCGTACGAGTCGGGACCGTCGGCTTCCCACAACGCCTTCGCGCTATCGAGATCCGAAGCCTGCGGTTGCGTCGTCGTTGTCGATACCGTCGTCTCCGAGGTGGAGGTCGAATCACCGGAAACGTCCTCTCTGCAGGCGGAGATGCCGACGACAAGGAGCACCAACGGCAGGGTGAGTACCCGTTTGGATATCAGTCTCACGAACATCCGTCTTCTTTCTCGGGAACCCTCCGCCTCGCCGCAGCTCGAAACCCGCCGACGGCACGCTAACAGTTGAGGGGCAGCGGCAGTTGAACGCCCCGAAAGAAGGCAAAATCGCAGGATCCATCCGAGGGGGAACCGGTACCTTGCTCCGATGCACTCCCTCGGCTGGCGACTCCGCGTGTTCCTGGGCGGCCAGGCCCTCAGCGCCATCGGCTCGTGGGCCACGCTCGTCGCCGTCTGGGGATACGCCGCCTTCGCCTTTGACTCCGGCGCAGCCGAGATCGGCTTCATCGGTGTGGCCTGGCTCCTGCCCGGCGTGGCGCTCGCCCCCGTGGCCGGCCTGGGCATCGACAGCATGGGGCCGAAGCGGGTGCTCATCGCAGCAAAAGGCGTCGGGGCCGCCGCATCGGTTGCGCTCATCTTCGTCAACTCCTACGGCTGGCTGGTCCTGCTGTCCGTCGGCCACGGCATCGCCTACGCCTTCTACCAGCCCGCCCTCGACGCGGTGCCGCCGCGCGCGGTACCAGACGAGCTCCTGGCGCGCACCAACGCTCTGGTTCGCGTGTTCACCGACACCGCGATCATCTTCGGTCCCGTCGCGGCCGCAGCCACGATCGCCTTGTGGGACTTCCGGGGAGCGTTCGCCTTCGACGCGGTGACCTACCTCGTGGGGATCGCCGCCATCCTTCCGGTGAGCATGCGCCCACCCGAAGCGGCTCCCCCCTCCCGACGGGTCTGGCACGAGGCGCTCGAAGGGTTCCGCCTGATCGTTCAGCGACCGAGCCTGCGCATGACAGTGCTACTCACCGGAACCGTGTACTTCTTGTACGGAGCCGCGCTCGTCATCGAGCCCATCTACGTCCGTGACGTCCTCCATCAGCCTGTCAGCACCTTCGCGTTGCTCCAGACGGCCTTCGGTGTGTTCCTCGTCGGCGCGGGCCTGCTGGTGGCCCGACTGGGCGAACGCAGCGCTCACCTCGAAGTGGTTGCGCTCACGGTCGTCGGCTCGGGGCTGGGAGCGATGCTCTACCTCGGGACGACGTCCCTTGCGTGGTCCTACACGGGGGTCATGGCCTGGGGGGCGGTCACCGCCTTCGTGGCCGGCCCGTCCCGGACCCTCCTCCAACGCAACACCCCCGAGCAGGCTCAAGGCCGGGTGCTGGCCCTCGACCGGTCAGTGGAAGGGCTGGCGCATCTGCTGGCCCTCCCGCTGGCGGGCTGGCTGGCGGCGACGTCGACAGTGCGCACGGCGGCGCTGACCCTCACCGGGGCGGTGGCTCTCGTCGGCCTGGCGGGGGTGGCGCTCGTGCTGCGAAAGCCCCGGACAAGCGGTGCCGGCAGGCCGGTTACAGGAACCGAACAAGAGCCGAGCGTCCCGCCCGTCGCAGTGTCAGCCGATGAACCCACCGTCGAGCTACCGCTCGGCGCGCGGGCCGAATCGGGGACATCCCTCGGGTGAGGGCACCCTCGCGGGCACATCAGGAGATCCGGCCGCCGGGGCCCCGCTCCATGAATGCCTGGACCGCCGCGCGCGTCGTGGGGAAGAAGTGATCGGCCCCGATCTCACCCGTGAATCCGGCCCGGTCCATCATGTCCCGCAGGCGGTCGCGTGCGCGAGCGAGGACGAAGACGATCTCGCGCTCGTCGAGCTCGTCCACCAACTCGACCATGGTCCTCAAGGCGGTGGAGTCGACGAGGCTTATCGCTTCTGCGTCGAGGAGAAACCACTCGATGTCGTCGGGTGACCGGTCGAGAACCCCGAGCACCTGGCGTTTGAAGTAGCTGGCGTTGGCGAAGAACAACGGGGCATCGAACCGGTACACGACCAATCCGGGGATGGTCTCGGCGTCCTCGAAGCGCTCGATGCTGTGCCAGCCGTCGATATCGGGTGTCCTGCCCAGGACCGCGTCGTGCGGGCGCGCGGTCCGTGCGACGATCACCGCCACCGAGAGCCCGACCGCGATGAGGACCCCCGCGAGGATGCCGACCACCAGCACGCCTGCGAGGGTCACCAGGCTCAACACCAGCTCGGACCTACCCACCAGTACGAGCCTCCTGATCTCCCCGAGGTCGACCAGCCGGAAGGCAGCATCTATCACGACGGCTGCCAGCGCCGCCTGGGGAAACACCTCCAGGACCGGCCGCAACCACAGGACCACCACGACCACTACGCCCGCGGCGACGACGCCGGTGAGCTGGGTACGGCTGCCGACTGCATCACCGATGGCGGTCCGGGAAGCGCTGCTCCCGATGGCGAGGCCTCCGGAGAACCCCGCAGCGAGGTTGGCGGCGGCGAGACCCGCTAGCTCCTGGTTGGCGTCGACCTCGTAACCGTTCCTCGACGCAAAAGCGCGCGATGTCAGCATGTTGTCGGTGTAGGCGACAATGGCGATTGCGGCCGCCGCGGGGATCACCTCGGCGATCTGGCCGATGCCTGCCGCCGGGAGCCCGAGCGACGGAAGCCCCGCCGGAATGCTCCCGACAACAGCTATGCCCTCGGACTCGAGGTCGAACAGAGCGACGACGGCCGTGGCCGCCACCACCGCTATCAGCGCACCGGGAGCGCGCGGGGAGCGCCAACGGACGACTAGGAGCACGGAGAGCACCGACAGGCCGAGCGCGGTTGTCGGCCAGTCGATGGCATCGAGTCCGCCGAAGAAGTCGGCTATCTGGGTCACGAACTCGTCCGATCCGATCGGGACCCCGGTGAGACGGCCGAGCTGGCTGGCGACCATGATCAAGGCCACAGCCGCCAGGTACCCGAGGAGCACGGGGCGTGACAACAGGTCGGCGATGAAACCCAGGCGGGCGATCGCGCCCAGCGCGCAGACGCCGGCAACCACGAGAGCGGCAGCCCCGGCCAGCGCCAGGTACAACGACGGATCACCCGCTGCCAACGGAGCGACGGTGGTGGCCAGCATCACCGCAGTCGTCGACTCGGGACCGACCATGAGCTGCCGGGAAGAGCCGAACAGCGCATAGAGCACCAGCGGCAGGACCGATGCGTAGAGCCCGACAACGGCAGGCAGGCCGGCGAGCTCGGCGTAAGCCATGGATTGGGGAACCAGCACGGCACCCACTGTCAACCCGGCGATGATGTCGGGTCGCAGCCAACCCGGTTCGTAGCTCCGCGCGCAGGCGATGCCCGGCAGCAGCCGGTCCAGGACGGATCGCTCGGTAACGGCCATGATCGTCACCGTTCCCGGCGGACCGTGCCCCGACATGGGCCGCTTGCCCCCCAGGAACGCGGGGAGTCTACGGGCGTTGGCGCAGCGCCCGCCTCAGCTGGGTCAATCGGGCGAGCCGCTCCGAAGCACTAGATCTCGTGTCCGGGGTACCCGTCGCCTTCGGCGTCGAAGCCGAACATGTTCGAGTTCAGGCGCGCCTGCTTCATGAGGTCGGCCACCACCGGTCTCAGCTCCGAAGGCTCGTCGGGCTGCTGTTGAACAGGACCGAGGTGCCAACCTTCGGCGATGCCCAGGTTCTGGCCGTTGACGTGGAACACGCGTCCGGTGACCTTGGCGGCTTCGGGGCTCGCCAGCCACGTGGCTATGACCGCGATCCACCGCGGGGAAAGACCCTCGGCCATCTCACCCGGCATGAGGTTCTCGGTCATGCGGGTGTAGGCAACCGGCGCCAGGCAGTTCGCCGTGACCCCGTAGCGGGCCAACTCGAGGGCCGCCACTTGCGTGAAGGCAGCAATGCCGGCTTTGGCAGCCGAGTAGTTCGTCTGCCCGACGTTGCCGAACAGCCCCGACGGAGAAGTTGTGTTGATGATGCGGGCATCGTTCGACTCGCCGGCCTTGGTCCGCTCCCGCCAGTAGGCCGCAGCCCATCGGGTAGGTGCGTAGGTGCCCTTCAGGTGGACCTTGATGACCGCGTCCCACTCCTCTTCGGTCATGTTGGTGAGCATCCGATCACGCAAGATCCCCGCGTTGTTGATGAGCACGTCCAGGCCGCCAAAGGTCTCGACGGCGGTGTTCACCAGGCGCTGCGCACCCTCCCAGGAAGAGACGTCGTCGCCGTTGGCCACTGCGTCGCTGCCGAGGCCCTTGATCTCCTCGACCACCTCCAGCGCGGGCCCCTCGGTGGGCTTGCCGGTCCCGTCCATCTCGCCCCCGAGGTCGTTGACCACGACCCTGGCTCCTTCGGAGGCGAGCATCAGCGCGTGCTCACGCCCTATGCCCCGGCCTGCACCGGTCACTATGGCTACACGCCCTTCGCAGATTCCGCTCATGACTCGTGTCTTCCCTTCGTTTCGATCTCGCTGTTCGCGGTAGCGCCGCTGGCCGCTCTGAGTGCCGGGTACCAACCGGTCAGCGCTGACGGCGTCGCTTCGAACGCCAGTCAGTGTGGCTCACCGTCGCCGATCCACACCAAACCACCACCGGTCCGGGTGGTCGCTTCACATGTCCTGGGACCGCTACAACGCGCCCGATGCGTGCGGGCAGTCTCGGATCGTGGCTGCTCCTCAGAGCGAGCCTACTGCTGGGCCATGACCCGCTGGACCTCGGCCTCGGGCAGGACCGTGAGCTCGCCGGAGAGATCCAGCGTGACCTGATCGATCTCGCCGGTGAACCGGAAGGGGGCCTCGTAGTCCCCGGGGCTGACGGAGCCGTTGGCGTCGTAGCCGCACGCCAGCGTGCTCGTCCCGAAGAAAGCCGGCACCGTTCGCTCGAGGTCGCCGACACCGACGAGTCGCTTGTCGCAGAGGAGCCTCACACAGCCCGGTGTTCCCGTGCCCTTGGAGAGATCCAGGAAGCCGGTCGGCTCGAACTCCATGCGGAGCTGCACACGCCCGACGGGGATCGGCTCGACCGATGAGATCTTGAAGACCTCGAACCCGAGGAAGTTGTACACGTAGTGCAGGCGGCGGTCCTTGACGTAGAGGGCATGACCACCGTGCCGGCTGCCGTGGGCGAGCAGAACCCCTTCGGTTGTCGCGTCGGGGACGGCGACATCGGCTGTGATGGCGTAGGTCCGGTTGAAGAAGCGCGGCGTCTCGAAGTAGGGGATGGGCGAGGCACCCGGCAGGTACACGAAGCGATCACGGGAACCCTGGTAGGAAGGCCTGTCGGCGATGAAGCGCCCGACGTCGATGCTGGCCACCGGCAAGGCGTCGTATCGCCCGGCCTCGGTCCACCACCGCCGGATCATCTGCTCCAGCTTCTCAGGATGCTGGTCGGCGACGTTGTGGCATTCGGCCCGGTCCTCGGACACGTGGTAGAGCTCCCATCCGGAGGCGTCGAGCTCGTCGATGATGTCGGCGGTGATGGCGGTGAACAGGAAGGGTCGTCCCATCTCCTCCGCCTCGGTCATGCTCGGCGCCGGCCAGGGGCACACGGCCTTCCAACCGTCGTCGAAGATCGAGCGGTGCCCCATCATCTCGAAGTACTGGGTCGTGTGGCGGCCGGCGGCGTCCGGGGCATCGAAGGTGTGGGCGAAGCTGTGCCCTTGGATGGTCGACTGGCTCACGCCGCGGATGGCCTGCGGCGGTTCGAGCCCGATGGCGTCGAGGATCGTGGGGACGATGTCGATGGCGTGGGTGTACTGGTCACGCACCTCGTTGGCCGATGAGATGCCGTCGGGCCAGGACACGACGCACGGGTCGGTGATGCCGCCCCGGTAGGTCTCGCGCTTCCAGCGGCGGAACGGGGTGTCACCAGCCCAGGTCCAGCCCCAGGCATAGTGGGCGTGGAGGTTCACCCCGCCCCATTCGTCGATGACCTCGACGTTGTCCTCGAGGCGCTGGGGGTAGGCGTTGGCCATCAGCATCTCGTTGCGGGTGCCGTGCACGCCTCCCTCGGCACTGGCGCCGTTGTCGGAGACGACGATGACCAAGGTGTTGTCGAGTTCCCCGAGTTGCTCGATGAAATCGAGCACCCGCCCGAAGTGATGGTCGGTCTGGGAGAGGAAGCCGGCGAAGGTCTCCATCTGGCGGGCGTAGACGAACTTGGCCTCATCCGACAGCGTCTCCCACGGCGGGACGTCGGGGTCGCGTTAAGAAGAACGGCTTCTCGGGCGCGTTGACGTGGGCGTCCTTGATGAAGTCGATGGCATGATCGGCGAGGTCGGCGTTGAGGTGATAGCCGTCGGTGGGCGTGGACGGTGGCATCACCGCGTGGTTGTCATGGATCAGATCCGGATACCACTGATCGGTCTCCCCCCCGAGGAAGCCGTAGTAGCGCTCGAACCCCCGCCCCAGCGGCCAGCGGTCGTAGGGCCCGGCGGCGGTGCTCTCATGTGAGGGGGTGAGGTGCCACTTGCCGACCGCGAAGGTGTTGTAGCCCCGGTCGACGAGCATCTCCGACAAGAATCCGTGCTCGAAGCCCATCACCGCGTTGTGGCCGGGGAAGCCGAGGGAGAACTCCACCACCGCAGACAGCCCCAGCGTGTGGTGGTTGCGGCCGGTCAGCAGGCAGCCACGGGTCGGGGAGCACAGCGCCGTGGTCTGGAAGTTGCTGTACCTCAGCCCCCGCTTCGCCAGCCCGTCGATGTTGGGCGTCTCGCACAGGCCTCCGAAAGCCGACAGCTGCCCGTAGCCCACGTCGTCGAGGACGAAGATCACCACGTTGGGAGCACCCTCGGGCGCTCGTGGCGGGACGGGCCACGCCGGCGAGGACTCGTCCAGAGTCCGCCCGATCACCCCCGGGAACGCAGTGCCTGCCTCGTACTCGACGATGGCGTCGTTCATTCGTTCCTCCTGTTCGGCCGGACGCTGCGCAACAGGGGTAACGACTGTCGTAATATTACTACTCCCTGGCGGCATGGCCAGTTGACGTATGTCACTGCTGGGTCATCAGGCGCTGGAGCTCGACTTCGGGCACCACGGTCAGCTCCCCCGAAAGATCCAACGTGACCGAAGCAAGATCGCCGCTGAAGGGGAACGGAGCGGCGTAGTCCTCGGGGTTGACCGAGTCGCAGGCGTCGTAGCCGCAGCTCAGGCCCGCCACCCCGAACATGCCCGGCACCGTGTAAGGCAACTCGATGACCCCGACCAGGTGGTCGCCGAACAGCAGCCGGCCCTGTCCCGGCGTGCCCCGCCCGTTGAGGATGTCGAGTGCTCCCGTGGGCTCGAACTCGTAGCGCAGTGTCACGTCGCCTGCGGGCACCGCCTCGACCGAGGAGACCTTGAAGCGCTGGAGGCTCAGGTAGTTGTGGACGTAGTGGAGACGGCCGTGCTGCACGTAGAGCGCGTGGCCGCCGTGGCGGCCACCATGGGCGAGCAGCACCCCCTCTGAGCCGTCATAGCCCGCGACTGCGGCGGTGATGGCAAAGGGGCGGTTGTACACCGAGGGTGCGGCGGCGAACGGTACCGGCGAGCCACCCGGGTAGTAGACGAACCGCTTGCGAGCCCGCCCGATCGACGGTCGGCGCGAGAACAGCCGGTTGAGGTCGACTGCCGCTACGGGCAGCGCTCCATACCGGCCCGCCTCGATCCACCATCGCTGGATCATCTCCCGGAGCTTCTCGGCGTGGCGGTCGGCGACGTTGTGGCACTCGGCGCGGTCGGTGCTCAGGTCGTAGAGCTCCCAGTCGTTGGCGTCGAGGTCGTCGAGCACCTCCGGCGTGATGTTCGAGAGGCCGAACACCCGGCCCTTCTCCTGACCCTCGGCGAAGCTGGGGCCGATCCAGGGGCACACCGCTTTCCAGCCGTCGTGGTAGATGGAGCGGTGGCCGAACATCTCGAAGTACTGGGTCACGTGTCGCGATTCGACACCGGCATCGTCGAAGGTCGGGGTGAAGCTGACACCGTGCAGCTCGGACTGGCTCACCCCTCGCAGGGCTGCCGGCGGCTCCATGCCCACCGCATCGAGGATCGTCGGTGTGATGTCGATGGCGTGGACATACTGGTCCCGTACCTCCCCGACTGCGGTGATGCCTCGCGGCCAGAACACCACGCAAGGATCGGTGATTCCGCCACGGTAGGTCTCGCGCTTCCAGCGCCGGAAGGGTGTGTCGCCGGCCCAGGTCCAGCCCCAGGCGTAATGGGGGAAGGTGTCTACACCTCCCCACTCGTCGAACACCTCGAGATTGTCCTCGAGGGTCTCGGGCACGTTGTTGAAGAACAGCGTCTCGTTGCGGGTACCGTGCACGCCTCCCTCGGCGCTGGCCCCGTTGTCGGACAAGACCACGACGATGGTGTTGTCGAGCTCCCCGAGGTGCTCGATGAAATCGAGCACCCGCCCGAAGTGATGGTCGGTCTGGGAGAGGAAGCCGGCGAAGGTCTCCATCTGGCGGGCGTACATGTGCCGTGCTTCCTCCGACAGCGAATCCCATGCGGGCACGTCGGGATCACGTTCGGACAACTCGGTACCGGCCGGCACGATGCCGGCCTCGACCTGCCGCTCGAACACGACCCGTCGGTATTCGTCCCAGCCCATGTCGAAGGTGCCGCGGTAGCGCTCGATCCACTCGGGCTCGACCTGATGGGGGGCGTGACCCGCGCCGGTGGCGTAGTACAAGAAGAACGGCTTCTCGGGCGCGTTGACGTGGGCGTCCTTGATGAAGTCGATGGCATGATCGGCGAGGTCGGCGTTGAGGTGATAGC
>QEUP01000059.1 GCA_003577145.1 Acidobacteriota bacterium | reverse complement strand
CCAGCCCCGCCAGCTGGAGCGGGTGCCGGGGTGGACTCGCTCGGCCCACGAGCGGTTGTTCACCGCGCACCTCGAGGGCTTCGAGGGCGTCGCCGAGCACCGGTCCAAGGTGACCGCGGCGACGGTCGACCTCGATCAGTTTCGCCACCGGGCCACCCATCCCGAAGTCGCCGCGAACGGTCAGCAGCAGGCCCTCGGGCGATGAGCCTCAAGCGCCGTCCCGGCTCCCTGGGAAGTCCGTTCCGTCCGGCGACCGTCGTCGCTCCTGAACGGCAGGTCTGGCGCGCACACATTTGCAGGTTCCCCTACGGGGAACCTGCTGGGTGTCCGGTTGGCGGTTCGTGGTGAAGTTCACCGTCACCCCGCTGGGCGGCGGCCGGGCCGACACGGCCCGGGTCGTCGACTCGATCGTGAGGTACCTCCAGCCACCCGCCCTGAAGGGGCAGCAGTCCCCGGGTGCGTCGCCGTCGGGATCGTCAGGACCCGATCGCTACTACGCCGATACGGGCGAGGAGCCTGGTCGTTGGCTGGGGCGCTCTGCCCGCACAGCGGGCCTGGCCGGGCCGGTCGGCCGGGATGACTTCGCGTCGGTGCTGGCGGGCCGCGACCCGCACACCGGCGAACGCCTGATCACCGCGCAAGGCTCCGCTGGCAGACGGCCCACGCTCGGGTCGGGGAACCACTCACGGCTCGGACCCGACGGTGAGCCCCTGTTCGATGTCGCTGACTCGGCCGCTGTTCTCGGCGCGACCCAACGCGAGGTGGAGCGACTGCTCGACGCCGGCACTCGCAGGGCAACCGCCGGCCTATTCGGCGCGAGCGCTGCCGGGGCTCCAACCCCTCCCGCCGGGCATCCCGCTGGCTATCCCGTTGAGGGCCTGCAACCCCCTTTGAGCAGCGCAGATACCCAGGAGCCGGAGGCGTCGTTCCTCGTTCCGTTCGTTGACGCCGACGGCTCTCGATGGGTCACCGAGGCCGAGCTCAATCGTTGCCGTCTCGCCCGCGAAGAGGGCGTCACTCCAGATGCGATCCGATCGCTGGGCGCACCCGAGGACCAGTTGTCGATCGGTGAGGCCGCTCGGCTCGCCGGCGTCACATCTCGCTACCTGCGCGGCGTGGCCCGATACCACGAGGAGCACAGCGACGAGATCGACGAGGCCGTGGCCGCCGGTCGTCGGCCTCGACACGCTTACCTGGAGGCGCACCGCGGGACCAAGAACCGGTGGTTGGTCACCCGCGAGCGCCTGGCCGAGTTCCTCGAACGACGACGGCCACCTGCCGTGCGTGTCGCTTACGACCTGACGCTCACAACGGAGAAGAGCCTCGGTGTCCTGGCTCTGCTCGGCGACGCCGCCACCCGTGACGCGGTGCTCGGGTCGATCCAGGCGGGCAACGACTGGGCGCTTTGTTGGATCGAAGACCGCGCAGTCGGACGGATCGACGGGAAGCCGGTCGCTGCCGAGGGGTTGATGGTGGCGTCGTTCCGTCACCTGACGTCGCGGGCCCTCGACCCCTTTCCGCACCACCACAACGTCGTGGTGAACACCGTCACCGTGGGAGAGGGCGACCATCGTGCGCTCGACGCACGCTGCCTCTACCAGAACGCCCACGCCGCCTCCGCGGTGGCCACCGCCGAGATGCGACACCAGCTCGCCAAGCGTCTCGACATCCATTGGCGGCCCGGCCGCAAGTCCGGGTGGGAGATCGACGGGATCAGCCCCAAGGTCGTCTCGGAGTTCTCCAAGCGTCGCAACGAGATCGACGACGCCCTCCGGGAGTTGGAGGCCGAGATCGGACGAGGGGCGCACCCCGTCGAGGTCGAGCACATCGTGTTGCGGACACGTCCGGCGAAGAACCACACGCCGGCCGACGACCTGGTCGCCCGTTGGCGAGAGCGTGCCGCCGCGTGCGGGCTGACCAGCGACGACATCGATCGGCTCAGCCGTCCCGCCCGTCAACAGGACACCCAACGGGACAGTCAGCGGGACACCCAACGGGATCTCGTGTTCGACCTGCTCGCCGACCCCAACGGCATCTGCGCCGGTGGATCGGTGTTCACCCGCTCCGACGCCATCACCGCCATCGCGAATCTCGGTGTTCCCGACGCTGATGGCGTCGCCCAGCCGCTCCTCGGCGGCGCAACGGAGGTCCTCAAGTTGAGCGACGCGTTCCTCGCCTCGGATCGGGTCGTGTGCCTCAACGACGCCGATGACCCGTTGTTCACCACGAGCGAGATGCTCGAGGTCCAGAACC
>QEUP01000058.1 GCA_003577145.1 Acidobacteriota bacterium | reverse complement strand
CCGGCCTGACCACGGTCGTATTCGGCATGATCGTTGAGGTCCCCGGCCTCGGTGGGGTCGCTGAGGTCAGCGAGCTCCAACAACCGAGTTGAGGTCCTGTTGACTAGTGCTAGTGCTCACAGGCGCTCAACGACGGGCGCGGTCGGCGAGCTCGGCAGCCGCCCGGAGGTGAGCGATGAAGCCACCGAGGTCGGTGTGGGCGTTCGCCCCGCTCGTGTTCGGCATGACATAGACGGGGCGTCCGCCGAACTCGGCGTGCTGGACGCCTGGCTGTGCCTGCCGATCGACGGCGGCGCGCCATCCGGTCAGCCCCACGACGCACAGGGCGCCGGGTTGCATCCAGTCCACCAGCGCTTCGAGTCTCTCGCGTCCGTGTTGGTATTCCGCTGGGCTGAGCTCGGAGATGTCGGACGTCGCCCGCTTGACCAGGTCGGTCATCCCCAGGCGGTGTTCGCCCAGGGCGTGACGGGGGTCGCGGTCGACCGAGACCAAACCCGCGGCCAAGGCGGCCGGCCAGAACCGATTGCCGGGGCGGGCGAACCCGACTCCCGCGTCGGCCGCGTGCAGGCTGGGGTTCAGGCCGCACACGAGCAGCCGCATCCCGGGTGCGACGTAGTCGGGCAGGGTACGGCTCCGGGTGCAGCGGATGCGGTACTCGGGGTCACCTCGTCGCGTAGGGAGAACCTCCCACTCGTCCACTGCAAACCCGGCGCCGGCGATCACGCATCGAAGCAGTTCCTCGGGCCAGAGGGAGAACCGTCGACCGGCGAAGTCGTCAGCGCGGAACGGCGCGTACTCCTCGTCTCCACCGAAGAGCACCAACTCGACCAGTCCCCCGGCAGCGGTGACCCGGTGAAGGTCGGCAAGTGCGAGCGGCACGTGCCGGCGGGGCACGTGCACGTAGGACTTGCTGGCCCAGGCGCCGGCGAAGCTCCCCGCGCGGAACGGCAGTGCAGCGAGGTCGCCGAGTACCGCAGCGGCATCGGGAGCGTATTCGCCGACCATCTCTAGCATCGCGTGGGCGATGTCGATGGCCACGACAGCGGGGCCCAGGTCGGCGCTGTGCCACCCCGGGCCGCAGCCGGCGTCGAGGATGGGCAGGCCGAGACCCCGGGTCGCTACCTCCGCGGCCAGCCTTGCGGGCCGATCGGATCTGGCCGAGCCTTCCCTCTTCTGGCGCCACTCACCTGCGCGTTCCTCGTAGACCGTCGCCGTCTCGTTGCGCGGGCCCTCCGGATTCACCGAGGTGCCCTCGTTTGCAGCTTGCGCATGCCCCGCAGCCATTTGTCGATGTCGTTGGCCTTGAAGCTCACGTACTCGGCGACCTCGGGGTGGGGGAGTATCAAGAAGCGCTCTTCTCGCAAGCCGGCGATGACCGCCTCGGCGCATTCCTCGGGCTCGATGAGGCCCTGGGCGGCGACGAGGTGTGCGCCGAGGTGCCCGTCGTCGACACCGCCGAGCAACATCGGCGTTCGGACTCCTTGAGGGCACAGGCACGAGACCTTCACGCCGCGGTCGCCGTAGGTGACCGAGATCCACTCCGCCAGTGCCACCGCGGCGTGCTTGGTGACCGAGTACGGGGCGTCGCCGATGTTGGTCAGCAGTCCCGCGGCCGAGGCAGTGTTGAGCAGGTAGCCCGCACCCCGTTCGAGCATCCCGGGCAGGACTGCTCTGGCCGCGTGCACGTGGGCCATCACGTTCACGTCCCAGGTTCGCTGCCAGGTGTCGGGGCTTGCGTCTATGCCGGCACCGGTGGCGACCCCCGCGTTCGAGCAGAAGAGGTCTATGTGGCCGTGATCTGAGCGTACGTCGGCTACCAGGTGCTCGACGGCGTCGCCCACCGACACGTCGGCGATGGCACCGGTGGCACCCAGTTCCTCGGCGATCCGCCGAACCCCTGGATCGATGTCGACGAGTACGAGGGCGCCGGGGCTCTCCTCGGCGAAGCGCCTCGCCATCGCTGCCCCGATGCCGCTGGCCGCGCCAGTCAACACGATCGTCTTGCCGTTCAGCTCCATCCCGAGGCGATGCTAACCCGGCTCTTCGGATCCAAACGGGGTGCGACGTGTGACAGCGCCGGCTTCGCCATCGGGTTCTCGGTGTCGTGCTCAGGCGGCTCGGCCGCCGTGGTGCTCGCCGGGCTGCCCGGGCTCGGGGCCACGTTCGGGGTCGGGGCCGGGTTCGGGTCGGGTTTCGGTGTGGCTGTGGGTTTCGGGGCCGGGGCCACGTTCGGGTTCGGGCCGGGTTTCGGTGTGGCTGTGGGTTTCGGGGTCGGTGTGGAGGTGGATGCGGAAGCGCTGGCGTAGGTGGGGGGCAAGTGGTGGGGGGCCGAGGCGGATGCTGCGGTGGTCGGGGCGGA
>QEUP01000057.1 GCA_003577145.1 Acidobacteriota bacterium | reverse complement strand
GAGCTTTCCTGGGACGCCACGACGGGGGTGCCCCAGGTGCTCACCGTCGACGACGGTGCTGGCGCCGATGCCTTCGTCTACGGCGCCAACCGCATCGGCATCGACCGTGCCGAAGGCAGTAACGGCGTGTTCTCCTATGACCCCTTCGGCTCGGCGCTGCGCAACCCCGACACCGCCGAGGTGGTGCGAGCCGACGCCTACAGTCCCTACGGGCAACAGGCCAACCCGGCGTTCAACGACCCGTTGGCTCACACACCGGCCTTCGGCTACCGGGGCGAGCTGATGCTCGACAACACCATCCACCTGCGCGCCCGCACCTACGTGCCCGCCGAGGGCGTGTTCACCACGAGGGACCCCCTGGATGGAGCCGCCGGCACCCCCACCGTCACCAGCCCCTACCACTACACAGCCAACGACCCCATCAACAAGGTCGACCCGCTGGGTCTGCGGCCGGGGGATTGCAGCTTCGAGTTCAACGGCGACACCCGACCCTGTGAAGACGCCGCAGAGATCTACATTGATGCCATAGCTGCGGACTACTTCTTCGACGAGATCATATTTCCCATTGTCGATCGCCTCGTTGGCCTCCAGACGGGTGTGACCTGCAACATCAACAGCGACGTGCAGCTCTGCCGCTTCGTCATCAGCCAGAGCGAGACCACCGTCCTCGACAACGGACTGAAGAGCAGCGTGGGAAGGCCCGTGCCCGACTGGCTGCTGTTTGAGGCTGCCTGTCGCGAGGTCGATGTGTTGCGCGCATCGATCGGCCAGATCGGGCGGTTCCAGGGCCCGGGCGCGCCGATCCTCGTACTAGGCATCAGCAGCGACTGCCCCACCTTCTTGAACCAGACCCGTGGCAGCCTCCGCACCAGCACATCTGCGGCCGCCAACTCCGGTGGCTGTCTGACGCTGGGCATACGGGTCAACCGCGATCCCGATCCCATCGAGGCGTTCATCGGTGCGAACAGCCCGACGCTTCATCTCAGCTCCGAGTGGGGCGACACCAGGAACCGCCATTGCAGGCCCGGCCCACCGATCCGAGTCGTGGTCGACGGCGTGCTGGCCTACTTCCCTGCTGTGATGCAGGAAGGCCTCAGAGAGGAGCTGCTCCATGGCAACTAAGCGCCTTCGCCTCCTCGCGCTCATTACAGCAGTAGCGCTGATCGCCGGCGCATGTTTCGAGTCGGCCGAGCAACGAGAAGCCCGGGAACAGGCGCAAGAACAAGGCTTGCCGGAGCCGACCACTACCTACGGCCCGCTGTGGGACTTCCATGATTCCCCTGAGACCGAGCTGGCGATCGAGCGAACGGCCGAGGGGATAGTGATCTACTTCAACGACTGTACCGAGGGCAACATCACCTATGTCAGCTTCGGGTCCGGGGATTTCGCGTCTGCCTGGGCGATTGAAGCTGACGGTAGCGGGTCACTAGACCGCTCCTTCCTTGTTGGTGAGGAGCCTGCTGGCTTCACGACGCTGGAGGACAGCTATGAGCTCTCTGGGCCCCTCGAGCATTTTGTCGCGCTTGCCGGTTCTGAAGATGTCTCCTACACGGCGGGATATGCGGTGGGCGGGGGTGAGGAGCTGCAAAGTGGCGTGTTCGGTTTCTTCGAGCTGGAGAAGCCCTTGGAGGTCGGCCAGGCGGTCTATCGAGGTGAGTTGGTCGCACCACAGGATCTTGACGCTGTGCTCGCTGATTGCGAACCGGTGGAGGAAGCCGGCGAGTGAGGCTGGGCACGAGACGACGACCTCATCCACGCGTTCAGCTTCGCTCACGGCCCGAACCCGGTTGACCTACCGGACGCCCGCTGGCTTGACGTGACCGGCAGCAGCGGCCACAACGAGTACTACCGCCGCGGGAGTGACAGCCTCAAGAGCATCGCGGCAGTCGTGAGCAACCAGCACGAACTGGTTTCTCAAGTGCCGAAGATCTGGGGGTATCGAGGATGAGGTGGCTACTGGTGATAGCCACGGTTGCGACCTCCGCCGCTTGTGGTTCTGGTGTTGCAGGCGATGGAGACCCGCCCGAGTCCGCGCTGACCCTTGCGGAGGCTCGACTCGAGGCAGAGAGGCTTGTCGATGAGGCGGTCGCCGAGGCCGCCCCGGATGACCCCATGCGAGAAGACGGCCTCGGTGACCTTCCTTGTGATCCGCCAAGCTCGGGGCTGGTGGATTATGACTACGTACTCGCCGTCGATGTGGATGATGGAAGCCTCGACGCTGTGGTCAACACGGCGTTTGAGTACCTGGAGTCTGAGGGTTTTGAAGCCGTTGGCGACCCGCCTAGTGATCCGTCGCTTAAATAGTGTGGTGGGTTAGTGTGGGCGGTATGCCCGTGAAGACTGCTCCCCGTTTGAACATCTCCCACCGAGAGCGCAAGGCGCTCAAGAAGATGGCCC
>QEUP01000056.1 GCA_003577145.1 Acidobacteriota bacterium | reverse complement strand
AGTTGCCCGATGCACCGTCGAGCGACTCATGGGTGACCTCGAAATCAAGGGCTGTAGACGTGGGCGGACCTGGATTAAGACAACGACCGGAGACGAGACGCTTGATCGCCCGGGCGACCTTGTCGACCGGGAGTTCTATGCCGAGGCTCCAAATCGCCTCTGGGTAGCCGACATCGAGCGCCACGAGGCGCTTTCGAACCGTGCCGTGGTGAAAGGACACGGCCACCGGCCCGTCGCAGCGGACCGGTTGAAGCCGAGGGCAGCCTGACCCCTGGGACGAGGGGGAGGGCGGACAGCAGCCCTGACGACGACGAGACGGCCCAGCACTGTCGGATGGCCCGGGCTCGGCTAGTAAGACGGAAAGGCGTACATGAGGAACCAGCGACCGAACGCTCCTAAAGAGACCCGCCAGCTCGAACCCGACGGATTGGGGCTGGTTAGCAACGCGCACCCGCGCAGCAATGTGCGGATAACTCCTTGGCCGGTTGATGTCGCCAGTCGGGAGGCCACGGTGAAGGTCTGCGGCGTAGCCGTGGCGATGTTGCAGGGGCATAGCTGGGCGCCGACCCCGTCGAACGGTTCGAGAGTGAACGTGGGAACCATCCCGTCGGCCCCCTCCCCGGCCACCAGCCAGGTGGTCGGCGGGAAGATCCGTCGCCGGTCGATGCCGCCGGGATGGGGCGGAGGACCCGTAGTAGTCCGGGATCGGGAAAGCCGGTCACATGGCGAAGGGGTCCAGCGTGATCGCAGCATCAACGCTGACAGAGAAGAACGCTGGTGAATACCGGCGATCCGTGGCCCGATCTCGACGAGGCCGAGCACCGGGTACTCATGATGCAGACGAAGCTGCACCAATGGGCGACGGCCGATCCTGACCGTCGTTTCGATGACCTGTCCAACCTCGTGTACGACCCGGCTTTTCTTGTCGTGGCATGGGCTCGGGTGCGGGGCAACAAGGGAGCACGAACCGCCGGCGTCGACGGAGTGACACCTCGCTCGGTCGGCTCTGGCGCTGTCGCATTGCTCGAAGGGCTTCGAGCCGATCTCAAGGCCCGACGGTTTGTGCCTCAGCGAGTGCGGGAGAAGGCAATCCCCAAGGTGTCGGGCAAAGTCCGCCGTCTTGGGATCCCGACGACCGCCGATCGGGTCGTGCAAGCCTCGTTGAAACTGGTGCTCGAGCCGATCTTCGAGGCGGATTTCAAGCCGTGTAGTTACGGCTTCCGCCCGAAGCGACGAGCCCAGGACGCTATCGCCGAGATTCATTACCTCGCTTCACCGAGCTTCACCGATTCGAAACTACGAGTGGGTGTTCGAGGCCGATATCAAGGCGTGCTTCGACGAGATCGACCACACCACCCTCATGGGTCGTGTGCGACGTCGAATCGGAGACAAGCGCGTCCTGGGCTTGGTGAAGGCGTTCTTGCGAGCCGGGGTCCTCTCCGAGGAGGGCCTCAACCGCGAGACGATCACCGGCGCGCCCCAAGGTGGGATCCTCTCACCGCTGCTGGCCAACATCGCACTGTCCGTTCTGGACGAGCACTTCGCGCGTAAGTGGGAAGCACTCGGCCCGTATTGGACACGCCAGAAGCGTTGCCGCGCCGGGGAACCAGCCATGAAGCTCGTCCGCTATGCGGACGACTTCGTGGTGATGATCCGTGGCAGCCGCGGCGACGCCGAAGCGTTGTGGGATGAGGTCGGCTCGGTGTTGGCCCCGATGGGCCTACGCCTGTCGGAAACCAAGACGAGGGTCTGCCATATAGACGAGGGCTTCGACTTCTTGGGATGGCGCATCCAGCGCCGAGCCTGGAGAGGTCGGGCGGGCAAGAAGGCGGTCTATACGTACCCGTCGAAGAAGGCGCTCGCGTCGATCATCGACAAGGTGCGGACCCTGACGGCCCGGGCAAGACATCGAACGCTCGCAGACCTGCTTCGCCGGTTGAACCCGGTGCTGCGGGGATGGTGCAACTACTTCCGTCACGGCGTGTCGTCGCGGACCTTTAGTTACGTCGATCACTACGCCTTCTGGCGGATCGTTAACTGGCTCCGCAAACGACACATCGGGCTGAATAAGCACACCCTGATCCGTCGCTATCTCCCCGGCTGGGAAATCCGCGACGGCGGAGTCGAGATGTTCCGGCCACAAGTGGTCGCGATTGAGCGATACCGCTACCGGGGCACCAAGATACCGACCCCATGGTCGAGCGTGACAACAGGACCGGCCGCACCCGCGGCGTGAACACGCGGAGAGCCGGATGCGGTGAAAGTCGCACGTCCGGTTCGGAGGGCGGGCCGGGGAAACCCACCTGTCGAGAGATGGGCAGGGCGCTCCGGTCCGACCCCTGCACCTACGTCAAGACTCACTCAGGGTGGGTATATCTCGCCTTTATCATCGACGTCTTCTCCCGCTTCGTCGTAGGTTGGCAGGCGTCGAAATCACTCAGGTCCGATCTTGCGATCGATGCGTTGGAGA
>QEUP01000055.1 GCA_003577145.1 Acidobacteriota bacterium | reverse complement strand
ATCCGCCCCGACCACCGCAGCATCCGCCTCGGCCCCCCACCACTTGCCCCCCACCTACGCCAGCGCTTCCGCATCCACCTCCACACCGACCCCGAAACCGGCCCCGACCCCGGCCCCGAAACCCACAGCCACACCGAAACCCACAGCCACACCGAAACCCGACCCGAACCCGGCCCCGACCCCGGCCCCGAAACCCACAGCCACACCGAAACCCGGCCCGAACCCGGCCCCGACCCCGAACGTGGCCCCGAGCCCGGGCAGCCCGGCGAGCACCACGGCGGCCGAGCCGCCTGAGCACGACACCGAGAACCCGAGGTCCGAGAACCCGATGGCGCAGCCCGCGCTACCTGCGGTAGCGCCATGTGAGCTGCGGAGCCTGCGGCGACGCCAAGCCAGCACAGCAGCGGAGGGTGTGGGATTCGAACCCACGGTGACCCGGAGGCCACAACGGCTTTCGAGGCCGCCCCATTCGTCCGCTCTGGCAACCCTCCGTCGGCGGACTGTACACGGTCCGTACTCCGGCTCCCCACCGGTCAAACGCCCGGCGGTGGGGTGGGGGTCTCAGCGTCGATCGGCGAAGAACTGTGAGAGCAGTTGGCCGCTTTCGTCGGCCATCACTCCGCCTAGGACCTCGAGTTCGTGGTTGAGCCGCGGGTCGACTCCGACGTTGTACAGCGAGCCGAGGGCACCGGCCTTCGGGTCGAAAGCACCGAAGACGACGCGTTCCACCCGGGCGTTGAGCAACGCTCCGGCACACATCACGCACGGTTCGATCGTCACCACCATCGTCAACCCGTCGAGGCGCCAGGTTCCCAGCAGTTCCGACGCTGCCCGCAGGGCGAGCACCTCAGCGTGGGCGGTGGCGTCCGCACGCTTCTCGCGCTCGTTGTGGGCCCTGGCGACGATCCGGCAGTCGGCAACGGCGATGGCGCCGACCGGGACATCGGCATGACTCGGCGCCAGCCGGGCCTCCTCGATGGCCTGCTGCATGTATCGGGCCCATGGGTGAGCACCTGTCGGCACGCCTTGTAGGTTAGAGGGCCGGTACGGGTAGGCCTTCAAGGCTTCAATTCGGGAAGACACCTGCCGAAGGAGTGCTCGTGGCTGTCATACGTCGCCTTGTCGCCCTACCGCTGATCGCCGCACTTGGCATGGGATTCGCAAGCGGCACCAACCCGTTGGAGGCCGACCAGTGGGGACTCGGTCACGTGGGGTTCCCCGAAGCTTGGGACTCGTCCACCGGCGAGGACGTCGTCGTCGCAGTGGTCGACACCGGTGTCGACCTGGAGCACCCCGACCTGCAAGGTCAACTCGTCGAGGGCTACGACTTCGTCGATCCGGGCACGCCGCCAGATGACCCAAACGGCCATGGGACTCACGTCGCCGGCATCATCGCGGCGGCCGACGACGACATCGGCACCGTCGGCTCGGCCTACGGCGCCAAGGTGATGCCGGTGCGGGTCCTCGACGCCGAGGGCCTCGGAGAAAGCGAAGCGATATCGGACGGCATCGTGTGGGCTGCCGAGAACGGCGCGGACGTGATCAACCTCTCGCTCGGCGACGAGGGCTTCGGTTCACGCATCTCGAAGGGCGGTGTCATCAACTCAGCCATCCTCGAGGCCAATGAGCTAGGAGCCGTCGTCGTAGCGGCGTTCGGTAACGAGGGGAAGCTGGGCCTCAGCTACAGGATCGGCGTTGACGTGATCGTGGTGGGCGCGATCGATCAGGACAACCAGGTGGCGTCGTTCTCCAACGTCGGGGACGTCCGGGCGGTGATGGCGCCTGGAGTGGAGATACTCAGCACCGTACCGGAGGAACCGACAACCATCTTCCCGGAGGGAACCAACGGCTACGCCGAGCTCGACGGGACCTCGATGGCCTCCCCGTTCGTCGCCGGTCAAGCGGCACTTCTCGTGGCTCAGGGACGCGACCGCGACGAGGTTGTCGACGCGATCGACCTGACTGCCGAGAACCCGACCGGAGGAATCGAATACGGTCTGGGCGTCGTCGATGCGGCCGGCTCCGTCGAGTACTCCTTCGCTGGAGACCCGGAGGCCGGTGAGGACGAAGGTGGCTGGCCGGCGGAGATCGTGATCGTCATCGCCGCGGTGACCGCCTTGGTGCTGATCTCCGCGTTGATCGCCGCCACGAGCCGGCGACGCAGTCGAGGCCGTCCAAGCGAGAGCAGCCCGAAGCAGCGAGTGTCCGTCTGATCCGCGCGAAGGGCGAAGGGTGGTTGCCGGGCCTGGACGACGGATAGCCTTGGCCGACGCGTCTGCACCCGGCGGGTGACCAAGGAGGGGTGCGAGAGCGGCCGAATCGGCACGCTTGGAAAGCGTGTGAGGGGAGACCCTCCGTGGGTTCGAATCCCACCCCCTCCGCTGCTGCTGCTGCGGCGCAGCCTCCGCAGCTCACATGGCGCTACCGCAGGTAGCGCGGGCTTCGCCACCCGGTACCGGCCCGCCCGCTGCTGCGGCGCAGCCTC
>QEUP01000001.1 GCA_003577145.1 Acidobacteriota bacterium | reverse complement strand
CTTATTTGTGACGGCCGTTGATGTAGTAGGCATCCCGGCCCTGGGGCCAGTAGATGCCGCAGTTGTTGTAAGCACTGATGTTGTCGTGCATCAGTGCCGGCGAGTTGGCGCTGCAGTAAGCCTCACCGCTCCCGTCATGGTTCAAGCCCAGCGCATGGCCCAGCTCGTGCGCTGCCACCGACACGGTCACGCCGGGATTGCCGAGGGCCCAGGCCAACGCAAAGCCCACTGTGTCGAAGGTGACCACCGGGTCGGTGACCCACCAATTCGTTCCGCAGTGGTACCAGGTCTCCCCCATGCGGCCTTCGGTGGGGATGTCGCCAAGCTGCATCCGCACGCCGCCGCCAGCCACGAACTCGGGGGCCTCGTGAGGTGTGGTGTTGTTCCAAGCATTCACCCCACCCGCTGCCGCCCAGAACAGCACCTGGTTGGCCTGGCTGTCGCCGCTGTCGATCAGGTGATAGCCCACCGCTCCGGCCGCCGCGGGGTAGTTGCACCCGTAGGGATACATATCGGCATCGGCAGGCTCGGCATCGACCAGAACCATTCCCCCGACGCCAACCACAACCCCCGCCGCGACACCAACACCCCAGCGCAGCGACCCGCTCCGACCGTTCGCCATGACCCACCCCCAACGACGACGCTGAGGCTGATGATACATACATACACACACACAAGGGATCAACCCGGCCGCGGGCATTCCCGCCCCAGGACCGGCGAGGACATGCAGGGCTCAATACCCCGTCTCGGGGTCGACCACGCCCAGCAACTGTTCGCCCCGAGTAAACCGGCGCACGTTCTCAGCGACAAGCGCAATCAGCTTGGGCCGGCCCATCTCGAAGGTGTTGGCGATGTGAGGGGTGATGATGCAGTTGTCGAGCCCCCACAGCGGGTGCCCGTCAGGAAGGGGTTCGGGATCGGTCACGTCGAGGGCGGCGCCGGCGATCACACCGCTGCGCAGCGCGTCCACGAGGTCATCGGTGAGGACGTGCGCACCTCTCGCCACGTTGACGAGCCAGGCGTCCTCGCGCATCACCCGCAGCTCCTCAGCACCGATGAGACCTATCGTCTCTGGGGTCACCGGGACAGCGAGTACGACCACCTCAGCCGTCGAGAGAGCGGTGTGCAACTCGCCTGGGCCCACCACCCGGTCGGCTCCTTTGATCTCTACGCCGCTGCGCCGCACGACAGTCACCCGCGGACGGAACGGCTTCAGGACCGAGATCACCGCCTCGGTGATCCCCCCACCGCCCACGACGGTGACGTCCTGGTCGTAGAAGTTGCGGCCCCGGCCGGGCAGCCAGGTCCGTGCCGAGAAGTAGCGCGGCAGCTCCCGGTACGCCGACAGGATCAGCGCCAGCACGTGCTCGGCCACAGCTTCGCCGTACACGGCTTTGGCGCAGGTCCAGACCCGTAGGTCATCGATCACCTCGGCGTAGGGCTCGATGCCGGCCCACGGGAGCTGCACCCACCGGATGCCAGGCGCCGCTTCGAGGACCGTCAGGAGGCCCGTCGGGTCGGCGGTGGCAGTCCAGACCAGCGCATCGGCCCGGCCGGGCTCACACAGCTCGCCACCGCCCTCGGCCACTGCGTCCGCCAGCCACGGCCGATCCGACGGCGTCACCGCAACCTTCGGCGGCCGACCCGCTGCGGTAATTGCCTGGGTTTCGGCACTGCTCATCGGCGGTGAGAGTAGCTGCCCCTAGGGGGAGGACGTATGGCTATTCCGCGACCAGGTGATCTTCAGACCAGCCGTGATACGTGGTGGGGTACGGAGCTGGCGGTCAGGATCCGAACGGCGTGCCGTACTGGATGGTGTAGATGCCCAGGCCACCGCCGACGACCGCGAAGAAGACAGCCACCTTCAACAACCCCCGCCCGCCGTACTTGCGTGAGAGCGACAGCCAGAAGAAGCATACGGCCGACGCCGCGATGACGACGAACGGCGCCCACAGCGCCGAGCGGAACCAGGACTCGTCGCGGTAGTCGTCGGCGTCGACAACCCCTGCGAACATCAGACCGGCGGCGATCGCGATGGCCAGGGCGACCAGGACCGTGGGCCACACCAGCAGCAGAGCCCAGTTGTGCAAGGCGATGCCGCGCTTGGCGCGCCGGCGGCGCTTCTGTTCGGGATGGCCCTGCGATCCGAACACGACACCACCCGGCCCCGGCGGGCCCGGTGGCTGGAGGGAAGACCCGGGTGTCGCCGTCTCGCCGACCCAGCCGGCGGGTGCTTCCTCGACTGCCGCGGGTACCTCGGGGGCAGACCCGCTGAGGTCGGTGGCCGACGCCATCGGCGGGGGTCCGGCTTGGCCGGGGGGCAGCGGACCGCTCCAGCGGATGCCGCCGGCGCTTGGCGGCGACGAGGCCTGTGGAGCGACACCTGCCGGTGGCGGCGCTGCCGGGGAGGACGGGGTGGCCCAGCCCCCAGGACCGTAGGAGACCGAGGTCAGGGGAGCCTGCTGGGGCGGTGCCTGCGCGAAAGCCCCGGGAGCTGCTTCCTCAGGGGCCGCGTGCTCCGGGGCGAGCGCGCCCTCCCGGTCGATCTCCTCGTCGGTGTGGTCCTGCTGGTTCGGTTCCGCCACCCGCCGTGCTCCCCTTCCGTGCCGGCGTCCCGATCGGGGCTCAGGCCTGTCGCGACCGATCGGAATCCCCCCAGAGATTACCCGCCCCGACGCCGGGCTCACCCGTTTTGTGAACGCGCGTGGCCCCCATAGGGGCCTTTTCGGTTCACAAAACGAGCGATTCACGGCTGAGGCGCTGGGTGTGGTTCACTCGTGTGATGGGCTCCTCGGCTGGGACCAACGACTTCGCCTCGACCGCTCACACGCCGGCGCCGGGCCCGGCGCGCCGAAGCGACATCGAGGTGATCTTCGACGAGCCCGGTCCCCCGCTCGGCGGCATCGCCTCGCCTCCCGGGTACAGCAGCGCCAGGCGCCCGGCCGAGACGGGTGCCGGCGACCTACCGGACCCCGGTGAGTTCAGCATCCGGGCCGTGGTCAAGATCCTCGACATCACGGCGATCGCCACGTTCTTCTACTGGCTCCTGGTGGTCATGGGAACCGTCGATCGCATGAACCGCATCGACGCCGCTGCCGGCATCTGGGACTTCCTGGCGGTGCCACTCGACTACGCCCCGGCGCTGCTGGTGTCAGTTGTCGCCTTGAGCGCGGCGGCCATCATCCGCCTGCTGGCACGGCGCTGCTCGACCGATGCGCCGCGCTAGGCGCGCCTCGGCGGACCCGAACCCCCGACCCCCAGCGCTCCCCGAGGTGGGCGAGCCCACCTTCGAGGACGCCGAGGACGCCCTCATCAGCGGCGACCGCACCCTGGCCCCGGGCACGGCCCGGGCCGCGCTTTCCCACTCCCGTTTCCGCCGCGTCTACTTCAGCTACTTCGCGTCCAACATCGGCACCTGGATGCAGAACATCGTGCTGGCGGTCCTCGCCCGCGAGCTCACTGGCGAAGCATGGTTCATCGGGGTGGTCGTCTTCGCCCAACTGGGGCCCTTCTTCCTGGTCGGCCCGGTCGGTGGAGCCATCGCCGACCGCTTCGACCGCCGCCGCCTGATGATCATCCTCGCCCTGGTGCAATTGGTGTTCTCGCTGCTGCTGGCCTGGATAGTCAGCTTCGACGATCCCTCGAAGCTGGCGATCGTCGGGGTCGTCTTCGCCATCGGGTCCGCCGCGGCGATCAACGCCCCGACCTTCAGCGCACTCCTGCCCCAGCTCGTAGGCATGCGTGACCTACCGGGCGCCATCTCGCTGAACTCCTTCCAGATGAACGCCTCCCGTGTGATCGGCCCGGTGATCGCCACACCCCTCTCGGCGGCGATCGGACCGAGCTGGGTCTTCCTCATCAACGCCGGCACCTACCTCTTCGCCGTCGGCGGCCTGCTGTCGGTCCGCTCCCTACCGCGAACCGTGCCCGAGCACCATGCCAGCGGCATGCGCCAGATCGTCGAAGGGGTCCGGCTGGCCCGGCGCGATCAGGTCATCAGGCGCGTGCTCGCGACGGTGTCCGTGTACTCGTTCTTCTCCCTCGTGTTCATCTACCAGATGCCCACGCTGGTCGCGGAGAACCTCGGCAAAGGCGAGAGCGCGGTCGGCCCGCTGTTCGCCTGCTTCGGGCTGGGGGCTGCCCTCGGAGCGCTGTCCCTGGGCACGGTGCTGAACGGACACCCCCTCGAACGGCTGGCTCGCGGCTCCCTGGCGGGCTTCGCGGTGGCGCTGGCATTGTTCGCCCTCAACCGGACCATGTCCTTCGCCTACCCCTTGGCGTTCGCGGTGGGGTTCTGCTACTTCATGCTCATCACCTCCCTCATGACCATCCTCCAGCAACGGGTGGACGACCAGTACCGGGGACGGGTCATGGCGCTGTGGATGATGGGATGGGCCGGGCTCGTTCCCGTCGGCGGCCTGGTGGCCGCTCCTATCATCGACCTCACCAGCATCACCGTCGTGCTGCTAGCCGGCGCGGTCGTGGCCGCGGCCCTCGTGCCCTACGCCGACTTCACCGAGCGCCAGACCGCGACGGTCGGCTCCGGGAGCCCCGGCGAGACTCCCTCCCCGCGACCGGCGTAGCCTTTCGCACAGCGAACCCCCCGTTTCGCTCGAGAGCCATGTCACCCCCGGAATGCGAGCGCCTGCCCCGAAACCAGATGTCCCCCGAAACGAGCAAGCCTTGACGCTTCGCAGCTACGCCCAGGGTGCCGTCTTCGCCGAGCAGGTCGGCTCCGCACCGCCGGAGGCGCTGTTCCTCCACGGCTGGGGACGCGACCGCCACGACATGTTGCACCTCGCTCGGGGATTCGACTCGCTGGTGCCCGACCTCCCCGGATTCGGCGCATCACCACCGCCTGAGGGCGTGGCTGGTGGAGCCGAGTACGCAGCGGAGATGTCCCAGGTCCTGGAGGAGGCCGGCGTTGCGGCACCCGTCGTGGTTGTCGCTCACAGCTTCGGCGGCCGCGTCGCGGTGTGCTTGGCTAGCGCCCGGCCCGATCTGGTCGGCGCCCTGGTGCTCTGCGGTGTACCCCTGCTCCGGCTGGGCGCGCGCAAGAAGCCCTCGCTCGGCTACCGCGCGGTCAGGGCCGGCCATCGCCTCGGCATCGTCAGCGACGCGCGGCTGGAGCGCTGGAAGCAGGCCCGGGGTTCGGCCGACTACAAGAGCGCGTCCGGCGTCATGAGGGACATCCTCACCAAGGCGGTCAACGAGACCTACGAGGCCGAGCTTGCCGGGGTCTTGTGCCCGGTCGCGTTCGTGTGGGGCGCAGACGACTCCGCCGCTCCGGCAGCGATCGTGTCGGACGCCTGCGGCCTGGTTGCCGGCCCTGTGACCGTGGACATCGTCGACGGCGCGGGCCACGACATCCATCGTCAGCACCCCGAACTGCTGGTGCTTCGCGCCAGGGAGCTACTGGAGAAGATCCGGTCGTGAGCATCGCGGCTGGAGTTGTCGGCGTGGTGGCTGCTCTGCTCGCGGCCACGCGGTGGCTCCGGGTGTCCCAGCGTGA
This sequence comes from Acidobacteriota bacterium, assembly GCA_003577145.1. Classification (GTDB taxonomy): domain Bacteria; phylum Actinomycetota; class Acidimicrobiia; order Acidimicrobiales; family Microtrichaceae; genus ATN2. Next base: position 259,270 of record QEUP01000001.1, on the reverse strand, counting down.
GCACTACCTGGCCAACGGTTGTCGCTCGACGGCCATGCGTTGGCTGCGAGCCCGGCCGCTGCTCAACGGCACGGTTCTCGTCGTCTCCGTGGCGGCTGCGGTAGCCGGCATGCTCACCGAGTACCCCACCAGCACCGTCCTTCTCGTGGTCGCGGCCGTGGCTGCAGCGGGATTCCCCCTCTTCATGCCGCTCAGGGGCCGCACGGCGCGTCTCGACCCCACCCGCAGGCTCCGGACCTTGGCCGCTGCCGTACTCGTCCTGTCAACGGCCGTCGGGGGCGCGCTGTCGTGGGCCACCACGCCGGCCGCCGGGCCGGTGGCGGTCGCGGTCCTCATGCCCCTCCTCGTGGACACCTCGGCCGCGGTGCTACGGCCCTTCGAGGTCCGGGCCGCCGATCGCTTCCGGCACAAGGCTGAGGGCATCATTCGCTCCGTCTCGCCCCGGGTGGTGGCCATCACCGGCTCGTACGGCAAGACCTCGACCAAAGAACACGTCAGGGAGCTGCTCGGCACGAACCTGGACGTGGTCGCCAGCCCCGCCAGCTGGAACAACATGGCCGGGCTGTCACGAGCGGTCAACGAGTTCCTGCGACCCGGCACCGAGGTCTTCGTCGCCGAGATGGGGACCTATGGCCCCGGTGAGATCCGCGATCTCGTGGCGTGGCTGCAACCGGAGGTGGCGGTCATCACCGCTGTCGGACCGGTGCACCTCGAGCGGATGGGGAACCTGGCTGCCATCACCCGGGCGAAGGCCGAGATCCTCGCCGGAGCCCGGCACGCCGTGCTCGGTGTCGACAGCCCGGAGCTGAGCGAGCTCGCCGAGACCGTGGATCCGGCGACCACGTTGTGGAGGTGCGGCAGCCGCGGGCAGAGCGGGCTCGACGTCGAAGCCACCGCTGGACCGGACGGGTTCGCCTTCCGGATCCATGACCACATCATCGGACCCGTCACCCTGCCCGTCGGTGTGCACGCGGCGAACGTCGCCTGTGCGGTCGCGGTTGCCTCGGCACTCGGCCTGAGCCCCCCACAGATCGAGGCGAGGCTCGGGTCCCTGCAAGCGGCACAGCACCGGGCCGCTGCTGCAGTCACCCCCGACGGCGTCATCGTGATCGACGACACCTTCAACTCGAACCCCGACGGTGCCAGGGCGGCTCTGCAACAGCTGATGACCGAGGTTCCCGAGGCCGATCGCGTGGTCATCACACCGGGCATGGTGGAACTCGGACCCATACAGGCCCGCGAGAACGAAAGGCTCGCCTCTGAGATAGCAGCCGCGGGCTGCGCGCTGGTGATCGTGGGGCGCACCAACCGCCGTGCCCTGCTCCGTGGGGCAGGCGAGGCTGTCACCGTCGCCAACCGCGATCAGGCCGTCGCCTGGGTCCGCGACAACCTGCATCCCGGTGACGGTGTCCTCTGGGAGAATGACCTACCGGATCACTATCCGTGAACCGCAGCCCGTGATCCCCCTTTTCCAGGAGTAGAAGCAACACCATGAGCTCTGTAGCCGTTGTGTTCGGCGGTCCCTCACCTGAGCACGACATAAGCATCCTCACCGGCCTGCAAGCAGCCAGAGTGCTCCTCGAGGACGGCATCGACGTGCAGTGCATCTACTGGTCCAAGACAGCCGAGTGGCTCGGCGTGCCCGCCGACCTCGAGGCTGCCGACTTCCTCGACCCCGTGATCCGGGGGGCCTCGGAGCTCTCGCTGTCCGTCCCCGGCGGATTCAGCGAAGTCACCCGGCGCAAGGACCGGCCACTCGGAATCGAGGTCGTGCTCAACTGCTGTCACGGCGGGCCGGGCGAGGACGGCACGCTCGCTGGGATGCTCGCCACCGCCGGCCTCAGGGTTACCGGGCCCTCACCCGAGGCAAGTGCGCTGTGCATGGACAAGCTGGCGACCGCCGGCGTGGCCACCGGTGCAGGAGTCGAGGCCATCCCGACGGTCTCGCTGCGGGAGGCGACCGCTGCGATCGCCCTGCCCACACCCTGGGTGGTCAAGCCGCGCTTCGGTGGGTCTTCTCTCGGCGTCGAGGCCGGCGTGGTGGATCTCGCGACGGCTACCGCGCTCGCCGCCAGCGGGGCCTCACGCGCCGGCGCGGTGGCCCAGCCCTATCTCGAGGACTGGGTCGATCTCAACATCGCGGTGCGCACATACCCAGAGCTCTCCCTCTCCGCCATCGAGCGGCCCCTGCGCTCTGATGAAGGCATCTACGACTACCGGGGCAAGTACCTGAGCGGCGGGGAGGGGATGGAATCAGCGCCCCGAGAGCTGCCTGCTCGGCTCCCCACCTCGACAGAGGAGAAGATCCGCGCCGCTGCAACCAGCATCACCGACACCTTCGGCCTGACGGGCTGTCCCCGTATCGACTTCTTGTGGGACGGCGCGGAATCGCTGCGGCTGTGCGAGATCAACTCGATACCAGGCGCGCTCGGCATGTACCTCTGGAGCGCCGCGGGCATCCCCAGAGCCCAGCTTCTCGGGGATCTGCTCACCGAGGCGCGGGAATCCCGGCCGTGGCGGCCGCAGTGGAGCGCCTCGAGCGACGGGACCGCGCTCCGAATAGCCGGCAGCGTGGCACAAAAGCTCACGTAGCGGCTCAGGCAGGCTGAACTCGTGGCACGATCGGCCTGGGCCGAAACTGCGTCAAGAGACAGCCGTGGGACCTACGAGGTAGAAAGTCGGTCATGAGCGACACACGACTCGAGGTCCTGGCCGACGGCTTCGCCTTCACGGAGTGCCCCCGCTGGCGCGACGACCGTCTCTGGTTCTCGGACATGCACGAGCACGGCGTGTACACCCTGGACCTCGACGGCGGCGTCGAACGCCAATTCGAGGTCGACTCGCAGCCGGCAGGCCTGGGCTGGCGGCCCGACGGCACGCTGCTGGTCGTGGGCATGAAGTCCCGGACCCTGAACGCCTGGGACGGCCGGTCCCTCACCCAGGTGGCCGACTTGAGCGATCTGGCTCCGTGGCACTGCAACGACATGGTCGTCGCCGACGACGGCACGGCCTACATCGGGAACTTCGGATGGGACCTCGACTACCAGACCACAACACCGCGCCGCACGAACCTGGTGATGGTCGACGGTACCGGGACGCCTTCGGTCGTCGCCGAGGATCTCAGCTTCCCCAACGGGATGGTCATCATCCCACAGGGCCCGGCGCTCGTGGTCGGCGAGACGATGGACGGCGCCCTGACTGCCTTCGACATCGGTGAAGGTGGCCTGCTGTCCAACCGCCGAACCTGGGCGAAGCCCGAAGGCCTCATCCCTGACGGCATATGCCTCGACTCAGAAGGCGGGATCTGGGTGGCCAACCCGCTGCTGAACGAGGTCGTCCGGGTCACCGAGGGCGGTGAGGTGACCGACCGGATCTCCACCGGCGAGAGCGGGGCGATCGCTTGCATGCTCGGCGGGCCCGACGGCCGCACCCTCTTCGTCTGCACAGCCTCGACCACCCATCCCGATCAGAGCGTGGAGATGAAGAGCGGGAAGATCCAAGCCATCGAGGTGGCGGTCCCCCACGCGGGACTGCCCTGAGATCCACCCGCCGCCCAAGTTCAGCAACCGGCTCAGCTGGACGAGATGAACACGCCGCCAGCCGCGAGGTCAGCGCGCCTCGACGGGATTGGCTCGCTGCTCAGGGGTGAGCACCTCGCCGCAACGCCGGGAGAGCAGTCCCATCTCATAGGCGACCAGGTCGACGTCACATGTCGGGGCGGCGACCACTGCCAGCTGGGAGCCGTCGGCAACGGTGCTGACCAGCAACAGCGCGTTCTCCATCACCACCATGATGTTCTCGACCCGTCCGCCACCGGCCTGCCCGACGGCGCCCCAAGCCAGCCCGCTCAGCGCAGAGGCAACAGCCGAGAGTCGCTCGGCGGCACCGCCGCCGAGGCCCGGGCACCTCGCCATGACAAGCCCGTCGTCGGACAGGGCAAGGGCCTGCGCGACGCCCGGCACGGACCGGACGAAGTTCGCCATGAGCCCGTCGAGCCTTTCCTGCGCCGATGCCCTCACCGGGTCTGCCCCCCCTCCGGCGCCGAGGCCTCGCCGGCTCTGTTGATTCCGCCCCGGTACCTGTTGAGCAGCCTGCGCACCTCCTCGGGCGTGCGGGGGTCGGGGTGCGCGTCGGGAAGGGGCTCGATGAGCTCGTTGCCCTCAGCCGACACATCGGGCGGAGGCTGGACGTCTGTTTCGGGTGAGGCCTGAGCGGAGCGCGCGTCGAGGAACGAGTACTCCTCACCACCGGTGGGGTCAGTGTCGATCGAGGCCGCATGGGCGGGGCCCGCGGTACCTTCCAGCGGTGGTCGCTCGGTTCCGGTGCTCGGTCCTGGAACGCCGGGTTCCTCGCCGGCACCCTGAGTCGCGCCGGCGCTGTCGGTCAGGTCGATCGTCACGTCAGTCGCCGGGCGTTTCCAGAGCGGTCGCCGGTGATCCGCGGGAGAGCCGTCCCGGTATCTCCCCGGTGGGTGGCCGCTCAGCCCCACCGCCGGTTCGTAGCTCCGGCGCCGGGGGAGGTCGAGCAACGGCTCACGGGGACGCTGCATCCCTGTCGAGGGGTATGGCGCCGCAGGGCGGCGAGGCAACGACTCGCCGGCGACTGTCGCCCCCGGGGTAGGCGACGCTACGTCGACCTCGTTCGTCTCGGGGCTGCTCTCTCGAAGGAGGGGCCCGTCGAGCACCGAGGGTTCGGGCACGCTCACCCGAGCGGTCACGCCTGACTCACCCGGGCTTTGCAGGTGCACCTCGATTCCATGACGTGCGGCCAGCTTCGCCACGACTGTGAGCCCGAGTGACCTGGAGCGTAGCAATCCGGAATCCGGGGGGTTGGCAAGCAGGTGGTTGAGCTCCTCTAGCTTCCCCCCGACGAGTCCTATGCCCTGATCGGTCATCTCGATCTGGTAGCAGCCGTCCTGGGTGCGCCGGCCGACCATGTCGACGGGCGTGCCGGGGGGCGAGTACCTCAGCGCATTGTCGAGCAGCTCGGCGAGCATGTGGGCGAGATCCGCTGCCACCGGGCCGGACATGCGGCACTCGTCGGCGTGGCCCATCCTCACGCGCGGGTAGTGCTCGACCTCGGCCACCGCCGCGCGGATGACATCGGTGACCGGCACCGGAGCGCTGTTGATCCGCGTGGGTGTGACCCCCGAGAGCACGAGAAGGCTCTCGGCGTTGCGCCGCATCCGGGTGGCGAGGTGGTCGAGGTGGAAGAGGTTGGCCAGGACGTCGGGATCTGTCTCGTCGCGCTCGAGCTCGTCGATGTATTCGATCTGGCGTTCGAGAAGGCTCTGGTTCCGTCGGGCGAGCTGCACGAACAGCTCGCCGAACCCGCTACCGAGCAGCTCGGCCTGTGCTCCAGCCAGATCCGCGGTGGCCCGGTCCAGCGCGTTGAGTGCTTCAGCAAGTCGTCGCAGCTCGGCCGCCCCTTCCGAGGCCAGTGGAGTCAGCTCCTCGAGCCCCGCATCGGCTTCGGTGCCACCGCGGATCTGCGCGGCCAGCGCCGGCAGGCGTTGCGCGGCGATCGCCTCTGTCCGGGCGGCGGCCAGTTCGAGCCTGCGGGTCTCCCGGCGCACCACGAGGAACGAAGCGGCGAGCAGGATCAGGGTCGTGACCGAGCCCACCAGCAGGCCGTAGAGCAACGTGGATCGTCCCGCCTCCGCCACCGGTTCGAGGCTGAAGCCGACCACCATCGTCCCGATGTGTTCGGGGCGGTGATCGACCGCGTCACCACCTTCGTCAGAGGAGTCGTCACCCCCTATCGCTGCGGAGGAGGTGCCTTCACCGGTGACGACGATCGGTTGGGCCATCTCGAGGACGCCCTCGCCGTCACGTACGACCGGCGCGGCGTCACCGCCGGATGCCACGGTGGCCGTCCCGGCCTCCACCGCACCGGTGGGGTCCGCGTATCGTGCCGATCCGAGAGCGGTCGGGTTGACGTCGACGAGCACACTGCCGGACCCGTCGAGGATGTAGACATACGAGACCGAGGGCTCGGCGAGCAGCTCAGTGGCCACTCGCTCGAGGCTGCCGGTATCGCCGTCCTCCTCCAGCTCGACGAGCCCCGCTGCGACGCCGGGATCCACGGTCTCGGCGGTCGCCAGCGCTTCTTCGCGAACGGACTGATGGGCTCGGTTGCGCTGATGGAGGTAGAGGGCGATCACCATTGAACCCACCAGCAGCACACACACCAATGCGAGGAGTGCCATCAGGCGGGCCGTCGCTGAAAGCTTCATGATCTTCGGCCGCCCCCTCAGCCCGGCGTGATGGATCGATGACATCAGAGGACGCCGAGCTTAGGCTCGCGTCTCTCCCTCATCCACCATCAGGGCCGACCGCAGGAACGAGAGCAGCTCTCGCCGTCGCTGCACCGTCGAGCGCAACGTCGGCTCGATCCCTACCGCCCGCAGCACCTCCACCTCGGTGGCCACGCCGATGACGGTGGAGTAGGCCGACACCAACAACAGGCGCGCGTCGGAGCTGCGGATCCGCCCAGCCGCCATCTCACCCTCCAAGAACCCAACCGCCCGTTCGACTTGCGGCTCGAGCTCGTTGGTCAGCCAGGTGGCCGCCGGGGGGCCGAGCCGGCTCACCTCCCGCAGCAGGCCCAGCAGCTCCGGTCGCCGCACCGCCAGCCGGAACACGGTCCTCACCACCGCCTCGACCCGCTCCCAAGCGGTCCCGTTGCCCTCGATGGCGCCGTCGAGAGCCTCGGTGAGCTCGCGTGCGCCGCTGGTCACCACTTCCTCCAGCAGCTTCTCCTTGGTCGGGAAGTAGTAGAGGATCGTCTGCTTGGTGACACCAAGCTCGCCCGCCAAGGCGTCGAGGGAGGTCGCCTCGTACCCCGCTCGCCCGAAGGAATCCACGGCGGCGGCGAGCACCCGGTCTCTCGTTGCCATTTACCACATGGTAGACGAATGCCCTTACCACATGGTAGAGAAGAGGGTGTGATTCCGGAACAGCTGAACGGCAAGCGCATCTTCCTCACCGGCGCCACCGGCTTCGTCGGGACCGCATTGGTCGAACGGCTGCTGCGCAGTGTTTCGGACTGCGAGCTGGTCCTGTTGGTACGAGGGGGTCGGCGATCGAGCCCCGAGCGGCGCGTCGAGCGAGAGGTCCTGCGCAACGATGCCTTCGACCGGCTGAGGGAGGAGTTGGGCAAGGACCGATTCGGGCACGAGACCCAACGGCGGATCACCACCGTCGGCGGCGACGTCTCCCGCGACGGGCTCGGCCTCGACGACGCCGGGCGCGCCGCGCTCGCTTCCTGCGACACGGTCATCCACTCCGCGGCCACGGTGGCCTTCGACGCGCCGCTCGATCGGGCGGTCGAGGTGAACCTCCTCGGCCCCACGCGGGTGGTCGAGACGATGCGGTCCCTCGGCGTGAAGCCCCATCTGGTCTCGGTGTCAACCTGCTACGTGGCAGGCAACCGTCGGGGGAGCGCACCCGAGGAACGTGTCGAGAACAGCCCCTATTTCGTGGAGGTCGACTGGCGAGGTGAGGTATCTGCCGCGCGGCGCACCCGTGACGACGTCGAGGCGCAGAGCCGCACACCGGAGATGCTCGATCGGTTCCACGCCGACGCCCGTGACGCCCTCGGCGCCGCAGGCGTGCCACTGCTGGCGGATAGGACCGAGGCCAACCGTTGTGCCTGGGTAGCGGATCGCCTGGTGGAGGCGGGCAAGGCACGCGCCGCATCCCTCGGCTGGCCCGACGCCTACGCCTACACGAAGGCCTTCGGGGAGGTCGCTCTGCTGGAGCACCGCGGCGACATCCCGGTGACCATCGTTCGGCCGTCGATCATCGAGTCGGCGTTGGCCGAGCCCCGGCCGGGATGGATACGGGGCTTCCGCATGGCCGAGCCGATCATCCTCTCGTTTGCCCGCGGCCTGCTCAAGGAGTTCCCCGGCGTACCCGAGGGCATCGTCGACGTCATACCCGTCGATCTCGTGGTGGCCGCCATCTGCGCGGTGGCGGCTCGCGGCCCCGAGCTCGAACCCTCGATCATCCAGGTGGCGTCGGGCTCGACGAACCCCCTTCGCTACCGCCGTCTCGTCGACCTGGTGAGCGAATGGTTCAGCGAGAACCCGCTGTATGACTCGAACGACCAGCCGATCGTCGTTCCCGAGTGGACCTTCCCGGGACGCGGGCGGGTCCAGAAGCAACTCGAACGGGCCACCACCTGGTTGGGTCGAGCCGAGAAGGCCGTCACCGCGCTGCCGATCCGCGGACGCCAGGCCGAGATCTCCGCGGAGATCGAGGAGAGGCGCCAAGAGGCCGAACGAGCCCTGGGATACGTGGAGCTGTACGGTGCCTACAGCGAATGCGAGGCGCTCTACGGGGTCGAGAACCTGCTCGCGCTGCACGAATCGGTGCCCGCACAGGATCGGGAGGTGTTCGACTTCGACCCGAGCTCCATCGACTGGGACAGCTATGTACGAGACATCCACCTACCCTCGGTGGTCCACCACGGCCGCGTGCGCACCTCACCCGGCGGCCGCCGCGGACCCACCAGGGAGCAGCGGCTCCGAGCTCAGGTGCTGTCGGCTGACCGCCACATCGCGGCGTTCGACCTCGAGAACACGCTCATCGCATCGAACGTCGTCGCGTCCTACGCCTGGCTGGCAACCCGGCGACTACCGACCGACGAGCGCCTCCGCTTCGTCGCCAAGACCCTGCTGGAGGTACCAACCCTGCTGGCCCTCGACCGTCGAGACCGCAGCGACTTCCTGCGTCATTTCTACCGACGCTACGACGGCGCCCCGGCCGGCCAGGTCGACCGCGACTCTGTCGAGATGTTCTCCGATCTCATTCTCGCCAAGTCGTTCCCGGCAGCGATACGCCGGGTGCGCGAGCACCGCTCGCTCGGCCACCGCACGGTGCTCATCACCGGCGCTCTCGACTTCGTCGTGGACCCGCTCCGGCCGCTCTTCGACGACATCGTCTGCGCTGAGATGAGCCGCGAGGGCGACACCTACACCGGTGAGCTGCTGTCGGTTCCGCCCACCGCCGAGGCCCGGGCCCAGGTCCTGGGCGACTACGCCGCTGCCGAGGGACTGCGGCTCTCCGAGTCGGTGGCGTACGCGGACTCCTCCAGCGACCTCCCCATGTTGGAGGCGGTCGGCTTCCCGGTTGCTGTCAACCCCGAACCCCGACTGGCCGCCATCGCCCGCAAGCGGGGCTGGCTCGTGGAGTACTTCGACAAAGCACCCGGCATGACGACACGTACGTTGCCACTTGCCCCGCGCCCGAACCGCCGCCGGCGGACGAGCGCGAGAAGGCGGTCGGCATGACGACTATCGCGGTTCGCGACCGTGACGAAACGGAGACCCGATGACCTCCCGCCCCGGCTACGTCCTCGACGTCGACCGGTCGACGCCTCCCGTCCTCTTCCACCACGGCGAAGGCTTCCGCCTCGAGAAGCTCCCCGCCGGCCGTTCGCGGGTCATCTACCCGCCCGAGCCGCTCCCCGGACTCGACGACCCCGACGCCGCCATTCGCCGGGCCCTGCTGGAACCGATCGACTCCGAGCCCCTGCCGGCTCTCCTCTGGTCGGGCATGAAGCTCACGATCGCCTTCGACGACCTCTCGCTCCCGCTGCCGAAGATGCGCAGGCCTGACATCCGCCAGCGGGTGATCGAGCAGGTCCTCGACATGGCAGCCGAAGCAGGCGTGGACGACGTCCACCTGATCGCCGCGCTGGCCCTGCACCGCCGCATGACCGAAGCGGAGCTACGCCACGCAGTGGGCGACCGTGTCTACGACGCCTTCGCCCCCAGGGGACTGCTCTACAACCTCGATGCCGAGGACCCCGAAGGGATGGTGCTGCTGGGAACCACCGACCAGGGCGAGGAGGTCGAGCTCAATCGGCGCGCGGCCGAGAGCGACCTGGTCGTCTACGTCAACATCAATCTCGTCGCCATGGACGGAGGATGGAAGAGCACCGCGACCGGTCTCTCCGGCTACCGCGGGCTGCGGCATCATCACAACGTCCGCACCCTGCGCAACTCCAGGTCCTTCATGGACCAGGACAGATCCGAGCTGCACCGGTCCAACTGGCGCCAGGGTGAGGTCATCCGGAAGGCGGGTGTGAAGGTCTTCCAGATCGAGACGACCTTGAACAACGACCTGTTCGGGAACGGTCCGATGGGGACCCTGGCCAAGCGGGAATGGGAGTGGACCGTTCGCGATCGTGCCACGTTCCTCGCCATGAGGGCCGGCGTCGACCGGGCACCTGCCTCACTGCGCCGCAAGGTCTTCCAAGCCTGGGAGGCTCCCTACGAGCTGACCTCGGTGCAAGCAGGCGAGGTCGAGGCAGTGCACAGGGTCACGACCGAGAACGTCTACCGCCAGCAACTCGTTGCCGTACAGGGCCAGACCGACATCTTGGCCCTGGGAATCCCCTATGTCTGTCCGTACAACGTGAACTCGATCATGAATCCCGTCCTGGTCATGTCCACCGGCCTGGGCTATTTCTTCAACCTCCACCGAGGCAAGCCCCTCGTCCGCGAGGGCGGTGTGCTGATCGTGAGCCATCCCACACCGTGGGAGTTCCACCCCGTGCATCATCCGAGCTACATCGACTTCTTCGAGCAGGTCCTGGCCGACACGACCGACCCGGTGGAGATGGAGAAGAAGTACGAGAGGCGCTTCGCCGAGGACGAGTGGTACATCCACCTCTACCGCACCTCCTACGCGTATCACGGCGTGCACCCGTTCTACATGTGGTACTGGGGCTGTTGGGCGCTCCAGCATCTCGGTGGGGTCATCGTCGTCGGGGGCGACCCCAAAGCAGTCCGGCGTCTCGGCTTCAAGCCGGCCTCCACGCTGCAGGATGCACTCGAGATGGCATCGGACATCGTCGGCCGCCAGCCCACCATCACCTACTTCAAGGTCCCACCGATCATGATGGCCGACGTCTCGTGAAGGCCAACCGCGATGGCTGCCGACAGTGAACCGGTGCGAAGAGTGAGCAGCACAACCAGATCCGGAAGGACCCGGTTGCCGGAACTGCCGCGGCCGGCTTCCCTGGCCACGCTGTTACGCAGGCTGGAGTTCCCCCTACGCGCTCCCGACACCCCCGCCGGGGTCGAACCGCTCCCCCCGAAACGAAAGCTCGGAGCCGACTACGAGACCGAGTGGGCGCGCAGGATGCCCGCGCGGTTGGCACGAATGGGCATCCTCGAAGGCCTCATGCGGCCGACCGCCTCGCTCTTCGCCAACCCCGATCTTCGTGGCCTGGATCGCCTCACGGATCTCGACGGCCCCGCGGTGTTCGCCGCGAACCACCACAGTCACCTCGACACCCCGATCCTGCTGACGGCGATCCCCGAGCCGTGGCGACACCGGCTCGTGGTCGGCGCGGCTGCGGACTACTTCTTCGGTAACCGGACCGCCGCGGCCGCCTCGGCACTGGCAATCGGCGCGATCCCCATAGAGCGGACACGGATCAGTCGCCGCTCAGCCGACCAGGCCGCCGAACTGATCAACGAAGGCTGGTCCTTCCTCATCTACCCCGAGGGGGGCCGCAGCCCCGATGGCTGGGGTCAACCCTTCCGCGGGGGAGCAGCGTACCTGGCGCTGCGCTGTGGGGTGCCGGTCGTGCCCATCCACCTGCAAGGCACCGGCCAGATCCTGCCGAAGGGAAGGCGGTTGCCGCAGTTCGCCAACGTCACGGTCACCTTCGGGGGCCCATTGCGACCCACCGACGAGGAGGACTCGCGGCGTTTCGCCACCCGCATCGAATCGGTCGTCGCCGCGCTGGCCGACGAGGCAACCACCGACTGGTGGCAAGCACGCCGGCGCGCCCACGCATCGGGCAGCCCTTCCCTCACCGGCCCAGAGGCGATGTCGTGGCGCCGTGCCTGGGCACTCGGTGACCGGAACCGCAAGCGGCGCCGCCGGCAACGTCGCTGGCCCGATCTCGGTTGAGGGGGTATCCGATCAAGGGGCGGTCGGGGATTGGTCGCAGCCACCAAAGGGTAGTTCTGAGCACTCGTCATCGTCGTTCACCTCCGCTGTTTCCACGGAGCTGTCGTCAGCTCGTTCGAGCATCTCTTCCAGCTTGTGCGTGCGCCCCACCTTTGGCGCCCAGCGTCGCCGGCCCGATCTCGGTTGATGCAACGACGCCACACTCAACGGGCGTCGGCCTGCATCAACCGACCTGCTCCCGAGAGGAAAGGGCCGCAACGAAGCCGTCGGGATCGTCGAGGCTCACGAAGAGCTCACGCAGCCGTACGGGCACTCCGATCACCCACGCCCTGGCGGGCGGGTCCACCTCGATCCTGACGATCCCCCGGACGGAGCCGTTTACCAGCCAGCGACCGGCCCAGCCGTGGACGCCGATCCCCCACCACATGTCCCGGTCCCGATGAATGCCGCTGACCGACGAGGCCGGGATGGTCGTTCGGAAACCCCAGCCCATCCGTACCCGCAGCTCCCGTGGACCGGTCTCGACGTCCGAGACGCCCGGACCCATGCCGAGCAGGGCCAGCAGCCACTTCCAGAACCCGAAGCGGATGGCGAACCGCTCACTCATCTCTCACCTCTCTCGACGCCCACCTCGCTCGGCGATGCGACCCCGGCCACGGTAACGCCATCGGTCGTCGCTGCAGTACGCGGCTGCCTCCCGGGGCCCCACCCGGAGGGCAGGCGTCGCGCCGCTCGCAAGGAGCGATTACGAAAGACGCACGAGAGCACTTCGAGGAGGCCGACGAAGCCGGCGATGTGATCCGGCCGCGATCACCGGTCTCGGGCTCTGCGCCGCCCTGCCGGAAATCCTGCGTCACCCCACCGGCAACTCAGTCGGCTTCCAGATCGCCGAGAGTGGGCTCGAGGCTCTCGCCCACGCAGGTCAACTCGGCGCTGACGAATCGCTCCACGGCCGCCTCATCGGACGTGTCGCCCTCGTAGCCTTCCTGGCCGGCCAACCCCATCCCTGCTGCGAGCGCCGGGGGGTCGCCCTCCAGGCGGTCGTACACGCACGCGGCTTCGGCTGCGCTCAGCTCGCCGCCTCGGCCCAGCGCTGCGCCCCACTCCTGCTGGTCGGGCACCCGGTCCGAGCAGCCGGCCAGCCCCACGACGGCAACCAGCCAACCGGCAAGGTAGAGTCTGCCCCCACCCGTGCCGCCCCCGATACCGGCATCCGTGCAGCACACCAGGACGCTCGGCAACTTCATTCGACATCCATACAGGCGTCGAAGGAATCCCCGAGCGCCTTCTTGTCGGCCGGCTCGGCGTTCTCCTGGGCCTTGCGCTGGTCCTCCTCGGCGCCGAACTCGATGGCACCGATCTCGTCGCGCTCCAGGAGATACGCGTACATGCACTCCGCCTGCGCCTCGGTATAGAGACCGAGCGAGGTCTGGTTGGAGACGAACTCCTCCTCGCTGGGCACACCTGAACAGCCGGCGACCAGCACTCCCACGCTGAGAGCTGCGATGATCACCGGCTTCGACAACTGTCTCAACTCCCCGCTGGTGCCGCCGCCGAAATGCCTACGCGGATCCGCTTCCATTGACCGAAGGTCCGGGCCGCCACCACCGACGGGCCCAGCCCGGTCAAAGCTACCCACCTGGACGCCTCCGCGGGCAATCGCCGGCGGATCCCGCGAAACGACGAGTCTCCTCGGCACCTGCCTCGGCCTCGAGCAGTCGCAGCCCGCGCGGAGTCAGCGAATCGTCGACCTGGTCGAGCTCGACTGCGAACTCGGTGAGGTGACCGGGAAACACATGCTCGGACACAAGTACCGGCTCGCCCGAGGAGCGGTGGGTGATGCGCAGGACCACCAGGACAGGTGAGCCGACCGGGATGCCCAGCAACCCGGCGTCAACTGCCTCGCAACCGGCGGCACCGATCGTCTGGCTGGCGCCACCCAGCTCGACGGGCAGCTGCTCCAGGAAGGAGGCTCTCTCGATGTCGGACCGGGACAGCTCGGCGCCGAGCGCCTCCGAGCACCACACCGTCACGCGGGCAAAAGGCTCCCCGTCTGCCAAGTTGAGCCGGCGCACCTCCAGCACCGTGTCGTCGCCCAACACCTCACGGGCACGCGGCGGTGCTGGGACGAACCCGAATCCGAGGATGCGTCGCTCGCTGCGCCGCCCCGAGGCCTCAAGCTGCGCCTCGATGGTCCCGAGTCGAGCGAGGCTTTGGCGCAACGGATGGGCCGCGACGAACCAGCCGAACCCCTGCCGGGAGTCGACCAGTCCCTCGGCGCGCAGCGATTCCAGGGCCCGGCGGATCGTCACCCTGCTGGCCTGGTAGGACCGCGACAGCTCCGCTTCCGACGGGAGCACACGGCCCGCGGCGAACTCCCCTGCTGCCAGCCGACCCCTCAGCTCCTCGGCGATCACCTGGTATCTGATCGTCCTCACTTGTCCTATACTTGTATTAAACGCCGGTTCGTGCAAACATCGGCGAAGAACGACCGGATCAGCGTTCACGAGACGGCCCAGGAGCTCAGACATGACAGCAAGCGCCACCACGCCCTCCGAGGTGATCCGCGGCGTCTACTCGACCCTTCCCGAACGGATGGAGATCGCCCGCGATCGGCTCGGCCGACCCCTCACCCTCGCCGAGAAGATCCTGTTCAACCACCTCGACGACCCCCTCGGCCAAGCCGTCGAGCGGGGCGTCTCCTACGCCGACCTTCGGCCGGACCGGGTGGCCATGCAGGACGCCACAGCCCAGATGGCGCTGCTGCAGTTCATCACCGCAGGGCTCGCTCGGGTGGCCGCACCGACCACCGTCCACTGCGACCACCTCATCCGCGCCCGCGAGAACGGCGAGGCCGACCTGCTGAGCGCTCTGGACGAGAACCGGGAGGTCTACGACTTCCTGGAGTCGGTCTCGGCCCGCTACGGCATCGGCTTCTGGAGGCCTGGCTCGGGCATCATCCATCAGGTGGTACTCGAGGCCTACGCCTTCCCCGGCGGGATGATGATCGGCACTGACAGCCACACCCCCAACGCCGGTGGTCTCGGCATGATCGCCATCGGAGTCGGCGGGGCCGACGCGGTGGACGTCATGACCGGATTCCCCTTCAACATCCGTTGGCCCAAGCTGATCGGGGTTCGCCTGACCGGGCGGCTCAACGGTTGGGCTTCGGCCAAGGACGTGATCCTCGAGCTGGCCGACATCCTCACCGTGAAGGGCGGCACGGGGGCCATAGTCGAATACCTGGGACCGGGTACCGCTGCCATCAGCGCCACCGGCAAGGCGACGATCTGCAACATGGGCGCTGAGGTCGGTGCGACCACCTCGCTCTTCCCGTACGACGCAGCCACCGACCGCTACCTGCGAGCTACTGGCCGCGAGGCAGCCGCTGAGCTGGCAGCCGCGCATGCTGTTGACCTGAGAGCCGACCGCGCGGTGGAGGAAGATCCGGACCGCTACTTCGACGAGGTCATCGACATCGACCTGACGACCCTGCAGCCTCGCATCAACGGCCCGCACACGCCCGACAGGTCGCGGCCGGTCTCGGCCCTCGGCGAGGAGGCCAGGCGGGAGGGATGGCCGACGGACCTGAGCTACGCACTCGTCGGATCGTGCACGAACTCCTCCTACGAGGACATCACCCGGGCTGCCAGCGTCGCCCGGCACGCCGCCGAGCACGGTCTACGGTGTCAGGCGCCGCTGATGATCACGCCTGGCTCCGAGCAGATCCGGGCCACGATCGAGCGTGACGGCCTGCTCGGCGACTTCGAACGCATCGGCGCGACCGTCCTGGCGAACGCCTGCGGCCCCTGCATCGGCCAGTGGGCCCGCAGCGACGTGTCCGAAGGTGAGCCCAACTCCATAGTCACGTCCTACAACCGGAACTTCCCGAAGCGCAACGACGGCTTCAGCTCGACGCTCGCCTTCGTCACCTCGCCCGAGACGGTCGTCGGGCTGGCTCTGGCGGGCAGCCTCGACTTCGATCCGGTGAACGGCTACCTCACCAACGCCGAAGGAGAGCAGGTGCACCTGGTCGTGCCGACGGGTGAGGAACTACCTGCCGAGGGGTTCGAGCCCGGTGTCAGCGGCTTCGTCGCGCCGCCTGCGGACGGCTCCCGGGTCGCGGTCGCAGTCGACCCGCACAGCGAGCGACTCCAGCTCCTCGAGCCCTTCCCACCGTGGGACGGCCGCGATCTCCAGGAGCTGCCGATCCTCGTCAAGGCGCTGGGGAAGTGCACCACCGATCACATCTCGATGGCCGGGCCCTGGCTCCGCTATCGCGGCCATCTCGAGAACATCTCGGGCAATCTCTTCCTCGGCGCGGTCAACGCCTTCACCGGCTCGACCGGCGAGGGCCGTGACCAGTTGGACGGCCGCACGAAGCCGTTCCCGGAGATCGCCAAGCACTACAGCGAGGTGGGCCAGCGCTGGGTGGTGATCGGTGACGAGAACTACGGCGAGGGATCCTCCCGCGAGCACGCCGCGATGGAGCCGCGGTACCGGGGGGCGGTGGTGGTCATCGTTCGCTCCTTCGCCCGCATCCACGAGACCAACCTGAAGAAGCAGGGCGTGTTGCCGCTCACGTTCGCCGATCCGGCGGTCTATGACAAGATCGGCGAAGACGACCGGGTCAGCGTCACCGGCCTCGCTGCTCTAGAGCCCGGCAGGCCGCTCAGCTGCAAGATCCACAAGCCCGACGGCTCCTCGATCGACTTCGAGAGCACCCACACCATGTCAGCGGACCAGATCGAGTGGTTCCGCGCCGGGAGCGCGCTCAACATCATCCGCCGGCGCACCCAGAGTTGAGAGCGATCCAGAGGCCCACAGACACCGATCTTCCACTCGCCCGTCGTTGCGGCGGCAGGCCGCGACACGATGTGTCCGCCACCCCGGATGGGCCGCTCAGCCCATTTTCGAAGGATTTGCTCAGGAGCGACCCCTCGGCGCCGATCAATCCCCAGGAAGGGAAGCGGCAAAGGGGACTACGTGGCAACTCACCTGCGACACCCGGCATTCGACGACGACCGGTATGTGAGCGAGCTCCTGGCCAAGGACGCGGCACAACGAGACGGCACGGTGGCGACCTATGTCATAACCGCAGCGGTGATCGCGGTGTGCGTGATGGTGTTCGTCTGCTGGCAGGTGATGCTGCACAGCTTCTGAGCGCGCTGAGGGGCTTCGCATGGGAGCCCGGGGCTCAGCAGCATTCGGCTCGCCGAGCACGCTCCCGCGCGGGGTGCTCAACGGCGCGGCCCCACATGATCAATCGGTTCCCGGGCGACGATCGGATTCGTGCTCGGCTTCAGCCGTCGAGTCCTCCGGCGAGTGGCCGGGTGGGTAGGTGCGCGCCAGCTCCTCGGGGGTCGGTTCGTGTCCGGCGTGGGCCTCCGGCGGTAGCAAGCCGCCTATAGCCGCCATGATGTGCTTGGTGTCCTCGTCGACATCGGTGTACTCGAGATGCACCGGTTGGCCCACGCGGACCGTCACGACCGGTGGGTTGGTCACGTTCCACAGGTAGGGCAGTCGCGAGCTACGGGGCCACACCTTCTCGGTTCCCCACATGCCCATGGGAATGACCGGAACCCTGGCAGCCTCAGCCAGGCGCGCCGCGCCCCACCGGCCCTTCAGCTCGGGACTGAAGAACTCCCGCCCCCTCGGGATCGTGCCCTGGGGCATGATCATCACCAGCTCGCCTGCGTCCAGCGCCTCCTTGGCGTGAACCAGCGGCTCCTCCGATCCTGTCGCCCGATCGACGCGGATGCCACCGAGGGCCTTGGCCATCTCGCCGACCACGGGCGCATCGAAGACCTCCTTCTTGCCCAGCCCGCGAACGGGACGGCCGCGCTGGGCCAGTGCCATTCCCACTGCGAGGGGGTCGAAGTAGGAACGATGGTTGGCGACGATGATGGCCGGACCCTGCTGGGGGATGTTCTGCGCCCCGAACAGCCGGAACCGCACAAAAGGGAACAGCTCCGGTCGGGCGAGGATCATCAGGACCTGTTGCGGCTCGAGGCCGGCGAACTTCGGGACACCCGGCGGCACATCGAGATGGATCGACGGCCAGCGTCGCGCCGCGGCCATAGCCATCAGCCGCGGATCGGCGTTGACCGCCGTCGGGTGTCCGACCGCGCTCAGCAGGGGCCGGTCGTAGTAGCTGTCGGAGTAGGCGTAGCTCTGGCGCAGGTCGACCTGCCGGCCATCGGCCCATTCCCTCACCGCCCTCAGCTTGCCTCGCCCCCAGACGAACTCGCCGTCGATCGTGCCGTCGTAACGACCCTCCTCCACGCCGTAGCGGGTGGCGACGACGTCATCGAGACCCATCTCGTCGACGAAGGGGCGGATCAGGTCATAGGGCGTGGTCGTCGTGAGGACGACCGGTCGGCCCGCCTCGCGGTGCTCGGTGATGAGGACCTTGGCGTAGGGGAGCACCGCCTCGGCGAGGCGCGGCGCGGCGAGTTGACCCGCCTTCTCGACCTGACCGCGGTCCCAGCCCTTGGCGAGTCGTGCGCCCTGTCGGGTGATCCACATGCTCGGTCGCGTCTCGCCGAACAGGTCGAAGAACTTGAACATCAGCCCTTGACCGGGCAAGGGCTGTCCGCTGATGAGGCCCACCTCCCGCAAGGCGTCACCCAACGTCGGGCCGCTCGCGCCTCTCAGGATCGTGCGGTCGAGGTCGAAGAAAGCTGCTCCTTTGGCCATGGCATGAACGTACCGCCTCGCCGCAGCGCCCGGAACGGTTCGCCACCGGGAACAAAAGAAGGACTGG
The DNA here is from genome assembly GCA_003577145.1 of Acidobacteriota bacterium. GTDB lineage: Bacteria > Actinomycetota > Acidimicrobiia > Acidimicrobiales > Microtrichaceae > ATN2. The sequence goes on along the minus strand of QEUP01000001.1, from coordinate 240,571 downwards.
CCAGGGGGGCGTGCCAGTCCTTCTCGAGGTCTTCCAGGTCAGGGGGGACGACCTGTGACCCTTTGGGCTCGAGGGGCCGCGGGGGGAACGGCTCTCCTCGGCGTTTCCACCATTGTCACCCCCAAACTCGAATCTGTCCAACAGTTCTACTTGATACGTGCCATCATGGAGAACGATGGATCTCAAACAGCTGGCCGCTCTGGTGGCAGTAGCCGAGCATCGGAGCTTCTCTGCGGCGGCTCGCGCCCTTCACACCGTGCAATCCAACGTATCCACCCATGTGGCGCACCTCGAGCGCGAACTGGGTGTCACCCTGGTGGACCGCTCCGCCGGTGAGCTGACAGAGGAAGGGCGCGTGGTCGTCGAGCGCGCTCGTCGAGTGCAGTCCGAGCTCGAGGCTTTGGTATCAGACGTGGCCGCGGTGCATGACGAGATCTCCGGGACTGTTCGAGCCGGCATCATCGGCACGACCGCCCGCTGGCTCTCGCCGCCACTTCTCGAAGCCATGGCGGCCTCGTACCCCGACGTACGGCTGGTGATCCTGGACGCCACCACGACCTCGCTGTTGCCCCAGCTGTCCAACGGCCAGATCGACCTCGCCGTCGTCAACACGCCCCTCGATGACCCGGAGGTGGAGGTGGCGCCGCTCTTCGACGAGGACCGCCTCCTCGTCGTCCCGGCGGGCCATCCGCTTCAGGAACGTGATGAGGTGAGCTTCGAGGAGTTGGCCAATCACGAGCTGTTGCTACCGGCCTCGGGAACGGCGTTCCGGGAGGAACTCGACCGCTTCGCCGCCGAGGCCGGCGTGAAGCTCGCCACCAAGGCCGAGGTCGACGGCATGAGGCTGCTCGCTTCGCTGGCCTTCTCGGGTTTCGGCGCGGCGATCCTGCCGGCCAGCGCCACTCCGGGCTGGGTGGGCGGGGACTGGAAGCGGATTCCCGTCCCTGGGCTCCCCGGTAGGTCCGTGGGGTTGGCCCACCGTCGGCGCGGGCTTCCCTCGGCAGCCGAACGGGCTCTCCGCGACACCCTCCAGGCCGTCGTCCGGGAGCAGGCGCCCGAACAGCCGGGCATCTATCCGGTGGCCGGCTGAGCCGATCCCGAGCACCCCTGTGGCGACAGCCGTCGGCTCGGTTCGGTGCGGTCGTGGTCGAGGGCCCGCCGCCGAGTCCTGCCGGCTCGGTTCGGTGCGGTCGTGGTCGAGGGCCCGCCGCCGAGTCCTGCCGGCTCGGTTCGGTGCAGTCGTGGTCGAGGATCCGCGGGCACTGCGGCGGGTTCGCTCAGGCACTCGCGTAACCTGTAGGACTACCTGGAGGTCCACCCACTGATGGTCGTTGCCGAGCTGCCTCGCCGAGCCAAGACCAAAGGTTCCGTCTCGGCGCGCACAACTGAGCTCGGTGGGCGTCCGGCGATGCTGGTCGAGTTCGACACCAGACGCCGCCGCGGCGCCATCCGCCAACGAGACGGCGACACCCTCGCCGACGCAGCACGCGCGGCGCTGGCAGCCGAGATCCCGCTCGTGATAGCCATCGCCTCCAGCGGCGCCGACGTCAACGAGGGTGTAGCCGCACTGCACGGCTGGGGCTCGGCGGCGCGCGAGTTCGTGCGCTGCTCCGGCACAGTCCCGATCGTGGCCATCGTCTGCGGACCCGCGTTGTCAGGTCCGGCACTTCTTCTCGGGTTGAGCGACGTCGTAGTCATGACCGACACCGCCTACGCCTTCGTGAGCGGCCCGCAGATGATCCGTGACTACACAGGGGTGGAGATAGCCAAGGAAGCGCTGGGAGGTGCGGGACCGGCCACCGCCTCGAACGGGTGCGCCTCCTTGGTCGTCGGTGACCGCGAGGAAGCTCTCGACGCCGTGGGCGACCTGTTGGCCCTTCTCCCCTCCCATGTCGACCAGGAGCCACCGCGCTGGGACACTGCCGACCCCCCGCACCGCAGCTGCCCCGGACTGGAGGAGATCATCCCCACTGCTGCAACCGGCAGCTACGACATCCGTGACGTTCTCGAACGGGTCGTCGACGATGGCTATCTCCTGGAGCTCAAACCGAACTGGGCGACCAATCTGGTCACCGCCCTCGCGACTGTCGACGGCCACCCTGTGGGACTCGTCGCCAACCAGCCGACGTCGATAGCCGGGACCCTGGACATCAAATCCAGCCAGAAGGGTGCGGGCTTCGTCTCCCTGTGCGACGCCTTCAACCTCCCGCTGATCACCTTCATCGACACACCGGGTTTCTATCCCGGAAAGGACCTGGAGTGGAGGGGGATGATCCGCCAAGGAGCCCAACTGGCCTTCGCCTATGCCAGGGCAACCGTGCCGCGTGTTGCAGTGACGCTTCGCAAGTCCTACGGCGGGGCCTACATCGTGATGGATTCCAAGCACATGGGCAACGATGTGATGCTCGCCTGGCCCACGGCCGAGATCGCGGTCATGGGAGCACGGGGCGCCATCGAGATCCTTCACCGCGGTGCCACCCCAGAAGAGCGAACGGCCCTGGAGAGCTCCTACGAGGAGCGGCTGCTGAACCCCTACGTCGCCGCTGCCCGAGGGTCAGTCGACCGGGTGATCGAGCCGAGCGACACCAGGTCCGAGATCGCCGAGGCCTTGGCGATGCTGGCCACCAAGCGCGAAAGGCTGCGACCGCGTCGCCATGACAACTCCCCGCTCTGAGGGTGACGAGAGGCGCACCAGGAGACGGCGCTCCGGGTCAGGGCACCGACTGCATCTTGTCGAGCAGGCCGACCATCACGTCGCGGATGAAATCATCTGCCTCGGGTGTCGGCCCACCCGGCACACCGCCGTACACCGCGCCCGAGAAGGGTTCGGGACTCGGTGGGTCCTTCGCATACCCGACCGCTTCGGCGAGGTCGGATGCGAAGGCCTCGACCACACCCGGTTGGGTCTGGGGGCCGGTGACGCACATGTGGATGGCATTCGGATACTGCTGGCCGTTGAACCGCCAGCCTCGCTGACGCATGAAGTCGTTCACGTGGTAGATGTCGAACTCATCCGAGTTGAACGAGAAGCAGAACGTCGGGTCGCCGAGGATGCGCAGCTCGCGATGCCCGCGGACTATCTCCTGCATGGCGAACGCCGTCTCGAATATCTGCCTGGCGATCTCCCGGTAACCGTTCCTGCCGAGGCTCGCCATCGAAGCCCACGTCGCGGCCAGCAACCCACCGGAGCGGCTGCCCGCCAGCCCCGGAGAGAAGTACTTCCCGCCGGGCCAGTCGGTCATCAGGAAGTACTGGTGCTTGCGAAGCTCCTTGCTGCGGAACAGCAACGTGGAGGTTCCCTTGAAGCCGTAGCCGTACTTGTGGGTGTCTGCGCTGATCGTGGTCACTCCCGGCAGACGGAAATCGAAGATCGGTACGTCGTAGCCCAACTCCTCGCCCCAAGGGAGGATGAACCCGCCGAGGCAACCGTCCACGTGCAGCCCCACTCCTCGCTGCTCGGCGATCTCGGCGAGCTGATCGATGGGATCGATCGTGCCGTACGGGTAGTTCCCCGCGGATCCGACCACCGCGATCGTGTTGTCGTCGATGTTGTCGGCGACGAAGTCCACGTCGACCTTGGTGATGTCCGCACCGACCGGTGCATTCACCACCTCGATACCGAACATGTGACAGCCCTTGTGGAATGCCGGATGAGCGGTTCGAGGAAGGACGATGTTGGGCACCTCGATCCCGCGCTCGGATCGTGCGCTGTTCCGGTAGGCCAGCAACGCGGTGACGATGCTGTCGGTCCCACCCCCTGTCACCGATCCACACGGTTCGTCGGCGGGATGGTGGCCGGCAACGGCTGCGGCGTGCATCAGGTCGAGGGCCATGGCGATGATCTCGCCCTCGAAGCGTGTCGCCGACGGGCACATGTCCCGCTGTAGCGCGTTCACGTGCGCGAAAGGGGCGAAGCACTCGGCGAGGAACTCGTAGTGGTCGAGGTCGCCCCTGTACATGGTTCCGCTGCATTTGCCGGTCTCCCAGAAGGCATCCTCGCCTCGGGCCATCTCGGCGATCTGCGAGAGGATCGCGGCGCGTTCGAGTCCCTCCTCGGGGATGGCGCGCAGCACTCCGTAACGCTCCGCATAGGGGAAGTCCTTGCCCACCGGGCTGGATTCGCTGTCCGACGCCATGGGTCCTCCTGCTGGGTTACGGGTTCAGGGCTTCGAAGAGGGGCTGGGTACGTTCGTAGCTGGCGACGAACTGGTTGAAGAGCTCGTCGTAGAGGGACTGGTTCGAAAGGTTTGGCTGGTAGACGGCTCGCACGGCGACGAGCGCGTTCAGGTCATCACGGGATACGACCCCTGCGTCGCTGAGTGCCAGCAGTGCCGCGGCGCGGCAGTTGGCGAAGCCGGCGTCCTCCAGCTGGTGAACAGGTCGACCCAGGATGTCGGCCAGGATCTGGGACCACGAGTCCGAAGCAGCTGCACCACCTCCGAACACCAGATGATCTATGTCGTGACCGCAGAACGACTCCACCGGCTCGAACAGCCACCGCACGCTGTAGCCGACGCCTTCGAGTACTGCTCGCAGCAGCTGGGCCCGCTGCGTCTCGAGCGAGACGTTCAGGAAGCCCCCGCGCATCCGGGGATTGTCCCTCGGCGCGAACGACCCGTTGAGCCACGGCAAGAAGACGACCCCGCCGGCCCCGGGGTTCGTCTCCCCCATCACTGCCTCCACGCCGTGGAAGAGGTCTTCGACGCGGTGATCGCCCAGAGCATCGCGTGTGTGTACGACATTGCGAAGGAAGTGCTCCAGCGTCTTGCCCCCCAAGCCGTTCTCAGCCATGACCAGGTAGCGTCCCTCGATCGGGGACGGCATCGAGACGATCTGGTTCTCGGCATCGGTGTCCTTGCGATCCATGCGCGCGATCAGGACGCTGGTCGTCCCTATGTCGAGCGCACCGTGCTCGCAGTCGACCACTCCCGCGGCCAATGCACCGGCCTGGGTGTCGTTGAATCCTGGATACACCATGGTGTCGGCGCTCAGGCCGAGGTCCTCGGAGACCTCAGGGAGCAATCGAGCCACCGGAGATCCGAGCGGAATCAGCTCCGGCAGCTTGGTCGGCTCGATACCGGCCATTGCGAGCAGATCGGGATGGTATTCCAGGGACGTCAGGTCCCGGTTGTCGGTGAGAAGGAACATGAACGCCGAGCAGACGTTGGCCGCCAGACGACCCGTCAGCTTCCCGTTGAGGAAGTCCATGGGCTCCAGGAACGCCGCCGCCTTGTCGTAGGTGTCCGGGCTGCTCATCTTCACGTGCAACATGTGCGCAAGTGAGTCGTTCCCTGAGGGCAACGGGATGATGCCGTGAACCTCGAGCCAGGTCTCGAACGCCTCGGGGTGGCGTGCGTAGATGGCCATGTTGTGCTCCGCTCCCCGAACATCCATCCACGTGATGAGAGGCCCGATCGGGGTGCACTTCGGATCGACCGGCAGAACCGATGAGTATTGGCTCACGCACCGCACCGCGACGATCGCAGCGGGTTCCACCTCGGCAGCCCGGACCGCCTCGCGCACGGCCGCTCTCGTCTTGGTCCAGATCTCGTCGGCATCCTGCTCGGCTCCGCCTCCGGCGACCAGTCGCGTCTCGATTGCCCTCGTCGCCCGCGAGACGATACCGCCGTCCGCACGGCACAAGGCCACCTTGAGCCCGCTGGTTCCCAGGTCGATGCCAACGGCGAATCGGTCGGAGTTCGCTGAACTGATGGATGGAATCCGTACAGCGAACCGGGACACCGGCGCAAGCCCGAGGGACCGGGCCGATCCGGCGCTGGACGCTCGGGGCTGCGCCCCCGACGCAGGGCCTGCGACCGGGCTGCCCCATCCCGGCAGGGACCCCGGCGATGCCGGAGCCTGCGGCATCGCCGGCACTTCGCCACCGCTCTTTTCCGCAAGCGCCTGAGGTTTCGGGAGCCTCTCCGATCGCCATAGGATCAAACCGTGGCCAACAGCATCACCATCACCGACAACCGCACGGGTGAGTGTCTCGAGATCCCCATAGCCGACGGTGGCATCGACGCGCAGCAATGGACCAAGCTCCTCCCGGGCATCTGGTTCTTCGACCCGGCTTTCGGAGCGACAGCCGCCGCGGCCAGCGCCATCACCGAACTCGACGGGGAGCGGGGCATCCTGCGCTACCGCGGCTACCCGATCGAGCAGCTGGCCCAGAGCTCGAGCTATCTGGAGGTCGCTTACCTGATCACCCACGGCGAGCTGCCCAGTCCGGCGCAGTTCGAGGACTGGCGTTACGAGATCACCCACCACACCTTCATCCACGAGAACGTGCGCAAGCGCTTCATGGAGGGCTTCCACCATGACGCCCACCCCATGGGGATGCTGGTCTCGGCGATTGCCGCCCTGTCGACCTTCTATCCGGAGGCCAAGAACATCCACGACCCGGCGGTGCGCCAGAAGCAGATAATCCGACTGATCGCCAAGATGCCAACCATCGCCGCGGGCTGCCACCGCTTCAGCGTGGGCATGCCGTTCGTATACCCCGACAACAGCCTCGACTTCGCAGCCAACTTCCTGGCGATGATGTGGAAGACCGCTGAGCCGAGGTTCGACGCCAACCCGGTGCTCGCCAGGGCCCTCGACGTGTTGTTCATTCTCCACGCCGATCACGAGCAGAACTGCTCCACCACAGCGATGCGGGTGGTCGGCAGCGCTCACGCCGACCCCTACACGGCTACCGCAGCAGCTTGTGCGGCGCTCTACGGACCCCGTCACGGCGGCGCCAACGAGGCGGTCATCCGGATGCTCAACGAGATAGCAGAGCTGGAGAACGTCGACTCTTACATCGCGGCGGTCAAGAGGGGTGAGACCAGGCTGCAGGGCTTCGGCCACCGCGTGTACCGGAGCTACGACCCCAGGGCGGCCATCATCAAGGAGACCGCGCATGACGTCTTCGAGATAACGGGCAAGAACCCGCTACTCGACATCGCGCTGAAGCTCGAAGAGGTCGCTCTGGGGGATGACTACTTCATCAGCCGCGAGCTGTACCCCAACGTCGACTTCTACTCGGGGCTCATCTATCAAGCAATGGGCTTCCCGATCGAGATGTTCCCGGTTCTGTTCGCCATACCCCGCGTGGCGGGATGGTTGGCCAACTGGGTCGAGCTCCTCGAACAGGACGCCAGGATCGCCCGGCCCCGTCAGCTCTACGTGGGAAATCCGCCGCGCGACTACGTGCCAATCGGCGAGCGCCAATGATGTGAGCTGTGGCTCATCCCGGGCCTGGGGTCACTCGCCGTAGATGCTCGTCTCGGGGTGGTAGGCGACCCAGCCGTACCACTCGGTGACGAAGCTCGTCACGAAGGTGAGCTGAGACCCTGCGCGGGGTCCGCTGACCGCCCTGCCGCTGCTGTTCCACACGCTCCCCGACGCGTCCACCACCTCGCCATCGGAAACAAAGAGCTCGAGGGTCTCACCATCCAGCCGCGTCGAGTAGGCGATGCCGAAGCTGCTCGACGGATCGATGAACACCGCTATCGGCTCCCCGCCGAGGATGTCGTGCACCACGGTCAGCTCCGCCGGCTGGTCGGCAAGCACGTAGGCACGGTACTCGCCGCTCACGCCGACCCCGAGCACGAGCTCGTTCTGCGCCAGCCGGTCATCGAAGTTCTGGATGGTCTCCGTGAACGTCTCGGACAAGCCTGGCCGGCCCGGATCCACCTCGCGATAGCGCTGGGCGAACTCGTCGATCCAATCCATCACACGGCTGTCGGGGTACTCCGCCTTCCAGTCCTCCCAGGTCAGATGCACCAGCGGGACGATCTCCAGTCGCGCGCCTGCTTCGGCGAGGGGGCCCTGCAGCACTGTGCCGTCATAGTGGGTCCAGACCGATCCCGTGGTCCGGTCGGCCATGACGAACAGGCCGTTGTACAACCCGGCGTTGTCGAACCGGTACCGGGTCCCATCGACGACGGGATCGAAACCGACCCCGGAGGAGCAGACCACTCAATAGGTGACGAGGTAGGGCTCGCCTGAGATGTCGCCCTGAGCGATGTGGTGGTACGCCATCTGCATGACGGGAAAGGCGTAGGCGCCACCGTCGTCGCTCACCCAACCGAGCACCACGTCGTCGTCGTCAAGCCAGCTCACCTCGTCGGCGGGGATGAACGCCGGGTCGTCGATCGCAGTTCCAGCGCCGCCGTTGAGCATGAGGTAGTCCTCATCGAAGGTGTCAGCCGCGGTCGAGCCCTGGTCGTCGTTTGAGTCCCCGGGCGCAACGGTGGTCGAGCCGGCCTCCTCCTCCGATGCGTGATCGGCCGCCACCTGCTCCTGACTGGTCGCACTGGAGCACGCAGCAGCCGTGAGGGCGATGGTGAGCAGCGGACCGAAGAGGAGACCGACTCCGTTGACCACGACCTCGATTGTGACGCTTCGCCCTGTGAAATCCGTGAGATCAGGGTTAGCGGTTCGCGGGTAACGCCGGTCGACGGTTGGCGGGTCGCTTCGCTCACCCGGCCTCCCGAATGCAACGATTCACCCCATGGATTTCGCTCTCCCCACATCCTTGGAGGAGCTCCACGTGGAAGCCATCGAGGTAGGCCGCCGTGCAGCGGCATCCTGTGACGTCCTCGAGGACAACTGGATCATCGGCAACTCACGTGAGTTCTCCATCGAGCTGGCCGAGCGGGGCTGGCTGGGGATGACCTGGCCGACCCATGTCGGCGGCCAGGGTCGCTCCGATCTCGAACGCTTCATCGTCTGGGAGGCGCTCATCTCGACCGGCGCGCCGATCGCCACCTCGTGGTTCGCCGATCGCCAGATCGGGCCCACCCTCCTGCAGTACGGCACCGACGCCCAGCAGGCACGCTTCTTGCCCGAGATAGTGGCAGGTACCTCGGCCTGGTGCATCGGGATGAGCGAGCCGGACGCCGGATCAGACGTGGCCTCGCTACGCACGAGCGCCACCCGTGACGGCGACGAGTGGGTCGTGACCGGCCAGAAGGTGTGGACCAGCGGGGCGGCCCACGCCGACTGGTGCTACCTCATCGCCCGGACCGACCCCGAGGCCCCCAGGCACCAGGGTCTGTCAGAGCTCCTCGTGGACATGTCCTGCCCGGGAGTGACGGTGCGCCCGATCCTGGACATGACCTCGAACGGCCATTTCTGCGAGGTCAACTTCGACGAGGTCAGGGTTCCCGCAGCCAACCTGGTGGGCCGTGAGAACGGCAGCTTCAAGCAGCTGATGCGCCAGATGGAGCACGAAAGGGGCGGGATCGACCGCCTGGTGAGCAACCGGCGTCTCTACCAAGATGCTCTCGAGGCTGCCGACCGCGACGATGCATTGACCCGCCAGGAGATCGCCGAGCTCGAGACCGGCTACCGCATCGGGCGACTGCTGGTACTCCGTGAGGCCCTCCATCAGGCCCCCAGTGGTTTCTCGGCTGCGACCAAGACGTTCTGCACCGAGTTCGAGCAGCGGGTAGCGAACTTCTGCGCGCGCGTCGCCGGTCCCCGGGCCACGCTGTGGAACCGGGTCTCGCGCAACATCTGCTACGCCCCGGCATACACGATCATGGGCGGCACGACCCAGATCCTGCGCAACGTCCTCGGCGAGCGCTCGTTGGCGCTGCCGCGCGAGCCGCGCTAGCTCCACTACCCACCGGGCCAATACATCTATATGCTGTCGCCTAACCACAGAACGCGTTTAGGAATCGGGGTTACCCCGATTCGGGATCATGGGAGCGCCCAACGGGAGGCGACGCGTGAGCCGCACGGGAACCGGAAGGGAACCAGCTCGAGCCGGCCGGCACGGTGATTACCCCTTCGAGCGGGCCTTCACCGTCGGTGGCGTGGCCGCGGCGGTCATCTCGCCACGCGGTGAGTTCCTCGATGTCAACGCGCCGTTTTGTGATCTGACGGGCTATCGCCGGGGTGAGCTGTTGACTCGTACGGTCCCCGACCTCATCCCTCCCGAGTTGGAGCAGCGCGACATGGCGGCCATCGAGCGATGCCTGGAGGACCCCGACGCCACGCTCGACCTGCGCACCCGCGTCGTCACCGCCTCCGGCGAGCAGGCCTGGGTCCACATCACTTCCTCACTGATTCGTGACGCTACCGGCGAACCGGAGTTCTTCGTGGCACAGGCAGTCGACATCTCTGCTGAGGTCTTCGCCGAACAGGCGCTCGCCGAGAGCCGGCAGCGCTTCCGCTCGGCGTTCGAGGCGGCGCCGGTCGGCATGGCCCTCACCGACCTGGACGGAGTGCTACTACAGGTGAACAGCGCCTTCTGCGACATAGTCGGCTACTCGGCCGGCGAGCTCTTCGAGCTCGCAACGCCGGACTCCATCACCCACGTCGGCGACCTCGCCGGTTTCCGCCTGGTCCTGGACCGGATCCGCTCGGGAGATGCTACTGCTCACCGGATGCAGCTGCGTTACGTCCACAAGGACGGCCACGACATCTGGGTGGAGCTGGCCCTCACCGCCCCACGGGCCCCCGACGGCTGTCCGCTGTACGTGATCAGCCAGATCCTCGACATCAGCGAACAGCAGGAGCTGGTCGAGTCGCTCCGCGCAGGCGAGAAGCGCCTCGAGTTCCAGGTGAGCCACGACCAGCTCACGTCACTGCCCAATCGGCGAATGCTGGTCGACCGCATCAACGAGCTCAGGGCGCGTCACCATCCAGGATCCGTCACCTTGTTGCTGGTCGATCTCGACGAGTTCAAGCTGGTGAACGACAGCTTCGGCCACCGCACGGGTGACGAGCTGTTGAAGCTGGCCGCCCAGCGGCTCCGGTCACTCGTCCGCGAGAGCGACCTGGTGTGCAGGATGGGTGGTGACGAGTTCGCGGTGCTCGTCTCCGGTCTCGATTCGGTCCATGAGATCCTCGCCCTGGCTCACCGCGTGACCGAGCACATGTCTGTGCCCTTCGTCGTGTGCGGTCAGGAGCTGTTCGTCTCTGCGAGCACCGGTATCGCCGAGGACCCCGGCGGGGGCCTCGACCCGGAGGATCTCATAGCCAACGCGGATGTCGCCATGTACCAGGCGAAAGACGGGGGTCGTTGCCGATTCCAGGTCTTCGACGAGGTGATGAGGGCACGGATCGCCGACCGCCAGGAGACCGACACGGCCCTGAGGAAGGCGCTCGGCGGCGATGAGCTGTCGGTTCACTACCAGCCCGTCGTCGACCTGCGCACAGGGCGAGCGGTCGGATGCGAAGCACTGCTCCGCTGGAACTGGCCGGGGGTCGGCGAAATTCCTCCCGAGCAGTTCATTCCGGTTGCCGAGCGCAACGGTGTCATCGTGCCCCTAGGGAGCTGGGTGCTGCAGAACTCCTGTGAGCAGCTCAACGAATGGCGGGGGCGCTGGCCCGACGCGGACTTGACGATGTCGGTCAACGTCTCGGGCCGGCAGTTGACCCATCCCGACGTCGTCGAGTCGTTCGCGGCGATTCTCGAGGACACAGGGGTCCCGACCGACCGCGTCCAGCTGGAACTGACCGAGAGCGTGCTGCTCGACGACTTCGACAGCGTGCTGGGCACCATCAGCAGCCTCAGGCGCCTGGGCATCCAACTGGCACTCGACGATTTCGGCACCGGCTACTCGTCGCTGACCCACATGCAGCAACTGGACTTCGAGGTGCTCAAGCTCGATCGCAGCTTCATGCATCGCATCACATCCAGCCACGTGGACGAGACGATCGTCCGGACCCTCATCACCATGGCAGCGGCGCTCGGCAGGACCGTGGTCGCCGAGGGCGTGGAGACCGAGCCCCAGCGCCGCAAGCTCAGCGAGCTCGGATGCCGGCTGGCTCAAGGCTTCCTGTTCGCCCGACCCCAGGCACCCAGCTCGATCGACTCCCTCTTGGAGGAGCTGATCCTCGAACCCCGGCCGCTGACGGCTTGACCCCACCTGGCCCGCTCACGCATCGAGCCGCCGCACCTGGGCCATAGCCTCGTAGCGCCACGGCGCCACGGTCGCCCGCGCGTCGACCACGACTGCAGAGTCCTCCCAGACGATCACCGGGTTGAGCTCCAGTTCCGCGAGCTCCGGCACGGAGTCGGCGCATTGGGCTACTCGCAACAGCAGGTCCCTCATCGCCGCGTGGCCGTCCCCACTCATGAGTCCGGCCACACTGGAGCGACGGAGCAGATCCTCCGCGTCGCAATCGGTCAACGGAAGCACCGCCAGGGCCGCCTCATCCGCCGAAGAAGCGATGCCCCCCAGCCCTACAGCGATCGCCGAGCCGAGCCTCGGGTCCTGCATGAGGTGGACCCGAACATCGGCTCCCCAGCTCGTCATCCGCTGAACGACTGCATGGTCCATGTCCAGCGTGCCGCCCTCGGCCATGCGGCGGAACTTCTCACTGAGCTCCTCGGCACCGAAGATGTCGAGGGACAACCCTTCTCCTTCAGTACGAGTCCCCGGATCGCGGTCGGCGGCCTTCAGAACCACGGGGTAGCCCAGGGCGTCGGCTGCCTCGACGGCCTCGGTCGCGTTGGCAGCGTAGCGACGCTCGGCCAGGCGCACACCGATCGCGGCCAGCAACTCGTCGAGCGCCGCGTCCCCGAGTCCTGCCGGGCGCTCAGCATGGTCGAGGCCGTTGATCACCACCGACCGTGCCCGCTCCGCGTCGAAGTCATCGAAGGACACGCTCCGGCCCGGGTCCTGCTCACGCCAAGCGCCGTAACGGGCGAGCCCGGCGAGTGCACGGGAGGCGTTCTCGGGAAAGGAGAACACAGGGATGTTCCGCTCTCCGACAAGACTCCTCGACGGCTCAGCCCCGAGGTAGGTCGCGATCACGGTCTTGTCCGACGTTCCTGCAGCCTTCATCACGGCACGGGCGACTTCGTCGTCGTGCTGCAGGGGCGGGGCATACACAACTATCGCCGCGTCGATGATCTGGTCCGCCAGCACCGCTGTCAGGACCGACCCGTATTGGTCCCCACGAGCGCGATGGGACAGGTCGATGGGATTGCGGGCCACGACGTCGAGGTCGAGGTCCGCCAATGCAGCCCGAGTCCCATCAGAGAGCTCAGGCAGCGTCAGGCCGGCGCCGACACAGGCATCCGCTGCAAGCAGCCCGGCGCCAGTCGAGTTGCCCACGATCGCCACTCTGGTGCCTCGGGGGATCGGCTGATCAGCTGCGATCCGGGCCACGTCGAAGAGCTCTTCGATGGAGTCGACCCTGATCAAACCGGTCTTGCGGAACAGCGCCTCGGCCATCTGTCCCTGCAGGTTCTCCGACCTGTTCGGCTCACCGGTGCTCACGAAACGGGCGCTCTTGACCACGACCACCGGCTTCCTCCGCGCCACGCGAGGCGCTATCCGGGTGAACTTCCGCAAGTTCCCGAACGACTCGATGTAGAGCAGGATGACCTCGGTGGCCGAATCGATCTCCCAGTACTGGAGGAGATCGTTGACACTCACGTCGGCCCGGTTTCCGACAGCCACGAAGGTGGAGAGCCCGAGTCCGAGCCCTTCGGCATATTCGAGCACTGCGGTTCCGAGCGAACCCGACTGGCTGACGAAACCGATGGGTCCCCGCCGCGTGTCGACCCGACTGGGGATGGCGTGCATCCTCACCGCCGGGTGGGTGTTGATCACGCCAAGGCAGTTGGGTCCGATCAGGCGCATCCCGTGACGCCGGGCAGTCTCGACGAGCTCACGTTGACGAGCGGCCCCCTCACCGGTCGACTCCCCGAACCCGGCCGACAGCACTATCAGGCCCTCGACGCGCTTACGGGCGCACTGCTCGACGACCTCGAGGACCGAATCGGCCGGAACGGCAATAACCGCCAAGTCGACATCGGCGGGCACGTCCAGCAGGGACGGGTGTGTCGGAACGCTCGCCACGTGCGAGGCGTTGGGATTCACCGGGAACACCGGTCCGTTGAAGTCGTTGTCGATGAGGTTGCGGAAGACATCGTGACCGATCGTGCCCGCTGACCGTCCCGCCCCTACCACCGCGATGCTCGTCGGGCTGAGGATCCGCTGGACCGAGGCGGCCTCGCTCTGGAGCTCGCGCTCGTGCACCGCCGCGAGCGTCTTGTCGGTCGGCAAGAGGTCGAGGCGCACCTCGATGACTCCGTCCTCGAACTTCGACGCCGTCTCGAACCCGGCGGCTTCGAACACCGAGAGCATCTTGCGGTTCTCGGGAAGGACCTGCGCGGTGAACGCTCGCAGCCCGTTGTCCCTGGCAACTGCTGCGAGGTGCTCCAGCAGGAGCGTGGCCAAACCCCGGTGCCCGTGCTCGTCGTCGACGAAGAAGGCGACCTCGGCTTCGTTGCGAGCGCGCCAGCGGCTGTAGCGGGCGACGCCGACCATCTCATCGCCGAGCAGGGCGATGAAGGCCATCCGGTCGCGGTAGTCGACCGTCGTCATCTCCTCGAGGTCCCGCCGCGACAGGCGTGGCCGCGGGCTGAAGAAGCGGTAGTAGACGCTCTGGGGTGACTGCCGCTCGTGAAAGGCGCCGAGGAGATCGGCGTCAGTGGGGACGATCGGCCTGAGATGGACCGTCCCTCCGTCCTTCAACACGACATCGCTCTCCCAGTGGGACGGAAAGGGTCGGTCGTCGGGGGTCCCCCCGGTCGGCGACCCCTGCGCAGTGAACGGCGTCGGCTCCGCGGCGCCCTCCCGTCCTGACATGCGTCGAGACTATTCGCTGGCGCCCCACGACGGCGCGGCCGCCCACGACCGCTCACCGCCAGGCGCGACGTTGCCAACGCGAACGACAGCAGCCCACCGGAGAAGGAGGCGCGATGTCTTCCCGGGTAGGCTCGGCCCCGACCGACGAGCAAGGGCGGGCACTTGGACGACGAGATGAGCCGCTTACGGGACCTGGCGGACGAGTACTGGCAGCTGACGCTGGAGACCGCACCAACCCTCGCCACCCTCCTGGGCGATCACCGCTACGACGACCGCATCGAGGACCTCTCCGCAGAAGCGGAGGCTGCTCTTCGAACCCGCCTGGTCGCGCTCCGCCGGCAGGTGGAGGCCGTCCACACCGCCGATCTCGCCCGTACCGAGCGTGTGAGCAAGGCGATGCTCCTCGCGGAGATAGGGAGTGCCATCGATCGCATCGACACCCGGATCGTGGAGATCTCCTGTGACCAGATGACCGGACCCCATGCCGAGCTGCTCCAGGTCATCCCTCAGCTCACCCTCCCCGAGCCCGAGCACGCCGAGGCGATCCTCGAGCGCTACCGCAAGGTGGGTGAGTTCCTCGACCAAGCGCTGGCGAGGTTCCAAGAGGGCTCTGCTGCGGGACGCAACCCCGCGGCGTGCGCCGTGGAGCGCTCCATCAGCCAACTCGACGGCTACCTTGCGTCGCCGGTCGACTCAGACCTGTTCCTCGCGGTCCAGCTTCCTTCCGGTTGGGACGGCGAGGCCCGCTGGCGGTCCCACGCCACCTCGGTGATAGCGGAGGTGATCCGGCCGGCATTCCTGCGGTATCGCAACGCATTGCACGACCAGGTCCTGCCTCAGGCGCGCCCCGAGGACAGAGCCGGACTGTGCTGGATCGACGGTGGAGACGAGATCTACTCGACCCTCATCCGGATACACACCTCCCTCCCGTTGACTGCCGCCGAGATCCACCGGCGCGGAAGGGACGAGATCGAGAAGCGGCTGCCGTCGGAATACGCGACGGTCGCCGAGCGCGCCCTCGGCATCGACGAGCTCGGTCCGATCTTCGATCGCCTGAGATCCGACCCGGGTCTGCGTTACCGCGACGCCGGCCAGATCAGGACCAAGGCGGAGGCGACCCTGCAGCGCGCCCGGGCAGCCATCGGCGACTGGTTCGGCATCCTCCCCGAAGCCGACTGCACCATCCAGGAGGTACCCGACTTCCTCGCGGCCGACGCTCCTCCCGCCTACTACTTCCCGCCTGCCGACGACCGGAGCCGACCCGGCACCTACTTCGTCAACACCCACGAACCCGAGAACCAGAACCTCTTCGAAGCCGAATCGATCGGCTTCCACGAGGCGATTCCCGGCCATCACCTGCAGATCGCCATCGCCTCGGAACTGGAGGGCCTCCCTGACTTCCAGCGCCATTCCTTCACCACGGCCTATGTCGAGGGCTGGGGCCTGTACGCCGAGCGCCTTGCCGACGAGATGGGCCTCTATTCCTCCGACATCGACCGTTTGGGCATGCTCTCGGCCGACTCGTGGCGCGCCGGGAGGCTGGTGGTCGACACCGGACTCCACGCGATGGGCTGGTCGCGACAGGAGGCGATCGACTACCTCGACGACAACTCGCCCGTGCCTCACGAGACGATCCTCCAGGAGACGGACCGCTACATAGCCATGCCGGCCCAGGCACTGTCGTACAAGATCGGACAGCAGGAGATCTTCCGGCTCCGTGAGCTGGCGCGGGAGCAGCTCGGTGAGCGCTTCTCGATCAAGCGCTTTCACGACGTCGTCCTCGCCTCTGGCGGTGTGACCCTCCCGATCCTGCGCCAGCTCGTCGAGGACTGGATCCGCGCGGCCGGTGACGAGGACTAGGTGTGCGCCACCACTCAGCGGGCCAAGTACTCCTCGATGATCCGCGCGAGCGCCAGTGGTTGATCGCCCTGCACGGAGTGACCCGACTCGTCGACCACCACGTACTGAGCCTCGGGCTGCCGGCGACGCAGCTCCTCCACGTCGGCGTCATCGACCACCGGGCTCAACCCGCCTCGGACCAGGAAGTAGGGAACGTCGATCCTGGAGATGTCTTCCCAGAGATCGTCGAATGTGGGCGAGTCGAGCGTCGCGAAACCAGTTCGGTCGTAGCGCCACTCCCATGAGCCGTCCGCCAGGCGCCGGGCGTTGTGGATGATCCCCCGACGTAGGGACGAAGCAGTTCGGGTGGGGTTGAACTGGACGGTCCGATCGAAGATCTCCCCGAAGGAGGCGAAGGTCTGGGGCCCGGCTATGAAGTCGGTGACCTCCTTGGCCTTGTCGTGGTTGACACCCGGGGTGACATCGACAACCAGCAGGCGCCGGACCAAATGCGGGTGGTGAGCGGCGATCGCGTTGGCGGTCAGCCCGCCGAGCGACATGCCGACGAGCAGCTCGTTCTCGGGCGCGTGCGCCGCGATCACCGCGGCGACATCCTCCGCGTGGCTGCGCGGGTTGTAGCGCTTGTCGTCTCGCCAGTCGGACTGGCCGTGACCCGGCAGGTCGATCGCCAGCAGCGGATGCGGACGAAGGGCCAGCGCCACGGTGTCCCAGGTGTGCGCGTTCTGCGCGCCTCCGTGGAGGAACACGATCTCGGGCGAGTCGCTGCCCCACTTCAGGAAGCGGACACAGCGGCCCGGGCCGACCTCGTGCTCTCCGCGGCACACGACGGGCGGGTTCTCGCCGTACTCGAGGTCGTATTCCTCACAGTTCTCGTGCAGGTAGGCGAACTCGTCGTAGGAGTAGTCCTCCGCCGTCGGGTCGGTTGATGCCATCGGCTCTCCTGAGTCGTTCCTGTGCAGCCCACATTATTGACAGTAGGGCCCGAAGCCTCAGGCGGTCACGGCCTTCAGGTGCCTCGAAACGAGGCAGTCCTGCGAGCCCACAGCTCCATGTAACGGCACCTATCCCCCTGCGGTCCCCTGCCGTACTCGTCGTGCCCTGCCGCCTTCGCTGAGCGTCAGCTCCGTTCGAACCGGACTCCTGGCGCGCACCCCGACGAGGAGGACGAGTCTGTCCCGTACTCACCGAGCGTCGACCTCGCTGGACCCGGAGACCACCCTCTGCGAGAGCCGGCCAGGTGGCTCGTTACAAATCAGCCGGTTTGTACTGACGGCTGAAGTCCAATAATTTGTTTAGCAGGGTGACTGGGCTGTCACGAGGCCCACCACAATGCGTTCGGGGGTTCTCGCGGAATGGCAAGCAGACTACGCATCTGGGTGGTTGTCGCGCTCGGTCTGGCTCTGCCCGGCCTGCTGGGCTGCACGAGCAGCGGAGACGACAGCGCTGACCCCGAGGTGGCTGGGACGGTACTCGTTCGCGAGGACACCTCCACGGCCACCTTCTCGGTGCGCGAGTCCCTCGAGCAACTCCACGTCACCGACGCCACACCGGGTACGACCCTGGCGCTGTTCCATGGAGGGGAGTCAATCCAGAGTGGTACGACCGACGAGCAGGGAAGCCTCATCTTCCGTGAGCTCGAAGCGGGTAACGACTACGTGCTCCAAGAGGTCGACGTGGACCAGCCCGAGACGACCGCGGCGTTGGAGGTTCGGGCAGTCGAGGGGAGCACGCCGGACCAGCAGTTCTACGACGACCAGCAGCTCGTCGAGGGCTTCCAGTACATCGAGACGAGGGACGGTACGACGCTGTCGGCAAACGTAGTGCTCCCCGGCCCGATCGAAGAGGGCCCTTACCCAACGGTCATCGAGTACTCCGGTTACAACCCGTCCCAACCCAGCGGCGACATCCTCCAACTCCTCGGTGACGACGTAGACCTGAGCGCTTTGGGTATCGACCCCGAGTCGATCTGTGCGATCTCCGAAGCGCTCTGTGAGGTGCCTGCTCAGCCTGCCTCGATGCTCGCCAGCTTCCTGGGCTACGCAGTGGTCGGTGTCAACATGCGAGGCACCGGCTGCTCCGGCGGCGCCTACGACTTCTTCGAGCCTCTGCAACTGACCGATGGCTATGACATCGTCGAGACGGTGGCGGCCCAGGACTGGGTGCGCCACAACAAGGTCGGGATGGTGGGGCTGTCCTATCCGGGGATATCCCAGCTCTTCGTGGCCCAGACCCAACCTCCCAGCCTCGCAGCCATCACACCCCTCTCGGTGATCGCCGACACTGCCCGCTCCACCCTCGCCCCCGGTGGCATCTTCAACGAGGGCTTCGCGCTCGCCTGGGCGGAGAACGTCCTCAACGATGCCCAGCCCTACGGTCAGGGATGGGAGCAAGAGGTGGTCGACGGCGGGGACACCCAATGCGCGGAGAACCAGAAGCTGCGCTACCAGAACGTCGACGCCGTGCAAAAGGCCAAGGAAAACCCCTTCTACGATCCCGAGATCGCCGATCCGCTCAACCCCTCGCTGTTCGTCGACGACATCACCGTTCCGGTATTCATGGCAGGCGCCTACCAGGACGAGCAGACAGGCGGCCACTGGCCGACGATGATCCCGAACTTCACCGGTACCGACGTTGCCCGTTTCACGATGTACAACGGCCTGCACGCCGATGGCTTCGGCCCCGCAATCCTCCCCGAGTGGAAGACCTTCCTCGACATCTACGTGGCAGAGGAGCTCACGCCCATTGACCCGCTCCTGCCGACCTTGGCCCCGCTGCTCTTCGCCGGGCTCTTCGGAGGAGCCGCACAGTTGCCCGAGCTCCGCTTCCTCGACTACGCATCGTTGGAGGAGGCCCGGGCAGCCTACGAGGCAGAGCCGCCCATCCGGGTGATCTTCGAGGTCGGTGCAGGCGCCAGCCCCGGGGCACCGGTCGGGACCTTCGAGCTGGCACTCGACGAGTGGCCACCACCGTCGACGGACCCGCTGGAGCTCTACTTCCAACCCGACGGGACCCTCGGTGCCGAGCCGCCCGCCGAGGACGGCGGGGCTTCTCAATTCACCTTCGACCCCGCGCGGGGAGCGATCACCACCTACGAGGGTGACAACGTCTGGGGTGACCTCGACGGCTGGAACTGGCAACCGCTACCCGAGGGTGGGGCGACGGTGTTCGTCGGCGAGCCACTCGCCGAGGACCTGGTGATGCTGGGAACAGCTTCGGCCGACCTGTGGATCCAGTCGACCGCCGACGACGCCGACCTCGAGGTCGTACTCACCGAGGTACGCCCCGACGGCCAGGAGGTGTATGTCCAAGCCGGGTGGCTGCGCGCCAGCATGCGGGCGGAGTCGGGGGATTCCACCGACCTCTACCCGAAGCAGACCGGCCTGGAGGCCGACGTCGCACCCCTCCCTGACGGCGAATGGGCCCAAGCCCGAGTGCTCATCTTCCCGTTCGGTCACGTCTTCAGGGCGGGCTCGCGAGTACGGATCTCGGTGGACACCCCTGGTGGTGACCAGCCGGAGTGGAGCTACATGCTCCAGGACTTCGCCGAGCCACCCGTCATCTCGGTGGCCCACTCAGCTGAGTACCCTTCCCGGGTCGTACTGCCGGTTGTGACGGGGGTGAGCGGCTACCCCGCGGAGTACCCGGCCTGTCCGGGCCTTCGGGGCCAGCCGTGTCGTGATTACGTCGAGTACGCCAACACCCCTGCGGAGTGAGCGAACCCCGACATCACTCGTGCAACTCGGGTGGGTTTTCCAAGAGGTGGGCACCGAGCACGGCGAGTCCGCCGATGATGGCGAGCAATGCCAGCGCGTACGCTGCTCTCACCCAAGCGGCGCCTCGCTTTCGCCCGCGCGCGGCTCCGATCTGGCGCAGCGCCTTGCGACCGATGAGCATCGCCCCGCCCGAGATCAACAGCACCGCGGCCCCCAGGAGCACCGAGAGCCATCCTTGCGTCATGGTCCAGCCTCCCGTGGGTGACCAGCCGGTCGCGTCGTCCCCAGCGAGCACTGCCACGGCCAGGAGCATCGAGGCGAGATCCGACACCGCGGCCACCACCACGCTGATCACGGCCCAGCCGCTCACGCTGATCTCGCTCTCGGGGATCACCAAGGGCGCCCGGTAGGAACGGCCCCCCTGGGAACGTCGACCGGGGGTCGGGCTCGCGCTCACCCAGCCGTCGGCGTCGTCGCCGTCGACCCACTCTAGATGGTTGCCCGCCCGTCGGCCCGGGCCTGCCCCGCTCAACCCGGCACCGCCGGGGACGTCCTGGCTGCTGGTTCCGCCGTAATCGCTACCGCTCACGACACACCTCCGCTCGCCACTGGGGCACACCGCCCCGCGACGAGGTCGTACTCATGCTGGCAGGTAAGGCCTCCGGCCACGAATCCAGGCGGTATGCCGACCCAGGCACACGGGTCTGCCGCCACGACAGGCGAGGGTGCCGTCCAGCGTCACGGACAACTCGGGCGGGTCGAACAACAAGTCGATCGGCCCATCAACCAACCGCTCCTCGGACCCGACAGGACTGGCATGGCATTGCGTGTGCTCACCGACTGCGACAACTGCGGGAGCCGCCTCGGCTTCGAGAGGGTCGGCCGCCAGGACCAGGCGCTGCTCGCCACTTGCGGCTACTGCGGTGTCACCTGGGTGCTCGACAAGGGAACGATGGATCCCGTCGAAGCGAGGCTCATCGCCTCGACCCGCTGAGGCGTTGCCCCCGGCACCATCGCAAAAAAGGTGCGCCCCGTCACCTATTACCGCACGGTGACGGGGCAGCTGGTGGTTGGTGGTTGGTGTGTGGTGAACACACTATAACCCATGAGCCACCAGAAGTGGAGACAAAAAAGCCAAAATGTCGCGAAACCTGCGCCGAACAGCCGGAAAGCCCTTCCGCACGGCCAAAGGCGTGGCCCGGTTCTGACCCGCCCCGACGCCTGTGGGTGCAGCGGACCCATGCCTGGGTGTCCCCCATCGGCCCTGCGCCGGTCACCCTGCGATGGGTTCAAGCCTGGGCCTTCCCGGCCGACTGGTCAACAAGACACCGGGCAAGGGGACGAGCATGGCCGACACGCTGAACCAGGCCGGGCTGGACACCAGCTCCGGTGGGCCAGGTGACAAGCCCGCTGAGAAGCACCACCGCAAGAGGTGGCTCATCCCACTGGTCGCTTTCGTCGTCCTCCTTGTCGTAGGCGGTGTGTTCTTCCTCCTGCTCGAATTGCGCAAGCCCGGACCGGCATCGGTGGGCGACGCCGAGAAAGAGGTCGAACAGGCCAGCGCGGCCGACTCCGGCGACAGCGGCTCGTCAGCGCTCCGGCCGGCGGAGGGCGTCTACGTCTACCAGGGCGAGGGCAGCGAATCCATCAACGTGCCTCCGCTGTCCCAAGACGACGGCTCTGAGATGCCCGCCGAGGTCATTCACCACGGCAGCGACTGCTGGACGTTCAAGCTCGAGTACAACTCGGCGCACTGGGAAGAGGACCTGAACTGCGTGGAGAACGGTCAGCTGGTCCAGAAGAAGTCGACGACCTTCCAGCAGTGGGACATCGTCACGGAGAAGCTCACCAACACCACGAACTTCACCTGCGAGTCGGCGGTGCTGGTCGACCCCTCTGCCTCGGAGGGCGAGAGCTTCGATCAGGACTGCGTGGGCACCAACAGCGACGTCGAAGGCGAGACCCACACCGATGGCCCTTCCACCTTCGTCGGCAAGGAGACCGTGAGGATCGATGGGAAGGATGTCGAGGCCTATCACTTCAAGCAGCACCAGCAGATATCCGGGAGCGGACAGGAGGGCCGCCAGGAGTTCGAGATGTGGTATGCAGTCGACACTGCACTCCCGTTGAAGCAGACCCGGAAGATCACCCTGGTGACCCCCTCCCCCATCGGCAAGATCACCTACACCGAGGAGGGACACTGGGAGGTGAGCTCGCTCACCCCCGAGCACTCCGGTTGAGCTCGTGAGGATTCTCGAATGACCGTTCAGGGGCCGCTCGCACTGGCTGATCATGAGCCGGCCGACGAGTGGGTCCCGTAAGGTCTCGATGATCTCTCGGGCACGTCTCGTCTGGAGCCTGGTCGAGCCGTACCACGCGCTCACCTATTTCGCGCCCGAGGCGCACCAGGCCTTCGAGGCCATCGGTCTGCGAGGGTTCTGGCGAGGCTACTTCGCCGGCCGAGCAGCGCCTCTGGGGGAGGTGGGACCCGGTGTGGTCACCGCCTGCTTCTTCGGATTCCATCCCGATTTCGTCGCGCGTGCGCTCCCGGCCATCTGGTCGACAGCCACCCCCGACGAAGCGCTGCGAGCGCGGCTCACCGGGGTCGATCTGGCACTCAGGCGCCTGTTCGCCGAAGATCTCGACGGCACAGCCTTCGCAGGGGCTGCCGCTCTGGGAAGGCAAGCCATCACGAACTCCTCTCCCGGAGGGCGGCCGATCTATGCCGCGAACGCTCGCTTGCCCTGGCCGGAGGAGCCTCATCTCGCTCTGTGGCACTTCGCCACCCTGCTCAGGGAGCACCGAGGGGACGGACACGTGGCGGCGCTGACGGTGGCCGGCGTCGGCCCCTGTGAGGCCCACGTCTGCCGTATTGCCCACAGCGGCCTGGCGCCGGAGACGATCAAGCCCTACCGGGGCTGGAACGACCAGGACTGGATCGCCGCCACGGATCGCTTGCGTGAACGGGGGTGGCTGGAAGGAGGCGGCCTCTCCGCGCAAGGCCGTGAGATCTGGCTGGGGATAGAGGGGGAAACCGATCGCCTCGCGGAGGAGCCCCTCGCCAGGCTCGGACCGGACGGGCTGGCCGAGCTGATGAGGCTGCTCGGACCGGCAACCTCACGGTTGGTCGAAGCCGGCGCCGTTCCCTACCCGAACCCCATGGGAGTACCGCCGCCGCCCCGGTGACCAGGCCCCTTTGGCGCAGGACCATGACATCAGTTGACGACCTCGTTGATGCGCTGTGAATAGGTCATCAACCGGTCGGGGGGAAGCCCGTAGGCAGGCGGCACAGGACAGAGGGCATCGGCGATATCCCACAGCGCTTCGATCCTTCGCTGCACCTCCTCGGCCGAACCCAGCAGCACGAAGGTGCGCACCATCTCCTCGGTCACACACTCGGCGGCGCCCGCCAGGTCAGCCTCGTGGATCCTCTCCTGGCAAGCCTTCGCCTCCTTGCCGAAGCCGTGCTCCTCGAAGTACGGCTCGTACTGGTCGATGCCGGCGTAGAAGCCGATGCTCGGCCTCGAATCCTCGATGCCCTGGGCGAGGTCGTCGGTGATCAGCGTCCAGGGCCAGAGATGGACGGTGAAGTCGCTCCTCTGGCGGCCCGACGCCCTGAGTGCGTCGGCCAACTCCTCGCGTACGCGGTCCTCGGCCCAGTGGCGGGACCACATGGGGTGGCCCATCAGCCCGTCAGCCACCTCGCCTGCCAGAGACACCGACTTGCGTTGCATGGCGGCGATCCAGATCGG
Source organism: Acidobacteriota bacterium (assembly GCA_003577145.1). Classification (GTDB taxonomy): domain Bacteria; phylum Actinomycetota; class Acidimicrobiia; order Acidimicrobiales; family Microtrichaceae; genus ATN2. Next base: position 216,640 of record QEUP01000001.1, on the reverse strand, counting down.
GATCTCCTCGCGGACAGGCGGTGGCGTCGGCTGGAAGTCGACGAAGTCCGCCCGGTAGTACTCACCCTCGAACGGCTCAAGGCCCTTGTGGGCGTTGGCCACGATGTAGCGGATGGCGGCGACGGTCTCGCGCAGATCGGTGAGGGGCTTGCGCTTGGGGACGCCGTGGAACCCGCCGGTCCAGTTGTGGACGCTGGCACCGAGCCCCAGGCTGAAGCGGCCCATCGAGATGCGATCCAGGTCCATGGCCGTCATCGCGGTCTCGAACGGGCTGCGAACCGCGGCGATGGCGATGCCGGAGGCGACCTGCATCGACTCGCTGGCCATCGCGGCGGCACCCAGCGTCGCGAACGGTGCACCGTGCACCTGGGGTGCGAACAGCCCGGTGAAGCCGCCCTCCTCCGCCTGTTGCACGAACATCTTCAGGAAGGGTGCCGGTAGGGCCGGAACGAAGGTCCAGTAGGCGGGGCGATCTTCGGTGGAAGGCATGGAGGGACGCTATTGCGTGTTCGTCCTCGGCCGGGAATCGTGGCGCTGTGGCAGAGCCTCGCCCCCATGAGACATCATGTGCGAGCCGTTCCCAAGGGGGGTCTTCTGGACAATGGCACAACGGCGTCGCGCTGGTGCGGGGTTGCAGGCGCAGCCCACCAACTCTACGGGATCATCGCTTGAAGGCGCCCACGACCACCTGATCTACAGCTCTGGCGCCTCCCCATGAGCGAAGACCGGCTCGAAGCGAGACGGCTGGCCACGTCGGTCTACGTCGGCACCTCCGTCGATGGCTTCATCGCCCGACCCGCGGGCGAGGTCGACTTCCTCGACTCCGCCGAGCCGCTCGACGAGGACTACGGCTTCGCCGATTTCCTCGCCTCGGTCGACGCCTTGGTCATGGGCCGCAACACCTTCGACTGGGTCATCGAATCAGGTGTCGAGTGGCCCTATGGTGACAAGCTCGTGCTGGTGATGACCAGCAGGGCCTTCGTGGCACCCCCCGGATTGGCGGATCTGGTCGAGCCAACCGGGCTCGGACCCGCAGAGGTTCTCATCGACCTCGCCGCACGGGGTGTCGAGCGCGTCTACGTGGACGGCGGCCAGACGATCCAGAGCTTCCTGCGAGCCGGCCTCGTCGATGAGCTGACCATCACAAAGGTTCCCGTCCTCATCGGCACCGGGATAGCGCTGTTCGGGGAGCTGACCGGTGACGTGCGGCTCGAACACCTGGAGACGACCTCGTTCGACAACGGCCTGGTGCAGAGCCGGTACCGAGTACCCAGGAGCTGAAGGCGCCTCCGCTTGCTCCCATCTCCCACCTGCTCCGGGTGATCTGGTGGTGGCGGGGGCGGGATTGAACCCGCGACCTTCGGGTCATGAGCCGACGATTCACATCCCATTACTCGCAATCCGTAACCCGATAGCACCACCGAGCAGGCACTTTTCGGATATGGCGTACCGGTCAGTCAACATCTAGATCACAGGATCACAGCCCGCGGAGTAGAGAAGTGTAGAAGACCTCCGTGCTGGGGGGCGGCGCCCCGACACGGCGAGAACGGGGGTCGCGGTTCGCTACACCCGCGCAGCGCGCGGGTGCCCGGTACCTCGGGGTGAGTTCCGGGCGGATGACCTTCGGGTTTGCCGCAGAGACCCTCCTGGGCCCTCGTCGGGTTGAAACCGTGGGTGACGACGCCAAGACCTCCCGGCCGGGATGCCTGTCATGCGTCGAGCGTGACGCGGCGGTTCTTGAACACAGCGGTCACCTCGACCTCCCCGCCGAGCTGGGCGACGATCTGGCGCAACACGTCGAGGGAGAGCCCGATCTCACCGCTCTCGATCTGGGAGATCGCAGACTGGGACTTGCCGATCAGCTCGGCCAGCTCGACCGCATCACCGCCCTGACCCCGGCACCCACCCCAGCCAGCGCACAAGCCGTTGGCGGCGCGCGCCCCGCGGCGGCCGCCACCGTCCCACCCTCACGCGACAATACGAGACGCCCGCCCCGAAGACCACGGCCGCCACTTCGGTGAACCAACCGGGGAACTTCGGTGAAGACGTCCTGGTGGGCCGTACAGGACTCGAACCTGTGACCCCCTCCGCGTCATGGAGGTGCGCTAGCCAACTGCGCCAACGGCCCCTGGACATCCGAACATAGCAGGTGAGCAGTATGAGCCCGGCGCCGCTGTCGCTGCCAAGAACGTCCTCATCGGCCAACATGTGGAGGTGTCCCCACCAATTCCCCGCGAGCAGTTCCCCGTCACGCAGCGCTACGCGTACCTGAATCACGCCGGGGTGGCGCCACTCCCGGCGGTCACGGTCGCTGCCGTCGCTGCCGAGGCCGCTCGGGCACGCGACAAGGGCACCGTCGGCCTCGATGAGCGAGACGAGGAGCACGAGACGATTCGCGGGCTCGGGGCGAAGCTGATGGGCGTCCCCAGCACCGACATCGCCTTCGTCAAGAACACCACCGAGGGGCTGGGCTTCGTGGCCAACGGCCTCGACTGGTCGCCGGGCGATGTCGTGGTCGTTCCCGACCTCGAGTTCCCCTCGACGCTGTACCCCTGGCTGGCGCTGGACGGCCTCGGTGTGCGCGTCGTACGGGTTGCACCCCTCGGACCCGAAGGCCGCCTGCCCCTCGACTCGTTCCGGGACGCCATCGCCGCGTCCCGGCCCCGCCTCGTCGCTTGCAGCTGGGTGCAGTTCGGGCGAGGCTGGCGCACGGATCTGGCGGCACTGGCCGAGTTGTGCCGGGACAACAACACCCTGTTGTGCGCCGACGTCATCCAGGGCCTTGGTGCCCTACCCGCCGAGTTGGAGCAGTGGGGAGTCGACTTCGCCGTAGCCGACGCCCACAAGTGGCTGCTCGGGCCGGAGGGGATAGGGCTGTTCTACGTGAGGCAGGAGCGTCGCGATCTGCTGCGGCCACTGGAGCCGGGCTGGGCGTCGGTACTGCACCGCAAGGAATGGGACAACCTCGAGCTCATCCACGACGACAGCGCCAGGCGTTTCGAGGGTGGTACACCCAACGCCTTGGGCCTGGCAGGACTCGGTGCCTCACTCCGGCTGCTCGAGACGGCCGGCATGGACAGCATCTGGCACCACATCAGCCGGCTCTGCGATCACCTGGTGGAGCGGCTGCGCGGCATCGGCCTGGAAGTCGTGTCAGACCGGTCACCAGAGGGACGCTCGGGGATCGTCACCTTCTTGATAGGTGACCGTGACCCTGCCGCTACCAGAGATCGCCTCGAGGAAAGCGGCTTCGTCTGCTCGGCTCGGGCCGGGGGCCTGCGCGTCTCACCTCACGCCTACAACGAAGTCGACGAGGTGGATGCGTTCATCGACGCGCTCGAACACGAGCTCTCCCCCTAGCGCTGAGTCGAGGTATCAGCGGGTCTCGCCCAGCAGCGAACCCACGACCGCGGCGATCGACCCGCCGAGCATGAGCCACAGGCCGATCCCGGCGTTGGCGGGGAACTCGGCGCGTGACACGTCGAGCAGCTCGTAGATGGTGATACCGAGAGCCGCCAGAGAAGCGACCAGCGCGAGCAGCTTGATGACCATGGATCGCTGGCCGCTCAGCATCACGCCGCCCAGCGCAGCGGCGATGACAGCGACACCGACGACGAGCGGGCCGTCGCCCATCTCGCCGTTGACGGTGTCCCAGCCCGTTCCGGTCTCCACTCCTGCGCCTCGGTTGACCTCCACCCAGGTCAGGAACGAACCGACCGCGACCACCGCCGCTCCCAGCAGCACCAACAAGCCGGCAAGCGTGTTGCGAGAGCTGCCCGCGCGCGACGGTGCCGCTTGGGCCAGCGGAGGGGGCATGCCCCCGATCGGGGCACCCCCGGTGTAGCCAGGCGGCGGTTGGACCTGCGTGGGAGACATGGCCACCCCCGGAGACTGCCACGACGACGGCGTGGGCGGCGGCACCGAGGGCGAAGCCTTGCCCGCGACCGGGTCGAAAGGTGCGCTCTCCGCAGTGTGAGGCGGTGCGGCGGTCCCCTCCGGCGGCGGTGTCGGCGCCGCTTTGCTGCCCGGAGTCGCCGCTACCGCCGCCCCGCACGTGGTGCAGAACTTGGCGCCCGGCGGCAGTGCCGTGCCACAGGATTGGCAGATGGTTGCTTGGGACACAGGTGCCTCCCCTCACTGATCCGCCCAAAGAATGGCCGCTCCGGCCGGACAATTCCATCATTTCGACTCCTGGCCCTCACTCGGCGACCGCCGGCGCCCGCGCTCACCCCCTGACCGACCGCGCCTGTTCGCGCGAGGATCTGTTGATGGACCAAAGGCAGCTTGCACGCACCCAGGCCGCCGCACGGGTAGTCGCGGGGTCGACGCTCGCCCTGGCGCCGCGATTCGGAGCCCGGCTCGTCCTGGGTGACAGGACCGAACCGAGCCCCGGCCTGTCGTGGTTCGTACGTGCGCTCGGCATACGCGACCTGCTGCTGGGCTTCGGTGCCATCGACGCGCTCGACAACAACCAGGCAGCGGCGTCGTGGGTACAGGTCGGCGCCATGGCCGACCTCGGGGACGCGGCCATGACCATCCTCACCTTCGGCGACCTGCCGTGGCGCTCACGGATAGGGCTGTTGGCGATGGGCGTGGGCTCGGCGATCGTGGGGTTCCGGGCGGCCGCCACTCTGGATTGAACGGGCCCGGGGGATTCGGCTTCGCTTCAAACGCCCCGACCCGGGGATGGCGTCGGCGAGTTGATGGGCGCCTGACCAGGACCGGATCCCCCTCCCTCGGTGCTTGTCGAAGGACCCCGGCTCGCCTCGTCGAAGCCGGCGAGCACAGCCTCGGCAGCCTCTCCGACGGCCATGAGCTGGCGGGGCGTGAGGCGGTCTACGAACAAGCGCCTCACGGCGCCGACATGGCCCGGCGCAGCGGCTTCGATCTCGTTGCGACCCTGCTCGGTGACCACCACGAAGGCGCCCCGCCTGTCTGAGTCGCACTTCTCCTTCTGCACCAGCCCTCGGGCCATCATGCGGGCGATGTGATGTGAGAGCCGGCTCTTCTCCCAGCTCAAGACGCCGGCGAGCTCGACGACCCGCATCCTCCCCTCGGCGCGATCGGTGAGAGCGACCAGAACCTGGTAGTCGGGGTAGGAGAGGTTGGAGTCGACGCTCAGCTGGCGGGCGAGCTCTCCTTCGAGACGCATGTGCATGAACTGCAAGGCACGCCACGCCCGCTCCTCGGTCTCGCTCAGCCAGCGGGCCCCGGTCATGCTCCGACCTTACTATTGAATATAGTTGACACGTCCTCTATATTAGGAGATATGTCAACTACCAGGAGGAGCTTCCGATGAGCACCGGCATCAGCGCCGCCACCGGCACCGCCACCGGCACCTACGAGATCGACCCGAGCCACAGCCGCATCGGCTTCGTGGCTCGCCACGCCATGGTCACCAAGGTCCGCGGGTCGTTCAACGACTTCGAGGGTTCGGGCTACTTCGACGCCGAGAACCCCGCCGCCTCGTACCTGCGGATCTCCATCGAGGCCGCCAGCATCGACACCCGCAACTCCGATCGCGACGACCACCTCCGCAGCAACGACTTCTTCGACATGGCCACCTACCCGACGATCAGCTTCGTGTCGACCGCTGTGGAGGCCAACGGTGACGACGAGTACAAGGTGACGGGTGACTTGACGATCAAAGGTGTCACCAAGCCCGTCACCGTCGACTTCGAGTTCACCGGGACCGCTGTCGACCCTTACGGCAACCAGCGGATCGGCTTCGAGGGCAAGACCGTGCTCAACCGCAAGGACTGGGGTGTGAACTGGAACGCCGCCCTCGAGGCCGGTGGAGTCCTCGTCAGTGAGAAGGTCACCCTCGAACTCGAGGTCTCCGCCATCCGGCAATGAGGTCTTCGCCGTAGACCCCGAGGGCCGGATGCCCCATGGCACCCGGCCCTCCGTGGAGGCGGCGACCGGAATCGAACCGGTGTACAAGGCTTTGCAGGCCTCTGCCTAACCACTCGGCCACGCCGCCGCTGCCGAACAACGATAGCGTCGAGGCGCCTCGGGACTCGAAGGCCTTCAGCCGGGCAACGCGTCGCCCGGCGCGCTATCTTCGACCCCAGGAGACCCCTCACGAGACTTGGGCGAGCTTCGGCGGGCCTCACGGGGGAAAGGTCGGTGGGATCCATGCCAAGGGCGGGCAGCGCAACTCGTCGGAGCTGGATGGTCCTGCCGGCTCTGGCGCTGCTGGTCGGCGCCTGCGCCGGCAGCCCGGACACCCCGGCCGCCGAGGTCGGCGGCGCCACCACCATCGCACCCCCGCCCGCCGATGATGTTGCGGACGAAGAGCCCACCGGCAGTGCCGGCTCGGCCGTCACAGCCGCACCGGCGTCGGCAGGATGTGGCGCCGGCACCGAGGTGACCGTAGGCGGCCCCAACATCATGACCGTGCGATCCGGGGCCATCGACCGCGATGTCGGCTTTCACGTCCCGGCCGGCTACGACGGTGCTACCCCGCTTCCTGTCGTGCTGAACCTCCATCCGTACGCCAGTCCGGCCAATGTCCACTCGTCGGTCAGCGCGATGGACCTCAAGTCCGAGGAGGAGGGGTTCATCGAGGTCGCTCCCCAAGGGATCGGCGCCATCCCCTACTGGAACGTACCCGGCAACCCGGGCTTGGCCGACGACGTGACGTTCATGGGAAGCCTGCTCGACAAGGTCGTCGAGGATCTGTGCGTCGACGAGCGCCGGATCTACGTGGCCGGCAACGAGATGGGCGGACAGCTCGGCCTGGTGCTGGCTTGTGAGATGTCGGATCGGATCGCAGCGGTGGCCACCGTGGCAGGCGTCTACCTTCCCGAGCGCTGCGATCCGGCACGCCCGGTGCCAGTGCTGGCGTTCCACAGCCGCGACGACACCTGGCAGCTGTTCGAAGGCGGCCTGGGACCGGGGGCGTTCGGTCTCCCGCAGAGCCCCGAGTCCGAGGAGCTCATCGCCGACATCGTCATCCCGTCGGTTCCGGACTTCGCCGAGGGCTGGGCCCACACGAACGGCTGCACCGGGGAGTTGACCGAGCAACGGTTCAGCGAACACGTCGTGCACCAGTCCTACGAGGGCTGTCCCGAGGGTGGCGAGGTCGAGCTCTACGTCATGGAAGGCGTGGGGCACGCCTGGCCGGGCACCGTGACAGGCCTCAAGGTCGAGGAGCTGACCGGGCCCTCCACCAACGAGATCATCGCCACCGACGTGATCTGGGACTTCTTCGAGTCCTACGCCATCGACTCGGCGGGCTGAGCCTGCCGTTTGCCGGGGTGCCTCCGGGCCTCACGTCGACGGACCCTGCAGACAAGGCCGCGGGTTGAGGAACAGCGTGCACTCGACCAGCGCCGGTGACCCGAAGTCCACCGGGTCGTCGGTCGCCACCGAGCGGCGGGCCTCCACCCCGTCGGTCCACTCCCCCATCCAGGTGATGTCGGTGTCGCAATGCTCGCCGGTGCGGGCGCAGGCGGCCAGCGCGTCCAGCGGTCGGTAGATGCCGTACTCGCGGATCGAGTCCGACGAGCCGAATATCGTCATCGGTGACAGGTGGCTGGCATAGGCCAAACTGAACGCGCGGAACTCCGAGAAGACCTCGAGGTACTCCTTTTGGTCGTCGGGTAGCTCGAGGGCTTCGTACACCTCCATGCCCAGGCGGTTGTCGACGAGGAAGTCACCTTCGAAACCGATGAGCAGTGCGCGGGCGTGGTCAGGCACGGCGATGGGCCCGCTTCCGATGCTCAAGCTGAACGCCTGGGCCAGCGTCGTGAACCACAAGGCGTCGCTGCCCCATCCCCGCTGGGCGGCTTGTTGGACCAGCCACGGGGTCATGCCCCCACCGAAGGAGTGCCCCCCGAATCCGACATCGTCGGTGTCGATGCGGTCCCACCACTCAGCGGCTGATCGGAACCCGGTGTCGACCATGTCGTATTGCAGGCTGAAGAGCGGGATCGGGTTGTAGTTGGCGTACACGACCACCCAGCCGTTGCTCACCCAGTGGTAGAGCAGGTCCTCGTAGAACAGCGGGTTCATCAGCAGGTAGCCGTGAGCGAAGAAGATCGTCGGGCGCTGCGGGTCGTCGCAGTTGCCCCCCGTAGGAGCCGCTGCCTTGCCGGTCGGTTCGATGAGCCACACCTGCTCGCCCAGCCACGCACGCGGGTTGTCGCGAACCTCGTAGTCGTAACCACAGGGGCCGACTCCGCCCAACTCCCCCGGCGCCGGTTCAGCCGGCGGAGTTGGTAGGCCTGAGCTCGCCGCCTCGGCGGGCGGTGCTGCGCAGGTCACCGAGTTGACCAACATGGCAAGGCAGGCAAACGCTGCACCAGCCATTACCTTCCACCGAGAACGTCTCCACCCCACCTGGATACCCCCTTCTTGCCGGGCTGACCTGCCGGGCGCACGCAATACTACTGATCGTAGGGTCAGTTGTCCTCTCCGGCGTTGCTGACGCCCCGGAACGCCTCGGTGAGCCGGGGAAGGGCCTCCTCGACCTCACCGACGATCCCGTAGTCGGCGACATGGAAGATGAACGCATCCGGGTCGCGGTTCACCGCCAGCACCGTCCGGGCAGTCCTCATCCCGACGATGTGTTGCAGCGCCCCCGAAACGCCGCAGGCGACGTAGAGATCGGGGTGAACCGTCGTCCCGGTCTGGCCCACCTGCAACGCCCGGGGAGCGAGACCGGCGGTGACCGCCCCACGGGACGCGGCCACCTTCCCCCCGATGGCGGCCGCCAGTTCCTCGACGAGGTGCCAGCTCCGTTCATCACAACCAGCGCCGCCAGCGACGATCACGTCGGCCTCGGCGAGGCGAACGTCGGACCTCCGGACCTCACGATCCAAGACCTCGACCGCGAGATCGCCGGGCTCGAGCGCCACTGCCACCTGCACGACTTCGGTCCGCCGGGGCCTCGGCGTGGCTTCGAAGACGCCGGGTCTCACCGTCGCCATCTGGGGCCGGACCACCGGCGACACGCACGTCGCCAGCACGCCGCCGGCCATCGCCGGCCGGACCTGGTGCAACAGGGCTTCGTAACGATGCTCGCGCCGCTGCCAAGGACCGACGGACAGGTCGGTGCAGTCCGCAGCCAGGCCCGCATCGAGCATCGCCGCGACCCTGGGCGCCAGATCCCGCCCGGTCGTGGTCGCCGCGAACAAGATGGCCTCCGGTTGGTGCCGCCGCACCGCATCGGCGAGCACCCGGGCGTGAGGCTGGCAGCGATACGGTGAGAGCTGCGGGCTGGTGGCCAGGTAGGCCACGTCGGACCCGAAGCGGGCTGCGTCCGGCAGCGCTGCGGTCGGCTCTGCCGCGGCGACGAACGCCCCCACTCCCCCGCCGAGCTCCGGCGCCAACTCGACGGCCTTCGATAGCAGCTCCGCAGACGAGCCCTTCAGGCAGTCCCCGTCGAGCTCGCAGACCACCCAGAGCTTCGGCTCGGTGCTCGCCTGATCGGCGGTCGGCGGGTCATCGCTGTGATCACCGCTCAGCGCGTGCGTGCCAGTGGTGTCAAGCGCCCCCTGCTCGCGGAGCTTGTCCACCAGGTTCTCGTAGGTGAAGTCGGAGCCGACCATCCGGCACTTGCGGTCTGGAAGCGGGGCGGGCTCCATGCGGGCGACCTTGGTGGGCGACGCCTCGAGCCCGACTACGTCGGATGAAAGGCCGAGGTCTGCGGCGCTGAGAACCGGGAACTGCGCCTTGGAGGCGTTCCGCCGTCCCGGCAGAGTCGGGTACCGCGGCGCGAAGCTGGTTTCGGCGATCGTGATCAGCGCGGGAAGCGGCAGCGACAGGGTCTCGTACCCTCCCTCCACGATGCGCCTGGCGCGGAGCCGTCCACGATCGACTTCGAGGTCCTCGCAGCCTGTCGCCTGGGGAACACCGAGCCGTTGGGCAACCTCGGGTCCGACCTGACCGGTTTCACCGTCGAGAGCGGTCGCCCCGCACAACACGAGGTCGGCGCCACCCAAGTGCACGATGGCGGCGGCCAGGGCATTCGACGTGGCCCATGTGTCGGAACCCGCCAGGGCCCGATCACAGAGCAGCACCCCGCCACCGGCGCCCCGGGACACGGCATCGCGCAGGACCTCCTCGGCTTTGGGCGGGCCCATCGTGATGACCGTCACCTCGTCGGCGATCCTGAGCCCGGCCTCCAACGCGTGCAGATCCGCCGGGTTGGTGACAGCGGGCGTGCCCTCCCGTGCGATCGTGCCGTCCTCGCGGATCCCGACATCGGCAGTGCGCAGGTCGGGGACCTGCTTGACGAGGACGATCGCCTTCACCGCGGCGATCCTAGGAGATCACACGGGCGGACCGAGGCCCCTGAATGGCTGTGCTGCCGAGGGGAGCGATGGGCCGGATGGCACAGGGCTTTTGTGAGCGTCAGCATCAACACCGCACCTGTCGATATCTCGTGTTGATACCCGGAAGCGACGACGACGGATGGAAAGGCAGGTCCCCGTGATCGTCGTGCACCGCTTGATGTGGCCGCGGTCCGATTGCCGGGCCGATGTGATGGAGGTGCTGCGCGAAGCCATCCACGAGTCCCATAGCGCCGACGGTATCGTCGTGCACGAGGCGGCTGCAGACCTGATCGAGCCGGGTCGCGTGCTGGTGATCGAGGTCTACGACTCACCCGGGGACTACCGGTACTACAGCGAGACCGGCCACATCGCGGCAATGCTGCGCCGGCTCGTGCCGCTCGTGGACGGGATCGACAACGTCGTGCTGGACGTGGCGTCGTACTGGACCGAGTCGAACTGAGCAGGTGAACGGCTTCGCCTCTTCGAGGAGCCCTCGGGCACGGCACGCGACGCTGCACCTGATCGCAGTAGGCGCCGGACTCCTCGGCTGGCTGAACTCACTAGGGGGAGTGGCTAGCGTCGTGGGCCATGACCGAGCAGGCACCTGCCCAGATCCTCGTACGCCCCTACTCGCCTGACGATCGCGCCCGCGTGCGCGAGATCTGCTTCCTCACCGGCTACATGGGAGAGCCCATCGACTGGCAGTGGCGCGACCAAGAGAGCTTCGCTGACATGTTCACGGGCTACTACACCGACGTCGAGCCCGAATCGGCCTTCGTCGCCGAACTGGACGGTGAGGTGAGCGGCTACCTGCTGGGCTGCGTCGACTCGGACCGCGCGTGGAGCCCCGGCTCAGTTGCCGGGCGCCACATCCTCAGGAGGGGGATCGCCTTCCGGCCCGGTACTGCCGCGATGATCTGGAGGACCTTCGGTGACGCGCTCGCCGACATCGTCACCGGCCGCACCGACCCGAGGAAGCTCGAGTTCGCCGACTCTCGCTGGCCGGCGCACCTCCACATCGACCTGCTGCCCCCGGCGCGTGGCCACGGGATCGGCCGGCGGCTCATGGATTGCTGGTTCGCGCGACTGAGAGCGCACCGCATCACCGGCTGCCACCTCGGGACGTTGGCGGAGAACACCGGCGCGATCGCCTTCTTCGAGTCGGTCGGCTTCCGTGTCCATGGCCCCGCGTTGCCCATCCCGGGTCCGAGAAGAAGGGAGGGCGGCCGGCTTCACTCCCAGATCATGGTCACAGAGGTCGAGGCTCTTGCCGGCGAAGACCACACCTGACCGAGCCGGCGCACCTCCGCCGCCGGGCTCGCAGCAGGCGGGATCATCGTGGCGATCACGATGGGAGCGGTGCTTGCACGCCGGGAGGACCGGCGCGCCGTGTGCGTCACTGCGGCCAAGCCTTCTTGGCAGCATTACCCCCTCTATACGCGGGAAACGCTGCCAAGAACGCAACGAGATCGCCGACGAACCACCAAGCGAAGCCCGGCGTCGAGCCCTCCCCGGGGCAGTACTCACCGCCCCGAGTGGCCGTCGAGTCGGCAATCATGTGAGTGATGGAGTCCCCAGGACCAGGTACAGAGGCGGCAGCCGCGCCAGAACCCATCATCGCCGTCCTCGAACAGGTGTGGGCCGCATTGGACGCGCTGGGCCAGCAGCTCGGCGAGGAGCAGTGGAAGACACCGACCGACTGTCCGGGGTGGACGGTGCAGGACAACCTCGCACACATCGCCGGGCGCGAGCTGGCGCTGCTGGGCCTCAGATAAACGACGCGGGACCGAGGTACTGGATGAGCACTGCCTCCTTCTCCCGTTCCTCCTTCTCAACCTCTTCCTCACGAAACGGCTCCCACAAAAGAACCCATTCCTCTCCGGACCCGTAGATGGGGATGCACCAAAGGCCGACTTCCTGAAATCGGATTCGTCGGACGCTGGCTTGGCCAGGGTTGGCAATGAGCTGATCGAGGACGTCATTGACGGCGTTGTAGAGCTGAGAGCGGTTCGGGTCCATACCGAGCGACCGGAGGGCTTGGTCAGCGTCGATGTCAATGTAATGAGCTGCCATACGCCCAGCGTACCACTATCGGGTAGTGCGGAATGAGGGACAATCCCATCTACCCTATTGCCTTTTCTGGGGAAATGGGGTACAAAGAGAAAGAAGACTTACATGAACAAGACCAAGGAAACCACCAATCCCATGCCCGCAACCTCCGCAGAGACAAACCAGGCCGGTGGGGAAGTCCTAATCGAGCTGGACAGCCGCAGACGCGCCAGCCTCGGCAAGATCGGCCACCACGACCGATACCTAGCAAGCGAGCAACCAGACGGAACCGTGATCCTGACCCCAGCTATCGTGATCTCCCAACTCGAAGCCCGGTTCATGCAGAACCCCGCTCTCATCAACCGGATCGAGAAGAACAGAGCTACTCCCTCGAGATTGCGCAAGCTCGACCGGTAGCCGAAAGCCCGTCGCCTGCGAACAAGGCAGTGGGGCTCGACTTAGGTCGACCCTCCGGGTGCTCGGACGAAGCTGCGTTTGAAGACGGCCTGCATGGTGAGGCGCTGGGTCGGCGCTGGGATGCTCGAAGCCGAACGCAGCTTCCGTCGCATCAAGGGCTGCAACGACATGCCGACCCTCGTCGCCGCTGTCCGAGACGAAGTCGCCCGCCGCGTCGCCGCCGACACCGGCGGGGCTGTCACAGCACCCGAGTACGATCAGGCAGCAGCCTGAATCACAGTGGGACCGTCACCCAATTCCCACAACGATCAGGACATCCTCCTGCACCTGTCTGAGGTCCGGCTAACTCCCGAGCCGGTCGCTGAGTTTCGATCAAGCCGCTGATCGGCTCGACAGCGCTCGGGCGATCCAGGCGAGATGGTTGTCTATCGACTTCATGTCAAGCGGTTCGAGATTCGCGTGCGTCAGGGCGCTGTTGATAGTCGAGATCGTGGAACGCTGGGTCCGAAGTCGTTCGTACAAAGATGTGAGCCGCATGCTCGGCGGCAGCGAGCTGACGAGTTGCGCGTCCTGAACCCGCGCCCAGAGGGAATGCTCCCGGGCGCGCTCGATGATGTGATCGCTCCGGAACCGATGGCACGGCATCCGACAACCGCGCAGCTCTGCCGCTCCTGCTGGGACTGAGAGAAGGCGTTCGACATCGTCCGCAGACAGTGACCGACCGAGCTGACTGAAGTACATGCGAGAACGGCGACCGCCGCCCTGCGATGAGTCGTGGTTCGCCCGGCCTTGGCTCCTGCGTACTCTGGCCCGATCGAAGGTTTCGTTTGTAGCGAGGCCTGCGTCTGCGGCGTCAATTCCCAGCGCTCGCATCGCGGGCGTGATTGCGCCTGCGTGACCGGCGATGACCTTGAAGCCGAGACCGGACGCATGCTGGTAGACGTCGGCCAACGACTCAAGCTTCGAGGGGCTGTCCGCGGCAGGGTTGATGGGTGAAAGCTGCACGTAGACCGCGGAAACGAAGTGCGGCACCTCGTCGAGGAGCGCGAGGACCTGATCGACTCCCCTTGTGTGTCCGCCGATGAAAGCAACGAAGGGTCGGGCAGGTACGTCACGCAAGTCAGCGGCTACCTCGAAGATCACCTCGTAGGCCGACCGGAGATCCTCGGCGTCGTCCTCAGGCATCCAGCCGGGAAGCAGATACGCCGCCGCTCCCAAAATAGCCTGGGCGTTCAGGCTGCTCTCCACCAGTTCGCGCACCTGCTGCCCGTCGGCGATGCTCAGGGCACCAGCGGGTGCCCAGCTCGACCCGACAAGCTTCTTCACCTCAGCTGTCGCGTCGTAGCGATAGCGCCATCCGAAGGTGTCAATGACCAGCTTGGTTCCGTTGGCCTTGAGGGTGTCGAGAAGCTCGGGCCGACCCTCCGCCCACGCCCCGTCGACGATGACCCATGGGCACTCCAAAGGATCCTCGCTGAACAGATCTGCCGGACCGATGCAACGATCCACGGCCTTGTAGTTTTCCTCGCCAATGCGAGGGATGAAGCCATGTCCGAATTCGAGATCCACTAGATTGCTCCTGACGCCTCCTCGACGTATAGTATGACATACGCGCGACGTAATGCTACACAAAAGAAGGACGATCGCAAATGACCACCCTCACATCTCTCTTGGATCACCTCTACGAAGGAGATGTCGTGGATACTGTCGACCTCGCGAGGGTGAGCGAGACAAACCCCCGGAGCGTGGCCAGATGGCGGTCTCAGGAGACGATGCCGCGGCGAGAGGCAGAGGAGCGGCTTCTCGAGTTGCGTGCCGTCGTTGACCTCGCCCGCAGCGTCATGAGCGATGACGCAGCCCGGTTCTGGATGCGATCCCCCAATCGCGACCTCGGCTACGAAAAGCCACTCGATCTAGTCGCTGCCGGCGAGTACCAGCGCGTGATTGACCTCTTGCTAGCGATCGCCGAGGGCGTCACAGCCTGACATGACCGGCATTGACCCTCGAGCGGTCGCCCACGCGCCGGGACGGCCGCTCGCAACCACTGCGTTGCGGAACCAGGCGCCAGGCTACGACCCTCGTAGCGGCGAAGGTGCGCGACGGTTCGGTGGGCGTTTCAACCCGCCGAGGAGCTTCCCGGTTCTCTACCTCTGCAGCACCCGCGCCTGCGTGGTAGCGGAGCTGACTCGACAGGCAAGCCGGCAGGGCCTCGAAGTAGGGGATCTGCTACCTCGCGAACTCTGGCGAGTGGAGGCCGAGCTGACTTCGGTCCTCGACCTCACCGATGACACGACCCTCGGTGCCGTTGGCGTCGGGCGGAAGGACCTCGTTGGGGACGATCTTCGGCTCACTCAACAGCTAGGGGAAGCCGCGTACGAGCACCAGTTCCAGGCCATCCTCGCCCCTTCGGCGACTGGAGTCGATGACGTGCTCGCTGTCTTCCCCGAGAACCTCGCAGGGGCCGTCCTCGACGTCCAACTGGCCGAGGAGTGGAGCACGACCGACGACCTCGCTGGTTGAGCACTCACCGCTGGGGTCTCTCAGGCGCCTACACCGGTCAGCTCCGGAATGCACAGGAGGGTTCGCGCATGTCGCTCGGCGCGTCGATGCGCTTGGCCAGTCGTACTAATCAAGCATGAGGTTCCGGTCACGACAGTAGAATGACCACTCCTTCCTGGCCTTTGCGTAGCGGAGGCGGGCGATCGGGAACCGCGTCCACTCGGAGCCGTAGTCCTCACGCCGGGGTGGGCGGCACTCGAATAGGGTGACGGCTCGGCGTCGACGTCCAACTCGTAGCGAATGGCACTAGCTGCACGCTCGGGAAGGCTCTTGTTGCGGGCGTCGATCCAGCGCTTTGTTCTGGCTACGTGGGTCTCGGGGACCGTCATGGCGCGTCGGGAGGTGTGGCAGCTTCCCGAAAGGCGGCTACAACGTGAGCGATCCCTTCTACCTTTGTCTGGCGCCCGCCGTTGGTTATGCCGCGTCCGGAGGTGTGGAAGGTCTTGATGTGCCGCCAGCGGGAGGCATCACGGTACTGCTCGGAGAACAGACGCCAGGAGTGATGGGCTTTGGCGCCTCCGGTGACGATCGTGTGGGCTGTCGGTATGAGTTCGAGGAGCCGGTGAAGGGGGTTCAGGCCTTCTTTGATCATGCGGTCTGTCAGGCGGCCCTGATCCGATAGGAACCAGGGATAGGCATTCCATGGCGTGACGCGCTTCGCGTCGAGGTCAGCGGCATCGAGGCACTCCGCGAGGACTTGGGCTGTGGGGTCATCGTTTTCGCTCCCGAGAAAGCCCGATCCTCCGAAGTCCTTGGCCGTCATCTTGCCGGGGTCCTGGTACAAGAGCAGGATCTCGGACTCGATTCCCCCGTGGTAGGCGGGGATGTAGGGCATCCAGCTCCCGCCGCGTTCCTCAATGAGACGATCGACGAGCTCGTTGACCGGAGCAACGTAAGGATCGAATCGGTGTCGCCACTGCTCGTCGCGGAACTTCGTGGACCGCATCCGGCGGTGGCTTCCCGGCACGGACTGGGGCCGCGAAGTCGGTTTGCTTGTTGACGGAGGTCTGCTTCCGCGCAGACGACCTGCCGACGTGGCAAGCTCGCGTTCTTGGGGCGATGCGATTGCGGCCAACATTCCTCGGCATACCTCGATCCCTCGAAGTGCCGCCTCCTCATCGAAGGGGACGTGGTGAGCCCAACGGTTTCGCGTATGGCGGAAGCCCTGTACAAGGAGATGCCCGTCGCTCCCAAACGAATCTGAGAAGTGCGATAGCCACAGCTCGAGTAGCACGTTGACGAGGTAGTGGGGATCGTACGGTGTGACCTCACCCCGTTCATCCGGTGGCCAACCATCGAGCCGCTGCTGCATCCACGGACGGAGTTCACTGGCCACCAGCCTGATCGCATCGCCGACAGCGTTGGCATAGTCCCGCTCGTCCACACCCTCACCCTAGGACGGCGTGCGATGCCATGGTGCCCCCAACGCCGGGGCCTGCCTCGCGTCAGTTTGAGCTTCTTTCGCGAGGCACGTCGGCGCAGGAGCTTCGGGTGGATCAAAATGGTCAGGCGAGACCACGCATGGCTGCGGCGACACCGCCGCACCCTTCGATGGCCTCAGGCAGCAACCCCTCATGCAGTCAGCGCTCGGTGAAGTATCCACTCCGAAACCCGATGGACCTCTCGCCGGATATCGTCTGGACTCCCGCTCAGGTCGATCCGCTGAGCCCAGAGCCGCTTATCGGCGTGTCGGACCAGTACGCTGCCTGGTGGTATCTGCTGTCCTTCATCCGCATAGATCAAGACACCCTCTGGGACGCCGAGGGAGGTCGTGTACGCGAGGAGTTGATAGAGGTCGGGGTCCACGCCCGCTGCGGTGTCGGTGAGCTTGTACTTGGCATCACCGACGTAGACGTTCATCCCTCCCGCTTCAAAGACGAGGTGTGAGGAGCGGTCGGGTATTACAGGCCCTTGATGTCGGCGTGTTGCTCGGGTTTTCTCCGGGCCGCAACACCTGAGGCAATGGCCAAGCCGACAGGGATCAGAAGAATGATGTACGCGAACCCAACCGGGAGAGCGAACGATGACAGGAATCCAAGCACTCCCCGCCAGTACCTCTGACGTTGCACCTGCACACTCGCATACGCGTTCAAGCCGGCAACGACGAGGGAGAGCGCCACCAGAATCGCCACTGCCAGGTATTCGGGCCAAGCGTAGGCAACGGCGGCGGCGCCGATCAGCAGACAGATGAACGACCACCCGAACCCGATACCTGAGATGACTTCGTCTCTAGTCACCTGACGATCCCTGACTGGTCCCGGACTCACCGGCGACCTCGTCTTCAAGACTAAGGAAGTCCGCTTCAGTCATCGACTCTAGGCCTTCGACTGCCGCATCGAACTCCCGGTCCGGGACATCGACCGTCCGCACCATCACGACCGCGTCCCCGAGGGTCGTTACGAACAGGACCGCCTCCGGAACCACCCCTTGGCTCTCGTCAGCAACTGCATAGGCAGGACTCGTGAAGACGACGCCATCGTAGGCCCCGATCGTTCGGCTCTCGCCTCCGTCGAACCACCACTCGAGTACCGCTGCCGGATCATCACCCTCGTAGGCGCCAACGGCGAGCGATCGTTGGAATCCCCCCACTTCGGGCTCTCTGGTCCACGAGACAGCACTCCCTTCCGTATGCGCCGGGATCGGAAGTGAACCCATGCCGGGCACAGGGGACTCACTCAAGACGGTGACGAGTGAGAATGAGTCGAGGCCCTCAGGTGAGGTGCCCGACATGACCTCATCGACCAGAGGCTCCAGGTTCTCGACCGGTACGTCGCGCGAGGCGCCAACAACAACCTGGTCACCTTGGATCGCTGTGACGCCTTCGAGGCCCTCGGGCCCAGCGGGGCCGCTAGGGGCCGCGTCATGGTCGTCCTCGTCTTCGGGTGTCCTCTCACGGATGAAGAACCCGATCTGCCCCTCTTGGCCTTCGACTAGATGCAGATCGATCGGAGGATCGAGGTCAAACGGATGCGAACCTGGGAAGGTCGCAGCTCCGGCGAGCTCTAGGCCAGCCGGCACTGCGCTGGTCGCGAACCAGTAGCTCTCAGTCTCTGCGTCTGAGGCGTCGTCTGATGGTAAATCAGTTGTCGACGTGCACCCAATCGTGGCCGCGAGAATCACGACCACGAGGAGGCAACTGGCACTCCGGGCGCTTACACCCACCAGGGTGGCGAGATACTTGTCCAGTACCGGGTGCTCATATGGGTGCCTCCGCAGCGCTTCGTCTGATCGAAGAGCGCAGCATAGGACCCAGTGAACAACGAAACGAGCACCGTGATGAGATTGAAGTCTTGGGGCTGCCCCGGGATGTTGCACCATAGGAAGTCTGTGTGGAATCGCCCATGGGCGAAGCCCCAAGCCCAAAGGATTCGCCAAGAACCGTCATAACCGTCGAATAACACGCCGTTGGGGTGATTCCACGGCACGCTTGTCGATCCACGAATGTGCCCGCAACATCCTTTGAAATGCGTCCAGAGCCAGTACCAGACCCTGTCGTGGCTGTATTCGAACTTGGCGATGTCGATGTTGACGACATCTTGCATGGTCTGCGAAGAGTGGATGTAGTTCCCCACCGCGGGCACACCAGCGACGCCGGCTACCTCCGGGTCTGCTGACACTGCCGTCTCCGACTCAAGTTCGTCTCCGCCACTCGGATCGCCCAGGACTGAGACCGTCGCGGGCAGCACTTCGACGTAACAGTCGGGCGTGATGACGTAGTCGAGCTGACGCACCTCGTTCATAGCTACAGCCGTTTGTCCGCTAGAACCGGCGGGACCGAAACGCTGCGTGACGTCGACGGTCGCGCAATCGCCCTCGCCGGTGATGACGAGTTCGGTGTTCGTGACCGGATCGAACACGACACGCTCACCGCCTCCCTCCTGCGCTCCAGCCACCGCGGGAAGCAGAGTCGAAGCAACACAGACGGCCATCAACGAGACGCCGACCCTCTTCAGTCACTGTCCATACCCAACTACACCATGTGATCCCATGCAGCACACAGTAGTCACACATCACCCTGAGCGGTCAAGGGTGAGATTGATCAGACCCTGAGTAGCGAGGGCAACAAACCGAGAAGCCCCGCCGAGCCTGCATGCACTGAGCTCCTCCGCGAAGTCGCGGGCTGGTGGGCGGCCTACGTAGACAGACCACCGCCCGCGACGCCAGGAGAACCAGATGTCCACCACTGCCGATATCGACACCTCGACCGAGGTGCTCACCATCGACGAAGCCGCTGCCATCCTACGCATCAGCCGCAACGCCGCCTACACAGCCGCCCGCCAGTGGCGTGCCACCGGCGGCAAGACCGGACTCCCCTGCATCGAAATTGGTCGCACCCTCCGCGTCCCGCGCACCGAGCTCGACCGCCTGCTTGGTCACACCAACCACGCTTGACTCGCACGAGGACCGGCGCCCCTACCCACGCATCTGGGGCGCGGACGACAGACCTGGCAGAGCGCCCATGGTTCATTCGCCGCTTCAGAGAGGGAGCGCAGGGTGCAGAGCAAGGCGGGGCGGTCGGCCTGTTCTTCGCACTAGACGTTCCCGATCACGACCCTCTCGTGGATGCCCTTGAGATAGTCCTCGTAGGTCATGAGCAATGAAGCCGAGTTCCAGCCCTTCGACCTGCTGTCGTGCCTTGGGGCGGGCGTCGATGCCTTCCCAACGCATAGTTTGTTCTCGATGGAGATCGGTCCTTCAGGCCCCCTCGCCCGGATCAGTGCGATTTCGGAGGATGGGCGACGGCTGTTTCTTGAGTTCCGCAACGGAACGAGTGGCAGCGCAGACGGATCTGAGCCCTTCGAGTTCGAAGTAGGCGATGTAGTTGTGATGGTGACTGAGGATGGCGACACGAGTTTTGTCGAGATGCCACCAAGCTGCTGGCCCGACGAACCGTGGATAGGCGTGGTTCGGCTGAAACTGAACGACATCACCCTGATCGAGTCCGGGGGGAGGCTCAGACGTGTGCCCACGTCGGGTGAGGTTGACTACGAGGAGAGCAACACCGTCGAGGCGGGTGATCATTCGGGCGTTCAGCGCGTGCTTTCACCGGAGCCGATACGGGCGATGGACTTCCCCGGTGTTGCAGATATTGGTGGGCGGTTTCTTGTCTCGGACGACTCCAATCTGACCTTCGACGACTTTGGCGGAGCGCAGCCGGTAGTCGCCAGGGCGAGGGAACTTATCGAGCTACCACTCCAAGTACGGCGAGCGCCTATCCGAAATCGGAGCCCGGCCGATCAAAGGCGTGCTCTTTACTGGTCTTCCTGGTACCGGGAAGACGATGCTGGCGCGCGTCATCGCGAGTGAGGCCGAGGCAGCGTTCTATGAGATCAGCGGGCCGGAGGTCTTCAGCAAGTGGTACGGCGAGAGCGAACAGATCCTCCGTGAGCTCTTCGCGGACGCTGCGGACCAACCGCGAGCGATCGTCTTCTTCGACGAGATCGACAGTGTCGCATCAAGCCGGGAGGGCTCCCACGAGGCCTCCCAACGGGTTGTCGCGCAGCTATTGGCTTCCATGGACGGATTCGATCGAGATTCGAACGTAATCGTGATCGCCGCAACGAACCGGCCCGATGACATCGACCCGGCGCTCCGACGCCCCGGCCGTTTCGACTGGGAGATCCACTTCCCCCTGCCAGACCGAGAGGACCGCGAGTCGATTCTGCGAGCCTCGTCAAGACACCTCGTGCTTCAGGGCCCGATCCCTGTTCCCCTCATCGCCGCAAACACGGAGGGATGGTCCGCCGCAGACCTGACTGCCATATGGAGCGAGGCCGCCCTACTGGCAGTTGCGGATGAGCGCTCGGTCATTGTCGCCGAGGACGCAATTGGCGGCTACGAACGAGTCGGTAGCCAGCGTCGCCGAACACGCACGATCCGGGGGGGGTGCACTGGCGTGAGCCTTCGCTCACGATGGCAAGGCTGGCGGCGCCGTAGGCGACGGGAGAAGGCAGCGAAGGACACAACTGACGCACCTCTACGCGAGTGTGTGTACTTGGATGAGGTGTCGGTCTACAGCCTGCTTTCATCCCGGATCGGAGCCTTGGTTACTGAACTCACGGAGACAGAGACCAAGTCGCTGACCGGGGAGGCTGAGGGGATCGCATCTAGCAACGTCGGGATAGCGAAGGGGGAAGCGCGGGCCCGCACCGAGGCCACGTCGACCCGAGGGACGCAAGTACTTCGGAAGTCGATCGTGCAGACGACATTCAAGGAGTTGGTTGAGTATGAGAAGAGGATGACCCGCTCGCCGTGGAACTTCGTGACGGCCTCCTGATGGATCATATGGTCAGGCGGTGACAGCTTTGACAATCTCGGCGTCGGCTCCGACGGCGTGACGGAGCGCGTGGGTGAGCGCTGGGAGCTGTCGGTAGCCCTTCACCCGTCGGAACTGCTTCGATGCCTCGAGCATGCCGGCGGCCGCCCACCGTAGGCGCATGTCCCCAGGCTGCCAGCGCTTCACGTTGCGGGCGTGATCACGAACGATCCCGATCATTGACTCCATGGGGTTGGTGCCCATCACCGTCTTGAGCAGCGACCCGGTGACGCCGAGGCGGGTGACGGTGAGCGTCTCGGCCAAGCTGTCCGGCGTGGTCGACACCGTCGGGGGCGTTATTGGACGCCGAGGCGGGTGACGGTGAGCGTCTCGGCCAAGCCCTCGCGCAGGCTCCCCGCCGCGTCGGGGTTCACCTTCTCGAGCTGGGCCGCTAGGGCCTTGAGCGCGGCTTCGGCCTCGTCGGCGTTCGGGTTGGCCCAGGCGGCGCGGAGCTTGCGGCGCACCCACGGACGCTCGGTCTCGGGCAGGTGGTCCATGACGTTCCGCTCCTTGTGGGTGTCATGCCGAATTCGGCATAATGGACCCAGCAACGTTGCTCTCGCGTGGTGGGGAACACGTCGCGCAACGCGCCCCAGAACCCGAGGGCCCCGTCGCCGACAGCGAGCACCGGGGCGGCCAGCCCGCGGTCGCGCAGACCGCGCAGCACCTCGGCCCAGCTCTCGGTCGACTCGCGGTAGCCATCAGCCAGCGCGACGAGCTCTTTGGCGCCGTCGGGGCGCACTCCCACGATGACCAAACAGCACAGCCGGCCCTCCTCGAGGCGGATGTTGAAGTGCACGCCGTCGGCCCACCAGTACACGTAGTCGAGGTTGGACAGGTCCCGGGCCATCCACTCGGCGTGCTCGGCCTGCCAGGCCTCGGTGAGGCGCTGCACCGTCGACGCAGACAACCCCGCCGACGAGCCGAAGAACTCGCCCAGCGCCGGCGCGAAGTCCCCGGTAGACAGGCCACGCAGGTACAGGATCGGCAACACCTCGGTCACCTTCGGCGACTTGCGCATGTACGCCGGCAGGATCGACGAGCTGAACTTGTGGCCCTCGCGGCGATCATCGACCCGCGGCGCCTCGACGTCGATCTGGCCTGCGCCGGTCGTGATCGTGCGCTCCTTGTGGAAGCCGTTGCCGACCACCATGCGCTTGCCGGTCGCGTCGACGACATCGGCGTGAGCGTCGAGGTAGGCGCGTGGCTCGGCGAGCAACGCGGTGGCCAGCATCTGCTGGGCGGCGACCCGGCACAGCTCGTCCAAGTCGACGACCATCGTCTCGGGGTCCTCCACCGCGGGCTCGGCGGCGTCATGGACTAGTTTCAACATTGGCGTACTCCTCCCCGCCGGTCTCACCCGGCGGACTCGTTGATTCATCAAACGGGAGGGTACGTCGCGCCCATCAAGCGATCGCGCATCCACAACTTCGGGTTATAACTCCCGGTCTAGCCAAGACATGGCCTGATCGCGGAGTTGGCCCGTGGTCCTGTACGCAGGTGCGTCCCCGAACACCGGGTAGGTGCCACCCCTGGAGCACTCACGACCTCCCGCCAGCCGACGTGCGAGGAGCGCAGCAAACGTCTCCGCCACCTCGGCCTGCATGCCAGGCAAGACGTGCTGGCAGACGTTTCTCGTGAGGGATGGCCGTCGTCGATCGTCCTTCGTTACGACGCCGGGGCCGCCACGCACGACCAAGCCCTCGCCCCGCTCGGTGAACCGGCAATACTCGAGGCCGCAGAGAGAGCGCCTCATGCGACGCCTACCTCGGTCAGATACCGGCCAGGGACCACACTACTGAACTCAAGCTCTCTCGCCGCCGGAACTGTCTCGTCGACATCCAGCAGAGAGAAGCCCCACGCCTCATTCGCGGATCCCACAGGGTGGGGAATCTCAGTGAGCAGCTCCGGGAAGATTCGCGTGAGCGTCAGCATCCTCGTTGGCGGGGCCTGGCAACCATCCGAGAACTCGCTTTCCTCAGCGGCATACTCGTTGTAAGTCCCGCCCCTGGCGCGGCCATACGACCGGTCAGCGGCGCAATGCTCAATCTCAAGAGCGCAGGACGACAGGCGGGAGGGCTACGCGCCTCGGAAGTCACAGAACTCGGAAGTGCGAGTTCATTTCTCCAGCACAGCCTGGTGTCAACCGCCTCTGTGCCCCCTCGTCGCGATCCGCCGAGTTGAACGGAGTCACTCGTCCGTCGCAGGGCCCCGCGGGAGCGCTCATGTTGTGCCGGGCACAATTCGGGCACAAAATCAGGTGGTACGGGCCGTCACAGGGGTCGATCACCTGGGACGGCGCGGCAGAGCGACGAGGTCCCCACGTGAACGCGAACCCGCAGGTCAGAAGCACAAAACCCCTGGTCAAGCCAGGGGTTTCAGTGGAGCGGACGACGAGATTCGAACTCGCGACCCTCACCTTGGCAAGGTGATGCTCTACCAGCTGAGCTACGTCCGCGTTGGAGCACTCACTCTAGCCCGGCACCCGCCGGCCCTGGTATCCACTCACGAGGCCGGTAGGGCAGCCCCGGGTTGGACGAGAAGCCCTAGGTGCCGGTGTCGGCGCGCAGCCGCTGCGCCAGTTCCTGGGCCAGTTGCCGGTCGCGGATCTGCTCGACGGCAATCGTGCGATCGCCCGCCTGGAACGTCAGAGAGGCATGGCGATCGTCCTGCCAGCCCTGAACCTGCAGGTCCGGCTTGATCTCCATCTCCTCGACAAGGGGTTGCCACTCGCGGTCGTTGACGATGAGCAGCCGCTTGTTGGTGTAGGCAGCGACAGCCGCGTGACCGAGCACCTTGCCGGCCACGGCTACAGCCACTATCTCACCCTCGTCGAGGAGCACGTTGGCGATGCCGATCGCCACTTTGGCGTTCTTCCGTGAGGCACCGGCAAGGCGCATGATGGCGGCACCGTAGCCGTTCGGATCGGGGGGACCGAGCGGAGCGGCGGGCTGAGCCTGGGGGGCGTACGGCGGCTGGGCTCCCATCGGTGCACCCGGGGCCCCCGGCGGCGGAGCATAAGGCGGTGGGGCAGCGTGGGGTGGAGGTGCAGCCGGCGGACCGGGAGGAGGCGGCGCCGGAGCAGCAGGCGGACCGGGAGGAGGCGGCGCCGGGGCTGCAGGAGGAGGCGGTGCCGGCGGACCCGGAGGAGGCGGCGCCGGAGCAGCAGGCGGGGGCGCAGCCGGCGGACCCGGAGGAGGCGGCGCCGGAGCAGCACCTGGCGGGGTCATGGGCGGAGGAGACGCCTTTGGCGACCCGGGAGGCTCAGCAACCTCTCCGGCTCTCGGAACGTCCGTCAATGACCTGCCGCAGCTGAAGCAGAACTTCGCCTCGTCGTTGTTCGCGGAGTCGCACTGGGGACACTTCACTGGCATCGGCCTCAACTCCTGTTCCGCGGCGCCGTCGATCCGGCGGCGTCTTCAACCCGGCCACTCCGACCGGTCAGCGATCAGCGTACGCAACCTTAGATGCTCCGCGGATAGCGCAAGCTGATCGGGTCGAGAGATCTCGCCACGCCAAGCTGCGCTCGGCTCGACAAGGCGCGGTCACATCGGGTCCTCGCCTCGGCTCGCCCATTGGGGGGACCCCACAGGCCGATGGGGCACCGCCGCTCACGGCCCTTCGGCAAGGCCCACAGCTTCGAGGAGCAGTGACCGGCTGTGGCCGTCGAGATCCAGGCCAAGGGCGTGCTCTTTGGCGCCTCGGCTCATCTTCGGCAAGGTCTTCGCCAGCACGTCGATCGCCTTGGCGTCGCCCAACCGTTCACAAAGATCCCCCAGCTGGGTCTGGAGGAAAACAAGGCACAAGGCGTCTTCGTGGGTCTGCACTGCTGGATCAGTGACCAGTCCCTCCTTGCGGATGATCCGCCCGACACGGTCGATCTCGTCGTCGTCGTAGCCAACCGCGTTGAGGATGCCGCCGACGTCGTTGCTGTGCTGTCGCTTGAGGGCGGCCCGCCACCTGAGATAGCCGGCCCTGCCCTCGGGATACGAGTCTCTCGGGATCGACCACCGACGCAGATGGTGCGCCCGCGCCGCAAGCAACTGCAACTCGTCCGCAACCGGGTCGAGACGCTTGACCCAGGCGGTCATCATCTCGGCGTGCGCTTGCTCCTTGGCCCGCGCTCGCCCATCGACGATGATCGTGTTCGGATCGTCGGCGTTCGCCGCGTCGATCGCGTCGACGGCGGCCGCGAAGCGATCCAACTCAGTCGCGATCCTGCTTCTCGTCGGGTGACCGAAGATCGATCCGCAGGATCAGGAAGCCGCCTTCGATCGAGGCTTCCGCATCCCCGATGATGGCGAAATCCTGGAAGTCGGTCTCGGCTTGGCGGATGAAGAGGGAACGCTCCTCACCACCGACGGGGGGCAGCGTGCGGCGTTTCACCGCTGCCGCCCGATCGCGGAAGCGTTCGATCATCGCCTCGGCATCGAGACCCTCTGCCATCACCCAACGGTATACGACCGCACCGGTCGATGACGCGTGTGGTTGCCCGCCGACAGCGTCAGTCGATGGTCTCCACGGCCTGCGTTGGCTCATCGACAGGCGAGGTGTTCCCTTCGGAGGGCGGGTAGCCCTCCTCGGAGTTCGCAGCCTCTGCACCGATCTCGCTCTCCGGGAACGAGGAGCCGCCATCGGCGTCGCCGCCGTTTCGACCGGGTACCGGCACCGGGGCCGTGTCGGCTGTGGCCCCCACGGAGACCTCCTCGGAAGGCCTCGCGTCAGGCACCGGCCGGATTGCCAGAGAGGTATCCGCCGGCGCAGCATCGTCGCCGTCGTCACCCGGCTCGGTGTCGTCGCCGGCGATCAAGGGGGCCGGTCTCGTCATCCGCCAGTAGAGGAACGTCAGGAACCCGATCACCAGCGCCAGGCCTATGAGACCGGCGATCACGTAGGTGATGGTCCGCTGCGCGGTGTCGTTGGTGTCGCTGATGTCCTGCCCGTCGACGACATCCACCTCGGTCTCCCCACTGGCCGGCGCGATGGTCGGGCTCGTCGTGCTCGGTGGCCGCGAGGTGGTGGTCGGCTCCTCGGTTTCGGCCCCGCTCGTATCCGGCGGCGACGTGGTAGCCGAATCCGAACCCTGGTAGGACCCGCTCGTGGGCGGGGAGTAGTAGGTGGTGGTGGTGATCGGCGCCTGGTAGGCAGTGGTGCTCGGCGGCTGGTAGACGCTGGTTGTACTGGGCGGATCCGACGGCGGTGGAGCAATCGTGGACGATGAGTCCGGGACACCCGCGCCGGCGCTTGGCACCGTGGCGGCCACCAGAAGCGAGGCAGCACCGACCATGACGGCGTGCATGACGCCCCTCGTCCGCGGTGATTGCCGCCTGCGCTGCATGTCTGGTCGGTTGCGATCTGCGACCCGGCGGGAACCACCGTCCGGGGATTACCGCGCCAAGTCGAAGATCGTACAGGGTGAGCATGCCCGACACGGCATCAGGCCTGGTGCCCACTGCTCGTGATCAGGGCCGCTGATAGGTTGTCCGCCCCCGATCGTACGCTGCCAAGGCGCTGTGCCGCCGATCCGCCCCGTGAGTTGGCTAGCCGACGTGCTCGAGTGCCTGAAGGAAGTCGGCGATGATGTCGGCGGGGTCCTCCAGGCCCACCGACACACGAACCGTACCGGGCTTGATCCCCGCGGCCTCCAGTTCCTCGGGGAGCAGGCTTATGTGAGTGGTCGATGCGGGGTGTGTCACCAGCGTCTCGGGGCCACCGAGGGAGGGGGCGAGCTGGGCCACTCGAACCGACTCGACGAAGCGACACCCGCCCTCCAGACCCCCGGCCACGTCAAAGGTCAGCAGGCCACCGGGCAGATCCATCTGCCGCTTGGCCAACTCGAAGCCCCGATGAGACGGCAGGCCGGGATAGCACATCTCCTCGATTGCCGGGTGCTCGGCCAGCGCCTCGGCGAGCCGTAGCGCGCTGTCGCTTTGCTGCCGGAGACGAGGACCGAGCGTGCGGATGCCACGCAAGCCATTGGTCGCGTCGTAGGGCGAGGCGTTGGCCCCCTGAAGGACGGCGTAGCCCCAGATCCAGTCCAGCAGTTCACGGCTGCCGGACACGACACCCAGGGTGGCGTCGTTGTGTCCACCGATGATCTTGGTGGCCGAATGAAGTGAGAGGTCCACCCCATGAGTGAGCGGTCGCTGGATCAGCGGCGGCGCGAAAGTGGAGTCCACCGCGGTCACCGGCCCGCTGATGGATCCGATCTCGTCGAGGTCGACGATGTCGAGGCGCGGGTTGGCCGGGGTCTCGGCGAAGACGAGCACTGTCTTGCCCGGTTTCACTGCGGCCGCGAATGCTCCGGGCACTCTCCCGTCGACGAAGCTCACCTCGATGTCGAACCTGGGGCACACCGATTGGAACAGCATCTGGGTCCCGGCATAGAGCTGTTGCTGGGTGACGACGTGGTCGCCCGACGAGCACAGGCCGAGCACTACACCACTCACCGCACCCATGCCCGAGCCGAACGCTCGCGCCGCCTCCGCCCCCTCCAGAGCGGCTACTGCGTCCTCGAACGCCTTGATGCTGGGGTTTCCGTAGCGGGTGTAGAAGTGGCTTGGCCCCACCGCCGAAGCCATCTCCCGACCCTCCTGCACCGACGGGGTGACATAGGTGGTCGAGGTCCAGATGATCGGAGCCAGCGCGGTGTCGTTGCCCTCTCTGCCGGCACGGACCGCCTTGGTGTCGGGACGAAGCCCTTCGAGTGGCTCTGGGGACTCGTGGTCTTCGCTCATCGTCATACCTCAGATGCGGGAGCTGTGAACGTCGTCGAGGAACTCGGCTATGGGGGGAGTCACCTGCTGGGTCTCCAGCAGGAAGGCGTCGTGGCCATGGGGGCTGTCGATCTCGAAGTAGCGGGTCGGGGTGCCCGAGGAGAGCAGCTCGGCGTACAGCTCGCGCTGCTGGTAGTTCGGGTAGAGGGCGTCGGAGTTGATGCTCATGACGTAGGTGGGAACGACGATACGGCGCAGCGCCTTGGCCACCCCTCCCCGGCCGCGGCCCAGATCGTGCAGGTCCATCGACTTGTTCAACACGAGGTAGGTGTTGGCATCGAAGCGCCGGACGAGCTTGTCCCCGTGGTAGTCGAGGTAGCCCTCGACATCGAAGCGCTGCCACAGCGTGAACTCGTCGAGAGGGTCGAGGAGGTTTCGCCCGAAGCGCTCGGCGAACACGCCCTCGCTGCGGTAGGTGATCTGCGCGATCCCCCGTGCCACCGCCAGGCCGCGGTGTGGGCCCTGCCCGGGTGGATTGTCGTAGTAGTCGCCGTCACAGAAGTTGGGGTCGGTGTGCACCGCCCGGCGGCCCATGTAGCTCCACGCGATCTGTTGCGCGCTGGCCGCCGTACAGGTGGCGATGGGGATGATGGAGCGCACGCGGTGCGGGTACATCACCGCCCACTCGAGGACCTGCATTCCCCCCATGGAGCCGCCGAGAACTGTGAGCCAGCGTCGCACACCCAGGTGGTTGGCAAGCAGCCCCTGAGCCCTCACCATGTCGCGAATGCTCACCACCGGGAAGCGCGAGCCGTACGGGCGACCGGTGCCAGGATCCACCGACGCCGGGCCGGTGCTGCCCTGACACCCTCCGAGCACGTTGGCGCACACCACGAAGTAGCGATCCGTGTCGACAGCCAGCCCGGGACCGATGAGATCCCCCCACCAGCCAGGGGTCGGGTGCCCTTCGCCGAGGCGGCCGGCCGCGTGCGAGTCGCCGGTGAGAGCATGGCAGACCAGCACGGCGTTGGAGGCCGCGGCGTCCAGTTCGCCCCACGTCTCGTAGGCGACTGTCACGTCGCGTAGGGATCCGCCACCTTCGAGGTGGAAGGGCCGTTCGGTGGCTGTTGGGAGGAACTGGCGCCGGCCCACCGGGTCCCCCGGCTGCCACGCACCGGTAACCGGCAAAGGCTCCTCTGCCGGCTCGGCCGCCACGCTGGAGTCGAGTCCCTCCCCGGGGCGATTCCCCGCAGCGGAGCGGTGCTCGGGCGCCACCGAGCCGGAAGTCATGCCGAAATCCCGCGGACTGTGGGGCGACGACTCCTCGGCATCGCGATGCGCGAACAGGGCGCGTGAAGCCGGCGATCGGTGGCTTCTCCTCGGCGCCATGTCCAACTCCTCCGTTCTCGGTGGAGGACACCTTCGGCGCCGTGCGCCGATCCCGCTCCCCTGGGGGTGACGCTCGGACATTTCGTTGTGCCCGGCAGCTGCGCTGCTCCAGGAACCACATCCCCGCTTGGCGACGGGATAGCACCTTGGGTGTCCGTCCCAGGTTGCCGGACCCTCTCGGGCCGCTCCTGATGTGCTCACCAGCAGACCACGTCGGCTGCGCGCAGTCAAACAGCCAAGCCCACTTCTTCCCGGGGTCGACAGGTCGCTTCTGGTGTGCCTGGCGCTGTTCGGCTGTCCCAGATCGCCATCAGCGTTGCGGCCAGCGCCTGCTCCACCAGCCGATCAGCTCCTGGCCATCGGCTATCCCGTAGGCAGCGCTCATCATGGAACCGAAGCACTCCCGGTCATCGAGGTCGAGCAATCCCCTGCGGGAGGCCAACAGCGCAGCGGCCTCCTCCCATCTGTGGCGGTCGCGCGGGGTGGGTATGTCGAGCACCTGGCGGGCCGAGAGCTTTATGGCCTGGCTGGTGAGCGCGGCCCCCGAGTAGTGCCGCATCGCCCAGGCCGAGATCGGCGGGGCCAGGAGGACAGCGAGGACCAGCCAGAGATCCGCGACCGCGGCTTCGACGCTGATCACCGGGGTGACGGGAACGCAGTCGCCATCGAGGTCCACGACGGCCTCCAGCACCTTCGTCTGGGTCGCGACCAGCACCTTCGGCACCAGCCGATCCTTCGTCCAACGGGCCAGCGCGGGGTCCGCCTCCAGCGACGCCAGGCTCAGTCGGGGAGCGACCCAGGACCGCTTGGCGTACCGGGACCGGCGCTGTCCCCAGCGCAGCACACCCGGGTCGATCATCCCCGATGTGACGAGTCGCGCCGACGGCTCACCGGCAGCGAGGTCGCTCTCCTCGAGCACATGAGGGATGAACCCGTAGAACTGGTCCCGGAATCCGGCAGTAGCCGCAGCCAGGTCGGCCAGCCTGCCCCCGTGGGTCAGCTCGAGCCGGGGAACACCGAGCAGCTCTGCACCGAGTGGCGACCAACTCGCGCCCGAGGCCGCCTCGAGCGGGATACCCGGGGGGTCCACCGCTTCGACGCCACCTCCCCGGTAGCGCCGGAGCTCTGGCGGGCTGTCGTCGGGGAGTCGCCGCAGCACCGGGGCGCAGACGAACACGCTCGCCGAGAAGACCGGCTCCCCCGCCAGCCAGAGCCCACGGAGCCTGAACGACCCGAGCAGGGACTCCCGCACTCCTGCGGCGTCGCGGGCCGAGAGGAACGACATCGGTTGGATGAGGCACAGAACCCCTCGTGGAGCGACCAGTTCTGCGGCCACCAGCAAGAAGACGGCGGCGTTGTCGACGTAGGGGGTCATGGCAGGGCCCAGCCTGGCTCTCAACGCACGGTGGGCGGCGCGGTCCCGCACTGTTTCGGCACCGAGCTGGTTCTGAAACGGCGGGTTCCCGATCACGATGTCGAAGCGTCCATACCCACCGGGGTCCTCGGCGAGGAAGTCGAGTGCCCTCACCCGGAGGTGCTCGGCTCCGGGCGCAGCGCGGCCCTGGTCGGCCAGCCAGAACGACAGAGCCGCTCTGCTGACCGTTACCGCATCAGCGTCCCGATCGAACCCGTGGAGCTGATCCGCCACAACCCGATCGGGCTCGGCGCCTCGTTCGACGAGGAGATCGGCCGCAGCCAGCAGGAAGCCGCCACCCCCGCACGCCGGATCGAGCACCCGGATCCGAGCGACCTCGCGATCGGGGTCCAGCGTCGCCAGAGCCGCCGCGAACAGGCCGAGGGCCACCTCCGTCGGGGTGTAATGGACCCCACCGGCCCGCCGCTCCCTGCGCCCGAGGCAGGCCTCGTACACCTCGGCCACCAGTGCAGGGGTCTGAGGCGGGGCCTCCGCCACGGTGCCGCGGATCGCGGCGTCGGGCCGGCACCGGCCGGCGAGAGCGGCCGGGGGCGGGATGCGCCTCTGGTCGGCCATGCCGGCAGCGACCGCGGCGACAGCCTCCAGCGGCGAAAGACCGCGGGCCGAGCTGAGCTCGGCCACCCGGGCGGCCATCCCGCCCGCCATCCCGACGGCCTTCCCGGCTCGCCTCTGGCCCTCACCGCTTGGCTTCAATGTGCCTCCCTCGCCCCCGAGGCTACGCCGCGAACCGGGTGTTCCCGGGCCTCGCAACTACGCTGGATCTGCACCCTTCGACGAAGGGCGCAACGGGCGGTACCGAATCGGGAGGGCCGGGCGATGAGGTGGGAGATCCACGGCGAGCGCGCGCTCTACGAGAGCGAGTGGGTGACCGTCACGATGGCCGATGTGGAGGTACCCGGCGGCCGGCGCTTCGACCACCACGTCGTCAGGGTGCCCGACGCGGCCGGTGCCGTGGTGCACGACCCCGATCGTGGCGTGCTCTTGCTGTGGCGTCACCGGTTCATACCCGACACCTGGGCATGGGAGCTGCCCGGCGGCATGGTCGACGGTGACGAAGACCCCGCTCAGGCCGCCCGGCGTGAGACGCTCGAGGAGACCGGTTGGGAGCCCGGTCCACTGACCGAGCTGGCCCACTTCTACCCGGTGAGCGGGCTGTCGACCCAGTGCTTCCACCTCTACCTGGCCGAAGGCGCCTCCCCCGTGGGCGCGCCCGCCGACCAGCTCGAGTCCGAGCGAGTCGAATGGGTCGGCATGGACGAGTTCCGACGCATCGTCCGCGAGGGCGAGATGCTCGACGGGCTGTCCTTCGCGGCGGCTCTCTACACGCTGGCCTTCGTCTGCAACGCTGACACCTGACCGGCTTCCGAGTGGTGACGGATGCTTGCGCCGGACGTCAAGCGTTCAGATGGGCCAGTTCCTCCGACACCAGCTGCACGACCAGCTCGTCGAGGGACAAGACGCCGTAGTCGTCGACGTTCATCGTCGTCTCCTCACCAGGGCTGACTCCGTCGGCGCCGTAGGTCAAGAAGACGAAACGGCCCATCGTCAACTGGGCCAGTTGGCGGTAGACGTACTCGCCTTGTGCGTCGAGGCCGCTGGATGCGACGGGGAGGACCTTGATCCCGGCCGCCGCCGCACTGAGGGCGTCGTCGGCATAGCTGGGTCCGCCGTAATCGAGGTGCGGCGGCGCGTCGGCAACGAGGAACACGAGCTTCACGGTGTCGTCCACCCGCCAGGCAGGAGCGGTGATCGCCTCGTTGAACGCCTCGCTCAGCATCTCCGGATAGTCCCCACCGCCGTTGGCCTGAACCTTCTGCAGCCCTTCGGAGATGAAGAAGTCGATGTCGTCAGTGAAGTCGAACGTGTTGGTCTGGAACGAGTCATCGCGATCGCGGTAGACGGTCATCGCGAACCTGACATCCGGTTCGCCGGGTAGCTCGTCGATCTGCTGGGCCACCGAGATCATGTTCGCCTTGAGCTGCTCGATCTCGTCACTCATGCTGCCGGTGACGTCGATCAGGAACAACACGTCGAGTTGGACTGCCTCACCATGAGGGTCGGCGTCCAGCACGACCGAGTGAGAGGTCGCCTCGGGGTCTAGCTCCTGAGTGACGCTCTCATCACCCTTGGCGACCGTCGCCGTGTAGGTCCGCCGCTCCTGGCTGTTGGGATCGACCTCGGTCGAGCCGAAGAACATGGCCCGCCCGTCGGCGAAGGTCCTCAGCGTCGCTACCACCGCGCCGGTGCTGTCGGTGATCTCCACCGTCGCTCCGAGGACGCCGGCGCCGCCACTCGTGCTCACCGTGACGATCTGGCGGCCGCCGACATCGACATCTTCGACTGCCACCCCGCTGGCCAGGAACGCCTGCCGATAGAGCAGGTACTCCTCCCACTTCTCGTTGTCGTCCACACTCCCGGCACTCAGGTTCGTGTCGACGACTTCCGAACCTGCCAGCGTCGTCGACACCTCTTCGGAGAGCGCTTCGCCCTCGGTCGGGGACAGAACTGGCGAAGCGTCTTCGGCGATGCCGACTCCCCCGGTCGCGGGCCCGGTGGTGCCTGCGCCGTGATCGCCGGGATCAGACCATCCTTCGTCGTGGGTCCATCCGCCGTGGGACGACTCGGCATCGACCGACTCGTCGGAGCGGTCCTCACCGGCCGCACAGCTCGTGAATGCCAACGCCATCGCTGCCAGCGCCGCGACACCACGTGCCAGCGCGTGCCGTATGGACCCTGCTCGGTATCGTCTCATGGTCGGTCCTCCCGCGAGTCGACAACTGAGACGAACCTCACACCCCCGCTGGTTCCCGACCGGGCGGCCTCAAGCCACGTTCTCGCCCTCGGAGGGGTTCCAGCCGGCCAGGTCACCGAGCCTGCGATCGTTGGAGAAGACCTCGACGATCGGCTGGCTCACGCCGATGCGGCGCTGCAGCCGACGCAGCTCCAGTTCCTGGTTCCACAGGACCAGGCTCACGACGACACCCGTCTCGCCGGCTCGGGCGGTACGGCCCGAACGGTGCAGATAAGCCTTGTGGTCCGAGGGCGGGTCGTAGTGGATGACCACGTCGACCTCGTCGACATGGATTCCCCGGGCTGCCACGTCGGTGGCCACCAGTGCTTCGAGCTTGCCGTCGGCGAAGTCCCTCAGCGCACCCTCGCGCTGGCGCTGGCGGAGGTCGCCGTGGATCGCCGCGGCTTCGATGCCCTCCTTCTGGAGCTTGCGGGCAAGGCGGTCGGCACCGTGCTTGGTGGCGACGAAGACCAGGGTGCGTCTTTGCGCCCTGGCGATGGCTGCGGCAACCTTCACCTTGTCCATCTCGTGGACCAGCAGGAACCGGTGATGCATCTCGTCCACGGTGACCTTCTTCGAGGCCACCTCGTGACGGGCGGGATCGGTCTGGTAGCGCTGGATCAGCCCGTTGACCGCCCCGTCGAGGGTCGCCGAGAACAGATACGTCTGGTGATCCCCGGCGACGTTGCGGAGGATCCACTCGACCTGGGGCATGAACCCCATGTCGGCCATACGGTCGGCCTCGTCGAGAACCACCTGGGTGAGGTCGTTCACGGCCAGCTCGTTGCGGTCGATGAGATCGATCATCCGCCCGGGGGTACCAACGACGAAGTCGACGCCCTTTCGCAACCTCTTCACCTGCTTGTCGATGTCGGCTCCGCCGTAGATGACCGCCATCCGCACGTTGCGCTGGGCGGCCAGCGGTCGGAGCTCGTCATGGACCTGAACGGCCAGTTCCCGGGTGGGGACCAGGCACAGTGCTGTCGGGCGGCCGGCACGGCCCTGGCGGCAGTTCTCGATCACCGGGAGACCGAAGGCGAGTGTCTTGCCCGAGCCGGTCTTGGCCTTACCGCAGATGTCCTTTCCCTTCAGCCCGTCGGGAATGGCGAGCTCTTGGATGGGGAACGGTTCGGTGATGCCGCGTTCGGCGAGGGCGTCCACCAGGTCCTCGGCCACGCCGAGGCCTTCGAAGGTCTTTGTCATGTAGGGGGGTTCCTCGTTCTCGTTGTTGCTCGACCACCGGGTCGAGCTCCGGCCGGAACGATCCGACCGGCCTCGAGGCTGCTCCTTGCAGCCCCGCTCGTTGCACCTGGGTGGCTCTCTGCCACCGGGGTCCGGGCCGCCGCCGGTCCCCAGGCACACGGATCAGGGAACGGGATGGCCCCGCGGGCTGCGTCGAGCGCTGCCGTCCCGTCACTCACGCAGAGTGAGAGAACGGCTCTGGAATCCACGAAGGAACAGACCGCTCGCTGCGATCTACCCGCTGGGGCGCAGTGTAGCCCCAACCAGGCATCATTCCGAGTCAGCCCGCCGGGACAAGTCCCGGTCGGCACGTCGAGACGCCGTCCGGCGCCAACAGCAGAGCGCAGCCTCCCGCCGGAAGTACGGGGAACAACCGCCGACGTGCTGTGTCGCCCTAACGTGCTGTCATGGCTGATGGGATGGCTGTCTCCTCGACGGGGCCGGGTAACAGGGCCCCCAGCTACCCCGAGCCCTCCAAAGGAGGCAGGGGTGGTCCCGGTAACCATTCGGGGTCGGGTAACAGGGCCCCCAGCTACCCCGAGCCCTCTGGCGTTCCGTCGACGATCCGATGACCAGAGCCCCCGGGTCCGTGGACCTCACCGGGCTCTCCTCCTCGGAGGTGGAGGAAAGACGGCAACACGGTCAGGGGAACGCCGTAGAGGACCGGACCTCCCGCTCGGTCGCCAGCATCCTGCGGGGGAACATCCTCACCCGCTTCAACGCGATCATCACGGTCCTGCTGGCGGTGGTTCTCGTCTTCGGTCACCTGCCCGACGCCCTGTTCGGGCTGGTCATGGTCTTCAACACACTCATCGGCATCGTCCAAGAGCTCCGGGCCAAGTACACGCTCGATCACCTGACGGTCCTGAGCGCACCGAAGGCGACCGTCCTCCGCGACGGAGTCGAGGCCGAGATCCCCGCCGAGGACCTGGTGCTCGACGACGTGCTGTTGGTGGCGCCCGGCGACCAGATCCCGGTCGATGGCGAGATCCTCGCAT
The DNA here is from genome assembly GCA_003577145.1 of Acidobacteriota bacterium. Lineage (GTDB taxonomy): Bacteria > Actinomycetota > Acidimicrobiia > Acidimicrobiales > Microtrichaceae > ATN2. The sequence goes on along the minus strand of QEUP01000001.1, from coordinate 180,445 downwards.
CCACAGGCCTGCAACTGGATGAGTCGCTGCTCACCGGCGAGGCCGATCCCGTCGACAAACAGCCGGGCGACACGATCCTGTCGGGCAGCTTCGTCTTCGCCGGCAGCGGCGCGGCCCGAGCCGTCGCCGTCGGTGGAGACGCCTACGCCCGCCGACTGGCCGACGAAGCCAAACGTTTCACCCTCACCCATTCCGAGCTCCGCGTCGGCATCAACCGGATCCTCCAGATCGTCACCTGGGTGATCATCCCCACCGCCGCCCTCCTCTTGTACAGCCAGCTGCGGGACAACTCCGACCTCGCCGAAGGGCTGGTCAGTGCGGTGGCGGGAGTCGAGGGGATGGTGCCACAGGGACTGGTGCTGCTGGTCAGCCTCGCTCTGGCCGTCGCAGTGATTCGTCTCGGCAAGCAGCAGGTCCTGGTGCAGGAACTGCCGGCAGTGGAGACCCTGGCGCGAGTCGATGTCGTGTGCGTGGACAAGACAGGCACGCTCACCGAAGGTCGGATCGTCTATGAACGTCTCGAGCTGCTCGACCCCTCAGTCGACGAGCAAGAGGTCGAGGATGTGCTGGCCGCCAGCGCCGCCGCCGAATCCAATCCCAACCCGACCCTGGACGCCATCCGCAACGCGTTCCCCGCGGACCCTCACTGGCCAGTATCAGATGCGGTGCCTTTCTCGTCGGCACGCAAATACAGCGGAGTCGCCTTCGCCGGGAGGTCCGCGTGGTACCTCGGGGCCCCCGAGATCGTCTTGGCTGACGGCTTCGCCGATGTCCGCCGACGTGCCGCAGAGCTCGCCCTCCAGGGTCGGCGGGTCCTGGCGCTCGTGCGGACCGACGGGCTCGGCACCGAGCAGTCGCTGCCGGCGGCCCGGTTGCCGGTAGCCCTGATCACCCTGAGCGAGAGCATCCGCGTCGACGCGGCCTCGACGGTCCGGTACTTCCTCGACCAGAACGTCACCCTCAAGGTCATCTCCGGCGACGATCCGAGGACCGTGAGCACCATCGCCGGCCAGGTCGGCATACCGCACGCCGACAGCTACCTCGATGCCCGTTCGATGCCCTCTGCGGGACCCGAGCTCGTCACCGCAGTCGATGAGCACACCGTGTTCGGGCGGGTGACGCCCCAGCAGAAGCAGGCAATGGTCGGTGCCCTGCATGCTGGAGGCCACACGGTCGCCATGACCGGTGACGGCGTCAACGACGTGCTCGCCCTCAAGGACGCCGACATCGGTATTGCCATGGGTTCGGGCACAGGCGCCACCAAGTCGGTCGCCCAGTTGGTGCTGCTCGACAACCGCTTCGCGACATTGCCGCGCGTGGTGGCCGAGGGTCGGCGAGTCGTCGCCAACATGGAGCGGGTCGCTTGCTTGTTCATGACCAAGACCGCCTACGCGACCATCCTCGCATTCCTCGTCGGCTTCGCGGTGATCCCGTTCCCGTTCCTACCCCGCCACATCACCCTCATCGGCGCCTTGACCATCGGGATCCCGGCATTCGTGCTCTCGTTCGAGCCCAGCAGCGAGCCCACCCACCCGGGCTTCGTCCCCAGGGTGCTCAGGTTCGCCATACCTTCCGGTGTCGTGGCCGGAACGTGCACCTTCCTCGTCTACGAACTGGCCCGCGAGACCTTCGTGGACGCCTCGCTCAGCCAGGCTCGCACCGCGGCGACGATCACCCTCACCCTGCTGGCCTTCTGGATCCTCTACGCGCTGATCCGGCCTCTCGGCACCAAGGAGGCCGCGCTCGTGTTCGGCCTGTGCGGGCTCTTCGTGCTGACGCTGTTCCTACCGCTGAGCGCCGAGTTCTTCGATCTCGTCCTGCCACCCGCCGACGAGTGGGTTGCCGTAGCCATAGCGGTGGGAATCGGCATCGTCCTGATAGAGGCCGGGCTCCAGATCGGGAAGAGGATCGGCGGGGTCAGCAGGCCTGCATGAACCCCTTCGATCAGATCGCCGCCTGGCCGACCCTGGCCGTCAGTGCCGCCGTGGTGAGCCCCCGTGGTGTGATCGCGCGACACGGGGACCAGGACCGCCCTTACGCCCTGGCATCGGTCACGAAGCTCCTCACCGCCACGGCAATGCTCGTCGCCATCCAAGAAGAGACAGTAGGCCTCGACGAGCCGGCCGGACCTCCGGCGTCCACGGTTCGTCACCTCCTCGCGCACGCATCAGGCTTGGCCACCGACGGGTCCACCGTGCTGGCCAAGCCGGGTACGAGGCGGATCTACTCGAACGCCGGCTTCGAGATCCTGGGTGATCACTTGGCGGCCAGAGCGGGCATGAGCTTCTCGGAGTACCTGCTCGAAGGGGTCCTGGAGCCGCTCGCCATGCGAGCCACGCGCCTCGCCGGCTCGCCGGCCCACTCCGGTGTGTCCACGGTCGCCGACCTGGTCCGGTTCGCGATCGAGTTGTTGAGGCCGACCCTCCTCGACGAAGGCATCCTCGATCTGGCCACCAACCCCGTCTACCGCCGGCTGGAGGGCGTGCTCCCCGGCTTCGGCCCGCAATCGCCGAACTCCTGGGGCCTGGGATTCGAGATCCGGGACGACAAGCACCCCCACTGGACCGGCTCGCTGAACTCCCCCGGCACCTACGGCCACTTCGGCCGCGCGGGCACCTTCCTGTGGGTGGACCCACGAGTGGAGCTGGCCTGCATCTGCCTGACCGATCGTGAGTTCGGCCCGTGGGCAACCCGGGCGTGGCCGGCCCTGAGCGATGCGGTGCTGAACGACCTCGGTTAGCCCGCCGGGGTGACGCTCAGGGGTCAGGGGCGGCTGTCTCATCGCTGCCGGCTGTGGGCGAGGCGGCTGTCTCATCGCTGCCGGCGGCAGTCTCATCGCTGCCGGGCGCGGGCGAGGCGGCAGTCCCATCGCTGCCGGCGGCAGTCTCATCGCCACCTGCGGCGGTCTCGGTCCCATCGAGCTCAGCGTCGCTCGCGTCGGCGTCGACAGCCCGGCGCGCGGGGGTCGTGTCCGGTGCGGCGTCCCCTGCCACCACCGCCGGGGCCTCGCCTGCGACAGGAGAGCCACCCCAGAACACCCATATCAGCGAGACCACGATCATCACCAGGCTCAACCAGATGTTCACGCGCAGGCCGAGGATCTCGGTGGCGGTGTCGATACGAATGGATTCCACCCAGAGTCGGCCGACGAAGTACAGGCCCAGGTAGGCCCCGAACAGCCGGCCGGGCTTGAGGCGGTGCCTCCGGTCGATCCAGAGCAGGATGAACATCACACCGATGTTCCACAGACCCTCGTACAGGAACGTCGGGTGAAACGTCTCCTGGTCGAGGTACTCGACTGGCCGGTTCTCGCTGTCGATCTCCAGCCCCCACGGCAGATCGGTCGGCCTGCCGTACAGCTCCTGATTGAAGTAGTTGCCCAGGCGGCCTATTGCCTGCGCCAGGGGCAGAGCGGGGGCCACGCAGTCGGCGATCGTGCGCCAGTCGAGGCCCCTGCGGTGAGCGACGACGGCGCCGACCAGCGCGCCGAGCGCGATGCCACCCGGAATGCCCAGCCCACCCTGCCAGATCTTGACAATGTCCTGGGGAGAGTCGGCGTAGAGGCGGCTCCAGTCGGTGATCACATGATAGAGCCGTGCTCCGATCAGGCCGGCAGGAACCGCCCAGAGCGCGATGACTGTGATGTCCTCCGGGTCCCCGCCGCGGCTCCTCCACTGCCGCTGTGCGAGCCAGACCGCTGCCAGGACGCCCAGCGCGATCATCACCCCGTAGAGGCGGAGGTTGAGAGGACCGATCTCGACACCACCGCTGCTGGGACTCGGAATTGAAACGAACACGATGGGTCTCAACCCTCCGACGGCCGGATCCGACGCCTGCAAGCGTGCCCTGGATGGATCTGGGGGCAGCACCAGTACGGTAGCTGAGCACCGCAGCTCCACGCTGTGACCGCCATGACCCGCTGTGTCCAACCGCTCGGCATGGGCTCAGGAGTCGAACGACATCATCGTCTCGGCATGTGGAGTCAGCTGCCGGAGCAGGTACTGCGCCGTCGGAAGGACCTGCTCCGCGTGGGACGAGGCGGACGCGACCACCAGGTCGGGGGCCGCGGATCTCAACCGGACCCGGTGGCGACCCCGTATTCGCGGCAGTACTCGGCGTAGCGCCGTTCGACGTCGGCCGCCGCCAGACCGAACTGCTCGAGCGTGTAGCGGTGAACACCCTTCTTGTGCTGGGGATTCTTCACCATGAAGGCCCGCATGTGCGTGTCGGCGGTCTTCGCCATCTCCAGCCCGAAGTGGTCATAGATCCGGTGCACCGTCCCGACCGGGTCAGCCAGCAGGTCGCGGTAGTGGACATCGAGGAACTGATCGGACTCGCCGGCCTTGCGGCGGAAGGCCATGGTGCGATCGAGGCCGACCGCCCACACCTCGCACCACGCCCTTCCCAGCGCATCGACGTCGACCTCGTCGCTGCCGATCGCGTAGAGGGTGGCTGCGAGGCTGCAGAACGACCCGATGACCCGCGAGGGGTCGCGGTGGGTCTGCACGACGCAGGCGTCGGGGAAGACCTCCAGCAGCGAGTCGAGGGCGAACAGGTGCGCCGGCGTCTTCAGGGACCAACGCTCCCGCGGGTTCTGCCATTGGAGTAGCTGCAACTGCTTCTTGAAGTACCGGTAGTGAGGCGTCAAGTCGCTTGCCAGCCAGTTGTCGAGATAGCTGGGAACCCAGTTGATGCCCGAGATGTCCATGTTGCCGAAGCTGTTGGCGAACAAGGTGACGCACTCGGTCGGCATCGTCGCACCTACCGGGTGGAGCCCCCGCGCCGCGGGTGACAGGTAGTCCACGACCTTCGACACCATCTCCACGCGTCGAATCCTGGGGTCGGTGAGGTAGGTCTCCCGCTCCGGGGGGGGTGTCGGAAACGAGGCCTCCCACCCGAGCAGAGAGCGGTTGTGCAGGTCCTGAGCGAGCAGGTTCTGGAGGAGAGTGCTCCCTGTCCGTGGCAGCCCGATCACGACTATGGGTCTCACCACCGGCTGATCGAGGATCTCCGGATGGCGGGTCCACCAGTCCTGGAGTTGGAGTCGGTTCCTGAGAGCAGCCAGCACAAAGCCCCGGGCGAAGTACCGACCCAGCGGGTTCAGCCGCGCCTCGCTGTTGAACGAGTCGATCAGCACTCTCATCGGTTGGCGGTAGAGGTCCTCGCCGAAGTCGTGCAGACCGGTCTGCTTCTCGACTGCCGCGGTAATACGCGACTCGTCGATCTCGAAGGGGTTCAGGCCCAGCGCCTCGATCCGTCGGCCCACCTCGTTGAGGATCCGCACGAACGCCGGCCTGTGGGGGGCCTCGAACCGGAGGCTGTTGGATTCAGGTGCCACCATTGGTTCCCCCATGAGGTGTCGGGTCCGCCTCGACCAGTTGATGGTACCTAGCCGGAGCCGGTAGGCCGAACCGGGCCGTAGCGGCGAATGAGGACCGAGTTGAGCACGCCCCCGACGAGCAGGCCGATGCTCATGATGTACATGAACAGCATCAAGGTGATCGCTCCCCCGATCACGCCGTAGACCTCGTTGCCCCTGCTCGCGACCGTGATGTAGATGCGGAATCCGACCACTGCCAACCCCCAGAACACGGTTGAGAGAAGCGCTCCCGGCAGGTCCCAGCGCCACGGGCTGCGCCGGCTCGGCGCCATGTGCATGAGCGTGGCGGCGCCCACCGCGAGAGCCACGACGAGGAACGGCCCGCGCACCCAGGACCAAACGGCTTGGGAGGCACCGCTGTCGACGTCGTCGGCGAGCCCGAGCAGAGGACCCAGGATGAACACCGCCAGCACCAGCACGTAGGCGACCACCGCCGCGAATGAGAGCCCGAAGGCCAGCAGGCGCAGACGCAGCCACGATCGGGTTTCGGGCACGTCGTACACGACGGTCAGGCCGTTGATTGCTGCCACGACACCGCGAGAGGTCGTGTAGAGGGCACCCACGAGACCGACGACAGCCACCCCGGCATTCGAGCTGTTCAGGATGTCCAGGAACGGTGCCATGGCCGCCTCGTTGCCGCCGAAGAGCCGGTCGAGTCCCTCGGTGATCGTCTCTCGGGCCTGCTCGGCGAAACCAGCGCCCGTGATCGTCTCGAGACTTCCGATCATCGCGGTGACCGCCAGGAGCGCTGGGAAGATGGCGAGAACACCCCAGAACGCGATCTCGGCACCCAGCGAGCTGACCCGATCCGCCTTCCAGTCACGGCCGATGTCACCAGTGACCTCGGCGACCTCGGACAGCCACCGGTGCCCTCGCATGCGTCGCCTCAACGACATCACAATCGAACTCGAGCTTCCCGCTTGTCGATCCCGGTCGATCCGGTCTGGCAGGACACTAGCGAGGGTCCGACCTAAGGTGCTCTTGGTCCACCGAACCCAGTCGACGAGGCGAGGCGAGGCGAACACGGTCATGAGCTTTCACAGCATCACCTACGAGGTCGACGATCGTGTGGCGACCATCACGCTCAACCGCCCCGACAGACTCAACGCTATCGATCTCTCCATGCCGGCCGAGATCGCCGCGGCGGTCGAGTTGGCGAACAGCGACCGCGGGGTCCACGTCATCGTCGTCTCCGGTGCAGGCAGGGCCTTCTGCGCCGGCTACGACCTCCAGGCGTTCGCCGAGATCGCCGGCACAGGCGGAACCCAAGGCGCCGCCCGCTCCGAGGACGGCGCAGAGCTTCCGTGGGACCCGATGCTCGACTTCACGATGATGCACCGCAACACGATCGACTTCATGTCCCTGTGGAGGTCACACAAGCCGACCATCGCGAAGGTACGCGGCTACGCAGTGGCAGGTGGCAGCGACATCGCGCTGTGCTGCGACCTCGTCGTGATCGCTGAGGACGCCATGATCGGGTACCCACCGGCTCGTGTCTGGGGCTGCCCCACAACCGCCATGTGGGCTTACCGGATCGGCGCGGAGCGCGCCAAGCGCATGCTGTTCACCGGGGACCTCATAACCGGACGCGAAGCGGCCGACATCGGCCTGGTCCTCGAGGCGGTGCCGCCCGATGACCTCGACGCGAGAGTGGCGCAGATCGCCGACCGGGTGAAGGGCGTTCCCCGCAACCAGTTGATGATGCAAAAGCTCATGGTCAACCATGCGATCGAGGCCATGGGCCTCAACCAGACCCAAGTGCTGGCGACGCTCTTCGACGGCATCACCCGCCACACCCCCGAGGGGGAGTGGTTCAAGCGCCGAGCCGAGGAGGTCGGCTTCAAGCAGGCCGTACGAGAACGGGACAGCGGCGAGAACATCGCCCAGGGATGGAGCCGTTGAACGCCGCGAGCCGGGGGCCCGACCGGGTGAATCAAGCACAACTCGTGCGGCTGGGTGTGACCGGACGGGACCGGCCGTACCGGGGCAAGCGACTCTTCGACCTGGCGCTGCTCGCCGTCGTCGCCGTGCCGGCACTGCTTGTCGCCCTTGTCTGCGCGCTCGCCATCCGTCTCACGAGCCGCGGACCGGTCGTCTACAGCCAACAGCGTGTGGGCCTCGGTGAGCGCGAGTTCCACATCTACAAGTTCCGCACCATGGTCCTCGGTCAAAACCCTGACTCCCCCGAGCTCAACCGCAGCACCCGGGTAGGTCGCTGGTTGAAGAGGAGCTCGCTCGATGAGCTACCTCAGCTCATCAACGTCTTGAAGGGGGACATGAGCATCGTCGGGCCCCGCCCGACCTTTCCCTATCAAGTCGAGCGCTACGAGAAGAGGCAGCGTCGACGGCACGCCGTCAGGCCGGGGCTCACCGGCCTGGCACAGGTCAGGGGCCGGAACACCCTCACCTGGGCCGAGCGCATCGAACACGACCTGGAGTACGTAGATCACCAGTCCCCTGCGCTGGATCTGCGCATCCTGCTGGACACGCTCCGGACGCTTCGGTCCGGTGAGGGTGCGGAGGGACACCCGCCCGGCGATCCCATCGCCGCCGATCCTGATCCCGCCACTGAAGCGGGACGACGGGAGATCGCACGCCGACGGCAGCCACTACCGTGATCAAGACCTACGGTCTGCATACCAGGAGCGGCTACAGGGAGGCGGCGCCCCGCTGTGAGGGCGCCGTGTCGAGCCAGGCGCAGCTCGGCGATAGGGGTCTCCCGGCGCGACAGCCTCGGTCGATTCGCAGCTGCAAGCAGCGCTTGGTCGGTCAGCGCTGGCAGAGTCGAACTGCCGACCCTCCAGGGGTGATCGATTCGCAGCTGCAAGCAGCGCTTGGTCGGTCAGCCCAGGCAGAGTCGAACTGCCGACCCTCCAGGGGTGATCGATTCGCAGCTGCAAGCAGCGCTTGGTCGGTCAGCCCAGCGCCAGTTGATCCTCGACCTCGGCGAGAGCTTCGTCCTCGGAGACATCGAGGGCGAAGCTCAGCTCGGAGACGAGCACACCGCGGGCCTTGATGAACATCGACTTCTCGCCGGCAGACAGGCCTTTCGAGTGGTCGCGCAGCGCCAGGTTCCTGACCACCTCGGCGACCTGGTAGACGTCACCCGACTTGAGCTTCTCCTGGTGGTTCTTGAAGCGTCGACTCCAGTTGGCCGGTTCCCGCACGTCCTTCTTGGCCAGCAACTCGAAGAGGTCCTGGACTTCCTCCTCACCTATGGGCGGACGCATGCCGACCTCCTCGGCCATGCTGACCGGGACTGAGAGGGTGAGGTCGCCGTGGGCCATCTTCAAGACGAGGTATTCCTTCACCTCGCCGAAGGCCTTGCGCTTCTCCTTCTTCTCGATCACTGCCGCACCGTGGTGCGGATAGACAACGCGATCTCCCACGTCGAAGCTCACCTTTGCTCCTCTTCGACTACCAAGGCTCGAACGTCAACGCCCAAGATGCCAGAAGTCGAGCACTGCGACCAGTCCAACCCGAGCGGTCTGCGCGCCGGATGCAACCAACGCTGTCACGGCGCGCCTTCGGGCGTGCCGTGCGTCACAGCACTTGCCCACGAGCGAGGAGAGCCTGCAGGGCTTGCCCGCGGGCCACCACCTGCCGATAGGACGCTGTGGAGCACCAGGACCGAGCAGGCAGGTCGGCACAGGCGTCAACCCCCCGGAGCACCCGGCTGTCGCGAACGCTGAGTCTGGTCCGTCCCGGCGAATGGGTCACGGTTCAGATCGCCCTGCTGGTGGCGATCGTGGTCATCGACGGTGGGCCGCGGTTCCCGGTGCGTGCCTGGTCGGCCACGCTCGGGGTGACGATGCTCGCTGTCGGCTTGTCCACAGCGATTGCTGCGGGGCTGTGTCTGGGCGCGGCCTTCACTCCATCGCCCATGCCGAACGCCAGTGGGCGCCTCGTGACCGGTGGTCCGTATCGCAGGGTCCGCCACCCCGTGTACGGCGGGGTGATCCTCGCCTACCTGGGCTTCGTCTTGTGCACCGGCGTGTGGTGGCGCCTGACCCTCTGGTCGGTCCTCGTGGCCTTCTATGAGCTGAAGACCAGGTACGAGGAGGCACGCCTCGAGGAGATCCACCCCGAGTACCGGGCCTACATCGAGCGGACGGGACGCCTGCTACCCGCTCTCGCCGGAGGGAAGCCGCAGATCGATGACCCGCGAGACGGCCCCGCGTGCGGACCGGTATTCCCGAAGTAGGGAGAGCGGCGAGCGCCGCCTGAGCCACGACACGCGAACCACCAGCGGGCCGAGCCCCAACAGGTGAACCGCTGCTGCAGCCAGCTCAGCCGAGAACCTCCTACCGGACAGGCGGTCCCCGGCGAACCGGTCACGCAAGGCCGGCAGCGACCAACCAGTTCGACAGGAGGCGCTGATGGCTTCAGCGGCCTGCTCGAGCCGTTCGATCTCGCCCTGGCTGAAGTAGCGAAGCAACGGGTCGCGGAGTTCCGGCACCGCCGCGAACCGCCTGCGGACCAGCGACCTCGAATAGGCAACCGCCGCAGCGTCAGGCAGGTCCCGTGCTGCAAGGACGCCCTCCTCGACTCGCCGGATCTCGTCGGGACTCACACCCAGCGCGTTGACGAGCTGGCGTGACACGTAGGTGATCGGGCCGGCTTCGTGGAGCCTGGCGACCCCCAGGCTCACCTTGGCAATCGTGACCTGGCCCGAGCGCGGCCCCGTGAGGTAGCGGAGGTAGGCCACGAACGCGGTGAGGTGGCGCCAGGCGCCCCGGCCGCCTTCGACCGCCAGGCCGGTCCCCGTCGCGACCGACCCTTCGGTCGGCGTCCGCCCCGGGAACGCCTGGCGCTGGGTTGTCGTCGGGTCCGGCACCTCCCAGACGATAACCGGGGTGTCTCCCGATCGGGGTGACCCGCGTGCTTCACGACGGCAGGTCGGTCGGCGTGGGCAACGACGGCTGACCCCCGTGGCGTGACACTGCGACACCTGCCGCCCGATTGGCATACTGGACTGCCTCCTCCAGCGACCGGGCTCTCGACAGGCTCGCCGCCAATGCCCCGCAGAACGCGTCCCCGGCCGCGGTCGTGTCGACCGGTACGACCTCCGCGGCGGGCACATGCAGCCAGTCGCCACCGGAGACCACCACCGACCCGCTCGCGCCCAGCGTCACCACGACCGAGCCCGCCGGCAACTGCAACGCGGCATCGACGATGTCATGGATCGAATGCAGCGCTGGTCGATCGGTCAGGGCAGCCAGTTCGTGCTGGTTGGGGACGAGCACATCGACCTGCTCCACAACCGTGGTGGGCAGGAACCGCGCCGGCGCAGGATTGAGCACGACCATCCCTCCCGCGCTGCGGACCGCAGCCTCTACGGCAGACTCGGGGATCTCGAGTTGCACCAGCAGGACAGCGGCCGGTCTCTCCTCGACAGCCGCGGCGACCTCCCCGGACTCTAGACAGCTGTTCGCCCCGGGACTCACCACGATGGTGTTCTCCCCTGCACGGTCGACAGCTATGAACGCTGCTCCGGAAGGCGTCGCGGCGACACGCCTCACACCAAGCGTGTCCACCCCGGCACTGCGCAACTCATCGAGGAGCAGAAGTCCTGCGTCGTCTTCACCGACGCAGCCGACCATGCCGGTCCTGACTCCCAGCCGGGCGGCGGCCACCGCCTGGTTGGCACCCTTGCCGCCCGGATGCTGAGCCAGCTCTCCCCCCAACACCGTCTCACCAGGCCCGGGATGATGGTCGACATCCACCACCAGATCGAGGTTGCAGCTTCCCACCACCATCACATCGAGGCGATCGCCCACCATCAGCTGAACCTGGCCACCGCTTCGACCAGCGCGTCTCGCATGCGCTCGGCGTCAACGGTGTAGCCGACCTCGAGGTTCGACTGGGTCAAGTCGAGTCGCGGTCGTTCGTCGACGACGGTCATGCCGCGGGTGTGCTCACCCCTCAGCTCGACTTCGACCCAGCGTCGCTCGTAGCCGATCAGTTCGGGGATGAGCACGCCTGCAACTGCACAAGGATCGTGCATCGGCGCCCCGCGCCATCCGTAGAGCTCGTCGTAGACGCCTGCATAGTGGGCTATCAGGTCAGCAGTGACCTCGGAGAGGCCGCCCCCCACCGCCCTGAGCCGGGTGATCGTCTCGGCCCCGACCAGCACCTGGTAGGTGAGGTTCAGACCAACCATCTTGATCACCGGCACCCCGCTTGCGATGACCATCGCGGCGGCTTCGGGATCGGCCGCCAGGTTGAACTCGGCCACCGCGGTGACGTTTCCACACCCAGCCGATCCGCCCATGAACGAGATGCCCGCCAACCGCTCCGAGAGGTCCGGTGCCGCCCGTAGCGCCGCCGCTACGTTCGTCAATGGTCCCGTGGCAACCAGCCACACGTCCTCGGTCTCTCGGACCGTTCCGATGATGAACCCGACCGCGTCGGTGGAAGCAGCCTCGGTCGCGACGGCGGGCAGGCGGGCCCCGGCCAGGCCCGTCTCGCCGTGAACCCTCGTAGCGTTCCTCAATGGAGCGAGCAACGGTCGGGACATGCCCTTGTGAACGGGAACCTCGAGCCCGGCCATCTCGATGACGGTCAACGCGTTGTTCGTCGTCAGTTCGACGCCTACGTTGCCGTGGGTCGTCGTCACCCCGATCAGCTCACCAAAGGCTGCCGCCACCAAGATGGCAAAGGCGTCGTCATGACCGGGATCACAATCGAGGATCAGCCGAGGTAACGCCGCCACGATCGTGGAGTCTGCCAGGTTCGTGTCGGTGCCGTGAACCGGCAGCGACACGTCACCAACACCGCAGGCACCCGGCCCTTTGCCGTTCTGGATCGATCGGTCGCGCTCGGCTCGACTTCGCGGTCCCAAGTCGGGGAACTCACCCAAGGACCGGCGAGGGGCCTTGGCGGCCCCTCGCCGGTCCCGTGTAGGTGGTGGGGAGTTCAGGTTCAGCTACGAGCAGCCGCTGGTGGACCCGCAATCGGCGCACACGAAGCACGATCCGGCTCGCAGCATGCGTACGCCGCACTGCATGCACAACGGCGCGTTGGGTTCGGGTATGGGTTGGGAGATCTCCAGCGCTGCCTCGAAGTGGCTCGCCGAGGGGATCGAGGGTGGATCTGGGACCACGTCATGGCCCTGGGAGGTCTCGACGCTGGACTCCTCGACGCCGGGAAGAGTCGGCTGGGTCCGCTCGCTGACGCTCAGTATCCCCAACTCGGCGCGCTCTTCGTAGCTCAGGTATTCCAGCGCCAGGCGTCGGAAGAGGTAGTCGATGAGACTCGACGCGATGCGCACCTCGGGATCGTCGGTCATGCCCATGGGCTCGAAGCGCATGCCGGTGAAGGCTTCCACGAACGCTCGCAGCGGAACCCCGTACTGCAGACCGTGACTCACCGAGATGGCGAAGGCATCCATGATCCCGGCGAGGGTGGAGCCCTGCTTCGAGACGCGGATGAAAAGCTCGCCGGGCCGCCCGTCCTCGTACTCGCCCACGGTGACGAAGCCCTTGCAGTCGGCGACGCGGAACTCGAAGGTTCGCGAGGTGCGCAGGCGCGGCAGCCTCTCGCGAATCGGCTCCCGGACGATCCGTTCGACCACCCGCTCTGCCTCTGGGCCGGCCGTCTCGTCTCGACCGGACTGCCCAGCAGCCGTGCGGCCCGAGCCCGACGAAAGCGGCTGGGCCACCTTGCAGTTGTCCCGGTAGATCGCCAGGGCCTTCAGGCCCAGCCGCCAGGCGTCGAGGTAGAGGACCTCGATGTCGTCGACCGACATGGCCTCCGGCAGATTGACCGTCTTGGATATGGCGCCGGATATGAAGGGTTGGACCGCCGCCATCATCTTTATGTGGCCCGAATAGTGGATGTGGTTCTCGCCCATGGAGCAGGCGAACACCGGCATGTGCTCCGCAGCCAGATGCGGCGCCCCCAGCGCGGTCCCGTGGTCGTGGATGTGAGCGACGATCTCCGCCGTCTGCTCGTCGGCGTAGCCGAGCCGCTGCAGCGCCCTCGGTATGGTCTGGTTGACGATGGCCATCTGGCCGCCACCGACCAGCTTCTTCGTCTTCACCAGGGAGAGGTCGGGCTCGATACCCGTAGTGTCACAGTCGAGCATGAACGAGATCGTCCCCGTGGGAGCGATCACGCTGGCCTGCGAGTTGCGTACTCCGTATCGAGCGGCCATCTCGCAGGCGTGGTCCCAGGCCTCCTGGGCGGCGCTCAACAAGCCGGCGGGCACCAGTTCCTCGTTGACTGCGGCCGCCTCCCGCCGGTGCATGTCCAGGACATGCAGCATCGGGCGGGTGTTGTCGCTGAAGCCGGCGAATGGACCCATTCGAGCGGCTATCCGGGCTGAGGTCGCATACGCGTGGCCGGTCATGAGAGCAGTGATCGCCGACGCCCAGGCCCTGCCTTCCTCGGAGTCATAAGGGAGGCCCAGCGCCATCAGGAGAGCCCCGAGGTTTGCGTACCCCAGGCCGAGCTGGCGAAAGCGGCGGGCGTTCTCGGCGATCGCTTCGGTCGGGTAGTCGGCGTTCCCTACCAGGATCTCCTGCGCCAGGAAGACCACTTCGACGGCATGGCAGAAGCCCTCTGAGTCGAACTCGTCGCCGTGCAGGAACCGCAGCAGGTTCAAGCTGGCGAGGTTGCACGCCGAGTTGTCGAGATGCATGTACTCGCTGCACGGATTGGACGCGTTGATGCGCCCGGTGGACGCCGCGGTGTTCCAGCGGTTGATCGTGGTGTCGAATTGGATGCCCGGGTCAGCGCACTCCCAGGCCGCCTCGGCAATCTGCCGCATGAGTGCCCGCGCAGGCAGGTTCTTGACGACCTCGCCAGTAGTCACCGCCGTCAGGGGCCAAGCAGCGTCCTCCAGGACCGCCTGCATGAACTCGTCGGTGACGCGTACCGAGTTGTTGGCGTTCTGGTACTGGACCGAGAAGCCGTCGGAGCCGTCGAGGTTCATGTCGAACCCGGCGTCGCGCAGGGCACGGGCTTTGCGCTCCTCGATGGCCTTGCACCAGATGAACTCCTCGACGTCGGGGTGGCCGGCGTCGAGGATGACCATCTTGGCGGCTCGGCGAGTGGTACCGCCGCTCTTGATGGTGCCGGCGGACGCGTCAGCCCCCCGCATGAAGCTCACAGGTCCACTGGCGGTGCCGCCACCACGCAGCTGTTCGCACGACGCCCGGATGTTCGACAGGTTCACACCCGCGCCGGACCCACCCTTGAAGATCATGCCCTCCTCGGCATACCAGTTCAGGATCGATGCCATGGTGTCTGCGACCGACAGGATGAAGCAGGCCGACGCCTGGTTGCGCACTCCCTCGACGCCGATGTTGAACCAGACTGGTGAGTTGAACGCTGCCCGCTGCTCGACCAGCAGCGCCTTCAGCTCAGCGGCGAAGATGCCGGCTTCGTCGTCGTCGGCGAAGTAGCCGTCGCGGCTGCCCCAAGCGGCGATGGTGTCGGCTACCCGGTCGATGACCTGACGCAGGGAGCTCTCACGTTCGGGGCTGCCCAGCGCCCCGCGGAAGTACTTCTGGGCGACGATGTTGGTGGCGTTCTGCGACCACGACTTGGGGAACTCGACACCTGTCTGCTCGAAAGCGATCGAGCCGTCCTGATGGTTGACGATACGAGCATCTCGCCTCTCCCACTCCACCTCGTCGTAGGGATGCACTCCCTCCCTGGTGAAGTACCTACGGAGTCCGACTGCTATCTGCTCGGGTGCCAACGACATCGAGAAAGGTCTCCTCACCAGCGCATCTGCGCCACTCGATGGAAGTGTACTTACACCATCGTAATTCGCGCGGTTGCCCGCGGTGGCCACCGGTTCCGCAGCACGGACGACCAGGCGGAGGCAAGGTGCGTTGTGCGTCCGCCGGCTGACGCCGGTGGGCACACGACTGGACCCCCAGGAGTCGTCCCAGCCTGCCATGAGACGAGACGCCAGCCACCATTCCGATCGCCCGCGCCACGGCCCGTTGGCAAGTCAGCAATCTAAAGACGCCAGCCTGTGGGACAAAAGAGGACGAGGTTGTGGATTTGGCCCCCGTTGCCCACAAACCGTCCACAGGCACCGTTGTGCGCCTCCAGCCCGCGGTGCCCCGAATTGCCCCGCAACCCCTGGAACGCGCGTGAAGCGGGATTTCCTCCCGCGATCGCTCCGCAGCGTGGCAACCGCCGTCCACAGGCTCTGACCGCCTGTGGACACGCTGCGGTCCGGTCCGCCGAAAGAAAATCTCCGAGCACTCCTCAGTCAGCGCTATCGAACACCGCCCTCCGGAGTCCTGTTGTCAGCCCCTGACGCTTCCCGGCCCCCTCACCGTGAATGATCAGGACTAGCGTCCGGTCCGATGCAACAGCTCTACCCGCAGCCGGTGCAGACCGTCGACGTGGAAGCCGTCTACGCGGCCGACCAGCGTCCCGCCCCGCCCGACCGTCCCTGGGTCCTCGCCAACATGGTGTCGTCGGTGGACGGGGCAACTGCGCTGGACGGGGTTTCGGGGCCCTTGGGGGGCGCGGCTGACCGTTTCGTCTTCGCCGCCATCCGTGCGGTCCCCGATGCGATCCTCGTCGCGGGAGGCACCGTTCGCAGTGAGCGATACGGACCCCCCCGCCTGAGCGAGGCCTCGCAGCGGCGGCGTTCAGAACGGGGTCAGCGTCGCCTCCCTCGCCTGGCGATCGTGACCGGGAGCCTGCGCCTGGACTTCGACGCCGAGCTGTTCCGGGTGGCTCCTCGCCAAACCATGATCTTCACTGCGGCGTCGGCCCCGGCGGGCCTGCGTGCCCGCGCCGAGCAGGTCGCCGAGGTCGTCGAGACCGGCGACTACACGGTGGACATCGGATGGGCCCTGCGCCGGCTGAGGGATGCGGGCGTCACGACCTTGTTGAGCGAGGGAGGCCCCAGCCTGCTCGGACAACTGGTCGAGGGCGACTTCCTCGACGAGATCTGTCTCACATCTGCGCCCCTCCTGGTCGGAGGTGATTCCAAGCGGATAGTGGCCGGAGCCCGCCCCGAACCTCGCCGCCTGCGACTCGACCGCGTGCTGGCCGAAGACGGTGTCCTGTTCTACCGCTACCTGCGCGATCGGCGTCAGGGCAACAGCTCGGCCGGGATCTGAACCACCTCGCCGACCTGCAGCTCCGCAGAGCCGTGTGCCTCGGCCAGCGCATCGACCACGACACGAACGTCGCGACCGGCGGCGATGTCCTCGGCTATGGCCCACAGCGTGTCACCGGGCCGGACCACATGCGTTGCTGCGGCTCCGCCGGTGCGCGGCCCGGGAGAGGCCGGGACGGTAGGATCCGGCGCCAACGAGCCGACCGCCCCCTTGAGGCCGGCGTAGCCGGCCACCGTGACCGCTGCCACGAGCAGCAAGGCGATGAGCCGGCGGCGCCGATACGGCGATGCCGGCCGCCGTGGTGCCAACGACCCGCTCGGCACGGCGACCAGGTGGGGTCTTTGTCGGGGGCCGTTACTCGGCGAGGGATGCGCTACTGCAACCATGAGGCGATTCTCCCTGAAGGGTGTGACATCCCGGCGAGGCGGCGGCCCTCGAGCCGGGACCGTCCCGGGAGGTCTGGTTGGGCCGAAAATGGATTCGACAGACCGGGAACGCCTGTTCGCCCATGATCGAACCATGCAGCCGGCTCCGGAGTCAAGGAAAATCTCGAACAGGTGTTCTTGTGGCAGGATTGCCTGACTGCTAACCTCGTACGCATGTTCGTGAGAGCGAGAGCCGGTGGCGCCGGCTGTCGATCCCCGTTCTGCTCACCCCTCAGCGGAGTAGCGCCATGATCGTGCCCGTCGCCGGCAGCGCTCAGGTGCCCTCCCCGACCCCCCAGGGAGAGAGAATGACCGAGAGCAAACTCACCGAGCGCCAACGCCAGATCCTCGACTACATCGAGGAGGCGACCAACGAGCGGGGCTACCCGCCCTCGGTGCGCGAGATCGGCAAGGCCGTAGGCCTGACCTCGCCGTCGACGGTACACACTCACCTCTCAGCACTCCAGAAGCTCGGGTACATCAAGCGCGACCCCACCAAGCCGCGTGCCATCGAGGTCCGCTACGACCCGTCCTCGGGCGCCGCGGTCGACCGCCGGCCGGTACGGCATGTTCCACTCGTAGGTGACGTCGCCGCCGGCACCGACGTCTTGGCGGAACAAAACATCGAGGAGGTGCTACCACTCCCGGCCGACTTCACCGGTCAGGGTGAGCTCTTCATGCTCCGCGTGCGCGGGATCTCCATGGTTGAGGCAGGAATCCTCGACGGTGACTACGTGGTGGCCCGGGCGCAGAGAGACGCCAACAACGGCGAGATGGTCGTGGCCGGGATCCCCGGCGGTGAGGCGACGGTCAAGTACTTCAGCCGCTCGCCCGACGGACTCATCACCCTCACCCCCGCCAACCCCGACTTCGAGCCGCTCGTCTACGAACCGAAACGGGTCGTCGTCTACGGCAAGGTGGTGACGGTGCTCCGCCGCATCTGACCTCCCGGACTGGCGGGTTCCTGGCAAAGCCGGCTGATCTGCGCTACTCCTGCGCGTGCAACTCGGCGTTCAGCTCGACCCGTCTCGCGTTGCGGTCCCGGGCCTCCACCGCGCCCGTCTCGCTGTTGCGGAGGAGCAACAGGTCGTCCTGACCGCTCAACTCGATGGCCTTCACCACCTCACCTCCGGGCAGCTTCACCCGGGTGCCCGCTGTCACGTACAGACCTGCCTCGACAACGCAGTTGTCCCCGAGCGAGATACCGATGCCGCTGTTGGCACCCAGCAGGCATCCCTCGCCCACCCTGATCACCTCGGTACCGCCACCCGAGAGCGTTCCCATTATCGATGAGCTCCCGCCGAGGTCCGACCCGTCGCCCACCACCACGCCGGCGCTGATCCTTCCTTCGATCATCGCTCGTCCCAGAGTGCCGGCATTGAAGTTCACGAACCCCTCGTGCATGACGGTGGTGCCCTCTGCCAGGTGCGCCCCGAGCCGCACACGGTCAGCGTCGGCGATCCTCACCCCTGACGGCACCACGTAGTCCGTCATCCGGGGGAACTTGTCCACGCAGCTCACCTGCAAGGGCAGGCCCCGCGCCTTCAGCTCCAACCGCACAGCCTCGAACCCCTCGGGATCGGCGGGACCGAGATCGGTCCAGACCACGTTGCTCAGCAGCGCGAACACGCCGTCCAGGTTGCAGCCGTGGGGGCGTAGCCGCCGGTGCGAAAGCAGGTGGAGCCGGAGGTACACGTCGTGTGCATCGAGGGGTGCCGAACCCAGATCGTCTATGAACGTCACGACCGCCGAGCGTCGAACTGGCAGCGGAGACTCGTGTTGGAGGGGTCGAGCGAACGCGGAGAGCACGGTCGCTACCTCGCCACCTACAGAGTCGCCCGATCCCTCCAGTGCCTCGACCGCGGCCACCAGTGCTTCGCCACCCAGGTCACATGTCCCGGAACCCGGCCCATGACCGCAGACGTCGGCCATGATCGCCGCGGCGGTGGACGCCTCGCTCAGGTGGGGGGCTGGGTAGTAGGTGTCGAGCACGCGCCCGTTGAGCGACACCGTCGCCAGTCCAACGCCGAAGGCGGCTACACCAGCGTCATCTCTGCTCGCCAAGGAGTTCCTCCAGTACCGTGTACACGCCCTCGAGCTTCTCCCTCTCCACCCGCTCCTCGGCCGTGTGAGCCAGCAGCGGGTCACCGGGACCGAAGTTGATGGCGGGTACGCCATGCTCGGCGAATCGAGCCACGTCGGTCCAGCCCAACTTGGCCACCACGTCAAGTCGGCTCCGCTCGATCAGACCATGGAACAGCGGATGCGACAGCCCCGGCGGGGCAGCCAAGGCGACATCGACGACATGGAACTCGTCGCCGGGCTCGAGGTGTGCCTTGATCAGGTCACGTAGCGCGTCCTCGGCCTCACGGACGCTGCGATCGGGAGCGAACCTGTGCACCACGCGTATGGTCACGAGATCCGGGACGACGTTGCCGGCAACGCCACCCTCGATGGCTACCGCCTGGACCGATTCGCGGTATTCACACCCGCCGATCTCGGGCCGGCGGGGCTCGTATCGCTCGAGCGCAGCCAGCAGATCGCCGAGCCGGTGGATGGCGTTTCGGCCTCGCCACGGCCGTGCGGTGTGGGCCCTCCTGCCCTTGATCCGGATCTCGGCTCGCACCGATCCCTGGCAGCCGGCCTCGAAGCGACCCGCGGTGGGCTCACCCAGGATGGCAGCGTCCGCCACCAGGAGGTCCGGTCGGTGCTCGTAGAGCTCACCCAGGCCCGAATAGGTGGCTCCCACCTCTTCGCGGGCGTAGAAGACATACGTGACGTCAAGCGCCGGGGTCTGATGCTCCCTGGCGAGCGCGAGCATCACGGCCAACCCGCCCTTCATGTCACAGCTGCCCAGACCCCACACCACGTCACCCTCCACCCTGGCTGTGTCGTTTCCGTGAGCGGGTACGGTGTCGATGTGTCCGGCCAGCATCACACGCTGATCGCGACCGCGATCGCTGCGAGCGACGACGTTGTCCCCGACGCGGGTCAGCTCCAGCCAAGGAAGATCCGACAGGTAGCCCTCGATCCACTCGGCCATGGCGGTCTCTTCGAAGCTCTCCGACGGGATGTCCACCAGCTGTGCTGTCAGCTCGACGAGGTCTTTCATGATCGCGGTCGTGCTCCTTCGCACTCGCTCCTTCCGCCGCCACGCGCGCCCTTCCAGTCTGGGGCCGATGGCGCCGACATGCCCGTTCGTTTGTTGCCGACCGGGTTCATGTGTGCCCAGGAGGTGGTGGGATCGGCCAGCCCGGCGTAGGGGACGGTGGTGCATACGGTGGCGGTGGAAGCGCCTGCTGGCGGTACTTCCTGCGGACCGAGGCTCGCCGGACGGCCACGACCACTGCAACCACGATGGCCAGCACGAATCCACCGAAGAGGAGCGCCAAAGCCCCCAGGATGGTCCACACGAGCGTGCCTCCGATCCCCGGCCCGAAGGCCAGTTCGACTCCGGAGTTCGGCCCCGCTTCGCCGGTCACGACCACCTCGTACTCACCCGGCTCGTCCACCTCGAAGGTGTAGAGGGCCACACCGCGCCTCCCGCCCAGGTTGTAGGTGAGATCGGTGAGATAGGTCGAGACCGGTAGCACCTCGGCGGTGGCGACGTTGGTGATCTCCACGCCTGGCGTGCCGAAGTAGGTGGCTTCGGGGCCCTGGTCGGACTCCTCGTAGTAGATCGTGTAGCCGGTCGCCTCCGAGAAGTCGAGGCGGGCCTGCCCGGGAACGGCGATCCTCTCGAAGTCATCGACCGTCTCCACCAGGCCATTCCAGCTGATCAAACCCCAGGCGATCGCGCTGCCGATACCAGCCAGCGCGATCAGACCGGCGATCCAGTACCAGAGCCGACGCGGACCTTGCTCGCTTACCACATCCGCATTGTCACACATGCGTGAGCCAGCCGTCCGTTGCCCGGTCGCGTCGCAGCCAGGCGAGGCAGCCCCACCGGGCCGGCGATCAGCGACAGATCCCCGTCGCCGGGCCGAGGCGCTCGGCCATCAGGTCCAGAGCGGCCATGTCGGCCACGGCGGCGACACGCACATACCTCGCGCCGCGAGTCCCGTACAGCTCGCCGGGGCTGACGAGCGCACCGGCTCGCTCGGCAAAGCGTCGTGCCAAGCTCCAGCCGTCGCCATCCGGTGCCCGCACCCACAGGTAGAAGCCTCCCTCCGGAAGCGACGCCGGAATCCCCATCGCCACGAGGATCTCGGCCAGGCGGCTCAGGCGCTGCCTGTATCGGTCGCGCTGCTCGAGGACATGCGCATCGTCATCGAGCGCCGCGACTGCGGCTCGCTGGACGGGTGCAGGAACCATCAAGCCGGCATGCTTGCGGACCTCACGCAGATATCGCACGATCTCCGGATCCCCGACATAGAAGCCGAACCTCCCGCCGGCGAAGTTCGAACGTTTGGAGAGCGAATGAAGCGCGACCACGCCATCCAGCCCTGACCGAACGATCGTCCCGCCGGGCAGGCCGAGCTCCCCGACGCCTGGACCGACCCAGGTGAACTCGACGTAGCACTCGTCGCTGAACACCGGCACGCCGTGGGCTCTTCCCCAACGGGCGACCTCGGCGAGATCGTCGAGCCCTCCCGCGGGGTTCCCTGGTGTGTTGACCCACAGGCACAAGGCTCTGGCTGCGTCCTGCTCGGAGATGGCCGCGACGTCGATGCGCCATCGCTGATCGACCTGAACCGGGACGCTCCGACAGCCGGCAAGTGTCGCACCCATCGCATAGGAGGGATAGGCGACCTCGGGGTACAGGACCGTGTCCCGTTCCGGATTGCGCAGCCTCATGTATCGGGGCAGCGATACCACGAACTCCTTCGTGCCCACGCACGCGGCGATATCGTCGGGCGACGCTTCCACGCCCAAGCGCCGCCTCATCCAGCGGCTCGCGGCCTCGCGGGTCTGCTCCTGACCGATCGACGGGGGGTAGGTGTGGACGTCGCTCACGTCCGCCAGTGACCTCTGTACCGCCCGAGGCGGAGGGTCAGTCGGAGCGCCGACCGAGAGGTCGACCACACCACCGGCATGTGTCGCCGCCAACCGGCGGAGATCGTCGAGGCGGTCGTAGGGATACGGCGGTGGTTCGAAGCCGCTGCTCGGCGTCACGAGATGACCTGATCCCGGCGCAGCTTCGACGGTCCAGGCGTCACCGCTCCTCTCCCGGCTGCCCCTCCAGGGTGCCCACGACGAACTCCGACATCCGCTCCGCCAGGTGCCGGGCAAGCAGCACCCGCACCAGCACGCCGTCCTCGCGTGGTTCCTCGCACAACACGCGGCCGTCCCGGTGGAGCCCCGCCAGCAGATCCCCACGATCGAAGGGAACGAGCAGCTCGATCTCGGCAGCAGACTCGTGCAGCTTCTGCGCCACCAACTCGAGCAACTCGCCGACGCCAGTTCCCGTTCGCGCCGACACCGCGACGGCCACCGGATATTTCTCGGCCAGCCGCTCAGCGTCGCGGCTGAGGTCGGCCTTGTTGAATGCCAGGACTTCGGCGACATCGGACGCGCCGATCTCACCAAGGACGCCGTGAACGGCCTCGATCTGCGCCTGGGGTTCGGGAGCGGACGAGTCCACCACGTGTATCAACAGGTCGGCATCGACCACGACTTCGAGGGTCGACTTGAAGGCCTCGACGAGTTGATGAGGCAGCTTGGCCACGAAGCCCACCGTGTCGGTGAACAGCACCGCCTCCCCTCCAGCCAGCTCGCGGCGTCGAGTGGTGGGGTCGAGCGTGGCGAACAACCGGTTGGCAACCAGGGCACGTGCGTCGGTGATCCGGTTGAGCAGGGTCGACTTACCTGCGTTCGTGTAGCCCACGATGGCGACCTCGGGGACCGGCGAGCCCCGGCGCGCCTTCGCCTGGACATCACGGTGCCGTGCTATCGCACGCAGCTGGGCCTCCAACTTGTGGATGCGCCTCTCGATCCGCCGACGGTCGACCTCGAGTTGGGTCTCGCCCGGGCCCCGCGTACCGATACCGCCCGCCTGCTGGCTGAGCGCACCCCCCCTGCCCCGCAGACGAGGTAGTCGGTAACGAAGCTGGGCGAGCTCGACTTGAGCCTTGCCCTCGAGGGTATGTGCGTTCTGCGCGAAGATGTCCAGGATCACCGCAGTGCGATCGATGGCTGTCCGGCCCAGCAGACGCTCGAGATTCAACAGCTGGGCCGGGCTGAGCTCATCGTCGAACACGACCGTGTCACAGTCCGTCTCCTCGGCGAGATCCTTGATCTCGGCGGCCTTACCCCTTCCCACGTAGAACGCAGGGTCGGGGGCATCCCGACGCTGGACAATCCGGCCCACCTCGTCGGCACCGGCGCTGTCGATGAGCAGAGAGAGCTCGTCGAGTGAGGCGTCGGCGTCTCCGGGCGCCCCGTTCAGGGCCACCCCCACGATGACGATCTTCTCGCGGAACGCCCGCTCGATGAAGGCGCGCTGCTGTCCCCCGTATTCCCCGAAGCCACCGCGATGCGTCTTCCAGCTTCCCTCGGCACCATCGCTCACAGCAGGACCTCGACATCGCCGACCCAGCTGACGGGCCCTGAGAGCGTGACGGCCTCGTCCAGCGTGATCTCCGCCTCGCCGCCTGGCATGCGGACCTTCACGATCCGGCTGCCTGGCTCCCACAGGCGCACCACCGAAGCAGCAGCGCACGCCCCGGAACCGCAGGAATCCGTGGCACCCGCCCCGCGTTCCCAAACCCTCATGTCAATGTGGCCATCGCGGTCCTGTCGTACGAAGTGCACGTTGATGCCACCAGGGAAGTGGCGCTCTAGCTCGGGACCCTCCTTTGCGAGCACAACGGAGTCCGGGTCCCGCACCTCGACCACCAGGTGCGGGTTACCGAGGTCGACGCTGCCCACTCGACCCGGAACGGTGGCGATCACCTCGCTCGGAATGGCGGGGCCGGGCTTGGGCGCACCCATGTCGACGCTCACGAGGGCGGTCCGGTCGTCGACAAAGCCCGTCACGTCCACTTCTCGGTCACCACCAGCGGACGCGATGGTGAGGACGCAGTGGGTGGTGCCGCGCCTGAGGGCTTCGGCCTGCGCCAGGCACCTGATGCCATTGCCCGATATCTCTGCCTCGCTCCCATCCGAGTTGAAGAGGTGCATGCGCATGTCAGCCGTTCCTGCACGATGCGACGAGCGCTGCGAGACGGGTGTCACGAAGATCAACCCGTCGGCCCCGATCCCCCGGCGGCGGTGGCACCATCGCCGGGCCAGGTCACCGGGTTCGCGGTCCGCGGGCAGCTCGGGAACGAAGGTGATCAGGAAGTCGTTGCCCATGCTCTGATGCTTGCTCAGATGCATTCGCTCCCTCGTCGATGCGTTCAGGGACACCGAGGCGTTCGACCTCCTGCCTGGTACCTTCTCGGATGCATTCGCTCCCTCATCACGATCATCGGTTCCAGTCTGGTGCAAGCCAGGCCGCTCCACACCTCGCGGGTTGGCCGCTGACGTCACGTGCAGACCGCATGGAGGGATCTGGGGGTGACGGTGCGCGGCGACAGCGGCTGAGGCGGGCTTCAGGCGCCACGGTCCCGGTCGTTGTGTCCTGCGTCGATCAGCTCGGTCCAGTGCTCGATGACCGAGTCGACCACGCGACCGGGATCGCCGGTGTGGCCGTACCACCAGATCCTGGGGTCGCGGCGGTACCAGGCACGCTGGCGCCGGGCAAAGCGTCGTGTACGCCGGACTGCCATTTCGAGCGCCTCATCGAGCGCCAGACCGCATTCGACATGCGCGAGCACCTCTTTGTAACCCAGCGCCTGGCGTGCCGTTCGGGAAAGGCCACCGGGACGCCCGGCCAGGCTCCTCACCTCCTCGACGAAGCCGGACTCCAACTGCTTGGCACAACGGTGCCCGATTCGTTGATCCACCACCGCCAGCGGCGCCCAGAGCCCGACCAGGCCGAACTCGGTACCAGGGTAGATGTCCAAGCCGGGGCCATAGCTGGAGAAGGGCCGGCCCGAGCCCAGCGTGACCTCGAGCGCTCTCGTGACACGCCTGCGGTTGGTGGGCTCCATCCTCCCGGCCGCAACCGGGTCGAGGACAGCCAGTCGCCGATGCAGCTCTTCGGTGTCATCGACTCCCTCGAACTCGGCCCGCACCCCCGGAAAGCGTCCGGGGATCTCCAGCCGGTCGATCGCTGCCCGCAGGTACAGGGCAGTCCCGCCCACCAGCAGCGCTCGCCGTCCCCGGCCCTCGATCTCGGCGAGAGCGATGTCGAAGCGGTCCCGAAACCAACTGAGCGAGCACTCCTCGTCGGGCTCGAGGATGTCGATCAGATGGTGAGGCACCCGTTGCCGATCCTCGACCGAGACCTTGTCGGTCCCGATGTCCATACCCCGATACACCTGCATGGAGTCGATCGACACGATCTCCACGTCGCCAAGACGGGAAGCCACCTCCAAGGCCACGCTGGACTTCCCCACCGCGGTCACCCCGACGAGGGCGAGGTGCCTGCCGGCAGGCGAGCCGGCCGATCCCTTCAGACCGGCACCACCGCTATCCGGGCCCGGCGACGCGGGGGCGCGAGCACCTCTACCAGTTCACCGGAGAGATGATGGGTCGAGGCGTCGTTGATCTCGACCAGCGCATAGGTGCCCGGCCCGAGGTTGTCTGCGTCGAAGTGAACCACCTTGTTCTGGCGGGTTCGAGCGCCGAGCAGCCTCGAGTCCTTCTTGCTGGGCCCTTCGACGACGACCTCCTCGCGGGCACCGATACGCAGCCTGTTGCGCGTGAGTGCCGAGTGCTCCACCACCACACGGAGCCGCGCCATGCGCTCTGCCGCAACCGCTCGCGGGATGAAGTCGGCCTCCCTGCGAGCCGCCTCGGTACCGGGCCGGGGCGAGTAGACGAAGGTGAATGCGCTGTCGAACTCAGCGGCCGCTACGACCTCGAGAGTGTCCTCGAAATCCGCAGGGGTCTCTCCGGGGAATGCCACGATGATGTCCGTGCTCACAGCAAGGTCGTCGATCTGGCGGCGAGCGGCGGTGAGGCGCTCGAGGAAACGGTCGGCGGTGTACCCCCTGTGCATGGCCGCCAGCACCCGGTCGCTCCCTGATTGGAGCGGGAGGTGGAGGTGCTCGACCACGCTGGCGGTCTCGGCCATGGCGCTCACGGTGTCTGCTCGCAGGTCCTTCGGATGAGGGCTGGTGAAGCGAACCCGGCGGATCCCCTCCACGCCACCCACGGCCCGGAGCAGGTCGGCGAACAGTGGGCGGGCGGTTCGGCGCTGGGCCCGGGCCCAGGTGTGCCCGGCAAGATGCACGCGATCCGCGCCGGGTGCCTCGTCGCGCAGACGAGCGGTGAGGTCTCGCCCGTAGGAGTTGACGTTCTGCCCGAGGAGCGTGACCTCGCTGACTCCCTCTGCAGCGAGGCGCTCGACCTCAGCGACCACCTCACCGAAGGGACGGCTCATCTCGGAGCCTCTCACCGAGGGCACGATGC
This sequence comes from Acidobacteriota bacterium, assembly GCA_003577145.1. Lineage (GTDB taxonomy): Bacteria > Actinomycetota > Acidimicrobiia > Acidimicrobiales > Microtrichaceae > ATN2. The sequence continues at coordinate 154,079 of QEUP01000001.1, read as the reverse complement.
AGAACGCGCAGCGGTTGTCACAGCCCGTCTGGATCGTGACCCAGGCTGCCCAACCGAGGTCACGTCGAACAGGCGCCGCCGACGGCAAGTGACGATGCTCGTCGATCTCTGCCTCGTCGCATATCTCGGTCACCGGGCCGGCCCTACGGGCCCTCTCGAGCAGTTCGGTGACACGATGGAGGTTGTGGGTGCCGAACACGACATCGACGTGTCCGGCTCGCCCCTGAATCGCCTCGCGGTCCTTTTGCGCCAAGCAGCCGGCGACTGCGATCTCGAGTTCGGGGCGGCGCTCCTTGAGGGCCTTGAGGTGCCCCAGAGCCCCGTAGAGCTTGTTGTCAGCGTTCTCGCGGACGCAGCAGGTGTTGAGCACAACCACATCGGCGTCCTCGACTCGTGTCGCGGGCCGCATGCCGTCGGTCTCGAGCAGTCCGGCGATTCGCTCCGAGTCGTGCTCGTTCATCTGGCACCCATAGGTGCGGATGAAGTACTTCCTGCTCACCCGCACAAGCCTAGGACGTGCGTGCCAAACCAGCTGCACCCTGTTCCTGCAACGGCAGCCTCCCCAGAGTGCTTCCGGGTGATCAGTCGTCCAGGGTGATGGGCAGATCGTCGTCGGACAGCTCGACGATGCTGTCTTCGTCGCTGGCTCCGTCGCTGGCTCCGTCGCGCCCGTCGCCGCCCAATCCCACTGCTGAACGGACCTTCTCGGAGATCTCGACCATCACCTCGGGGTTCTCGACGAGGAAGGTCTTGGCGTTCTCCCGGCCCTGGCCGAGTTGCTCGCCCTCGTAGGTGTACCAGGCACCCGACTTCTTCACGAGGCCCAGATCGACGCCGATGTCGAGCAGTGAACCCTCGCGGCTGATGCCCTTGCTGTACATGATGTCGAACTCACATTGCCTGAAGGGTGGCGCCGTCTTGTTCTTCACCACCTTCACCCTCGTGCGGTTGCCGACCACCTCGACTCCGTCCTTGATGGATTCGATACGCCGGATGTCGAGACGTATCGACGAGTAGAACTTCAGCGCCCGACCGCCCGGCGTCGTCTCGGGCGAGTTGTGAACCATGACCCCATCGGCGAAGTAGTTGTGAGTTCCTTCTACTTCGAGATCGAAACGATGCGTATGTCTCCCGTTCGGGGGACCCACGCGGATGTCGACGATGGGCATCGCGACGAGTGCGTATCGGGGTGCAACGAAATGAGGCTCCACTGCAAACCTGCCGCGGAACCTGGGCCAGAGCTCGTGCTCCATCGAAGGATGCACGAAAGGCGCGATGAGGGCCTGCAACTTCGCGGTGTCGGCCGTGCTGAACGTGAGTACCGCCTTCTGCTGCTCTCCGCACAGCCGCAGCCGGGGATGCAGGTCCCAGGTGTCGGCGAGGTACCGGGCCAGACGCTCACGACTCGTCGGCTCAATTGCTTCGACCACGAGCTCGGCTCGGGCGGAACCCTCACGGGTGCGCTCCTGGGCCCCCTTGGATCTCGGGGTGAGCGAACCATCGTCCATGTACCACAGGGCGAGGGACAACGGGCTCAGGGCCTTCAGGTAGTCGTCACTGAGCACCTTCTTCCCGCCGAGGTGGACCGCGCGGTGCAGCTCAGCCAGTTCGGGCAACGGATGCATCTCGTGAAACACCGCTCCATCGGCGTTCGTGGACCTGGAGATCTCGACGTTTGCGAAGAGCGAGGCCTTCCAATCCCCATACTCGGCCTGCCCGGCACAGTGACCCCAACCGAACCGGGGGCCGTGGCCGCTCGGTGTGGGAGAGAGAGAACCGTCTCCCATCAATGAACCCAGCATCACCTGCCACTGGAACTCCGACAGGTGATGGGTGAGCGCCTGTAGGACACGGTCGCCGACCTTCAGCTCCCCGGCCTCGCGCCACCCGCCCGGCGTACGGATCAGGTGGTTGCGCGTGACAGAGAACCGGGCATGACCGCTACCGCTGCCTCGGGCAACCGTGAACCGCCAGAATTCCTCAGTACGTCCGTTGTCGAACCAGTTCGTCACCTTCTTCGGAACGATCCGGTCGACATCCGGGTCGTATGACAACACCTCCACAGGCAACCTCTGGTTGACGATCTTGCCGATCTCCTCCTGTGTCCCGTCAGCCAGGGTGACACGGCTCGCATATGACAAGCAGCCGAACATGACCCCGACCTTCTCGCGCAACTGGTTGATGAAGATGCAGATGGTCTTGGACTTGTTGAGGTTGGCGGTGAGCTTGCGCAGGGCCTGCGACATGAGGCGTGCCTGCAGGCCGACATGGGCATCGCCCATCTCGCCCTCGAGCTCGGCCCGCGGAGTGAGAGCAGCGACCGAGTCGATGACCACGACGTCGATGGCGCCTGAGCGCACCAGCATGTCGGCGATCTCCAGAGCTTGTTCGCCGGTGTCGGGCTGGGATATGAGCAACTCGTCGATGTCGACCCCGATGGCCGCCGCGTAGATCGGGTCCATGGCGTGCTCGGCGTCGATGTAAGCACAGATCCCCCCGTTGCGTTGAGCCTCGGCTACAACGTGCATGGCCAGGGTGGACTTGCCCGAAGCCTCGGGACCGTAGATCTCGGTGACCCGACCCCGGGGCAGCCCCCCGATGCCGAGGGCGATGTCGAGAGCCAGAGCACCGGTGGACACGGCCTCGATGGCCATCGTGCCCTTCTCGCCCATCTTCATCACCGAGCCCTTGCCGAACTGCTTCTCGATCTGGCTGACGGCCATCTGAAGGGCTTTGTCTCTCTCGTCGAGTCCCTGTCGCTGCACTCGAGCTCGCTCCACTGCATCGTTCCCTTCTGTGTCGTGACCCTCTTGTGTTGTGGTGACCTGCTTGCGGCGCTACCGGTTCTCACGGGTCGCCCGCCGGCCACCAGATGCTTTGAGACCTGACCATAACGACGAGGGGTGACAACGAAGCCGAGCCGGGTTCGCACCACCCTGCACAGGGCACCGTCCGGCGACCCCCTGAACGTGTCTCCTCGGTGTGTGGCAAGTGCTCGCGCCGGCGGACGAATGACACCAGCGTAATTCCGAACGCCTGTTCGCTCAAGCCTTTCGAGCACTTTTTCGACCCCATCCCGCGAACCCGCGCTCTCCTCGTGCCGATACAGCGACATGGCCCTCTCCCCCGATCCCGCCGAACCGGTCCTGCCCCGCATGAGAAGGGGTACCGACGTGGCCGAGGTCCTTGCAGCGGTACGGATCCCCGATCACCTCGTTCCGCTACCGCTCACCGAGGCACGCTTCACCGCAACCGACGCGGTCCGCCTCGTTACGCCCCATGGCCCCGGACGCACCCAGGCCGACCTCACCGAGGCTCTCGTCGAGGCCGGCTTCGCCGTCGGCTGGGACACTCCCCGCTCGGGCACTGCAACCCGCGATGGAATCTCGGTTCTCCTCCAACTCGGCGAAGTGGAGCACCCGCCGTTGCTCGACGAGTTCGGCCACACGAGCATGAGGTACTCCCGGGCCGGCGACGGGTTCCCGCTACCGGGCGTCCGAGGTGCCCCCCTCGGGCCCGACGACTACCTCCGTACCGGTGGCGGGTTGATCGGTCTGCTCGCCGAGGAGGAGCTCGCGCGGCAGCAGGGTGGTGACACGGGCGTGCGGCAGGACGATTCCCCCGGGGGTCCCGAGGTGGATCGCCAGAACCGTGGCGATACCGGCGGTGACAGCTTGCGTACCGAGGTGATCCTGTGGCTGCACCGCGCTCCCCAGCCCGGAGCCGAGTGATTCGCTCCCGCCGATTCCTGCGGTGCCGGGGTCGAGCGCCCACGCCCGCGGTTGCCCCATTTTCAGCACCTGCCGGGCTGGTACCGGACTAGCCTCCTCATCTGAACGATGAGGGTCGAGGAGCCGCTGCATGCCCCCAGACGAGCCCGAGAGCGAGCTTCGCTCACGTCTCACCCCCGAGCAGTACCACGTCACCCAGGAAGGCGGCACCGAGCGGGCGTTCACCGGCGCCTACTGGGACTGCAAGGACGAGGGGACCTACCGCTGCGTGGTCTGCGACGAGCCGCTGTTCTCCTCGGAGACGAAGTTCGACTCCGGTACCGGCTGGCCGAGCTTCTGGCAGCCGCTCGGTGACGATGCTGTCGCCTGCAACACCGACACCTCCCACGGGATGGTCCGCACCGAAGCCGTCTGCTCAGGCTGTGGTGCCCATCTGGGGCACGTCTTCACCGACGGACCCCAACCGAGCGGCCTCCGCTACTGCATGAACTCAGCCTCGCTGCGCCTGGCACCCGACGAATGAGCGGGTGAGCAGCCTGGACTCACCCCGGGCGGCTCGGGTATTCCATCAGGTCCTCGTGCCGGGCCCCGGCGCTGCCGAGGACGCTTCGCACGAGCGTCAGCCGCGCGACACGGAATCGACCCGTGATCGCCCGGCCCACGACCGCACAAGAGCCGCGCCGTTTGAGCCGGGCGACCGTGATGTGGCCCCGGAACGGCCTGTCGTCAGGCGGTGAGCCGATGCCGCTGGTCGCCTCGTTGACCGCTTCGGCGATCGCGTCGAGGCCGCTGACAGGGATTGCGACCACCCGCTGCCCCAACTTCTGGACCGCCGGCCCCATGACCGCCTCACCCTCCTCGAACATCAGCCCGCCCAGCGCCCGATCCACCTCGTCGAACTCGGCCTCTGCGAAGAAGCGGAGGGTGACGTGCCATTGCTCCCGCGGCGTGTAACGCACGCCCGGTTGCCCGGGCCGGGGCAGCGCTGCGATCAACTGCATGATCGTCGGAGGAGGCCGCACAGCTACGAAGAGGCGGGGCACAGGCCAATCCTGCCGCTGGCGAGCCGCTGACGCACGGCCACGAGCCCAACCCGCCCTTCAGCCGGAACCCTCATCGCCGAGCAACCGTAACCTCAACATGTTGAGGACAGAGATGGTGGCGAACTCCCGCACCTGCTGGCGCCCTCCGGGTAGCTGGATGTCGAGCGAGGTCACCTCCTCGCCGAGAGCAACAGCCATGCAGGTCGTGCCGGGTGGTCGCCCTTCCTGCTCGTCGGGTCCCGCCACCCCGGTGACGGCCACCGAGGCATCGCTCCTCAGCAGAGCACGCACCCCCACTGCCATGGCCCTCGCCGCCTCTTCGGTCACGACCGGCCCGGGCGGGACTCCCAGGACCTCGTGCTTCACCTCACCGGCGTAGGATACGACGCCGCCACGAAAGACCCTGCTCGCTCCCGGAACGGCCACCAGCCGATCGGCGATCATCCCGCCGGTCATGGACTCCGCCACCGCCAAGGTGGTGCCCCTCCGCGCGAGCAGCCCCAGGACCACCGATTCCATGGTGTCCTCGTCGGCACCGAACACGAGTGGTCCGAGCAGCTCCTCGAGCCGCACCGCCTCGGACCGCAGCATCTGCTCCGCTTCGGCCTCGTCGCTCGCCTTGGCCGTCACGCGCACCTTCAACCCCTCGATGCCGCTGGCCAGGAAGGCCAGCGTGGGATTGCCCGCTTCGTCCAGGGCATGGATCCGGTCGGCCAGCATCTCCGCCAGCCCGGACTCCGACTGGCCCCATGTGCGCAGCACGCGACTCCTTATCACGGAGCTCACGCCGGCATGGGCCCTCAGATCGGGCAGCACGGCCTGGCGCATCATCTCCTCCATCTCCCAGGGGACCCCCGGCACCAGGTAGACCAGGCTGCCGTCGAGCACCGCGCGGATCCCCGGCGCGGTGCCCGGCATGACCGGCAGGAACGAAGCGCCGGCAGGGCAGTCGGCCTGCCGGAGGTTGCTCTCCGGCATCGACCGCCCGCGCGATCCGAACAGGGAACGTATCCGCTCCTCCATCTCGGCCGACCGGACCAGCTCCACCCCCATCACCGCCGCGAGGACCTCTCGCGTTATGTCGTCCTGGGTGGGGCCCAGCCCACCACAGACGATGACGGCATCGCTACGGCTCACTGCCAGTCCGAGGCACTCGACCATCCGCTCGAAGTTGTCCCCCACCTTCGTCTGGAAGTGCGAATCGATGCCGGCCAGCGCCAGCTGCTCGCCGATCCAGGCTGAGTTGGTGTCCACCACCTGACCCAGCAGCAGTTCGGTGCCGACGGCTACGACTTCACAGCGCATGACGAAGGCATAGCAGACTCCCCGGCCGCAATTGCTCGATTCCCTCGCCAACGTAACTAGTCTTGGCGGCCGGCAGTCAGATTCAGCACAGGCTGTCCGGGAGCGCCCATGACCATCACCGACGTCGCCATAACACCCAACCCGCGGTCGCCATCCCCGGCTTCGTGCAGCCCGCTGCTGCTGCGCGTGGTGAACTGCCGGTTCCCTCCCCACAACATCTACCGTTACCAGGCCACCAAGACGACGGCGCTCGGGCCGGTCATGGTGGCCACGGTGGCGAAAGCGTCCTGCGTCGACGACACCGGCCCCTGGCTCTCGGCCGAAGTCATCGACGAGAACAACTACAGCCCGCGTCGCAAGGGCCCGCGTGACGACTCGGGTGCACCCGACCATGGCGCCCTTCAACGTGAGAGGTACGCCGCCTTCATCGGCTTGTCCTGTGGCATGACGAGCTCTGCACCCCGCTGCTTGGAGCTCATCCGCGCCTACCGGAGCATGCCAGAAGAGATCCGGCCCGAACGGATCATCGTGGGCGGATGGCATGCCATGGACAACCCGACGCCCTTCCTCGAAGCCGGTGCCGACGTGGTGGTCCGCGGTGAGGCCGAGCCCATGATCGGGACGCTCCTGACGGCCCTGCGCGACGGGCACTCCCTCGAGAACATCTCGGGGATCTCCTACCGGAGGGGAACGGAGATCCTCTCGAATCCCGGCGAGGCCCAGGTGCCTCAGGAGATGATGGACCGCCTCCCCGACCCCGACTTCGCGCTCGTGCGCTACGCGAACATCAAGATCTTCCCGGTCGGGCGCACGAGAGGCTGTGACGGCCGTTGCCGGTTCTGCCGCGTCAAGAGCGGAGCCCGATGGATCTCGCCCCAGCGGTTCCTCGAGCAACTCATCGTCCTCTCCAGCAAGGGAGCGCGGCGCTTCTTCGTGATCGACGACCGCTCCGAGCAGGACCTGCCGGGCTTCGAGCATTGGCTGCGGGGCCTGGCCGAGATCAAGAAGGACCGCAAGCTACGCCTCGATCTGACCACCCAGAACCGCCTGTCGCTGGCAGAGCGCCCCGAGGTCCTCGAGCTCATGAGGCAAGCCGGGGTCAAGACGGTGGCGATCGGCTTCGAGTCCCCCATCCCCGCAGAGCTGCGAGCCATGCGCAAGCCCCTCAAGCCATCGAAGATGCTCGAATGGAGCCGGGAATGGAAGCGGCACGGGTTCTTCGTGCACATGATGCTCATCTTCGGGTACCCCCTTCCGCCGCACGCACGTGACCACGCCGGGGAGGGCGCGCAGCTCCTCCGCATGTCAGCTCGCGAGCGGGCACGCCATTTCCGCCGCTTCATTCGGCGGGTACGTCCCGACACGCTCCAAGCGCTCCTCTACACACCCCTACCGGGCACCGAGGACCGCGAGTTCCTCGAACAAGAGGGACGGATCTACCCCTTCGGCTGGGAGTACTACGACGGGACCTGGCTGTTGTTCGAACCCGATGAGGGAGCCGAACCGGCAGAGCTGCAGCGTGAGGCCATCAACTTGATGCGCGCTTTCTACGCGTTCCCGTGGCTCTGGCGCTTCAAGACGACCTCGCTGGTCCTGCATCTGGCCCGCATCGGCCTCGTGACCATCTCGCTGCCCCTCGCCTGGCCGATCGTAGGGTGGGGTCGCTGGCATCGGTTGTGGCGCGACTCCAAACGCCGGTTCCAGGGGCACCTCGTGGTCCTGGCCTGGCTCAAGAACTTCCGCAAGACCGGCTTCGAGCGCCGGCTCGCCGCCGTCTGACCGGAGCGCGTCCGGGGCTCACTCGGGCTCCATCGATCTGGTTGCCTTGCCACCGTCGAGCAGGTACTGGGCCCCGCTCACCCACGCCAGCAGTACCGACGCCCACAAGAAGCTGTTGTACAGCCAACTGAGGTCGGTTGTCAGCGGGAGCGTCACCCACCCCACAGCCGAGAGTTGCAGGAAGGTCTTGTACTTCGCCAGCCTCCGGGCCGGCACTGCCAGCCCGCGGCGTCCCCAGTAGGACCGGAACACGCTGATCCCCACCTCCCGCACGATGGTCAGCGCGACGGGTGCCCAGCTGAACTTGCCGGCTGCGACCATGGCCGACATGCCACCGATCACCAGCACCTTGTCGGCGAGCGGGTCGAGGAAGGCCCCCGACCTCGTGGTGCCGTGTCGACGGGCGAAGTAGCCATCCAGCAGATCGGTGACCGAGAGGACGAACCACAGACCTACGAGGGGCCAGGAGGACGGCTGGGCGACGATCATCGCGAACGCGACCGGCGCCAGCAGGAGGCGGGCCACGGTGATGGCGTTGGCCGGCGTGGCAAGGGCCGATGGTCCGTAGCCGGTGTCCGTCATGATGCGACCAGGTCGGGGCCGAGCGCACCTGTGACGGTGACGCGAACGAACTCCCCCGGCTCGAGGAGATGCGGCACATGCACCACGCCGTCGCTTTCGGGCGCTTCACGGAAGCTGCGCCCGACTCCCGGGGCGTCGACGAGCACCTCGATCGGCGCCCCAATCAGCTCGTCGCGCCGGGACCGCGTGATCTCGTCCTGTATTGACCTCAGCTCTGCCAGGCGTTCTTCTGCCAGAGCCCGCGGGATCTTCCGATCCAGATCTGCGGCAGGTGTTCCCTCCTCCTCCGAGTGGGCGAAGAAGCCGCACCAGTCGAGGCGAGCCTCTTCGAGGAAGCGTATGAGCTGATCGTGATCGCTCTCGGTCTCGCCCGGGTAGCCGACGATGAAGTTGGAGCGGAAGACCGCCCCGGGCTCGCGCCGCCTGATCCGGCGGATGCGGGAGAGGAAGCGCTCGCCGTCCCCCCATCTGCGCATCCGTCGAAGAAGGGCTCTCGACACGTGCTGCAGCGACAGGTCGAAATAGGGCACACCGGTGTCACAGATCGTGTCGACCAACGAATCGGTGATGTCCGCCGGGTAGAGGTAGAGCAGTCGAACCCACGCGACCCGTTCGGCAACCGCTCTCACCAGTGGAACGAGCCGCCGCTCCCCCCGTCCCTGATCGCGCCCGTACGAAGCGAGATCCTGGGCGACCAGCACCACCTCGCTGACACCCAGCGCTTCGACCTCGGCGAGGACATCCTCCATCCTTCTCGACCGCTGCGGGCCCCGAAACGAAGGAATCGCGCAGAACCCACACGACCGGTCGCAGCCCTCGGCGACCTTCACGTAGGCCCACGGCCCGTTGGCGGGTGGCCTCGGGAGCTCGAGCAGATCGAGCTCCGGAACCGCCGGCTCAGCTCGTCGCCCGAGACTGACCGGAACGCCGAAGCCCGCCACCCGGTCGACCTCGGGAAGCGCCACCGACAGCTCCTCTCCGTAGCGCTCGGCGAGGCAGCCGGTGACCACCAGCTCGGCGCCCGCCGAGCGAAGGTCGTCCAGCGCCAGGATGGTCTCGACGGACTCTTGGCGCGCTTCCTCGATGAAGGCACAGGTGTTCACTACAACGAGGTCGGCCTCGTCCGGCGCGTCTGCCGGGACCATGCCGTCCTCCAGCATGGCCCCTGCGAGCTTGTCCGAGTCGACCTGGTTCTTCGGACAGCCCAGAGTTTCGAGCCAGAAACGACACGCCATCGCGCTGCCAACGTTACCGCTGCAGGCCGATCCTCATGCAGTCCGACCGCCGCGGCGAGGTAGCGGCAACACCCCTCGCCGCGGTGTGGCGGCGGCCATCTCAGGACGAAGCCGCCAAGGCGTATCCTTTCCTCGACCGAAGAACGGAAGTCATGAGATCGGGAGCAGCCGATCGTCACCGATCGGTGGGCCGGCTCGGGATCAGCTCAGGTCGCCCTGGTAGATCTCGTCGAGTTCCTCCGCGGTCATCAGCACGGCTCGGGCCTTGGACCCCTCGGACGGTCCGACGACACCCCGCTGCTCGAGCAGGTCCATCAGCCGGCCTGCCCGGGCGAAGCCGACCCGGAGCTTGCGCTGCAGCATGGAGGTCGAACCGAGCTGGGACCTGACCACCAGGTCCATCGCCTCGGAGAGGAGCTCTTCGTCATCACCCACCAGATCTCCGCCGGAGCCTGCAAGTGAGCCATCCTCGCCTTCGACGCCGGGGACGTACTCGACCTTGGGGGCCTGGGATCTCCAGGCCCTGACCACGGCGTTGATCTCCTTCTCGTCGACCCACGCACCCTGGATGCGGTGCGGGCTGCTCGAGGCAGGCCCGAGGAGAAGCATGTCGCCCTGGCCGACCAGGCGCTCGGCACCCGACTGATCGAGGATCACCTTGGAGTCGGTGGCGCTGGACACGCTGAAGGCCAACCGGGCCGGTACGTTCGCCTTGATCACCCCTGTGATCACGTTCACCGATGGCCGCTGGGTTGCGATCACCAGGTGTATGCCAACCGCACGTGCCATCTGGGCGAGGCGGCAGATCGAGTTCTCCACATCTCGTGCCGCGACCATCATGAGGTCTGACAGCTCGTCGACGACCACCAGGATGAACGGCAGCCGGTGATATTCGGTGTCCTCACCCAGTTGAGGCTCCAGCTCACCGCGGTCGTACGCGGCGTTGTAGCCGGTGATGTCGCGAACGCCGACCTCGGACAACACGTCGTAGCGACGCTCCATCTCCTTCACCGCCCAGCCGAGGGCGTTGGCCGCCTTCTTCGGATTGGTGACCACCTGGGTGAGCAGGTGGGGGATCCGGTTGTAATGAGTGAGCTCCACGCGCTTCGGGTCAATCAGGATCAGGCGCACGTGCTCCGGTGTCGCCCGCATGAGGATCGAGGTGAGGATCGAGTTGATGCACGACGACTTCCCGGCCCCGGTCTGGCCGGCTATCAGGAGGTGAGGCATGGTGGCGAGGTTGACCAGGACCGCCTTGCCGTTGATGTCCCGCCCTACTGCGACCTCGAGTGGGTGGACGGCACGGTGAGCTTCCTCGCTGGTGAGGATGTCGGCGAGCTTCACGAGCTGCCGGCGGACGTTGGGCACCTCGACGCCGATGGCCTGCCTCCCCGGGATCGGAGCCAGGATGCGGACATCGGGGGAGGCCATCGCATAGGCGATGTCCTTGTGGAGACTTGTCACGCGGTTCACCTTCACCCCGACCCCGAGCTCGAGCTCGTACCGGGTGACAGTCGGCCCGACCACCATGCCCACGAGCCTGGTCTCGACGCCGTGCTCGGCGAGGGCGGCCTCGAGCAACCGGCCCTTCTCCTCGATCTCATGCGCGTCGACCTGCTGGGCCCCGGTTCGGGACAGGAGCTTGCGCGGCGGGAGCTTCCAGACCGATTCCTTCCCCGCAGGCCCGAGGTCGATGTTGAGCTGCTCGCCTTCCGTGAGCTCGTCATACGAGGGAACGGTGATGGCGGGCTTGCCGGCCTCGGGGTCGTCGGTTCGGTTGCGCCCCGTCAGGACCCTCGGCGCGGGCTCGGGGGCTTTGTGGGCGTCCTGGTCGAACAACCTCACCTCACGGGCGCTGCCGGCGGGTTCGAGATCGACGTCGGCGGTGCGGTCACCGACCCTGAACAAGGAGGTTGCGACACCCCGGACGCTCCTCCAGGTGGGCGACAGCCTACCGGCCGCACCGGCTCCGACGCTGCGGAGTGAGCTCCCCGCCAACATCGACACAGCCATGAGCCCGACCGCGAACAACACGATCGAAGAGCCCCACAAGCCCATGACCCGCCGCGCGGGCTCCGCCACCCCACCACCTACCAGGCCGCCCGCTCCCTGCCAGGAATCGATGCCCTGGGAGAGCGGTGGCGGGTCGGCCGCCAGATGGGCCAACCCGGCGACGCTGACGAGCAGCAGGAGCGCGCCCAGGACGGGGCGGACGCCTGGACCGTCGCCTCTGTCGACGGGGCCGCGGATGAGCAGCACGCCGACGACGACCAGCGCGACGGGCAGCAGGTAGCGCAGGACGCCTATGAGCACTCCTCCGGCGTGGTCGACGACCCGCCCGACAGGCCCGGCCACATCGGCATAGATGCCCAGGCCGGCGACGAGGCCGGCCGATATCAACAACAGGCCGGCCACATCGGCACCGTGGCCATCGAAGGCGCGCGCCACGTTGTCGCCCAGCCAGGACTGCGGGGTCGGCTGGGGGCGCCGGGGCGAACCACGATGCCGTTCGCCACGGCGGGTTTTCTGCTTGGTACCCACAGTGACAAGAGGCTAGTCCTCTGAGGGGCCGCCACCCCGGACACACGTCCTGGGGCCGAGCTCCCCATCGCGGCGCGAGACCCCACCCGTCGGCCGCGCTGAAGTCCTCCCCCAAATGCGTCGGTCAAGGTGTGATCAGCTCCGGGCGGGGACCCCGACCCCGCCGGCGGCGCTGAAGTCAATCGTGCGGGCTGCTGCGGGGGGCGTCCGCCGGGGTGCCGTCGGCGACGCGCCACTGGCCCCGCCCCGCCTGCTTGGCCTCGTACATGGCGCTGTCGGCAGCTCGCAGCAGGGCACGGGGCGTGAGCCGTCTCTCGCTGGAGAGCGCGACGCCAACGCTGGCGCCCAGCGGCACTGTCAGCCCCATGCGGGATGCCGAGCGTCCGAGCTCGGACACGATGCGTGCAGCGATGAGTCCCGCTTCCTGGGGGCTGGCCACCTCGCACACGATGGTGAACTCGTCGCCACCCAGCCGAGCGACGGTGTCGGTCGGCCGCACCACCCCGATGAGACGGGTGGCAGCCTCCCGGAGGATCTCGTCGCCGACACCATGACCGAACTCGTCGTTGATCCGCTTGAAGTGGTCGAGGTCGACGACCATCACCGCCGTCTCGCTTCCCTCGCGGGCACGGCGGGCAACGCTTTGATCGATGCGGTCGAAGAGCAGCCAGCGGTTCGGCAGACCCGTCAACTGGTCGTGTGCCGCCTGATACGCGAGCTGTTCCTCGTTCCTCTTCTGGTCGGTGATGTCCCAGGCAAGTGTGTAAGTAGCGTCGCGGCCCGTGAACCGCAGCGGTCGGGCGACGGTCGCGATCTCGACCTCGCTGCCGTCGAATCGCACCAGCCGGGTCTCGGTCTGGACGGTCTCGGATGCACCCTGTGCTCGTTGCCGGGCGTCGATCAACAGACCGCGGGCGTCGGGCTGCACCAGGTCGAGCAGCCGCCGTCCTACCAGCTCGTCGGGGTGAGCGGCCCCCAAGAGCTCGGCCGCGGCTCGGTTGGCAAAGATGATCTGCCAGTCGACATCGATCATGATCGCATGGGGGGAGTCGTCGACGAGCTGGCGATAACGCCGCTCGCGCTCGAGGTGCACGGCTTCGGTCTGATGGATTGTCGAGACATCGCGGAGGCTCAGCACGAGCCCCTGCAACGATGGCTCGTCGAAGTGGTTTGCAACCGTGCCTTCGACTCTCCGGTAGGACCCATCGAGATGGCGCAAGCGGCACCTCAGCGGGTAGGGCTGATGGCTCGACTTGGCCACACGCTCCAGCGTCGCTCGAACCTGGGCGGCATCGTCGGGGTGAACGACCTCCAGTGCTCTACGTCCGATCCGTTGCTCGCGCGGATAGCCGAGAATCCGCTCCTCGGAGGGGGAGGAGTACTTGACCCGCCCACCGTCGTCGAGGACCATCACCAGATCACCGGTCTGCTCGAGGAGTAGCCTCAGCTGGGTCTGCGCGGCAGTCACGCGGTGTTGAGCCTCGACATGACGGCTCACGTCCGTTACCAGGCAGACCAGCGCTATCCGGTGCCCTATCAGGTCGTGGATGGGGCTGGAGCGGATCTCGAGCCAGAGCGACTCGCCGTCGTCGCGGATGATCTCGCGGTCGGCGACCAGCTCACCCGCAGTGGGCCAGGGTTCGTTGACGCCCCCGGCGATCGCCATGTCCAGGTCGTCGCCGAAGAGCAGCCGTGCGCTGAGTCCGACGGCTTCGTGCTCCCCGATGCCGAGCATGTTGGCGAGGGTCGTGTTGACCGACAGGAACCTCCCGTCAGGAGCGACGATGGCCATCCCGAGGGCGAGGTGAAGGAACAGGTCGTCGACATCGACGCCAGCACCAATCTCGATATCTGCCGCCTCGTCCATCGCCGCCCCAGCGTCGCACCCGGAACAGGCAGTGCTCGACCGGGGTGCAGCACACCCTGGCAGACTCACGTCTCGAGCACAACCGGAAGGATCATAGGCCGACGGCGGGTCCGTTCGTTGACAAATGCTCCAGCAGCCCGCCGGACGTGGCGCTGGAGCGTTTCGATGTCGACCGCATCGTGGTCGAAGGCGTCCTGGACCGCGCGCCGCACCCGCTCGGTTGCCTCCTCCAGGAGCCCCTCGGCCTCGGGGGCGAACACCCATCCCCGAGTGATTATCTCGGGGCCGCTGATGATCGACCGGGTCGCCACGTCGACGCCGACCACGACCACCACCATCCCCTCTTCGGACAGCACGCGTCGGTCGCGCAACACACCGTGGCCGACGTCACCGACGGTTCCGTCGACGTAGAGGTAGCCGGCGGGAACCCGGCCGGCGATCCGCAAGCCGTCGTCGTCGAGGACGAGTTGGTCGCCGTCTTCGGCGATGATCACGCGGTCGGCGGGCGTCCCCATCAGCCGGGCGATCCGCGCATGTTTGCTCAGGTGCCGGTACTCACCGTGTACCGGCACGAACCAGTCGGGGCGCACGATCGAGTGGAGCATCTTCAGATCTTCCTGCTTGGCGTGGCCTGTCGCGTGCACGTCGTCGGTCCCGGAGTGCACGACATCGGCGCCCAAGCGTGTCAGTCCGTCGATCACCTTGCCGATGTTCGCCTCGTTGCCCGGAATGGGGTGCGAGCTGATGATCACGGTGTCGTCGGGTGTGATCTTCAGGAAGCGGTTCTCGTTCGCCGCCAGCAGGGCCAGCGCGGACAGCGGTTCCCCCTGGGAGCCGGTGGAGATCACGCACACACGACCCGGCTCCATGTCCGACACGTCCTCGACGTCGGCGATGGCGTGATCGGGTATCCGCAGGGCCCCCATGTCGCGCGCGAGCCTCAGGTTCTTTCGCATGCTGATGCCGAGCGGCGCCACGGTTCGGCCGAACGAGACCGCGGCATCGGCTATCTGTTGGATGCGGTGGATGTGGCTGGCGAAGCAGGTCGTGATCACCCGCCTGCCCTCGTGGGCGTGCATGAGGTTGTAGAGCACCCGCCCGACCGACTTCTCCGAAGCGGCGTAGCCGGGTGCGTCGGCGTTGGTCGAGTCGGCCAGGAGCAGCCGGACGCCTTCGTTCTCGCTGATGGCGCCCAGGCAGCCCAGATCGGTTGTCCGACCATCCACCGGTGTGAGGTCGAGCTTGAAGTCCCCGGAGTGCAGGATCACGCCCTGTTCGGTTCGGATGACCGTGGCGAACCCCTGTGGCACCGAATGCGCCACCGGGATGAACTCGCAGTCGAAGGGCCCGATCTCGACCCGCTCATAGTCTGCCAGCGGGTTGAGACGGGTGCGGCCCAGCAGGCCGGCTTCTTCGATGCGATTGCGTGCCAGGCCCAGCGTGAGCTCCGACCCGTACACGGGAAACGACATCTCGCGCAGGAGGAACGAGAGCCCGCCGATGTGGTCCTCGTGGCCGTGGGTCGCCACGCAACCGACTATCCGATCAGCGCTGTCCCTCAGGTAGCTGAAGTCCGGCAGCACGAGATCGATGCCGAGCATGTCGAGGTCGGGGAACATGAGGCCGCAGTCGAGCAGCAGGAGTCGGTCCTCGACCTCGATGCAAGCGCAGTTGCGACCGATCTCACCGAGACCCCCCAGGAAGGTGATGCGGACGGGATCGGCCATGGTTCCTCGGCGGTGCCCTAGCTCAGGTTCGCCAGGACTTCCCTGGCCCGCTGCTCGAGGCCCTGCGGCGCTCGCCCCATCGGCAGCCGGCATTCCCCTACCGGCAGGCCGAGCACACGCAGGAGTGCCTTCGTGGGCACGGGATTGGGGGCAGCCTCGGAAGACTCGTAGTCGTAGGACTCGATCAACTGGGCGTTGATGCGCCGCGCCGTCAAGACATCGCCCTTCTCGTAGGCGGCTATCATCTCGCCGATCTGGCGGCCCACCCAGTGGCTGGCCACCGATATCGCTCCGACGCCCCCCACCGACAGGAGTGCCAGCGTCAGGGAATCGTCGCCGCTGTAGAGCTCGAACTCCCCCGGGGCCTGGGCCACGAGACGAGCCGACTCGGCGGGATCACCCGCTGCGTCCTTCACGCCGACGATGTTGTCGACCTCGCGGCTGAGTCGCAGAAGCGTGTTGGTGGCCACCTTGCGACCGGTTCGACCGGGGATGTCGTAGATGATGACCGGCAGGTCAGTCGCCGACGCCACCGTGCGGAAGTGCTCGACGAGTGCCTCCTGCGAGGGCTTGCTGTAGTAAGGCGTCACCGAGAGGATCCCGTCAACGCCGACTTCCGTTGCGCGCTCGGTCAACTCGACGGCGTGCGCGGTGTCGTTGCTGCCCGTCCCGGCGAGGAGGGGCACCGATACGACCTCGCGCACCGCCCGGTACAGAGCCAGAGCCTCGGCGTCTGACAGGACCGGGCTCTCACCGGTGGTACCCGACAGCACCAACCCGTCGCTGCCGTTCTCGACGAGCCAGCCGGCCAGCGTCGCAGCTCCATCCAGATCCAGAGAGCCACCCTCGTCGAAGGGCGTGACCATCGCAGTGCAGACCTTGCCGAAAGTCGCCATCAGCTCGCCTCCTTCGATCTTTCCATACCGAGTGTTGCCAGGAAGTCCTCGTGAAGCTCGAACCAGACCGTGTGATACGAGTCCAGGATCGGCTTGGTGAACCAGTCGGTCTCACCCGCACGAACTCGGCCCAGCGCCGACCCGAATCGGTCGCGGTAGCGATCGAAGCGCTGGAGCAGTCGCCGCAACTCGTCACAGATCGGGACGGCCTCGGCGTGCATTGACTCGAGCGATTCGACGATCTCCCGGTCGTAACGTGGATCGGAGTGATCGTTGAGCACCTGGTTGCCCTCTACGTCGCGCAGCTGCCAGAGCGTACAGAGCCCGAGGAAGTCGACATTGAGCGAACGAAAGCGCTCGTACTGCTCGCTGACGACCGCCCGCCCGTCGACGTCGTCGAGCTCGGCACGCAGCATCCGCTCGTTCTCGGCCCGGCCCGCGGGTGTGAGGCTCCATCCTGACAGCCTCCCGTCACGACGGCGTACCTGCTCGCTCACCTCGAACTCAGCCAGGTGCTGACGCACGGTGGGTTCATCGAGACCGACGCGCTCGGCGAGGACATGTGCCTCGGCGATGCCCTTGAGACGCAGCCCGTGCAGAACCAGGAGCTGTGCGTCGGACCGGTGGGGCGACACGATCGCCATCCGCCCGACCATACCAGCGCTGCCGGTCCCCGTAGCGGTCGATACCTCACTCACCGCTGCAACGAGAAGGGCCGCCCTTTCGGGCGGCCCTTCCACCCCTTGGTCGTTGTTGGTTCGGGGATCTTGTGGATTTCGAACAGACGCCGTCGGGGCGGGTGAGGCAGGGGCCGGCCCGAGACGTGCGCCAGCCGAGCGAACGTCGATGATCGGGTTAGTTGTTGCCTGCCTCCTCGGCCCCGATGGCAAGCGACTCGTACTCCTCTCCGGTGTCCTGCCAATCCTCGAACTGGATGACACCCAGCTCTTGGAAGCGCTCGCGCAACCAGGCATCGCCGGTGTCGAGCAGCCCCAGCTTCTTGCAGTTGGGAACGATCTTGGAGAACAGCATCATCTGGAACATCTGCTGCATGGGAGTGCGCATCACCAGCTCCACGGCATCCTTGACCGGCACCCCCATGCGATCCCACACCTCCTGTTGCAGGAAGCGATCGCGCATACGGACGGCCGCCTCGAAGGCGAACTCCTGGCGCTCGCGGATCTCGGGGGCGCTCAGCTGCTCGTAGTACTCCTTCAGCGACAGCACGCCGAAGGCCACATGACGGGCCTCGTCGGCCATCACGTACCGCAGCAACTGCTTCAGCAGCGGTTCGGTCGTCATCTGGTGCATGAAGCCGAAGGCGGCCAGAGCCAGGCCTTCGACCATGATCTGCATGCCCAGGTAGGTCATGTCCCACCTCCCGTCGGCGACGATGTCGTCGAGCAGGAGCTTGAGGTGGGCGTTGATCGGATAGTGGCCGGAGAGCTTCTCGTCGAGATACCTGGCGAAGACCTCCACGTGACGGGCTTCGTCCATCACCTGGGTGGACGCGTAGTACTTCGCATCGACCCAGGGCACGGTCTCGACGATCTTGGCGGTGCAGATGAGGGCACCCTGCTCGCCGTGCATGAACTGGCTGAGCGTCCAGTTCTGGGACTCGATGCCGACCTGGATCCACTCCTTCTCGGTCCAGCGCTCGAAAGGAGTTCCGCTCACATCGAACTCGGGCATCGCACCGTTGCCGTCGTTGAACTGCATCTGGTTGGCGATGACCACCTGCTCCTGGTCGACCTCGGTCGCCCAGGGGAGGTCGGTTTGGCCGTTCCACTGGGCCTTCTTCGCCTTCTCGTAGAGCTTGTCGAGCGCCGGCCGAGCGCCCTTCTCGTAGTCCCAGGTGAAGATGGCATCGGCATGATCGGTGACGGCATGCGTCAACTCATCGACATCGGTGTTGGTGACTTCCAGGATGGCCCTGATGTCGTTGACGTCCTGGCGGCCGATCATCTGCTGGTTGGTGGAGATCTCTTCAGTCGTTGCCATTCAGTGAGCTCCCATCTGGATTGGCGATGCACCGGATGAACACCGCGCCGCCTTCTCGACGCCGGGAAGCACGAAGCTCCGCACCAGGCGACGAGCGTCGTACTCGTCGCGCAGGTCAATCGAGGGACTGGGCACGAAGATGTAGGACATGACAAGCCTCACCACCCACTCCGACAGCTCCTCTGCGGTCTGCTCGTCGACGAAGCGCCGAAGACGCGGGACCAGGAACGCCGCAGCGGTGGAGAACAACGGCTTGAGGCGATCGAAGGCGAGGTGGGGAAGGATCACCTCGGGTTCGTGGGCCAACAGATACTGAAGGGCCTCGTGGTCGGAGACGAACTCTGCAGTGGCCACCATCCCGCGGCCCAAGAAGTCCTCCAGGCCCCTCGCCGAGTTGGTCGCCGCCGACACAGCCCTCATGAGCCGGGAGACCTCGTGTCGGACCATTGCCTCCATCAGCGGCGCCTTGCCGCCGGGAAAGAGGCGATAGACCGTCGCCCGGCTTATGCCCGCTTCGCGGGCGACGTCGTCGAGGGTGGTCTTGGTGTGGCCCCAGCGGGCGCAGCAGCGAAGCGCCGCGATGACGACCTTCTCCTCCGGCGCGACCTCAGCTGAGGACTTGGTGCTTCTGCCGGTGCTTCTGTCGCGTCCCCCCAGCACGGCCCCGACCCGGCCGGCCCCGACCGAGGGGGCAGTGCTCGTCACCATGCTGAGACAATAAGATCAAATCCGTCTCATTGACAAGCGAAGAGTGGTGTGACTTCCGTCTCAACCGATTTCGTCGGTCCTGCGGACCGAACCCGCTCCAGCAACCGACCTTCGCGGAGGGTGCCAGGTGTGCAGGCCCGGGGTCAGGACCGGGGTCAGGCCTCGTCGGGCGCCAGCACGCCGGCCAGGAACTCGGTGGCGACGAGCCTCCTCACCTGCTCGGCGTCGTCGAGATCCCAGCGTCCCGGCGAGGACATGCACGTCTCGAACATGCGGGCGAGGTAGTCGGCGGCGTCATCCACGTCCACACCTGCGGCGAGCTCCTCGTGGTCGAGCAGCGGCCGTAGGTGGTCCCTCACCACATCATGGAGAACCGGCTCGGAGGCGAGCAGCGATGACAGCAGCTCGCCGGGCTCATTGGCGAGGAGCCGCTGCAAGAGGTCGTGTCCCTCGATGGCCCGGTGTGCCTCGCTGAGCCCCCGCTCCAGGACCCCTGCCAGATCCTCTGCATCGGCGACCGCCTCGACGAGCTGGGCCCAGAACCTCGCCACCTCCCAGGCGATGGTGTCCTCGATGAGCTGTGCCCGGCCACCCGGGAAGTGCCGATAGATGCTGGCTCGGGCCACGCCTGCCTTGGCGGCCACGTCTTCGAGTGCGAATCCCGACAGGCCCTTCACCTCGGCACAGGCCAACGTGGCCGCCAGGATCCGACTCCTCAGTGAGCTTCCACTCGGCGGGGAAGCCATGGCTCACAGCGTAGCCAGCGCGATCAGCTCGACCCCATCTGCGCGGTCGCCTGCGTCGTGCGCTCGGGTTCATCCTCCCCGGTCAGGTCGACATCGGGTGACCGGCGCGAGTGGGCAACCCGGTGAAGGATCAACGGGTAGCCCAAGACGGCGATGGTGGTGAAGATCAGCCACTGGCCCGCGTAACCCAGGTTCTGGCCTGGCGTGGGCTCGTCGACCGGGACCGGAATCGGCTCGGCTCCCGGCTGGCCGGGTTGTTGCTCCTGGAGCTGTACGACCACGGGGTAGATCTCAACGTCGAGTTGCTGCTCGATCCGGGCGAGGTCCGGTCGGGCCATGTCGCTCAGCACCCCTCCTGCGGGATCGCTCGGGCTGAAGAAGCCGCGGCGTGTGCTCGTCGGTTGGAGGACCCCGATGACCTCGACCGATCCATCGGGCGGGGCGACATCTCCGGCGTCACCTGCGCTGCCCGCCGACTCGGCCTCGGCGGTCGCGGGTGTGACGGTTGCCGCTGTCTTGTCCGTCCAGCCCCGGTTGACGACAACCGCCACGCCGGTCTCGGTGAGGAGCGGCGTCAACACCCAGCTACCGGGAACACCTTCCAGCGAGCGGTTGCGTACCGTCACCTCGTCCTCGGGCAGGTAGGTGCCTTCGATCACCACTCTCGTGCCGGCCAAGTCATCGCCGACATCGTACGGATCGTCGACGCTCACAAGGTCCGGAAGCGGCACCGGCGCGGCTGCCAGCCTCGCATCGAGGCGCTCCTCGCCGGCCTTCTCCTCGTTGTAGCGGGTCCATTGCCACACGGCCGCGCCAGCCATCGTGAAGATGAGCGTGCCGATGAGCACGTGTGAGACGATCCAACGGGGTTTCAGGAGGAACCGGTACACCCCCGCGAGGCTAGGTCCTGCCGTTCACCCCTGCCTTGTCGCGCTGGCTCGCCCTCATCCGCGTAGCCCTGATCATTGACGAGCTCGCACGAGCGACTCGCAGCTGGTCGGTGACAACCCTCTCAGCCTTGGAGGATCCAAGTTGGGCAGCACACGAGATGCCAACGGGTCCGAGCACCTCGGAGGTGAATGCTCTCGAGCGTCACGCCGTCCAAGAACGCTTGTGCTGTCGGGCTCTGGTGGGGCTCGGGCCCTCACGGTGGATAATCAGGGCCAGTCAGGGTTCGAGGGTGGGCAGGACGTAGCTGGCGAACTGTGCTCGCAGGTCCTTCTTGGAGAACTTGCCGACCGAGGTCTTGGGAACCTCGGCGATGAAGACGACGTCATCGGGTAGCCACCAACTCGGCACTCGGTCCTCGAGGAACTCCATTATCTCGTCTCGAGTGAGGGTCTCGCCCTGGGCGACCACGACGCACGCCAGCGGCCGCTCCTGCCACTTCGGATGGCTCACACCGATGACCGCGGCCTCCGCCACCATGGGGTGGGCCATGATCTCGTTCTCGAGCTCGACCGAGGAGATCCATTCCCCGCCCGACTTGATCACGTCTTTGGTCCGGTCCACGAGACGGATGTAACCCTCCTCGTCGACGACCGCGACATCGCCGGTCCGAAGCCACCCGTCATCGGTGAAGGAGTCCCCGGCGCGATCGTCCTGATAGTACGTGGCCGCGATCCAAGGGCCCGCAACCTGCAGCTCGCCACGTGCCTTGCCGTCCCACGGCAGCTCGTCGGTCGTGCCCTGCTCGACCACTCGGAAGTCCACGCCGGGGACGATCATGCCCTGTGAGCTCCTGATGTCGGCCTTCTCGTCCTCACCCAGCTCGCCGAGATCGGACTTGACCCGGCACACAGATGCGATGGGGCTGGTCTCGGTCATGCCCCAGGCCTGTAGCAATGGCAGGCCGGTCCTGTCCCTGTAGGCCTCCGACAGCGCCTTGGGAACAGCCGAGCCGCCACAAGGGATGGCGCGCAACGACGACACGTCGCGGCCCTCCAACTCGTCGATCACTCCCATCCAGATGGTCGGAACGCCTGCGGCCACCGTCACACGCTCGCTCTCGATCAACGCGGCGATCGATCTCGGCGCGAGGTCGGGCCCCGGCATGACAAGAGTCGACCCGGCGGCGACGCCGGCGTGAGCCAGACCCCAAGCGTTGGCGTGGAACATCGGCACGACGGGGAGTATGACGTCGCTCTCGCTCGCACCGAGACTGTCGGCCTGCATGGCTCCCATGGTGTGCAGATAGGTCGAGCGGTGGCTGTAGACGACGCCCTTCGGGTTGCCGGTCGTGCCGCTCGTGTAGCACATCGAAGCAGCACGGTTCTCGTCGGCGACGCAGAACTCGACCGGATCGGCTCGGCTGACCGCCTCCTCGTAGTCGACGACCTCCGGACCCTCTGTCAGGTCGGGGACCTCCCCCGCCCCGTCATCCATCACGACCACGTACCTGACGGTCCCGAAGGATTCGACGAGCGGGAACAGCATTGAAGCGAGCGAACGGTCGACGAAGACCACCTCGTCCTCGGCGTGATTGACCACGTAGGTGAGCTGCTCGGGGAAGAGGCGGATGTTGAGCGTATGCAGCACCCGACCGGAGCAAGGTGCGGCGAAGTAGAGCTCGAGGTGGCGCGCGGTGTTCCACGCGAAGGTCGCCACCCTGCCATCGGCCGACACACCCAGCTCGTCGAGCACCCCAGCGAGTCGACGGGTGCGGGCTGCCCAGGCCCCGTAGTCGATGCGTTCGACACCCTTCGCGGTGGCTGTCACGACCTCCTTGCGGGGAAAGAGCCGCTCGGCACGATGGAAGAAGTGCGGAAGGGTCAGCGGGCGATCCTGCATCAAGCCTTGCATCGACACTCCCCTCGTCTGCACCCATGGCATCAGCCGGCCGGACCCTGCTTCTACCTCGGCTCCTACGTCCCTGTAAAGGTCTGTATCCTCGTCGGCACGAGCTCAGCAGGGTGCGTGCTGGCAGGATCGACAATGGAGCCACAACCAGATGAGCGACTCTCCATCGCCGGACCCGGCCCGGACACCCGCGCCGCCTGACGACATCGACACGGATGCCGCCACCCATCCGGTGAGCCCTGAGCGGTCGCCCACCGACGACGACGCCGACGACGACGTGGTCGGCGAGGCCCCGGCCACCATCGACGACGAGCACGCGCGGATCACCGAGCGGTTCAAGGACCACCCCGATCCACCCCGCTGGCTGTTGCCGGTGATCACCGTGCTGCTCGTCTCGCTGGTCGTGACAGCCCAGGTCGGCGACGCACTCTCGCCGAAGCTCGTCGTACACCACCCGCTGCTGCTGATGGCGATGAACTCCCGGAATCGCATCCTCATCCTCGTGACCAACCAGGTGGCTGTGACGCCGTTCTTCGTCGTCGGCACGCTCCGGCTGCTCTTGTCCGACCCGCTGTTCTACGTGCTGGGCTTCTTCTACGGGGAACGAGCAGTCAAGTGGTTCGCCCGCCGGTACCCCGGATCGAGCCGCTACTTCTACCAGTTCGAGCACGTATTCGGACGCTTCGCCAAGCCACTGGTGTTCATCGCGCCGAACAACCCGGTCTGCCTCCTGGCAGGTGCAACAGGCATGAGACCTCTCACGTTCATCAGCTTGAACCTGAGCGGCACCATCGCCCGGCTGATGCTGATCCGCTGGTTGGGGTGGGTGTTCGTCGACCAGCTCGACGTGATCCTCCGCTTCATCGACCGCTACCAGAACTGGTTGCTCATCGGTACCGTCCTGCTCGTCGTCATCACGGTTGTCGTTCAGGTGGCCCGCAAGAAGGGCGACGTCGTTGCCGTAGCCGAGCTCGAGCACGACATCCGCGAGAGTGCCGACAACGAGTAGTACTCCGCCCGAAGACGACAGATCTTGCAGTCGAGTTCCGGATCGGGCCGCCTCCGGCCGCGCCGGTTGTTGCCGGGCTCCCCCGAACCGAGCAGGCGTCTGTGGTGATGGATGTAGGCCCGGTCGTTCAGATCTCCAGCAGCCGGTCCAGACCCACCGTCAGCCCGGACCGCTGGGATACCGCCTTGACGGCGAGCAGCACACCGGGCATGAAGGAAGTGCGGTCGTAGCTGTCGTGCCGCAGCGTCAGGGTCTGACCGGTCGTGCCCATCACCACCTCCTGATGTGCGACCATCCCCCGCATACGAACGGCGTGGACACGAATTCCGTCGGCCACACCCCCACGGGCACCCTCGGCGACCTCGTGCTCGGTCGGATCAGCCGCCCAGTCCTTGGACGCCTCGGCGATCTTGCGGGCCGTCATCATCGCGGTTCCGGAAGGCGCATCGACCTTCTGGTCGTGGTGGTACTCGACTACCTCAGCCGTCTCGAAGAACGGAGCGGCGATCTCAGCGAACCTCATCATCAGCACTGCGCCGATGGCGAAGTTCGGAGCGATCACGCAGTTGGAATCGGTGAACGCTCTCTCGAAGTCCGCATAGTCCTGCTCGCTGAACCCGGTTGTCCCGGTCACCGCATGAATCCTCTGGCGGGCGAGCCACAGCAGGTTCTCGCGCGCCGCCTCGGCCAGCGTGAAGTCCACGGCAACCTCGACGGCGGCATCGACGAAGACCTCGGGATCCCCGGCCACCTGGATCCCGTAACCCTCGACGTGGGCGACCGAATGGAGGTCCAGCCCGGCGTGATGGGGATCGACAGCAGCCACCAGCTCCAGGGCAGGGTCGGCGTCGACCGCCTGGCACACGGTGCTGCCCATGCGTCCTCCGGCCCCGAAGACGCCGACTCGCAGGCTCATGACGCACACAGTAGCCGTCGAGGGTTGCAACGAATCCCTGGACGGTCTGCACCGGCTCGTTTCGTGCCCACTGAGCCCGCGCGCTTGCCTGGGGCGGCGCCGGGCACCGCCGCGCCCGTCAGCGACGTTGCCGCCGCCCGCCCCCCCGCTGACGTTCGGGTGCACCCGGGCCCAACGGACCGTACGCCTCGACCATCTCCTGTTCGAACTTCGCCTCGAACGAGACGTTTCGGCGGCCTCCACCCGATGACCGTTCCTCCGACGCCCGCTCTTCTGCCGCCCCTCCCCCACCCGGCGGCTCCGCATCCTCCTCAGCGTCTCCGGCGGGAAGGTCACCGACCGGAGTGAGACTCACCTTCCCGCTGGGATCGACATCCTCCACGCGGACCTGCAGCTCGTCACCGAGGTCGAGAACCTCCTCGACGCTGCTGAGTCGCCGCTTGCCGCCGAGCTTCGATATGTGAACCAGGCCGTCACGGCCAGGGAGGATGTTGACGAAGGCTCCGAAGTTGGTGATGTTGACCACCTTCCCCCGATAGGTCTCGCCGACCTCGGGTTGGGGTGGGTTCAGGATCAGCTGTATCTGGCGCTGGGCCTCGTTGACCGCGCCGAGGTCGTTGGACGCGATCGAGACGACCCCGACCATCCCGTCGTCGTCGACGCTGATATCGGCACCTGTCTCGAGTTGGATGCTGTTGATGACCTTTCCCTTGGGTCCGATGACGTCGCCGATCTTGTCGATCGGAATCTCGAAGCTGACGATCTTCGGCGCCGTTGGACCGACCTCGGGACGCGGCTCGGCGATGGTCTCGGTCATGACCCCGAGGATCGCCATCCGGGCAACCTTGGCCTGCTCGAGTGCGGCCGCCAGCACGTCGGCGGGGATCCCGTCGATCTTGGTGTCGAGCTGCAGCGCGGTCACGAAGTCGGCCGTGCCGGCAACCTTGAAGTCCATGTCGCCATAGGCGTCCTCTGCACCGAGGATGTCGGTGAGGGTCACGTAGCGGTCACCTTCGTTGACGAGCCCCATGGCGATACCGGCAACCGCAGCCTTGATGGGCACGCCGGCGTCCATCAACGACAGCGTCGACGCACAAACCGACCCCATGGAGGTCGAGCCGTTGGAGGACAGCACTTCGGATACCAGGCGAATGGTGTAGGGGAACTCGTCGAACTTGGGAACCACCGGAACCAGCGCCCTCTCGGCCAGTAGGCCATGGCCGATCTCGCGCCGCTTGGGTCCTCGCATGAAACCGGTTTCGCCGGTCGAGAACGGAGGGAAGTTGTAGTGGTGGATGTAGCGCTTCTTCTCGACCGGGTCGATCCCGTCGATCATCTGATCCATGCGCTTCACACCGAGGGTCGTGAAGTTGAGGACCTGGGTCTCCCCACGTTGGAACAGCCCCGAGCCGTGTGCAGTCGGGAAGATTCCGACCTCGCAACTCAATGGCCTGATGTCGGCCACGCCACGACCGTCGATGCGGACCCCGTCTTCGAGTATGCGCTTCCTCACGATCTGTTTGGTGATGGACCGGATGGCCGCTCGGATCTGCTTCTCGGCGGTTTCGTCGTCGAAACGAGGGAGCAGCTCCGCCAAGATGTCGTCCCGGACCGCGTCCTCGGCTGTTCCGCGCTCGGCCTTCTCGGCGATCTGCTGAGTCTCAGCCAGTCGGGCAGAACCCAGTTCTTCGACCGCGCGGTAGATCTCGTCGCCGTAGTCGATCTGAACCTCGTACTCGAGGGGGACGACGTCACCGAACTCCTCCACGAGCCGCCGCTGGAGATCGATCGCATCTCTGATCCATCGCTTGGCGGTTTCGAGCCCTTCTGCCAGCACGCTCTCGTCGACCTTGCGTGTGCCGCCCTCGTAGAGCTCCCAGGCGTTCTCGGTCCCGCTCGCCTCGACCATCATTATGGCGACGTCACCGTCGTCGAGCAGACGACCGGCGACCACGAGCTCGAAGGTGGAGTCCTCCCCTTCGTCGTAGGTCGGGAACGGGATCCATTGACCCTCGCTGCTGTGGGCGATCCGGACCGCCCCTATCGGTCCCCCGAACGGGATGCCTGAGAGGCACAGGGCAGCCGAAGCAGCGTTGATGGCGATGACGTCGTAGGGGTTCTCCTGATCGGCCCCCATGACGGTCCCGACGATGTGCACTTCGTTGCGGAAGCCGTCGGGAAAGGACGGCCGCAGCGGACGATCGATGAGCCGGCAGGTCAGGATGGCCGATTCCCCCGACCTTCCTTCGCGCCGGAAGAACGAACCGGGGATCTTGCCGGCGGCATACATCCGCTCTTCTATGTCCACCGTCAGGGGGAAGAAGTCGATGCCTTCCCTGACGGTCCTGGCCGCCGTGGCCGTCACGAGGACGCTCGTGTTTCCCAAGGAGCCGAGCACGGCTCCGTCGGCTTGGCCGGCCAGCCTGCCGGTCTCGAGGGTGATCTGCTTGTCTTCGGCCCCGTTCACGGGACCCGAAACGGAAATGGCTTCCGCCATGAGGTTCTCCTTACGGGCGCACAGCAAGGCGCCCGGCTTGCGGCGGTACACCGCCGCGTGTGGTTTGGTTGCCTGAAATGTAGCTCTGATCATTCACGGTGAGGACCCGAGCAGCGTCAACTGCTGACAACAGCGGCACTCCTTGGAGAACGCGGCGCTCGAGCGCACTCACCTGGTAGGCGCTTTCAACTCCTTGGTATCTCGTATGCCGCTCGACTCCGGTCCTCGAACGCCACAGGGGTCTGCTCAGGGGCGAAGTGAGATGCTTGCGTGAACGCGTGAACAATCAGGGCTGGTGCGCTACGACGGTACGACCCGCCGACCAGGAACGGGCGCGTCAGCGCCGCAGTCCGAGTTCGGTGATCAGGGAGCGGTAGCGCTCGATGTCGTTCTGCTTGAGGTAGTCGAGGAAGCGACGTCGCCGGCCTACCAGCATCAAGAGACCTCGTCGACTGTGATGGTCCTTCTTGTGGACCTTGAGGTGCTCGGTGAGATGGTTGATGCGATCGCTCAACAAGGCGATCTGCACCTCAGGCGAGCCCGTATCGCTTTCGTGGACGCGGTACTTCTCGATGGTCTCGTTCTTGTCCGGTAGGCCGGTCTTGGACATCTGGTGGCTCATTCCTCTCGGTGGGCATCGGGCCCGGCTTCAGCACGCGGATTCCGTCGCGAGAAGCCCTTGTGGGGTGCGTGCGGCCCAGCCGAAGCCGGGGCCTGGCAGAGCGTCGGGCCTGGGCGTGATCCGCCCAGACGACCCACGCACCTGTACCTGCGCACGAACAGGCACCAGTGTAGCCCCGAAGCCACCGCCGCTGTCACACCGCCTCCGCGGTGTCTCCCTCGATCACCCAGTTGAAGGCGGGCCGCCGGTGCCGCTCGGCAATCGCATGGGTGACGTTCGGTGGCGACAGCCCGAGGATCCACGCGTCAGGCCGGTAGAGGGCCGCCTCGATCTGGTCGACGTCAGCGGTGTGGGGGTCCAGGCCGACCCTCTCGAGGGCGCTGCGGCAGGCCTCGCCCAGCTCGCGGACCATCAGATCCGACACGACCGCAGGCAGGGTCTCGGGATCCTTCACGAGCCACGAGTGGCCCGCACGCTCGATGATGACCATGTGCCCGTTCGACCGCCTGACGGCATCGTGGGCAGTCCGGATCGGCACCACGAGGTCCCACTCACCGTGGAAGGCGAACACCGGCACCTCCCACTCGCCCAACTCCGTCAGTGACGGGGTGCTCGGGCCCGAACGCAGGATCGAGAACGCCGGCCCGAGCAGACGCCAGGGCTGGACGACGTGGGCTGCGTAGCTGGGCACCACCAACTTGAACAGCTTGGCCACCTGTTGTGGGTTCTTGAGCAGGGGCAGCGGGTTCAACGTGTCCGCCACCAACGCCACGGCCATGCCCACCAGCAGCGGTGGTGCCAACCGGAACAGGTACACCATGCGGTCCCAGGTGTCCCCGACGATTGCGTCCAGGAGGAGTATGGCGATGGTCCGTTCCGGTCGCGCTGCCGCCAGATCGGTGATGAGGCGACCTCCCATGGAGTGACCGGCGAGGATCGCGTGCTCGATGCCCAACTCGTCGAGGATCCTGCCCAGCAGCCCGCTGTAGGCCTCCAGGTCGCCTCCCCCGGCCGGCAGGCCCTGGGTCCCTCCGTGTCCCGCGGTATCGACGGCTACGACCTTGAAACCCATGGCCACCAGGCGGGAGAGGGTCTGGGCGTAGAGAAACCCCTCAGCCGAGAAGCCGTGCACGACCACGATCGGGATGCCGCGGCCGCTGACGGCGACACCGACCGCGTGCCCATCGGAAAGATGGATCAGGTGACGAGCGAGGCGCGGCGTGGTGACCGGAGCACCCTCTACGGCCGGCTGCACGGCGGGACCGGTTACAGGCTCGACTATCTGACTCACTGGCGGAGTCACCTCCTTGGCTTCCCCCATCCGCACGAAAATAGGCCGCTTTTGGCCTGCCCGCCGCCATACCACCCGATCTCGGCCTGAACGCATGTCTCGAGGCCGCGCCCCCCACGTGCGCCTCAAGCACCGAGGACGACACGCGCGTCCTCGCAATCCACCCGGAGCTGGCGAGCAAGCGCCTCGGCGGTGTCGAAGGCTTTGTCGCCGCGCAACTGCTCGATCAGGTGAACCCTTGCCATCTCGCCATACAGGTCGCCGTCGAAGTCCAGCAGGTGCGCCTCGAGAAGCGACATCTCCTCGTTGGCGTAGAAGGTCGGCCGGGTCCCGATGTAGATCGCCGCGGGGTGGGTGTCGCCGCCCGGCCGATCGTACCAACCCGCATAGATGCCGTCGGCCGGCATGAGCATCTCGGGCGCGATGGCGATGTTGGCAGTGGGGAATCCCAGCTCACGACCCCGGCCGTCACCACGGACGACAGGCCCGCGCATCTCGTGCGGCCGACCCAACAAGGCGTTCGCATCGTTCAGCCGACCATCGTGAAGGGCGCGACGAATCGCCGTGGACGACACGAGGGTGTCGTCGCGGGCGTCATGACCGAACCGGTCGACCAGGTGGTGTCCGATGACGGAGAAGCCGTTGGCCTGCCCGAGCTCCCGCAGGAGGGCCACGTTGCCCCGGCGTTGATGACCGAAATGGAAGTCCTGGCCCACCACGACCAGCCGGGTGTTCATGCAATCGACGAGGACCTCCATCACGAAGTCCTCCGGCGGCTCCTTGGCTCGGGACTCGTTGAAGGTGATGACGAGCGTGTAGTCGACGCCGGTGGAGGCGAGCAGCTCCAACTTCTGGTCGAGGCTGGTGAGCAGGAAGGGTGCCGAATCCGGGCGGACGACCTGAGCCGGATGGCGGTCGAAGGTGACGACCGCGGACTTGGTGCCTTGTCGGGAGGCGTGGGAGCGCACTGCTGAGATGACCGCACGATGGCCGAGATGAACGCCGTCGTAGGCGCCAATGGTCAGCGCGGTGCCGTCGACCGGCCTCGGACAGGCCTGCAGGTCCCTGATCACTTCCATCTGGCAACGAGGGTACTTCTATCCGGATGTCGCTCCCGATACGACCACAGCCGGTTTGGCGGTCGTGGAGTCGACCGCCTCGTAGACGGCCAGAAGGCAGCCGTCCTCGGCCAGCACCGCCCAGGGGCCATCTCCGGCGAACCGCGAACCGGTCCTCCCGAGCACCGCACCATGGACGACACGTTGGGCGACCTCGTCGGGGACGGTGACAGACGCCAGGTGCCCGACGGCGGCCGATGGCGGGAGCAGCCGGAGATCCTCCACGTTGGAGGCGCCTTTCGCCTCGAAGGGTCCGATGGCCGTTCGGCGCAGATCGGTCAGATGCGCCAACCCTCCGAGACCGTGACCGATGTCGGCGGCGATGGATCTCACGTAGGTTCCGCTCGAGCACTCAACCGCTATCCGGTACCGCATAGGGTCGGCGGTGGCCTCCACGTCGAGTCTGTGAACGGTGACCTGACGCGGCTTCCGCTCGACCTCCTCCCCGCGCCGGGCAAGTTCGTAAAGCCTCCGTCCGCCCACCTTGACCGCCGAGACCATGGGGGGAGTCTGCTCGATGTTGCCGACCAACCTGGCTGCCACGCGGCGGACGTCGCCGAGGGTGACCTGGCTCATGTCCTGGGTCGCAACGATCTCACCCGTTGCATCCAGGGTGGACGTCTCGACCCCCAGCACGACGACCCCTTGGTAGTTCTTGCTCAGCTCTCCGATGAATCGCAGCAACCGGGTTCCCCGGCCGACGCCCAGCACGAGAACGCCCGTGGCGTCCGGGTCGAGGGTTCCGGCGTGCCCGACCTTGCGTGTCCCGAGGATCTTGCGGGCGCGGGCCACCACATCGTGCGATGTCCAGCCCGCCTCCTTGTCGACGACGGCGATCCCGTCCCCGGGGTCGAGCTCAGCTCCCGTCCGGTTCATCACCTCGCCTCTTGGCCTCGCGGATCTCGCCGAGGATGGATTCGATCCTCTGCCCTGCCTCGACCCCGGGATCGACCCTGAACTCCAGGGTGGGCACGCGCCGCGTCCGGGCCTGCCGAGCCACCGCGGCCTGGAGTCGCCCCCTGGCCTCGTCGAGAGCAACGCCTACCACCTCCGTTCGGTCCTCGGACTTCTGCGACAGAGCCGAGTAGAAGACAGTCGCATGCGCCAGGTCGGGTGCAACCTCCACGCCGGTCACCGTCACCATGTCCAGCCGATCGTCGTCGATCCGCTCCAACTCGTCGGCGAGGATCTCTCGCAACAGCTCGTTGAGTCGAGCAGTACGGGGGTAATGCCGGTGCCCGCTGTGGCTCCGTCTGGCCATCTTTCCCCCTGACTGGTGTTTGGGGCCCACCAACCATAGGTGGTGGTCCGAGTTCCCGGACGGGCTACAGGGTCGAGGACCTCCTGGCCGTCAACCCACCAACCATAGGTGGTGGTCCGAGTTCCCGGACGGGCCGCCGTGGGCCGCGGTGCCTGTCGCTGACACATGCCGCAGGCACCGAACGTCTGTGGTCATGGCCCTGGCTACTCCAGCTCCAGCCACGTCTGCGTGACTTCCAGCACGCTTATCTCCGGACGTGACCAGATGAACCGCTCGACCTCCTCGGCGACCTCGTGCGCGTAGCGTTGTGTCGGTGCGACTATGGCCACCCCGATCCGCGCCCGCTGCCATTTGTCGTTGTAGCCGACCTCTGAGGCTGCGACAGCGAGTCGCCGGCGAAGGCCCATCACGATCGGCTTGACGACTGCCCGCTTGGCCTTCAGCGAGCGGCAGTCGGGGATGTGAAGCTCGATCGAGACGGCTAGGACGTGCGTGGCTGAGACCCCTTCTCAGGCCCGCGGGATTTCGCGCTCTTCGTAGGTCTCGATGACGTCACCCTGCTTGAGATCCTGGAAATCGCTGAGGCCGATACCGCACTCGTACCCCGATTGGACCTCGCGAACGTCCTCTTTGAAGCGCTTGAGCGAACTGATCTCACCTTTCCAGATGACCGTGCCCTCACGCAGGAAACGAACCCTCGACCCGCGGGTGATGACGCCGTTCTGCACGTAGCACCCGGCTACGGCACCCACCCTCGGCACGCGGAACACCTCGCGGACCTCGGCCTCACCCGTCACGACCTCCTCGAACTCGGGTTCGAGCATTCCCAGCATGGCCGACTCGATGTCTTCGAGAACCTGGTAGATGATCTCATAGGTGCGGATCTCGACACCTTCCTTGTCGGCGAGCTCCCGAGCGTTGCGGTCGGGGCGGACGTTGAAGCCGATGAGCGTGGCATTCGACGCCGCCGCGAGCTGGATGTCGTTCTCGGTGATGCCCCCGATGCCGCGTAGGACGAAAGCCAGCCGCACCTCCTCGCGTTCGAGCTTCTTGAGCGCCTCGGTGAGTGCTTCCAGAGAACCCTGCACATCAGCCTTCACGACCAGGTTGAGCGTTGCGGACTCGCCCTTCTGGATCTGCTCGAAGATGTCCTCGAGACGAGCGCCGCCCGAGAGCACATGCGAGTCGCGCGCGCGGTGGGCGTCGCGATGGAGATCCAGGCGGGTTTCGGCGACGTTTCGCGCGGTCTTCTCCTCCTGCGCCACGATGAACTCGTCACCGGCCTCGGGAACATCGGCCAATCCGAGCATCTGCACCGGGGTCGACGGTCCGGCCTCGGGGACCTGCGCGCCGTGGTCGTCGATCAGCGCCCGTACCTTGCCCCAGGCCGGGCCGGCCACGACCGGGTCTCCCCGCTTGAGCGTGCCCCGCATGACCAGCAGGGTGGCCACCGGACCCTTGCCCACGTCGAGATTGGCCTCCAGTACTGTGCCCATGGCCCGGCCGTCCGGATCGGCTCTGAGGTCTTCGACCTCTGCGACCACGAGGAGATTGTCCAAGAGCTCGTCGATCCCGACGTTCTCCAACGCCGATATCTCGACGGTGACAGTGTCGCCACCCCATGCCTCCGGTACCAGATCCCTTTCGGCGAGTTGCTGCATCACCCGGTTCGGGTCGGAGTTGGCGCGGTCGATCTTGTTGATGGCGACCACGATCGGCACCCCCGCGGCCTTGGCGTGCTGGATCGCCTCGTCGGTCTGGGGCATCACACCGTCATCTGCCGCGACGACCAGTACGACTATGTCGGTCGCCTCGGCCCCACGGGCGCGCATCGCGGTGAAGGCCTCGTGGCCGGGAGTGTCGATGAAGGTCAGGGTGCGACCGTCACGCTCGACCTGATAGGCGCCGATGTGTTGGGTTATCCCGCCCGCCTCGCCTTCGACGACGTTGGCATTCCGGATCCGGTCCAACAGGAGCGTCTTGCCGTGGTCGACGTGTCCCATGACCGTGATGATCGGTGGGCGGGCCTCCAAGTCGCCCTGACCGCCATCTTCTGGAACGTCGAGGGCCTTGCGAAGCTCGACTTCCTGCTCCTCGCCGGCATCGACGAGTTGGAGCTCCGCCCCGATCTCGGCGGCGAACAACTCGATCATGTCGTCGGAGAGGGTCTGGGTTGCGGTGACCATCTCACCCTGCTGCATGAGGAAGCGGACCACGTCGGCGGCGGTCCGGTTCAGCTTCGGCCCGACATCTTGTGGTGTGGAACCCCGCTCGACGATCACAGTGCCCTCGGGAACGGCGGCATCGGTGGGCGTATAGGCCGGCATGTCCATCGGCTGGAGCTCTTCACGACTACGACGACGACGCCCCTTGCGTCGCGGCGGTCTGCGCCCGGCCGGAGCGCCTCTGCCGGGAGCGCCGCGACCCGGTGCGCCTGCACCGGGGACGGCTTGCCTGGGCCCGCCGCCGCGACCCGGGCCGGATCGTCGCCCCGCCGGTGAAGCCGGCGCGGCGCTCGTGCTGCCGGTGCCTCGAGCTCCGGGTGGCTGACCGGGAGGCCCGGCCCTGCGCTGTCCCGGTGGAGGCGGGATCGGCTTGCCGCTCATCGATCTCGGCGGACCGGGCGGGGGCGGGATCGCCTTGCCCGTGGGTGACAGCGGCTGCTGTTCGGGCTCGGCGCCGGGCTCGGCCGGCGGTGCTCCTTTCGCGGCAGCCGCCGGGGCGGCCTCCTCCGGCACCGCCGGTCTGGCCCTCGGTGGGAGGGGCTTGTCCGGGCGTGCAGACGGAGGTGGTGCCGGGGTGGCGTGAGCTGCGGGGACGGCAAGGTCCTCCACACGCGTCGGCGGGGGCGGATGCTCGCTGCCCTTGGACCGAATCAGCCTCGGCTGCTTGGCGACCGCAGGAGCCTCACCTGCGGGGCTGACCTGGGGTGCCTCGCTCTCGGCGTCCACCGCAGGGGCCGCTTGGGCCGGCTCTTCCCGAGCGGCAGACCCGCCGGTTGGTGCGTCCGTCTCGGCGATCTCCTCGGCGGTGGTTTGCGCCTCCACGACGCCTTGCGCCGGCGCAGGCTCCTCGGCCGTCTCCGCCTGGGCCTTGGTCGGGGCGGCCTTCTTCTTGGCCGGGGCCTTCTTCTTGGCCGGGGCCTTCTTCTTGGGCTCCTCGGGCTGTTGGTCGCGAATCAGCCCCTCGCGCTCCGCCTTGCGGCGGACGCGATCTGCTTGGGCTTCGACCACGCTCGAGGAATGGCTCTTGACGCCGATGCCCAAGGACTCGCAGAGCTCGAGGGTTTCCTTGTTGGTCATCCCGAGCTCTCGTGCCAACTCGTAAACGCGGACCTTTCCTGGCAAGAATCACCTTTCGTCGTGTTGCGGCGCCCTCGAAGAGCCCACCGCCTACGCGAACCGAGGCCCCTGTCGGAGCCGCAGCCTCCTATCCTCGCACGATCCGGAGCCGATGACGAAGCCGGGCGGACGTGGCGTTTGTCGCCGGAGCTACGTTGTCACGTCGTTTTCGGCATCTGCCACAGCTCGAGGCTTGCCGAGGAGCTCCTTCTCAGCACCTTCGGCGACCCTGGCTTCCGTGTCGTCGCCACCGTCAGACGGTGCTTCGGGTGAGGACTCGCGCTCCGGGTCGGCCTCCTCGACGCTAGCAGCGTCGGCGTCCACCGCCGGTCCGGCTTCGCCTTCGATCGTCTCGGCCTGCATCTGCGCTTGCGCCTCGGCCCACTCCTCAGCCGAGAGGGCGGGCCCGCCGTCGGCGGGTTGCCACAGCTGCTCACCTGTCTCGGGGTCGACGATCCACTCACCGTCGGCCCACTCCTCCCCGGCGTACGCCTCCTCCTCGGCAAGCTGGGTCTCGCTCTTGATGTCGACCCGCCAACCCGTCAACCGGGCGGCCAGCCTGGCGTTCTGGCCCTCCTTGCCGATAGCGAGGGAGAGTTGGTAGTCCGGGACGATGACCTCTGCGGTGCCGGTCATCTCGTCCATCCGTACCTCTTTGACCTTGGCCGGCGACAGCGCCTTCATGACGAAATCAGCCGGGTCGTCCGAGAACGGCACTATGTCGATCTTCTCTCCGCGAAGCTCGTTCACGACCATCCTCACCCGGGCTCCGCGTGCCCCGACGCAAGCACCCACCGGGTCGACGTTCGGGTCGTTCGACCAGACCGCGATCTTCGTACGGTGCCCCGGCTCGCGCGCACAGGCCTTGATCTCCACGACGCCATCTGCGATCTCGGGAACCTCCAGCTCGAACAGTCGCTTGATGAGCCCGGGATGGGTTCGGCTCACGACGATCTGGGGACCTTTGGCCGTCTTGCGCACCTCGACGATGTAGGCCTTGAGACGGGTGTTCGGCTCAGGTCGCTCGTGAGGGACCTGCTCGGCCTGCGGGAGGAGAGCCTCTACGCGACCGAGGTCGAGCAGCGTGTAGCGGGAGTCGGACTGCTGGATGATTCCGGTGACGATGTCGCCTTCTCGGCCGGCATACTCCTCGTACTTCAGCTCGCGCTCCGCCTCACGGATCCTCTGGGTCATGACCTGCTTCGCCGTTTGCGCTGCGATCCGACCGAAGTCATCAGGGGTCGCGTCGAGCTCTTCACCGTAGGGCTCGCCATCCTCGTCGATCTCCTGGGCGAGAACTCTTATCTCCATGGTCTCGGGGTCGATGGTCACCCAGGCGTACTCGTGTGCCCCGGGCATGCGCTTGTAGGCCGACTCGAGGGCGTCGGCGAGCACCGAGAACAGGGTGTCGACCGAGATCCCCTTGTCCACCGCCAGCGCCTGGAGCGCCTCCATCATCTCTGGATTCATGACTTCGCAGCCTTCTGCTCGCGGGACTGGCCTGAACGCTCGGCCGTCTTTCCTCTCCTCTTCCTACTGTCCTTCCCGCCCGGCTTGGGGGACGGTCCCCACTCGAAGACGGTCTCGGCACGCTCGATGTCGGCGTAGGCGATCCTGCTGAGGTGACCATCGTCGGGTTGGATCTCGATGCCGGCGGAATCGGCGCTCGCAAGCGTTCCACGGACCCGTCTCTCACCCTCGAAACCTGCCCGGCACTTGATCCTCACCAACTCGCCCACAGCACCCTCGAAGTGCTCGGGGCGCCGGAGCGGCCGCTCGAGGCCCGGGCTCGACACCTCGAGGCTGTAGCTCCCGGGGAACGGATCCAGTTCGTCGAGGGCGCTGCTGATCAGGCGCGTGGCGCCGGCCAGCACATCGAGGTCGACACCGCCGGGACGGTCGACGAGGATCTTCACGACACCTCGATCGTGCTCGATGTCGTAGAGCTCGAGAGCACAGCTGTCGAGCACCGGCATGACGATCTCCCGTATCTGCTCTGTGGCGCTCATCCTCACCGCCTCTCGCTCGTCGTCACCTATCTCGTTTCTCGGTGATCCAGTAAGAAAGGCGTGGGCCGGACCCACGCCTTCTCCCGGAAAACCCCTAGTGGATCGGACAACTATACCGGAGGCAGGACTCGTTCGCTCAGTGGGTTCAGTAGGCTCGGGCCGCGATGGCGACCAGTTCGGTGTCCGCCCCGGCCCGCGGCAGCGAGCCGTCCGGCCTGTGGAGGAGGCGAATCGAGATCCCGTCCTCGGCCAGCTCCGCCTCGCCCGACTCCCCGACCTGGCTCCAGGGGATACGGGCGAACCCGTTCTCGGTCGACTCCCTCACCTGATCGAGCGTGTCGACATCGGCGACACGCTCGTCTCGCCGCAGCCGGGCCTGGTCGAGCATCTCGGACTGGATCTGTTCGAGGAGCTGCACCGCGAGCGAACCGGCCTCACCCATGCGCACCTGGGTCTTGGTGCCGTCGTCTCTGCGCACGATGGTGGCCAGCCCTGCTTCGACGTCGCGCGGCCCGACCTCGATCCGGAGCGGCACTCCCTTCAGCTCCCAGCCGGTCGCCCTTCGTCCGAAGCTGGTCTCGACGTCGCTGTCGACCCTGTGACGCACGCCGGCAGCGCGCAGCGACCCGGCTACCTCGGCGACGGCCTCTTCGGACCCGCCCCCGCCACGCACGAGTATCACCACGATCTGCACCGGAGCCAGGCGTGGCGGTATGCACAGACCACGGTCGTCACCGTGGGCCATTATCAAGCCGCCGACCAGGCGGGTCGAGACCCCCCAGGAGGTCTGCCAGACGTGTTCCTGTCGGCCCTCGCTGTCGAGGAACAACGTGTCGAACACCTTGGCGAAGTTCTGGCCCAACTCGTGGCTCGTACCCATCTGCAAGGCCTTGCCGTCACGCATCATGGCCTCCAGCGCAAACGTGTTGATGGCACCGGCGAACCGCTCCGACGGAGTCTTGGCCCCGACGAGGACAGGCAGCGCCATCACGTTCACCATGAAGTCGAGGTACACGTCGTGGAGGATGCGGGTGGCGTAGTCATGCGCCTCGCCGGCGGTCGCGTGACACGTGTGGCCCTCCTGCCAGAGGAACTCGGTGGTACGGAGGAACACCCGGGGACGGAGCTCCCACCTGACCACGTTGGCCCACTGGTTCACGAGCAACGGGAGGTCGCGGTAGCTCTGCACCCATTTGGAGAAGTAGGTGTTGATGATCGTCTCGCTGGTGGGGCGGATGACCACAGGCTCTTCGAGCTCCTTGCCCCCACCACGAGTGACCACGGCCAGCTCAGGGGCGAAGCCCTCGACGTGCTCGGCCTCTTTGCGTAGGTAGCTCTCCGGTATGAACAGCGGGAAGTAGGCGTTCTCGGCACCCGCGGCCTTGATTCGGGTGTCGAGCTCGGCCTGCATTCGCTCCCAGATCGAGTACCCGTAGGGACGGATGACCATGGTCCCGCGAACGGGGCCGTTCTCGGCCAGCTCGGCCTTGCTCAAGACGTCTTGGTACCAACGGGGGAAGTCCTCTGACTGCGGGGTGAGAACCGGTTGCCTGGTCACAGGCGGGACATCCTAACCCTGACGGATGACACGGCTCAGCGGACCTCCCCGGGTGTGACCTGCGGCGCTCGACCCCACACCGCAACAGCTACTGCGACGAGATCCGGTGGATCTGTTCGACCCGTTCGGCGCTGGCGTTGGCATCGGTGCCCTGCGCCTCCAGCAGCGCGTCGCGATCGCTCCTCGCCTCTCGCTCCGCCCGCTCGACGTCTGCCCGCTCCAGGGCAGCCTCGGTGCCGTGCTCTGCTATGTAGTCCGCCCACTCGGTGATGGTGCCCACCATCTCGTCCTCCGGAACCACCGCTACGTTGACGCCCTTGACGAAGAGGTGACCGCGTCCCCTGCCCGCAGCAATGCCGAGGTCGGCATCGCGCGCTTCGCCGGGCCCGTTGACCACACATCCCATGACCGCGACCTGCAGCGGAAGCCGTCGTTCGGCCAGCGCCTCCCTGACCTTTTCCGCCACGTCGATCACGTCGACCTCTGCCCTGCCACAGCTCGGACAGGCGATCAGGTCCACGTTCTGGCGCTCCCGCAGCCCCAACGCTTCGAGCAGGTGGCGGCCCGCCCGGGCCTCCTCCACCGGATCGGCGGTCAGGGAGTACCGGATGGTGTCCCCGATCCCCTCGGCGAGCAGCGTCGCTATCCCCGCGGTCGACTTGATGAGCCCGTCCGGCGGCGGCCCCGCCTCGGTGACACCCAGGTGAAGTGGGTGATCGGTCGCCACCGCGAGCTGGCGGTAGGCCTCGATCATCAGGGGGACGTTGGAGGCCTTGACCGAGATCTTGACGCTCTCGAAGCCCACCTCCGAGAAGTAGGCGAGCTCCACCAGCGCGGACTCGACCATCGCCTCCGGTGTGACCCGACCCCCGTGGCGCTCGTAGAGCTCTCGGTCGAGGGAACCGCCGTTCACACCGATGCGTATCGGCACACCCCTGTCCCGGCACTCCTCGGCAACTGCTTTCACGTGATGCGGATTCCTGATGTTGCCCGGATTCAACCGGAGGCATTGAACGCCGGCTTCGAGGGCTGCGAGGGCCATCTTGTACTGATGGTGTATGTCGGCGACGATCGGAACGGGTGAGCGCGGGACGATGTGGGCCAAACCCTCGGCCGCTGCGATCTCGTTGCAGGTGCAGCGCACTATGTCGGCCCCGGCCGCCGCCAGCGCATATATCTGCTGCAACGTCCCGTCGACATCCGCGGTCTTGGTCGTCGTCATCGACTGCACCGATACCGGGGCGCCGCCGCCCACCGCTACGTCACCGACGAGGATCTGCCGGCTGGCGCGCCGCTCGAAGCTCACAGCCCCTTCCATGGGTATCGAGGCTAACCCCGATGGGTGGCGGTGGGGTCCCGGGCGCTTGCAGTTCCCGGCAGAGCGAAGCGCTCGCGCATGTGTCGAGCGGTGCTCGGGCAGCGCGGCCAGGTCGGGCTTGTCGCGCCGAAGAGATCCGTCTCGCCGAGCTGCGCTTGGCTCGACACGGCCCAGTCACATCGGAACGCCACCTATCGGCGGACGCTCTCAGGCGGCTCAGAGGTTGATCGGATCGACGAGGTCGAGGTACAGGGCCATCAGCCCGACGCTCACCAGCACCGCTACGACTGCGTAGGCCACCGGCATGAGGCGGGCGGCGTCGACCATGTAGCGCCTTCCGTCGTGACGTCTCAGCTCACGAATCCTCTCGTAGGTGGCGATCGCCACGTGACCTCCATCGAGAGGCAGGAGCGGCACCATGTTGATGAGCCCGATGAAGATGTTGATGAACACGAGGAACGTGAACAGGCCGAGCAAGGACTCCTCGGTCAGCTGAGAACCGAGGCTGGCCGCTCCGACGATCGACACGATGCGGTTCTGGTTCGCGTCCATCTCCTGCTGTGCAGCCTCTTGCGCCGACTGAGGCACGACGTCTTGCCCGTCAGTCGTCGGTGCGGTGCTGAACACCCTCTCGGCGAACGACGACAGACCCGAGGGTGAGAAGAACCTCCCAATCGCCACCACGCTGTCCTTGGTCAGAGAACCGAACTCCCGGAATGACGAGACAGCGCTCTCGGCGGGGTTCTCGCGAACCAGGACGTCACCCGGTCCGACGCCGAGGAAGCCCTGGGCCTCGTCGTAGTCGAGGCTCTCCCCGAGATCGAGCGTGGCCGTCCTCGGTTCACCCGCCGAGTCGGCAACGGTCACCTCGATCTGTCCGTTCCCGGTCTTTTCGACCGCCGGACCGACATCGTCGAAGTCGACGATGTCCTCGCCGTTGATCTCGACCAGCGATTCCCCTGGTTCGAGACCGGCTTCGGCCACTACGCCGTCCTCGGCCACGCCACCGATGACGAGCCGGCCGTCACTGGCGATGATGCTGAGGTCTTCACCCACCGTCCCGAAGACCGCCATCCTCCCACCGAGAGTCACCGGGACGACCACTTCGCTTCCGTCGCGCTCGACGAGCAGCTCTACGCTCTGGTTCGGACGCGTGACGATCTCGTCGCCGAGATCGGTGAAGGTCTCGATCTCGGTTCCGTTCACCGAGATGATCTGATCGCCTTCCTGGAGCTGCGAGGAGGCTGCGGCACTGCCGGGCGAGATGTCGTCGATGACCCACTGGTCCGGCGGAGCCGGGCGACCCCACACCACCCCGATCACGAAGAGCAAGAGGAGCGCGATCAGGAAGTGCATGCCCGACCCGGCGACGGCGACGAGCATGCGCTGCCCGTAGCTCTTCTGCCGGTAGGTCCGATCCTCGTCCTCGGGCGGGACCTCGTCGATGTTCACCATGCCGATGATCCGTACGTAGGCACCGGCAGGGATCACCTTCAGGCCGTACTCGGTCTCACCACGCCGGAACGACCAGATGCGGGGCCCGAAGCCGATGAAGAACTCGGTCACCTTCATGTCGGCCCGTCTCGCTGCCAGATAGTGACCGAGCTCGTGCAGGAAGATCACCACGATCAGCGACAGGATCACGATCAGGAGCGGCGGGTTCCAGATTCCGAGCGCCACGACTCCCGCCAGCAACACGCCGAGCCGCCACAGCTTCGAATCCTCGGCACTCCCGGAACCGCCGCCAGGCGCGGACCGCCCCACCTGACCGTTCGGCCGATCACCGGCCGCGGCCTGAGGGGCCTCCCCGCTACCGTCGGGCTGTTTCTCGTCGACTGCTGCCAACTCTGCCTCTTCTCACCTGATCCGGTCGATCACCGCGCGGGCCGTGCGTCGGGCCCGCTCGTCGACGTCGAGGACAACGTCCACGCTCTCGGCTTTTGTTCCGTCCCAGTGATCGAGAACCTCCGTGAGCACATCGGCAATGGTCACCCACGAGATGAGGCCGGCCAGAAAGGCCTCCACTGCCACCTCGTTGGCTCCACTCAACCACGCCGGAGCCGTCTCTCCCAGTCGCCCTGCCTCGTAGCCGAGCCCGAGACAGGGGAACGCCCCGGTGTCGGGGGTTTCGAAGTCCAAGTGGCCCACATCGGCCCAGTCGATCGTGCCATACGGCACTGACAGGCGATCCGGGAAGGCAAGCGCATAACCGATCGGCAGTCTCATGTCGGGCTTCGACAGTTGAGCGATGGTGGCGCCATCACTGAACTCGACCATCGAATGGATCACCGACTGCGGATGCACGACCACGTCGATCCGGTCATAGGCGACACCGAACAGCTCGTGGGCCTCGATGACCTCCAGCCCCTTGTTCATGAGGGTCGAGGAGTCGACGCTGATCTTCGGCCCCATCGCCCACGTCGGATGCGCCAGCGCATCGTCGACGCTGACGCCGGCGAGCTCCTCCCTGCTCAGCCCCCTGAAGGGTCCGCCGCTGGCGGTGAGCACCAGCCGCCTCAGCCGCTCGTGGTTGTCGTTCGCCCGGAGGCACTGGTGCAGTGCGCAATGCTCGCTGTCGACGGGAATCAACTCGGCACACGGTGTGGCCCGAGCCCTCTGGACCACCGGTCCGGCCGCGACGAGGGACTCCTTGTTCGCGAGAGCCAAGCGCTTACCCGCCTCGAGCGCCGCCAGCGTGACCGGCAGGCCGGCAAAGCCGACGACGCCGTTGACGACCGTGTCGGCGGCCGCGCTCATCTCGGCCAGAGCTGTCGGGCCGGCGATCACCTGTGTCCCCGGGGGGACCTGGGCCTGCAGTTCGGCAGCCCTGCTTCGATCGCCGACGGCGACCACCTCCGGCCGGAATTCATGGGCCTGCGCGGCCAGACGTTCGACAGCGGACGCCGCACCCAGCGCGATGACACGAAACCGTTGCGGCTCCGCCCGGATCACATCGAGGGTCTGCGTACCGATCGAGCCGGTCGACCCGCAGATGGCGACAGTCGTCGTCACCCCTGAGATGCTAATTCCGAAAGCCCCCCTGCTAGCGCGTGACTGGGGCTACAGGAGCAGCAGCCCCATGAAGTAGGTCGTGGGCAGCACGAACAGCAAGGCGTCGAAGCGGTCGAGGAGCCCGCCGTGCTCGGGGAGCAGGCCTCCCATGTCCT
This sequence comes from Acidobacteriota bacterium, assembly GCA_003577145.1. Taxonomy (GTDB): domain Bacteria; phylum Actinomycetota; class Acidimicrobiia; order Acidimicrobiales; family Microtrichaceae; genus ATN2. The sequence goes on along the minus strand of QEUP01000001.1, from coordinate 111,012 downwards.
TCACGCCCAGGTCACGCTTGAGCAGCGACTCGCTCAGGTCGCCCAACGGGGCCACGATGGCGGCGACCATCGCGAGGAGCAACGCGTCGCCGATGCTCTCACCAAAGGGATCGATCCCCGCTAGGCCGACCACGAAGAAGGTCACGACCAGAGAGGTCACGATGCCTCCGGCGAGGCCCTCCTGAGTCTTGTTGGGGCTGGCCTCCGACAGAGGCGTGTGTCCCATTGTTCGACCGATGGCGAAGGCGCCCACGTCATAGGACACAGCTGCGATGACCGCCGCGAGGATCATCCCTATCCCGGTGTTGGAGCCGCCGGACTCGAACGGACGACCCGCGTTGAGCATGAGATTCGCGAACGATCCCAGGACCCCGATGTAGAAGAAGCCGAGCATCGTGGCGCCGAGGTTCGGGATGACCGGGACACCGGGGGTCACCCACAAGAACCAGAGGAGTCCGAAGATCACCGTGAGTCCCAGAACGACAGGAAACGCGGCTGTCCCCTCGTAGTAGGCGGCAACCGCGATCGAGACCGTTGCCGCGAGACCGAGCAGGGTTGCAGGTTGATAGCCGTTCTGATGGAGCGCGTTGAAGAACTCCGCTGCGGCAACCCCCAAGACGAGCGTGACGAGGATCATCGTGGCCACGGACCCGATGGCGAACACGATCAGGGCCAGCACGCCAAGGGCGACACCGACGCCGATGGCCACCGGCACGTTGCGTCCTGCCCCCGAGGCGAACGGCCTCGACAGCGCGCCGGCTCCGCCTTCGCCACCGGTGGACACACCTGGGAACCCCTCCGGGTCACCTCTCTCGCCGCCGGTTCCACCGCCGGTGCGGGTCGTGTCCCTTGCAGAGGTCTCGTCCTCGAAGGAGAAGAAGTCGTCGGCGGCACGCCTGTCGGTGTCGAGGGCGCCCAGCTTGACGTCGTCGCCACCCAGGTCGTCGAACCCGTGATCTTCGTGTGGAATGACTTCGTCGCGCCAGCGAGGCGTGGACGACAGCGAGGACCAGGCGGCCATGTCCTCGTCGCTGTCGCCGGCGATCACCTTGGGAACCTGGCCCGTTGCCGGCTCGGTCCAGTGCGGCAACTCGGTGTCGTCGCCGGCGGTGTCGTCGCCATCCGCCGGTCCGCCGCCCTCGGCGGGCGGGGGTTGGTCGGCTTTGATGACCGGCACGGGGCCGAATTCGGAGGGGTCGCGCGAGGCCGGCCGCGGAAAGCGCAACGTCGGCCTGTCGTCGTCCTCACCCACGGGGTGGTCGGGACGGTCTCCGTACTTCTTCTCGCCTTCCTTGCGGCGGCCGACGACATCGTCTCTCGAGGCGGCCTTCTCGGCTTCTTCTGCGCCGATTATCCGGACTCCCTCGTTCGTCTTTTCGTCGTCAGGCTTGTTGGTGTCCACGGAGCGCCTCCTGCGACCTCGAACACGCCTTTGAACTCATGGCGACGGTCAATCCTCGAGCAGTTCCTGTGTCTTGTGCTCGAGGGCCTCTTCGATCCTGGCTTCTTCGTCCTTGGTCAGCTTGTCCAGCTCGGACTCAGCCCAGTGGAGGTCGTCGGCACTGATCTCGTGGCCCTTTTCGAGCCTTTCCAACTCCTTACGGGCGTCTCGCCGCGCTCCCCTCACCGAGTTCCGGCCATCCTCGGCCATCTGCTTGACCATACGAACGTACTCCTTTCGCCGCTCTTGCGTGAGAACGGGAAAGGCGAGCCGGATGGCATTGCCGTCGTTGGAGGGGTTCAGGCCCAGATTCGCGTCCTGTATCGCCTTCTCGATGGCGGTCATGGCGTTCTTGTCGTACGGCGATATGAGCAGCTGCCGTGCTTCGGGGACGCTGAATCCGGCCAATTGCTGCAGCGGGACGGTCGAGCCGTAGTAGTCGACCGGTAGCTTCTCCACCAGTGCCGGTGAGGCTCGGCCCGTGCGCACAGAGGCGAACTCGGCCTTGGTATGGGCAACAGCCTTCTCCATCTGCTCCTTCGCCTCTTCGGTGAGGATTCCGATCAGCTCCTCGCGGCTCATGCGCGGCTGCTACCTCTCTTGACTTCTGTTGACTTCTGCGGTCAGGAGACCAGCGTACCGATCGGCTGTCCCTCGAGTATGGATCGGATGTTGCCGGTGCGCATCAGGTCGAACACGACGATCGGCAGGTTGTTGTCCATGCAGAAGGAGATGGCGGTGGAGTCCATGGCACCGAGTCCTCGATTCAACACCTCGATGTAGGTGACGCTCGCCAGCAGCTCTGCCTCGGGATTCTGCCGGGGATCGTCGGTGTAGATGCCCGCGGTACCCGAATGGGTGCCCTTGAGCACCGCACCCGCCTCTATCTCGGCTGCTCTCAACGCCGCGGTCGTATCGGTCGTGAAGAACGGGTTGCCGGTCCCGCCGGCGAAGATCACCACACGTCCCTTCTCGAGATGACGGATGGCTTTGCGTCTGATGTAGGGCTCGGCAACCTGAGCCATGTGGATCGCGGTCTGCACGCGGGTTGGCTGCCCGAGGCGTTCGAGCAGGTCCTGAAGAGCCAGCGCGTTGATGACCGTCGCCAGCATGCCCATGTAGTCGGCCTGAGCGGGATCCATGCCCGCCTCGATCCCGGTGTTTCCTCGCCAGATGTTGCCGCCACCCACCACGACCGCGATGTCGACGCCCATGTCCCGGCGCACGTCCACGATCTGCTGTGCGATCGAGCGGATGATGTCCATGTCCAGGCCCGCACCGTGAGACGGCGCGAAGGCCTCGCCCGACAGCTTGAGGAGAACCCGAGACCAACGCGGCGCCGCGTCGGCAGTGCGGTCCTGGCCTCCGCTGGTGCGCTCGTCGATGCTCACCTCGCCGTCGTTCTCCTGATCGGGGTCACTCACCGATGTAGACCTGGGCGAAGCGCACGATCTTGGCCTCTCCCAGCCTCTGTTGGACGGTTTCCTTCTCACCGAACAGGCCCTGCTCCGGAAGCACTCGTTCCTTGTACCAGGCGTTCATGCGACCTTCGACGATCTTGGGGATCGCCTGCTCGGGCTTGCCCTCGGCACGAGTGAGCCCCTCGAAGCTGGCACGGGCCTTCTCGACCTCGCCGGAGGGGATCTCCTCACGAGTCAACGCCACCGGCTTGGCGAAGGCGATGTGGAGCGCCACCTCGTGCGCCAGCTCCTGGCTCCCACCGGCCAGCTCGACCATCACCGCGTTGGTGCCGCGGCCATCCTGGACGTGGAGATACGTGTCGAGCACATCGCCCTTGTCCGATTCGAAGCGAACGATCCTGCCCAGCTCGATGTTCTCCTTCTTGGTGACCTTGAGCTGATCGATCCGGTCGGAGAACTGCTCGGCAGCCTGCTCGCCGTCGTCGAGCACAGCCTCGGCGATGGCCCGTACACAACTGACGAAATCCTCGGACTTCGCCGAGAAGTCCGTCTCCGCCTTCAGTTCGGCGATGGCCGCCGTACGATCGCCGACAGCAAGGGCGACTGCGCCTTCGGGATTGGCGCGATCCCCCCGGTCGTCTGCCTTGATGAGACCCCACTCACGGAGAAGCTGTGCGGCTCTCTCGGGATCGCCGTCGGCTTCGACGAGGGCCCTCTTGCAGTCCATCATCCCGGCACCCGTACGGTCGCGCAGGGCTTTGACGTCTCGGGCGCTGATCTCAGCCATCCCTCGGCTCCTCCCCAACGGCACCGGCACCCGCTGCTGCCTCAGGCTCGGCGCCGGCCTCAGAACCCACTGCTGCCTCAGGCTCGGCGCCGGCCTCAGAACCCGCCGCGGAGGCCTCCGCGGGGTCGGCGGCGGTGACCTGTCCTGCAGCTTCCTTCCGGGCCGCCACGCGCCGCTCGCGCTCGGCCGCTTGAGCCGCGGCCTCCTGGCGGGCGCGCGCCTGCTGCTCGGCCTTGGCAGCCTCCTCGTCCGCAGAACGTACCGGGGGACCACCGTCCCCCGTCGTCCGTGACCGGATGAAGCTGCCTTCTTCGACTGCGTCGCAGATGATCCTGGCCATGAGGTCGCCGGCACGTATCGCGTCGTCGTTACCGGGGATCACGAACTGGACCAGGTCGGGATCGCAGTTGGTGTCGACCACGGCGATGATGGGAACGCCGAGCTTGTTGGCCTCGGTTACGGCAATGACTTCCTTCTTGGTGTCGAGAACGAAGACGGCGCTGGGCAGCTTGTCCATGTTCTGGATGCCGCCGAGATTGCGCTCGAGCTTGGCGAGTTCGCGGCTGAGGTGGAGGGCTTCCTTCTTCGGCATTGCTTCGAACTCACCCGAGTCGCGCATGCGCTGGTACTCCCTCATCTTCCCGACGCGCTTGGAGATGGTTTCGAAGTTGGTGAGCATCCCACCGAGCCATCGCTGGTTGACGAACGGCATGCCACATTTCTCGGCATATCCCTGGACGCTGTCCTGTGCCTGCCTCTTGGTGCCGACGAAGAGGACCGTGCCACCCTCGGCCACGGTGTCTCTCACGAAGATGTAGGCCTCTTCGATGCTCCGCAGCGTCTGCTGGAGGTCGACGATGTAGATGCCGTTTCGCTCGCCGTAGATGAACCTCTTCATCTTCGGATTCCACCGGCGGGTCTGGTGCCCGAAATGTACGCCGGCCTCGAGCAACTGCTTCATGGTCACGACTGCGGTCATGGCCTCATGCTCCTCCCCATCGGTTAGACGAAACCCGGCTTCAGCGCCGCGAGCGCGCGGCGACCGTGGGACGAAACCGGGCGGACCTTGGAACTTGCTCACCTGTCGGATGAGCCGGGTTGCATTGTAGTCGACCCGCAGCCGCGGCCATCCAGCCCAACGGAGGACGCACTCAGCCGACTCATACGCCCATACGGGGGCCAACCCGGTGCCGGGCGCCGAGCCACCCCGCAACAGAACACCTCAGCCAAGTCATACGCCCATGGCCACAGCCAGACCGAGCCCCAAGGTGTCTTCGAACAAGCCCACCGACTCCCCTGTCGCCCACTCGGTGATCCTCTCCACCAGCGGTTCACACGAAGGGGCCCGCCCGGCGAGCAGGAGCGACACCTCACGGACCACCTCGGGGTGCGCCGGGAGCTCACCGTGAGCCGCCGGCCCCCTCGAGGCGACGATGACGCCGTCGCTGCCGTCCACCTGGGTGCGAGGTCCGGCGACGACGAGGTCACCGCTCGCACCGATCGTGAGCATCCGCACACCCTCAGGTGGGGGATCACCGAGCCGAGACACCACGTCGGACGTCTCCGCCAGTTGGCTCACGGCTGGCGAGGCCGGGTCGATGCTGAGCCCGGCCCGCTCGACCAGCGCGAGCAAGGACCGACCGCGCCGGCTCGATCGCAATGCCACGGCGATGGTTGCCAGATCGGCGCCTTGCAGCGGGGCGCCGATGGTGACCAGGACCCCTCCGCCCATCGCCTGTACGACACCTCGCTCTTCGATCGCCAGCCGAGACACGACCCCTCCCTGGCTGTGCGCCAGCAGGTCGATCGGAACGCCCGGAACCGTACTGGCGATCTCCCTCACGAGCTCTGCCAGGCGCCGCGCCGACTCCCGCAGATCGCCGTGGGTATCGGCCGGCCCGTAGCTGTTGACCGACGAGAGGGCAATCCCATCGGATCCGTCGGGAACGACCCCGCCGCGGTAGCTGAACCGAACGACATCACCTGGCTCGTAGCCGAGCTGTGCGGTGTCGATGTCGTCGACGGCCGCCGACTCGCTCGACGATCCGATGCCGGCGACCAGCACGGCTATCCTCCGCTGCTCCGGGGGTGTTGCCGGCTGGTCCTCGCTCGTGCAGGTCTCGCGGTCGCCGAGCCAGTCCCACAGCTCGTTCCCGAGCCGGTTCAGGTGGACCGCCGGCACCAGCTCGCCCAGCTGGTGGACCAGCGGCGCTCCGACCGCGAAGAGCCCTCTCCACCAGTCGGCCACTCCGACCCCCAGACCCCGCATCTCGCCGCGGGCGAAGGCCAGCAGCGATGCGACCTCGCCCCTCGCCGGCGTCACCGGCTCGGGCAGAGGAACCAGCCGGGCGTGCCCGGCTCCGCCGAAGATGGATTCGGGATCGATGTACTCGTCGCCGGCACGGACACCGAGGTGGAAGCCCCTGTCCGCCGCCCCGAGGAGGTCTCCGGCTCTGACCGGCTGGCCGGTCGTGACCGCGATCCGGAGCAGGAAGGAGTAGCTGCTCCTCAGCCCGTCGGGATGAAGGACCGTCACGTGCAGGGCGCCGGCGACCTCACCGGCGAAGATGACCTTTCCGGCGCCGATAGCGGTGATCGGATCCCCCGGCGAGGTCGCGTACTCGATGCCGCGGTTCCCCGGCCCGTACGGGTGCGGCGGAGGTCTGAACCCGTCGAGGACCGGTCGATCGGTCGGTGGCCGGTAGTCGTCCTCGGCGGCCGCGACAGCGGCGGCCGGACTCAGTGACGACACAACGAGAGCAGCAGCGATGAGGAACGAGGTTCGGCGCACGGCAAACGCCCCCAGAAAGAGTCACATTCGAGGGGGAAGGGTCACCGGGCCAGCCGGTGGAGCCGGACCGGCACGGCCTGTCAGGCTCCGGGTTCAACCATACACCGGGCCTGGGCCGGCACGGGAACGCCCTGCTTCACACCGGCTCGCGCTCGAGCGCCGCCAGCCTCGAACGCAGCTGCAGTACCGCCTTGGTGTGGATCTGACACACCCGCGATTCGGTCACCCCCAGAACCTCTCCGATCTCCGCCAGGGTGAGGCTCTCGTAGTAGTAGAGGGTCAGCACCACCTTCTCGCGCTCAGGCATCCGGTTTATCGCCTCGGCCAGCGTCTGGCGCATCTCCTCCATCTCGTATCGCCCCACCGGCCCCTCGCCCCCATCGGCGATCGTGTCGCCGAGCGTCAGCGTCTCACCGCGGTCTCCGCCGACCGAGAGCATCTCGTCGAGCGCCACGAGGCCCACGAACGAGATCTGGCTGAGCGTATGTTGGAGCTGGTCCTCGCTCATGCCCAGCTCCCGGGCCAGCTCCTCGTCAGACGGGGCCCGGTGGTGCCTGCCTTCGAGCTTGGCGTAGGCCTTCTCGAGCGAGCGCGCCTTGGCCCTGACCGAGCGGGGCACCCAGTCGATGGACCTGAGCTCGTCGAGGATGGCCCCTTTGATGCGGGCGATCGCGTAGGTCTCGAACTTGTAGCCCCGCGAGGGCTCGAACTTGTCGATGGCGTCTATCAGGCCGAAGATGCCATAGCTCACGAGGTCGGCCTGCTCGACGTTCTGGGGTAGCCCGACGGCGACCCGACCGGCGACGTATTTCACGAGGGGCGAGTAGTGCAGGATCAGCTGCTCGCGGACGGATTCCTCCCGCCGCTCCTTGTAACGCGTCCAGAGTCTCTCCAGTTCCGCTTGTTCTCTCTCCACCTCGGCCCCTACTACGCCCTCGGATGACTAGCTCGGTAGACCTCTTGCATTCTGCGGTTGCTGACGTGGGTGTAGACCTGGGTGGTACCCAGGTCGGCGTGACCCAACAGCTCCTGCACTACCCGTAGATCGGCACCACCATCGAGAAGATGAGTTGCATAGGTGTGGCGCAAGGCGTGCGGATGGGTGGGGTTGGGGGCTCGGCGGTCCACTATGCGCCTGACATCTCGCGGCGTGAGCCGCTTGCCCCGACGGTTGAGGAAGAGGGCTCCGGCCGGCGTCTCCTCGCCTGCCACAACTCCTCGGTGCTCCCTCGACCAGCGCTCGACCGCCTCCGCGGCCGCCTCGCTCAGAGGCACTATCCGCTGCCGTGCACCCTTGCCGGTCACCCGTACGAGCCGACGGGATACGTCGACGTCGTCGGGCGACAGCCCGCACAGCTCCGATACCCTGAGCCCGGAGCCGTACAACAACTCCAGCACCGCGTCGTCGCGGCGGCGCTCGGCTTCCTCGCTGCCCTCCGCCGACCCGTGACCTTCGTCGAGCATGATCGTGATCTCGTCGGCCCGGAGAACACGGGGAAGCCGTGATTCCCCCTTGGGGGCGGACAGCCCCCTGGCCGGGTCGGTGGGGCACCTACCCGTCCGGCGCAGCCAATCGAAGTAGCGCCGCAGAGCCGACGCCTTGCGGGCGATGGTGCGGGGCGCGTAGCGCCGGGTGGTCAGGTATCCGAGGTAGCGACGCAGCGTCAAGCGGTCGACCTCGGAAGGCCCGGCCGGCCCCAGCCGTTCCGCCCACCCGACGAAGGCATCGAGATCTCTCCGGTACACGTCGCGCGTCGAATCGGCGACCGCCGTCATTGCCCTACAGAACTCATCCCGATGCCACCCCATCGGTGTCCACCGTAGCCGCAGTTACCCCGAACTGCGCGATATCTGCCACCAAGAGTGATGCGGCCGGCTGTCAGGGGGCTCCGGAGCCGGGTTGGCCCCGGTGATCACCCAGGGCCACCCGCTCGAGCCAGCCGCCGACCTCGGTGAGCCAGCCGAGCCGACACAGCTCGTCCAGCGCAGCCATGAGCTCGGGGAGGGGCAGCTCGCAGCGGTCGGCCAGACCGTCGATGGTGACCGGTTGCCAACCCACCTGTTCGAGGACCCGGCTTGCCGGTTCGCTCGGTGTGACTCTGCGATCCTGCCGTGACGGCGGCGCCGCAACCACAAGCCCGAGCGCTGTCATGACATCTCCTGCGCCGGTGCACGGAGCGCAGCCGTCGGCGATCAGCGAGTTGGTGCCCATCGACGCCGAGCTGCGAACCGGGCCGGGGACAGCCATGACCGGAACGGATCGATCGGCGGCTTGGCGAACGGTGTGCATCGAGCCGCCCCGTGAATGGCACTCCACGACCACCACGACGTCGGCAAGGGCAGCTATCAGCCGGTTTCGCTGGGGAAATCTCCAGGCTTGAGGTGGCGAACCGAGGGGTGCCTCGGAGAAGACCGCGCCGCGCCTCGCCACCGCCCGCCAGAGCTCCCGGTTGCGCCGCGGGTACACGACATCGAGTCCGCTCCCGACCACCGCAACGGGCGGCGCACCGGAGACGGCCAACGCTCCGGAGTGAGCGGCTCCGTCGATACCCAGCGCGAGGCCCGAGACCACGCCCACACCCTCCTCGGCGAGATCGCGCCCGAGCTCGAACGCAACCTCTGCACCGTAACGGGTACACCTCCGAGTACCGATCACAGCCGCACGCGGCCCACCGGCGACTGCATCGGGATCGCCGCTGTGGAACAGGACCGCCGGGGCCTGGTGGTCATCGGCGAGCGCAGCCGGATACGCGGCCGAACCGAGGGCGACGACACCGACTCCGGCACGAAGCAGGCGGTCCCACCGCTCGGCCACGTCGATCCGGCGGGCATCCGAGACCCAGGTCTCGAGCACTCGCTCCGGCGTCCGGTGGAGAACCTCAGATCCGGTCTTTCCGAGCACGCCCCGGACCGCCCCGGGCGCCGGAGCTGTGAGCAGGCTCCAGGCAGGCCGGGCCCCGAGCTGTGTCAGCAGGGCGCGCAGGCGGGCCGGGCCCATGTCGGGAAGGCTCGCCAGGGCGTTGAGATAGGCCTCAGCCGGCAAGGGAAGGGAGGGATCATCCGCCTTCATCGCATCACCGGAACGGCTCGGGGCCAGAGATCGGCCCGCAGGGCGAGAGCCTGGGCAACGGTTGCCGGTGAGAGCGTTCCGCTCCCCCCTTGGAGGTCGTCGATGGTGAGCGCCACCGCGCGGACCCGCCGCAGACCCCGCGGGCTCAGCCGCTGCTCGCTCACGGCCCGTTCGAGGAGTGACTGCGCCCGAGGTTCGAGCTTCGTGAGCCGTTCGAGGTCGGCGTAGCTCAGCCGCGAGTTCGCCGTCACGCCCCTGCGGCGAGCACGGGCGCGAGCAGCAGCCACCCTCGACGCTACCGACGCCGAGCCCTCACCACCGCCGGCCGCGAACAGCGTGGAGGTCTCGGGTGGCGCTACGGCCACGCGGAGGTCGAAGCGGTCGAGGAGAGGACCGGAGAGACGGCGGCCGTAACGCAGGATGCCGGCTGCGGTACAGGTGCAGCGGATACCGCCGAAGAAGCCGCACGGACAGGGGTTCATCGCTCCGACGAGCAGGAACCGGGCAGGGTACTCGACGGAGAACTGCGCCCGGCTGACGCGCACCACTCCCTCCTCCAGCGGCTGGCGGAGGGAATCGAGCACGGCGGCTGGGAACTCGCCCATCTCGTCGAGGAAGAGAACGCCCCGATGAGCGAGGCTGATCTCGCCGGGCCGCATGGTCGCGTGCCCACCGCCGATGACGGACACGAGCGATGCCGAGTGGTGTGGTGCACGAAACGGCGGTTGGCGCACCAACGTGCCTTTGGGTAGGCATTCCCCGGCTGCGGAGTGGATCTTGGTGGCCTCCAGAGCCTCGTCGTGTGCGAGCTCTCCGAGGAGCCCCGGCAGCCGGGCGGCCAACATGGTCTTGCCGGCACCCGGCGGGCCGATGAGCAGGAGGTGGTGATCGCCCGCCGCGGCCACTTCCAGCGCGAAACGGGCATGACGGTGGCCGCGGACATCGGCGAGGTCCGACGATGGCACTTGCACGTCGGGCTCCACCGGCGTGACGACATCGGGCCAAGGTGCCTCGCAGCGGAGTGCCTCGCATAGCTCCTCGAGCGTGTTGACGGCTCGCACCTCGTGGCGGCCGACGAGCCGCGCTTCGGCGACGTTCCCGGGGGCCACTACGGCGACCCGGCCGCCCAGTGCGTCGACGAGCGGTAGCGCTCCGTGGACCGGCCGGACCGATCCGTCCAAGCCCAGCTCCCCCACGAACGCCAGCCCCTGCACTGCTTCAGCGGGAACCTTCTCGTCGGCGATCAGCACTCCGACGGCCATGGCCAGGTCGAGACTGCTCCCGATCTTCCTGACTCCCGAAGGTGCGAGGTTGACGGTGATGCGTCTCGGCGGCCACTCACAGCCGGTGCTCATCACCGCTGCCCGAACTCGATCACGGGCCTCGCGGCAGGCGGTGTCGGGCAGCCCGACGACCGTGAAGCTCGGCAGACCACTGCTCTGGTGGACCTCGACAGTGACCGGGCGCCCAACGACACCGAGCAGTGAGGCCGAAAGGACGGATGCCAACATCGAAACAACCCCGGGATCCGGTTGCGAAGCGGGCGGCAGGTGGCCACGATCCTCGCCCCTGGAACGTCCACCGACAGGCGACGGCCCATGTGACAGCGCCTGTCGAGCAGAGCGCAGATCGGCAGACGAATCGCAAGCCAGGTGAGCTCGACAGTCCGCGCCGGCCACGCGGGGCGGTGACACGACTCTAACCCCCGCCGGTGACAGCTCACGACCGGCCCCGATCGCTCACGGTGAGGACCAGGGCTGTTCCCCGGTGGTCGGCACAGGCAGCCTTCGGCAACCGCGCGGGGCTCTCCTCGGGGGCGAGACAGATCAGCGGGTGTGTCTCAATACCTCCGCCCGGAAGCTCGACTCGTCTAGCGTTCTGGCATGGCTCTTCGCAGCGCTGACGAGTACAGGGCAGCCCTCAAGGACGGGCGTTCGCTTTACTACCGGGGTCGATCGATCCCCGACATCTGCGCCGAACCCGACCTGCGGGTCGCGGTGGATCACGCCGCCATCGACTACGAGCTGGCTCACGACCCCGCCCATCGCGAGCTGACGGTCGACATCGACGAGCAGACCGGGGAGGAGTACAGCTCCTACTACCGGCTCCCCCGCAACGGCGACGACCTGTTGCACCGATCGAAGCTCATCGAGACCGTGACTGCCGCCGGGGGCACGATGGTCACGCTGATAAAGGAGATCGGCTCAGACGGGCTCTTCTCGATCCTGCGGCTGCTCGAAGGCGACAAGCTCGAACGAGCAGAGGCCTTCTACCGGCATTGCCGCAACGGCGACCTTGCTGTTGCGGTCGCCCAGACCGACGTCAAGGGCGACCGCTCACTCCCCCCGCACGCTCAGCCCGACCCGGACATGTACGTGCACGTCGTCGACGAGTCCTCCGACGGGATAGTCGTCCGCGGCGCCAAGTGCCACACGTCCATCGGCGCCAACGCCGACGAGATCATCGTGTTCCCCACCCGGGCGATGGGCGCAGACGACATCGACTACTCGCTGGCGTTCGCGGTGCCGGCCAATGCCCCCGGCGTCAACATGTACATCTCCGGCTACTCCGCGGGCGAACACGACGAGTTCGAGTTCCCGCTGTCTTCGCGCCACAAGATGCTCGAGACGCTCACGGTGTTCGATGACGTGTTCGTCCCCTGGGACCGCGTCTTCGTCTACAAGGAGCCCGAGCTGGCCGGGCGACTGGCGCTGACCTTCGTCGAATACCACCGGTTCACCGCAGTGTCCTACAAGCTGCCCCTGGTCGACTTGTTGGTCGGGGCGTCGGCCCTCATCGCCGACCTCAACGGAGTCGGCAAGGCCAAGCACATCCGGGAGAAGTTGACCCAGCTGGTGATCTTCGCCGAGAAGGTGCGTGCGCTCACCCACATGGCTGCCATCCGAGCCCGGGTCGGCGGCTACGGACTCGCCTACCCCGATCCGCTGACGACCAATCTGGCCAAGTACACCTTCGCCACCGGCTATCACGAGATGCTCGAGCTGGTCCAGGATTGCGCCGGTGGCCTGCTCGTCACCGGTCCGGGCGGCCCCGACTGGCACAACCCCGAGATCCGCACCGTGCTCGAGAAGTACTACCGCGCTGCGGGGACCGGCGAGGAGAGGTTACGGGTCATGAACCTCATCGCGGACCTCACCGTCCGCGACTTCGGTGGCTACCACGCGGTCCTCGCGGTCCACGCCGAGGGCTCGATCGAAGCGGAGAAGATGCAGATCCTGCGGAGCTATGACGCCCGCGGGCCCCTGGCGTACGCGCGTCACCTCGCCGGCCTCGAGACCTGAACCGGAGGTGACTTGGCGCTGCCGCTGCAACGCCCGGCTCCGCCGATGCGGGTCAGAGGCTGCCGGCGTTGATGATCTGGGCACGGGCCTCGCTCTCGACCGCTGCCTCCAACGAACCCGTGAACGCCTCGTTCAGCAGCTTCTTGGTGAGTCCCAGCGCGATCGAGGGACCGGAGGCCAGCCTGGCGGCCCAGTTGCCGACCACCTCGTCGATCTCGCTCGCAGGGACGACCCGGTTGACCAGGCCGAGACCCGCCGCCTCCTCCGCCGAGACCATCTCGGCAAAGAAGGCGAGCTCTTTGGCCCGCTGCATCCCGATCAGCCGCGGCAACAGCCAGGACCCGCCGCAGTCGATCGAGAACCCCCGCCGGTGGAAGATCTCGCTGAAACGGGCTGTCGGGGTCGCGACCACCAAGTCGCACCCGAGGGCCAGGTTCATTCCCGCACCGACGGCGACACCGGTCACCTTGGCGATCGATGGAACCGGTAGCCGATGAAGTGCGACAGCCACCTCGCCCACCAGCCGCATGGCAGCAAGGGGCGTCGTCGCAGTTCCCTCCTGGGATCTGTCCGAGACATCGCCTCCGGAGCTGAACTCGCCGCCGGCGCCGGTCAACACCAAGGCACGATCGTCGGCCGAACACGCCACCGCGCGGAACGTCTCCAGTAGCTCCGACCACATGACGACGTTGATGGCGTTCTTGACCTCGGGGCGGTTCATCGTCACCGTCACGACGCCGTTGGCGCGCTCTACCTGCAATGTCTCCATGCCGGGACGATACTTGTGACCCGTGCTGATGAGTCGACACTGTCGCTACGGGGCCTGCTTCTCGCCGAGCCGCACCTGGCTCGATGCTGCACTACGACCAGGGTGCGGTGCGACATGAGCCATCTGTTCGACGAGCACGACGCCGTCGAGACCCGCTTCGTTCAACCCTACGAGGCGCGCAAGACCTATGTGTGCCCGGGATGCAATCGCGACATCCCGCCCGGGATGGGCCACCTGGTCGCCGTGCCGAGGGAAGCGCCCGACTTGCGTCGTCACTGGCACCGCGGCTGTTGGGACCGTCGCCACACCCGACGACCCCGCGGCTGAGAGATCGCACAGGTAGCATGACTTGGCGCTGCCACTGCAGCGCCCGGCTCCGCCGATGCGGGTCACCCGTCAGAACGCTGCCTCGAAGACCTGCAGGTGACCCGCCAGGATGGTCGCCACGTCGAAGCGGATCGACGCCGGCCGGAACGGTGCCCGTTCGCTCAGCCAGGCAGACGCGAGGCGCCTCAAGCGACGTTGCTTGGCCGTCGTCACCGCTTCGACGGGATGCCCGAAGGCCCCGCTCGTCCTCGTCTTGACCTCGCAGAAGACGATCTCATGGCCCTTGCGGAGCACCAGGTCGATCTCGCCTTCGCGACAGCGCCAGTTCCTGTCCAGCACTGCGTAGCCACGCCGGCCATACCACCGCGCGGCGACTTCCTCACCGGCGGCCCCGAGAGCACGCCGCGGATCGCCGGACGTAGCCTTGTTCACACCCAGCGCTCGGCCTCGGGCCCCATGCGCGAACGGCTCGTCAGTCGCGCTTCTCCTTGACCTTGGCCGCCTTCCCGATGCGGTCACGCAGGTAGTAGAGCTTTGCTCGCCGCACATCGCCCCTGGTGGCAACCTCGATCTTGGCTATGACAGGGGAATGCAGCGGGAAGGTGCGCTCGACCCCGACACCGAAGCTGACCTTGCGTACCGTGAAGGACTCGCTCACGCCACTACCGCGCCTGGCGATGACAACGCCCTGGAAGACCTGAACTCGCTCACGGCTTCCCTCTACCACCCGCACATGCACCTTGACGGTGTCACCCGCGGCGAATTCCGGGGTGTCATCGCGCAAGTTGGCCTTCTCAACGACATCGGTCGGCTTCATCGGACATGCTCCGGTTGTCGCAGCAGTGGGCGGGCCGATCTCGAAGCGCTGTGGTTCGACGGCTCGGACGGCCCCGGGGAGGGAGCCTTCAGGATAGCCAGCTACCGGGTCCGGTCGCTAGCCCTGATGATCACAGACGATTGCCCTGCTAGCCGTGTGGGGGTGCTCACCGGCTTACCCCTCCGGCTGGTCCGAGCCGCGTGTGGCGAGGCCCGGCCAGGATGGCCGAAGCGCTACTCGAGGTGGAACTCCTCGATCAGCGCGCGCTCGTCGCGTGTCAATCCGCCGCGGCCCTCCATCAGATCGGGACGAAGCCGTGCGGTTCGAGCCAACGACTGCGCCCTTCGCCATCGCTCTATCCGGCCGTGATCACCGGACACCAGCACCTCCGGCACCTCCCACGACCTGAAGACGGCCGGCCTCGTGTACTGGGGATACTCGAGCAGGCCTTCGCTGAAGGACTCGTCGAGTGCCGACTCCTCGTTGCCCATCACACCGGGCACGAGCCGGGCCACGGCTTCCAGCACCACCATGGCGGCCACCTCCCCGCCGGCCAGCACGAAGTCGCCGATCGACAGCTCCTCGTCGACCAGGTGCTCGCGGACACGATGGTCGACGCCCTCGTAGCGCCCGCACAGCAGGGAGAAGCCGTCCAGCCCCGACAACCCCTGAGCGAGTTCCTGATCGAATCTGCGCCCGGCGGGACCCAGCAGGATCAGCGGCCTCGGGGGTTCGATCTCCTCGACCGCCGCGAAGATCGGCTCGGGCATCAGGACCATTCCGGCACCACCACCGTACGGGCTGTCGTCCACCGAGCGGTGTGGGTCCCCGGCGGTGGACCGCAGGTCGTGCACGTTGGTCTCCAGGAGGCCCGCGGCGCACGCTTTTCCGAGCAGGCTGCGCTGCGCGAAGTCGCGCAGCATCTCGGGAAAGATCGTGAAGATGTCGATCCTCACGGACCGGCCCAGCCCCTCGTCACAGCTCCCACAGCCCTTCGGGGGGATCCACCGTGATCGACCTTCCTCCGGGATGCCCGAGAACGAAGCGCAGCGGCACGAGGGCGCCCGAGTCCAAGACCAGGAGGTCGCTGGCAGGGTTGGCCTGCACGCTCTCGACGACTCCACGTACGATCCCGTCAGGTGTCAGCACCTGCGAGCCGATCAGCTCGTGGACCCAGAGTGCGTCCGGGTCCTCCAGTGCCTCCGCCCGTAGGAGAACGCCGCGAAGCCGCTCGGCTTCTCCCCGGCTGCGGCACTCCTCGAACTCGACGATGAACCGGTTGCGGTGAGGCCGAGAGGTCCGCACGGTCAGGGATCCCGCGGGGGTGTCGAAGACCGACCCGGGCTCGGCTCGCTCGAGGCGGTTGGTGGAGAGCTCGACGACGACCTCACCGTCGAGCCCATGGGGCTTCAGGATGCGGCCTACGTCGAGCAGGTGCGTGGGCGTCTCACTCGATGAATTCGATGTCGACATCGACCCCGTCGTTGGCGGCGGCTGCCCGCACGACCGTGCGGATGGCCCCCGCCACGCGCCCCCGCTTGCCGATCACCCGGCCCATGTCACCGGGTGCGACATGAACGTTGAGGACGGGGCGCCGTCTCGAGTCGTCGACCTCGATCCGCACCGCATCGGGATCGTCGACAACGGATTTCGTGATGTACTCGAGCACGGACTCGGCGGTCACCGGCTCCACCTTGGGCCCCTCGCTCATGACTCACCGCCCTCTTGTCCGGAGGTCACCTCGCCGGCTCCTTCGGCCGGGCCCTCGTCCCCCCCAGCCTCAGTCGCGACTCCGGTGACAGCCGCAGCAGCGTCGGCCTCCAGAGCCTCCCCTGGCGACGATTCTGCGGCATCGAGCGGCGGTGCCTCCTTCTCGACCGCGGGCGGGGCTCCGGCCTTAGGTGTGGCGCTCGGCTCGGCGGCCGGGGGTCGGGGGGTTGACGTACCTGGAGGGTTCCCCTTGAACTCGTCCCAGGCGCCGCTTATCTCGAGCAGCTTGCGGACCCGCTCGCTGGGCTGGGCGCCCTTGCGGAGCCATTCGACGGCCCTCTCGTTGTCGATCTCGACCACCGAGGGGTCCCGCCGCGGCTCGTAGGTGCCGATTATCTCGATGAATCGCCCGTCACGAGGCGCGCGCTTGTCCGCTGCCACTACTCGGTAGGTCGGCTGCTTCTTCCTGCCCATTCTCCGGAGGCGGAGTCTTACGGTCACTGGCGTCTCTTTCTGCCGATTTGGCTGCCGATCAGGCTGCGATCAACGACCTGACATGGTGGGCCGCACGAGCAGCCCGCATCAAACCGGGCGACGTAGATCAGGCAGGCCTTGGCCTTCGAGGCGATCGAGGCCGGCTTCGAGCTCGTCGAGCCCGGGAAGCGTGAGCTTCCTCTGCGGTGTCTTCGACGCGGACCCCTTGGGGGTCACGCGGCTTCCCTTCCTGTTCTTCTTGCCCTTCTTCTTCTTGCGCCTGAGGGGACCACCCATCCCCTGCATCATCTTGCGCATCTCCTTGAACTGCTTGACGAACTGGGAGACATCGCCGGGCTGCGCCCCGCTCCCCCTGGCGATCCGGGAACGACGGGAGCCGTCGATGACATCGGGGTCGATCCGCTCCTCAGGTGTCATC
Organism: Acidobacteriota bacterium; assembly: GCA_003577145.1. Classification (GTDB taxonomy): domain Bacteria; phylum Actinomycetota; class Acidimicrobiia; order Acidimicrobiales; family Microtrichaceae; genus ATN2. The sequence goes on along the minus strand of QEUP01000001.1, from coordinate 93,664 downwards.
GACCGAATGATCGCCTCGAGGCGGGCGATCTCGCGATCGTCTATCTCGACGTCTTTGATCTCCTTGGGAACACCGGGCAGCATCCCGATCACGTTGTTGAGAGGACCCATCTTCTTGATGGCCTGCATCTGATCGAGGAAGTCCTCGAGGGTGAAGGTGCCTTCGAGCAGGCGCTCGGCAGCCTTCTCCGCTTCCTCCTGCTCGTAAGCCTCCTCGGCCTTCTCGATGAGAGTGAGCATGTCGCCCATGCCGAGGATCCGACCTGCCAGCCGATCCGGGTGGAACTGCTCGAAGTCCTCGATCTTCTCGCCGACCGACGCGAAGGCGATGGGCTTGCCCACCACCTCCTTCACTGACAGCGCCGCACCGCCTCGAGCGTCGCCGTCGAGCTTGGTGAGGATCACGCCATCGAGGTCGAGGGTCTCGTGGAAGCTCTCGGCCACGGTGACGGCGTCCTGCCCTGTCATGGCGTCCACGACCAGGAACGTGTAGTCGGGATCGACCGCGCCGGAGATCTGGCGGACCTGCTCCATCATCTCCTCGTCGATGGCAAGTCGACCGGCCGTGTCGACCACGACCACGTCACGCCCCAGGTCTCTCGCCTGCTCGACCCCGTCGCGGGCGACGGTGACGGGATCGGCCGGCCGGCTGTAGACGGGTACGTCGATCTGGCTCCCGAGGGTTCGGAGCTGCTCCACGGCCGCCGGTCGTTGGAGGTCGGCGCCCACCATCAGGGGGTTGCGCCCCTGCTGTTTGAACCAGCGGGCGAGCTTGGCGGCGTTGGTCGTCTTCCCGGAACCCTGCAGCCCGGCCATCAGCACCACGGTGGGGGGTTTGGGAGCGTAGCTGACCCGCATGGTCTCGCCCCCGAGGGTCTGCGTCAGCTCCTCGTTGACTATCTTGATGACCTGCTGTGAGGGGGTGAGGCTCTTGCTGAGGTCCTCGCTGAGGCAACGCTGCCTGATCCGCTCTATCAGGCTCTTGACGACCTTGAAGTTGACATCGGCCTCGAGCAGCGCCAGCCGGATCTCGCGAAGCACCTCGTCGACGTCCTTGTCGCTGAGGCGGCCCCGCCCCCGCAGTCGCTTGAATATCCCGTCGAAACGGTCGGACAGTGCCTCGAACATGGAGATCTAGTGATCCGAGCAGTCGTGTGTGGTCATGGCTCTGGTCCCGCTGCAAACCCGATAGTCAACCGATCAGTGACCCCGATCATCAACGATGAGCACAGAGCATGATGGACTCACCGTCGAGCGACGGGCCATCAGAGCGTATCGGACCGCCGGCCCGGTCACTCATCGAGATCAGTCCTGGCCGTGCCGCGGAGGTCCATCGGGCCGGTTGCCCGGTGCACTCCGACCACACCGACCAGGCGACCCCGCGCCGGCGCAGTCATTCGAACAGGGCGTCGACGAACTGCCCGGCGTCGAAGTCCACCAGGTCGTCGGGACCCTCCCCCAGGCCGACGAGCTTCACCGGGATGCCCAGTTCCTTTCTGATGGCGAGGACGATGCCGCCTTTGGCAGATCCGTCTAGCTTGGTCAGGACCACGCCGGTGACCTCCACCGCATCGGCGAACTGCTGGGCCTGGACCAGGCCGTTCTGGCCTGTGGTGGCATCGATGACCAACAAGACCTCGGCGACCTCACCTGCGCCCTTGTCGGCCACCCGCCGAACCTTCCTCAACTCCTCCATGAGGTTCGTCTTGGTGTGCAGTCGACCTGCGGTGTCCGCCAGGACGAGGTCGAATCCACGCGCATCGGCTCGCGCTACAGCATCGAAGATCACCGCGCTCGGGTCACCTCCCTCGTTGCCCCGGACGAGCTCCGCGCCGACCCTCTTGGCCCACATCTGCAGCTGCTCGGCGGCTGCGGCACGGAACGTGTCACCAGCAGCCATGACCACCGACTTGCCGTCCAGTTGAGCACGCCGACCCAGCTTGCCGATCGTCGTCGTCTTGCCGACGCCGTTGACCCCGACGAAGAGCCAGACCGAAGGGCTCTCGGCATCGGCGTAGTGGAGCTCGATCGGATCGGCGAGTTCCTGCTTCAGGTGGGACTTGAGGCAATCGAGCACCTGGGATGGTTCGCTGAGGCCTTCGGTCTCGACCTCCCTCCGCACCGCCTCGAGCAGGTCCTGCGTCGTCCCTATTCCGACGTCAGCTCTGATGAGTGCCTCCTCGAGCTCCTCCCAGGTCGCCTCGTCGATCGACGAGCGTGAGAGCACCGAGCTCACGTACCCGGACAGCAGTCCGCGTGCTTTGCTGAGGCGCTCTCGAAAGGTGGGCTTGACCGGGGGGGCCTCGACCTCCTCCACCGCCTCCGGGGGGGCCTCGACCTCCTCCACCACCTCCGGGGGGGCCTCGACCTCCTCGACCACCTCCGGGGGGGCCGGCATGGGGGCCCGGGGTGGCGGTTCCAGCAGCGCCCGCTGCCGGCGGCTGCGACTGATGACCAGACCGGCCAGAGCCCCTATGACGATTGCCAGGGCGACTGCAACTACGACGACGGTCAGCATGGTCATCGGAGCCTAGCCCTCACCGTGAATGATCCGGGTCGGCCACCCTCGCCCCCACCCGCTCACCGTTGTCACGCGGAGGAGGGTGAACCGGCCTCCCCCGGTGACGAGGCATCTCCACGCGGGAGGACCAAGGTGAACACCGATCCGGAGCCAGGCTCGGACCGCAGCTCCACACGGCCGCCGTGTGCCTCCGCTATCTGACGAACAATGGTCAACCCCAGGCCGCTTCGGCTCCGGTCAGCGTCGTTCGCACCTCGCTTCTCGCGCTCCTCGCCGCGCCAGAAGCGTTGAAAGACCTTCTGCTGGTCGGCGGGATCGATACCCGGGCCCTCGTCCGCAACGGCGACGAACACAGTCTCGTCCTCCTGGCCACCTTCAACGCTGACAGTGGAGCCCTCTGGCGCCAACCGCACCGCGTTGGCCAGGAGGTTGGCGAGCATCTGGCGCAACGCGTTCTCATCACCCATGACCCAGACCCCACGCGGAGCGTCGCACACCAGCTCGAGCCTGCGAGCTGCTGCCGAGACGAAGAACTCGTCGACCTCCTCACGGATCACGGTGCTCAGCTCCACCGGTGCCCGCTCCATCTCGGGCGTTTCCTCCCGGGCGTAGAGAAGCAAGTCGTCGACCAGTCGCGACATCCGCTCAGTCGCCCTGCTCACCACCTCGGCCGCGTGCCGGAGGTCTTCGGCACTCTGTTCAGGATCGGCCAGCGCGACCTCCAGGTTCGTACGCATCACCGCCAACGGATTCCGAAGTTCGTGAGAGGCCTCCTGGATGAAGCGGCGTTGCTCCCCGAACGCCTCCTCGAGACGGCCCAGCAGCTCGTCGAAGGTGTCAGCGAGCTCGCGGAGCTCGTCCTGTGGCCCGCCGAGGCCGATCCGGTGCGAGAGATCGGTGACCTGGATCTGCCGGGCCGCTGTCGTGATCTCCTTGACCGGCCGCAGAACCATCCCCGCGACCAGCCAGCCGACTCCGAGTGAGGCGACGAACATCCCTCCCAGGGCGCCGAAGAAGAACCTGCGCATGTCGGTCAGTGTCGATTCCTCGACATTGCTCTCGATCTCCCTCAACTCGGCCCGCACGAGGGCTTCGACCTCTGGCGCGTCGAGCGAGGCCGGGATCTGCTGTATGTCGGCCACCGACTCCTGGCTCAGCCCGTCGGTGACACCCACGTAGACGGTCATCATCACGATGGCGGCCAGACCGAACAGGACGATGGAGTAGAGGGCGGTGAGCCGGAACCGAATGGAGGCGGACCCCACCGGCCGGGTGAGCGCACCCCGGATGCGGTGGCCTGACGTGTCCGGCCGCGAGCTCACCGTGCGACCCGGAGCGCGTAGCCGCGGCCCACAACAGTCTCGATGGCTTGCGCCTCGCCACCGGCTGTGAGCTTCCGGCGCAAGGTCCCGATGGTCACCCGGACGGTGTTGGTGAAGGGATCAGCGTGCTCGTCCCATACGTGCTCGAGGAGCTGCTCTTGGGACAGCACCTCACCGGCGTGGGCGAGGAAGTAACGCAGCAGCGCGAACTCCTTGGCAGTGAGATCGAGCTCACGGTCGCGACGGTGCGCTATGTGAGCGGCTGTGTCCATCTCGATGTCACCTGCGCGAAGGAGGGCGTCGGAGGGTGCATCACGACGCAGCAGCGAGCGCACCCGCGCATTCAGCTCGCGAAACGCAAAGGGCTTGACCAGATAGTCATCAGCTCCCTTGTCCAACCCCTCGACCCTGTCTTCGATCGAATCCCGGGCGGTGATCATGATGATGCGGGGCTTGCCGGCAAGCTCCTCCTCCCGGATCTGGCGACATATCTCGACGCCGTCGACGTCGGGGATGGTCAGATCGAGACAGACCAGGTCGTACTCGCTCAATCGCAGCTTCTCCAGAGCGTCCTCTCCGTCGTAAGCCACATCGACCGCGTAGCCCTCGCGGCGCAGACCGCGCCCGATCGCGTCGGCGAGGTCGGCCTCATCGTCGACGACGAGAATCCTCACATCGCGACGGTACATGCGAGGTCGGCCACCTGGCCACGGACTCGATCACCGCCGCTCGCCGGGTGCGACGGTTACAGGCCGAGTCTGAGAAGACCCTCAGGCGATGCCCCAACCAGCCGATCGGGTCCTACCGTGGAGGCAAGTCGCGCCCCCGCGGGGCAGCGTCGATAGGTCGAGTTGGTCGCGCCGAGAGATCCGTCTCACCATGCTGCGCTTGGCCCGACAGGGCACTGACACAACGGGGCCCTCGCTATCGGCTCGGCCCCTCCGGCGCGATGATGGCGCAGGCGCCGGCCGACAACCCACATACTGGTGGACTGGCAGGGAGTAGACAGTGGACACCGTGAGCAGCCAACCAGCCGAGCAACAGCCTGAGGGCCCGAGGACTCCTGAAGCGGCCCTCCTGGAGACGGCTCTCTTCGAGATCAAGAAGGTGATCGTCGCTCAGGACCGTCCTGTCGAGCGACTCGTCGTCTGCTTGCTCTCCGGAGGGCACGCACTCCTCGAGAGCGTGCCTGGCCTGGCCAAGACCCTGAGCGTCGAAACGCTGGCGTCGGTCACCGGAGGAACCTTCGCGCGCATCCAGTTCACCCCAGATCTGCTCCCGGCCGACATCATGGGCACACGCATCTACCGCGCCTCCAGCGAGCGCTTCGACGTCGAGTTGGGGCCGGTGTTCGCCAACTTCATCCTCGCCGACGAGATCAACCGCGCTCCCGCCAAGGTCCAGTCCGCCCTCCTGGAGGTGATGGCGGAGAACCATGTGTCGATCGGAGGCGAGACGCACCACGTGCCGCAACCCTTCCTGGTGCTCGCCACTCAGAACCCGATCGAGTCGGAGGGGGTCTACCCGCTGCCGGAGGCGCAAAGGGACCGATTCCTGATGAAGATCCTCATCGACTATCCCTCCCCCACCGAGGAGGTCGAGATCGTCCAGCGGATGGGTACCAACCCGCCCAAGGCCGACACCGTCCTCAGCGTCGAGGACTTGCTGCGTCTCCAGCACGCCGCCGACAGCGTCTACATCGACCGCAGCGTCCTCGACTACGCCATCAACCTCGTCCTCTGCACCAGGAACCCCGAGAACTTCGGTCTTCCTCAGCTGAAGGCGATGATCGACTACGGCGCCAGCCCCAGGGCGAGCATCGGTCTCATGAGGGCAGGGCGTGCCCTTGCGCTGATGAGGGGCCGGACCTACGTGCTCCCACAGGACGTCTTCGACGTCGCGCCGGAGATCCTCAGGCACCGGCTCGTCCTCTCCTATGAGGCACTGGCTCAGGACTTCGATGCCGAGCAGATCCTCGCCCGGATTCTCTCGACCGTTCCCGCGCCCCGGATCGCGCCCTCCCAGCAGCGGGCCGCCGACGCATGGTACGGCCGCGCCACCGACGCCGAGCCGTGGTCGGCATGACGGTACCAAGGGCCCCGGGCGCGCTGGCCCACACCGGCGGGACCGCCGAGGAGCTGCTGCGCAGGTTGGAGCTCGACATCCTGCGCAAGCTCGACGGCCTTCTCCATGGGGAGTACACCGGGCTCGTCCCCGGACACGGGACCGAGCCGGGCGAAACCCGCGAATACCAGCCCGGTGACGACGTCCGCCGCATCGACTGGAACGTCACGGCTCGAACAGCCACTCCCCATGTGCGGGAGCCCATTGCCGATCGCGAGCTCGAATCGTGGTTGCTCGTGGATGCCTCCTCGAGCCTGGCGTTCGGTACGGCCAATTGCGAGAAGCGGGATCTGGCGCTCGCAGCCGTTGCGGGCATCGGCTTCCTGACTGCCCGTACCGGCAACCGGCTCGGCGCGATCATCCACCGGCAGGGCGAGAACTCGACGTTCCCGGCCCGCAACGGGCGTAAGCACCTGCTCGCCATCCTGCACCGCCTGGCGACGACCGAGGCAGTCGACGGGGAGGGCGACACCGAGCTCGGACCTGCGATCCACCGGCTCAACCAGCTCGAACGCCGGCGGGGCCTGTCGGTCGTCATCTCCGACTTCATCGGAAGCGGTGGATGGGAGAAGCCCCTCGCCACCTTGGCTGTCCGTCACGACGTCCTGTGCATCGAGATCATCGACCCTCGCGAGATGGATCTCCCCGACGTGGGCGTGCTGGCGGTAGTCGACCCGGAGACGGGCGAGCGCCGGGAGATCCACACCGGTAGCGAGAAGCTGCGGCGTCGCTATCGCGAAGCTGCTGCTGAACAGCGCGAGCAGATCGGCCGATCCATTCGGTCCGCGGGCGCTGACCACCTGGTGCTTCGCACAGATCGTGACTGGCTGCTCGACATGGCAAGGTTCGTCTCCCGTCGCAAGGACCGCAAACAGGAGCTGTCGAGGCCAGTGCGATGACCTGGACGTTTCTCGCGCCTGCCCGACTCTGGCTACTCATCGGCGTGGGCGTCCTGGCGATCGTCTATGCGCTCCTCCAGCTGAGGGGCACCAAGTACGCAGTCCGGTTCACCAACATCTCGCTGCTGGACTCCGTCGCCCCCAAGCGACCCCGCTGGAGGCGCCACGTGGTGGCTGCCGTGTTCCTGCTGTCCCTCAGCGTCATGGTGATGGCCTACGCCCAACCCGCAGACGAGGTCGAGGTGCCTGTCGAACGAGCGACGGTGATGCTCGCCATCGACACCTCGTTGTCGATGGAGGCCGACGACATAGATCCCTCCCGGATCGAGGCGGCCCAGACCGCGGCGATCCAGTTCCTCGACACGATCCCCGACGGTTTGCACGTCGGACTGGTGACCTTCAACGGGGAGGCCGTCGTGCAGGTCTCGCCGACAACCGATCATCAGGCCGTGCGCGACGCGATCGACGAGATCGAACTGGACGAGAGCACTGCGATCGGCGAAGCAGTCTTCGCTTCCTTGGATGCCATCGAGACAACCTCGTTGGTCGAGGAAGACGGCTCGGAGGATGGGCAGGGCGCAGACGAGGACGGGCAGACCAGCGAGCCCCCGGCGACGATCGTGGTGATGTCAGACGGGGAGACGACGGTCGGCAGGCCTACGACTGCGGCCATCCCCGAGGCCCAAGCCGCCGGCATTCCGGTCTCGACCATCTCCTTCGGCACCCCTGAGGGAGTGATCGAGGTCGACATCGACGGCACCGGTATTCCGTCGCCGGTACCGGTTCCAGTCGATGAAGGCGCGCTGAGGGAACTGGCCGAGGAGACGGGCGGCAAGTTCTTCACCGCTGAAACCGCGGGCGAGTTGAGCGAGGTCTACGCTGATCTCGGCAAGGAGATCGGCTCCGAGACCGAAGAGGTCGAGGTCACCGCGCGGTATGTCGGCGCAGCCCTCGTCGCCTTGGCGCTCACTGCGACGCTCAGCCTGGTCTGGTTCAATCGCGTGCCGTGATCGGTGGCTTGTCCGGGGAGTCCCGGGCCGGCTCGATCCAGCTCAGCGGCTCGCTTCGTCGGACTCGCCGGCGTCTCCCCGCCGGCGGTACCAGTAACGATAGGCGGTACCGAAGCCGCAGTTCTCGTACAAGTCGAGCGCCGCCCGGTTCTCCTCCTCGACCTGCACGTACATGGCGTTCGCGCCGGCCGAGAGAGCCCAGCGGGCCATCTCGACCAGTCCCTGCCTCGCGAACCCCTTGCGCCGAAGATCGGGGTCGGTGGCGACAGCGAAGATCCCGGCCCAGCCTCGCTCGACCGTCACCCGGCCCACGGCCGCGACCCGCCCGGCGAGCCGGGACTCGACGTAAGCAGTCCGAGGGCCGGTGCTCTCCAGGATGACGCGGGCAACCACCTCTGGATCGTCGGTCGAGGACTTGTCCCGGCGCTCGGCGAAGACCCACCAGTCGTGGACCCATTCGTCGGTCAGGGACTCGCCGATGGTGACCTCGGCCACGGGAGGCGCGTCCGTTTCTGCCACATCCCGTGCGTCTGCTATCTGAACCGCCACCACCGTGTCGCGGTTGTAGCCACGGTCGGCCAGGAACGCATCGACGCCCGCGGGGCTGGAGACCTCACTCACTGCGAACATCGCCGGGCGGAGACGGCGCGCGTAGAACTCCTCGGCGAGGGCCACCTTGTCGGGCAGGGGCAGCCTTGCCCCGCGTGCTGTCGTGAGTACCGAGTTGGCGCGTCTCGTCACACCCCAACCGAACCTCAGCCGCCACCCGTCGACGGTTTGGACGACGGGTGCCGGCCACGCGTTGGCCGCGAGCTCCTCCAGGTTCTCCACGTAGGGTATGTACTCGGCGGGTATGGGTGAGGGGTCGATCGCTTCACCTCTGGAGCTACTCGATGCTTCCTCGTGAAGAGAGTCGGCAGCACAGGGGCCACCCTCAAGTACCGGGGCCCCGAATTCATGCGCGAATCAGTATCGCGCACGGACCACTCAAGAGGCGACGACGGCCGAAACCCGCTCCGAGACGACCTTGGAGGAGCCACCGGGCTCCATGGTGACCCCGTACAGCACGTCGGCTGCCTCCATGGTGCGCTTCTGGTGACTCACTATCAGGAGCTGTGCGCTCTCGCGGAACTCGTTGACCAACTCGAGGAAGCGGTGGAGGTTGACATCGTCCAGGGCGGCCTCGACCTCGTCCATCACATAGAACGGTGACGGGCGGCTCCGGAACACCGCGAAGAGAAACGCCAGAGCTGTGAGCGACCGCTCGCCCCCGGAGAGCAACGAGAGCCTACGCACGTTCTTGCCTGACGGTTTGGCTTCGATCTCTATCCCGGTATGGAGCAGGTCGTCCGGCTCGGTGAGGCGAAGCCTTCCGCGTCCTCCCGGGAAGAGCGTCTCGAAGAGCTCCTCGAAGTTGGCGGCGACATCGGCATAGGCCGCAGCGAACACGTTGACGATCTCGGCGTCGATGGCCCGGATGACCTTGTTCAGATCACGACGCGTCTGCCTGACGTCGTCGAGCTGGCCCTTGAGGAATTCGTGTCGCTCCCCGAGCACCTCGTGCTCGTGCAGCGCAAGGGGGTTGATGGGACCCATCAGGCGCAGTTCACGCTCCAGCTCGCGGATGCGCGACGCCACGGTGACACCCTCCTCCAGTGGCGGGCAAGCTGCCACCATGGCCGCCTCGGGTTCGCAATCGAGCTCGTGCCGGAGCTGCTCGGTGGCGGTCTCGATCCGCAACCGGGTCTCGGCATCGTCGACCCCGGCGCGCTGGAGCAGCTCGCGAACCTCCTCCAAGCGCTTCTCCGTCGTCTCGCGCTCAGCCCTCAAGTCCTCGAGGCGGGCTGTGACCTCGAGGACCTCCTCGGACTGCCGACGGCGCCTCTGACGCAGGCCCTCGAGCTCGTGCTCAACTGCCTCGAGGCGTCCCGCGACGAAGGCGCTCAGACGCTCGATCGCGGCCTCCCTCAGCCCTAGCTCGGCGGTGCGTCGCGCCGCAGCCTCCCGCTGGTCATGGAGTCCTGCCAGTCGCTCGTCGATCTCGGCAATGCGACGCTCCAGCAGCTGCTTTCGCTCATCGAGGCCCGCGGCTCGGATCCCGAGCTCGGTATGCCGGTCGGTGATCTGGTTCGATCGCTCGTCGAGCTTGGCGCGAGCCTCGGCCAGCTTGCGTGAGCGATCCTCGGATTCGGACTCGGCGGCCTCGAGCAACGGCAGCCGGGCCTGCACCTCCGCCATCCGCTGCTTCTCGCGCTGAACCCGATCACAGAGGTCGTCGAGGTGTGCACGTTGGGCCTCGATCTCGGTCTGCGCCTCGAGACGGTCGGTCTCGATTCGCTGGAGCCCGTCGGCCGCGGCTGCCAGCCGGCTGTCGTTGGCATCGAGGTGCCGAGAGACAGCCGCCTCCTCGCGACGAACGCTCTCCAGGGCAACCTTCGCCTGCGCAACCCGCTCACGTGCAGCTTCGCTCAGCGAAGCGGTGCCCTTGCTCCGCTCGCGCGCCTCGGCCAACGCAGCTTCTGTGCTCGAACTGGGCTCGCCACCCACTCGCCATCCGCCAGGACCGAAGAGGTGCCCCTCTCGCGTCACCACCATCCAGCCGGGATTGGACAGGGCGAGGTCGGCGGCGGCGGTCCACGGGCCCTGCACCAGCACCGCCTTCGCCAAGAGGAAGTCCAGCAGGGCGTCGACTCCCGGGCTCCGCCCTCGGACATGGCGACGAACCGGTTCACCGAAATCAGCCGGCGCGGTGCCGGCACGGGGCTGGGGCACCTGAAGGACCGCCCCAGCCGCTTCCTTGGTCAGCAGGGAGCCGAAGGCACGCCTGGCGGCGGGAGCATCCTCCACCACGATCGCTTGCAGGGCCTCACCGGCCGCCGCCTCGACCGCGGCCGCCCAGCCGTCGTCGATGTCAACCAGGTCGATCAGCGCACCGGCAACCCCCTCGACTCCTGCGAGCTCATCGACCCGGGAGCGGCACCGCGCCTCGTCGCGGGCAACGGTCAGCGCCTCGACCCGGGCGGTCCACGCGTTGTGCTCGCCTTCCGCCCGGCGGGCCGCCGCTTCGGCATCGTTGAGCAGCTCCTGGCGTTCGTGACGCGAGCCCTCGACGGCTTCCAGGCGGGCAACAAGGGGCATCTCGGCCTGTTCGGCATCGGCCAGCTCCTGCCGGAGTCCTTGCGCCTCGGCCTCCAGCCGGTCGGCACGGTGGCGGAGGAAACCGAGCCTCTTGTGCACGCGCTCACAGTCGCTCTCGCCACGCTGGATGGAACCCCGCAGAGCCGACTGCTCGCCACGTAGCTCGGCCGCCTCGGCCCCGGGGCCCCGGTCGTGCTCGCTGCTCTGGCCCTCGAGCAGGGCCAGGTCGTTCTGCAGGGCTGCGCGGGCCGAGTCGAGCTCCGTGAGGTCACGGGCCAGCTCGTCACCCTGGGCTCCCACGCCGCGCAGTTCTTCGACGAGCACCTCCTTGTCGGATTCGAGGGATACCACGACTTCCTGCTGCACGAACGAGGCACGGTCCCGTTCCAGCCCGCGGCGGCGCTCCACCAGGACCGCCAGCTGGCCCCGGGCCCGTTGGCGAGCGCTCTCGTAACCGGCTAGGGAGTCTCCGAGATCGTCCCCTCCCATGGCCGTCAGTCGTGACTCGGTTTGCATGATGCCGCTGTCGAGTGCCGAGAGCCGCTCACGAAGATCGCGATCCTCGCCGGACAGCTCGCCCTGGCGCTTGTTCAGCTGCTCCAGATGCGTGCGGAGGCGCCGCAGGTCGCGGCCCGACGAGTGGATCTTCAACGTGGTCAGCTCGTTGAGCAGGTCGCCGTGGCGTCGCGCGGCCTCCGCCTGCTTCTCGAGCGGGCGCAGCTGGCGCCGGACCTCGCGGAGAAGATCCTGTATCCGCGTCAGGTTGGCCTCCGTTGACGCCAGCCGGCGTTCGGACTTCTCCTTGCGCTTCCGGTATTTGAGGACACCAGCGGCCTCTTCGATGATGAGACGCCGGTCCTCGGGTCTGGAGTTGAGCACACTGTCGATCTGGCCCTGGGAGATGATGGTGTGCTGCTGGCGACCGACCCCGGTGTCGGACAGCAGGTCCTGGACGTCGAGCAACCGGCACGGCACCCCGTTGAGGGCGTACTCGCTTTCGCCTGACCTGAACAGCGTTCTGCTGATGGTCACCTCGGTGAACTCGATGGGCAGCAGTCCCGCGGCGTTGTCGATGGTGAGCGTCACCTCGGCCCGGCCCAGGGCGGGGCGACTGGCGCTACCGGCGAAGATCACGTCGTCCATCTTCTGGGACCTCACCGTGGAGGGCGCCTGAGCGCCCAGAACCCAGCCGATGGCGTCGACCACGTTGGACTTGCCCGACCCGTTGGGACCGACCACGACCGTGACGCCCGGCTGAAGATCGAGAGCGGTCGACTCGGCGAAGGACTTGAAACCCTTCATGGACAACGACTTCAGGAACAAGGCCACTCCCAGCTCGCGCTGACTGCCGAATGTACCGCGGCGGCAGGCGGCTCAGGTGCACCCCGGCCGGAGCAACCGGGCCAAGCCGGGAGCACGGACGGCCCTGCAGACCAGCTCACTCAGGGGTGGGTGGGCCGCGGTCACACCTGGGTCTGCTCGCAGTAATAGGTGTAGGTGTTGCCGAAGCGGGTCTTGACGATGGGCCCTCGGGCCCGGGGGCTCATCTCGCCCTCTCGCCCGTACACGTTGAGGTGTTCCTGATATTCGCCCGGCTCGCCGTGGAGATCGACGAAGGGCTGCTCGCCGATCGAGGCACCCCGGTACTTGATGGCATCGTGAAGCGTCTCGACGAGGGCCCGGTAGAGCCGACGGATCTCCTGCGAGGAGAGCGAGGCGGCGGTGCGGTCGTACCGGAGGCCCGCATTGAAGAGGATCTCGTCGGAGTAGACCGGCCCGACCCCGGTGATGAACGTCGAGTCCATCAACAGGCTCTTCAGCTTGCCGTCACGCCGTAGCAGCGCCTCTCCGAAGGTCGTCCAAGACATCGGGTTGTCGACCGGATCGGCGCCATAGTCGGCGAGCTCGGGCAGCGTCTCGGCCAGCTCCTCGTCGGGAACGATGAAGACCTCGCTCTTCTTCTTGGGGTCCACCAGGCGGAGTTGGCCGTGCTGGGTGAAGGTGAGGGTGATCTCGGTGCCGTCCTCGACCTTCGCGCGGGAGGCTGCCCGTACCAGCTTGGCTCCCTTCCCCAGCTTGATGACCAGGATGTGTTCGTTGTCGAGGCTGAGCAGCAGCCAGGTCCCCCGTCGCTCGACCCTGGTCACCTTCGCCCCGTCGATCCGGCTGCTGAAGTGCTTCTTGTTGGGGTGATGCGACGTCGACCCGAGGCTCGAGAGCTCGCTCTTCTTGATCTTCTTGCCCACCACCTCACGCTCGATCTCGCGACGAAGAACCTCGATCTCGGGCAGCTCAGGCATCAGTCCGGTCCTTCTCGTGGTCGACAGCTCGGGACTCCGACACCCTCGCGGGCCGGGTGCCGAGCGGTTGGCCCTCCGTGAGCAGCCCGCAGGCCACCTCGGCGGCTGCTTGCTCGGCCTCCTTCTTGGAACGACCCACGCCGTCACCCCACACGGCTCCGCGCACGCGGACCGTGGCATGAAAGCGCTTGTCATGGTCTGGGCCCTCGTCGGTCATGCTGTAGCGGGGCAGCTCCTCGAAGCGCTGGGCGACCAGCTCCTGGAGCCGGGTCTTGAAGTCGCGACCACCCGGCCCTGCGGCGGCTTCCCGGATCCGTTCGTCCAACAGCTCCAGGACCACCCTGGCAGCGGTGTCGCGGCCACCGTCGAGGAAGAGCGCTCCTATGACGGCTTCCATGGCATCGCCGAGTATCGACGGCTTCTCGCGGCCCCCGGTCGCGTCCTCGCCCTTGCCCAGCAGGAGAGCCTGGCCGAGCCCCACCTTCCGCGCCATCTCGGCCAGCGCCGGGGTCGACACAACCGAAGCCCGTAGCTTGGCGAGCTGACCTTCGTTCAGCTCCGGGTACTCGCGGAACAGGTGGTCGGTGACCACCATGCCCAGGACGGAGTCACCGAGGAACTCGAGCCGCTCGTTCGACTCGACCTGACCGTTCTCGGCACACCATGAACGGTGGGACAGCGCGGCGACCAGCAGCGCCGGGTCGGAGAAGTCGTGACCGAGCCGGCCCACGAGGGCCTCGAGGCCCTGCTTATCGCCTCGCCTATCCACCTAGCCCTGATTGTTCACTAATGCCTCGACCACAAACCACAGTTCGGCGGTCATGGCCCCAGCCTGCCGACGACGTAGTCGACGGCATCACGGACGGTCTTGAGATCCTCCAGATCCTCGTCTTCTATCCGGAAACCGACCGACCGCTCGCCGAGCTCTTCTTCGAGCGCCTCGACCAGCTCGATCAGTGCAAGGGAGTCGGCCTTGAGATCGTCCTGAAACGAGTCGCCTTCGCCGATTCCCTCGGGTTCGATCTCGAGGATGTCAGCGAGGCGATCCCGGATCAGATCCAGGACCTCGTCGCGACCCAGTGGTCCTTGCTCGGTATGCGTCTCCGCGGGCACCTCAGCCCTCCTGGTTGCTCGACGGATCACCGTCGGGCCAGAGCCGGTGCCCGACCCGGGCGATCACGTTGGTTCAACATTAGCTTGTGCGCTTGTGAAACGGCTGGATATACGATCCGTTCACTTTCTATATATTTGGATAAATCTCTGGTCATTCCCACTGTGTTCAGGTCGGACCCTGTCCTGAGCCGCAACCGTCCTTCGTGAGCCGGCAGGGAGGTCCTCGATCATTGAGCTATCGCGGTCAATCGGCGATGGCGGCCCGCAGACGGGCAACGATGTCGTGGTCGGCCATCTCGGCAGCGAGGCGGATGGTGCTGGCTATCGCCACCGCGTTCGAGGAGCCGTGGGCGATCATGCACACTCCCCGCACGCCGAGCAGCATCGCGCCGCCGGTCAGGTCCGGGTTGATCTGGTCGTAGAGAGCCTGGAGCTGATCACCCAGGGCCGCCCCGGCCTTGCGCCCCGCGGCAGTGTCGGAGAAGACCTTCCCCAGGCGCGCCGTGACTGCGCTCATGCCCCCCTCGAGCCCCTTCAGGGCGACGTTACCCGTGAAGCCGTCGGTCACGATCACGTCGAACTGCGCGCCCATGAGGTCCCGGCCCTCGGCGTTGCCGAGGAACTCGGCCCCGACGGCATCCTGCCACCCCCGCTGGTCGAGCAGCTCGTGAGCCTCCTTGACGACCGAATCCCCCTTGGAGGCCTCCTCACCTATCGAGAGCAGACCCACGCGGGGCCGGGTGCATCCGAAGCGCTCCCGGGCAAAGGCCGCACCCATCCGAGCGAACTGGAGGAGAAGGCTCGGAGGGCACTCGGCATTGGCTCCCACGTCCAGCATGACCGTGAAGTGGTCGGTCACCAGATCGGGTATCGCGGCTGCGATGGCCGGGCGTTTCAGGCCCTTGATGCGCCCCATCCGAAGAAGCGCAGAGGCCATGGTGGCGCCGGTGTTCCCGGCGCCGACCATCGCCCGGGCCTTGCCGTCGCGCACGAGCTCGGCTGCTCTCACCATGGACGCGTCCTTCATGCGCCGGACGCTGACTCCCGGATCGTCGTCCATGGCGATCACCTGTGAGGAAGGAACGATCTCGAGGTTGCTCATCCCGGCGAGTCGCTCGGGGTCGCCGACCAACGTGACGGCGATGCCGTAGGACTCCTCAGCCAGGATCGCGCCCCGGACTATCTCACCCGGAGCATGATCTCCTCCCATGGCGTCCACCGCGACGGGTAGCACGGTCCCGACCGGTTCAGTCGACTTCGAAGGCGTGACGGTCCTTGTACCACCCACAGGTCCCGCACACGACGTGAGGCAGCTTGGAGGCTCCGCACCGGGGGCAGACCGAGCGCGAGGGGTCCTTCAGGGTCCACGCTGACGAGCGGCGGCTGCGGCTCTTGGACTTCGAGGTCTTCTTCTTGGGCACAGCCATGGGATACCAATCCTAGTGGTGGTCGAGTACCGGGGTCGAAGCGGCCGCTCGGGGGACGGGGGACCTCAGCTCCCAGGATCTGACCCGACCGGTCATGGCAGGGTTACCTCTGTGCGCCTCCGGTGGCTGATGTGACGTCGGACTCGATCGCCTGAGCGGAGGCCGGTCAGTGCTCGGGCGCGTCCGGCCTGAAGTGCAACTCGTCGAGAGCGGCCCATCGCGGATCCCTTGGAGTCTCGCCCGAGGCTTGTCCGCCACCCACCTCGAAGGTCACATCTGCAAATCTCCTGAGGTTGGGGCACGAGGGTCCGAGGTCGCAGACGGGGACCATGGGAAGCCCGAGCAGCACGACCTCCCTGAACATCGGAGCCAGATCGATTGCATGGCCCTCGAGCGGATAGGTCTCGCCTTCGATCGGGCGCTCGCTGAACACCTCGCGGACGTTCTCGACAATGGTGCCGCCGATCTCCTCCAGGCAGCGGCGGCACTCCCCGACCCAGGGCGCCGAGACGCTCCCGGTCACCACCATCCCGTCGGTCAGTGACTCGAGGATCAAGTCGAACGAGACCGCGGCCGTCGCCGGTACCCGAGCGGTGGAGAGCCCGAGGTCGGAGAGGTGATGCTCGCCGGTTTGACGGCGCCTCTCCCCCGGTCGCCTTAGCAGTTCCCTTACATCGAGCAGTAGCGCTTCGCCGCTCATGCGCCGTCAGTCCGTGTCCTGGTCGAACACCGCCCCCTCGGCCGGCTCGTCGTCGAGACCCTCCTCATTCGGTTCGTCGGCGGTCCCTGTCGCCGACAACCTCTCCCTCCCGCCCTGGACCGTCTTCAGCGTCCTCTCGAGGACGATCTCGAAGCTGGCGAGCCGCTGGTCGCAGTAGTCCTCGACCTCGTGCCTCATGCGGCGGGCCGATGCCTGAGCCTGCTCCACTATCTCACGGGCCCGGGCCTCGGCAGCCTTCACCACCTCCTGGCGCTGAACCATCTGGGCAACCCGGTTCTTCGCGTCGGTGATTATCTCGTCGGCGTCACGGCGCGTCTTGGCGAGGAACTCCTCCCGCTCCTTGAGCAACCAGCGAGCGGCCCGCATCTCGTCAGGCAGACCGGCGAGCGCCTCGTCGAGCAACTCCAGGATCTCCTCACGGTTGACCATCACCGAGGCTGACAGCGGCATCGGGCGCGCGGAGTCGACGAGGGATGCCACCCGGCGGATCAGCGCCTCAGCCTCCGGAACCTCCTGCGAGGCCTGCTCGGTTGCCGCAGCCCCGGGCTCGTTTTCCTCTTCGTCGCTCACGGCCCGTACTTCTCCGCTAGCTGCTTGGCCACACAGTCAGGAACCATCGAAGACACATCGCCCCCGAAACGCGCGATCTCCCGGATCAGCTTCGAAGCGAGGAACGAGTAGGAGGAGGCCGAGGGAATGAAGAGCGTGCTGACCCCGCTTATCTCCTGGTTCATCTGCGCCATCTGGAGCTCGTTCTCGAAATCCGACACCGCCCGCAGGCCCTTGACGATGAAGTCGGCGCCGACCTTCTTGGCGAGGTCGACGACGAGGCTCGAGAAGAGTGTGATCTCGACGTTGTCGAGATGGCTCAGCGCCTCGCTGACCAACGCCTGACGTTCCTCCAGGGAGAACAGCGGCTCGCCCTTCTGCGGATTCCGCATGGCCGCGACGATGACCCGGTCGAACAGGCGGGACGCCGTCTCGACGATCTCGACGTGCCCGTTGTGGATCGGGTCGAACGACCCTGGATATAGCACGGTTGCCACGTTCGATCACTCCATGTCACTCGACCTGACGGCAATGGCTACCACGGTACCCGCGTAACGTTTCTCCCTCACCACTCGCCATCTTTCGCCGGTGGTCACGTGCCGGTCGGATTCAACCACGACTACCGCAGAGTCGACCAACTCCAGCACATCGGCCCAACCGTCGAACTCGTACGGCGGATCGAGCAGTGCCAGGTCGAAGCGGCTCGGCTCGACCAGGTACTCGAGCACGTCGCGACAGATGACATCCGCCCTGTCACTCAAGCCGGTGATGCGCAGGTTGTCCGCGATGGCGGCTACTGCGTGCCGGCTCGAGTCGACGAAGGTGGCCGACGACGCCCCTCTCGACAGCGCCTCGATCCCCAGTGCGCCGGTTCCGGCAAATGCGTCGAGTACCACCGCACCCTCGACAGCTCCCAGTGAGGTCAGCGCGTTGAAGGTCGCCTCACGCACACGATCCGAGGTCGGGCGCACCGCCGGGCCCCTGGGTGCCACCAACCGCCGCCCGCGAGCGCTTCCAGCGACGACTCTCATCGAGACGACGCTAACGTCTCGGTCGTGGCAGTCAGCGACTGGATCGTGTGCGTGGATTGCGGAGGGCGCGCCTACCTGATCACCCACGTTCGACCCGACGCCACCTGGGAGCCCGGGGACATAGCGAGCTACCGCTGCAGGGACTGCCACGATCGGTGGGACGTGGAGGTCTCGGCAGACGATCTCGAGGATCAACGCTCGGACCGCTGAATCCCACCGCTCGTCGGCGAATGCCACGTCACGATGGTTCCAGCCGGCCGTGCTCGGGGCAGTGCTCGACGTGACCGGTCGGTGCGATCCTGACGACCAGCCAGCGCCCGCACTTCGGGCAGTATCTCGCAGGGTCATAGGCCGGCTGCTCGCAGCAGACCTCCCTGCCCGCCAGGTCGGTACCGCACACGACGCAGAACGTCACTGCACCCGGCCTCAGAAGGCCTCTCCAAGAGCGCCGATCGGCATCTCGAGATCGGCCAGCATGCCCAGGTCTTCGTCGGGCGAGCGACCCAGGGTGGTCAGGTAGTTCCCGATGATCAAGGCGTTGATGCCTGCAGTGAGACCGAGTGCCTGCAACTCGCCCAGAGCGATCTCGCGCCCACCCGCGTAACGCAGGATGACCCTCGGCAGAGCCAGCCGGAAAAGGGCGATCCACCTGAGCGCCTCCAGCGGCGACACCACGGGCCGCTCGCCCAAGGGTGTTCCCGGTCGGGGGTTCAAGAAGTTCACCGGCACCTCGTCGGGATCCAGCTCACGGAGTTGCGACAGCAGCTCGATGCGCTGTTCGATGCTCTCACCGATCCCCAGCAGCACTCCACAGCACAGCTGCATGCCGTGCTCCACGACCAGCCGGCAGGTGTCGAAGCGCTCCTGCCAGGAGTGGGTGGTGACGACGTGAGGGAAGAACGAGCGGGCGGTCTCGAGATTGTGGTTGTAACGGTGCACCCCCCCTGCGGCGAAGCGAGCTGCCTGGGCCGGGGTGAGGATGCCCGCACTCACGTTGACGTTCAGCCCGAAGCGCTCCTGGATCACCGGCACCAGCTCGAGGATGCGATCGATGGTCCGCTCATCGGGGCCTCGCAGCGCGAGGACTATGCAGAACCCGGCCGCTCCCAGGCGAGCGGTCTCCTCCGCCGCTGCCAGCACCTCGTCGGCGTCGAGGAACGGGGTGGCCTTGACGTTGGTGTCGAAGTGCGACGACTGGGAGCAGAAGTGGCAGTCCTCGGCACATCCTCCGGTCTTGACCGAAAGGATCCCCTCTATGTCGACAGCAGGCCCGCTCCATGCCAGGCGAACCTCGTGGGCCAGCGCAGCCAGGCTCGGCACGCTCTCGTTGGGGAGCTCGGCCAGCTCTTCGAGCATCACCTCGGGTAGCTGTCGACGCTGCTCGACCAGCAGATGGCCCGCTTGTGCCAGCAGATCGCGAGAGCTCTGGTAGCGAGTGTCGGTCATGACCGCAGAGTAGCCCGGCGGTGTCGGGGACCCCGAACCCCGGCAAGGCCAGTGCCCGAGTGCCCACCGAGCGACCCATCTGGTTCGTGGCGAGTTGGGTCCGGTCGCCGGGAGCAGTCGATCACGCGCTGCCGGCCGGACAGTCGTCGGCCCCGAGCTCACTCGTGATGAAGTTGAGCAGTGCGGCTTTGCCGAGTCCGGCGCTGACGTGAACCCCGTCTATGGGCGAAAGCCAGGGATGGAACGTCTCGGTGTGCGGAACCTCTTTGACCAGCCCGTCCCAATCCCAGAGCTGCCAGCCGTCGCGCACGGCTACCTCTGCAAGTGCCACATTGAAGGTCTCGGTGTTGGTTCCCCGCTCCGGTGAGATCCCCGGGACCGCGAAGGCGGACAACTTGACCCAGCTGCGGCACTCGATCGTCCTGGTGCGTTCGCCAACCGCTTCGATGATCTCGCCATATGCTCCCGGGGAGCTGTTCACCACGTCGCTGGACCCGAGCAGGACTACGAGCCGATCGGGCGCGGCGTCGATCAGCTCGTCGAAGGCGGGCTCGATCACCTCCTTGGCTCGGCTGTCGTCGGGCCGGGCAAGGTCGGCAGCCGAGACCGCGCAGCCCGAGAGCACGAACCAGTCATATCTCGTGTCGGAGATGAGCAGGTCACGTATCTGGTTGGTGATCGAGTCGCCGACCACGGCGACGAGCTCGCCGGCTCCGTTGTCACGATGGACCGCGATGGGCTTCGGGGTGAGGCACGAGAGCACGAAGTCCTCGTTCGATTGAGCTTCGAGCTCGTCGAGCTCGGAGGAGCTCGGTTCGGCCATGGCTGACGGCAGGGACGGGATGTCGAGCGCCTCAGCCGGTCCGGCCGGCTGCTGAGCCTCACCGGGGAGTTGCCCGAGCGCGCTGAACGGGCTCGCACCACTCTCCCCCAGGGTGCTGTGCTCGACGAACGGCAAGGAGGACTCGGCCACCTCGACGCCCTGCTCCAGCCGGGTCACGGGGGGCACGGCGACGAGAGCCAGCACGAGGACCCCGCTGACGGCCACGGGCGCAACCACCAGCGGAGGCAGCCGACTGATCACTCCCCGGCCTCGGCGGATCGGCCGTTCGAGCAGCCAGTAGGAGAGCGCTGCCAGAGCCACCGTGGCGCTCACCTTGAGCACGAAGAGCGCCGGACCGTGCAGGCCCACGCGGTCCGGCGTGAGCCAGAGCTGCATGGGCCAGTGGAAGAGGTAGACGCCATACGAGATCAGGCCGAGCCAGCACAGCGGCCGCAGCGACAGTGCCTTCCCGAGAGGGCTCGACTCCGGTAGGCACGACACGATCACCAGGGCAGCGCCGCAGGCCCAGAGGAAGGCGCCACCGCGGTAGTAGGCAGACGAATCGGCGCTCCACAGCAGCAGCGGCACCAGGCACCCGGCGGCCGCCAGCAACCCCACCGCGAGCAGGGGTCGCCCCCCTCGAACGCGTCGGGGGTGGCCCACGACGACCGCGGCCAGCGCCCCGATCAACAGCTCGAAGGCGCGGGTGTCGGTGCCGTAGTACAAACGACTCGGGTCGGAGAACGGGTCGTACCAGTACCACATCAGGCCCGCCGACCCGAGGGCTGCGAGAGCGAGGACGACAACCGCCACCGGCCGGCGCAGACCCGCTCTGAGGAACCGCGCTGCCAACACGGAACCCGCGGCCATCACCAGCGGCCAGACCAGGTAGAACTGCTCCTCGACTGCCAGCGACCAGAAGTGGCGCACCGGGCTCGGGTCGCTGAACTGAGCGACGTAGGACTGCCCCGAGAAGGCGAAGCGCCAGTTGGCCACATAGCCCAGGGCAGACAGGAGGTCGAGGCGCAGCCCGACCGTCACCGCCGAGAGCAGAGGGGCCAGGATCGCGATGGCGGCGAGCGTGAGGAGCGCCGCGGGCATCAGCCGCCGGAACCGGCGCGAGTAGAAGCCCCGTATGTCGACCGAGCCGCGCGATCTTCTGGACTCGAGCAGCAGGCTGGTTATGAGGAAACCGGACAGCACGAAAAAGAGATCGAGCCCCAAGAACCCACCCGAGAACTGTCCTGGCAGGAAGTGGTAGACGACCACCGCGGCGATGGCCACGCCGCGCAGGCCGTCGAGCGCGGGGAAATGGCCCAGGCTCGTTGTCCCGGACCGCAATGGGTCTGTGCCCAGCCTGTTCACCCTTGGAATCCCATCGCCGCTGTGCCCTCCGCTGACAACCTCAGGACTTGAGCAGGTAGTCCGCGTCCTCCTCCCCCAGGAACAAGCCGATCTCGCGTTTGAGCTCCGCGTGGCGATCCAGGCCCCTGCCGCGGCCCACGAGCTCGATCGCCACCTCACGGGCTCGACCGACCCACTCACGATCGCGCCTGAGCGACGCCAGCTTGAGGTCGTTCCTGCCCTTCTGGCGGTCACCCATGATGGTCCCTTCCCCGCGGATGTCCAGATCGATCTCGGCGAGCTCGAACCCGTCGGCGGTCTTCACCAGCGCCGACAGGCGCGCCTCGGCATCGGGGTTGGTGCCATCCCCGAGCAGGTAACACGCCGAGCGATGCCCGCTGCGACCGACTCGACCCCTCAGCTGATGGAGTTGAGCCATGCCGAAGCGATCTGCGTCGAGTACGACCATCACCGTGGCGTTCGGCACGTCTACACCGACCTCGATGACGGTCGTGGCGACCAGCACATCGAGGCCTCCCTCCCGGAACAGGCCCATGACCACCTCCTTCTCCGCGGGTGTCACGCGGCCGTGCAACAGGCCGACCCGTAGGCCGGCGAGCTCACCATCCACCAACTCCGCATATGTGTCCTCCGCTGAGGCCACCTGTAACTTCTCACTCTCTTCGATCAGGGGGCAAACGACGAAGGCCTGGTGCCCGGCACCCACCTCGGAACGCACCTTGCGCCACACGTCTACGGTGTCGTCGGTCGATCTCGCCCATACCGTGTCCACCGGGGTCCGTCCCGGCGGGAGCTCGTCCAGCACCGACACGTCGAGGTCGCCGTACACCGTCATTGCCGCGGTGCGCGGGATGGGGGTCGCGGTCATCACGAGGACGTCCGGCACGACCCCGCCGGCACCCTTGTCACGGAGCGCCGCTCGCTGCTCGACGCCGAACCGATGCTGCTCGTCGACCACGACGACCCCGAGCGACCGGAAGGCCACCTCCTCCTGTATGAGCGCATGCGTGCCCACCGCCAAGTCGATCTCACCGTCGGCAAGATCCTCGTAGAGGCGCGCGCGCTCCTTGCCTGACACGCGGCTGGTGAAGATCTCCACCCGGAGATCTCGCTCACCGAACAGGTTCTGCGTCGACTCCACCGTCAAGCCGTCGACGAGTTGACGGATGCCCTCGTAGTGCTGTTCTGCCAGGACCTCCGTCGGCGCCATCAACGCTCCCTGGTGCCCTCCCTGCACCGCGACGAGCATCGCCGACACGGCGACGACGGTCTTTCCCGAACCGACGTCGCCCTGCAGCAGCCTGTGCATCGGAACGGGTTGGACGAGGTCGGCCTCGATCTCGGCTATGACTCGGTTCTGTGCCGCGGTCAGAGGGAACGGGAGGCGCGCGTGGAACGCGTCGATCAGACCGGCGGTCCCGGCCGCGCCGGACCCGGCCCGGTGACGGATTCCCCGCGTCGAGCTCTCCAACAGCCGCTTGCGCAGGATCAGGGCGAGCTGGACCCGCAGGAGCTCGTCGAACACGAGCCGGCGACGGGCCTGGTGAGCATCGGCCATGGACCCGGGCTCGTGGATGTGCCTGAACGCAGGGCCGCGACCGACGAGGTCGAACCGGTCCAGCACGGTCCTGGGCAGCGGTTCGGCGAATCCGCGCTTTGCGCAGCGGCGGAGCGCTTCGGCGACCCAGGCGCTGACCTCCCAGGTGCTCAACCCCGCCTTTTCCGACTGCGGGTAAACGGGCACGATCCGGCCGGTCCGGTCGCCGATCAGGTCGACCACCGGATTGGTCATCTGCAGCGCGCCGCGGTAGCGGTCCACCTTTCCGTAGAACACCGCCTCCGTACCCGGCTTCAGCTGACGCTCCCGCCAGGGCTGGTTGAAGAATGTCGCTCGTAGCTTGCCGCTCCCGTCCGAGAGCTGGGCAGTCACCAGATCTCGGCGGTTGCGGGTCCTTCTGTGATCGACACGACCGACCTGAGCGAGGACCATCACCTCCTGGCCGACGACGACGTCGGCTATCCGTGCTTCCCGGGTACGGTCGAGGTAGCGGCGTGGGTAGTAGGTCAGCAGATCCAGGACCGTCTCGACCCCGACGCTGCCCAGGGCGATCGCCTTCTTCGGCCCGACACCGCTGAGCTCGTCGACCCGGCGACGGGCGAGCTCGGCCAGCTCGATGGGCGCCTCACTCGTCAAGCACGGCCTCCCGGACCTGCCTGGCGAGGTCGGTGACCGAGATCTGCCGCGGACTCCCCAGATCGATGCAGGCTTCAATGGCGGCGCCGACGTCACCCGTGTGTATGTGGCAGCTCCAGAGCCCGTCGGAGCCACCGGCTATGGCGATCGAATCACCGAGGTCCCGCCACCGCTTTCGCAGCTTCTCGACGCCGTCGGGGTCGGCTTGGAGGAGGAACATGACCTCGTAGCGCGGACCCCGGTGACCGAAAGTCCCGTGCTCGGGTTCGGATGCGATGACCCGTTCCGGTGCGGCGATCTCGTCCAGTGGCCTGCCGGTCACATGGCTGGTCATCACGTCCAGTAGCAGCACATAGCCGGCCCCGCCCGCGTCGACGACTCCGTGCTCCCTCAGAACAGGAAGAAGATCGGGAGTTCGATCGAGCGATTCGAGACCAGCGTCGCTGGCGGCCCTGAGGACCTGACCGAGGTCGGCCCCGTTCTCGGTGGCCCGTGACGCACCGAGCGCGGCGTCGCGGATGACGGTGATCATCGTGCCTTCCACCGGCTCCGCCATGGCAGTGTCAGCTTCTTTCGACGCCGCCAGCAGCGCCGCCGCCAGCTGCCCACTGTCGATCTGGCCGAGTTCGCCGACCACATCGGCCAAGCCGATGAACGCCTGGCTGAGTATCACGCCCGAGTTGCCCCGGGCACCTTGCAGCGCGCCACGCTTCAGTGCCGCCGACAGGCGCGAGAAGTCCTCGGCCTCACCCTCGAGGGCGTCTACCACCACGTCCATGGTGGCTGCCATGTTGGTCCCGGTGTCTGCGTCCGGCACCGGGAAGACGTTCAACTCGTTGATCCCGTCGGCGTATGAACGCAGGACGTCTCTGTAGCTCACGAGGACCTCGTAGACGTCTTCGGGGAGAAGGGCATCGATCTCGGCCACGCCGACCGATAGTACCGGTGGCCCTCACCCTGGCGTTGTCTTCACAACGCCCGGCTCCGCCGACCCGAACAGGCCCCTGCCCGCTGCTACGGCATGCGCCTCCGCAGCCCGCCAAATCCCCTCACCCTGGCGTTGTCCTCACAACGCCCGCGGGCGGCACCGACGCCTCCGGCGGTGAGCGTCAGCGCAAGTGTGCCGCCTCGTTGAGGCTCCGGATCGATCTGACCCCGTCCCGGGATGCAAGCACACGGGCCACTCCGGTGTACTCGGGGAGGAAGAACATGGAATCCCGGGTTCCGAGGACGTGGGCGAGATACACGTTGATGACACCGCCATGGCAGACCGCGACAACCCGTTCCCCCGGGTGAGACTCGATGAGCCGTTCGAACGTCATGACCACCGTTTCGATGAACGCCGCTGGATCGACCTTCTCGGCGGCCCAGTAGTCGGCCATCATCATCTCCCACCGCGGATCGCCACTGCTTCTGAGCTCCTCGAGTGGGATGTAGAAGCTCAGTCCACGGTCGTATTCCGCGAGGCCGTCCTCGACGACCGTCTCGAGCCCTAGGGCGTCTGCGAGCGGCTTGGCCGTCTCCAACGCACGGCGGAGGGGGCTGCTGTAGAGCGCGTCGATGCTCTCTTCGGCCAGCCACGCGGCGAGCCGGCCGGCTTGGGCGCCGCCGACCTCGTCGAGGCCGGGATCGGCGGCTTCCCCCGCCGCGAGCTCCACCCGATGGGGTCGCGCGTGGCGGATGAGCATCAGCTCCATCCGGCAATCGTGTCAGGAGCGGAACGCATCGCTCCACCTCCAAGCACAGGGTCCACCCTCGCAACCGAGCCGCTGGACGACTGCGGGATGGCTGCCTCGACCGCCTGGCCCGCCGGGCCGTGTCGGTCGCCCATGCTCGTCGAGCGGGTCTCCTAGTCTGGGCCCCATGGAGGTGCTGAGCAGCAGGGTCCTGTTGAGACCACTCGACTTCGAGCGCTCACTCGACTTCTATGTCCGACAGCTCGGCCTCTCCATCTACAGGGAGTACGGCTACGGCGGAGACGTCACCGGTGTTGTGCTCTTCATGGGGGGTGGCTTCCTCGAGCTGAGTCGCTCCGACGGCGCTGCGCCGACCAAGGCAGGAGAGGGCATGCGGCTCTGGCTGCAGGTACCCGACCTACAGGCGGAGTTCGGGCGTCTGGAAGCCGCCGGGGTCGCCATCCTCGAGCCCCCCGCAGCGATGCCATGGGGGCTGGAGGAGATGTGGATCGAGGACCCCGACGGGAACCGGGTCGTGCTCGTGGAGGTTCCGCCCGCACACCCGCTCAGGCGTCGAGTCGACTGAGCACGGAGCAGCCAGGACCGTACGGTCGACTCGCATGGGATGATGTGATTCATGCCGAGCTGCTAGAGTCGTTGGCTCGCCCTGCCGGAGAGGAACCAGGCGATGGCCGCTGTCTGTGACATATGTGGGAAGAAGCCCGCGACGGGCATGCGCCTCAGCCACTCCCATCGCCGCACGAAGCGCCGCTGGAACCCGAACATCCAACGAGTGCGGGCGATCGTCGACGGCTCCCCGAAGCGGCTCCACGTGTGCACCCGCTGCCTGAAGGCGGGCAAGGTGCAGAAGGCCATTCACTGAGCCACTGCCGGCGGGGGTTGGGGCGCACGGAGACCGGATGCCCCGGAGCGCGACTTGGCCCGGTAACCGGCGACCTGGCTAGCCTTGTCACAGCCGACCCCCTACACGGCTAGACGTGCCGTCGGCACGCGACCATCGGTGGTCAAGGGAACCGACCACCGGGATTGACCGCAATCTGGACGAAACGGAGCGAACCGGTGCAGGGCGTGATCAAGTCCTACGACCCCTCGCATGGCGACGGAGTCGTGGTCCGCGACACTGACCTCTCCGAGTTCGAGCTCGGGCCCGAAGCTCTCGAGGGCTCCGTGTTCCGCATGCTTCGCCAGGGCCAGCGCGTGCAGTTCGACCTCGACGACCGGAACCTCGCCGTCGATCTCCGGCTGGGATCGGAGGTCGACATGACGACACCTGGCTTCCCACCCGAAGCTGCACTGGTCGAACCGGCACCAGAAGCACTGTGAGGGGGTCCCGGCCGCAAACGACAAGGACGTCGGAGGATCACATGGCAGGGACCACGAACAACCGGAAGCTCCAGGACTGGGTAGCCCGCTGGGCAGAGATCCTCGGTCCCGACGAAGTCCACTGGTGTGACGGGTCCGACGACGAGTACGAGCGGCTCTGCCAGGATCTCGTGACGAGCGGGACCTTCCAGCGTCTCGACGATCAGCTTCGACCCAACAGCTACTTCGCCCGGTCGGACCCACGCGACGTGGCCCGCGTCGAGGATCGGACCTTCATCGCCACCGAACTGGCAGAAGACGCAGGGCCCACCAACAACTGGCGCCCGCCCGAGGAACTGAAGGAGGAGATGCTCGGCCTCTACCGCGGTGCCATGAAGGGCCGGACACTCTACGTCGTGCCGTTCTCGATGGGTCCGCTGGGGTCCTACATCTCCCACATCGGCGTCGAGATCACCGATTCGCCCTACGTGGTGGTCAGCATGCGGATCATGACCCGGATGGGCCAGGCTGCCCTCGACGTCCTTGGTGCCGACGGCGAGTTCGTCCCCTGCGTCCACTCGGTGGGCTACCCGCTCACGGAAGGTCGCGCCGACGTGGCCTGGCCGTGCGACCCCGATCACAAGTACATCAGCCACTTCCCTGAGACCCGCGAGATCTGGTCCTACGGGTCCGGCTACGGCGGCAACGCGCTGCTCGGCAAGAAGTGCTTCGCCTTGCGCATAGCTTCGGCGCTGGCCCGGGACGAAGGCTGGATGGCGGAGCACATGCTCATACTCGGCGTCACACCACCTGACGGCGAGAAGAAGTACATCGCCGCCGCCTTCCCCTCGGCCTGCGGCAAGACCAACATGGCGATGATGATCCCAACCCTTCCGGGCTGGAAGGTCGAGACGATCGGCGACGACATCGCCTGGATGAAGTTCGGCGATGACGGCCGGCTCCATGCCATCAACCCCGAGGCCGGTTTCTTCGGGGTGGCACCCGGCACCTCGGAGGAGACCAATCCGAACGCGCTCGCCACCCTCGAAGAGAACTGCCTGTTCACCAACGTCGCTCTCACCCGGGACGGCGACGTGTGGTGGGAGGGCCTCACCCACGAGCCGCCGGACCACCTCATCGACTGGAGGGGTGATGATTGGGTTCACGGTGAGCTGTCGACGGCCTCTCACCCAAACGCCCGCTTCACGGTCCCCGCGAGCCAGTGCCCCTCGATCTCCCCGGAATGGGAGGACCCGCAGGGCGTGCCCATCTCGGCCATACTCTTCGGCGGGAGGCGTGCCTCCAACGTGCCCCTCGTGACCGAGTCATTCGACTGGCAACACGGCGTCTTCCTCGGTTCGATCATGAGCTCCGAGAAGACCGCCGCCGCCGCGGGCACGATCGGCGAGGTCCGCTTCGATCCCTTCGCCATGCGCCCCTTCATGGGCTACAACGCCGGTGACTACATCGCTCACTGGCTCGAAATCGGCAGCAAGGCCGACCCGGCGAAGCTCCCCAGGCTCTACTGGGTCAACTGGTTCAGGAAGGACGAGGACGGCTCGTTCCTGTGGCCCGGGTACGGCGAGAACAGCCGGGTCCTCGCGTGGATCCTCGCGCGCCTGGCCGGCACCGGCGCAGCCACCGAGACCGTCATAGGGATGGTCCCCGCACCCGACGCCATGGACCTGACCGGGCTGGACCTGCCGGACCAGACCGTCCGGCGCCTCCTCGAGGTCGACCGGGAGGCCTGGCGACACGAGATACCCCTGATCGAGGAGCACTTCGCCTTCCTGGGCGATCGGCTGCCCGATGCCCTGAGCGAGGAGCTCGTCGAGAAGCGCCTGGCGGAGTGAGCGCCGCGCTCGAGCGTGCAGCGCTAACCGTGCAGTCCTGGCTCGACCGGCTCGAGAAGCGCCTGGCGGAGTGAGCCCCCTCTCTCCGGCTGCCGCCGGCGCGTTCTTTCGGGAGGGGTCAGGCCATCGTCAGTCGATGATCTTTTCTGAATCATTCATAAAACCTGAGTGGAAATGACTTAGGTTTTGTTATCCTTGGAACTCACAACCGTTCGTCGGCGTTGACCTCCGATCACGCCTTCGACTGCGATGCGAAAGGAAGCACACCACGATGTTCTCCCGGTTCGATCCCTTCCGAGAGCTCGAGCGAAGCGCCGGCCGAGCCTGGGCCCCTTACGGCCGCCCAGCGGTCCCGCTGGATGCGGTACGCCGTGGCGACGAGGTGATCATGGCCTTCGACCTCCCCGGCAACGATCACGACCAGATCGATGTGACGGTCGAGAAGAACGTGCTCACCCTCACCGCCAACCGCCCGAGCTTCTTCGCCGATGACGACGAGGTCCTGGCGCGGGAGCGTCGCCGCGGCGAGGTCAAGCGCCAGATCGTGCTGAGCGACGAGCTCGACGGCGACGCGGCCCGCGCCGAGTACGCCGACGGCGTGCTCGTGGTCCGGGTACCTCTGGCCGAACGGGCCAAACCGCACCGTGTCGCCATCGTCGTCGGCGAGCCCTCCGCCGAGGACGCCGGAGCAAGCTCCAACTGAAGTCCCTCCCCTCCAATCCCATCCCCCTGATTGGCGAGACAGGCCCGGCCGTGCCGGGCCTGTCTGCGTTCGGCACCCGGACACCCCGCGATCGGAGGCAGACCCGCGCAATGCTCGCTAGCATGCGGCTCAACTCCCGAACCGAAAGGTCTTAGCGTCAATGTCAGTCAACGCGTACGTCCTCATCCAGACCGAGGTCGGCAAAGCCGCACAGGTGGCCCAGGAAATCGCAGGGATAGACGGTGTCGTCTCCGCCGATGATGTGACCGGTCCATACGATGTGATCGCCCGAGCCGAGGCAGAGACAGTTGACGCCTTGGGCAAGATGGTCGTGAGCAAGGTCCAGATGATCGAAGGGATCACCCGCACCCTCACCTGCCCCGTCGTCAATCTCTGACAGCGGAGTCGGCCTGCGGAGCAGCCGGCGATCCGGAACCCGATGGCGCAGCCCGCGCAACGTGCAGCAGCGCCAATCGACGGCCCTCCTCCTCCGCCGGCGCCGCGCCCGCGGGCTGTCAGCCCACGATCATGGCTCTGATGCCAAGGCCCATGAGGAAGAGGCCTCCCAACCCGTACAAGAGGTACTGCCAGCCCTCGAGCTGGTTGCGGTAGGCGAAGATGATGCCGACCGCGATTATCGCCACGAAGCCGTAGAACATGTGGAACTGCGGCGCTTCGATCCCTTGTCCCGCCACCAGCCCTACTCCCATCGCCACCTGCACGAAGATCGTGATCTCGGCGATGGCCACGAACCACCACAGGGCGCGCAGGCGAAGGGCCGGGACCCAGTGGGCGGCCAACGCCCACGCGCCGGCGAGCGCGTTGCCGATGATCACCACCCACGCCCAGTTGGCGTGGAGATCCAGTAGCGAGACCGCCAGCACGGTGATCAAGAGGCTCCGTCGGATCGGGGAAGTCAGGTCAGGGAAGGTCCTCCGCCGGTGGGCCGGGTCAGGCGGCTCACCGGTAGCAGCGGTCGAGGTTACCTCTTGACCGGTTTCCGACACCGATCATTCACCGCCCGAGCGGCGCCGCGTCGGCGCCGACTCGGCTGCAACGGCCGGGGCCGTCACCACCCAGCGGGGCACGAGAAGTGAACCTCGGTTTGCCCTGAGACACATTTCGAGTAGTGTCTCTACTCGTCGGGGTCCGTCCTCGGCACGGCTTGGCGGGAACCATCCACCACTGCCTCGCCGTCGGATATCGCCTGGGGATTCCAGTCGCCCTTTACCCCGGTCGGTGTCCAACTCGGACGGTGGCCGCCGCGCGGGAGCCACAAGGAGCGGCGGCCACCTTCCGAGGATCCGCGACCAGCCCTGGTGGTTCATCTGCTCGCTGTTCGGGTGAAGGCGTCGCGTGAACCACCACTGTTGATGCAGCCAGCTCACCGCGTCATCGGAGGCCTCCTCAGCGGACCAGGACTTCGCTGTCCTGACCACCGGGCAGTTCCACAACGCGGATCTGACCGTCGCTGATCTCGACCGTCGTGACCGAGCAGTTGCCCGGCGTGATGCACACGACCTCCTCCCGACCCAGTGCGGCTCCGACGACGACGTTGATCGCCACGAAATGGGTCACCACCACCGCCGGCTCGGTGATCGAGCGGACGAACCCGAGCACGCCCTGCCTCCACCTCTGCTGTTGCGCGGGCAGCTCGGACCATTTGGATCGCAGCGCCTCCTGCAACCATGCCATCCGGCCATCGAGGTCCGGCGCCGGCACCTCCGCCACCGAGCTCACCTTCTCGGCCTCGACTCCCCAGCGATCCTCGAGAGCGCGTGCAGTCTGCCTGCATCTGAGAAGTGGGCTCGTGACCAGGCGGCGGCGGCCGAGTGTGCCCAGCGACGCTGCCATCGCCTCGGCCTCCAGGCACCCGTGCTCGCTCAGTCCCGGGTCAGGATGGTCGACCCAGCCGTGGGCCGCCTGACCGTGCCGCACGAGGTGCACGAGATGCGAGCGATGCGGCGCGCTCATCAGTCCTCGATGCCGACGAGCAGGTCCTCACCCGGCGCCTCGCCATCCCGCCTGGTCGCGCCGCTGGCGATGAACCACTCGGTTCCGAAGGCCACGGCGAAGGTCGCATCATCCATCGTGAGGAAGAAGGACTCCTCGGGGATCTGGCTCGCATGGGCACGCATCGCCCTTCGCTTGAGATCGACGACACCGGTGACGTCGACGGCATGGGTGATTCGCCCCTCCGGAACGCCGAAGTCCGGGGTCTCCTCGAGCTCTTCGAGCTGCTCTCGCAGTTCACGTTCCTCGTCACCTGGGGCCAACGCCAGGCGAGCCTGGATTCCGCGGAGGACATGATCCCGGTTGATCGTCGCTTCGAAGACCCTCGGCACGCCGGCGATCTCGGCCGCCCGGAGCCCGACCCGGTGGACCTGGATGTGGTCGGGGTGACCGTAACCACCGTTGTCGTCATAGATGGTCAACACGTCGGCCCGCTCCTCGCGGAGGATCGTCGCCAGGCGCTCCGCCGCGTGCTCGACATCGGCGGACCAGAACGAACCCGGAGCGTCGTTCTCGGGCTCGCCCATCATCCCCGAGTCGATGTAACCCAGGAACTCGACCCGACCGGCACCGAGGATGGCAGCGGACTCATAGCTCTCCTTGACCCTTCTGATCCCGAGCTGCTCGCCCTCGGCGAGGACTCCCGGGACGATCTCGCCGTGCTCGCCGCGGGTGGCGATGACCAGCACGACGCGATGACCGGCGGCCGAGGCCTTGGCCATGGCCCCTCCGGTGGCTATGGCTTCGTCATCGGGGTGGGCATGGAAGCAGACCAGCGTCGCCATTGCCAGAGAACCTATCGCCTCGAGCGAAGAGCGCCGGTCTGTCGGGCTCCCGAACGGGCGGCCTGTGGCGCGCTGGACTGCTGGGGACCTGAACAGGTGGCCGCTCAGGCCACCGCGCCGGTTTCACGGAGCTTGGCGATCTCAGCCTCTTCGCTTCCGAGCCAGTCAGCGAGTATCTCGTCGGTCTGCTGCCCGGGATGGGCGGGGGGACGCTGGATTGCCGGGGTGGTTCGGCTGAAACGGGGTGCCGGACTCGGCTGCACCACGCCCCATCTCTCGATGAACGTCTCCCGGTGCCGGTTGTGCGGATGCTCGGGTGCCTCTGTCATCGACAGGACCGGTGCGAAGCACACGTCGGTTCCTTCCATGATCTCGCACCACTCGTCGCGGGTCTTGCCCCGGAATATCTCCGCCAGGCGCTCCTTCATGGCCGGCCACTGGGAGCGGTCGTGCTGCCAGGGCAGGTCCTCGCCGGCGAGCCCCGTGTGCTCGAGCAGCTCGGCATAGAACTGTGGCTCGATCGAGCCGATCGAGACGTACCTTCCGTCGGCGGTCTCGAACACGTCATAGAAATGCGATCCGGTATCGAGGACGTTGACCCCCCGCTCGTCCTCCCAGAAGCCCATGGCGAGGAAGGCGTGCATCATCGTCGTGAGGATCGCCGTCCCGTCGACCATGGCCGCGTCGACCACTTGGCCCCGGCCCGACTTCTGAGCTTCTAGCAGGCCGCACACCAACCCGAAGGCGAGCAGCATGCCGCCACCACCGAAATCCCCCACCAGGTTGAGCGGCGGTACCGGCGCCTCGTCGCGACGCCCAATGGCATGGAGCGCACCAGCGAGGGCTATGTAGTTGATGTCGTGGCCTGCGGTGTGGGAGTAGGGGCCTTCCTGACCCCAGCCGGTCATCCGGCCGTACACCAGCCGCTCATTTCGTTCGAGGCACACGTCAGGCCCGAAACCCAACCGTTCGGCCACGCCGGGGCGGAAGCCTTCGAACAGCGCATCGGCGGCCCCGACGAGGTCCAACAAGACGGCCAAGCCGTCTGCGGACTTCAAGTCGACAGCGATGGAACGTCGCCCACGGTTCAACACATCCACCGGTGGGCTGCTCGGATCGCCGCCGGTCACCTTGTCGGCACGGTCGACCCGCACGACGTCTGCTCCCATGTCCGAGAGCATCATGGCGCAGAACGGGCCCGGTCCGATCCCAGCTATCTCGATCACCTTGAAGCCGGCTAGTGGTCCCACGCTCTCCTCCTGAGAACAGATCTGGATCTGTGAAACGGCGCCGACCCGGTCAGGTTCACGACGCTGTCGGCCCTGAGCTCGACGCTGCCAACCGCGTCACGCCATCGATGACCTTCGACCAGAACACCGGTGGCAGGTCATGACCCATCCCGTCGATCATCATCAGCTCTGCGCCCGGCACGAGCTCAGCGGTGCGCTCGCCCCCGCTCGGAGCGATGAGTGGGTCAGAATCCCCGTGTATGACCAGCGTGGCGAGGTCGAGATCCTTCAGGCCGGCAGCCCGGTCACCCGAGGCGATCACCGCCGTGAGCTGGCGATCCGACCCGCGAGGGCAGAAGCAGCGGTCGTAGGCATCAGCTGCCCGACGCCTTGCCCGGTCTTCGTCGAAGTAGTCGGGACTGCCGATGACCCTCGACGTCTCGACCGAGCGAGCGATGGCCGCGTCGCGTTCTGCGGGGGACGGTGTCATCAGAACCTCGATCACGTCGGCTTGGGGCCCGCCGAAACCGATCTCACCGGTTGTCGACATGACCGAGGTCATGCTGGCCACCCGGTCGGCGTGCTCTATCGCCGCGGTCTGGACGATCATCCCGCCCATCGACTGGCCGTACAGGTGGGCCCAGCCGATCTCCAGCTCGTCGAGCACGCACATCACGTCGGTTGCCATGTCCGACAACCGGTACGGCGCGGTGACCTCTGCTCCGCTCACGGCTGCCTGCAACGTGGCGACGACGTCCGGTTCGTAGGCGTCGAACTTGGTGCTCAGCCCCACGTCCCGGTTGTCGAGACGTACTACGCGAAAACCGCGATCTACGAAGCCCAGGCAGAACTCCTCCTCGTAGCTGATGCATTGGGACCCGAGTCCGTTCACCAGGACGAGAGCCGGGTCGCCGTCGGCCCCGAGCGACTCGTAGTAGATCTCGGTATCGCCGCTGCGTGCTCTTCCCGCGGTCGTTGGTTGCCCCATGCCGGCCATGATCCCCGGCTGTCGATCGTGCGGTCAACCTCGCTACGACGACCGGTCATGCACGGTGCACCTCTTGACCGCCGACCAGAGTGCGGAGCACCTCTCGGGAGTCGTCGAGCACGACCACATCGGCGACCCGTCCCGGCTCGAGCCCCGAGCTGTGCCCGACGAGCCGGGCAGGAACGGTGCTCACAGCACCGGCCGCTTCGCTCTCGGAGACGCCCCACGAGACCAGGTTGGTGAACGCCCGGTGCATGGAGGTCGCCGATCCGGCCAGGGTGCCGTCGGCGGTCCATACGGCCCCCTCGGCGGTGATGCCCGTGGCGGGGGCGGCGTCGGTGACGATGGCCACTCGTCCCCGTGCGGCCGCAAGTGCCGTCATGACGTTCTCGGCCGCCACGTGTATGCCGTCGGCTATGAGCATGACGGTGACCTCGGCTCGACTCAGAGCCACGCCCCCCGGCCCTGGGTGTCGCGAGTGCCAGCGCCGGTGCGCGTTCCACAGATGGGTGATGGCACGCACTCCTTCATCTACCGCCTGATGGGCACAGGCCGTCGATGCGTCGGTATGCCCCATGCTCACCGGCACGCCTGCTTCTACCAGCGCGCCGATGACGGAGCGGGCTCCGTCCAGCTCCGGTGCCAGGGTCACCAACCGGACCGGGCCGGCATCGAGCAATCTCCTCATGAGCCCCGAATCCGGCGTCACGAACCGCGCACGGTCGTGCGCACCCGGCCACTCGGCCGACAGGAAAGGGCCCTCGAGATGTGCTCCGAGTAGTCGGGCCGCGTGCGCCTGGCGCCGGAGGACCTCGGTGTAGCTGGCAAGTGCGGAGAAGTAAGCCTCCTGAGCCACGTTGTGGATCGTTGCCAGCAGCGCCGTCACACCGGTCGCCGCCAACTGCCGGCAGGTGGTGATGATCTCATCGGGGTCTGCTCGCTGGAGATCGACCCCGGCGTAGCCGTTGACCTGGAGATCCACGAACCCCGGTAGGGCGATCCCACCTCGCCCGGCCGGGGAGCTTCCGACTGCGCTCACCCGACCGTCGTCGATCTCGAGATCGCCGGCCAACACCCGGCCCTCGACGACGGCTGCTGCAACGCCGAGTCGCATCGCACTCACGGTCGTCCCAGCTCCACTGCCACCTCACTCAACTGCCTGTGGTGCCGCCGCACGAGCGGCGGACCGGTACACCGCATCGACGAGTCGATGCGCTCTCAACGCCACGGAGAAATCGGGTTCGGCCGGGCGCCCCTCGTCCACCGCGCGGAGGAACGACGCCTCTGCGAGCTCTGGCTCCTCGCCGTGCTCCCGCAAGAACCGGACGATCTCCTCTCCCTCGATGACCCCCTCGTCATCGTCGCGAGTCCAGCGAAGCGGACCGAACCACTCTCCTTCGAGCACCAGATGAGCACGTTCGCAGAAGACCTCGATGCGGCGCACGCTCGGACGCGCCAGGATGTCGTGCCACACCGAGGCGAGCGAGCCGTTGCCACCGCTTTCGAAGCGCAGGAGGACCGAAACCGAGTCCTCGATCCCGGAAATCCCGTGGAACTCGGCACTGTGGGCAGAGACGGTGCTGACCGGTCCCACGAGCCACTCGATCAGGTCCAGATCGTGTATCGAGTGCTCCATGAGCGTTCCCGCTCCCGCCTTGTCCACCTCCGAGCGCCACGTCGACTGGTACATGCCCTGGATGGGTATGTACTGGTCGTCCCGGAACACGATGTTCATCACCCGTCCGTTGCGCGGATCGGAGATCATCCTCCGAAAGGCTCGTACCGCCGGCACGGACCGCAACACGAGGCCGACCTGGTTGGTCACTCCCGCTTCGAGCACGATGCCCGCCATCTGCTGTGCACCGGCGAGGTCGACCGCGAGTGGTTTCTCGCAGAAGACGGCCTTGGACCTCTCTGCGGCGGCCTCGACCTGACGGAGGTGCTCCGATGTCCAGGTGCAGATGAAGACGGCGTCGCAGGATTCGACCACGGCTTCGGTGTCGTGCATGACCCGCGCGCCGTACCTGCCGGCGAAGTCCCTGCTCCTGTGAGGGTCGAGGTCATACACGCCGGCCCACTCGAAGTCCGCACCCGAGCCTCTGAGCAGGTCGGCGTGGAGCCGGGCGATGAACCCGGCCCCGAGGAAGCCCAAGCGCACAGTCATCCCGTCAAGCTAGCCCCCGTCCACCGACGGGCATCAGACGGTAGCCTCACCTCGACGGTGGGCCAGGTATCCTCCCGGAGACGAAGCGGGCATGGAAGAGCGGACAGACGAACTGAGCGGCAGGCCCGTCTGGGTGACCGGCAGCCGCCAGGGACGCCCCAACCTCCCCGAGGAAGGATGCCCCTTCTGCCCCGGTGGACTGGAGGCTCCGACCGACTACGACGTCCGCTGGTTCCCGAACCGTTGGCCGGCCATGCCGGACGATCGTTGCGAGGTCGTGCTCTACACGCCTCGACACGACGCCAGCTTCGCTTCCCTTGGTATCGAGGGAGCGACCAGGGTCATCGATCTGTGGGCCGAACGCACAGCTGACCTGGGTCAGCGCGACGACATCGCCTACGTCCTGATCTTCGAGAACAGGGGACCTGAGGTCGGTGCCACCATCTCGCACCCCCACGGTCAGATCTACTCCTTCGACAAGATCCCACCGGCTCCGCTCTACGAACTGCAACACGGCACACCGCCGGTTCCCGAAGACGACGAGCTCATCGTGTCCGAGATGGGTGGCTGGTCAAGCTGGGTTCCCCGAGCCGCCTGGTGGCCCTACGAGCTCCTGCTGGCGCCGATGGCACCTGTCGCTGACCTGCTCAGCCCGTCGTTGGACCGACCGGGTATGGCCGCGGTGCTGGTCGATGCCCTCGGGCGGCTCGATCGCCTCTTCGATGCCCCGATGCCATACATGCTCTGGGTTCATCAGCGCCCGACCGATGGCCGCCCCTGGCGTCACGCCCACCTGCACGTTCACATCGCTCCGTACTTCCGGATGCCCCACACACCCCGCTTCGTGGCGGCTGGGGAGCTGGGCAGCGGCGAGTACTTCAATCCCGTCCTTCCCGAGGCGGCGGCTGAGGAGCTCCGAGCGCTTTGAGTCAGATGCACACGACCTACGCACCCGGACGGGTGAACCTGATCGGCGACCACACGGACTACGCCGGGGGGCTGGTGCTCCCCATGGCGATCGATCTGGGGACGACCGTGAGCGGCACGAGGGGCGGCCAAAGGATCGAGCTCTTATCGGGCGCCATGACAGAAGCGGCGACCATCGACTTGCCGGTGGCAGATCCCGCTGCCGTCTCGCCGAGGTGGGCGCGCTACGTCGCCGGCGTCGCCGCCGAGCTCGGGACCCGCCACGGGTTCACCGGGACGGTGACATCGTCGATACCGCTGGGTGCAGGACTGTCGTCGAGTGCCGCTCTGGTGGTGTCGGTGGCGCTGGCCCTGGGCTTCGATGGCAAACCCCTCGATCTCGCCCTGCTCTGCCAGAGGGCCGAGCAAAGAGCTTCAGGGCTCCCCTGCGGCGTCATGGACCAGCTCGCCTCGGCGGCCGGTGTCGAAGGCCACGCGCTCCTCATCGACTGTGGGGCTCTCACCGTCGAGCCGGTGCCCATACCAGAGCAGGTCGAGATCGTCGTCATCCATTCGGGTGCCTCCCGAGCCCTCGCCCAATCCGCATATGCACAACGGTGCTCGGAGTGCGCGTCGGCCGCGGCATTGATAGGACCGCTGCCGGAGGCATCGACCGACGACCTCGCTCGTGTCAGCGACCCCGTCCTGCGTCAGCGGGCCCGTCACGTGATCACCGAGTGCGCTCGGGTGCGGAGCTTCGTTGCGGCGCTCGAAGCCGGCGAGCTGGCAACTGCCGGGCGGGTGATGGTCGAGAGCCACAAGAGCCTCCGGGATGACTTCGAGGTCTCGACACCCGCTCTCGATCACCTGGTGGAGGACCTCATCCACACCGAGGGGGTCTACGGCGCCCGACTGACGGGTGGTGGCTTCGGTGGCTGCGTCGTAGCCCTGGCCCACCGCGGCTCGGCAGTCGAGGGCAGACGGGTGCGCCCCAGTGCCGGCGCGCGAATCCTCCCCGACGGCCCAACAGCAGACCCGGGCTGAGGTGGCCCACATGAAGCTGTCAGTCGAGGTGGCCCGGGGGCTGGTCGGGGTGTTGGCCGTCGTCTCGGCGGTGGCTCTCCTCGCCTGCGGCACCGACCGAGAACCCACTCCCGGCGGCACCGCAGCCTCCGCTGCACTCGGCGCCGCCGTCTACGCGGGCAAGGGGCACTGCGCCAGCTGCCACGGTCCCGACGGGTCAGGTGGGGTGGGTCCCCGCCTCGCCGGCGGGGCGGTGACCGACGCCTATCCCGCCATCGAGGACCAGATCGCTGTCATCACCAACGGCGTGGCCGGCACCGACATGCCCGCCTACCGCGGGCTGCTGACGCCGGAGGAGATCAGGGCCGTCGCCGAGTACGAGCGCTCCCTGTAACCCTGAACAGGCGCGCGCAGGCTCACATCCGATCGAGGAGCTCTGCCTTCTTGCGATGGAACTCCTCGTCGGAGAGCACGCCTCGGGCATGCAGTTCGCTGAGCTTCTCGATCTGCTCGGGCACCGAGAGCTGGGGTTGGGGGGGAGCGGAGTGATGCTGGCTGCCCGCCACGCTCTTGCCCATCCGGTCGAAGTTCCGGTCCTGTTCGGCCTCGATCTGCTTGTAGATCACGTTCTGCACATAGTGAGGCTTGCGGATGTTCGAGAACTCCTGACGCCCTTCGGAGCTGGCCGACTCGATGGCGAGATCACCGGCGCCGATCAGTCGTTCGAAGATGGTCTGGTTGAAGAACACCGTGTTGATGCGGTCGAGGGGGATCTCGATGCCCTTCTTGGCGAACACCCCGCTGCGGTAGATGCAGCGATCCGTGGTGACCACGAAGTTCGTCGACCTCCACTCGAGGAAGCGGACGCCGAAGAAGACCAAGGCCATGAGGACCAGCACACCGGCGAAGATCTTCACCCAGTCGGGCCAGTCCAGGGCCAGTGCGAACACGCCGAAGATCACTGCCGCCGCGATTGCGGTGAACCCACCCGAAAGCGTCCACCAGTGCGGAGTCAGGTCGAGGACGACCTCCTCCCGATCGGAGAGCAGCTGTCGTGGGAATGGCACATCTCAAGCGTAGTGTCCCCGGGCCCGACCCTGCGCCAGCCAGCCGGCAGGGGGCGTTCAGCGATAGCGCTTGCGGCGGAACACGTGGTCGGCCGAAGCGACTCGATCCAAGAAGACGCGCCCGTCGAGATGGTCCACCTCATGTTGAACCGCCCGCGCTTCGAAGCCCTCGCACTCGAGCACCTGCTCCTCCCCCGCGCTCGTGAGACCCGTGACAACCAGCCGTGCTGCTCTACCGACGTCACCTGTCAGGTCGGGGACCGACATGCATCCTTCCCGGCCGAGCTCCCGTCCCTCGGCCACGAGGATGACCGGATTGAACAGGACCAGCTCACCGTGGCAGGAACGAGCCTTCCTGTGCCCGCTCACGTCGACACAGAAAGCACGGATCCCCACTCCGATCTGGGGGGCGGCGACACCGACGCTGTGGGGGGTTCCTCTCATGGTTTCCAGCAGATCGCCGGCCACCCCGAGCGCGAACCCGTCTATCTCGCTCAACGGCTCGGCGCGGCGACTCAGGATCGGATCAGGGAGCAGGCGGACCTCGTGCAGCACCGCGCCTCAACCTCGGCTCAGCCGCGAGTCGGGCGGCACGAGGACGGCCCGTCCGATCGGGGTTTCCCTGGTCCGGGGTTTCCCTGGTCCGAACACGGCATCGAGGCTCAGAGGATGTCCTCGTCGACCGCCTGCAGGACGCAGTCGACCCCGAGATCGACCGCCAGCCGTGACAGCGCGTCCTCCACGTATGCAGGGTCGAGGTCTTCGGGGAAGGTGAGGTCGAGGACCATCGTGTAGACGGGTTCCTCCTCGCTGCCGATCACCCTCGTGGTGAGGTCGTCGATGTTCACGCGGTGA
Organism: Acidobacteriota bacterium; assembly: GCA_003577145.1. Taxonomy (GTDB): domain Bacteria; phylum Actinomycetota; class Acidimicrobiia; order Acidimicrobiales; family Microtrichaceae; genus ATN2. Next base: position 53,097 of record QEUP01000001.1, on the reverse strand, counting down.
TCACCCAGGAGGCGCGACACCCGGTGGACGATGCCGGGCCGGTCGGCGCCGTGCACCGCAAGCGTCCAAGCGCTACCCGGATAGGCGTCGGGGACCTCGTCGTCGAAGGACCGCACGACAACGTCGATGCCCAAGGGGGAGACGGCCTCTCGCAACTCGACCTCGAGGCCGACCGGGTCGAGGCCGGGAGGCGTGGCAACCACGAGCACCATGGCGAAGTGGCCCCTGAGGATGGTCATCTCGGTGTCCTCGAGGTTGCAGCCGCGCCCGGCGAGAACGCCGCTGAGAGCCGCGACGACCCCGGGCTGGTCGGTCCCGATCGCCGTCACCGAGACGTGATGACTCACCCGCACTGGCCTTCGCCGCCGTGGGCTGTCAGCCCCATCCGAAGCCGATCAGCTGCTCGTCGTCTATGCCGAAGTGATGACCGACCTCGTGGACGACCGTTACCAGGATCTGCTCGATGACCTCGGCCTCGGAGTCGCACAGCGCGCAGATGGGCTGGCGGTACACCGTGATGCGATCGGGCAGAGCCAGTCCCCCGTAGTCCTCTCGCTCGGTGAGAGGGATTCCCTCGTAGAGACCCAGCAGGTCGCGGTCCTCGCCGAGGTCTTCGACGACCACAGCCAGGTTGTCGATGAGGCGACCGAGCTCGGGCGGGATGGAGTCCAACGCCTCGCCGACCAGCGTCTCGAAGCGGGCCAAGGACACCTCGATCACACCGCCGAGAGTACCCGAGCATCCCGCGGTTGGGCTGATCCCGGCGATTCGCCGTCACTCGCGCTGACTACTCTCGCGTCGATGGATGCAGAGCCCGGCAGCAGCGGCGAGGACGACCGCGCCAGCCACCAGATCGGTCGCCTGCTGAGCGGTCTCAACGAGGCGCAGCACCAAGCGGTCACCTCCAACGCGGCTCCCCTCTGCATCCTGGCCGGGGCCGGCACCGGCAAGACCCGCGTCCTCACCCGCCGCATCGCCCGACGCGTCCTGGCCGACGAGATCGATCCCCGACGCGTCCTGGCCGTCACCTTCACCCGCAAGGCCGCCAGCGAGCTGAAGGACCGACTGCGCCAACTCGGGCTCCGCGACTCGGTGCACGCCGGCACCTTCCACTCCATCGCCTACGCCCAGGTGCGCCAACGCTGGAACGAACTGGGGGTTCGCCCCCCGGAGCTGCTCGACCGCAAGGTCGGCTTCGTGGCTCAGCTGCTTCGCACCACCGACAAGGTGCTCCCCCTCGATGTCGTCAACGAGATCGAATGGGCCAAAGCCACCAGGGTGCCGGCAGAACGCTACGCCGAGGTGGCCGGCCGCGCCGGTCGTCGGCCACCGCTCGACGCGCAAGAGTTGGCGGACGTCTACCGGCGGTACGAAGAGGAGAAGCTGGCGCGCCGCCTGGTCGACTTCGACGACCTGTTGCGTCTCGCTGTCCGCGACCTGAGCTCTGACAAGGAGTTCGCGGCAGCTCGTCGGTGGTATCTGCGGCACCTCTTCGTCGACGAGTTCCAAGACGTCAACCCGCTGCAGTTCAGCCTCCTGCGAGCCTGGCTCGGCGCTTCCTCGGACCTTTGCGTGGTAGGCGATCCGAATCAGGCGATCTACGGGTGGAACGGCGCCGATGCGGGCTACCTGGAGCACTTCGAGCAGCACTTCCCCGGTGGTCACACGGTGGATCTGAGCGAGAACTACCGGTCGACCCCACAGATCCTGGCAACTGCCAACGCAACTCTGGCGGCGGCGGGCATCCCGCGCATAACCCTGCGAGCCAACGCCCCGGACGGACCTGTTCCCACGATCCGTGAATGCTCCGACGACCGGGACGAAGCAGCCGCAGTTGCGAGGGCGGTCCGGGATTCCCACAGCCCGGCCACCCCCTGGTCCCACCAGGCGGTCCTGGTGCGAACCAACGCCCAGATCCCCCTGCTCGAGCAGGCGCTGCGAACCACCGGCATCCCCTGCCGCTCACGAGGTTCGGGGGCGTTCCTCGACGCGCCGGAGGTGAAGGAGGCCCTCCGGCTCCTGAAGCGCTCTCGCGCGAACTTCGATGTCGCCCTCGCCGACCTGCAGACGTGGGCCGACGAGGCGATCTCGGCCGCGCCCGGTGAGGCGGCGGCGCTCGTCAACCCCGAGCGGGCTGCCAACGTGGAAGAACTGGTACGCCTGGCCGGCGAGTACCGTTCCCTCGACCCCGACGCCGCCACCTCCGGCTTCTTGGCCTGGCTGCGATCGACGATGTATCGCGACAGCGCCGACAGCGCCGGCGATGCAGTCGACATCGCCACCTTTCATTCGGCGAAGGGGCTCGAGTGGTCGATCGTCCACATCGCCGGTGTCGAGGACGGCCTGGTCCCCATCGGCCATGCCAGAACGTCGGCCGCGCGCCTCGAGGAGCGGCGCCTCTTCTACGTGGCACTCACCCGAGCACAGCGGCAGCTGAGCTGCTCCTGGTCGCGCCGGCGCACCTTCGGAACCCGTACGACCGAGCGAGCGCCGTCCCCCTATCTCGAAAGCGTGCGGGAGGCAATCGATCTGTGCCGCCTGGGCCAGACCCCGGCCGACTGGCACGATCACCTCCTGCGGCAGCGGGAGCAGCTCGGCGGATCGGTGAAGGGCCGGTCGCCCCGAGGCGGCCCGGAGCTCACTCCGGCCGAGCGCAAGCTGCTCGATGCCCTCAAGCGCTGGCGACTCACCAGCGCCCGGGCAGCCAAGGTTCCTGCATACGTGATCTTCAACGACGCGACGCTCGAAGCCGTCGTCCGTTCCCGCCCCCGCAACCAAACCCAGCTACTGGAGCTCCCCGGAATCGGCGCCGTCAAGGCTCACCGCTTCGGTCCGGAGCTGCTCCGGATCGTCGCCGAGCACTGATCCGACCCGGGCACGCTCAGCCCTCTTTGGCGTTCCTTGCAGCGACCATTGCACCGAACGTCTCACTGTTCATCACGACGAACAGGCCTTCGGCTTCTGCCGTGAGCATGTCAGCGTCGCGCATCGTCCCGACCGCGAAGATCTTGCGGCCCTCGATCCGGTCCACTCTGCCTTCGAGCATCAGCGGAGTGTGCAGCGGCGTCGGTCGGCGGTAGTTGGTGATGAGACGGGCTGTCATGCCCTGGACGCCTGACAAGGATTGAGCGGCACCCAACAGCTCGTCGAATGCCCCCGCCACGTAGCCGCCGTGCACACAACCCGGAGGGCCTTCGTAGGCCGAGCCGAAGGTCACCTCCCCGACGACCCGCTGACCCTCGTGGCGCAAACGCATGGGTGGCGCCATCGGATTGGCCGCCCCGATGAAGGGGCTGTGATCGAAGAACGCGAACCGCTCGGCGTCGTCGAAGGGCTCGGGACCGGCGTTGGCGGCTTCGGCGAAACCCTCGTAGGTCTGACCTCGTGGCAGCCGGCGAAAGCCGGCGGCGATGACCTCTAGCTCGTCGGCGGCCTGTTCCAGCTCCCGTGTCGTCGCGGTCGTCGACACGAGGTGCTCGATCACGTCCCTCATCTCCTTGGCCAGCCGCCTCATGGCCGCACGGCGAGGCGTCGCCTCCAGGGCTTCGAAGCCTGCGATGCGGGGAGAGGCATGCCGGGGCTCCTCGCCGTCGTGGATCTCCGTCATGGGCACTCCTAGCCCTGATCATTCACGGTGAGGACCCGAGCAACCTCAGGTGCTGACAACAGGAGCACCCCTCGGGGATGCAATGTCGGAGAGCGCTCACCTGGGAGGTACTGCGATTCGATGGTATCTCCTGTGTCGCTCAACGTGCGCGTCCTCCAACCGGTCGTTCAGTCATCGGCGAAGAGAGCGAGCACAGGCGCGTGATCTGAGGGCTTGTTGCCGTCGCGGTTCTTCCTGGCGTTCCTGTCGACCAGATCGGACACGGAACGCTCTGCCAGCGCACGGCTCGCGAGGATGTAGTCGATGCGCATGCCGCGGTGCTGGTGGAAGTCCCCGGCCCGGTAGTCCCAGTAGCTGAACAGGCCGGCCGCCGGGTAGCGCCTGCGGAACACGTCCACCAGGCCCCAGTCCCTGACAGCCGCGAGGGCAGCGCGCTCCTCTTCGGTCACATGCGTGGACCCCTCGAAGGCCTGGGGATCCCAGACATCGATGTCCTCAGGAGCGATGTTCCAGTCGCCACATACGACCAGCGGCTCGGCTGGCTCGTAGTTCAGATCGAGGTCGGCCCGCAGCCGCTCCAGCCACCTGATCTTGTACCGGAACTGAGCGTGTCCCACCTCGCGCCCGTTCGGTACATACACCGAACCAAACCTGACGTCGCCACAGGTCGCCCAGAGGATGCGAGCATCAGGATCCGGCTCGGCGTCGTCCTCGAAGCCCGGATGCACGGCTTCGAGGCCGACCTTGCTCACTATGGCGACCCCGTTCCATCGCCCCTGGCCGAAATGGGCTGCCTCGTACCCGATCCGTTGGAACTCGAGCGCCGGGAAGCCGGAGTCGGTCAGCTTGGTCTCCTGCATGCACAACACGTCGACGGCTACTTCTCCGAGCCAGTCGAGTACGTAGGACAGACGTGCGTTGAGGGAGTTCACGTTCCAGGTCGCGATCAGCACAGCTTCGACTCTACGAGACGAGCGGCTGCCCCACCCGGCCCTGCCGGACGGCACTCGTGGTCACGGGACAGGGCTTCTCGGCTCCCGCAACATCAGCCACAACGGTGGTCCCCCCGGCAGGCGGATCTCCTCGGTGACCTCGAAACCGTGCCTGGCGTAGAAGGCGACGTTCTCGCGCTTGGAGCTCTCGAGGTAGGCCGGTACGCCTTCCTCGTCACACAGTCGTAGCCGCTCGCCGAGCAACGACGACGCCAGTCCCCGGCCTTGCCGCTCGGGGTGCGTGGCAAGGATGATCAGATGCCGATGTGGTTCGCGCGGGTGGCCTTGTTCCATCAGCGAGAGGCCGCGGAAGGCCGCCACCGCGCGTCGACCTATGAGGCTGGTGTAGGCCGGCACGATTCGAACCGCGCTTCGAAGCGGAACCCGGCAGTCATCCGGCGGTAGCCACGCCGCCACGGCGAGACCGCTCTGGTGGACGAACACCTGCTCCTTGTCGATGATCCAGTGCCGGAGCTCGAGCTCGAATGCCTTCTTGAGGCGGCGCCACCTGCGCTGGACCGAGGGAAACAGCCAGGCTTGGACCGGGTCGTCCTCGAAGGCGCTCGCGAGGAGCCGGCTGAGAGGCTCCACGTCGGCATGCGTCGCGGTCCGCACGGCACAGAAGGTAGTACCGGCGGGCAACCTCCGGCCGACCTCCAACGCCGGTACTGGCGGCACGACGAGGTGCTGGAGCCGAACTCGGCACCGATCGGCAACAGGTCGCCGGCGGTAGGATCAGAGCCGATGAGAGAACAGCACGCAGCCGGCGAGGCCCTCGGTCCCAACGCCTGGCTCGTCGACGAGATGTACGAGCGCTACCTCGCCGACCCCGATTCGGTCAGCGACAACTGGCGCGAGTTCTTCACCGATTACCGGCAGGTTCGTGCCGCTGACCAGGGGGCGGTGACCGCCCCTGTCCACGAGCACCGGGAGAGATCGCTCGAACCCCCGGCTCAGCCTCCGGGCGGTCACTCGAAGGCGCCCGCAAGGGCCGAGGGTGAGCTGCCCGGTGATCCCATAAGAGGCGCCGGCGCCCGGATCGTCGCGAACATGCAAGCGAGCCTCGACGTACCCACTGCCACGAGCTTCCGGGAGATCCCGGCCAAGCTCTTGGAGGTCAATCGGCGGGTGATCAACGGGTACCTGGGCCGGACCCGGGGCGGCAAGGTCTCGTTCACCCACATCATCGCCTTCGCTGCGGTACGCGCCATCTCCGATCGGGTACCGGTGATGAACTCGACGTTCCTTGCCGGGCCCGACGACACACCGCGGGTCGTTCACCACGAGCACGTGGGCCTCGGCATCGCGGTCGACGTAGAGAAGTCAGATGGCACCCGGACGCTGGTGGTCCCCTGCATTGGAGAAGCCGACACGCTCGACTTCCGGTCCTTCGTCGCCAAGTACGAGGATCTGGTTCGCAAGGTACGAGGCAGCCGGGTGAGCCCAGACGACCTGCGCGGCGTGACGGTCACCATCACCAATCCCGGAACGATAGGCACGCTGCAATCCGTCCCGAGGCTGATGCCGGGCCAGGGGGTCATCCTCGGAGTGGGCACGATCGACTACCCGGCCTCCTACCAGGCGGCTGATCTGCGCACCATCGCCGACCTCGGCCTCTCCAAGGTCGTCACGCTGACCAGTACCTACGACCACCGGATCATCCAGGGAGCCGAGTCGGGTCTGTTCCTCAAGACGGTTCACGAGCTGCTTCTCGGTGAGGATGACTTCTACGGCGGGCTCTTCCGCTCCTTGGGGGTTCCGTACGAAGCCGTGCGCTGGCGCCACGACGTCAATCCTGTGGACCGTGAGCAGGGGATGCTCGAGAAGCAGAACCAGGTCAATCAGCTCATCAACATGTACCGCGTGCGCGGCCACCTGATCGCCGATCTGGACCCGCTGGCCACCAAGGAACCCGAGATGCACCCCGAGCTGGATCCGGCCAGCTACGGCTTGACGATCTGGGATCTCGATCGCGAGTTCCTCACCGGCTCATCGGGCATCTACAACCCCGTGGGTGGGGTCGACGAGCTCGAGCTGGGTGAGATCCTCCACATCCTGCGGGATGCGTACTGTCGCACGGTTGGCATCGAGTTCATGCACATCCAGGAGCCCCCTGAGAAGCGCTGGATCCAGGAACAGGTGGAAGGCGTCGACTCCAAGTTGAGCCACCCTCAACAGCGGCACATCCTCGCCAAGCTCAACGCGGCCGAGGCGCTCGAGAAGTTCCTCGCCACGAAATGGGTGGGCCAGAAGCGATTCGGCATCGAAGGCGCGGAGAGCGCGATCGTCATCCTCGACGCGATCCTGAGCCTCGCTGCCGACGAGCACCTCGACAGCGCCGTCCTCGGCATGGCTCACCGTGGTCGCCTGAACGTGCTGGTGAACATCGTCGGCAAGTCCTACCAGCAGCTCTTCAAGGAGTTCGAAGGCCACATCGACCCCGAATCCACCCAGGGCTCCGGCGACGTCAAGTACCACCTTGGCCAATCCGGGAAGTTCGTGAGCCCCGCGGGCGCCGAGATCCCGGTGGAGCTGGCGGCAAATCCCAGTCACCTGGAGGCGGTTGACCCCGTAGTCGAGGGCATGGTCCGCGCACGCATGGATGCCATCGAGCCTCCTGGCGATTACCCGGTTCTGCCCGTCCTCATTCACGGCGACGCGGCATTCGCGGGCCAGGGTGTGGTGGCGGAGACCCTCAACCTGTCCAACATCAGGGGCTACCGGGTAGGGGGCACCGTTCACCTGGTCATCAACAACCAACTCGGCTTCACCACCCCCCCACGCGCCGCGCGCTCGTCGGAATACCCCACCGACGTCGCGAAGATGGTCCAGGCCCCGATATTCCACGTCAATGGCGACGATCCCGAAGCTTGTGCACGCGTCGCCGCGCTGGCATTCCGCTACCGCCAGGCCTTCAACAAAGACGTCGTCATCGACATGATCTGCTACCGCCGCCACGGTCACAACGAGAGCGACGACCCCAGCTACACCCAACCCGAGATGTACGCAAAGATCGATTCGAGGCGGTCGGTGAGGAAGCTCTACACCGAGGCCCTCGTCCGGCGCGGCGACATCTCCCTCGAAGAGGCCGAGCAGGCCCTGGCCGACTACCAGGAACGCCTGCAGGACGCTCTGGAGGCCACCCGCCAGTCGGCGCCCCCGGCAGGCACGAAGGCACTTCCCCATCCACCACCTCTGGGCGTGCTCCCCCACATCGCCACGGGTGTGGACCGCGAGGAGATCGACGAGGTCTACCGATCGCTGACCGCCCTGCCCGAGGGGTTCACCCTCCACCCGAAGCTCGCCCGCCAGTTCGCACAACGCGACAAGATGTTCCAGGCCGGCGAGGTCGACTGGGCCCTCGCCGAGACGTTGGCATTCGGCTCGTTGCTCCGCGAAGGTCGCTCGATCCGGCTCGCGGGCCAGGACTCGCGACGAGGAACCTTCTCGCAACGACATGCGACCCTCGTCGACCACAGCACGGGAGAGGAGTTGATCCCACTCGACCGGCTGGCAGCGCCAGGAGCACATTTCTGGATCTACGACTCGCTGCTCTCGGAGTATGCAGCGCTCGGGTTCGAGTACGGCTACTCAGTCGCCAACAAGGACACCATGGTGATCTGGGAGGCGCAGTTCGGCGATTTCATGAACGGCGCCCAGATCATCATCGACCAGTTCATCGTCGCCGCGGAGGACAAGTGGAACCAGACGTCGGGCCTGGTGATGCTCCTGCCACACGGCTACGAAGGGCAGGGGCCCGAGCATTCGTCCGGGAGGATCGAGCGATTCCTCATACTGGCCGCTGAGGACAACATCCAGGTGACCAACGTGTCCACCGCTGCCCAGTACTTCCACCTGCTCCGGCGTCAAGTGAACAGAGACATCCGCAAGCCGCTGATCGAGTTCTCCCCGAAGTCGCTGCTACGAGATCCACGAGCACGCTCGCCGATCGAGGACCTGACCAGCGGTTCGTTCGAAGAGGTCCTCGGCGACGACACGATCGACCCGCAGGAGGTCACCCGGGTGGTGCTGGCGAGCGGAAAGGTGGCTCACGAGGCGATGAGTCGACGTGACGAGATGTCTTCTCCCGTCGCGGTACTCCGAGTCGAACAGCTCTACCCGTGGCCTGCTGATGAGATCGCCGGCGAGCTAGACCGCTACCCCCGCTGCCGCGAGCTCGTCTGGCTCCAGGAGGAGCCCGAGAACATGGGGGCATGGAGCTTCACGCGCGGCCGGCTGCTCGCCGGGTTTGCCGACCGCTTCCGCGTCGCGGGGGTCACACGCACAGAATCGGGTAGCCCCGCCACGGGCAGCTCGGTCATCCACCAACAGGAACAACAGGAGCTGCTCGACAAGGCGATCCTCGGGGACTGACCCCGGGTGCTCGCCGGGTCGTTCTCTCCTGATCCGGGACCAAATCACCCATCTCTCAACGCCAAGCCGACAACCTGCTCGAGCTCTGCGATCGCCTCAGCCGGATCAACCACCTTGATGGTGGCCATACCCATCGATCTGGCCGGCTTGAGGTTCACGCCGAGGTCGTCGAGAAACACCGCTTCTGAGGGCTCGATCGCCAGTTGCTCGCAGGCCAGCTCGTAGAACCGTACCTCCGGCTTCCGCACGCCGACCCGGCTCGATTCGAGCACGACGTCGAAGTGCTCGAGGACGGGGCCGAATTCGCGCGCGGCGGCGGGCAACGCGTCGCTGGCGGCGCTGAAGTTGTTGGTGAGCAGACCGGTCTTGAGCACCCGAGCGCACCTCCGTGACGCCTCCAGCATCGCAGGTCTGAGTCGGCCCGAGGAGAAGCAGGCGAGCACCGCCTCGCCTGGAACCTCGTAGCCGAGGGAGGCGGACTCCTCGGCAAAGAGGTCCGAGAACTCCTCGATCGACACCTCGCCGCGTTCCAGCTTCGCCCACGCGTTTGCATCACCGTTGGTAGCGTTGACGCTCCGAATGAAACCCGCGGGCAAACCGTGTTCGATCTCGTAGGAAGCCATGGCTTCAAACGGGCTCGTCGTGAGAACTCCGCCGAAGTCGAAGAGCACGGCCTTGATCACCGAGGCATGGTCGCGCCGGATCATCCAGATCACCAGTCGGAGACGGATCGGTTCGCCTCAGATCCACTATTGACCCACTGACACCTGCTTGACTGAAGATTGCCATGGCCCGCACCCATGTCGTCATCGACGGATCCAATCTCGCGACCGAAGGCCGCAACAAGCCCAGTCTCGAGCAACTCGACCAAGCTGTGCGCGCGTTCTTGAAGGAACACCCTCACGACAAGCTCACCGTTGTCGTTGACGCGACCTTCGGCCATCGCATCGCGAAATCGGAGAGGCGGCGCTACGAGGAGGCCCATGAGGCAGGCGAGCTGGTCACACCGCCGGCCGGTGCCATCGGGCGAGGTGACGCCTTCGTCCTCGAGATTGCCGATCGCACGGGTGCCACTGTCGTCTCCAACGACTCGTTCCAGGAGTTCCAGGCTGAGTATCGATGGCTCTTCGACGAGCGGCGACTCATCGGTGGCAAGCCAGTTCCGGACGTCGGATGGATCTTCCTGGAACGCTCGCCGGTGAGATCAACGTCGCGTCGACGCGCCAAAGCGAAGCCGGTGCGTGCGTCCGCCGCGAAAAAGGTTGCGAAGAAGAACTCCGCGAGGAAGAAGGCACCTGCTAAGAAGAAGGCGTCCACCAAAGGCAAACCGCGCGACAAAACGCAACCACAGGACAAACAGGATGTTCAGAGCGAGGTCGACAGGAACGCTCGAGACAACCAGGGCGCGCGGCGACGTCGCGGTAAACCCCCAGAACCCATCAACGATCCGCTACCGTTCATCGAGTTCGTTGGTAATCATCCCCTCGGTTCGAGCGTGGAGGGAGAGGTAGTTGAGTTCTCTTCACATGGCGCCTATGTGGTTGCCGATGATGCACGCTGTTACATAGCACTCAAGTCGATGGGCGATCCGCCTCCCCGCAGCGCCAGAGAGGTGCTCGACCAGGGAGAGGTTCGCTCATTCGTTGTCCAGGCGTTCGACACGCCCAGGCGTGGCGTCGACCTGGCTCTAACTGGCTTTGGACCATCCGAGGCCGCACAAGGCGGAAGCGACAGAGCAACCGCCGGAACAGGAACATCCGAGCCCGCCGAGGAGGCGAAAGTGGCAGCAAAGAGAAAGGCCCCGGCCAAGAGAAAGGCTCCGGCCAAGAGAAGGGCCACCGCGAGGAAGACCGCGGCGGCGAAGAGGAAGGCTCCGGCCAAGCGCAAGTCCACCGCCAAGAAGAAGGCACCGGCCAAGCGCAGGTCCACCGCCAAGAAGAAGGCACCGGCCAAGCGCAAGTCCACCGCCAAGAAGAAGGCACCGGCCAAGCGCAAGTCCACCGCCAAGAAGAAGGCACCGGCCAAGCGCAGGTCCACCGCCAAGAAGAAGGCACCGGCCAAGCGCAGGTCCACCGCCAAGAAGAAGGCACCGGCCAAGCGCAAGTCCACCGCCCGCAAGCGCCGCTGAGCGACAACTCCAGTCAGTCGAGCGACCCGGTCACAGTGGCCGGGTCGCTGCGCGTCACGGGAATGATCGACCGGTACGATCATCACCCATGAGCGTCAGGTTGGCCGAGCGCAGGTCAGAGGACGCCCATTGAAGGTTGAGGATCGAAGTTGAGCAACAGACGACATACCCGCGGGCCACATCACCTCCGGAGTGAGTGTCGGCAACCCTGCTGGGGATGGCCACTCGAACGCGACGCCCGATGAGTCCCAGAGCATTCAAGGGGGTCGTGGGCGCGTTGTTCATCGGCGGGATAGCCGGAATGATCGTCTCCTCCGTCGCCGACAACAACGGGGCTGCGCTCACCTTCGGCTTGACAACGGCAGTCGCCGCGGTCTGCCTCATCCTCGTGACAGCCGTCAGCAACTCCGGTTGGCTGCACGAGGCAGGCGAATTCAACGAGGCGGCTGCCGCCGATCTCGAGAGAAGGATTCAGCGGCTCGTCGCTCAGGGAGCCTCCGAGGACGACGTGCGGGATCTGGTCCGGGCCGCGGTATCCCTCGGCCGGTCCGCGACGATTCGCAGGCCGCATACGAAATCCGGTCATGGCCCCGTAGAGTGACTGGAACAGACCGCCCAAGTGATCAGTGGTCTATGTACTCAGGTCAGTCCCGACAGCGCCGATGGTTCTCTTATGGCAACCAAGACCAAGACCCGACCGAGGAAGTCACCGCCCAAGAAGAAGTGGCGGAGTCGGGCGGTAGTCAGGAACATCGAAGCGGGAAGCTCAGTCGACTGCTCCCACTGCGAGGAGCGCGTCAAGTTCCAGGCCAAGAAGCGCGGACAACAGGTCATATGCAACGTGTATGTGGGTGGGGTTTGGGATCGCGTGGAGCACTACCATCTCGAGTGCTACCGAAAGGCGGGCCAACCCTACGGCGAAGCCGCCGCCTGAGCTCCGCCTCAGGTGTGCTCTCCAGCACGACGGACCCAGAAGACCGCGGAGCAAACCGTCTCTGTCGCGCCCATGCGTTCTGCTGCACTCGGTGGGACCCGACTCGTTCGGCACATGCGCGATCGTCCACAATGGGTCCTCAGTGACCCTGCAGACCCGCCGAAGTGATGCAAGGAAAGCCGGGACCGTCCATGACCAGCAGCGCAGTGATCGATGCAGTGCGGATGACGCATCTCCAACAGCTAGAGGCCGAGAGCATCTACATCATCCGAGAGGTTGCTGCTGAGTTCGAGAACCCGGTCATGCTCTACAGCATCGGCAAGGACTCGTCATGCATGCTGCACCTGGCTCGCAAGGCGTTCCACCCTGCGAAGATCCCGTTCCCCCTCCTCCATGTCGACACGACGTGGAAGTTCAGGGAAATGATCTCGTTCCGGGAGCGCATGGCGGAGGAGGTCGGGTTCGAGCTGCTCGTCCACACGAATCCCGAGGGCCTGGCGCAGGGCATCAACCCCTTCGACCACGGCTCGAAGAACTACACCGACGTCATGAAGACCCAGGCCCTGAAGCAGGCGCTTGACGCGGGAGGGTTCGACGCCGCCTTCGGCGGCGCCCGCCGGGACGAGGAGAGGTCACGTGCGAAGGAGCGCGTGTTCTCGTTCCGCGACAAGCACCACCGATGGGACCCGAAGAACCAGCGCCCGGAGCTGTGGAACCTGTTCAATGCCCGGGTTCACCCCGGGGAGTCGATCCGGGTCTTCCCGCTCTCGAACTGGACCGAGCTCGACGTCTGGCAGTACATCTGGCTCCAAGAGATACCCATCGTTCCCCTCTACTATGCAGAGCAGCGCCCCGTCGTCGAACGTGACGGGACGCTCATCATGGTCGACGACGAGCGATTCCGGTTCGAGCCGGGGGAGGAACCCGAGATGCGGCGCGTGCGATTCCGCACGCTCGGCTGCTACCCACTCTCGGGGGCCGTCGAGTCGAACGCGTCGACACTCCCCGAGATCATCCAGGAGATGCTCCTCGCTACTCGTTCCGAGCGCGAGGGTCGCGTCATCGACTACGACCAAGCCGGCTCGATGGAGGAGAAGAAGAAGGAGGGCTACTTCTGATGGTCTCCGCGGGCGCCCACAGGTCTGATCTGATCGCCCAGGACATCCTCGGCTACCTGAGGGAGCACGAGCAGAAGGATCTCCTTCGATTCCTGACCTGCGGGTCGGTGGACGACGGCAAGTCGACCCTCATCGGCCGGTTGCTCCACGACTCCAAGATGATCTACGAGGATCAACTCGCGGCGGTCGAAGCCGACAGCGCGACCGTCGGCTCCGTCGGTGGGGACCTCGACCTGGCCCTGTTGATGGACGGGCTCAAAGCCGAACGTGAGCAGGGGATCACCATAGATGTGGCATACCGCTACTTCTCGACCGCCCGCCGCAAGTTCATCATCGCCGACACGCCCGGCCACGAGCAGTACACCCGCAACATGGTTACGGGGGCATCGAACTGCCAGCTCGCGATCATCCTGATCGACGCGCGCAACGGCGTGCGTCCCCAGACGAAGCGACACTCCTACATAGCGTCGTTGCTGGGCATCAAGCACATCGTCGTCGCGATCAACAAGATGGACCTCGTCGACTACTCCAAGGATCGCTACGAGGAGATCCGCGACCACTACATGGAGTGCGGCGAGCGCTTGGGCATTACCGACCCCTTCTTCATACCCATGTCGGCGCTGCGCGGTGACTGGGTCGTCGAACCCGGGGAGAACATGGACTGGTTCGAGGGACCGCCGCTCATGGATTACCTCGAGACCGTCCCCATCGTCGCCGACCAGAACCTCGAGGACCTCCGCCTTCCGGTTCAGCTCGTCAGCAGGCCCGATCTCGACTTCCGCGGCTATGCCGGCACTGTCGCCTCCGGTGTGGTCCGCCCCGGCGACGAGGTGCTCGTCCTCCCGTCGGGCAAGACGAGCCACGTCGACAGGATCGTCACCTTCGATGGCGACCTCGAGCTGGCCGGGCCGGGGATGGCAGTGAGCATCACCCTCACCGAGGACCTCGACGTGTCCCGAGGAGACATGCTGGTGCACCCGGCCAATCCGCCCGCCCGCAGCCACGACGTCGACGCCATGATCGTGTGGATGGCCGAACAGGAGCTTGTCCCGGGCAAGGAGTACCTCGTTCGTCAGAGCAATCGGACGAGTACCGGAGCGGTGTCGTCGGTGCAGCACCGAGTTGACATCAACACACTCGAGACGGAGCCGGCACCCACGCTCGAGTTGAACGAGATAGGGCGCTGCACCGTCACCCTGGACCAGGAGATCCTGTACGACCCGTACCGTCGCAACCGCCACACCGGCGCGTTCATCCTCATAGACCGGTTGACCAACGCAACCCTCGCAGCCGGCATGATCACCGAGGACGAAACCGGTTGGACCGCCACCCCCGACGAACACCTCACCCGTCACTTGTCGGAGATCACCGGCAATGAGCGCGAGGCTCGATACGGTCAGAAGGCGGTGACCATACTGCTCACCGGGCTCACCGGCGCAGGCAAGTCGACGATCGCCACCGCGCTCGAACGGCGCCTGTTCGACCGAGGTCGCAGCACCGTTCGCCTCGACGGCGAGAACCTCCGGCTGGGCATCAGCAAGGATCTCGGATTCTCGTCACAGGAGCGCTCCGAGAACCTGCGCCGAGCGTCGGAGGTCGCACGCCTCGTCAACGATCAAGGGCTGATCTGCATCATGGCGATGGTCGCGCCCAAAGAGCACGTGAGGGACATGGCACGCGATCTCGTCGGGCCGGATCGGTTCGTCGAGGTCCATCTCGACGCCCCGATCGAGGTCTGCCGTGCACGAGACACGTCAGGCCTGTACGCAGCCGCCGACCGGGGCTCGATCCCTCAGTTCCCCGGCGTCACTGCGACCTACGACATACCGGCCAACGCCGACCTCGTCCTGGACACGGTCGACAACGACATCCCCACTTGCGTCAACCGGATCGTCGAGTACCTCGTCGAACGGGGCGACCTGAACCCGCGCCGCACCAGCGCCGAGTGAGACGAGGATCCCCCGCAGCGGAGCGCAGATGGCAGACCGCAGGGACCACCACGAAGCCGCACGCATCGCAGAGGCGGCCGGCCGGCAACTGCTCCGGCTCCGGGCCGAGTTGGCCGACAGGGACGTCAACCCACGCGAGCTCAAGGACCGAGGTGACCGCCTCAGCCACCAGTTCATCCTCGAGGAGCTTGCGGTTGCCTTCCCTGACGATGCGGTTCTCTCGGAGGAAGGGGCCGACGACGACGCTCGCCTCGCGGCACCACGTGTGTGGATCGTCGACCCGCTCGATGGCACGCGCGAGTTCAGCGAGGTCCCCCGAACCGATTGGGCGATCCACGTCGCGCTGGTGCAGTCGGGGTCACCCACAGCCGGCGCGGTGTCGTTACCGGCGATCGGTGTCACCTACGCCACCGACCCTGCGCCCCCGCAGCCCCCGCGGCCACCGCAGCGCTTGAGGGTCGTCGTCAGCCGGACGCGCCCACCGGCAGAAGCCATCCGCATAGCCGAGGCTCTGGACGCCGAGTTGGTCGAGATGGGCTCCGCCGGAGCCAAAGCCATGTCCATCCTGCGAGGAGACGCCGACATCTATCCCCACTCCGGCGGGCAGTACGAGTGGGACTCGGCCGCGCCGGTGGCAGTCGCCGCTGCGGCCGGCCTCCACGTCTCTCGTATCGACGGGAGCGACTTGGTCTACAACCGTCCCGACCCCTACCTCCCCGATCTGCTGATCTGCCGGCCCGAGCACGCCGAGCAAGTGATCGAGGCCGCGAGAGCGTGACAGGGGGATCGCATGGCAGACTCGACACGGCGGGATCTACACAGGGGTAGCAATTGAGCGAGGGTGCACCGCGGGATCTCCAGTTCGGGTCGTTCACCTCCGACCCGCCCTGGATAGTCGAGAGGGATCAACTCCAGTGGAGCGCAAGCCTCGCGACGATCAGGTCAGCCACCCTCCGGGAGGTGCCCGACCTGGTCAGGCCCCGACACTTCCCCCCTGGGCTCCGGGTCTTCCGGGTCGCCTGGCACATCGGGCTGGCCATGCTCGGCTGGCTGGTCGTCGAGCGGAGGCGCTCGAGAAGGCAGCTCGCCAACGGTGGCGACCCCGACACGGCTGACACCCTCTCGAAGTCCGGGGTGAGCCGCCGCCTCCGCGTGGCCGCCGAGCGGCTCGGGCCCACCTACATCAAGCTGGGGCAGATCATCTCAGCCGGTGAAGGCATCTTCCCCATGCCACTCGTGGACGAGTTCAAGAAGTGCCGAGATCAGGTGCCGGCCGAGGACTTCGCTGTGGTCAGGGCCGTCATCGAAGAGGATCTGGCGCGGCCCCTCGAACACGTCTTCTCGTCCTTCGACCGCTCGCCACTGGCCGCGGCGTCGATCGCCCAGGTCCACCGGGCGACCCTTCGCTCAGGAGAAGAGGTGGTCGTCAAGGTCCAGCGCCAGACGGTGAGCACTCTCGTGCACGAGGACATCAAGGTGATGGCCTGGGTGGCGCCGTTTCTGGTCGGCCGGATACCCATTGCAGCCCTGGCGAACCCACCGGCTCTGGTAGAGCTGTTCGCCCAGACGATCACCGAAGAGCTGGACTTCCGGCTGGAAGCCGAGAACATGCTCGACATCGCCGAGTCGTTCGCGAGGCTCGGCCAGCGGGGCTACGTCGTCCCCCGGCCACATCCGGAGCTGGTCACACGCCGCGTTCTGGTCATGGAGAGACTCGACGGATTCCTCTTCGACGACGTCGACGCGATGAGGAACGCGAACGTGGACACCGAGAAGGTCGTACGCACCGGCATGATCGGCTTCATGGAGGGCTGCATGCTCCACGGCATCTTCCACGGCGATCTTCACGGAGGCAACCTCTTCGTGATGCCCGACGGCCGCATTGCGCTGCTGGACTTCGGCATAACCGGCCGAATGAACGCCGTCGAGCGGAACGCATTCCTTCGCCTCTTGGTGGGTGGCACGATGAACGACGTCAAAGGACAGCTCCGGGCACTACGCGACCTGGGAGCGCTACCACCCGACACGGACCTCGGCGACGTGATCCGGGAGCTCGGGTTGGACAAGCCGGTCGTCGACCCGACCACGCTGACCCAAGAAGAGCTCCTCGTTGAGATCCAGAAGATCCTCAAGGCACTCCTGGCGATGGGCGCCCGCATGCCCAAGATCCTCATGTTGTTCGTCAAGAACATGGTCTTCCTCGACGCGGCCATAGCCAACCTCGCACCTGACCTGGACATCTTCGAGGAGATCGTCAACATCTCGACCTACTTCGCCACCCATCACGGGGACGAGATCGCCTCCGAGGTTGGCGTCGCCCCAGACGAGTTCTCCGTCGACCTCGACGGCATCCGTGCTTCGATGGGGCTCACTGATGGCACCGAGGCGTTCACCTACAAGGAGCTCCGCGAACGACGAGAGGTGATCCGCCAACGCCTCTCCGGACACCGATGAGCTCCGCCCGCGGCGGGTGCGAGGTGTCGAATCCCTCTGGCTGAGCGCGGGTCCGCCCACATCACCACGTCGGGTTCAGCAGGCGTCCTCGCCCATCGGCTCGGCTCCTGAGCCCGGCTACTCGATGGCGCCCAGCCCGGCCTTGGCGGCCGTCACCTCGCGGTAGTAGTCGCTCAGGGCCAGCCTGCTGGCTGCAGGTTCGTCGACTATGACGATCGCCCGGCGGTGAAGCTGGATGGCGCTGGCCGGGACCATCGCGCTCAGGGGACCCTCGATCGCCCGCGCGACGGCATCGGCCTTGTGTTCACCGGTGGCGAGCAGTACCAATGCTCGGGCCTCGAGAATGGTGCCGATCCCCATGGTGAGGCTGAGGCGCGGTACATCGTCGGGGGACGCGAAGTAGCGGGCGTTCTCCTGCCGGGTCTGCTCGGTCAGCACCTTGACCCTGGTACGAGACGCCAGCGACGAGATCGGCTCGTTGAACCCGATGTGGCCATCCGCACCGATCCCGAGGATCTGCAGATCGATGCCTCCAACAGCGATGATCGCCGACTCGTACTCGGCGCAAGCGAGATCGAGGTCTTCAGCTGACCCGTCCGGAACGTGGGTGCTGGAGGTGTCGATGTCGATGTGCCGGAAGAACCGATCGTGCATGAACGCGGCGTACGAGCGAGGGTCGCTCTGGTCGAGCCCTACGTACTCGTCGAGGTTGAAGGTGGACACCATCGCGAAGCTGAGGCCTTCCTCACGGTGAAGTCGGATCAGCTCCTCGTAGGTCGGCAGTGGCGTTTCACCGCTGGCCAGGCCGAGCACGCAAGCCGGCTTGGCACGCACCAGCCCTGCCATCTCGGCTGCCGCCACCCCGGCAACATCTGTGGCAGTGGGACAGATCACAACATCCACTGAGGGCGAGGCTACAGTCTGCGGCAACGACGCGGTCGGGCGATCTTGGGGCCGCTCCGACACCGAACCTCAATATGCCGCCCGACCCGACACCGCTCCCGTACCAGCCGAACTTCGACTCGCTGCGCCTCCATCCGCTGCCGCGCTGGTACGACGACGCCAAGCTCGGCGTGTTCTTGCACTGGGGGCTCAGCTCGGTCCCGGGGTGGGCCCCACGTGTCCCCGACATACAGACGATGTTTCACGACCACGGCCCCTCCTACGTGTTCCGGAACAACCCCTACGCCGAGTGGTACATGAACACGATGCAGATCGAGGACAGCCCGACGAGGCACCATCACGACAAGATCTACGGAGCCGAGTTCGCCTACGACGGATTCATCCCGACCTTCAACCGCCAGTCCCGACAGGCAGACCTGGATGCCCTGGCGGACCTGTGCCGACGCACCGGCGCTCGCTACGTCGTGTTGACCTCCAAGCACCACGAGGGCTTCTGCCTCTGGCCCACCGATGTGATGCACCCGGCGAAGGGCAGCTACCACTCCGAACGTGACCTCGTCGGCGACCTGACCTTGGCAGTGCGACAAGCGGGAATGCGCATGGGCCTCTACTACTCGGGCGGCTATGACTGGCCCTACAACGGAGCCGTGATACGGACCGGTGCCGATGCGATCCTGGCTGTCCCCCACGACCGACGCTATGCCGACTACATCGAGGGGCACTTCCGGGAGCTCATAGAGCGCTACGAGCCGTCGATCCTGTGGAACGACATCGCCTTCCCGGCCACGGGCGATCTCGCTGGGCTGCTGGCCCACTACTACAACTCGGTACCCGACGGCGTGGTCAACGACCGCTGGCTCAACACCCGGATCCCGGGTGGCTCCGGCAGCGCGGTGATCGTGCGGGGCCTCGTTGGCAGCGTCGAGCGGCTCTGGCGCTTCCTGCCATCGAGGTTCAGGCGGATCGCCCCGCCGCGGGTACCGCACTGCGACTTCACCACCCCTGAATACGAGGACCGCGCCGCCGTCGCCGAGAAGAAATGGGAATCCGTTCGCGGTGTCGGCCACAGCTTCGGGGCGAACCGTCACGAGTCCCCTGACGACATCCTCAGCGAGACGGAGCTGGTTCGCATGTTCGTCGACATCGTCTCGAAGAACGGCAACCTCCTGATCGGCATAGGGCCCCGGGCCGACGGCACGATCCCGGAGAGCCAGCAGTCACCGTTGCTGGGTCTGGGACGCTGGCTCGAGGACAACGGCGACGCCATCTTCGGGAGCCGGCCCTGGCGAGCGCCACAATCGGTCACTACCGAAGGCCAGCCGGTGAGGTTCACCTCCAAAGGCGACACCTTGTTCGCAACGTTCCTGGAAGCGCCATCGAGCCGAGCCGTGCGCATCCAAGGGCTGGAAGCCAACTCGGTACCCAAGGCCCATCTACTTGGCACCGGGCAGATCCGAGCGTCAGTTGAAGGGCGGGACCTGCTCCTCCATCTGCCGGACAGCCTTCCCCTCTCACCCGCTCATGTGGTGGCGATCAAGCCGGCACCTCGATGGCGCCGGCCCGGATCACCCAACCCCGGCGCGCACCCGGGCCTGGCGGCCACCCGCTGAGGTAGCCACTCGCTCGGGACGGGCCACCTTCTCCCGCACCGCACGACCACCCTTGCGAGGGGCGAGCCGGCGGTACACAACCGGGAACGCTATGCCGACCAGACCCACGACGACGGCCCAGCCCACCACCGGGCTCTTGACGTCGGTCCCAGCTGCGATGGCATGCACCGAGACCATGACCAGCACCGCGTATGAGCTGCGGTGGACCCATCGCCAGACCTTCTTCGGTATGCGCCGCATGTAGATCGACGTGAGCTGTATGGCGATGAGGCCGTACATCCCGATGACCCCCCAAGCCACGGCTCCTCGCTGCCATTCCGATGTCAGCGGGACGAACAGCTCGGACCATCCGAAGTCGACGTAGCTGTCGGCGACCAGTGACGCGAGATGCATACCGGTGAAAGCGAGGAGCAGCACTGCCAGATAGCGGTGGAGGTCGAGCAGCCATGGTGCCGGCGGGCGCTTTCCCAGAGCCCTGCTCGAGAGAAACAGGCCCCACGCGACGCAGGCCGCCAGCAGCGCCCATGCCACCAGCCCTGAAGCACGCGCGGTGTACCACCAGAGGTGCTCATTCATGCGGCCACACCCTCTCGGCTCCTCATAGCAGGATCAGCTCCTCGTCCGACACCAGGTGCCGACAAAGCGACTCGGTTGCGAACACGGTGCCGCCATCGTCGACGAAGGCAGCGGCCAGGCCTGCTCCCTCCACAAGGGACACGCCCTCTTCCAAGCCGGCCAGCAACGCGGCCTTGGCTGCGATCTCGGCCCACGAGGCCTCGCCGGCGATGACCGAGACCGCGCTCAGGCCCGACTGCGCGGGATTTCCGGTGCGCGGGTCGATCAGGTGGTGGGCCTGGCCTTCCGTTGTGGCCCACCGCCGCCGTCTCGTGCTGCTGGTGGCAAGTGCACCTGTCTCCAATGCGAGCGTGCACAGAGCATGGTCGGTGTCGAAGGGATCGAGGATCGACACCTGCCAAGGTCGGTCACCTCGTCGACCCGCGACCCGCAGATCGCCACCGACGCTGACCAGCCCGGCCCGGACGCCGTGGGAGAGCAGCCACTCGGCGGTCATGTCAGCTGCCCGACCCTTGGCGATGCCACCCAGGTCGAGATGCTGTCCCTCTTCCAACCGGACTGTGCAGCGGTCGATGTCGACCTCGATCGAGTCACAACCAGGGGCGGGCGCGCCCGGTTCCGTCCGCGTTGCCACGCGCCCAGCGAGGGACTCGAACGTGCGGTCGTACCCGAGGGCGACAAGTGAGTCGAGTACCGTCGGGTCGAACCGCCCTCCGCTCCATTCCCAGCCGAGGCAGGCCCGCTGGATCAGCTCCGCCGTCTCGGGCGCCACAGTCGTTGTTCCGGCACCGGCACGGTTGATCCTGACGAGATCACTGTCGCCGATGAACCTGCTCCAGCGCCGCTCCAAGCCCTCGAGATGATCCACCGCCCCTGCCGCCAGGCCGGGGCGGGCGCTGTCGATGACGATGTGACAGATCGTTCCCATCGACCAGAACCGGCGCTCCTCCATCAGCTTGCCCCACTCGATGTGTCGGGTGACGGCGACGAAGCGGGTGCGCTGGCCATGACCGGTGCCGGCGCGGGTGTCGGTGCAATGCTCGCCGTCGCAGAGCCCGAGCCCACCGGGCCCGGGCTCACCACGACCGATTGGCCGGACTCAGCTGCTGCTCCCCCACCGGCCGTGCCCCCAGCGGAGCCACCGGTGGGGTTCAGGTGGATCCGGCGCACGACGATGATGGGCCTCGACCCGGACGGGGCCGCCGCTGCGGCTGCCTGTCCGGTCGGGACAGCGGTCGAGAGCTCGAGGCTGTCCGCCGAGGGAGCGGAATCTGAGTCGGTGTCTTGATCGAGCGCCAGGGCACCGACGAGTCCCAGCGTCGCGCTGGCGCTGACGCCGGTGGCGATGATCCTCCCCACCGACGCGGGGCGTGGTCGTCGAGCGCGGCCCTTGGCGCCTTTGCCCTCAGTCATCGTCTTCGTCCCCTTCGTGCTCCTCGTCCTCGTGCTCGCCCTCGTCGTGGTCGCCTGCACCATGCTCGTCGTCATCCTCGTACTGGTCGTCGTCGTGGTGACCACCGGAAGAGGGCGACGGGGGAGCCTGAGTGACGACGGTCATCGAGGGGCTCGAACTGCTCGTCTCGAACCCGGGAACCGAGCTGTCTCCGGACGAGCTGCCCGACTGCCCCGCTGCCGTCGTGCCGGCGGTCCCGGCGCTGTCGTTCACGTACTCGTCCACGACGATGACCTCGGGGAGGGTGGATGCGGTTGAGCTCGTGGAGCCTGCCGCCGTCGAGTCCGCAGCCAGTTCGGCGACGTTTTGGGCATCGAGGCTGCCCACGGCGGAATCGCCGCCGCCAAAGCCGAGCAGGCCCATGTTCGCCGCAAACGCCACACCACCCGTTGCCGCGGTTGCGACGATCGCCGCTGTGATGGCCAGTGCCTTACGTCGTTCCATTGTTCGACCTCCTTTACCCGTGACGATACGGAGCGGACTTCCACGCCCGGCCCAGCAGCAGGTAAAGGATCGGCAAAGATGCCCACCGCCGACCCTCAGACGTGACACCGTGGAAGGCGTGCAGCTACTGATCGTCGAGGACGACGACGCGATTGCCATACCACTAGAGGAGGGTCTGGAGCGGGAAGGATTCGAGTGCACGCGTGTGGCAACGGGAGCCGCTGCTCTCGAGGCTCCACCGGCCGATCTGGTGCTGTTGGATCTCGGTCTGCCGGACATGGACGGCAACGACGTCTGCCGAGAGCTGCGGGCCCGCTCGAACGTACCCGTCATCGTCGTCACCGCGCGGGGCGAGGAGGTGGACAAGGTGGTCGGGCTCGAGCTCGGGGCTGACGACTACCTCGTCAAGCCATTCGGCCTCCGCGAGCTGGTGGCCCGCATCCGGGCTGTGCTGCGCCGCACCGATGCCAGAGGCGATGGAGAGGACCCCATCCTCCGAGACGGCTTGTTGGAGGTCGACACCCGAACCCATCGCTCCACGGTGGACGGTTCGGAGATGAACCTGACACCAAAGGAGTTCGATCTCTTGGCGTTGCTGGCCACCGATCCCGGAGCGACGTTCACACGCGAGGAGATCCTCGAGCAGGTCTGGGACGCGCACTGGTACGGTCCGACAAAGACACTCGATGTGCACGTCGCCAGCCTCCGCAAGAAGCTCGGGGACCCGGACTGGATCGAGACGGTACGAGGCGTGGGCTTCCGCCTGAGAGACGACCGGTGACACGCCGGCTACTCCTCAGCTATCTGGCGCTCACAGTCCTCGTACTCGTGGTGCTCGAGATCCCGCTGGGCCTCGAGTTCGCTCATCGCGGGCGCGACGAGCTGATCAGCGAGGTAGAACGGGACGCCTCTGCGATGGCCGGCTTCGTGGAGGACATGATGGAGGCCCACTCGGCCGCTGTGGCGGCAGGAGAGCAGGGTGCCGATGCCTCCTCCGGGGAGGCCTCCGTCTCAGCCGAGCTTCAGCGCATCGCCGAGTCCTACCAGGCCGATACCGGGGGACGAGTCGTCATCGTGGACCAAGACGGTCTGGCGCTGGCCGACTCCTCGCCGCCCCAACCCGGCGAACGGTACTTCGACACTCGGCCTGAGGTCGCCGCTGCCCTCAGCGGTGAGGTCAGCACCGGCATCCGACCCTCCGAGACCCTCGACGAACGCCTCGTCTATGTGGCGGTTCCCGTGGCTTCAGGGGGCATCGTCTACGGAGCCGTCCGGATCACCTACCCGACGGCCGAGGTCGACGCTCGCATCCGCGACAACTGGCTACGGCTCGCGGCGATCGCTGCTGTCACGCTCCTGCTGGCCAGCGGAATCGGTTTCGCTCTAGCCCGCTCGGTGACCGCGCCTCTGCGGCACCTCGAGGCGGCAGCCGGTGAGCTGGGCCGCGGCGACCTCGGTGCCAGAGCCCCGACGGATTCCGGTCCCCCGGAGGTCAGGGCGCTATCGCAGTCGTTCAACGACATGGCTGGCCGCCTGGCGGATCTCATGGAGTCACAGGAGTCGTTCGTGGCCGAGGCATCGCACCAGCTCCGGAGCCCACTCACCGCGCTCAGGCTCAGGCTGGAGAACCTCGAGCAGTCGGTGGTCGACGACGACGCCGAGAGCGTCGAGGCAGCACGCCGTGAGGTCGCCCGGCTCTCCCGCCTGGTCGACGGCCTCCTCTCACTGGCACGAGCGGGACGGACCTCTGCGGCGGCCACTGCCGAGCCCGTCGAGGTGTTCGACCTGCTGGCCGAGAGGGCAACGGCATGGCAGCCCCTTGCCGAGGAGCAGAACGTGACCATCCGGAGCGAGAGCGGCGACCTGACGATCAATGCGACACGGGACCGACTGGTCCAGATGGTCGACAACCTGGTTGCCAACGCGATCGAGGCCTCTGTCGATGGTTGCACAACCACCCTGACGGCCCAGCCGGTTGGTGAGGACGTCGAGATCCACGTGATCGACGAGGGCCCGGGGCTGACCGAGGAGGAGCGCACTCACGCCTTCGATCGCTTCTGGCGTGCATCACGCCAGCCGGGTCAGCTCGGCGGGACTGGGCTGGGCCTGGCCATCGTCAGGAAGCTCGCCCGTGCCGAGGGCGGCGACGCCGAGTTGCGCCAGGCCCCCGGTGGGGGGATAGACGCCGTCGTCCGCCTCCCGTCGAAGTAAGTGCGCCCGCCGTTCTTGGCAGCAATACCCCCTCCATGCGCTGAAAACGCTGCCAAGAACGGCTCAGTTGCCGCTGAGCACGAGCACCGCAGCGAGGCTCGCAGTCGAGGCCAGCAAGGCGGCCACGAGCAGCACCGCCAGCCACCAAGCCCAGGGGCTGCGCTGCCGCAGGCGGGCCTTGGTCGTGGTTGGGCGGGCAGGCTCTCCCCGGGGGCGTCGACCCTTGGGCGTGACTCGGCCACCTGCTGTTCTCTTCGGAGGGCGCGCCATGTCAGTCGAGGCTACCCGGCTACCCACCACCCGTTCTTGGCAGCAATACCCCCTCCATGCGCTGAAAACGCTGCCAAGAACGGCTGGGGGGGACTATTCGAACACGCAGAGCCCCGAGTCCAGCACGACCCGACCATCGTCGCCGAGCGTCTGGAACACGGCCTCGTTCCCGTCCACCCACATGTTGACCGTGAGTGCTTCCCCCGGGAACACCGGGGAGGAGAAGCGGCCCTCCATGCTCTTGAACCGCGCCGGGTCGCTGCCGCACAGCCCGTGGAGCAGCGCCCGCCCGGTGAAGCCATAGGTGCACAGCCCGTGCAGGATCGGCTTGTCGAAGCCGGCCAGCTTGGCGAACTCCGGGTCGGAGTGCAAAGGGTTGCGGTCACCGGAGAGGCGGTAGAGAAGTGCCTGGTCCTCGCGGGTCTGATAGGTGATCGACGCGTCGGGATCGCGCTCCGGCGCGACGTTCTTGGGCCCGGAAGGGCCACGGTCGCCGCCGAAGTCGCCCTCGCCGCGGATGAACGCCGAGAAGACGTTCGTGAATAGCGGCTCGCCGTCACCCTCGAGGTTCGAATCGAGAGTGACCTCGACGACGGCACCCTTGCCCTTGTCGTAGATGCCGGTGACCTCGCTGATCGTCACCACAGAGCCCTGGACCGGGATCTCCCGGTGCAGGACCACCTTCTGCTCGCCGTGTACGAGCATGGCGGGATTGAACGTGCCGATGTTGGTCATGGCACTGCCGAAGGAGGGAATCACCACGGCCTGGGTAGGGAGCGCCCGCTGATCGACGTTCTGGCTGTTCTCGGTCGTGAACTCGAGCTCGAAGCCTGTCGGGTCGCTCATCCCCGCGCCCACGCCGAGGGCATAGAGCAGGCAGTCCTTCGAAGTCCACGAGCTCTCTACCGGCTCCCCTTTGGTACCGACGGCATCGGGATTGATGGGCATCTCGTTCTCCTCGTTGGTGTTGAGTGAGTTCTTTCTACTTGCTTTCGTCCCGGCCGCTCATGTCGGCATTGGGACGGGCCTCGGCCAGCAGCTTGTCGACCAGCGGCCGGATCAGCGTGGGGTCCTCGACGGGCTCCGCCACCGGCCCACGATGCCAGCCTTCGGCCACGGCGAGCACCCGGCCGGAGGCCTCGAACACCCGGCCGGTCACCGCCGACGATTCGGTGCTCGCCAGCCAGGTGACGATCGGAGCGATCCATCGAGGTGACATCTGCTCCTTGACCTCGTCGGAGGCCTCTCCCATGCCGAGGTTCTCCGTCATCCGGGTCAGGGCCGCCGGCGCGATGGCATTTACCGTCACCCCGTAGCGGGCGAGCTCCCGCGACGCGATCACCGTGAAGGCGGCGATACCCATCTTGGCGGCGCCGTAGTTCGTCTGGCCTGCGTTCCCGTAGATCCCCGACACCGAGGTCGTGTTGATGAGCCTGGCCTCAACAGGCTCGCCGGCCTTGGTCTGTTCCCGCCAGTACGCGGCTGCCCAACGAGAGGGCGCGAAGGTGCCCTTCAGGTGCACGTTGATCACCGCGTCCCACTCGTCCTCGGTCATGTTCACCAGCATCCGATCCCGGAGGATCCCGGCATTGTTCACCACCACGTCGAGGCCACCGAAGCTCTCAACCGCGGTGTTGATCAGCCGCTGCGCACCTTCCCAGGACGCCACATCGTCCCCGTTGGCGACGGCTTCGCCACCGGCTTCCCGTATCTCTTGGGCGACCTCGTGGGCGGGGCCATCGCTGGGTGTGCCGGTTCCGTCCATGTCGCCACCCAGGTCGTTTACCACCACTTTCGCTCCGTGCCGCGCCAGCATCGTCGCGTGCTCACGCCCTATTCCACGGCCGGCGCCGGTGACGACGCATATCCGCCCTTCGCAGAGTAGATCCATCTGCGGGTTCCCTTTCCGGTTGTGACCGCAGAAACACTAGGAGGGGCCGCTGAGTGCTGTGAATTCGGCTCTCGGTTGTGCGATCCTTTACAACGCCGTCGACAGGCGGCCCAACGAGAGAGCTCCGTCTCTCGGCCGGCCCGGCCGGAGGCGAGTCATTCCATCCGAAGGTTCAACCGTTTCGCGCATCATCTGGCCCTCATGAGTCGCAGGATCTCGATCCTCCTCCTGGTTCTGACCCCCCTAGCGCTGATCCTCCTCGCGGTAGGCGCCTGGGCGGTCGACCAGAGCGCGCATTCCGGCCAGGTCGTGCGCAACGTGACGCTCGCCGGAGAGCCGGTCGGTGGCCTGTCCGAGGATGACCTGACGGCCACCGTCGGAGACTTGGCCGACGAGTTCGCCGACACCGAGGTGACCGTCACCTCAGGCGATATCGAGATCTCCTCCAGCGCAAGCGCGCTGGGCGTGTCCGTCGACACCGACGGGACTGTCGAGACGACCATGGACGTCGGCCGTAGCGACTCTGCCATCCAGAGCCCTGTCAATTGGATGAAGTCCTTCTTCGACCCTCGCTCGGTGGAGGTGCAATTCGACGTCGACGAAGACGCCCTCGCCGAGACGGTGGAAGCGCTGGCGGGAGCCCAGGCGCAGCCGCCGGTGGAGCCCGCGATCGTAGGTACTACCGAGGCGGTGGACCTCATCGCCGGCGAACCGGGTTCCGGTCTCGACGCCGATGACGTAGCCGACGCTCTAGCGGCCGCCCTCGACCAGGGCATCCAGGAATCGATCGCGGTGGAAGTCCCGCTGGCCGAGATCGCGCCCGAGTTCAGTGACGATGAAGCCCAGGCGTTGGCCGACGAGGCGAACGCGATGACCGAGGGGCTGGTGACGCTCGCCGTCGACGGCGTCAGCAAGGAGGTCGACGCCGCCTCGTTCCGCCCGGCATTCGTATCGGAGGTCCAAGACGGTGAGATGACGCTGGCGCTGAACGATGAGGCGGTCAGCAACTTCCTGGCTCTGGCTTTCCCGGAGCTCGCCCAGAACCCAACTGAGGCGACCTTCAACGTCGTCGCCGACCAGGTCGTCTACCAGCCGGGTGCCGACGGCGTCGTCTGCTGCACCGAGGATTCCTCCCAGCGGGTGCTCACCGCTCTCGAAGCCGGCGAGACGACGATCCAGCTCCAGACCAAGGTCGTGGCCGCAGCGGAGAACGCGGCCTGGGCCGAATCACTCGGCATCAAAGAGAAGGTCGGCGAGTTCACCACGAACTACGCGGCCGGCGAGTCCCGGGTCACCAACATCCACCGGATCGCAGACATCACCCGCGGGGTGGTGATCGAGCCCGGTGAGACGTGGTCGGTCAACGACTACGTGGGGCCGCGAACCGTCGAAGGCGGTTTCGTGGAAGGCGGGGCGATATACAACGGCGAGTTCACGACAGACATCGGCGGAGGGGTCTCTCAGTACGCGACAACCCTGTTCAACGCCGCCTTCTTCGCCGGGCTGGACTATGGCGAGTACATGTCGCACTCGATCTACATCTCCCGCTACCCCTACGGGCGGGAGGCCACCATCAGCTACCCGGGCGTCGACCTGGAGCTGGTGAACAACACGCCTTACGGCATCCTGGTGTGGCCCACCTACACCGACAGCTCCATCACGGTCACCCTCTATTCCACCCTCTACTCACCCGGCCAACAGACCTGGCAGTCCCAGAGCAGCGGCTGTGGGAACGTCACAACCCAGCGAACCCGCACCTTCGTGCAGGACGGTCACACCGAGGTCGACGAGGTGCACGCCTGGTACGACTGCAACGCCGACGGCGGGTAGTCCGGACGGCCCGGCTCCGGGACGGCCCGGCTCCGGGACGGGAGATCCTGTCTGAGCGAGGCGCCACCTCGCGGTTTACGATCATGGGTGGCGCACCATGTACCGGAAGGGCGTGAGATGACCGACGAGAAGATGCCTGAAGTCGCTCCCGACAGCGGCGAGACTGCCGGAGCAGCCCCAACAGACGGCGACACGGTGGAGTTCCCCCCCCGGATGAGCGACGCCGACTCGGTGATGTGGAGCATCGAGAAGGACCCGATGCTCCGCTCGACGATCCTCACCCTGGCAGTCTTCGACCGGCCCATCGACCGTGCCCGGTTCGTCCACACCATCGACCGCGCCACTCGGGTGATACCCCGACTCCGTCAGCGGGTGCGCTCGAACCCGCTTTCGCTGGCTCCACCTCGCTGGGAGGTCGACCCTCACTTCGACCTCGACTACCACCTCCGCTTTGCCAGACCGGCCGGCAACGGCACGATGCGTGAGCTACTGCAGTTCGCCGAACCCATTGCCATGCAGGGCTTCGACCGGGCCAGGCCGCTGTGGGAGATGACCGTGGTAGACGGCCTCGAGGAGGAACGCTCGGCGGTCTTGATGAAGATCCATCACTCGATCACCGACGGCGTCGGAGGCATGAAGCTGCAGCTCGAGCTGTTCGACCTCGAGCCGGACGCGCCCGAGAAGCCGCTACCTGCGCCACCACCCGTGCATGTGATGGATCAGCGTGAGCGCTTCATCGATGCCATGACGCATGAGACCCGCCGTTACCTGGGCATGCTCAAGCGCAACGCCAGAAACGTCATCCCCGCCACCATCGACGCTGCTGCTCACCCCCGACGCTCAGCCGAGTCCGTGCTCGACACGCTCGGCAGCATGAGACGGCTCATGGCCCCGGTTACCGCGCCGCTCAGCCCGATCATGGAACGGCGATCCCTGAGCGTCCACTTCGACACCCTGACCGTCCCGCTCCGGGATGCCAAGAACGCCGCCAAGGCCGTCGGGGGCAAGCTCAACGACGCGTTCGTCGGCGGGGTGGTGCTCGGGTTGCACAAGTACCACGAGCTGCATGGGGCCGAGTGCTGCGAGGTCCACATGTCGATGCCGATCAACATCCGCAACGACGACTCGGCCAACGTTGCCGGAAACTCGTTCGTCCCGACCCGGTTCACTGTCCCGATCAGCTTCTCTGGCGCGGCAGAGACAGTACGGGCGATCCACGAGCGCGTGCGCAGCGTCCGAGAGGAGCCGGCTCTCGATCTGGTGGACCCGATGGCCAACGTGATCACCCGGCTCCCCACCACCATCCTCACGCAGGTCTTCGGGTCGATGATGAAGGGCATGGACCTCACCACCTCGAACGTCCCCGGAGCGCCTTTCGCCGTCTATCTGTCCGGGGCCAGGCTCGAGGCCCAGTACGCCTTCGGGCCGTTGGCCGGAGCCGCCATGAACATCACCCTCCTCAGCTACATCGACGAGCTCAACATCGGCATAAACCTCGACCCGGTGGCCGTCCCCGACGCCGACGCCCTCCTCAAGTGCTTCGCCGAGGGCTTCGAGGAGGTCCTCGCCCTCGCTCGATGAGCACCACACCGGTTTTGTGAACCGAAAAGGCCCCTATAGGGGCCTTTTCGGTTCACAAAACGTGCTGCGCGGGACGAGGTGGCCGTACGCTCGGAGGTGATGCGAATCGCCGACGTCGTGGTCGTCGGCGGCGGACCTGCCGGAACGGCCGCTGCCATCTCCCTGGCTCGAGCTGGCAGCGATGTCGTGCTCGTCGACAAGGCCACCTTCCCACGCGACAAGTTCTGCGGCGACGGGCTCACCACCAACGCCCTGCGCCTGCTCGAGAAGCTCGGGCTCGACCCGACGACGGTTCCATCGTGGAAGGTCATCCATGCGGTCAACGTGCGCTCACCTTCGGGCCGGCTGGTCCAGTTCCCGCTACCCGAGGGCGCCGGTCAGTACGCAGTCGTCGCCGAACGTCAGGAGCTCGACAACGCCCTTGTCGAGCTCGCCCGCAAGGAGGGCGTCGACGTGCTCGATGGCCACGCCTGTACCGGGGCGAGCGAATCACGGGACGGGGTGGTGGTGATGGCCGAGGGTGTAGGTGAGATCGCGGGGGGCCACGCCGTTGCCGCCGATGGCATCTGGTCGCCGATGCGGAAGTACCTGGGCGTCCACACCCCCGACTATCGCGGCGAATGGCACGCGTTCCGCCAGTACTTCACCAATGTTTCGGACCGCGCCGCCAGCGAGCTGTTCGTGCTCTTCGAACCGGACTTCCTCCCCGGGTATGCCTGGTCCTTCCCGCTGCCCGGTAACCGCGCAAACGTCGGATTTGGCATCCAGCGCGGCCACAAGCAACAGATCAACGAGATGAAGCAGCTGTGGCAGGCGCTGCTTCAACGCCCCCACATTCACGAGATCCTCGGGCCGAACTCGGCCCCGGAAGGCCCGTACCGCTCGTGGCCGATCCCTGCCCGCATCGACGACATCACCTACGCGACCGAACGGACCCTCTTCGTGGGTGACGCGGTCGGCGCCTGCGACCCGATGACCGGTGAAGGAATCGCGCAGGCGCTTCACACGGGCATCCGAGCGGCTGAAGCGATCGCAGCAGGTGGTGAGGTCACCCGCCGGTACTCACGGGCAGTAGAACGCGACCTTGTCGCCGACCACAAGATGTCGACCCTCTTGATCCGGGCGCTCAAGCATCGCAAGGGGGCACGGGCCGGAGTACGGATCGCAGGCTTGACGGCGTGGACACGCCGCAACTTCGCACGCTGGCTCTTCGAGGACTATCCCAGGGCGATCATCGTCACGCCTCGCCGCTGGAAGCGGGGCATGTTCACCGGCCCCGGAGCATTTCGCTCCGAGCTTTGATCCAGACGGCGCGAGACCGGCCCGGACCGTTCTGGGCTCGACGGGTCGTGCCTGGCGCACCCTAACGGTCCCAAATCGGGGCGCCTCGATGGCGCGCAATCAGTTGCGCCGTAGCTCCTTCCATGCCACGCCCTTGTCGGGTTCGGGCTCGCGAGGCAAGCCGAGCACCCTCTCGCCGATCTGGTTTCGGAGGATCTCAGAAGTACCACCCTCGATGGTGTTGGCCCTGGCACGGAGGAAGGCGTGCGCGCGCGACTCGGCGTCTTTGTCGTGGCGCTCCCAGGCGACACTCGTCATGCCTGCGTTGGACACCTGCCAGCTCGATCGGCGCTGGTTGAGCTCGGCGTTGAACACCTTGCCGATCGAGCCCTCCGGCCCCGGTTCCTCACCCCTGGCGCGGGCGGCCGCCGCCCTGAAGGCGGTGATCTCCTTCACCTGCTGCTCGATGTAGAACTGAGCGATCGCCTGGCGGGCAACGGGGTCGCCGCGATCGGGCACAGAGTCGAGGAAGCTCTCCCAGGCGTCCTTGCGCACACCGCCCATGAACGCAACGGTGTCCAGCGTGACGCCTGTGAGCGTGACCCTCTCGTTCATCAAGGTCGTGCGAGCCACCCGCCAACCGTCCCCGACATCACCTACGCGGTTCTCCTCGGGGATCCGCACATCGGTGAAGTAGACCTCGTTGAACTCGGCCGACCCGGTGATCTGGCGCAGCGGGCGGATATCCACGCCCTCTGAGCTCATGGCCACGATGAAGTAGGTGAGTCCGTCGTGTTTGGGCTTGTCTGGATCGGTTCGTGCCAGCAACATCCCGAAGTGCGAGAACTGCGCAGCCGAGGTCCACACCTTCTGCCCGTTGACGACCCACTCGTCGCCGTCGCGCTCGGCTCGCGTGCCGAGTGAAGCCAGGTCGCTGCCCGAGCCGGGCTCGCTGAACAGCTGGCACCAGACCTCCTCGCAAGTAAGGATCTTTCGCAGGTAGCGGGTCCGCTGCTCCTCGGTCCCGTGCTCGATGATCGTCGGACCGGCAAGCCCGACACCGAGCAGGTTGATGGCGATCGTCGGCAGGCGGTAGCGCTCGAGCTCCTCCCGCGTCAGCCGCACTGTCCAGGGCTCGCCGGAAAGACCGCCGTACTCCTTGGGCCACGTCGGAGCCGCGTAGCCGCTCTCGCCTATTGTGCGAGCCCAGGAGAACGGATTCCACCCGGCGGCCTCGGCTTCCTTGCGGATGCGGGCGAAGCGGTCGTCGTCACCGTCGTCCACCGCCTCGACCCAGCCGGGGTGGAGCGCCTCTCGCAGCCATCCCCGCAGGTCGTCCCGAAACGCTGCCTGCTCGGGTGTGTCGTCCACCTGCCAACGCATTGCTTCCCCCTAGCGGTTGTGTGTCAGCATCGTGTCTCGCGAAGGACAGGCCGGGCAAAACGGCCCTTGCATCGTTGGAGGGATAGCGTGGGAGACGCCGAGCTGACGGACCAGGAACAGCAAGCTCGCAGGGACGCCGTTCGCGACATCTTCCCGCAGACACCTTTCATCGGCCTCCTGGGCATCGAGATCGACCGCTACGAGCCCGACGACATCACCATGCGAGTCAAGTTCCGGCACGAGCTCACCAACGACGGCAAGGTATACCACGGCGGGGTCATCTCATCTGCGATCGACACGGCCGGCGCTCTGGCCGCCTGGTCGAACCACGACTTCAACAAGGGCGCTCGGGCTGCCACGGTAGCCATCAACGTCCAGTACCTCGGGGCCGCGAGGGAATCCGATCTCGTCTGCCATGCCAAGGCGGTGAAGCGGGGCAAGGAGCTGATCTTCACCGAGATCCACGCCACCGACGACGGGGGCAACCCGGTGGCCCACGGCCTACAGACCTACCGGATCGTCTGATCGGACACGGCCACACACGATTTGTGAACGCGGATGGCCCCTATAGGGGCCTTTTCGGTTCACAAATCCTGCTACTCGGCCCAGGCTTTGAGCTTGGCGATCATCTCGGCGTGGTTCTCACCGATGGGCGTGATGTTCAGGATCGTCACACCTGCCTCCTTGAACTCGGTGACACGGTCCTTCACATACCCCTCGTCGCCACAGAGGCTGGTTGCCTCGAGCAGATCGGCGGGGATCTTCTCGGCGGCCTCCTTCTTGTTGCCGGCGAGATACAGATCCTGGATCTCCGCCGCCTCCTCCTCGAAGCCGTAACGGCACGCCAAGTCGTTGTAGAAGTTCCTGCCCTTGGCGCCCATGCCGCCGATGTAGAGAGCCATGATCGGCCGGCTGAACTCGCGCACACCCTCCACGTCATCCCCGATGGCAACGAGCCCCCCGGCGACGACATCGAGGGGCGGCAGGTCAGGTGAGCGCTTCGCCCTGCCACGCGCGAGATCGTCACCCCACACGTCGTTCGCCTTGCGGGGATCGAAGAAGATGGGGAGCCACCCCTCGGCGAGCTCAGCTGTCAGCTCCACGTTCTTGGGCCCGAGAGAGGCGATGTGGATGGGGATCCGGTCGCGTACCGGATGGGTGATCATCTTCAGCGGTTTGCCCAAGCCGGTCCCCTCCTCGGGGGGGAGTGGGAGCGTGTAGCACCTTCCCTGGTACTCGAGGCGCTCGCGCTTCCAGGCCATGCGGCAGATCTCGATGACCTCTCGGGTACGTGCCAACGGCATGTCGTAGGGAACCCCGTGCCAGCCTTCGATCACCTGCGGGCCGGACGCCCCGAGCCCGAGGATGCATCGACCGTCCGACAGCGCGTCGAGGCCTGCCGCCGTCTGGGCGATGAGAGCCGGGGTCCGGCTGTAGATCGGCAAGATGCCCGACGCGATCTCGATGGTGTCAGTCACCGCGGCGATGTAGCCCATCAGGCTTGGCGCGTCGAAACCGTACGCCTCGGCAACGTAGACGATGTCCAGGCCCGCCCTCTCGAGCTCCTGCACCTGCTGGGCCGACTCCTTGAACCCGCCGGCGTACTGGAGCTGCGAACTGATCTTCATCATCTTCCCCTTTGCAGGCGCTCTCGGCTCGGGTGCGAGGACTCTCACCCCGCGAAGAGGCTAGTGACCGGACGCAGCGTCGAGGAAAGCGATGCAGCGGCGCGGTCGCTGACCAGCGTGAGGTTTCGGGGTCTGCCCGCGGCGCTCTCGGCGCTCGTGCCCGCCACGATCGCTTCCGGTGAAAGGCCGTGGTAGGCCGCGATGGCCAGTCCCAGGGCATAGCGGTCTACCGGTTCGGAACCGACCAGATGCCACACGCCCGCCCGCGCCTCGGACTCCATCAGCGCGATCTCCCAGACTGCGTGCACCAGGTCGTCGAGACGGACGGCGCTGCGTATCTCGTCGGTGAACAAGGTGATCGACTTGCCGATGGTGAGCGCCTCCACGACTGCCGCCGTGCGAGGATCGACAGGGTCGAGCGAGCAGATGAGCGACGTGCGGAGAACGGTCGCCGGAGCCAGGTGCTCG
Source organism: Acidobacteriota bacterium (assembly GCA_003577145.1). GTDB lineage: Bacteria > Actinomycetota > Acidimicrobiia > Acidimicrobiales > Microtrichaceae > ATN2. The sequence goes on along the minus strand of QEUP01000001.1, from coordinate 18,012 downwards.
CGTATGTAGATCTCGGCTGCAGCCTTCTGGCGCCCGTATGCGGTGACCGGCGACAGCGTGTCGTCCTCGCGGTAAGGAGCGTGCTCTCCGTCGAAGACCATGTCGCTGCTGAAGTGGACCAGCTCCACACCGGCGTCGGCGCAGGCGTCCACCACGTTCTTCGTAGCGGTGACGATGTCTCGCTCACCGTCATCGGTCGCGTAAGCCGTGTGGATCACGAGGTCCGGTCCGCTGTCGAGAAGAAGCAACTCGACGGCGCCTGGCTCGGCCAGATCGACGGTATGAGCCCGCCGGCCTGCCGCGAGCCTGGTCCTCTGAGTGACCTCCACGTCCACGTCGTCTGGCGCCGCGCTGCACAGGGCGTGTCCGGTCAGCCCGGCCCCGCCGGTTATGAGCACCCGCACCGTTGGCCGCTTTCCCCGCCAACAACGCTCGTAGGGCGCAGGTCCGTGCGGGTGGCACAGGCGTTCGTGGCCACGTTGCAACCCCCCCGGGTAGTGGACCTCAGCTGTAACGACTTGTGTTCGGCAACGGCGGTTCAGCGCCCCGAACGGGCCTCGACCCAGGTCTTGCCCTCCTCGACGTCGAGGTCGTGGGGCAGGCCCAGGACCCGCTCGGCGATGATGTTGCGCTGGACGGCACCGGTGCCGCCGCCAATGGTAAGCGCCTGGGAGAACAGATACCCGTGGTGCCAGGGGCCCGCCTGGCCCCCGAAGGGCCCGCGGTCGCTGAGGAGGGCACCGGCTCCCGAGAGATCCTTCGCCGCGGACATGATCCTTTGACCGTGCTCGTCTGCCATGACCTTGCGGATCGACGCCTCCGGCCCCGGGGCCTTGCCCTTGATCGCTGCACTGACGGTGCGGAGTCGGATCAGGCGCAGGATCTCGGCCTCGATGTACAGCTCGGAGAGCCGCTGCCGCAGGACGGGCTCGCTCACGCCACCCCCTTCCCGCACGACATCGAGCAGGTCGTAGGCGTTCGGCCCCATCCCCCACAGAGCCCCTCCGCTCGAAAGCGACACCCGCTCGTTTCCGAGCGTCACCTTTGCCAGCGCCCAGCCCTCGTTCTCCTGGCCCACCAGGTTCTCGGCGGGGATTCGCACATCGGTGAGGAACACCTCGTTGAACGTGTGGGCACCCGTCATCTCGATGATGGGCCGGATCTCGATCCCCGGCGTACCCATGGGGCAGATGAAGTACGAGACGCCCTTGTGCTTCGGCGCGTCGGGATTGGTACGGGCGATGAGGATGCCGAACTGGGAGAACTGCGCGAGGGAGGTCCAGATCTTCTGACCGTTCACGACATACTCGTCGCCGTCGCGCTCGGCACGCGTGGAGAGGTTGGCGAGATCGGAACCGGCGTCGGGCTCGGAGAACAGCTGGCACCAGATCTCCTCGCCGGCGAGAAGGGGGAACAGGTAACGCTCCTTCTGCTCGTCGGTTCCGGCGTGCAGGATCGTGGGGCCCGCCCAGCCGATGCCGATCATGTTGTCGGGACGCCGTACACCCGCCCTCTTCAACTCGTCGTCGATGATCAGCTGGTGTATGGGGTCGGCTTCGAGGCCCCAGGGCGCGGGCCAGTGCGGCGACACCAGCCCGCGCTCGGCGAGCTGACGGCCGGTCGGCGAGGGGTTTTCCTCCAGCCAGGCCCTGACCTCGACACGGCGGGGATCGTCATCGGGAGGCAGTTCGAAATCCACCGCGCGATGGTAGGCCGCGGATCTCCTCCGTCTACACTCCGCGGCGAACCAAGAGGGGAAAGCCACGAGGAGCAACAAGATGCCCGGTTGGAACTTTGCCGAGCTGTGGGAGCGGATCGCCGACAAGTTCCCGGACGCCACCGCTCAGGTCCAAGGCGAGCGTCGCTGCAGCTGGCAGGAGCTCGACCGACGGGCTGACGGCATCGCCGCCACTCTCCTCGCCGCCGGCGCTCAGCACCAGGACAAGGTCGGCCTGTACCTCTACAACTGCCCGGAGTACATGGAGACCGTCTTCGCCTGCTTCAAAGCGGGGCTGGTTCCGGTCAACACCAACTATCGGTACCAAGAGGACGAGCTGCTCTATCTGTGGGAGAACGCCGACGCGGTGGCGGTGGTGTTCCACGGCAGCTTCGCCGACACCATCGAGCGCATCCGCCACAAGCTCCCCGACATCGGCACGTGGCTGTGGGTCGACGACGACAGCGGCCCGTGCCCGGACTGGGCCCGGCCCTACGAGGAAGCGGCGACCTCGGCTCAGGAGCGGGTCCGGCCTCCGTGGGGTCGCGACGGCGACGACATCCTCATGCTCTACACCGGCGGTACCACGGGAATGCCAAAGGGGGTGATGTGGCGCCAGGACGACCTCATCCGGGCAACCGTGAGCACCGGCTTGCCGGTTGTCCTCGCCGAAGGCGCGACCTACGACGACGCAATCGATGCCATCACCGCCCCCGGCACCGGCGGCATCCCTGCCTGTCCTCTCATGCACGGTACCGGCTGGTTCACGGCCAACATGTTCCTGTCGGCCGCGGGGGCTGTCGTCACACTGGTCAACCGCCACTTCGACGTGACCGAGATGCTCGACACCATCGAGCGCGAGCGCATCGGAGCCATATCGATTGTGGGGGATGCCTTCGCCAAGCCCATGTTGCGGGCCCTCGACGACAACCCCGGCAAGTGGGACCTGTCGAGCCTGGTGCTGATCTCCTCCTCGGGTGTGATGTGGAGCGAGCCGGTGAAGCAGGGGCTGCTCGCGCACCAACCCGGCATGCTGCTGATAGACGCCTTCTCGTCGTCGGAGGCGCTCGGGATGGGCCAGTCGATCTCTTCGGCCGGGGGCGCGGCGAGCACCGCCAAGTTCCAACTCGGCGGCAACGCCGCGGTGATCACCGAGGACGGCCGCTTCGTCGAGCCGGGATCGGGCGAGATCGGCCGAGTAGCCGTCAAGGGTAACCAGCCCATCGGGTACTACAAGGACCCCGAGAAGACCGCGGCGACCTTCATCGAGGTGAACGGCGATCGCTACTCGATACCCGGCGATTACGCCACCGTCGAGGCCGACGGCAGCATCACCCTGCTCGGTCGCGGGTCGGTGTGCATCAACACCGCCGGCGAGAAGGTCTACCCCGAAGAGGTCGAAGAGGTGCTCAAGACCCACGAGTCGGTGCACGACGCGGTTGCGGTGGGGATACCTGACGACAAGTACGGTGAAGCCGTCACCGCAGTCGTGGAGCCCTTCGAGGGCATGCAGGTCGGCGCCCAAGCACATCGTGACCATCCCAACGGTGGGGCGGGCTCCGAACGGCAAGGTCGACTACAAGCGGATGAAGGCCTACGCCGCCGACAAGCTCGGCGTCGCCTGATCAGCCGACCCGGCCACCTCACCAGTTCTGTGAACGCGCGTGGCCCCTATAGGGGCCATTTCGGTTCACAAATCCGGCAGCGCGTAGCCTTTCCTCATGGATGTGGCGGAGTTCCAGGAACGGGCAGCGGGCTGGTTGTCCGAGCACAAGGCCGAGGCGCCCCGGGACTACGGGGCGACGAGGGCAAGGAGTGGCAGGCCCGCCTGTTCGAGGCCGGCTTCGCCGGGCTTCACTGGCCCGTCGAACACGGGGGTCAGGGACTGTCCTCGGCGCACACGGCGGCCTGGATCCAGCAGTGCGCCATCGCCCAGGTGCCGCCGTTCATCAACATGGTCGGTCCGGTGCTCGCAGGCGGATCGATCCTGCTGTTCGGCACCGACGGGCAACGAAGCGAGCACCTCCGGCCGATCATCACCGGCGAGCGGGTCTGGTGCCAGTTGTTCTCCGAGCCCGAGGCCGGCTCGGACCTCGCGTCGCTCGCCACGCGCGCCGAGGCCGACGGCGAGGAGTACGTCGTAACCGGCCAGAAGGTGTGGTGCAGCAACGGGCGCGTGAGCGACTGGGGCATCCTCATGGCGCGCACCGACCCAGGGGCACCGAAGCACAAGGGCATCTCCTTCTTCCTCGTCGACATGTCACTGCCCGGCATCGACACCCGGCCGTTGCGGCAGATGAACGGGGAAGCCGAGTTCGACGAGGTGTTCTTCGACGGCGCACGCATCCCCGCGGACTGCCTCCTCGGCCCGCTGAACGACGGATGGAACGTCGGCATGGCGACCCTCATGAACGAACGGGGCCACATCGGAGCGTCGGGGATCGCGCTCGACCGCCGCCTGGACTCCCTGGCGGCCCTCGCTGCTGACCTCGAGCCGCTGCGACGCCAGGAACTGGTAGGCCTCTACTCGCGTGGCCGTGCCTTCCGGTCCCTGGGTCAACGCCAGGGACCTGTCGCCAACGTGGCCGGCTCCCTGATGAAGCTGGGGATCACCGAGCAGATGTTCGACTACGCCATGTTCCAGGCGAGCCTGCTGGGGCCCGCAGCGATGCTCGACAACCCGGCCACCGCGCAGATGCTCTCGGCCCCAGGGGCCCGCATCGCCGGAGGCACCAGTCAGGTGCAGCGCAACATCATCGGCGAGAGGCTCCTCGGGCTGCCCAAGGAACCCCGCCCGGCGGGTTGATCCCCCCGTCGGCACGCAGGTCGATCGTCGCGTCGGAGAAGTAGGTGAGGTAGAGGATGCGAGCCAGGAGGCGGGCGCCCTCCTCGGGGCACACGGTCTCGGAGCGCATGCTCTCCTTGGCGTACCAGACGTAGGCGCTCTGCTCCACCAACGAGATGACCGCCTCGGTCACCAACTCACCGCTCACCCCGTCGACCTCGTTGATGCCATGGCACTGCTCGACCAGCCCTGCCAGGGTCCTTGCGGTGGCCTGGCGGGTGGCCCACCACTGCTGCCGGTAGCGCTCATCGGTGGTTACCGCTTCGAACCAGGCGTCCATCAGATCCCGGTGGTCCCGGTAGTACTCCAGAAAGCCTCTGGTCGACAGGTACATCGCCGTATAGGGATCCTTCGAGAAGTCGGTGCCGTGGGCACTGGCTGCGGCTCCGATCTCGGTCGACAGCTCCTCGACCAGCTCACCGAACAGCGCGTCCTTGTTGGGGAAGTACCGGTAGAGGCCTCCCAAGGAGAGGTCGGCACGCGCCGCGACGTCGGTCATCCGCAAGGCGACGTAGCCACGCTCGGCCAGCACGTCTCGGGCCGCGCTGAGGATGAGGGTTCGTGTCCGCCGGCCTTTGCTCGTCGTCGGGACCTCGGTCACGACGGACCTCCCCAGCTCGAGTGCCATCGGTGCTGCGGATCGGGACCCCCGAACGCCTGCTCTCGCTGGCGGCAGTGAGTCCCGAGCTGAGCACAGAGCGTACTGTTCCCGCTCACCGCGCGGAAGCGACGCCTCCCTGGATCAGGTCGATCGGCGGGCGAGGTTGCTGACCTCGGTGGTGATGGCACCCGAGGCCGCCTCTATGAAGGGGTCGAGCCACCCGTCCACGACCGCCGCGACATCGGAGCGGATCCCGTCCTGCACCCTGATCTGGTGCCGGCCCACCGATATCGTCGAGGTCGCCTGTTCGCTGCGTACGCCGAGGTGCACCACCACGGGGAGATCGAGGACAACAAGGCGAATCAAGGCGTTCCCGAAGAGCAGCGGGGCCGATTCGCCCAGCATCTGCGTCAACAGGTTGGCGTCTTCGCGGGGAGCTATCTCGACCTCCGGCAGCGGGGGTGCCACCCGACCGAGCAAGCCGAAGACGGTGCCGATCACCGCTGTCGGGAGTACCCACGGAAGACCGACCGCGATCACCGCCAGCTCGGCAGCCACATCGGCAGGCCTGAAGGGCAGCGGCCCGAGGATGCGCTCGAGCAGGCGCTCGTGCGCCAGGCCGACCTCGCCGGCCAGCGTCGCCCTCGCCACCGAGGCCCGCAGGGAGCGAATGGCACGTTGGGGCAGGACACCCTCCAGCTCGGAGGTCGGGAGGGGCCTTCCCGCCTGGGCACAGCGTCGTGCCCAGTCGATCATCACCGCTTCGGCGTCACCCTGCTCGGCGTCCCCCAGAAAGGACTGCCACCCTGCATGGACCCAGGCTGCGGTCCGCGAGCCCCTCTCGGTGACCACGGCAACGATGATCCTCTCCCGGGCACGGGGGGTCAGGGCGCGACGTGGTAGGTAGGAGTCGATGAGGCCTGCGCCGGTGGAGGCCAGCTCGGCCATCCAGGGGAGAAGCCGGGCGGGTGCACCGATCCGGAAGGTGGGAGCGAGTCGGGGCATCCCCGCGAGACTACACACTCGCGCTGCCGACCGAACCCAGCTTTCCCGAAGATCTCGAGCAGCAGATCCGTTACCGCCAAGGCTCGTTTCGACGCGACAACCGGTGGCCTGCTGGGCCCAGGGGCCCGCCGCTTGACGAGACGGTCTCGCGTCGAGCCTGGTACGACCTCACACGACGAGCTCCTCGGAGCGATCAGCTCGCCTGCCGGCGCGTCGGGCTAAGGCTCGGAGCCGCTTCAGCCGAAGAAAGGACGTGTTCCAATTCGGACGCCTGTCGCGCTCGGAACTCGACGACGTCCTCGCGCGTTTGCCCGGGGACTACTTGAGCGCGGACATGGGCGACGCTCACTTCGTGGCCGGCTCGTCTGGCATATTCGTTCTCGCCCTCGCCGACGGGGATGTCCCCAAGACGGCCCGGAAGCTGATCGCCCTCGCGCGCGTCACGCGTTCACGTCTCGCAGACCACCTCACGTGGGTGCCCTTCGTTGACTCGTTCGTCGTCACCGCTCAAGCCGGATCCGACCATGCCGAGGCCACTGTCGTACCCATCGACATGCTGCTCGAGATCATCTGCGAGGGACCCCCCACGGTCGATCGGGCGACCCTCGACCGCATAGCCCGGATGGTCGAGACGGGTGACACCCTCCCCATCTGGAGTGGGGATCTGCGGATTGACGATGACAGCATGGGTGAATGCACACCGTCGGTTCCTCGGGTGATGTCCGAATCACCGTTCACGAACTCGGCGGAGAGGGTCCCGCGATTCTCTTCGCCCACGCCACGGGATTCCACGGACTCGTTTGGCAGCCACTGGCCCGCCGCCTGAGCGACTTCGGGTGCTGGTCGTTGGACTTCCGTGCCCACGGGACCTCCACGACCCCTGCCGGCGGCGACCTCAGCTGGGCAGGCACCGCCGACGACGTCCTTGCCGTGATCGATGATCTCGGCTTGGCCGCACCCTTCGGGGTGGGTCATTCCATGGGAGGGGCCGCGCTGGTGCTGGCCGAACAGCAGCGGCCGGGAACGTTTCGGGGACTGTGGCTCTTCGAGCCCATCGTCTTCCCGGCGGCGATGGCCGAGGGCCTCGGAGCGGCCAACCCGATGAGCGAACAGGCGCTGCGCCGCCGCGACGTGTTCGATTCGAAGTACGAGGCGGTGCAGAACTACGCCAAGAAGCCACCGCTGTGCGAGATGGACGACGAGGTGCTCGAGCTCTACGTGGACCACGGCTTCGAAGAGCAAGCTGACGGCTCCGTCCGCCTGCGGTGCCGACCCGAGAACGAGGCGCAGCTCTACCGGATGGGTGCCGCACACGACGCCTTCTCAGGGCTGTCGGAGGTCGAGTGTCCTGTGGTCGTGGCACGAGGCCGAGTGGACGGTTTCGGCCCCGCCGGCTTCGCCGCCCGGATCGCCTCGGCCATCCCCCACGGTGTGCTGGCTGACTTCCCCGGGCTCGGCCACTTCGGGCCACTCGAGGGGCTCGACGACGTTGCGGATTCCATTCGCACCGCCGCGACCAGCGCGCGGACCTGAGCTCGCTCGCCACGTCCCGCTCTTTTCAGGGACCCCGATGGACCACCCCAGTGTCACATTCGGCGCCTACCATCTGAGCATGCCGCTCAAGCTGCCCTCATCGCTGTCCCCATCGAAGGTGTCCTCGTTCAAGGACTGCGCGCTTGCCTTTCGCTTCTCGGCAATCGACCGGCTTCCCGAACCTGCATCCGAGGCAGCCACGCGGGGCACGCTGGTGCACCGGGCACTCGAGATGCTGTTGTGCGCCGCGCCGAGCGAACGCACCGAAGAACACGCGCGGCTTTGCCTCGATCAGGCGTTCAGCGAGCTGCGCACCGACGACGACTACCTCGCTCTCGAGCTCGACACCGATCAGCAGGACGAGTTCATCGCCGACGCGGCCGACCTGGTGTCGAGGTACTTCGAGCTGGAAGATCCCAGCAGCGTGCAGCCCATCGGGTTGGAGCTCCGCTTGGAGGTCGAAGTCGCCGACCACCTGACTTTGAGGGGAATCATCGATCGGCTCGAGCTCGACGAACGTGGGCAACTCGTCGTCACCGACTACAAGACCGGCAAGGTCCCGGGTCGCCAGTTCGAGCAGGCCCGCCTCGGCGGTGTCCACTTCTACTCCTATCTCTGCGAGCGCTTCTTCGGCCAGAGGCCCGCCCGGGTCCAGTTGCTCTACCTCAGCGCACCTGAGGCCATCATCACCGAGCCCACCGCCCAGTCCACCAGGGGCCTGGAGCGCCGGCTCGAGGCGATCTGGTCGGCAATCGAACGGGCCTGCGAACGCGACGACTTCCGCCCCAGCCCGTCCCGGCTCTGCGACTACTGCAACTTCCGCCAATACTGCCCTGCCTTCGGCGGAGACCCCGCGCTGGCGGGCACGGAACACCTCGAGACCACCCCCGCCTGAGCCGTGGTAGACACCCGCGCCGCCGTGGAGGCGTTCGACGACCGGGTCGAAGGCTGGGTCGACCGCGTCCGGGGAAGGCCCGGCCTCGACCGGCTCTTCTACTCGCTCTCGGCGGTGGGTGACCACGGCATGATCTGGCTCGGCTTCGGTCTGGCCCGCAGTCTCCGGACAGCCGACCCAATCCGGTCGTCGTTGAGGTTCGCCGCACTGCTCGGTGCCGAGTCGCTGCTGGTGAACGGACTCGTGAAGTCCCTCTTCGACCGCACCCGTCCCGTGCACGAGGGGGTGCGCCCCCTGCATCTCCGCCAACCCCTCACCAGCAGCTTCCCGAGCGGACACGCCTCCAGCGCGTTCATGTCCGCCGTCTTGCTGGCGGAAGGAAGCGACGGGGCCGCGGCCTACTACACGCTGGCGTCATTGGTGGCGACCAGCCGCTGCTACGTTCGCATCCACCACGCCTCCGACGTGGTCGCGGGTGCGGCAATCGGGTTGGGGCTCGGCCACCTGGCCCGGCGCTTCGACGCTGCGGGCTGGCGCAACACGATCCGAGGCCCCCGGCAGGGCGAGGCATAGGTGGGCCAGCACTGCGACATCGTCGTCATCGGGGCCAGACCGGGCTGCGCCACCATCGCCGCCCTGCTCACCGAAGCCGGCCTGAAGGTGCTGCTCGCCGAGATGAACGACCGCGCCGGCGGCAAGGCAATGACGCTGCACCGGCAGGGCTACGGCTGCTTCGACCTGCCAGCCGGTGAACACATCGTCAAGCAGGAGACGTATACGACCCGCAGCGTCTCCAACCTCACCCGTGACGCTGTCGTGCCAGGAGCCGGGGGCGAGTGCATCGGCATCGCACAGACGATGGAGCAGGAGGGCAGGAACAAGCCTGACCCACGCACGCCGCTGCGGGGCCTCTTCATCGTCGGCTGCGACGCTGGCAGCAAGGGTGTCGCCACCCATCAGGCGGTCGACTCCGGCTTTCGGGTCGCGGACCTCGTGCTCGACGATCTTGGAGTCGCGCCGCGCCGGTGAGGCCGTTCCCGGTCGATCCCTGACCCTTCCCGTCACGGCGCCGACGAGCTACTACCTGAGCGATTCTCGGAAGTCCTTGCCCCGCATACGGGTGGTCTTGCTGCCAGGAACGGCCGGTCAGCGAGCCTGGACGCCCTCGGGGTACTCACTCGCGAGGGTCCGCCGGCGGATCGCCTCGACGAACTCAGAGCCCTGCCAGGTCACTCGCCCAGTTGACAAGATCAGCATGTCCCAGCGCCTCTCGCCGGCCCAGAGATGATCTATGAGCCTTCCCTCGATCTCGAACAGCTCGCCGATCCCGCCTTCGACGAAGTGCAGGTTGAACTCGCCGACTTCCATGTAGAGCTTGTGGAACGGCCAGTTGTCGAACAGGTAGTCGACGAACATCACGAAGCCCTGCGCGAAGTCAGTCGACAGATTCCCTCTCTTGAGCCTGGCGGCGGCGACATAGGCGTGCCCGTTGGCCATGTCGGCGTTGTAGCACTGGAGCCAGCCGACTGTGTCGTCGTCATCTCGCCTGACGATGATGAACTGGGCGAGGATCCCCGACCAGATCCGGCTCGGGAAGGCTTCGGGGCTCACGACGGCGCCTCGGTGCCGCCAGTTCGGGCCGATCGTGAGGATCTCCGCCACCCGGAGCATGTCGTAGTGCTGGGCTCCGACCGGGTAGAGCATCAGCCGCTCGGCCAGCAACGCTGATGGCTTCCATGGCTCGCTCATCGCCGCGCTCCCCATGCACCACTAGGGGACGAGATAGCCGCCCACCAGTCGATGGTCGGAATACCAGGGGCAGGGCGGCTCGTGGGACGCCCCGATGCAGAACTCGATGCTGGGATCGCCCCAGAACACGGGGTCGATGTATGCGTCTTGTGTACAAGGGACGCTGATCGTGCCGAGTACGTGGTCAACCTTCCGGTAGCCACGGGAGTTGGTCCAGTACTGCGGCGTGGGGCACGCGTCGGCCTCGGTCGTGGTGTTGCTCGAGAAGCCACCGAGACCCTCGAGCTCGCCAGGGGAGAGATAGAGGTCTCCGCCCCAAAGGACCGGCGTACCTCCAAGCGCCGTCAACGCGACCATGCCGTAGGCCTCCTCGAACTGCTGTCGCGTGTATTTGGGATCCCAAGGGGTCAGGTGGGTCGTGCAGCCCCAGAACTTCGGGCTCGGGCTGCCACCCAGGATGCACGCGTATCCTCTGGGCTCGTCCCCTGGGTACTGCGCTTGGTACTTGCCCTCGCTCCGCTCGTGAGCCCCGTACGTGTACACCGCGGCGCCGTACTTGCCGCACTCTGAGTTCAACGTATGCACGTGGAACTGCAACGCGTAGGCCTGGTAGCCAGCCTGGGTATTCAGCCAGCCGTACATGTCCTCAGCCTGCAGGTTGAAGCACACTTCCTGGTGGCCGATCATGAGAAGCGTGCCGCTGCCCTGCTGGATGGCTGCTTTGGTCGGCAGGTTGGCGCTCGCAAGCCCATGCTCATTGCACAGGTTCCCGCAGATGTTGTGCTGGATCTCGTACGGCCGCCCTGAACCCATCTGCTGGAGGACGACACCATCCCGACCAGATGTATCCGGAGAGGTGGCTGGCTTCGCCATCGATGCGCCCGATGGGCCCGGGACGCCACCCAGAACGCTCCCCCCGGCCACGAAAGCCGCCAGCGTCTGCCTCGTCAGCCTCTGTACCCTAGTGCTCCTCACCTTCACTACCCCCTGTCAGAGATCTCCCCGGTGTGAACGAGCTAATCGATGCGGATAGCCGGCAAGTCGGTATCTCCTGCAAAGGTCAGCGCGGCGACATCGATGGCCGTGGAGCCGACCACGATCGGCTGGCCACCGCGCCCCCCGGAGGGAATGTCGGGTAGCTCTGTCCAAGCATTAGATACGGGGTCGTATTCAGCGACCGAGATCACCTCGCTCAGGCCGGTGTTGGCCATCGCCAGCAGCCCAGTGCCGGCCGGGGCCGGAGTCCAATCGGTGCTTACCAAGGGATCCGATTCGGCACCTTCAAGTTCCACTATGGGCGGCAGGCGCTCCCAGCCCCCTTCGGGCAGCGACAGGTGCCACCAGCTGTCGGTATCAACACCGGGTTGTGATTCTCCGAGGAGATGCTCCTGCGCATACATACCCTCCTCGGCGCACACCACTCTGCTTCCACTAGCCGACACCTGCTGTTCGAATTCGACGACCGGACCCGGTCGCCACTCACCCGTTGCTGGCTCGAAGGTCAACAGCGTGGCGTTCTTTGCGAGGTAGATGTCGGTGAACTCACCGGCGGGTGCAATGCTCGCACTGACGGTGCGGAGCGCACCGCTGGTCACGCAGAGCTGGTGCTCTTCATACAGGCTCGGTGGTGTCGCTATCTGCTTCCACTCCCAACTGGCCGAGTCGACCAGGTAGAGCTCCCAGTAGCCGGCTGAGCCGACCACGTAGCTGCCCTCGTGCAGGGCCACAACCAGCTGACCGTCCACCACACCGGTCAGGGTGGCGATCGATCTCACCGAGGAGAGCGACGACAACCCTTTGTCGAAGCGCTTCGCGACCTCAGGCGGAGGGAGGTGCGGCTCCCACTCCCCTGCTCCCTCCGACAACGTCCATATGGTTGTCGTGAGCGAGGAGCCGCTGCATGAAAACGACTCACTGGGCTCAGCCGCTTCGCAATCGAGACCGACCAGGATCGTGCTCGAGCCAAGACGCGTGCCAGTCACGCCGCTCACGGCGCCCTGCCCGGGCAGGTCGGGTAGCTCAGACCACTTGCCGCTCTCGGTGTCGAACACGTTGACCGCGCTGCTCGGCTGCCAAGACACGACACCCACTTCGGGCACTTCCTCACCGATCCGCTTGCCCCCGCCGGCCAGCAGCAGCTCGCTACCCAGCGCCACGCTCGATACGCCCTCCAGACCGCGAACTGACTCCGGCAGCGGCACAGGCCGCCATTCCGTCGACGACAGATCCACGACCGGCGCACCAGCTTCCTCCGATGGCTGCTGGCCGCTGCTGACCTCGTCGCCGCCGCCCAAGCTGCAGGAGGCGGCAACCGCAACGAGCACCACGATCCCGACACGCCCCACCGGAGATACATGGCGCGAGCCGCATCGCCTCCCACTGACGCACGGCCTGCCCAGAGCCATCTCCCATACCATGCTCCCCCCGTCAACCTCGGGGTCAACCACTTGTTGGCGAGGAATTGGCATCTCCCGCAAATGTGGTGACCCTGTGTGCTGCCCCAGGCGCTCAGAGCCTCCTGGCGCTGCTCCTCAGGAGCCTTACCCCACATGTCGGGCGCACTGCTGCCAGGAAGCTACGGTCAGCCGGTTCGCCGCAACCTCGGTAGTCTCACGATGAGCGAGGGCGAGGGAGGATCTGTTGATGCCCGAACAACCTCCGCCGCGCATGTCGGATCTCGAGGCCCTGATGTGGACCCTCGAGAAGGACCCGGCGTTCAGCAGCGCCTTCGCCAACCTCACGATCCTCGACCGCCCGCCCGACATCGAGCGCCTGATGCGCCGCCTCGACTCTGCGACCCACGAGGTGCCGCGCCTGCGCCAGCGCGTGATCCCCGCATTCGGGCGCCTGGCACCACCGGCATGGAGGGCAGATCCCGACTTCGACATCACCTACCACATCCGCCGGGTGGCGTTGATCGGAGGCACTCGCCGCGAGCTGTTCGACTACGTCGCCAAGTCCTGCCTCGATCCCTTCGACCGCAGCCGGCCCCTCTGGGAGTTCGTGGTCATCGAGGGTCTCGAGGGCGGCAAGGCCGCGCTGTTGCAGCGGATCCATCACACCATCACCGACGGCGAAGGCGGAGTCCGCATGTCGGAGCAGTTCATCGACCTCGAGCGTGACCCGTCCGGGGAGACCCGAGGCGACGCTGGGGACGACGGCACCGCCGCTGCGGATCGGGCAACCTCCGGCACCGCGGTTCTCTCGTCCACAGCCGCGCCCAGCCTGGTGGAGACGCTCGCCGATACCGTGACCCACCGCGCCCGTCGCGGCCTCGGGATCCTCGCCCGCACCGCTTCTTCCACCGCCGATGCCGTCGTCCATCCGAACCGCACCATCGACTACAGCCGCGACCTGGCGAGCACCACCCGATCACTGCTCAAGCAGGTGCGGCTCACCCAGAGCAGCCTCTCACCGATGTGGGGGGAGCGCTCCCTGCGCCGGCACTTCGACGCGCTCGAGGTGCCCTTCGACGGGGCCAAGCGTGCCGCCAAGGCTCTGGGCGGCAGCCTCAACGACTTCTTCGTCGCCGGGGCCGCGGGCGGTGCTGGTAGATACCACGCGGCTCGCGGCCAACCGGTCCAAGAGCTGCGCATGGCCATGCCGGTGAGCATCCGCACCGACAAGTCCGCCGGTGGTAACCGCTTCAGCCCCACCACCGTCGTGGTCCCCAGCACCGTCGACGATCCGCGCTCGCGGTTCGAGCGCATCCACGAGATCCTCGATGTGACCAAGCACGACAAGGCGCTCGACCTCGTCGAGGGGTTGTCGGGCGCGTTCTTGGTACTGCCCACGCTGGTGCTGATACCGACGGCGCGCCGCATGACGGGCGGAATCGACTTCACCACCTCGAATGTCCGGGCGGCACCCTTTGAGGTCTACATCGCCGGTTCGCTCGTCGAGGCCAACTACCCGGTCGGGCCACTGGGAGGGACGGCTTTCAACCTGACGATGATGTCTTACCGGGGGCAACTGCAGATGGGGCTCAACACCGACGCCGGCGCGATCGACGAACCCGATCTATTGCGGGACTGCATCGAGGACTCCTACCGCGAGCTGATCGAGCTCGCCTGAACACCGGTCGGGCCTGAACGCGGTGGCACACCACCCGTGATGACCCGCCAGGTCAGTTGGACGAAACCGACTCGTCGAGTTCGGCTGAGGCGAGAAGCGTGCGGACATCGAGGAGCAGATCGGCGACCTCGGAGCTGGAGACGAGCTCACGGTCGACCAGACCGCCCAGGCCCCGGTCGATCATCGCCAGAGCCTCGTTGATCCTCTCGATGTCTTGAGTCTCGGTCATCACTCCTCCGCCCCTGCCAGGCCCGGATCCATCGTTAGCTCACACCCAACGAGATGTTACCGCGGCCCGCTGACAAAGCCCGTGACAGCAGGCCACCGCTGCCATGGTGGAGGACCTCATCGGCCGGCGCAAGGCAAAAGCCCCGGATCGGTCCGGTGACATCTCCCCGGGGCGCGTGGTTTCGGGCAGGCGCCTGTATCTAGCCTGTCTTCGTGGAATACCGCATCGTGCGCCGTCTCGGTCGGGGCGGAATGGGAGTCGTCGACCTCGCGGTGGCCCCGGACGGCACCGAGGTGGCGCTGAAGAAGCTGTCCCTCCACGGCAGCGCCACCGAGATGGAAGCAGCACGGCGCCGGATCCGACGAGAAGCGGAGATCCTCAGCCACCTCGACGCACCCCACCTCGCCCGCCTCTTGGAGGTGCTCGACGACGATGGCGACCTCGTCCTGGTCATGCCCTACCTGGCGGGAGGCTCCCTCTCGGACCGGGTCAGCGCCGCCGGTCCCCTACCGCCGGCAGATGTGGAGCGGCTGCTGATCTCACTGCTCACCGGTCTGGCTGCGGCACATCGCCAGGGCGTCATCCACCGCGACATAAAGCCGTCCAACGTCTTGTTCGACAGCACCGGGGAGCCCCATCTCGTCGATTTCGGCGTCGCCTGGAGCTCGGACGCCACAGTCGGGCTCACCAGCACCGACGTGGTGGTGGGCACCCCCGCCTTCATGGCTCCGGAGCAGGCGCGGGGAGAACCGGCCACACCTGCCAGCGACGTCTTCAGCCTGGCGGCGACGATGGCTTGGGCCGCAACGGGCCGGGGGCCGTACGGCGACGGCGACCCCCGGCTTCTCATCAGCCGGGCAGCCCAGGGGAAGGTACAGTCGCTGCCGTCCTCGCTGCCCCGGACCCTGCGACGGCGGTTGGGACCCCTGCTCGATCGTGACCCTGCCCAGCGTCCCTCGGCTGCGGAGGTCCTCGGCGGCCCCGCCGGAACATGGCCCCGCAAACCCGGCGCGAGCGGGCGCCGCACCCGAGCGGTGACCGCGGCCGTGGCGACAGCGGTGGTCATTGCCGGCGTGGGCGTGTTCGGGGTGCTGGCCTCGAGCGATGGCACTCCTGCGGTGCCCGACGGTGCGCCGGTCCTGGAAGAGGTGGCGGATCCGAGCACCACCGGCTGTGACCCGCTCCCGTATCAGCCCTGCGGCCAGGACCCGGCACCCAACACCGACGGCGAGGCCTGCACCGGCGGTGCCGCCGACTACGACGGCGATCCGGTGAACGGGTGTGAGGCTGAGCCTGACGACCTCGACGGCACCGTGATCGACGACGAGGTCGAGGCAAATCTCGTACCCGCCGACGATACCGACAGCTACTCCATCACCGTCGAGGACGATCTCGACGTCTTCTGCGACGGTGTGCTGTACGTGGAGCTCACGTCCCCCCCGGCTACGACCCAGCGCATCGAGGTGTGGATGGACGACGAGTTGCTTGCTGCGGGCACGAGCGACGACGGTGAGCCGGTGGAGCTCGCCGTGGAGGAGCCCACCTGCATGTTCGGTGACGACGGGGGGCGGGTCGAGCTGTGGATCACCTCGGTGGGCCAGGCCCGCTCGGCCGAGGACTACCGCGTCGAGGTCTCAGGAGGTTGGTGACGCCCCCCCTTCCTCACTCGTTGATCCCGCGAGCGCTCCCCGCGGCCTCACCGTTGGCGCGTACGAACAGGCACGCCACCTCGCGGTCCTGGAGGTCCTCCTGGTACCAGGATTCCTGGTTCGGCGTGAGCTTGATGACGTCATGCAGCGACTCCCCGTACGGGAGCCCCACGAACTCCTCGAAGGCCTCCACGCACACCTGGTCGGCGAACGCCTCGACCGAGGCCTGGTCGTATTCGTCACCGCGGTCGTAGCTCAGCACCGACATCACCTCGATGTCGTGCTCCTTGTCACAAGGGGTGACCTCGATCTGTTCGACCTCGCCGTCGGTGGGCTGGAAGCCGCAGTCGCCCGCCCGCAGATCGTGAACCGAGAGCAGGCCGCTGCGGGAGATGGTGCCGTTCTCGTCGCGCACATCGCCGCACGCCGAGGCGAGGGCGGCGAGCACCAGCACCAGCGTCACCCATGGTGTTGCCTTCCGCATCCGAGCATTGTCCATCGGCGGGGAATCGAGTTCACGTCTTCCCGGGCAATAGGGTGCTGAGATGACCGAGCCGGCGGAGGTTGCCGCCCTGGAGTCCCTGGGCGTGATGTCCCTCGGGATCCTCGACCCCGTGCGCCTGGCCTCCCTCGCCGAGAGCCTGGGATACCGCTCCGTGTGGGTACCCGAGACCACCGGTTACGAGGCGTTCGCCACCCTGGCGGCGGCAGGCGCGGTGACGTCCCACCTCGACCTGTGCAGCGGCGTGATCCCCATCCAGCTCCGGACCCCGGTGCTCCTCGCCATGGGTGGCGCCACCCTCCAGTCCTTTCACCCGGATCGAGATGTCGTGCTCGGCGTGGGCATCTCCTCACCTGTGGTCACCGAGCGCTGGCACGGGGTGCCCTACGGGAGCAGCCCGCTGGCCCGGATGCGCGAGTACCTCACCCTGGTGAGGGAGTGCCTCTCCGGTGAGTCGGTCACGTTCAAGGGTGATTTCTACGAGGTGAGCCGCTTCCGGCTCGGTGTGCGGCTGGGTGAGCGCCGGCCGAGGCTCGTCATCGGCGCGCTCAACGAGGGGATGCTGCGCCTCGCCGGGGAGGTGGCCGACGGCGTGCTGCTCAACTACCTGCCGGCCTCGCGCGTCGCCTGGTCGGTCGAGCAGGTTCGTGCCGGTGAGGCCCGCGGGGGACGCCCACCGGGGAGCTGCACCGTCTACGCCTACGTGCACGTCGGTGTGTGCGATCGCGCCGACGGGATCGACTACGCCCGGCGGGACCTGTTCTCCTACGCGGTGGTCGACTCCTATGCACGCAGCTTCGAGCTCGCCGGATTTGCAGAGGAGGTTGCCGAGATCCGAGCCCGCCACGAAGCGAAGGACCGCGAGGGCGCGCTGGCTGCGGTGACCGACAGGTTCATCGACGCCATCGACATCATGGGCGACGAGGCAGGTGTCCGCGACGCCGTCCGCAGCTATGTGCGAGCGGGCGTCGACGTCCCGGTGATCATGCCCCTTCCCTGGGGCCCGGACAGGTGGGCGGTGATCGAGGCGACGTTGGAGGCCTGCGCGGCTCGATCGGGCTGACACCTGGCGCCACCGCAGGTGGCACCGGCTGCGCCATCCGGTGCTGGTCTGCCCGCTGCTGCGCCGCAGGCTGTGCCGGCTTGGCATTGCTGTCGCAACGCCCCGCTTCGCGGACGCGGTTCTGGGGTACCCGCTGCTGCGCCGCAGGCT
>QEUP01000017.1:131908-198545 GCA_003577145.1 Acidobacteriota bacterium | reverse complement strand
TGCCCTGCAACGTCCCCTGCGCAAAGGTGAACGCGTCGCTCACCGTCACATCACCCGCACCGTCCAAGATGCCGTTCGAGACCGTCAACGAAGCCACGGTGGACTCGCCGGTGATCTCCAGCGAGCCGCTGGTCAGGGTGAGAGCCCCGTCACCCGAGATCGATGACACCGTGCTGGTGCCGGAGGAGTACACGACACTGGCCCCTTCGGGGATGCAGACCTTGTCGTCGGGGCCCGGCAGCCCGTCCGGGTCCCAGTTGGCGGCATTGTGCCAGGAGTTGGTCAGCCCGCCGCCGTCCCAGGTGGCGTCGCAGTCCGAGGACGGGTTCGGCAGAGCCAGAGTGACATCCCCTGCGGCGATGTCATAGCTCGGCACCAGGCCGCCCTCCACCGTCGCGAAGGCGCCGGTGAGCGACGAGGCGTCGAGCACCACGAACTCGTCGCTCGGCTCGGGCACGAACGGGGCAATGAGAGTGGCAGAGATGGTTCCGTCCACGGTTGCGCCGCCCGCCGGGTTGAGCACGCCATGGCCTGCGGCTGGTACCGGACCTGAGATGTCGATCTCGAGCCGCCCGGCAGCGGTCTGCGTGAAGTCGCCCGCGGACTTGACCAGGGTGGTGTCGCCGAGGTGGAGGGTTCCGCTGTTCGTGAGGTCACCGCTGGGCGTCAGGCTCTTGCCGTAAATCGACAGCGTGCCTTCGTTCACCGCAAGGTTCCGCAAGGCGTTGGCCTCGGTGTCATCGACGAGGTCGGCGTCGGGCCCCGCGAGGGTGATGTCGGCTGCGTTGGTCACGATGTCGGCACCGCGAATCGCCAGTGTCGTCCCGTCCGCCACGTACCAGGTGCCGCCGGTGAGGGTCGTCCCCGAAAGGCCTGCGAGCGTGCCGTACAGGTGCAGCTCACCGTTGGCAACGGTGACGGTGCCCTCGTTGACCACATCGATGTCGCCGTACTCACCCAGCCCCGATGGGCCACCACCGTTCTTGAGGATCGTCGCCCCCGGCCGGTTCGTCACCAGCCCCGGTTCTGACCCCTCGTCCATCCAGACAACGTCGTCGCCCGTGATCGTGAACGTCCCGTAGTTGTCGAGATGCGGTGCGTTACCCCCTGTCGAGTCCATCCCGATCACGCCATCGGTCCAATCCAGCGCACCGTCGTTGCGCAGATGTCGACCCAACAGCTTGAGGGCTGGACCCGATATCGATCGGTACCCCTCGTCGTCGACGGCGACGACGAGGGTGCCCGCTCCGGTCATCGACCCCCCTGACCAGTTGAAGTCACCCACCACCTGCAGGTCGCCGTCACCGCTGAGGGTGCCACCCGACTGCGTGTAGTAACTGGTCAGGTTCTCCTCGCCCGGGCTGTTGTCCAGGTCGAGGGTGCCTGCGCTGATCGACAGGGTGCCGACCTCGCCGAAACGGGCCCCGCCCGAGAGCCGTACCGTTGCACCCGCTACGTGCACGGCCCCCACGCCCGACACGTTTCCGCTCAGCTCCCAGCTGCCCTCGGCAAAGGTCAGGGTGCCGCCGTCGATGACCCACGAGCCCGGACCGCCGCTGGATGCGTCGCCCCCCACCCGCAACTCGCCCGCGCTCACCTCGACCGTCCCCTGGTTCGAGAACCCGGTGCCGTCATTTCCCAGGGTCGCAACACCGGTACCGGACTTGACAACCGAAGCGCCCGGCCGGTTGGTGACCTGCGCCGCGCCGGAGTCCGAATCCCACGCTGCCTGGTCATCGCCGCTGACCTCGAAGGTCCCGAAGTTGTCCAGGTGGGCGTCCCCCAGATCTGTCTGCAAGACGATGTTGCCGTCCGACCAGACCATTGACCCGTCGTTGCGGAGCGGACGACCCAGGATCTTTGCGTCGGGACCCGTCAGCGCCCCTGACGCGCTCGGCCCCACAATCAGCCCACCTGGCCCGGCCAGCGTTCCACCCGTCCAGGTGAAGGCGCCGGTGACGGTGACCTGACCGGCCCCGGTCAAGACGCCGCCCGCTACCGCGAGCACATTGATCTCCGACTCGCCGGTGACGCTCAGGTATGAGCTCGAAATCGTCAGGCTCCCGTCGACGTCCAGCGCCGCGACGGTGACGCTGTCCATGGAGAGGGTGACGTCGAAACCGGTCGCGATGCAGGCGACGTCCTGCTCAGCAGGCACGGCGTCGCCTTCCCAGTTGGCAGGTGAGGTCCATTGGCCGTCACCCGCGCCCCCGTCCCAGCTCCGCGTGCAACTCGCGACGTCGGCCGCGACAACTGCGGACTCGCCCGCCGTGGCGCTGGATGCAGCCTGGCTCGCAGCCGGACGTTTGAGGGCACTGACGGCCTCGGCAGCCGCTTCGTTGGCCGCCGCCGGGCTTGTCAACGGGAGGCCCGCGCCGACCAGCATGGTCGCCACGATCGTCGTCACACTCAAGAGCACTCGTCTAGTCATCGTCTGGCTCCTCGGGAGGGTGGGCAGCCGGCTCAGATCTCGGGCGCTGCCCGACCGGATCGGCCTCGCCCTCGAACAGCCGTTCGAGAGCGGGCAACTCGGGATCAGGTTCCGGTTCAGGAACCCGTTCACCTGGCGCTACAGGCTGGGTCGGACCCATCATCTGGACTGTCCCACCCCGCGCTTGCGGTTCACTTGCGGTCGATGGGATGCTCGGCCCCGCGGTGGCTCGGCTTCACACGACGCCTGTGCTGGGAGCAGCGGCTGCATGGACGTGAGGATCCTGGGATCACTCGAGGTCAGCGACGCCCGAGGGGCCGTCGAACTCGGGCTCCGCCAGGCCCGCACGCTCTTCGCGGTCCTTGCACTACAGCCCGACTCTCCTGTCAGCAGTGCCCGGCTGGCCGAGGTGCTCTGGCCCACCGGGCCGCCCGCCAAATGGGAGGCGGCGGTGCAGAGCCACGTCTCGCGGCTACGCCGAGCCCTGGAACCGGAGCGCCCACCACGCGCCCCTTCGGCTCGGCTCTCCACCCGAGGCGACGCCTACGTGTTGCACCTCGGCGAGGACGAGCTCGACGCCCACCGCTTCGAACGGCTTGCATCACGAGGTCGGACCGCGCTCGCCGACGACGACCCCGAGCATGCCGACGAGCTGCTCGGGCACGCTCTCGACGAATGGCGAGGGCCGGTGCTGGCCGACTTCAAGGACCCCATCCTCTTCGGGACCGAAGTGAGCCGCCTCGAAGAGCTGCGCGTGCTTGCCTCAGAGGAACGCGCCGAGGCGGCTCTGGCGCTGGGGGACCATGGACGGGCTGTAGCCGACCTCGAAACTCTGGTAGCTGCGCACCCTCTGCGTGAGCGGTGCTGGGAGCTGCTGTTGCTGGCGCTGTATCGCAGCGGTCGACAATCCGAAGCGCTGCGTCGCTTCCAGGAAGTTCGAACCCTCCTCGTGAGCGAGCTGGGCATCGAACCCGGCCCTGCGCTGTGCATGCTCGAAAGCGCCATACTGCGCCAGGAAGCCGACCTCGCTCCCCGCCAGATGCACTCGACGCCAACGCCGGTCGCGGCTGCCGACGTTGCGCCACCTGCCTGGCTCCGTACTCCGGGTGACACCTTCGTGGGTCGCAACACGGAGCTTGATGCCGTGCATGCGTCGTTTGGCCGCACCGTCAGCGGTGAGCGACGCCTGGCTCTGATCGTCGGCGAGCCGGGAATCGGCAAGTCACGGCTGGTACGTGAGACAACGGAGCAGCTCCACCCGACTGGGGCGCTCGTTCTGGGCGGACGATGCGTGCAGGAACCGCTGCACGTGCTACAGCCCTTTGGCGAGGCTCTGGACCGTCTGATCATCGCTCAGCGGGACCGGCTGGAACGTGACGCGCCGGGCGACCTCGCCGTGCTGGCAGCGCTGGTACCCGAGCTATCGCAGAGTCCGGCCCTGCTGCCGGCGGTGGACGCCCAGGCCCACCGCTACGCTTTGTTCCGGGCCATCAGCAGCCTTCTCGACACGACCCGGCTTCGTCACCCTGTCGTGCTGGTGCTCGACGATCTGCAGTGGGCCACTCCCCCCTCACTCCAGCTCTTGGCGCACCTGCTCCGGGACGACGAGCGGGGTCCGTTGCTCGTCCTCGGCACCACGCGTGACACCGAGCCGAACGAGGAGTTGCTGGCGCTCGTCGCGGACCTCCAACGAGATCGGCGACTCGACCGCGTCAAGCTCGAGGGCCTGAGCCCCCCGGAGGTGCGGACCCTGGTCGCCGAGCGAGGTGTCGACCCGACCGTCTCGGACTTCTACGAGCTGACCGAAGGCAATCCCTTCTACATCGAGGAACTGGCGCGCCACGTGACCGAGAGCGGCGGCGAGCTCGAGGCGGGCGCGGTTCCCGATTCGGTGCGCGACACGATCGCCCGCCGGATGTTGCGCCTTCCCGAACAAGCTCGGCGCCTCCTCGGCGTCGCAGCCGTCGCCGGACCGGAGTTCCGTCTCGAAGTCGTCGCGCGCGCCGCAGCGGTGGAGATCGATGTCGCCGACGACGCCCTCGCTATGGCGGCGCTGGCTGGAGTCGTACACGAGCACCCTGGCCAGGCGGGCGTCTACGGCTTCTCCCACGCGTTGATACAAACGGTGCTACGCGACGGGCTCGGCGCCGCCCGACGCGCCCGAGTGCACCGCCGGTTCGGCAACGCCCTAGCCGAGCTCGGTGGGGCCGAGGGCGCAGTGGCCCGGCACCTCCTCGCCGCGGCCGCCGACCAAAGCGACATCGCTCCGGGCGTGGAGGCCGCTCTCGTCGCCGCGAGGCAGGCGGTGAAGCGTTACACCTATGACGACGCCGTCGCCATCCTGCGCACTGCACATGAGGCTCTCGCGAGCCATCCGGCAGCGGAGCCGTCGACGGTGTGCCGGGTCGCGGTGGCGCTCGCGGGCACGCTCAGGCACTCGGGGAACTACCGCGAGCGAGGACCGCTGCTCGAACAGGCGTGGGCTCTGGCCACCGACGGCGGTGAGGCCACGCTTCTCGCCGAGGTGGTGGTGGAGAGCTTCGCAGGTACCCTCTACGCGGCCGAACCATGGCCTACGCGAGCCGAGTTGGTCAGGCAACAGCTCGACGAGGCCTCGCCTTTGCGAGTAGTTCTCACGGCGATCGCCTCCCACGCGTTCTCCGGCGAGCCAGGTGATAGAGCCCTGCGACTGGCCGAGTGGGCACTGGCGAGGACCGCGACGCTCGGGCCTGTCGATCGGCGAACGGTAATCGAGTACTGCTTGGCAGTCATAGGGGCTACGAGCCCGGTCGAGCGCGTCGTCGACCTGGCCCGATCCTGCCTCTCGGCAGCACGCGAGACGGGTGACGCCTTCGAGCTGGTCGAAGCACTGAGCAACCTGCGCCGCGCCTACCTCGCCGCAGCCGAACCTGCCGCCTCCGACGAGGTGGGGCGCGAGTACGAGGAGCTGGTTCGCGTTGTGCACATCCCTCGCTACATGGCCGGCGTCGAGCAACGACGAGCCATGCGCGCGCTGCTGGCTGGTCGCTTCGCCGAAGCTGAAGCGCGAGCCCGCCAGGCTGTCGCCCTGGAACCGACCCCGGAGTTCTTGGAGGGGCTGGCCGTTCAGCTCTTCGCCTCACGCCACGAGCAGGGACGCCTGGAGGAGGTGCGTGACGGGGTCGAAGCGTGGGCCACAGGGAGCTCCCATCCCGCCTGGTCGATCGGCCACGGCGTGCTGCTGGTTGAGTTGGGCGAACCGGAGCGAGCGGCCGCTGTGTTGCACCCCTTCACCAGCACCCATTTCGAGACCATCCCCCGCGACGAGCTGTACTTCCTCGCGCTGGGCGCCGCGGCAACAGCGGTCGAGTCCCTGGAGGACCGTGAGGCTGCCGGTGCTCTCTACGAGCTGCTGGCACCCCATGGTTCACGAGTGATCGTCGCCGGCGAGGGCGCGCTTTGCTGGGGCTCGATCCACCGGTTCCTGGGCCCACTGGGCGCGCTGCTCGGCAACAGCGTGCGTGCGTCCATGCACTTCGAGGCCGCCATGTCGCTGCACGAGCGTCTCGGTGCCCGGCCGTTCCTCGCACGCGACCGGCTCGCCTACGCGAGCTGGCTGACCTCGATCGGAGGCGACGCCAAGCGCATCGAGGACCTCGCCCGCAGCGGCTTGGCGTTGGCTACACGCCTGGGGATGCGCTCGGTCCTGACCCGCTACGCGGCGCCCCCGGTAACTGCATAGACCGGAGGAACATGAGTTTGGCCTCCGCGATCTGAAGGAGCGCGGCTGAGCAATCACTACTCATGACATCCGGCGCTCCGCTCGCCACAATCCGTGTCGGCGGAAGATCGAGCGGGGCGGGAGAGATGACCACGAGCACAGAACAGGGATGGTTGAAGGCGGCCGTGGCGGCAGCATTGGTGGTGTCGCTGCTGGGGCTCGGGAGCCCGGCCGGCGCGGGCCCGGTCGGCCCGCAATTCCAGGTGTCACAGGTCGGGCCGCCCGGAAGCCCATCCGCCATTATCCTCCCGTGGTTTCGGGAGAGTGCGGTGGCCTACACCGACGCTGCGACCGATCGGTACCTCGTCGTGTGGGCCGCTCAAGACAACTTCCCCGGGGGGGACAGCACTTATGAGGTGTGGGGCCGGCTCTACACCGGCTCCGGTAGTCCCGTGACCAACGAGTTCCGCATCTCCGAGATGGGCGCCCCGAACGACGACGACTACCTCGTCAGTTCGCCTGCGGTCGCATACAACAGCCAGGCCAAGGAGTTCCTCGTCGTGTGGGCCGCCAATGACGACCAGCCGGGGATGGCCCTGGGCGAGCTGGAGATCTTCGGCCAGCGGGTGTCGCCGGCCGGTGCCCAACCAGGCGTGCAGGACTTCAGGATCTCCAAACAGGGCGCCGGCGGAGACCCTTCCCAGGACGCCCTGTTCCCGTCCGTCGCCTACAACTCGGATCTCAACGAGTACCTCGTCGTGTGGCAAGGCGACCGTGTGCTGCTCCGATCCGGCGCTCCGGAAGAGGAGATCTACGCCCAGCGGCTGTCGGCGACCGGCGGCGAGAAGGCTCCCGAGGCGAGGATCTCCACCACCGGGCCCTACGGCGACACGGCATACCAAGCCGTCATGCCCGACGTGGTTCACAACCCGGTGGTCGACGAGTACTTCGTGGTCTGGAGCGCGACCGACGGCGGTGCGACATATGGCACGGAGATCTTCAGCCAACGCCTGGGTGCGGGCCCGGCCAACGCCGGCACCGAGATCGGTACCGACAAGCGCGTCACCTACGTCACCCCCGACCCCACCACCGAAAACAGCGCTGTCACCCCAGCAGTCTCTTTCGACCCGACAGAGCTGCGCTATCTCGTCGTGTGGGGTGACTCGCGGGTCGTCAACGGAGCGGAGGACAGCGAGGTCTGGGCGCAGGCACTGCACGCGAACTCCAACTGGTGGGCGGGCAAGGCCGCAGGGCCGCCGACACAGCTCTCACAAACAGGCCCGGGCGGTATCGCAACGGTTCCCGACGTGGTCTACAACGCCGCCGCCAAGCAGCACCTCGTCGTCTTCGCCGCACAAGAGAAGGGCGAGCAACCGGCTGTCTACGGCCAAGCAACGAACTCCTCGGGCGAGCCCACCGGCGCGGACGACTTCGCCATCTCGACCATGCCCTTCGCCATCTATCCCTCTGTCGCCTACGGGTCGAAGCCGAACCAGTACCTGGCGATATGGACGGGGGCGTTCGACGAGGAGACCTACTTCGAGATCTGGGCCCGGAAGGTGGCGCCGTGAGCCAGGGCGCCCGCACAACTGACGAGGAAGGGCTGGAGCGATGAGCACGAGCAGAAGACGGGGATCGCTGAAGGCAGGTGTGGCGGCGGCATTGGTGGTGTCGCTGCTGGGGCTCGGGGGCCCGGCCGGCGCGGGCCCGGTCGGCCCACAATTCCAGGTGTCACAGGTAGGGCCACCCGGGAGCATATTCCAAGAGGTCGACCTGTACCCGCGTCAGAGTGCCGTGGCCTACACCGACGCCGTCACTGATCGTTTCCTCGTCGTGTGGGCCGCCAATGACGACTCCCCCGGCGGGGACAGCACCGATGAGGTATGGGGCAAGCTCTACACCGGCTCGGGGGTTCCCGTGACCAATGAGTTCCGCATCTCCGAGATGGGCACCCCGAACGACTCCAATTACTACGCCACCTCACCTGCGGTCGCCTACAACAGCCAGGCCAAGGAGTTCCTCGTCGTGTGGGCCGCCGACGACGACCAGCCGGGGATGGCCAAGGGCGAAATGGAGATCTTCGGCCAGCGGGTGTCGCTGGCCGGCGCCCAACCAGGCGTGCAGGACTTCCGGATCTCCAACCAGGGGGCCGGCGGAAACCCTTCCCAAGACGCCGTGTATCCGTCCGTCGCCTACAACTCGGATCTCAACGAGTACCTCGTGGTCTGGCAAGGCGACCGTGTGCTGCTCGGCGTCGGCTCTCCGGAAACGGAGATCTACGCCCAGCGACTGTCAGCGACTGGTGTCGAGAAGGCTCCCGAGGCGAGGATCTCCACCACCGGGCCCTACGGCGACACGGCATACCAAGCCCTCACGCCCGACGTGGTGCACAACCGGGTGGTCGATGAGTACTTCGTGGTCTGGAGCGCGACCGACGGCGGGGCGGCATATGGCACGGAGATCTTCAGCCAACGTCTCGGCGCCGGCCCGGCCAACGCCGGCGCCGAGATCGGCACCGACAAGCGCGTCACCTACGTCACCCCCGACCCCACCACCGAAAACAGCGCTGTCACCCCAGCAGTGTCCTTCGACCCGACAGAGCTGCGCTACCTCGTCGTGTGGGCTGACTCGCCGATCGTCAACAGCGCAAAGGACAGCGCGGTCTGGGCGCAGGCGCTGTACGCGAGCTTCAACTGGTGGTCCATGTGGTGGGTGGGCAAGGCCGCAGGGCCCCCCACACAGCTCTCTCAACCAGGCCCTGAGAATAAGGCAGTTCATCCCGACGTGACCTACAACGCCGCCGGCAAGCAGCACCTCGTCGTCTACGCCGCAATAGCTGACAGTTTCGAACTACCGGCCATCTACGGCCACGCGACGAACTCGGCGGGCCAGCCTATCGGCTTGGACGACTCTTTGATCTCGAGCGACGTTGACTACGTCGACTACTTTCCCTCTGTCGCCTACGGGTCGCAACAGAACCTGTACCTGGCCATATGGACGGGGACTGAGAACGACGAGACCTCGGACACCGAGATCTGGGCCGGGTTGGTGGCGCCGTGAGCCCGGGCGCCCCCACAACTGACGACCTGAGCAATCGCTGCTCAGGCCAGCCCGCTCACGAGCATGCACAATCGCATTGGCGCCCCATGGCGGGCGGAACGGGAGGGTAAGCGATGCGCACGGCGCAGGCGGGAACCAACGAGACGCTGCTGAGGCGACCCAGCCGGGGACGCACTGGGTGGCGCCGAGGTCGGGGGAGGGTGACGGCCACGGCGGCCGTCGCCTCCCTCGCCATGACATTGCTGTGCCAGGTGGCAGCCCCGCAGATCGCGGGGGCATTGCCGGTCGGGAACCCGGTCCGCGTCTCGGAGATGGGGCCTGAAGGCACCCCCGGATACGGTCCCCCCGCGGGATGGTTTACACACACCGTTGCGATCGCCCACAGCCCCGATGCCAACCGGTACCTAGTCGTGTGGACCTCCGACGAGAAGACGCCGATCTTCGCCAAGACGGGGCTCGAGATCTGGGGCCAGTTCCTGGACGGTGCCGGCAGCCCGATAGGCGGCGATTTCCGCATCTCCCAGGTCGGGCCCGACGGAAGCAACGACTACGGCGCCCTCTTCCCGGCGGTCACCTACAACTCCGCGGCGCGGGAGTTCCTCGTCGTCTGGGCCGGGAACGACAACCTCCCGGGCATGTCCCAGGGCGAAGTCGAGGTCTTCGGCCAGCGAATCTCCCTGAGCGGTGCCGAGGTCGGGCCCGACGACTTCCGGATCTCCCAGATGCCTGCGCAAGACGACCCATTCAGCGCCACCTATCCCTCGGTCGCCTACAACACCAAACTCAACGAGTACCTGGTGGTCTGGCAGGGGGATACCTACAGCGGCAAGGCCGTCGACGAATACGAGATCTTCTACCAACGGGTGTCCGCAACCGGCAGCGAGATCGGCATGGACACCCGGATCTCCAACGTGGGCCCCGACGGAGACCCGAAGTATGACACCGGGGTGCCCGATCTCGTCTACAACGCCTCGGCCGGCGAGTACCTGGTGGTGTTCACCGCCGATGACAACGCCAACGGGATGAAAGACGACGAATACGAGATCCTGGGTCAGCGGCTCTCCGCCAATCCCGGCAGCGTGGGGACACAGATCGGTGCCGATGACTACCGGATCTCACACGTCGGGCCCGACGCCGGCCCAGCCCAACAGTCTTACGAAGCGCTCCGGCCGGCGGTCGCGCTCGACCCCAGCGCCGGGAGGTACCTCGTCGTCTGGGACGGGGACCACAACTTGTTGGGCGGCATCAGCGGCAACAGCGACATCTGGGGCCAGGCGCTGTACGCATCCGGCGCTTCCGCCGGCAAGCCTGCGGGCTCGATGATCCCTGTCTCCCAGTTTGGCGCTGATGCCCCGGCCGATCACGAGCTAACGGCTGCCGACGTTGCCTACAACGTGGGCGCAAAGCAGTTCCTCGTCACCTTCCAGGGCGACGAAGAGACGGCGCCCTGGGTCAACGACGAGTTCGAGATCTACGGGCAAGCTGTATCGGTCACGGGCGGTAAGGCTTTGGCCGTCGGGCCGGATGACTTCCACATCTCCTCGATGAAGCCCAACGGCGACGCCAACTTCGACGCTTACAAGCCCGCGGTCGCATCCGGGTCGAGCACCACCACCCCCGGCTACCTCGTCGCGTGGGCTGGTGACACCAAGAGCGGAACCCTGGTAGACGACGACTTCGAGGTGTGGGCCCAACGTGTCGCCCCCTGACGTGAGACTTTCACAACCTCGATAGGCGGTCGCACACCTAGCCCAGGGCCAACTGAGTAATCGCTACTCAGGACACCGGCTCTTCGAGCCCGTACCTTTCCTTACCGAGGCGACAGGCGGGGCCGGGCAGGAGGATATGAGGTGGTCGCGGCGGCACGTGGCGGCGGAATTCGTCAACTGCTGGGCGTGCTCGGGCAAGAGCGCAACGCACTGGCACCGATTTCGGATCGTATCCACGTACCCTCGAACTCAGTGAAGGGAATGATCCTGTCGGCTTGGCCGCTTGTCGGTCGGGTCGACGAGCTCGAGGTCATCGTCGCGGCCATCGACGACCGCAATGTCGGCGGCGTCGTGCTGGCCGGCGGAGCAGGCGTCGGCAAGACCCGCCTTGCCATGGAGGCCGCCCGCCTTGCGACCGAACGTGGCTTCCGATCCGCCACGGTGCTGGCGACCAGGTCCTCGACGGGCATACCGCTCGGTGCACTCGCACCACTGTTGCCCCCGATCGAGGATCAGGTGGAGCTGCGAGGGGACCTGCTCGAGTGGGCCGCACGCTCGCTGCGGGACGACGAGGACCAAGCGCTGGCGCTCGTAGTGGATGACGCGCAGTTCCTCGATGACGCCACGGCCACCGTCATCCACCAGTTGGCAGGAAGCAAGGGTGTTTTCATCATCGCCACCGTCCGTACCGGCGGGCTCGTACCCGCTGCCGCCCGTAGCCTCTGGAAGGACGGGCTAGCGCGGCGCATCGATCTTCGCCCCCTTTCTCGCGCGGTCGTCGGGCAGCTCCTGGAGGAGGCACTCGGTGGCCACATCGACGGCGGAACGAGGCAACAGCTCTGGTGTGCCAGCCAAGGCAACCCCTTGTTCCTTCGCGAGCTCCTGGCCGGCGCGATCGACGCGGGAGTGCTGCGCCAAGTCGACGGCGTGTGGCGTCTCAGCGACAAGCTGGCCAGCACTCCCCGCTTGCAGGAGTTGGTAGAGGCACGTCTCGCTGATCTGTTGCCCACCGAACGGGACGCGCTCGAGCTGCTCGCCGTGGGTGAACCCGTCCCGCTGGCGGTACTGACCAACCTGGTCGACCCCGAGACGATCGAGGCGCTCGAACGTCACCAGCTCGCCCACGTCGCGCTCAACGGCCGGCGAAGCGAGGTCCGCCTCGATCATCCGATACACGGAGATGTGCTGAGAGAATCACTGACCGGTCTGCGGGCCCTGAACCTCAACCGTCGCCTCGCCGACGCCACAGAAGCGACCGGTGCAGGGCGGTGCGAAGATCTGTTCCGGGTTGCCCTCTGGCGACTCGAGGGAGGCGGTGCCGCCGACGCCGCCGCAATGGTGGAGGCCGCACGAACAGCCTTCTTCACCCACGACCTGACGCTCGCCGAACGCCTGGCCGGCGTAGCCTTCCAGATCGAACCGAGCGTACGGGCGGGGCTGGTGCTCACCCAGGTCCTCGGTGACCTCGGCCGTCACCGCGAGCGAGACACGATCGCCAAGCAGCTCGCCCAGATCACCGCATCTGAAGAAGAGCGCGCGCTGGTAGCCATGGAGCACGCGCTCGCCCTCTTCATGGGTCTCGACCGGGCCAACGACGCTCTTGCGACTCTTTGCGCGACCGAGACGCAGCTCCAGCGGGGGCCATGGCGGGATGAGGTCCGGGCTCACCGCGCTACCTTCGAGATGCTCTGTGGGCGCTTCCCCGCCGCATTGGAGCTGGCGCTGCCGGTCTTCAACCGCCCGGAGGATGACCGAGCCACCGCGGGAGCGGCCGTCGCCGCCGCACCCGCACTCGCGGTGATGGGCCGGTACGACGAAGCTCTTTCAGTGGCCGAGCGCGGGCTGGAAGTGCACCTCCGACTCGGTGAACAGGAAGTCATGAGTCACGCGGGGATCCACGTCGTATCCCGCGTCCTCGCCCATTGTGAGTCCGGGCGACTCGAAGAGAGCGCCGAAACCGCGAGGATGGGGTATGACTTCGCCGTTGCGACCGACACGAAACTGGGCCAGGCCTGGTTCGCACTCCTCATCGGGCGACTCGCGCTGGTCGAGGGCAAGCTCGATGCAGCCAAGCGGTCCTTCACTGAAGGTGGGCTGGCTTTCGCCGACCTCGGGCAACGGGGGCTCAGACGTTGGTGTGCAGCCGGCCAGATCCTGGCAACCGCCCTCCAGGGGGACCGCTCGGCCGCAATGGCAGCACTTGCGGATCTGGATGAGCTCTCGCCCTCACCGATGGGGATGATGGAACCAGACGTGTGGAGAGCCCGCGCCTGGGCGGCGCATGTCCAAGGCGATCCTGACGAGGCGCGCCGCATGCTCGAACGAGCTATCGATACCGCAGAGGTGGTCGGCGCTTGGTCACTGGCTGCCGCAGCCTGGCACGACCTGCTCCGCCTGACCCTCGATGACGGCGCGGCGCAAGGATTGAGGCGTACAGCCACCCGTCTCGACGGCCCGCTTGGCTCGGCGCGGCTGGCACTTGCAGTAGCTGTATCAGATGAAGACTGGCTCGAGCTCGATGCTGCGTCGGTTGATTTCGAGGCCATGGGAGCGCTGCTCTACGCGGCAGAGACGGCTGCCGCGGCTTCCGCAATGGCGATACGGGCCGGTGAGCCGAGGGCCGCGACGGCGTTCTGCCAGCGCTCACGGGCGCTGCTCTCGTGCTGCGAGGGCGCCCAGACCCCGATGCTGGACATGGCAGGGGTGCCGCCTGACCTCACGCGTCGTGAACGCCAGGTCGCCTCCCTCGCAGCGAGGGGGCTTGCGAGCAAGATCATCGCGCGCCGGCTGAGCCTCTCGACCCGCACAGTGGACAACCACCTCCAGCGCACTTACGAGAAACTCGGGATATCGAGCCGAGAAGACCTGGCGAGCGTCCTCGATCCGGACCGCCGCTTGGCCGTGCCCGATTAGCCGTTGCTCGCGACATCTCTTGGTATCTGTGCCCGGCTCCAGCATGGCAGCCGCCCCGGATGCGCTCGGTCCTGACCCGCTACGCGGCGCTTTTGGGCACTGCTGAGGCGGGCCCAGAAGCCGGACGAGCCACCATGCCGTGAAGGCCGCCGGCCGCGAGGCGTCACCCGCCGAGGTAGGTCGACTGAATCACCGGGTCCGCGGCCAGCTCAGTGGCGGGACCCCCGATGACGATGGCGCCGGTCTCGAGGATGTAGCCACGATCAGCCAGGGCAAGCGCCTGGTGCGCCAGTTGCTCCACGAGCAGGATGGTGACCCCTTCGCCGGCGAGAGAGCGAACTGTCTCGAAGACCTGGTCGACGACGGTGGGTGCGAGGCCCAGGGAGGGCTCGTCGAGAAGCAGGAATCGTGGACGGCTGATCAGCGCTCTGGCGATCGCCAGCATCTGCTGCTCACCGCCCGACAGCAGGCCCGCATCCTGGTCTCGCCGGTCTGCGAGGACCGGGAAGCGCTCGTAAGCCTGCGAGATGGACGTAGCCACCTCCCCCGGGTCGCGTCGATAGCCCCCGAGACGCAGGTTCTCTTCCACCGTCGAGTCGGGGAACACCCGCCGGCCTTCGGGAACGTGCGCCATGCCCGCGCGCACTATGCGATAGGCCGGCCAGCGCTCGATGCGCTTTCCGGCGAAGCTGACCTCCCCCCGCACAGACTTGAGGAGCTCGCTGACGCCGGAGACGGCCTTGAGAGTGGTGGTCTTGCCGGCACCGTTGGCGCCGATCAGCGCCACCACCTCCCCCTCGTACACGTCGAAGCTCACGCCGGACAAGGCTGTTGCGGCGCCGTATTGCACCTGCAGGTTCCGGACCTCCAACAGCGGCGGCCGGTTCTGCACGCCTGACCTGCCAACCACCCGCGAGACCGGCTCACGGTCGGCAGCCCCGAGGTAGGCCTCCACCACCACCGGGTCGGCGGCAACCTCAGCCGGCGTCCCCTCGGCGATCCTCTCGCCGTAGTTGAGCACTGTCACGCGGTCGGAGAGGTCCATCACGACCTCCATGTGGTGCTCTATGAGCAGCACCGTTATCCCCGCGTCACGTACGCGCTCGATGAGCTCCTTGAGCTCGTTGACCTCGCCGGGGTGCATTCCCGCGGCAGGCTCGTCGAGGATCAACAGGTCCGGGTCGGCAGCCAGGGCTCGGGCGATCTCCAACCGCCGCTGATCGGCGAAGGGCAGCGCCCCGGCCGAGTCGAGTGCCCGCCCGTCCAGCCCGACGAAGGCCAAGAGCTCCAGCGAGCGCCGTCGCGTCACCCGCTCCTCTCGCCTGACCCACACCGGCAGGAGAAGGGCCCGG
This sequence comes from Acidobacteriota bacterium, assembly GCA_003577145.1. Classification (GTDB taxonomy): domain Bacteria; phylum Actinomycetota; class Acidimicrobiia; order Acidimicrobiales; family Microtrichaceae; genus ATN2. Next base: position 183,380 of record QEUP01000017.1, on the reverse strand, counting down.
AGCAGACCGGTCCGTGTCTGGGTGTGGGCGCCTACCATCACGTTCTCGAGCACACTCATGCGCCGCCAGATCTGGCAGGTCTGGAATGTCCGGGCCACTCCCAGGCGGGCGCAGGCGCTGGCACTCCTCCCGGCCAGCTCCCCGCCGGCGAAGGCGATGGTGCCGCTGTCGGATGGCGTGACGCCCGTGAGGACGCTGGCCAGGGTGGATTTGCCCGAGCCGTTGGGGCCGATCAGCGCGTGCACTGACCCCGCGGCGATCTCGAACGACACATCCGACAGCGCAGCCAGGCCGCCGAAGGTCTTGGTGACTCCGGTGATCCGCATCACCGGTGCTGCGGAGTCGGGTGTCCGCCGGGGGTGAGGACCCTCGGCTCCGGCGCTCGCCTCGAGCACCGGGCGGGGGAGCCAGCGACCGAGCAGGCCCTTGACCGTGCCGACCACCCCGGCCGGTGCGAGGACCGCTATCAGGATGATCAACAGACCGAAGAAGAGCGTCTCCCAGCGGCCCAGCAACTCCGTAAGCGACTGCTCTCCCAGATCGGCCCCCAGGCCCAGCGTGAAGGTGAACGATCCGACCACCGGCCCGGCCAACGTACCGAGTCCACCGAAGAAGGCGTAGATCACCTGGCGAAACGACTGGCCGATGACTGCGGTCCCGTCGGCCATGGTGACCGTCAGGTTCGTCTGGGCAGCCAGCACCCCTGCCAGCGCCTCGAACCCCGCCGACAGCGCGAACACCGACACCTTGTAGCCGTAGGTCGGCACCCCGCAGGTGCGGGCGGCGAGCTCGGATTCCCGGATCGCCTGGTAGGCCCGTCCCCAGCGACTGCGGACCAGGTTCCAGGCGAGGTAGAGCGAGAGCAGCACCAGAGCTGCGCCGAGCCAATACAGACCCACGAACGGACGGTTGGGGTTGGCGGCATCGAGGAACCCGAAGCTGGTGTCCAGCGGCTGGCGCACCCCTCGCCCGGACAGCCCGTTGAACGGTTCCTCGAACAACAGGGCCACCGCGGAGGCGATCAGCCCGAACGCCAGGGTCACAACAGTCAGGTAGAACCCGCGCAGGTGACAGCAGGTGAGGGCCAGCACCGCTCCCATCGCCGCGCCCAGCACGAAAGCCAGAGGGAAGCCCAACCACGGTGAGAGGCCCCAGCCCTCGACAACCCAGATGGCACCCATGAAGCCGCCGTAGAGGAAGAACGCGTAATGGCCGAGTGAGAGCAGGCCGGTGTAGCCGATGAGCAGGTTGAGGCCGATGACCGCGACCGTCATCCACAGGGCCTGGATCCCCAGCATCATCCAGTAACGGTCCGTCGCCTGGGACTGGCCGAACCACAACACGACGACGAGGAACACCACCAGCGGCGCGGCCCTGAGGGCACCGGCGGCAACGTTGCGCCGATCCAGTCTCATACCTTCTCCGTGACGGGCTTGCCGAGCAGACCACTCGGCCGCAGGGTGAGGACCAGCACGAAGACCAGGAAGATCGCCAGCGGCCGCCAGCTGTCAGCGCGCTTGGACGCCACACCAACGACACCGTCGACGAGACCGACGAGGTACCCACCCAGGATCGCCCCGCGTGTAGAACCCAGCCCACCGATCACCGCGGCGACGAAACCGTACACCCCGAGATTGAGGCCGATGTTGAACCGGACCCCCAGCCGGGGCGCGATGAGGATACCGCTGAGCGCGGCAAGCGCGCCGGCGATGACGAAGCTGAGGATCACCATCGCGGTGGGGTTGATGCCCATGAGCGAGGCCGCCTGCCGGTCCTGGGCAACAGCGTGAAACGCCTGTCCGATCCGGGTTCGCTCCTGCATCGCGTCCAGGAAGAAGAAGATCAGCAGCGTCGATCCCACCAGGACCAGGTCGCTGGGCCGGATGGCGACGTCTTCGACGACCGAGCCCTGCCAACCGAGAATGGAAGAACCCAACGCCGGCAGCGTCTGGCCGGTGTCGCTGATGGTGCGCGCCACCAGCTCCTGCGCCACAACCGCCGCTCCGAACGTGGTCACCAACCAGGCGATGTTGGTGGCAGGGTCGAAGCGACCCAGCGGAGCCACCGCCACGAGGTCGAAGACCAGCCCCACCAGACCCGACAGCACCACCACCATCAAGAGCACCACGATGAGCGGGAGCCCTTCGTCGAAGGCCTGCGTGTAGATCCACCACGCCAGGTAGCCGCCGACCACGACCAGCGTGCCCTGCGCGAAGTTGACTATGCGGGTAGTCGAGAAGATGAGGCTGTAGCCGAACGCGACCAGGGCGTACACCGACCCGACGGTCAGTGTGTAGACGACGACCTGGACGACCTCTCCCATCGTCAGGCCCGCACATCACGAGCGTTCATGGTCAGTGGATCTTGCAGTCGCCGGTCAGCTCGACGTCGGCGCCGAGAGCGTCGGCGGGGGTCTTGGTGCACTGCGTGCCCCAGCCCTCCTCGAGCAGCAGGTCCATGTAGTCGGGCTTGACCTTGCGATTGGCCTCGAGGGTGGGCCTAACGAGATGGGTCGGTCCCACGTAGTCCTCCTTCACCAGTGGGAAGGTCTCCTCCCACTCGCGACCGAGGACGTACGGCGGATCGGTGTCGACCGGCCCGGTGTAACGTTCGAGGCTGATGAGCACCACGTCGTCTGCGGTCATCCCCAGGTGGTGATCGGGCGTGAAGCCGAAAGACAGGCCGGCGAAGGTGGTATCGACGGTTTCGAGCGCGTCGACCATCGCCACCCGGTCAGTCGAACCGGCAATGCGGACGGCCTCGATCAGCGCCCACCAGCCGTTGGGTGCGGACTCCTCCCCACCGGTGGCACCGACTCCGTCGTAGGCCACCAGCCAGTCGCGGATCGGGAACTGCGGCCCACCCACCAGGCCGCCGAGGTACCAGGCAGTGAGGGAGCCGCTCTTGGCCGCGTCGCCCGCGAGCTCTGCCCACTTCTTCTCGCCGGTCCCTCCCGGGTACCCGAGGATGTGAGGATGCCACCCGTCGCCGGATTTCGCTGTCGGCGTGTCGATGTACTCGGCATCGAGGGCACTCAGCCCCGACACGATCCCCGCGGTGTTGTCCGCCAGGCCCCACACGAACAACGACTCGGGAGCTGCGTCCTTGAGGCGTTGGAGCTGAGCACCGTAGTCGCCGCTGAAGACCTGGAACTCCTCCACACCGACGACCTCGAGGTCGTGAGCACCGGCAGCGGCCTCGAACTGGTCTTTGCCCATGGCGAGCGTCGAGCTGTCGTAGATCAGCGCAGTGGTGGAATAGCCCCGGTCCTCGGCGGCATAGCGGCACATGGCATCGAATGACATGGTGTCGGGGAGCAGCATCTGGAAGATGTTGCGCTCGGGTCCCTCGGGATAGAGCCAGCCCTCCGAGTAGGGATCGGCGAAGACCGCGATCACCGGGATCTGGTCACGTTGCATCTGGGCGCGCGCCTCGGTGAGCCCGATCGGCGTGCACCACAGGATGCCGATCACGTCGGGGTCGGCGACCAGCTCGTTGTACGCGGCAGTCGTGCCCTCGGCGAACTCCTCGACCGGTGAATCGACGAGGATGTACTCCGCTTCGGTCCCCGGGAGCACGTCATCGTCGTCGAGGTGCTGCTTGGTGGCGGCCATCGACCGCTCGACGATCGTCCCGATGAACTGGCCGATGCCCGACAGCGGTGCTATCACCCCTACCTTCAGCGACGAGGGCAACTCGCCGTCGCCGTCGCCGTCGCCGCCACCACCTCCGGAGTTGCTGCCCCCGCAGCCGGTCACCCCGCCCCAGGCCCCCAGGAGCGAAAGCCCCACCAGGCTGCTGCGGGCCGACCACTGGAGGAAGGCCCGCCGATCCACCTCCTGGCCCGCCCCTGAGCGAGGTGGTACCCACAACCGCTTCGACGTCGGTCTCCTGTGTGTGCCCGACAACTCGACCTCCCCTCCCGACGCGTTGCGGCACAGACTGTAGGCGCGACTTCATCCACTTCCCAGTGGAACGCACCTGCACCTGGCCCTCTCGCACCCACGGGAGGGAATAGGCTCCTTGCCGATGACCGCCGCCGCCGAAGCTCTCGAAGCGCTCGACAAGCCTTGGCAGACAGCGCTGTCGGAGGCCTGGAAGTCATGGACGGCCGGCAGTGCCGGCGTTGGCGCGGTGATCTCCGACGCTGACGGGAGGATCATCACCGTTGGCCGGAACCGGATCACCGATACCCACGAGGAACCCGGCCTGCTGGCATCGACCCTTCTGGCGCACGCCGAGATGAACGCCCTCGCCGCGCTGAAGCTACGGCCCACTGCCGGCTTGACGATCTCGACCACGTTCGAGCCGTGTTTGATGTGTGCAAGCGCCATTCTCCAAACTCGCATCGCGCACGTCCGCTACGCCGCCGCCGATCCCGTCTTCGACGGGCTGCACGACTGGTTCTCGGCGTTGCCCTTCGCCAGTGACCGCCTCCCCGAGCGAGAAGAGCTCGGTGGGCCCGTCGGTGCGTTCGCTCACGTGCTACATGTCTCCTGGCTCGCCTTCTGGATGCGCGACGGGGGCGTCCTCGACGCCCACCGCCAGCTGCGGCCTCGCCACCTCGACGTGGCTCTCGACGTCGTCAACAGCGAAGGTCTCGCCGACGTAGCCGGCCAAGGTGGCGACGTGCGGGACGCACTCGAGACCCTGTGGGATTCCCTCCACGAGCTCTGCGGCAACGGCTGAGGACCTGAGGACCTGTCCGCGCCCCACGTCAGGTCGGTTGCCCGTCAGAGCTCCGGCGCGCCGGGTTCGGGCTCCATCCCCGGCGCCAGCGGGCGCCGCAACGGCACGATCATCATCGAGAAGTCCGCGGTGGCGATCACGTGCTCTTCCTCGTCCACCACCTTGCACTCGACCACGATGAGCTGGCTACCGATGCGCACGACCTCGGAGCGGGCGATGACCGTGCCGGTCCGCGCCCGCCCCAGGTAGCGGATGTGCATGTCGGCTGTGACCAGCGACTGTTCCAACGGGTCGAAATCGGTACTGCGCGCCGCCGCCAGGGCACACGCCAAGTCGACCAGCGTGGCGATCGCCCCGCCGTGCAGGTTCGCGGTGAGCCCGAAGGCCTCGGGTCTCACAGGCATGCGCACCTCGGCGCGACGGGCACCTTTCTGCGGGCGCTCGAACTCCAAGCCGAGCAGCGTGTGGAGAGGGACCTCCCTCGCCCTTGCCGGGCGGGCTACTGCCTCGGGGTCCTCGACATGTTCCTGGTCAGCCATCGCTGACTCCTCGTTCATCCGGTCCTGGGCAACATTTCAGCGCACATCTTGGAGGCATCTAGCCGGGAAGGATGGTTTTCGCGGTTTGAACGTGCAAGTGACCGGCAGGGCTTTGAGCTCCGCGGATGAACAACGACCAACGTGGCCTCGCGCCGCGCGAGGCTGCCCTCCTACGTCAGATGATCACCCGCGATAGAGGCCACCGATCTCCGTGACCGATCACTGAGTCATGGAGCAGCACTGGCCCCCCGTGGTGGAATTGCACCATGGCTGCTGAGCGGGTCGCGATATTGACAGCCATGCTGCAGGAGATGCACCCCATTGCCAGGGCTCTGGGGCTGCGGCGAGACACGGCCGGCGGAAAGGCCGCTCTCTACCGGGGGCGCTACGCAGGCACGGATGTCGTCGCCACGGTCACCGGTATCGGAACTCAGTCCGCGCGGCGGGCCACCGAGGAGCTACTCGACGCCCATCCGGTCGACCACGTGCTGATGGTGGGCATAGCCGGTGCGGTGGATCCATCGCTCGACATCGGCTCGCTGGTGGTCCCCGAGGTCGTCATCGATGCCGTGACCGGCGCGGAGCACCGCCCGGCCTCTAGCCCCTGCAACCAGCCCAAGGGTAGGTTGTTGACGACCGACGAGCTCCTCCACCAGCCGGAGAGGCTGCCGGGGTTGGTGAAGCGTGGGATCGTGGCAGTCGACATGGAGACCGCAGCGGTTGCGTCTGCCTGCCGGGACAAGGGCGTCACCTGGTCGGTCCTCCGAGCGATCAGTGACCGAGCCGGTGAACCGCTGACCGACGATTCGGTTCTCGGCCTCAGCCATCCGGACGGATCGGCGAAGCCCACCGCCATCACACGCTTCCTCCTCGCTCACCCGGGCAGGATCCTTCACCTCGTGCGGCTAGCCCGGGGCATGAGAGCAGCCACCTCCGCGGCGGCCATCGCAACGACCTCATGGTTGGACGCTCAGGCCATGCCGGACTGACCACAAACGTCTACTTGGTTCGGGCAGGCCGGCGGCCCGCTGGGAGTACGAGCACGCGAGGGTTCAGTCGAAACGCAGGGCCGGATCCAGCCTCAACCGGCGGACGGCGGGGGCTCGACCGGTTCGGACTGGTCCGCCGACGCCCGGCGGGTCTTGAGGTACTCACGGGCCACCGGCAGGACCGAGACGAGGACGATCACGCCGATGATCGGCAGCAGGTAGCGATCGATGTTCTCCTCACCGATCGCCTCCCCCGCGAAGTAGCCCAACAGCGTGATGCCAACCGCCCAGAGAAGGCCGCCCACGATGTTGTAGGTCACGAAACGCCGATAGTCCATCTTCCCGACACCGGCGAGCACGGGAGCGAAGGTCCTCACGATGGGCACGAACCGGGCGAGGACGATGGTCTTGGGACCGTGCTCCTCGAAGTACTCCTCGGCCCGGCGGACGTGGGCCTGATGGAAGAGGCGAGCGTCGGGTCTCCGGAACAGCGCAGGTCCGGCACGGACCCCGATGAGAAAGCCGACCTGGTCACCCAGCACTGCCGCGATGAAACATCCCACCGCTACCACGACGATGTTGAGATCACCCTTGGCGGCGAAGACACCGGCCGTGAACAAAAGGGAATCGCCTGGCAGGAAGAAGCCGACAAGCAGCCCGGTCTCGATGAAGGTGACCGCGAACAGTATGAGGTAGCTCCCGGCTTCGAGGATCTCTTGGGGATCGAGCCAGTCGGGGAGCAGAGCCAGCATCAAGAGCCCTGCTGTCCGAGGCTCGAGCGCACCTCCAGCAGGGACTGGCGCAATTCATGCTCGTCACGTCCGAGGTCGGCTATCCACTGGTCGATCGCCTCGCGCAAGATGGCGTCGCGGTCACCCGAGACCACGTCCGGAGCCAGGTTCTGGGCCTCTTCGAGAACACCCCCCTCGACCATCGCCTCCGCTCGGCGCTTCGACCACAGGATGGCTGCACCGAGCACGACGAGCGCGACGCCGGCGATGACGTAACGGGCGGTGTCGTTGTCATCGAGCGTGATGATGGCGGGGAGGATGAGGAGTGAAACCAGGTTCATCACCTTGATCAGCGGATTGAGGGCCGGCCCTGCGGTGTCCTTGAACGGATCGCCGACGGTGTCACCGATGACGGCCGCGGTGTGCGCCTCGGATCCCTTGCCTCCCTCGTTCCCGTCCTCGATGAACTTCTTGGCGTTGTCCCAGGCTCCTCCGGAGTTCGACAGGAAGTTGGCCATCAACTGGCCGGTGAGGATCACCGCGGCAAGGAAGGCGCCGAGAGCGTAGACGTTGATGCCGAATCCGATGATGACGGGCGTGAGCACCGCCAGAAGCGCCGGGGTGGCCAGCTCACGCAGGGAGGCGGTCGTGCAGATGTCGATGACAGGGCCGTAATCAGGGCGGCGTGCCCCGGCCATGATCTGGCCGTCGGCGAACTGGCGGCGCACTTCGTGCACGACCGTTCCCGCAGTGCGGCCTACGGCTCGGATGGCAAGGGCGCTGAAGAGAAAGGCGATCGAACCACCGACCAGCAGCCCGATGAAGGTCTCGGGATCGGCCACGTTGATCGGAAATGCGTCGAAGACGGTGCCGCCGGCGGTCTCGAGCCGCTCTATGGCCTCGGGACCGAGGATCTCGTCGGCGATGGTCTCTATGAACGAGGCGAACAGCGCCACCGCTGCTATGACCGCAGAACCGATCGCGAATCCCTTGGTGACTGCCTTGGTGGTGTTGCCGACCGCGTCGAGGCTCACCATGATCCTCTCCGGCTCACCCTCGAACTCGCCTGACATCTCGGCGATGCCGGCCGCGTTGTCAGCCACAGGCCCGAAGGTGTCCTCGGAGACCACGACCCCCGTAGTGGCCAGCATGCCCATTCCGGCCAGCGCGACCAGGTAGAAGGAGAACTGGATGTTGCCGCCACCCAAGCCGATCGCGGCGCCTATCGCCAACGCGATGGCGACGATCGCCCAGACGGTCGATTCGAGACCCGAGCTGATCCCCGACAGGATCGTCGTGGCCGGACCAGTACGCGATGCCTCGGCGATCTCACGAACCGGCGCCCGGTCGGTGGACGTGAAGTACTCGGTGAGCCGACTGGCCACCTGGGCCAGGACCAACCCGACCACTACTGCGCCGAACATCCGCCAACCGGGGTTGGACAGGTTCTCGGCGTCGTTTCCCACATATGCGAGAGCGACAGCTCCAGTCCCCACGACGGTGAGTACGCTGGCGGCGAGGAACCCGCGGTTGATGGGCGCCATGGCCGAACGGTCGCGTTTGGTCGCCCGTACCAGGTAGACGCCGACTATCGACGCAAGCACGCCGATGGCCCGCGCTGCCAGGGGGAAGATGAGGCCCAGTGCAGGATTGGCTCCGATGGACTCGAATGCCGCCACCCCGAGGATGATCGACGCCACGAGGGTCACCTCGTAGCTCTCGAAGAGGTCCGAGGCCATCCCCGCGCAGTCACCCACGTTGTCACCGACGTTGTCGGCGATGGTTGCGGGGTTGCGGGGGTCGTCCTCGGGTATCCCGACCTCCACCTTGCCGACCAGGTCAGCTCCGACATCGGCTGCCTTGGTGAAGATCCCGCCACCGACGCGCAGGAACAGGGCCAGCAGCGAGCCGCCGAAGCCGAACCCGACGAGGATCGCCGAGCTGGTGTTCTGGAACACCATGATTATCACCGAGGCGCCGAGCAGCCCGAGGCCCACGGTGAACATCCCGGCGATGCCACCCGTGCGGAAGGCGACCCGCAAGGCGTCGGGCAGCGAGCCCGACCGCGCCGCGGCCGCGGTCCTGACGTTGCCCCGAACTGCCAAGCTCATCCCGATGAAGCCGGTCAGGCCCGACATCACGCACCCGGCGACGAACGCGAGCGTCCGGAAAAGGCCCGACTGGGCGAAGGTGAGCGCCGTGGATCCGTCCGGTTTGGCGATCGCGGTCGAGGTCACGAAGACGACCACCGCCAGCGGTACGAGGATGAGCGCGATCGTGCGGAACTGCCGCTTGAGGTAGGCCTGCGCTCCTTCCTGGATGGCCTTGGCGATCTCGCGCATCTTCGGAGTGCCCTGGTCGGCCGCCAGCACGCCCTTCATCAAGGTGAGGCCGACGACGACGGCCAGCACTGCGGTCCCCGCCGAGAACACGAGCCAGAACCACTCGGATCGTCCCAACTCAAAGGATTGGTAGCCGCCTTCAGCGGCAAGAACTGAAAGGGACAACTCATCCTCCTGCGATCGGGGCGGCCGGCTTGAACGGGCCAGCTCCTGCACGGGTGAACCCGTGACTCAGGTGGTTCCAGGCCCACTGCATGAGCGGCGACAGCGTACCGGAGCGAAACGCGACGGTGAAAAACGCGAAAGAGCCGTCGGCCGGGCTCCCGTCCCGGCGGGGATCCCAACTCCGCCGGCACCTGCGCTGCCGGCGAGAACTCCTCGATGCGGGACAGGCAAGCACCTGAGGAGCGGCGACATTCCAGTCCCTCACTGCGGGTTGGCGTTGGCCGCCCGCGATGGGTGATCATTCGCTCGTCGATCCGGGGGGATTGGGCAATGTCGAGCACGGTGCATGACGACGGTGCATGGGCGTCGAGGCGTGAGGAGCCGCTCGGCGGCGATCACATCGAGTTGGGCGGCCCTGGTTCACCTCGCTGCGAAACGACGGGGGGTCGACCGCGATGAACGAGCCGAGGTTGCGGTTCGGCATCGTCGGGGCGGGGATGGCCGGGATCCTGAGCGCTATCAAGCTCAAGGAGGCCGGTCTCGATGACATCACCGTCTACGAGAAGGCCGACCGTGTTGGAGGCACCTGGCGGGAGAACACCTATCCGGGCCTGTCCTGCGACGTCCCGTCCCACCTCTACAGCTACTCGTTCGACTTGAACCCCGACTGGAGTCATCTCTTCTCCCCTGGCGCGGAAATCCAGGCGTACTTCGAGCGGATCGCCGGCGAGCACGACCTCTTGCGCTGCATCCGCTTCTCCGACGAGGTCGTGAGCTGTGAGTTCACGGGCGGTCGCTGGCATCTCGCGACGGCAAGCGGCCATCGAGATGAGGTCGATGTCGTGATAGCTGCGACCGGTGTCCTTCATCACCCGAAGTATCCCGAGATCGACGGCTTGGATTCCTTCGGCGGCCCGACCTTCCACAGTGCCCGTTGGGACCACAGCATCCCCCTGGCAGGTCGACGGGTGGGGATCATCGGCACGGGCTCGACGGCGGTTCAGATCGTGTCGGCGATAGTCGACGAGGTCGACAATCTCTCACTCTTCCAGCGCACCGCACAATGGATCCTCCCACAGGCCAACCCCGCGTACTCCGAGGAGGAGCGGGAGGCTTTCCGCCGCGAACCGCAGGTCATGGCGGACCTTCACGAAAACCTCTCCAAGCTCTTCGCCGACGGCTTCGCCAACGCGGTCGTCGATGCCGAGTCGCCTCAGATGAAGCTGCTCGAGGAGGCCTGTCGCGCGAACCTCGAGCAGAACGTCCACGATCCCGACCTGAGGGACAAGCTGCGCCCAGACTACCGGGCGGCGTGCAAACGGCTGATCATCTCACCCGACTTCTACGAGGCCATAGCCAAGCCGAACGCCGAGCTCGTGACGGAAGGCATCGAGGCCATCGTGCCCGACGGAGTGCGCACCCGTGACGGGAGGCTCCACGAACTGGATGTGCTGGTCCTGGCAACAGGTTTCAAGGTCGACGCGTTCATGCGACCGATGGCGATAACCGGCCGGAACGGAAGGGGTCTCGACGAGGCGTGGCGCGATCGTCCCCAGGCCTACCTCTCCATCTCCATCCCCGGTTTCCCCAACCTGTTCATGCTCAACGGCCCCAACGGCCCCGTGGGCAACTTCTCTCTCATCGAGGTCGCCGAGTTGCAGTTCGGCTACATCATGCAGCTCATCGACTGCATCCGTTCGGGCAGGTGCCGTGAGATCAGCGCCTCTGCATCCGCGCTCGAGGCTTTCGAGGCCGAAAGAGAGGAAGCCGCCAAGGGCACCGTCTGGATGACGGGCTGTCGCAGCTGGTACCTCGACGACCGCGGGATCCCGGCGGTCTGGCCTTGGACCTTCGACCGCTTCCGGGCCGAGATGAGCGCGCCGGACATCTCCGACTACGAACTGGTGAGCTGAAGACCGCTTTCCTGGCGCGGCGGCCGAGGGGCTCATTCCGTTGGTGGCCGGCGACCACCCGGTTCGCCGAGCACAAACCAGGGGTCTGTGATCGGCGCTAGACCCCGAGGTGCCTGCGGAACTCCTGTCCCACGACCATCGACTGGCCCATGCGGCTGACCCACTCCGCAGCCGCCGCGGCGAAGACCTGTGGATCGTGCCCCTGCTCCTGGGCGATCTGAGCCACCCCCTCTTCGGTCGTCACACCTCGCGACTGGGCCTCGCGGGCCACCGCCGCGTACTCCGCCAGTCCGATGCCGTCGATGGGTTGAAGCAATGGGTCATCGGGGGACAAGGGGGTCGTCGATGGGCCCCCCAGCACCGCGGGGTTGGCCATCATGCCGGACACGCCGATCCGGGGGGAGTCGTCGGACCCTCCCGGGGCTGGTGCTGCTTTGTCCTTCTTGAAGAATCCCATGAGCTCCCCTCACGCAGTTCCGTTGGTGGGACCGGCCGGTGCACGCTGGACATGAGCCAGAGGCCGTGCCGCGAGACGGCCCGATGGGAGCCGCCATAGGATGCTAGATCGGCTCGCCAGTGACGTCACTTGAGGAGCTTCCAGCAGCCCGCTCAGGACGTTGTCGGCGCACCTCATAGGATCACCGCCATGGCCGACGATGTTGACACAGTGCCTGCACTAGTCGACTCCGATTCTTTCGACGCTGTCCTCTTCGAGCTCGACGGGGTGGTCACCGATACCGCCGACGTCCACGCGGCCGCCTGGAAGCGGACGATGGACGATTACCTCGAGTCGCGGGCGAAGGAGAGGGGAGAGATCTTCACGCCCTTCGACGAGGTCGAGGACTACCTCGCACACGTCGACGGCAAACCCCGTTACGACGGAGTGCGCGACTTCCTCGCCTCGCGCAACATCATCCTGCCGGAAGGAACCATGGACAGCCCGCCGACGGAGGAGTCCGTACGCGGCCTGGGAAACCGCAAGAACCAGCTGGTGCGCGCGGTGCTCCGGACCGAGGGGGTGCGGGCCTTCGACGGCACCGTTGAATGGATACACCGCCTGCGCAGGGAAGGACTCATGACGGCCATCGTCTCGTCGAGTCGCGACACGATGTTCGTCCTGGAGGTCGCGGGACTGACCGACCAGTTCGACGCCAAGGTCGACGGCCTGATTCGAGCTGAACGAAACCTCCCGGGCAAGCCCGCTCCCGACACCTACCTCGACACCGCCGGCCACCTGGGTGTGAAGCCGCAACGAGCTGTCGTCGTCGAAGACTCCATCCCCGGGGTGGAAGCAGCGCGTGCGGGTGGCTTCGGTCTTGTCATCGGCGTGGCTCGTCACGGGAACGAGCAGCCGCTGATCGACAGCGGTGCTGACATCGTCCTGCACGACCTGAGCGAGATGATCCGATGAGCACGGGCAGCAACTCCGGCGGCGCCCTCTGGGATCGCGTCTGGAACACCTACCGGCAGGAGGCAGCACCGTCCGACTATCTCCACGAGCCCTTCCGGCTCGTCGAGAAGCGCTACGCACCCCGATTCCTGGCCCAGGCGGAATCCCTCTTCGCGATGTCCAACGGGTTCCTCGGCGTCAGAGGTGCATTCGAGGAGGAGAACCCCTGCCATCAACGAGCAACCCTGGTCAACGGCTTTCACGAGACCTGGCCCATCGTCTACGGCGAGGAGGCCTACGGGTTCGCCAAGACCGGCCAGACGATCGTCCCGGTTCCGGACGCCACCCTCATGAAGCTCTACGTGGACGATGAGCCGCTGGACATGGACCGCTCCTTCATCCACGAAGCCCGACGCGTCCTGGACATGAGGACCGGGCTCCTCTCCCGGCAGGTCGTGTGGGAGACGCCCGACGGCCGCCGGCTGGCCGTTCGTTCCAGGCGCTGCGCATCGTTGGAGCACCGTCACCTCTTCGTGATCGACTACGAGGTCGAGTTGCTCGACTCCGTCGCCACACTCACCATCTCGTCGGAGTTGGCCCGGGCCCGGACCTACGCCGATGAAGGCCCTTTGGACCCGCGACGAGCCCGGCCCTTCGACCTCTCCGTGCTCGAGCCCGTCAGCTACGAACAAGGCGATGGCCGTGTCGTCCTCAGCCTCAGGACCCAAAGCTCGGGCATGACGGTTGCCTGCGGTGTGGAGCATTCCATGACGACGGAGTGCGAGTTCGAACAACGCCTCGAAGGTGGCGGAGACCAGGCCCGCGAGGTGTTCCTGGTCGACGGTCGGCGCGGCTGCCCGGTCAGGCTCACGAAGTTCGCCGCCTACCACGCTTCGGCCAACACCGGGCACGAAGAACTCGAGTTCAGGGTTCACCAAAGCCTCGACCGCGCCCTTCACGTCGGCGTGGAACGGATCTTCGAGCGCCAGCACGAGCGAATGGCCGAGTTCTGGACAGGGGCCGATGTTCGCATCGAGGGAGCCCCCGAACTGCAGTCCGCGGTTCGCTTCAACCTCTTCCACGTCTTCCAGTCCGCCGCTCGAGCGGACGGACTCGGCCTACCCTCCAAAGGACTCACCGGGACCGGGTACGAGGGCCAGTACTTCTGGGACGCCGACATCTTCGTCGTGCCGCTCTGTGCCTACTCGATCCCTCACGTTGCCAAGAACCTCATCAACTTCCGTGCCGGCATGCTCGACAAGGCACGTGAGCGGGCCCGCGAGGTCGGCCACCGCGGTGCCCTCTACCCGTGGCGAACCATCAACGGCGAGGAGGCCTCCGCCTACTACGCCGCCGGTACCGCCCAGTACCACATAAACGCCGACATCGTGTCGGCGATCAGCAGGTACACCAGAGCAGCAGGCGACCTGGAGTTCCTGGCCGACAAGGGCGTCGAGATCATGGTCGAGACGGCACGGCTCTGGGTCGATCTCGGGTTCTTCAGCAGCCGCAAGGGCGGCGAGTTCGTCATCAACGGCGTTACCGGGCCAGACGAGTACACCACCGTTGTCGACAACAACCTCTACACGAACCTGATGGCCCGCGAGAACCTGTTGGTCGCACTCGACGCCGTCGAGTGGTTGCGGGTCCGCCGTCCCGACAAGTACGAGGTGCTGGCCGGGCGTACAGGCCTCGACCTCGCCGAGCTCGCAGTGTGGCGCCGTGCCGCCGAGAACATCCACGTGCCCTACGACGACGAAGCACAGGTGCACCTCCAAGACGACGCCTTCCTCGATCGTGAGGTCTGGGACTTCGCCAACACGCCTGCGGAGAAGTACCCGCTCCTGCTCCACTACCACCCACTCGAGATCTATCGTCACCAGGTCATCAAGCAGGCTGATGTCGTGCTCGCCACGTTCCTGCTCGGCTACTGGTTCACCTACGAGGACAAGAAGCGGATCTTCGACTACTACGACCCGCTCACCACCGGCGACTCATCTCTCTCGGCTTCCATCCAGGCCATCATGGCCACCGAGTTGGGACTGATGGAGAGCGCGACGAGGTACTTCGCCCGGGCGGTACTCATCGACCTCCTCGACCTGGCCGGAAACGTGCGGGACGGTCTCCACATCGCCTCGGCGGGTGGAGTGTGGCTGGCACTCGTATGCGGCTTCGGTGGCCTTCGCGACCACGACGGCGAGCTGAGGTTCCAGCCGGTCATCCCCGAGGGATGGGAACGGATGACGTTCCGGATCCGTCGCCGGTCCCAGCTCATCGAGGTCTCGGTGTGCCACGAGGACGTCAGCTACACGCTGCTCGAAGGGCGATGGGCCGTGGTGCACCACTGGGGCACCGAGGTCACCCTGACCGAAGGGGAGACCGTGGTGCTCCCGGACCCGCGCCGCGAGGAGCTTCCCAGGTTGCCCGGTGTCGCCGAGGAGCACGGGCTCCTCGAGCGGGAGCCCTGGCGGTCAGAGCCGGACGAACCCGCTCCGCCCCTCGAGCCAGCTCACGGGACGAGCGCGGCCACGTCGTCCAGGCCCGCCCAGGCTGCGTCGCCCGAGCTCACGTAGCTCTCGGTCGCAGCGAAGAAGTCGTCCGCATACCCGTCGGGCACCCCGTCGCCGAAGCTCCAGGTGACGGTGAACACCGCGGTCCCGTCCCCGTCGTAGACAGCCAAGGCCTCTTCGAGGGCGGTGAGGTAGGTGGCGATGTCCTCGTCGGCCTCGGAACAAGGATTGACATTCCTGCCGACGATGCAGCTGAAGTCCACGCCTTGAGCCCCGGGAATGTACACGAGCCCACCGGCCGGATCGGGAAGCAGCCAGTTCGAGGAATCAGACGTACGCCAGGGCTCGACCTGCTGGTCCCCCTCGAGTGATACCTCGCCGTGACATGTTGAGGGATCGGAACACTCGTAGACCCACTCGTAGCCGGCGGGCATGTTCTCGGGAGCGAGAGAGGTCAGGCAGTACTCGACGCCGCCGGAGACGGAGCTGAACCCGGCTTGGATCGCCGCCTCCACCCAGGGTCCGCGTGAGCAGATACCCGACACGTGACTCACCTCGTAGCCGACAGCCGCCAGCGCCTCGCGCTGCTCGGTCAGCTCGGCCGTGAACTCCTCCAGGGTCGGGACTCCGGAACCGCCCGCGTCGGCGTGGACCGCTATCGAATGTCCCATCGAGGTGAGCTGAGCGAGCACGTCGTCGTCGAAGTTGGCGACTCCGGCGACGAAACTGGGACCCAACTCGAAGGTCACGACCGCTCCGTGCTCGTACGCGTCGGTGGCCAACTCGAGCACCATGTCCCGGTGGACGCTGAACCTCTGCTCGATGGTGTCCTCGCCGACAAATCCCTCGACGTGGATCGACAGCCCGAGGTGGATCGGCTCTTCGCCTTCGCCTTGGTCGGGCTCCTCGTCGGGAACTGACGTGGACGGCGGCGTACCTCCGTTCGCTCCTATCAGGGCACATGATCCCAGGAGCACGACCATGGGGAGCAGCACCGCGACCTTATTGGCAACTCGCGTCAGCATGTCCATGGCGCCACTGTGTGGACTCACTCTGTGAGTACACGATGAGGAGCATTAGCGGAGGATTAACCCTGATCCGGGGCCGTGAGAGCCCCCGGCTACTGGGCCGGCTGCACTCCGAGCAGGGTTCCGTCGATCGCGTACTCCACCCAGCCGCCACTGTGCGCCTCGCCACCGTCGAAGCGAACCCGGATGACAGTGCCCTCGGTGAACGGGAGGCCGGATTCCACCTCGACCCAGGTGAGGCCCCGGGGATTGACAAGGGTGTCCGGTGACGCCGAGTCGTAGAGCACGCGAGCCTGGTCGATGAGTCCCGGGAGTGCCTCCCAGTCCAGTTCGTTGAGGTTGACGAACTCCACCAGCGGAACGCTGGCCCTGTCCGGCCCCTCGACCTGACCGTTGCGCCACGTGTAGTCGAGGACCTTCTGCTCCCCGGGGATGTCGGGATCCTCGATACCGAGGTCCACGGTCTGCGTGTCGGGCCTGATCATGAAATAGGCGGTGGCGTACTCGGCCCCCGTCTCCGCCTCGATCGCCTCGAGGCCTTCCTGGCCGAAGGCCACCACAGCCTCAGTGTCCTCACCCGACACCGGTGCAACAGTGGTGCTCGCCGGCATACCGCCACCGTCTGCCGTGAGTGCTTCGGTGGCGGCTGTGGAGCCTGTGGCGATCCGCAAGACGGACCAGACCAGGAAAGCAAGGCAACCGCCGAAAACCAGCACGAACGCGACGAACGAGCCGACGCCGCTCCTTGACTCCATCTCATAGGGGTTCTGCACCGCTCGTTATCCTCGTGTCTCTCAACCCTCGCCGATGATGCGGCGCTTGAGGATCTCGAACTCCTCCTCCGTGAGGGATCCGTCGCGCCGCAACCGGTCCAACTCGGCGAGGTGCTCGACGTCTCCTTCGGCCTCCTCGACGTCTCCTTTGGCTGTGGTTCGGACCCCGTCGGGGAATCGTGATCGGCTGAACTCCGAGTCGGGATACCGCGGCTCGGAGTAGTCGAAGGCCGGCTTCGTTGCAGTGGTAGTCCCAGCCGTGCCGGCAGACGAGTCGTCCTGGGTCGATCCGTGCGAAACCGGCGCGTCCACGCTCAGATCACTCGTAGCCGCTTGCATGTCCTCGGACCGGCCAACGGCGACCGGCACCGGGACAGCCGTGTCCTTGCCGGTGGAGCGCAACGGGGCTGTCACCCTGCCCAGCAGGAACATGAACATGCCCGAAGCCACGGTGAAGAACAGGAACGAGGCCCCTATTGCCAACCAGGTGATGTCGCGCTGCTCGCCTGATTCGTCCCGGCAGTACCACTCCCTCGTCGTCGTCGTCTCACCCGGAACGGGTCGGTAGGTCTCGGACTCCTGTGTCACCTGACCGCTGCAGACGATCTTGGCGCCGGTGTTGGTTATCACCGGTGGATAGATCATCCCCACGGCCACGACCATCAAGAAGCCGACGATGACCCCGACGACGAGCCAGGTGGTCAGCTTGCTCAGCAGTCGCTTCGACAATGGGGACTCGCCCGTCCTGTTGTCACCGGTGCCGAATCTACCGCTCGCCGAGCGCCGCGTAGCGGTTGCTCGGGAGGGCAGTGAGCCGGGGCGCAACCCTGGCCCGAGGCTCGGTGGCCTCGCGCGGTGAGCGTTGCCAACGAGGTGTCGGCGTGATACCCAGTGAGTAGAGTGCATGCCGAACGACCACGATCCACCCGATGGGCCGGTCGGCGGATCCGAACTCCCACCCGAAGCGATCCTGCGACTGGTCGAAGGCCTGCCCGAGTTGGTTGGCGTGACCGACGACGCCGGACGGGTCATCTGGCTCAATCCGGCTGCCCGCCGTTTCTACTCCGCGATGGGACACGACCCGGATCGTCTGACGACCTTCGATATGTACCCACCCGAGGCGTTCGAGCTCTACTACACGGAGGTGCGCCCAGCGGTCCTGCGCGGAGAACCCTGGACAGGCGACCTACCGGTGTACGACGCCGACGGTTCGGTCAGCAAGTCACACCAGACCGTCGTCGGCTGGCGTGGCCTCGGCGGTGAGGTGCGCTGGCTGGCCACCCTGAGCCGGCCGATCCAGGAGACCCGGACCCACACCGGAGAGGTGCCTACTGGCTACGACGAGCTCACCCGCCTACCCCGACGGGGGATCCTACGAGAGCATCTCGCCATGGTCAGGGCCCGATCCCGGGTCAGCGGTGAGCCTTACGCGCTGCTGTTCGTCGACCTGGACGGATTCAAACGGGTGAACGACCACCACGGCCACGAGTTCGGCGACCGCGTCCTGGTCAGAGTCGCCGAGAGGCTCAGGAAGCTCGTCCGGCCCACGGATCTGATGGCTCGATGGGGCGGCGACGAGTTCGTGTTCGTGGTCGACCGGAGCGAGACCGCCGCCGGGTCCCTTGCTCGTCGCATCCTCGAGACGCTGGTGGACCCGATCACGGTCGACGACCAGACGGTTCGCCTCTCGGCCAGCATCGGCATTGCCGAAGGGGACGCCGACAACGAGATCGAAGACCTCGCCAACACCGCCGACTCCGCCATGTACCACGCCAAGCTCAGCGGCGGTGGCTACTCGTTCGCTCACGCCGGCCTCGACCAGGAGATCCGGCGGCGGCGAAGCGAAGGCCGCATCCTGGCGCTGTCGGTCACCCGCGGTGAGATCGATGTCCTGTACGAGCCGATGATCGCGCTCGAGACCGGTAGAGTCCTCGCCGCGCTCGCCTCCTCCCGGTGGCGCCGAGGTGAAGATGTCATGGCCGGTGAGACACTGGCCAGGACGGCAGCAGCCGGGGGAGTGGCGGTAGCACTCGGCTGGCAGATGATCCGCGACGCCGTGAACCAGTCGGCGACCCTGTTCAGGCAGCTCGGACCCAGCGCTCCGGTTGTGCACCTACCCGTGCTGCACGACCAGATCCACGATGTCGACTTCTGTGAGGGACTCACTGGCCTGCTGTCCACCACCGAACTCCCGGAGCACCGCTTCTGCCTCGACGTTCCCGCCGGCCTCGTCCTCGATGACAGCTCGGCAGTGGCCCGATTGCTCAAGTGCTTGGCTGACACCGGCACCGATTTCGCTGTGACGGGCCCTGACGCGTGGCGTCTGAGCAGCGGGGCACTCCCCCGCTCACCCGTTGCCGTGCTCGTCGCGGCTTGCGACCTCGACTCGGTCCCCGCGGCCCACGCCAGGTCCACCGAAACCGACCTCATGGCCGATGTTCAGCTCGTCCTCACAGGCGCCGTCTCCCGCGACCAGATCGACGAGGCCGAGCATCTGGGCTTTCACCTCGTTTCCGGTGAAGCGGTCGAGCCGGCCACGCCCGGTAGCCAACTGGCTGATCTGGTGCTGGCCCGCGAATGACATGATGAGAGGATGACGGGATCGACAGTCGTTGTCTTCGCCGACATCGTGTGCCCCTTCACGCATGTGGGCCTGACACGCCTGTTCAGCGAGCGAGAGCTCCGAGGGGCCCGCGACATCGAGATCGAGGTCCGGGCATGGCCACTCGAGATCGTCAACAGCGAGATGTTGAGCCCCACTGCGGTAGCCCCCAAGATCGGAGCCCTTCGCCGCAGCGTTGCTCCCGACCTCTTCACCGGGTTCGACCCCGAAGTCTGGCCCAGCACCTCACTGCCGGCCCTCGAGCTCACCTCACTCGCATACGCCAAGGACGTGAGCACCGGGGAGAAGGTCGCCATGGCGTTGCGCCGCCTGCTCTTCGAAGACGGGTTCGACGTCAGCGACGAAGGAGTCCTCGCGAAGGTCGCCGCTGAGCACGGGATCGCCCGCCCTTCGTACCCGAGCCGTGCTCTCGGCGAGTACGAGGATGGCAGGCAGCGCGGCGTGAAGGGCTCACCTCACTTCTTCTGCGACGGCTACGAGGAGTTCTGCCCGACGCTGTCCATCGAGAAGACCGCTGAGGGCTACGACATCGCCTACGACCAGGAGCGGCTCGACGAGTTCATGGATGCCGTGTTCGGCGCAGCTCGCACCTGACCCTTGGAACTGCGCCAACACCGCTGAGCGCCTCACCGAACTGAGCGTCCGGAGCGGCACCGGACCGGCGGGCTAGATGGCTGCGCCACCACCGCTGAGCGCCTCACCGGCCGAAACGGCCCGACACCGATGGCATGTCGTGTGAGAAGGCCCTCGATCAAACGACGCCCGTCTCCATGACGATGCGCTGGGGATCGTCGCGCTTGGACTGCAGCATCTCCAGACCTGCGGGTACCTCGTCCAACCCGAGCCGGTGGGAGATGCATGACTCGATGTCGATCTCGCCGGCGGCCTCGAGGCGCAGCACCTCCTCGAGGTCCTCTTTGTGCGAGCCGAACGAGCCGATGAACGAGTACTCCCAGAGTGCGATCAGCGCCTGCGGCACGCCGATCGAGAGAGGCAACATGCCGACCCCGATGATGAGCACCCGTCCCCCGGGGACGAGCGCGCCGATTCCGGAGGCGACGGTCTCGGGCCGGCCGACGCACTCGACAGCGAGAGTCACACCCGCACCCAGAGCGCCCATGATGGCGGCGGCGGCATCACGACCGGGCTCGACCAGCACCGTCGCAGTAGCGCCGGCGGCGCGGGCATGCTCGAGGGCAGCCGCGGACACGTCCACCGCGACTATGTCGGCTGCCCCGAGGTGCCGGGCCATGGCGATGGTCTGGGTTCCCAGGCCTCCGCAACCGATGACCGCGATCTGCTCACCGGGCTGCAGCCGCGCCCGACACTTCAGGCCGTGATAGGGGGTGGCGACACAGTCGGTCGCCACTGCGGCGGCTACATCGGAGACGCCGTCGGGAATCCGCACGAGGGTGCTCTCGGGCACCCGCATGACATCCGCCCAGGCGCCGTCTATGTGGAGCCCGGGAGCGACCAGGTACGGGCACGAGTTGGGATGACCGGTTCTACAGGTGGGACATTCACCGCAGCCGGCGCCGAGGGTTATCGCCACGCGATCGCCCGGCGACCAGGCCGTCACCCCTTCACCGATCGCCTCCACCACGCCCGCCGGCTCGTGACCCAGGGTCAGCGGCACGCCGCCCGGCACCGGCATCCCTTCGAGGAAGTGCAGGTCCGAGCCGCACAAACCGCAGGCCGACACCCGCAACGCCACCTCGCCCTTCCCCGGAGCGGGATAGGGGACCTCGTCGATCGCCACGCCGAGTTCGGCTCCGTGGAAGCGCACCGCGCGAATCGTGTCAGTGGCCATGGTGGACCTCCCCTGGTTCTGCTGGCACAGCGCCGCCAGCCATTACAAACCGCTGTTTGATGGCGAGCAACTCCATCTGTAATGTAGTGAACGTTACTATAACGAGCGCTACAGAGACAAAGGCACCCCCACGCAAACGAAGCCAGGAGGACCCCGATGGACGAACAAGTCGTGAACTACCCGATCACCATGCCCTGGTCGGCTCCGCTGTTCGGACCCCCGCCCCACGCCTGGAAAGGCGTGCGGATGGTCGCCTTCCCCTTCGCCCCGGTGGCCGAAACCGTCGAGAGGATCCTCCCCCCGGCCTTCGAACCAGGGGATGGCCTCGGCATGATCACCATGCTGAGCTACCCCCCCGGCGAGACGGGCATCCACCCCTTCAACGAGCTGGTGGTGCTCGTACCGGTCCGGCTCGGAGACATCGAAGGCAACTACGTCCCCTACATCTACGTGACCACCGACGAGGCGCTCATCGCCGGGAGGGAGATCGCGGGTTGGCCCAAGCGCCTCGCCGACATCTCCTGGCAGCGGGAAGGGACCCGCTTCGAGGGAAGGGTCACCCGCTGGGGAAGGCCCATCCTGACGCTCGAAGGCGAGCTCCAGGGCCCGCTGCCGGTCGACGCCGCCGGCTCAGCCGCTGCCGACGCGCCAACGCTCAACTACAAGCTGATCCCCGGCCCCGCAGGAGAGATCGAGATCGAAGAGATCACCCTGACCCGCCTGGAGATGCAGCCTCGCGACATGGAGCTCGGCAGCGCCACGGTCAGCTCCGAGAACGGGCCCGACGATCCCCTCGCGGACCTGATCCCCGATGGCGCGGGGATGCTCGTGGCCATGGTCTCGGACAACACCATCCCAGCCGGGGAGGTGGTCCAGAGGATCGATCGGCGGGTCTCGGCATGACCCAGCTGACCAGCGAGCAGCGCGAGGCTCAGGAATGGGGACGGGAGTTCGCCACGCGCTTCATCGCACCCATTGCTCTGGAGCTGGACCGCGACCCCGACTCCCCCGCTCGTGACGCGCTCATCAAGGAGGCGGCCGGCGTGGGGCTGCTCGGCATGGCCCTGCCCGCCGAGTTGGGCGGTCAGGGCCTCGACGCTGTCTCGACGATGCTGGTCAGCGAGGAGCTCGCAGCAGCCTGCTCCGGCTGTGCAGTTCTCATCGGCGCCACGGCACTGGGTCTCTCCCCAATCCTGTTGTCCTTCGACTTCGAGGCGATCCAGCGCTTCGTGGTCCCTCTCACCGCGTCGTGGCCGACCGGCGAGCCCCAGCTCTCCGCTCTGGCGGCGACCGAGCCCGAGATGGGCTCGGACTTCATCGGGGGGCACCCCGGAGCCCGGGCACGAACACGAGCCGAAAGGGTTGACGGCGGATTCGTCGTGAACGGGACGAAGATCTTCATCTCGAACGGATCCCTCGCCAGCCTCGTGACCGTCTTCGCCAGCCTCGACCCATCGGGCCCGATCAGGGAGAACTGCATCTGCCTGGCTGTGCCCACTGACACCGATGGGTTCTCCGTGGGCCAGGTCTTCGACAAGATGGGTCAGCGGGCCTGCCCGGCAGCCGAGCTCGTCTTCGACGACGTCTTCCTGCCCGAGGAGAACTGCATCGGTCAACCGGGCAGCGGCTGGCTCATCAACCGGGCGGTCATGTCCGTTTCACGAACGCCCGTCGGAGCGATCGCCCTCGGCATCGCGCGGGCGGCCTACGACCACGCTCTGGACTACGCCGAGGCGCGCATCCAGGGAGGCCGGCCGATAGTCGGCCACCAGGCGATGCAGCTGATGCTGGCTGACATGGCCACGCGGGTCGAGGCAGCGCGTGGTCTCGTGCTCGAGTCGGCGCACTCCACCCAGATGGGCCAGCCGTCGCTGAAACTGGCATCGATGGCAAAGACCTTCGCGTCCGACGCGGCCGTCGCCAACGCCCTCGACGCGATCCAGATCATGGGGGGTCACGGCTACATGCGAGATCACGGCGTCGAAAAGCTCCTCCGCGACGCGAAGCTCACCCAGATCTACGAAGGCACCAACCAGATAAACCGATTCGAGATCGTCGAAGGCATCCTCTCCGAGCGCTGCCCGAAGGCTGACTGAACCGGGGTGGAACCGACTTGATGGTGCCAGAAGGTCGCAGTACCGAGCACAGCTACCGCTCCCGGTTGACCTGGGACCGCGTCGCCAAGGGCAGCCACTGCGTCGACTGCTTCCCCGCCAACTGCCCTTACACGGTGTTCGTCAGAGACGGCAAGGTCATCCGGGAGGAGATCACCGGGACGCTTCCTGTCGTCGAAGAAGGCGTGCCCGACATGAACCCCATGGGCTGCCAGAAGGGCGCGGCTTGGAGCCGTCAGCTCGACGCGCCCGACCGGATCCTTCACCCCCTTCGTCGAGCGGGCGAGAGGGGTGATGGTCGCTGGGAACAGATCACCTGGGACCAGGCACTGGAGGAGATCGCCGACGCGATCATCGACGCCATCGAGGAGGTAGGGCCCGAGTCGATCGTGCACGAGGGATCTCCCGAGGTGGGCGTGATCCACGGTCCGGTGCGCTTCATGGGTGCCCTTGGCGGGACGGTCCTCGACGTGGACGGATCGATCAACGACTTCTGGGCCGGCCTGCACCAGGTGTTCGGCAAGTTCTACTTCGCGCCCTCGGTAGACGACTACTTCCACTCAGACTGCATCCTCATCTGGCACTGCAACCCCGCCTACACCCAGATCGGCGCCTTCCACTACCTGGTCGAGGCCCGCTACCGGGGAGCCAACCTGATCCTGATCTCGCCCGACGTGAACCCGTCTCACTCTCACGTCGACATACACGTGCCGGTAAGGCACGGCACCGACGCCGCCTTGGCCCTGGCGATGACCCAGGTCATCCTCGAGGAGGACCTCGCCGACCTCGGCTTCATACGCTCCCAGACCGACCTCGCTCTCCTGGTGCGCGACGACACCGGCCTGTACCTGAGAGAGGCTGACATCAGCGATGGGGGCGCAGAGGACCGCTTCTTCCACGCGCACCCGGACAAAGGGGTCTTGCTCGCCGACCCCGCGGACCTCCACCTCGACTTCGAGCCGCTGCTCGCCGGCAGCATCGAAGTCGAACTGACCGACGGACAGAGCGTGACGGTCGAGCCGCTGCTGTGCCGGCTCCGACGGATGCTGGACGCCGAGTACCGACCGGAGCAGGTGAGCGAGTTGTGCGGATCACATCCCGACACGATCAGGAAGGTCGCGCGGCTGATCGCCACGGGGCGCACCCGCATACTCCCCAACGCCGGGGTGACCAAGTACTTCCACGGCGACCTGATGCAGCGGGCAATGGCGCTGTTGCTGGCCGTCTCGGGCAATTGGGGTCGCAAGGGCACAGGCATGAGCGGCTGGGCGACGGGTCTCTTCGACGGGCAGACGATTGCCATGGCCAAGCAGGTACCCGGGGCCGAGGGTGCCGAGCAGGTCCTGGCCGCCTACGAGACAGCCGTCGAGGTGATGTGCGACTTCGATCCCACCCTCACACCTGAGCTGGCCGCGACCCACCTGATGCGCGGGCAGCTCGGGGTCGCCGGCATGGTCCCGCCGGTCTTCTTCTGGTACTGGCACGCCGGCTACCGCAAGCGGTGGAACAACCCGGCCTGGGCAGACCCGACCATGCCGGGCGCCTTCGACGATCACTGGAACGAGGCCATGGAGCAAGGCTGGTGGGACAGCGTGGCTTCGCCACCGCCCGACCGACCGCCACGTGTCCTCATCGAGATAGCCGGCAACATGCTGCGCCGGTCACGCGGCGGGAAGACCCACCTGCTCGAGGAGCTGTGGCCCCAACTGTCGCTGGTCGTCTGCTGTGACTTCCGGATGTCACAGACCGCGCTGTGGTCCGACATCGTGCTCCCTGCCACCCAACAGTACGAGAAGGTCTGCTTCGGCATGCCGACACCGTGGACGATGTTCCTCGGCATGACAGATCAGGCAACCCCGCCCCGAGGTGAGGCCCGCTCCGAGTGGGAGATGCTCGCCGAGCTGTGTCGGGTCATCGAGGAACGGGCCACCTCCCGCGGGCTCGACAGCTACACCGACCGCCTGGGAAGGAGACGGAGCTACCGAGCGCTGTGGGGCAGCTTCACCCTCGAGGGGACGCTGACCAGCGACGAGGACGTAGCAGACGAGATGGTCCGCGACTCGGTGCTTGCCGGCACCATTCCCGCCGACTCGACCCTCCGATCGATCCGGGACCGGGGCTTCACCCGCTACACCGACTGGGGAATGATGACGATGGCGAAGGGCCAGGCCTCACCCTTCCCGGCCCGGGAGACCCACGCTCCGCTGCGTCACCACATCGAGCGTGGCGACCCGTACCCGACCCTCACCCGCCGCGCCCAGTTCCTCATCGAGCACCCGTGGTTCGTCGAGGCCGGCGAAGATCTGCCCGTGCACAAAGAGCCTCCACCCATGGGCGGGAAGGACCACCCGTTCCGCTTGTCCAGCGGGCACAACCGCTGGAGCATCCACGCCATGAACACCACCAACCGGGTACTGCTGGACACGCACCGCGGCAAGCCGTTCGTGCTGATGAACGACGACGACGCCACAGCCAAAGGTGTTGCCGACGATGGCCTCCTGCGCGTGTGGAACGAGGCCGGAGAGTTCGTAGCCGCGGTAAGGACCAGCCCGACACAGCGTCCGGGCGCGCTCACCGTCTACAACGGCTTCGAGGGATTCATGTTTCCCGGAGGCGGCGGACCCAACGAGTGCGAGACGGGGCTGGTCAAGTGGCTGCACCTTGCCGGCGGCTACGAGCACCTCAAGTACTCACCCACCGAGTGGCAGCCCGTTCCTTTCGACCGCTGCCTCAACGTGAGCTGCGAAGCCTACGGCTGAGGCCGATCCCGCCGCCCGCCGGCACTGTGCCGCGGCTGGCCCAACCCCTAGGTTTGGGACGCGTTGGCGCTGCGCCAGCCCTTGGGCTCCTCGAAGGCCGCCACACGCTGGTGATGCTCGGGCGGGGGAGCATCGGCCGAGCAGTCCTCACAACGCTCCCCCGGCTTCACGTAGACCGTCCAGTCCCGTCCGCTCCAGAACCGCACGCGATCACGCTTGGCCACAGGATCCGGGTACCAGCCCTCCGGCGGAGAGGGGTTCTGCGCGCGCGGTACCGGTCGCAGGGTGCGTTCCTCGTACGGACCGAGTGAGATGCCGCCCGTCCTCGAGCTGAACGGATCCTCGGCTGCCCAGCCCCCTCCGGGCGAAGGCGCCGACGGCGTGCCGGCGGGCGGCGGGATCGACGGGTCCCCCGTCGGTGGACCGGTGTCGTCACCATGCGGACCAGCCCATGGCAGCTGACGATCGCTGAGATCCACCCGGGGAACGACGCGCTCATCCGCTCCGATCCTGAACAGCTCACGGCTGCCGGGTCGCACCAGTGGGGCCAAGAGGATCCCGGGGAAGGTGCGCACCCTGTCTCTCAGCACGGTGACGGTGTCGTTGTAGAACGAGCGGGCCCAGGCCACGCGATCCTCGGTATCCGCCAGCGCCCCCAGCAGCGACTGGTAGCTGGCGGCTGCTCGAAGGTCGGGATAGGCCTCGGCCAGGGCGACCAGTTCCTTGGTCACACCCTGTTGACCGGCATAGGCGCGATCGGCGGTGCTGATGTCAGCGCCGGTCGGAACCTCGCGGCAGCTTCGGCGGTAGGCGATGGCCTCCAGAACCCGGCGCTCATAGGCCGTGTAGCCCCGGACCACCTCCACGAGGTTGCCGATGAGGTCGGTACGCCGCTGTAGCTGCACGTCGATCATCGACCACGCCATCCCGGTCCGGTTCTTGGAGGCGACGAGCCGGTTGTAGAGGTGAGTCAGGTAGCTCAACAGCAACAGGCCGATCACGACACCGCCGAAGATCGCCGCCAGACCCACTCTCCCGTCAGTGACGAACCGCAACTGGATGGTGGACTCACCCGCCGTTGTCTCCAACGTCGAGTACCCGAGGAATGGCGTGATCACGGCCAGGGCGACGGCCTGCAGGGCGACCCCATACCCGAGCCAGCCCATCCGGTGCGAGACCTGCCGATCGGTCCCCCGCGCAATCATGTACAGGTCGCGAGCCGAATCCGGGCTCCGGGTGAAGAACGGGGCCGGCGCGTCATCCGACCAGCGAACCGGGCCGATCACATAGGTCGGTTCGTTGAGCCGCAAGGCTGTCTCTGTGTAGCGGCGGTCGCCTCGTGTGAACACGCGGGTCTCACCGCCATTGAACTCCGCGCCTTTCGGCCGGACCCACATCGCTCCTGTGTCGTCGCGGATCCTGAACGGGATCATGCGCTCCCCGGAGCGCACCTTGGTCCACCTGCCGCTCCGGTCATCGTGGGTGTCAACCGAGTCGGTCCGCCTCTCCTCCTTGTACCTGTACCAGAAGCACGATCGTCCGGTGAACACTCCAATCAACGGATTGTCCGACTCGGCGACACCGGTCACCTCGTTCTCGCCGATGAACGCACCTGCGACTTTCGATGTCGGAACGTCGTCCACCCGCCACTTCCTGGAAAGCGAGATGAAGGCGATCCACAGCAGCACCAAGGTCAGAACGACCCCTATCGCAGTGGCGATCGTGTGGTTGACGGGCGTCTCCACCTGGGCCAACTGCAACGGGTCCACCCTTCTCCTGTCGGCGGATTCGGGCGCTCGATGAAGCGGCTCCTGGCGGAAAGGCAGAGCCGGCGGATACTCGCTAGTTGTGAAGCGGTCCCTCCATATAGCTTCTGCCGGTGGCCTCCAAACGAGAAGAGCTCGTCCGGCATCTGAGAGACAACTGCCTCGAATACCGCGAGGAGCCCTTCGAGTTGTCCAGCGGTGCACTCTCCCACTGGTTCTGCGACGGGAAGCGGGCGCTGGCTCAAGGCCACCACCTCGCTCTGGCGTGCAACGCCATGACCGAGGCCATGTCCGAACGGGAGGTGGGCTTCGATTCCGTGGGCGGCATGACGATGGGGGCCGACCAGTTCGCTCACGGTATCGCCGTGCTCTGCGACACGAAGTGGTTCGTCGTCAGGAAGCAACCCAAGGGCCGCGGGACCGACAAGCTCATCGAAGGTGCCCGCCTCGACGAATCGAGTCGCGTCTTGATGGTCGAAGACGTCGTGACGACCGGCGGTTCCATGCTCAAAGCCGTTGACGTCGTCCGCGCAACCGGAGCGACAATCGTCGCCGCGACAGCCCTCATAGACCGGGGCAGCGGGTTGGCGGAACGCTTCCGGTCGGAGAACATCACCTACCTGCCGCTGGCGACGAACGACGATCTCGGGATACCTGCAATCGGTGAAGAGGCCGCCCGATCAGGGTCCCGGTGATCTGAACGTGTCCCGCGCCGTCACCACAGCCAGCCTGACCCGTGACGAGCCCCGCGCCGCAATGCTGGCCGCGGTCACCACGATGCTGCTCTGGAGCAGCGGCAACGTGCTGGCCAAGTACGTCAGCCTCCCCGGAGTTCAACTGGCCTTCTACCGCATCGTCGTCGGCGCGGCGGTCTACGCGGCAGTTCTCACCGTGACCGGGGGAAGGTTGACCTGGCGCACGATCCGCCTGGCGCTTCCGGGTGCCGTCGCGTTCTCACTCGACATCTGCATCTTCTTCACCGCCATCAAGTGGACGACGGTCGCCAACGCCACCGTGATCGCGGCACTTCAACCGATACTTCTGCTGTTCGTCGCCGAGCGTCTCTTCGGCGAGAAGCTGAACCCCCGAACAGTCGCCCTCATCGCGGTCACTCTCGCCGGTGTGACTCTCGTCGTCTTCGGATCCACCGGGTCACCCGTGTGGAGCCCCTCCGGGGACGCACTGGCCTTTGTGGCCACCGTAGTGTGGGCCTGGTACTTCGTCGCATCCAAGAAGGCCCGCAACCACCTGGGCGCCATCGAGTACCAGACCGCTGTCCTTGTCATAGGTCCGTTCATCGTCCTGCCTCTGGCGTTGCTGAGCGAAGGGGGATTGGCACGACCGTCGGCATCGGAACTGGGCTTGGTCGCCGTGATGGCTCTCGTCCCCGGTACGGGTCATCTCCTGATGAACTGGGCCCACGCATACCTACCCATAACCCTGACGTCCACGCTCACCCTGTCACTCCCGGTGCTGTCGACGATAGGAGCGGCACTGGTGCTCGGTGAGGCGGTCGTAGCCTGGCAGTTGGTTGGCATGGCCGTTGTCATCGCGGGGCTGGCACTGCTGATCAGGATCGACGCACCGACGATCGATCCAGCTTGACCGATCGTCTACCGGGAGGGCCCGGCCCCGTCAGGTACCACCAATCCGCGGATCTCAACCGGCAGCCTGGGTCGGTCACCGCATCGGCGGTTTCTCAAACCGGACCCGTGATCTGCTCGATGACGCTTGCGTCGTCGTCTTCGAGAAGGGTGTGGAAGTCGATCAGGTCGTCGTGGGTCAGAGGCTTCGTGATGGAGGGCCGCTCGTAGATCTCTGCCGGCAGATACCAGTAGATGACGTCCACGCCGGCAGCGGTCAGGACGACGATCATGCGGTCGTCGGTCTCCTTGGTGAACCGAGTCCGGCACCGGGGACAACTGATCAGGCACTCCCCCGAGTTGTCGTCCTCGCAGATGCGAAGCGTCACCTCTTGTACTTTGAGCCTCACATCACCACAGTTGGGACAGGTGGTTCTGATGGTCGCCATCTCTCTACGCCTCTGTTGGGTCGTGATCGATTCATCGGCACCCGATAGGCCCGACTGAACGACGCGATCCGGGATCTTCCACCTGCCGGCTGCACTCCCCTGACTGGGAGGCAAGCACCGCGATGGAGCATGATCCGATGATGAGCCATCCCATCGACCCCGAACTCATGAACGAAGCGGTGGAATTGCTCAGGGAAGCGGGCAGGATCACCCTCGGCTGGTTCGGCTCCGATGACCTGAGCGTCGACCGCAAAGAGGACGGCACGCCTGTGACCGATGCCGATCGAGCCGCCGAGCGGTACCTGCGTGAGCGCCTTGCCGAGCTCCACCCGGATGACACCCTGATCGGGGAAGAGGAAGGCCTGAGCGAGGGCACCAGCGGCCGTGAATGGGTGATCGATCCGATCGATGGCACCAAGGCCTTCACGGCTGGGGTTCCGCTCTACTGCAACCTGCTGGCCATGACCGACCGGCACGGTCCGGCGCTGGGTGTGATCAACCTTCCCGCGCTCGACGAGACCGTCTACGCGGGTCGGGGGCTCGGTTGCTTCTGCAACCGGCGACCCGCCCGGGTCAGCCGCACAGAGGACCTGTCTGGTGCCATTCTCACCACCAGCGGCTACGAGGCATGGTCAGACGAGATGCTTCGACGCGCCAAGAGCGCCGGCTTCCAGTTGAGAACCTGGGGTGATGGCTACGGCTACGCCTTGGTCGCCACCGGACGCGTCGACGTAATGGTCGACCCCGAAGCAGCCCGCTGGGATCTCGAACCGATGAGCGTGATCCTCTCCGAAGCCGGCGGCTGCTTCACCACCCTCACCGGCGAAGTCGATCCTTCCGGAGGTAGCGGGGTCGGCTCGAACGGCCTCGTCCACGACAGGGTCCTGGCGGTGCTCTCCGGCTCGGGCACCTGATGTGAGACCGCCGCGGCGCCTCCTGGCAGCGACTGCGGGCGTCGTTCTCGCCCTCTGCTGGGCTTCCCCCGCTTCCGCACATGCCGTCCTCGTGTCCAGCTCTCCCGCGGACGGCGAACAGCTCGATCGAGCACCCTCCGCTGTCACGCTGGCCTTCAACGAGGGCGTGTCGGTAGACCTCGGAGGGATACGTGTGTTCGGCCCTGGCGATATCCCCGTGCAGACGGGCCAGCCCGTCCTGAGCGATGACGCCATGACGGTAACCGTCACGCTCGAAGGCGAAATACCCGACGGTACCTACGTCGTCTCTTACCGGGTCCAGTCCTCCGACACCCATCCGGTGCGGGGAGCCATCGTCTTCTCGGTGGGCCCCGGCTCCCCCGTCGATGACGTCGATCTCGACGCGATCCTCGGCTCGGGAGATCGCTGGTGGGAGCTGGCCGCAGTGGTCGCCCGTTGGGTGATCTACACCGGAACTCTGATCGCGTCGGGGGGCGCATGGCTCGCCACCGCCTTGCGCAAGGCGCCGGACCGACGAACGGTAGCCGTGATCAGGGTCGGTGCCATCGCCGGGATGCTGTCAGCGCTGCTGTCGATCCCCATCCAAGCCGCACTTGCTACCGGTACCGGGTTCCGGGCGCTCTTCGACAGCGCTGTCGTGTCCGCTGTCCTGGGTGACGGGGTGGGGCTGGCGACCGCTCTTTCGGTCGTCGGGCTGGCTCTGGTGGGCCTGTCGAGTGGCCGCCGGGCTCCGCGCATCACGGGATTTGTGGGTGGCGCCATGGCCTGCGTGGCACTTGTGCTGACTGGACACAACCGGTCGACGAGCCCCGTCGCACTCGTCACAGCTGCCGACCTCCTGCATGTTCTGGCCGCGGCAACGTGGTCCGGCGGCCTGCTCGCCGCCTTGCTGCTGTGGCAGGAGCGGCGTCGCCTCGACGATCCCGCTGGTGCAGCCGACATCGTCGACCGCTTCTCGATGATCGCGGGGTTCGCTCTCGTTGCCGCGGTCGTGGCTGGGGGCTTGCTCGCCTGGGTCGAGGTACGCGCCTGGCGAGCACTGACCGCGACCGCCTATGGCTGGACCTTGGCCGTCAAGCTCGCCCTGGTGGCCGCCATCCTGTCGCTGGCGGTGTACAACCGCTTCCGCCTCGTCCCAGCGGTCAGGGCTTCCGTCGACAGTGCAACCTGGAAGCAACTGAGGCTCACCATGAGGTTCGAGGTCGGCCTGGTCGTTCTCGTGCTGGCAGTTACCGCCGTGCTCGTGAACCTCACACCGGCCGCGTCCGAGGCCGGGATCAGCGGGTACTACAGCGCCACCGTTCCGATCGGAGACGGCGAGGTCAACGTCGTCGTCGATCCCAACCGCGCAGGGGACCAGAATGAGGTACACCTCTATTTCTTCGACGAGAATGGCCGGGTGGACGAAGGGGTATCCGCAGTCGAGTTGCTCTTCTCGCTGCCGAGTCGCGACCTCGGCCCGATCAGCCGTGAGCCCTTCGACGCCGGGTCGGGCCACTACCTGCTCGCCGGTGTCGATTTGCCGATCCCGGGCGACTGGGAGGTAGAGGTGATCACCCGACCGTCGCAATTCGAAGATGAGCGGGCGACGCTGCGGGTGCCGGTCGGCAAATAGTGCTTCACGGGGCAGGCCAGTGGCAGCTGGCCGGCGACAGCCAGCAGCGAGCCGACGTGTGCTGATGACATTGGCAGCTTCGAGAAGGAGACCGATGAAGAAGATCGTGATCACATCACTGCTCGCGGCCATCCTGGTGTTGCTGACGGCCTGCGCCGCACCTCCGGCGGCAGGCAGTGCCCCCGACGACCACGAGAGCGACGGCCCGGCCGGAGATGACGACCACGAGAGCGACGACCACGAGAGCGACGGCCCGGCCGGAGATGACGACCACGAGAGCGAAGACCACGACCGCGACGGCCCGGCCGGAGATGACGACCACGAGAGCGACGACCCGGCCGGAGATGACGACCACGAGAGCGAAGACCACGAGAGCGACGGCCCGGCCGGAGATGACGACCACGAGAGCGACGACCCGGCCGGAGATGACGACCACGAGAGCGACGACCACGAGAGCGACGACCCGGCCGGAGATGACGACCACGAGAGCGACGAGCCGATCTCGCTCGAGGAGGCGGAGCAGTTGGCACAGAGCGGCGGTGAGATAACCGGGGTCGTCAAGAACTGGGCCGTCGGGGTCGTGGCGGCGATCGTGGGCGCTGCCACCGCGCTCGGAGGAGCCATCGGCTTCGCCCAGGCCCGTTCGGGGCATGGGTCGAGGCAGCGAAGGCGCCGAGCCGCCGGCAGGTGACACTTGGGCCGCATCACCGGGTCGACCCGCTACTGCCGGCCCATTCGCCGGGCTGTGCTCGCGCAGACAGTCGCGCTCGCCGTGGTGATCGTCGCCGGCCCCCAGCCCGTTTCGGCTGACCCGGCCGGCCCCACCGACTACGAATCCAGCATCAGCGACACCGAGCCGGCCCCCGGCGTAGAACTTCAGGTCCTCGGTGGTGACTCGTTCATCGAGATCGTGGTCGACGAGGGAACCGAAGCGACCGTCCTGGGATACGAAGGCGAACCGTACGTTCGCATCGACGCCGACGGAACGGTATCGGTGAACCGGAACTCGCCGGCCCGGTACCTGAACGAGGATCGCTACCAGGACGTCGCTGTTCCAGCGAATGCCGACGCCGATGCCCAGCCCGAATGGGAGGTGGTCGCCGACGACGGGACCTATGCCTGGCACGATCACCGAACGCATTGGATGGTCCCTGACACGCTCCCACCTTCGGTCGGCGACCGATCCCAGGTGCACCTCGTCAACGAGTGGGAGCTCGATCTGGTGGTTGAGGGCGAGCCGGTCACGGTCCACGGTGAGCTGTTCGTCCTACCAGCGGAGAAGGCGTGGATCTGGGGAGCCCTGGCCCTGCTCGCGGCCGGAACGGTGCTCGCCCTCGGCCGCCGGTCTCCGGTCGTGACGATAGGGATCAGCGCGACGGTCGCCGGCTCGGTGGCGGTGTTGGTCAGCGCCACCGAGAAGGCAGCTCAACCGGCTGCGCTGGGACCATCACCTCTGCCGCTGGCACTGGCGTGCAGCGGTCTCGTGGCAGGAGCGTTGACCATAGCCCTCGCCCGGCGAAGGGTTGGCATGCTGGCAGCATTCGTCTCTGCTGCCGTGCTCGCCCCGTGGGCGGTCCTCGTGCTCGGGCACCTGACCAAGCCGGTACTGCCAACGACGCTGAACCCGGCGGCGGCTCATGCGTTGATAGCGCTCACCGTGGGCGCAATCGTGGCCGTCGTGATCCTCGCCGGACTCGTCGCGGTGCTACCGCGGACCTCCGCGCCCACCGTTGCGCCGGACAGCCCCGCTGCGCCCCCACCATGACCCGACGACGACAGCGACCCGCCGTCAGGCGACGGATGTCTCGATGTCCTCGAGCTCCTCGACACGCAACAGCTCGTGCACGGGGCACTCGATGTCGATCTCATCGATCCGCCGCGTCCATCCGCTGCGCTCCGATATGGCATTGGCATAGTCCGCCTTACGCCGCGCTGCCCGCCCGTTGATCTCGCTCTCTCGCGGCGGGACGCTGTACTGCGCCTCGATCCCCTCGCGGAGCATGCCCAGCGCCTCCGAGCGCATCTGCGAAACCCGCGACTCGGTCACACCCAGGAACCGGGCGAGATCCTGTGATGTCCTGCCCTCCAGGAAGTACCCGACGATCACCAGGCGCTGCCTCTCGGGCAGTAGTGCGACGGCGTCCCGCAGGTAGGCGTGCAGCTCACGCGTTTCGAGCTCCTCGAGTGGCTCGATCGAGGACTGGTCGACCAGCACGTCGACCAGGGTGAGGTCCTCCTCCTGACCGTCGTTGACCTCGTGCTCGAGGGCCAGCACGACCGACCGGAAGAGGCGGTCTTGCAGCCGATTCAGGTCCTCCCGTGACATGCCGAGAGCATCGGCCATCTCACCGACACTCGGCACGCGGCCCAACTCGGTTGCCAACTTCTGCTCAGTGCTCTCCAGACGGCGGGCGAGATTCCTGACCGACCTGGGGGCCCAGTCAGCAGCCCTTACCGCGTCGAGGATCGCTCCACGAACACGCTGGGCCGCGAATCGATCGAATGGCACGCCCCGGGATTCGTCGAAACGCCGGGCGGCCTCCACCAGGCCCAACGCACCGGCCCGGGCCAACTCGTCGCGGTCCACGTGACGGGGAAAGTGAACCGCCACCTGAAAGACGATGTGCTTGACGAGCGGGAGGTTCTCCTCGATGAGGCGGGTGGTGTCAGTGGTTTCGCCCATTGGTCATTCGCCCTCCATCTCCTGACCAGCGAAGGAGGTGTCGGCGCGCGCGGGCGAAACCTTTAGAAGAAATTCAAAGGTTCTCTACGGGAGTCGAGTTTGCGCGTCCCCGGGTAAGTGCTCATGACCCTCTTCGTCACTTTCAGTGGCCGACTGAAGAAATTCCTCACGCGATGTGACGGGCGCGGCCTTCGAAGGTGGCCGCCCGGACTCCCCTGCGATGCAGTTCATGCAGGAACGGGAGCGCCTCGACAAGTTGGGACAGACCCGCTGACCCGGCACGCATGACGTGGCCACTGGCGATCTCGGTCGCAGCCAACGCGGCCACCGCGCCGGCGGCCACCGCCGGCCGGTCCATGACACCGAGGACCTCAACGCGGTACTCGCCGGCCCTCCAGCCCCTCAGCTCGACCCGCAGAGCACCCGGTCCGCCTTCAGGATGGGGTGGTCGCATCATCGGAAACCGGCCGGTCAGGCGATCGCGTCTAGACGCTGACAGGCGCGCGCTTATCCGGCGGGCGCCGGGAAAAGCCGCCGCCAGCAGGACCGAGTCGGGTAACGAAGCCCGATAGCAGTCGCGGGCCCCGATGGGGTCGGGAAACCAGCACAACTCCCGGCCGGAGCCCGATCGGTACTCGACCCATGACCCATCGCGAAGCTCCCGAGCAGCGTCGGCGAAGGCTCGATGGTGCTGGCGAGCACACTCGGGCCCACCAGTGCCGACCTTCGCGACGTGGATCTCGTCCACGACATCCAAGGTGGCCGCGGCATGGTCGGCGAGGACACAGGACAAGCCGGGGGCGAAGCCCGCGCCCACCGCAACCACCGT
The DNA here is from genome assembly GCA_003577145.1 of Acidobacteriota bacterium. Lineage (GTDB taxonomy): Bacteria > Actinomycetota > Acidimicrobiia > Acidimicrobiales > Microtrichaceae > ATN2. Next base: position 147,145 of record QEUP01000017.1, on the reverse strand, counting down.
TCCCGCCCGGCGGGCTACGTCATCGAGCGACAACAGGTACTCGACGTCGTCGAGCGCGTCGGACACCGACACCACCGACACCCCACGGGTCACGAGGGCCCGCGCGAGACCCTGCTGGGTCGTCGCCGGCCCCGCCAGCACCGCGACATCCACCTCCCCGGCCGCTTCTGCATCGTGAACGGCCTGCACGCGCGTACCGACGGCTTTGACCACAGCTTCGAGTCGTTCGCGATGCGGGCCCGACAGGAGGATCTCGGCGACCCCGTCAGTTGACGCCAACTGGCGGGTGACCCTCGCTCCGACGGCGCCGAGGCCGAACACCGCAACCTTCACCACTCGCCGGCCTCGCTCGTCATCGCAGCTTCGCCGGAACAGCCTGCCCCCGGTGGCTGTCGCAACAACTCCTCGCCGGACTCGCTCGTCATCGCAGTTCCGGGCCGGACAACTCCCGCCAGCCTCCCTTTTGGGGAGGAATCCCACCGGAGCCCCGCAGCCGGATGGCGGCCGCTATCACCACGGCGAATGCAAGAGCGCCGAGCGCTCGACGAAGAGTCACGTTTTCAGAACCTCCACGATCTCAACCGAGCCGACAGGCGAGGAACCCGGAACATCAGAGGTCTCCGTGGGGCTAGCTGGAATCGAACCAGCGACCTCACCCTTATCAGGGGTGCGCTCTAACCGACTGAGCTATAGCCCCGTCAAGGACTTGCGGACCCGGCGGTCCGGCAACCCTACCGGCACTACGGGACCGGCGCTGAATCAGGTGAGGGCCGCGCCGTCTCCTCTTCGATGACCGTGATCCACACCCCACCGATCAGATCGCTGATCAGATTGAAGATCACCGCTCCGAGCACGACAGCGCCGGTGCTGCCGAGCACCATGATGAGCCCGATGAGCGCACCGCGGCGGAACAGGAGATCGGCGTCGAACTGGAACTCCGGTAGCGCCAACAACTCCTCGACGAAGTTCTCCACGTTGGTGATGGTCCCCGACGTGACCGCCACACTCCACAGCATCACGCCGGCGATCATGAAGATCACCCACACGCAGATGAAGAACAGCAACGACAGCTTGAGGACCGACCAGGGATCGATGTGGCGAACCAGCCGCCGGACCTTCTTGGCCCTGAACCGGGTGGCACGGCGGCGGGCAAGATAGCCCATGCGCTGGGTCGGGGTGACTCGACGGAGACCCTTCGAAGGAGCCGTCTGCACGGTAGCGTCGAACTGCACCGATTCGACCGACGGCCTCTCCTCCGAACCGTTTGATCCCTCGCGCCCCTCGTGGCCGGAATCCGGCTCGGCGGCGCTGACAGTGACGTCCGAGGGTTCTTCGGCCTCCGCTGTCAGGTCGGTGCGCTCCGGTGACACACCGAGCAGTGTAGTGCCAGGGGTCTCGAGTGACGGTGTCAGCGAAACTCATTCCCCGCTGGCCGTGGCCGCAGCGCTGGCGCGGGCGATTCCTTCGGCCACGATCACCACCACCACCTCGCCGGCCGTCTCGAAGCTGACGAGCTCACCGCCGTTCGCCGCGGCCAGATCGGCCGCCTCGCTCTCCCCCGTCACCGCGCCGGCCAAGGCGGAGACGTCGGCAACGGTCTGGGCCCGCGCCCGATCCATAACCGCCCTGCCCACCGCGCTGATCACCACGAGCATCAAGACGGTCACGCTGAGCACTATCAGTACGAGTGGTGCGGCCTGGCCTCGCTCACGCATGGCTTCCCATCCCAAGAGACGACTCTCTGCGGGGGAAGGGCAGAAGAGGGGAAGGCGGGTGCGGCGAGTCTAGCCCCGATCATTCACGTAGTTCCATGAGTGCCCTGCTGTGTTCAACGCAGCGCGCCGCTACTGCCCCGACCAGCTAGACCTCCTCGTCGCCTTGCAAAACACGGGCGACGGCTGCAACCTGCTGCTCCGGCTCTAGGTTCATCACCCGCACACCGGTGGCGTCCCGGCCCTGCTGTGAGATGTCGCCGACCGACATCCGGATGATGACGCCCCCGGAGGCGATCACGAAGATCTCGTCGTCGGTCCCCACCGTGAACCCGGAGACGACCCCACGACCCTTGCCCTCGTGGATGCGCATGGCGCGCACGCCTTGACCACCTCGATGCTGCGTGCCGAACTGCTCCACCGGCGTCCGCTTGCCGTACCCGCCGTCGGTGATCGTCAACAGGCTCATCTCGGCGCGGACGGCATCGCAGCCCACGACGACGTCACCGCCGCGGAGTTTCATGCCCCGCACACCAGCCGCGGAGCGACCCATGGGCCGGACATCCTCCTCCGAGAAGCGAATCCCCTGGCCCTTCTGCGACACCAGGACGATGTCGTCGTCGCCGTTGGTCGGTATGACCCTCACGAGCTCGTCGTCTTCGCGCAGGTTGATGGCGATCAGCCCGTCGCGTCGCGAGGAGTCGTACTCGTTGAACCTGGTCTTCTTGACCTGCCCCAGCTTGGTAGCGAAGAACAGGAACCTATTGGTCTCGTAGTCGCGGGTGTCGATGATCGCTTGGATTCGCTCTTCGGGCTGCAGTTGCAGCAGGTTCACGATTGCTGTGCCACGAGCAGTCCGGTTGGCCATCGGGATCTCGTGGGCTTTGACCCGGTAGACCTTCCCTCGGTTCGAGAAGAACAACAAGTAGGCATGGGCGGTCGTGTGGATTATGTCGCGGACATAGTCCTCCCCACGCAACGTCGCCCCGGTGACCCCTCGCCCGCCCCGAGCCTGCGTACGGAACGCGTCGATGGAGACCGTCTTGATGTAGCCGTTGGCGCTCATCACGACGACGAGATCCTCGTCGTCGATGAGGTCCTCTATGTCGAGGTCCCCAGGGTCGATGGTGACAGTGGTCCGGCGCGCCTCACTGAACTCCTCCTTCAACGCCACGAGCTCGTCTTTCATCAGCGCCCTGAGCCTGGACTCGTCGGCGAGAATGGCCTCGAGCTCGGCAATGGCCTGTCGCAGGTCGCTCAGCTCCTTCTCCAGTTCCTCGTGACCGAGCCGGGTGAGCCGGCCGAGCTGCATGTCGAGTATCTCCGTGGCCTGCCTCTCGGTGAACTCGAAGGGCTCACCCATGAGTGCCTCGCGTGCGACTGAGCGGTTCGCCGAAGCGCGTATCGTCACGATGATCTCGTCGATGAGGCTGATCGCCTTGATGAGCCCTTCCACGATGTGCGCCCGGCTGCGCGCCTTCTCCAGACGGAACTCCGATCGGCGCGTGAGAACCTCGGTCTGGTGCGACACATACGAGGCGATCGAGTCCCGCAGGTTGAGAACACGGGGAACCCCGTCCACGAGGGCCACCATGTTGATCGGGAAGTTCGTCTGCAGCGGAGTGTGCTTGTAGAGGTTGTTCAGGATCACCAGCGCCGGTGCGTCCTTCTTCAACTCGAAGACGAGGCGGGTGTTGCCCTGCGCCGACTCGTTGCGGATGTCTTTGACTCCCTCGAGCTCGCGTCGATCGACCAGCTCGGCGGCCTTCTGCTCGATCTGCTCGACGCTGGCCTGGTAGGGGATCTCCGTCACGACGATTCGTGGCGTCCTGCCGCTCTCTTCGATCTCGGCGACACTGCGAAGCTTTATGGATCCGCGGCCCGTGAGGTAGGCGTCGGCGATCCCGGACCGTCCCATGATCTGGCCGCCGGTGGGGAAGTCCGGGCCCTTCACGAACTCCATGAGGGCCTCGGCGGCAGAGTCGGGATTGTCGATGAGATGGATGGTGGCGTCGATGACCTCCCCGAGGTTGTGAGGCGGAACGTTGGTGGCCATCCCCACTGCGATCCCCTGGCTCCCGTTGACGAGGAAGTTGGGGAATCGCGCCGGCAAGACCTCCGGCTCCTCGAACCGCCCGTCGAAGTTCGCAGCGAAATCGACGGTGTCCTCGTCGATGTCGGCCAACAGGCGCATCGCCAGGCTGGTCAGCCGGCATTCCGTGTAGCGATACGCGGCCGGTGGGTCGCTGGGGGATCCGAAGTTGCCGTGCGGATCTATGAGCGTGTGACGCAGGCTGAAGCCCTGGCCCATGCGCACGAGTGAGTCGTAGGCCGCTTGATCGCCGTGCGGGTGGTACCGCCCGATCACGTCGCCCACAACCGTCGCGCACTTGACATGCCTTCGGTCCGGACGGAGCCCGGCGTCATACATCGCCCAGAGGATGCGGCGGTGTACCGGCTTGAGACCGTCGCGCACGTCCGGTAGCGCCCGGGAGACGATCACCGACATCGCATAGTCGAGGAACGACTGCTCCATCTCCTCCTGGATCTCGATGGGTTCGATCGTTCCGAACGTGATGCCGGCGTCACCGTCGGCAGGTGGGAGCTCGTCAGCCATTTGCGGCGCTCTCCTCAGATGTCAAGGAATCGGACGTCTTTGGCATTGGTCTGGATGAAGTGCTTGCGGCTCTCGACGTCGTCGCCCATCAGAATCGAGAAGACCTCGTCGGCGATGGCTGCCTGCTCCACCGTGACCTGCAAGAGGGTTCGTCGACCCGGGTCCATGGTGGTCTCCCACAGCTCGGACGCATCCATCTCGCCGAGCCCCTTCAGCCGAGCGAACTCATCCTTGTGGTTGGGGTGCTCCCTGAGGAACGCTGCCTTGGCAGCATCGTCTTTGAGGTACAGCGTCTTCTTGTTGAACGTCGTCGAGTAGAGAGGGGGCTGGGCGATGTACACATGCCCGTGCTCGACGAGATCTTTCATCTGGCGGAAGAAGAAGGTCAGCAGGAGGGTGCGGATGTGGCTGCCGTCGACGTCGGCATCACACAGCACGATCACCTTGTGGTAGCGGATCCGGGTGACGTCGAACTCCTCGTCGCCGACGCCGGCACCGATCGCGGCGATCAGCGCCTGGATCTCGGTGTTCTTCAGCATCTTGTCGATGCGGGCCCTTTCGACGTTGAGGATCTTGCCCCTGATGGGCAGGATCGCCATGGTCTTGGGGTCGCGCGCGTCCTTGGCTGACCCTCCGGCCGAGTTGCCCTCGACGATGTAGAGCTCTGATTCGCGCGGCTCACGCGAGGAGCAATCGGCCAGCTTCCCCGGAAGGCCGGCGCCGTCGAGGGCGGACTTGCGGCGGGTGGCTTCGCGAGCGGTTCTCGCCGCTTCACGCGCGCGCGCCGCCTGAATGGCCTTGGTGACCAAACGCTTCGCTTCGGAGGGGTTCTCCCCCAGCCAGTCTCCGAGCTTCTCGTTGGTCGCCCGCTCGACCAGCGACCGCATGGGCACATTGCCGAGCTTGGCCTTGGTCTGGCCTTCGAACTGAGGATCCTTGAGCTTGACGCTGATGATGGCCGTGAGGCCTTCGCGGATGTCCTCCCCCTGCAGCTTCGGGTCGCTCTCGCGGTGGAGCCCCCGCTCACGGGCGTAGCGGTTGATCGTGTTGGTGAGAGCCTTCTTGAAGCCCTCCTCGTGCATCCCGCCTTCGATGGTGTTGATCCCGTTGGCGAACGAGTGGAGCCCATCGACGTTGTAGCCCGTGTTCCACTGGAACGCGACCTCGACCTCGTAGTCGTCCTCGCTCTGGGTGAAGAAGCCGACCTTGGAGAACAGCGCTTCTTTCGACGCGTTGACGTGGCGGACGAAGTCGCGAATGCCTCCTGCGTACTGGAACACCTGGGGCTCGGAATTGCCGCCCGGACGGTGGTCGACCAGCGAGATGCGCAGGCCGGCGTTCAAGAAAGCCATCATCTGAAACCGCTCGGCCAGAGTCTGAGCGCGGAAGTTGGTCTCCTCGAAGACCGTGGGGTCCGGCCAGAAGCGGACGACGGTGCCGGCCTCGGCAGCGGCTCGCTCCCCCACTACATGGAGGCGCTCCACGATCTCCCCGCCGTCGGCAAAGCTCATCTCGTGCACGTGCCCGTCACGAGAGATCTCGACCTGCAGCCGTTCGGAGAGCGCGTTGACCACCGACACGCCTACGCCGTGCAGGCCGCCGGAGACCTTGTAGCCCTCCCCTCCGAACTTGCCTCCCGCGTGGAGCATGGTGAGCACTACCTCGGCAGCGGACAGGTCCTGGTACTTCGAGTGCCGCTCGACGGGGATGCCGCGTCCGTTGTCTCGAACCTCGCAGCCACCGTCGTCGAGGAGGGTCACGTCGATCTCGGTGCAGTAGCCCGCCATCGCCTCGTCGACCGAGTTGTCGACCACCTCATAGACCATGTGGTGAAGGCCAGATGGTCCGGTCGACCCGATGTACATGCCAGGCCTCTTGCGAACGGCTTCGAGTCCTTCGAGGACCTGTATGTCGTCGGCCCCGTAGGACCCATTGTCGTGCGCCAACGAGCGCCCTTTCACGCGGTGTCGGACAGACCGGAATCGAGAGGTCGGCCGGGGGGACAGACAACCCCGCCGCTGCCACAAAACTGCTGGTCAGCGGCCCAAATCACAACCTTTGTAGTTTACCATCCGCGGGTGCCGAGCCCGACTCGCCAGAGCTCCCCCGATGGCACTGGATCAGGCCGGTCGCACCCGGATCTCGATGGTCGCCACCACCTCGGCGCCAGCGGCCCGGTTGACAGTGGCCACCAGATCTGATTCAAGCCACTGCAGATGGCTGGCCCAAGCCGGATCGCTCACACCGATGACAAGGCGGGTGTCCTCCAGAGCCAGAGGCCGGCACACCTCAGCCAGGTCGAGGCCAACCAGTCGCGTCCACTCGTCGAAGATGACCGACACTGCTGCGGTGGCCGAGGGCCCGGCTCCGATGTGGCGAAATGCCGAATCGAGGGAGCGCTTCAGCGAGATGGGTTCACCCGACTCCTCCGCGGACGTCCAAGCCATTGGCAGTCAGGATCGCAGTGCCGTTGCCGGCCTGCTCCCCCATCCCCCTTTCAACGCAACACCACCTCACCGTACCCTGCCGGCTTCGAGCGACAGCACCAACTCGGGGTGGACATCTCCCTCCGGAAGGGCTCCGGCGGTGGTCATGATCGATTGACCTTCGGGCAGGACACCCACCAGCCGGCGGCTGCGCCGTTCATCCAACTCCGACAAGACGTCGTCGAGCAACAGCACGGGAGCGAAGCCGAGGGTCTCGGTCGCCACCTGGTGACCGGCCAACCGCAGGCTCAGAGCCAACGTCCGCTGCTCCCCCTGTGAGGCGTGCGTTCGGGCAGGTAGGTCCCCCAGCACCAGGTCCAACTCGTCGCGCTGAGGTCCCACGGTGGTCACCGTTCTCCGGAGATCCTCACACCTCGACCCCTTGAGGGCTCCCAGCAGATCACCCGCCCAACCACGCCGGTAGGTCAGTCCTGTCGCCGCTCGGCTCTCGGCGAGGGATCCGTAGACATCCCCGACGACCGGTTGCAGCCGGCCTACCAGCTGAGACCTCAGCGCCGCCAGTTCCTCCCCGACCTCGGCGAGGCGCCCGTCCCAGACGTCGAGGGTCGCCTCGACCTCAGCGTTGGTGCGGCCGCCAGCCTGTTTGAGCAGAGCGTTCCGCTGACGAAGGACCCGCTCGAGGTCATGACGCAAGGCGAGGTTTCGGCTGTGCATCGTTCCCAACGTCTCGTCCAGGAATCGGCGGCGATGAACGGGCCCCCCTTTCACCAAGAGGACATCATCGGGCGTGAACACCGACACTTGCATCAATGACGCCAACTCCTTGCCGTTGCGCACTGGTTGGCGGTTCAGCTGGCAGCGGCTGCGGCCGCCCGGCACCAACTCCGCCTCGATGAGCAACTCCCGGTTCCGGCTCTCCGCCTCTGCTCTGATGACTGAGCTGCCCGCGCCGTGGCGGACCATCGTGTCGAGCGTCGCACCACGAAACGACTCCAGTCGAGCCAGGTAGCCGATGGCCTCCAACAGGCTGGTCTTGCCGCAGCCGTTGGGACCGACCACCACCGTGAACCCGCCGCCGAGTGTGATGTCGGCATCCCGGTAGTTGCGGAAGTCGGTCAGCCAGAGCCGGCGCACCCTCATGCCGAGCAGGTTCTCGGGTCAGGACACGCGCACCGGCATCAAGAGGTAGAGGAAGTCCACCGCTTCTGCCGAGCGGATCAGTGCCGGTTTGAGGGCATCGACGGTTTCGAGCGTCACCTCGTCACCTGGGGTGACCTCCAACCCGTCGAGCAGGTACTCGGGGTTGAAGGCGACTGTCAGGTCTGAACCCTCGTACTTCGCGTCCAACTCCTCGTGGGCCTGGCCGACGTCTTGGGTGATGGCAATCAACTCGAGCCGGTCGGGTTGCATCACGAGCCTCACCGGTGTCGCCTCACGAGCTAGCAACTTCACCCGACGCATGGCATCGATCAGCGGGGTCCTCCCCACTGTCAAGCGGTTGGGCTGGCTGGTCGGAATGAGCCCCGTGTAGTTCGGGAACTCACCTTCGATGAGTCGGGTGGTCAGCCTCGTTGCTCCGATGTCGAAGGTTGCGTCGCGTTCACCCAGCACGAGTACAACCTCTGCGGCATCGCCGAGAGCACGTGTCAACTCCCCCAGTGCTCGCGAGGGGACCAGGACCTCCTGGCCTTCCTCGAGCACGCTCGCCCCGGGTAGGTCACGCACCGCCAACCGGTAGGAGTCGGTGGCCACCAGGCGGAGGCCGTCAGCCTCCGCCGCCAGCAACACACCGGTGAGAATGGGACGCGAGTCATCGGCGCTGGCTGCAGGTACCACCTGTCGCAGCCCCTCGGAGAACTCGGCCGCGTTCAAGGTGACCGATTTGCCGGTGGGGCCGGCCAGGTGGGGGAACTCCTCGGCGGGGGCCAGATGAACCGAGAACTCGGACCGCCCCGCGGTGATGATCGCCTCGTTGTCCTTGGCCTCGATCTGGACGGCCCCGGGTTCCAGCGCCCGGGCGATGTCAGCAGCCAGCTTCGCAGGGATCACCGCGCTGCCGTCAGTGCTTCCGGCCACCGTCAACGAAACCGAGATGGTGAGGTCGAGGTCGCTACCGGTCATCACCAAGGCGTCGTCTTCGAGCGCGAACCGGATGCCGGACAGGACCGGCAGTGCTCCCCCTCGCCCCGATACAGCCCGTCCTGTTGTGGTCAGCGCATCGACGAGGACATCACGCTCGCATCGGAACTTCACGCTGTTGGCCTCATTTCTGGTTCTGGTGCTCCCTCCGCAAACCTCTGGCCTGCAACCGAGCCGTGGAACAGGCGACCGTTGGCTGCCCGTCGTCTCGATTGCCGGCGTCGATGGTTCATCTCAGGAGGTGGAAGTAGTAGGTGCTGTGGACTGTGGGAAAACTACTAAACCCGCAGGTGAACGGAGGTTTTCGTTTCCACGGATAGTCCCCAGGTATGCACAGGTAGCGCGGTCCGGAGCATCCGGAGTTGGGGAGACAGAGCCGTTGTCCACCATGCCCCGCTTGCTATCGCAAGCATCGTCCACAGTTCTTTCCACAGCTGTGGGCACACAGAGCGCGACACCGGTGAAGATCGTCGCCAGATCCCCACCGAGAGTGGCAGCCGGGTCAGCCAACGCTCTTGATCTCCTGGATGAGCGACGTCACATCGTCGTAGATGGCTCTGCGCTCCTTCATCAGGGAGCTGATCTTGTCGTACGCGTGAATGACCGTGGTGTGATCTCTCCCCCCGAACTCACGAGCGATCTGGGGATAGCTCAGGTCCGTCAGTTCCCGGAACACGTACATGCCGACCTGGCGGGCGATCACGAGCGGGCGGCGGCGGCTCTTGCCCCGCAGCTCTTCCACGGAGAAGTTGTACTTGGTCGCGGTGGCGTCGAGGATGTTGTCCGGTGTTATGCGGCGGGGCTCGTCGTCGGTCAACAAGTCGCCGAGCACGTGCTCGGCGACGTCGACCGACAGGTCCTCTTTGGTGAGGTTGGCATAGGCGGCGACTCGGATGAGTGCACCTTCGAGCTCGCGGATGTTGTTGGTTATGTGCGTGACGATGAAGTCGAGGACGCCGTCGGGTATCGGCGTCTTCTCGTGCTCGGCCTTCTTGCGGAGGATGGCGAGGCGTGTTTCCAGATCGGGAGGTTGGATGTCGGTGATCAGACCCATCTTGAAGCGAGTACGAAGACGGTCCTCGAGCGTGGAGATGGAGTCGGGGGGCCGATCCGAGGAGAGCACGATCTGGCGGTTGGCCTCGTGGAGGGTGTTGAAGGTGTGGAAGAACTCCTCCTGCAATCCTTCCTTGCCTTCCATGAACTGGATGTCGTCGACCAACAAGACGTCGATCTCGCGATAGCGGCGCTTGAAGGCCGGCAGCGCATTGGTGCGGATGGCATCGACGAACTGGTTCATGAAGGCTTCCGTCGAGATGTAGCGAACCTTGTAGTTCGGGTAGTTCTCGTCCACGTAGTGAGCTATCGCCTGGAGAAGGTGGGTCTTTCCCAAACCGGCATCGCCGTAGATGAACAGCGGGTTGTAGGACCGGGCGGGTGTCTCGGCAACGGAGAGGGCAGCGGCTTGGGCGAAGCGGTTCGACGGTCCCGTAACGAAGGCCTCGAAGGTGTACTTGGGGTTCGATTCGGTAGGAGTGAGATCGACTGCCGTGCTGTTCAGGACCGGCGAGTTCGCGTTGACGACAGCGCCTTGGAGCAGGTCATCTGACGCCGGGCCCACGCTCTCGTTGATCCGCTTGAGCTCAGCCTCGAGGAGCTCGGCGTCGTCGGTGATTCCCGGCGCGGGGTTCACCTCGATGTGAAGATCGAGTCCGGGTTGACCAGCGTCGGCCAAGGCGCTGGTGACCAACTCGCGGTAGCGCGACTCGATGCGGTCTTTCACCAAGACGCTCGGGACGCTGATGGTCAACAGCCCGTCGTGAAGTCCGATAGCGCCTACATCGTTGAAGGTCGTGAGCCATACCGCGTCGGAAACCTGTTGGACGAGGATCTCACCCGTCACTTTCCAAAGGAGTTCTGCGTCGTCCACCAGCGTCAACGCCTCCGTTCGCTGAGCGAGCCAGTCCACAGCTCATCCACAAGCTGTGGAAAAGCTCGTGTTGGCGGCTGAGCGAGTCAGCCGCCTTGTGAGACCCTTTGTCCTGTCCGACCCACAACGTGAGCCTGTGTCACCGCACCGGGCGCCCCCCGTTGCTGTCCGGCGCGGCGAAAACGGCACCGTAGCACCCTGGGCGAGGCGTGCGCGCCGGAACTTCTCGAGCCTGTGTTCATGCAGGTCATGGGGGTCAGAACCCGGCACTTCGTGTCACCCGCCGGCCGGGAAGGGACCACCTTGGGTTGAGGTTCGCCGGCGGGAAGGGACCACTTGGCCGCAGCTGGGCCTGGGTCGGTTGGGGAGCCGGGTGCGGTGCTCGGCGGGTGCAGCGGTGGGTGCCGGCCCGGGCCCCGAGCGGTCGACCTCCGAGCGTCGTTGACCGCCCCGGTGGCGGTTGTTGCTGCGCGGTGGCGCGAAGCTCTAGCTTTGGTGACCAGCGCGGTATTCGTTCGCGCCCCGGTGGAAGCGATTCCAGCGGGGTGCACCTCCACGTTCCACGCAGTAGCACCGGCTCGAGTTCATGCTCGGTGGAGTTCCTGCCGCGACCGCGCCCTGCAGAGTTCGTTAGGCGCGCCCCGAGGAGGCTGCGTGCCCGAGGAGACGAGAAGTGAAGCGCACCTATCAGCCGAACAACCGCAAGCGCCACAAGAAGCACGGGTTCCGCAAGCGCATGTCGACCCGGGGAGGCCGGGCGATCATCAAGGCACGTCGACGCAAGGGTCGGCAGCGGCTGGCCGCCTGATCTGGCGCGTTCGTGACCGCAGTGACTTCGAGCTCCTCAGGCTTCGGGGCGCCCGGGCCCGGTGCGGTGCTCTCGGTGTCCGCCATGTCCCAGCACCGCCGGCGGGCAACCGCAGGGCCGTCGCCTACGCCATCCGCCGGCGTGCAGCCGGCGCAGTCGAGCGGAACCGGCTCAAGCGCTGTTTGCGTGGCCTGCTGGTCGAAGTCGTCCGAGAGGAGCCTTCGTTGATGCCGGCCGGGCTGTACCTCGTGTCCGCCGGGACCAGTGCCTATGACGCCGACACAGCGGCGCTGCGGGGGATGCTGCGCGGTGCGCTCGGGGAGCTTCGGCGGAGAAGTGGGCGGTGAACACGCTGTGGCGGTGAGCACTCCCCCCCACGACGAGTTGGTGGGACCCGGGGCGCGGCTCCTGCTCGCTTTAATACGCGCGTATCAACGGCTGTTCTCGTATCGGGCTTCACCGTGTCGTTTCGTCCCTACCTGCTCGAGCTACGCCGAAGAAGCCATCGAGACCCATGGGGCATTGAGGGGATCGTGGTTGGCGGTTCGGCGCGTGGGACGCTGCCACCCCTGGGGCGGCCACGGCTACGACCCGGTCCCGCCGGGGAAGAGGGGATCGTAGATGCTGAGCGGATTGAGCGAAGCGATCGCGGCGGTGCTCGCCTGGTTCTACTCGCTGGTACCCAGCTATGGACTGGCGATCATCATGCTGACGGTGGCGGTGATGATCGTGCTCACGCCCCTCACCCTCAAGGGCACCCGCTCCATGATGGAGATGCAGCGCCTCCAGCCCGAGCTGAAGCGGATCCAGGCCAAGCACAAGGGCGACCGCGAGAAGCTCAACCAGGAGATGATGGCGTTCTACAAGGAGCACAACATCAATCCCGTGGGCGGCTGCCTGCCGCTGCTGGTGCAGATGCCGGTGTTCATCATCTTGTTCCAGGTGCTGCGGGGCATCACCATCAGATGCGGAGGGCTCGGGAGCGGGACCGGGTCGATCGCAGCCGAATCAGAGCTGGACAAGCCACTCACGTCGTGGATCCTGACCGACCAGGTCTTCTGTCCCGACAACCTGAGCAGCGACACGGCCATGTACCAGGCGCTTCATACCTCCAGTTCCATGGACTTCCTCGGTATCGACCTCTCGCTGTCGGCCAGCAACGCGCTCCAGCAGAGCTTCGTCACCTTCCTTCCCTACCTGGTTCTGATCATCATCGTGCTGGTCAGCAGCATCATCCAGCAGCGCCAGATCCAGGGTCGTCAGACCGGCAGCCAGGTGAGCAGCCAGCAGCAGGCGATCATGAAGTTCATGCCCTACCTGCTGCCGGTGTTCTCCTTCGGGTTCTCCGCCGGTCTCGTCCTGTACTTCGTGGTGTCGAACGTCTACCGCATCGGCCAGCAGGCCTGGATCACCCGCAGCATGCACGCTCGCGGTCTGATCGACACGACCGCCAAGGAGAAGCCGAAGGAGAAGTCGGTGGGCAAGAGTGCCCTTTCCGACGGCGGAAAAGGGGGTTCAAAGGGCAGAGGTGGGACCCGGGCGTTACCCTCCGGGAGCCAGAGCAACGACGGCGGCAGGAACAAGCCCGCTGCCGGGGGCAAGACGGGGCGCGCCAGCGGGGCGCGCAAGGGCCGCACCTCGGCTCAACCCCAGAAGAAGCCGGGCAAGTCGGCCAAGAGCCAGGCGCTGCAGCGCAAGGAGGCCGGCCCTGCGGCTGAGCCGAACAGGAAAGGCCGCAGCGACAAGGCAAAGCCGGGGACCGACCAGCCCCCTGCCGGCGAATCGCGCACCCGATCCGGCCAGCCGCGGTCGCGGAAGAAGAAGCGATGATCGCCCGCAATCATGGAGAGGTGACGAAGAAATCGTGGAATGGGTAGAGACCACGGGGCGAACGATCGAAGAGGCCAAGGACCTCGCCCTGGACCGGTTGGGAGTAGCCGAGGACGAAGCGGAGTTCGATGTCATAGATGAGCCGAAGACCGGCCTGTTCGGACGGTTGCGGGTAGAGGCGCGGGTACGGGCTCGCGTCAAGCCCCGTCGACCCCGGCCCAAGCTCGAGCGACGAGAGCGCCGCCGTGGCGGTAGAGGGCGTAACCGTTCGGCGGATGCTGACAGGAGTGGTGGCGGTGAGGGCAAAGGCAATGTGAGGAACCGCCCAACCCGCAAGAAGGGCTCTGGCGTCGAGCGGTCGGAGCCGTCAGGTAGAGCGAAGGCTGGTCAACAGAGGCGGTCGCGTCCCGCCGGCAAGGCTGCGGTGTCCCGGGAGAAGGTGCCCGGGAAGGGACCACAGCGAGAGGAGGAATCGGGTATGGGGGAAGAATCACTGACGCTGCAACAGCAGGCAGAGGTAGTGAGCGAGTTCTTGGACGGCCTGTTGGAGGCCTTCGAGGTCGAGGGTGAGATCACTATCCGGGATGCCGCTGACGGTGACCTGGAGGTGACGGTGACCGGCGACCGCTTGGGCCTGCTGATCGGGCCCGGCGGGTCCACGATGCAGGCCATCCAGGAGTTGGCACGCACAACCGTCCAACGACAAGGTGGAACCACCAAAGAGGGAAGGGTGTTCATCGACATCGGTGATTACCGGGCACGCCGGCGCGACTCGTTGGCTGAGTTCGTTCGGGAGATGGCGCAAGAGGTCATCGATACCGGGACCGAGATCTCGTTGGAGACCATGGGTCCCGCCGATCGCAAGACCGTCCATGACACCGTCAACGACATCGACGGGGTGGCCACCGTCTCCGAAGGCCAGGATCCTCGTCGCCGGGTGGTGCTCGTACCCGAGAACGACGACGGTTGAGGGGTTGTCGAGGGTTTGTCGCGGTGGCCCCCGAGCCCTGTGGCGACCGAGCACGCGCTGACGACGAAAGCCGGCTCGAGGAGCGGCTCCGGGTGGCGCAGGACCTCGGTTTCCTGGGCGCGACTCCTGTCGCCGAGCAGATCCTTCACAGCCGGGCTTTCGTTTCGCTTGTTCCACCGGGAGCGCGATTCGTGGACCTCGGCTCGGGCGGGGGAGTACCGGGGCTCGTCGTCGCTTGCCGGCGGAGCGATCTGACGGGAGTGCTATTGGACGCCACGGAGCGACGGGCCAGCTTCTTGGACCGGGCGGTGAGGGAGTTGCGTATCGATGACCGGATCGAGGTGGCCCTGGGGCGTGCGGAGAGCTACGGCCGTGACCCAGGCTTCCGCCACAGCTTCGATGCCGTGTTGGCTCGGTCGTTCGGCCGTCCCGCGGTCAGCGCTGAGTGCGCCGCGCCGCTGCTGCAGGTAGGTGGCGTGCTGCTGGTCAGCGAACCCCCCGATCCATCACCCACTCGTTGGCCGCCCGCCGCCCTGGCCGAGTTGGGGTTGGCCCGAGGCCGGCTGGTGAGGGAGGCGGGAGCCACCATTCAGGTCCTCGAACAGCTCAGCCCCTGCCCGGAGCACTGGCCCAGGGCAACAGGAAAGCCACAACGGTCGCCGCTCTGGGAGGCCGGATGACGCCGACCGGCGAGCCAGAACGCAGCAGCTTCGCCGTCCGGTCCCCTTCGCCGTCCGAGCGCCCCGTCGACCTAGCAGGCGAGCCAGAACGCAGCAGCTTCGCCGTC
>QEUP01000017.1:0-131826 GCA_003577145.1 Acidobacteriota bacterium | reverse complement strand
GCTTCGCCGTCCGGTCCCCTTCGCCGTCCGAGCGCCCCGTCGACCTAGCAGGCGAGCCAGAACGCAGCAGCTTCGCCGTCCGGTCCCCTTCGCCGTCCGGTCCCCTTCGCCTTTTCGCGAGGGCGCGTTTCACGTGAAACACGGGCCTGGTGGGGCGGGCTGGAGCGCGAAGCGTCACGAAGCCTCGACCAAATTGGTGGAACCAGAGCGGATGCGGCCCGGCATTCCTTGACCGGGCTAGGTGGAGCGTGAAGGATAGGGCGATGCCCGAGGAGATGGAGAGAGCGACGTATCCCCGCAGCCGCTCGATCTTCAGGCGCCGTCGGCGACCCTCGTCGGCTACGTCGACCGCTCGCTCTGAGCCAGAGGAGGTCGGTATGACCCCAGCACCTGACCGGGAACCTCAACCAGATGTTGCTCCGGTCACCGCCAGTTCGGAGCCGGCGGTCATGGTTGACACCGACGCTACGGCGCAGATCCATTCTCAAGGCGGCGAAGAGCTCTACGAGGGGCTCACCGACGAGGTGGATGCCGGTGAGGAATCGGTGGGGGACTTCCAACGGATGACACCGGAGTTCGAATCGGTAGCGCACAGCTCCCAGGGTGTGGTTCGGCCCCTCCCTCGTGTCATCGCCATAGCCAACCAAAAGGGCGGCGTGGGTAAGACGACCACCGCAGTCAACCTCGGGGCGTCGCTGGCCGACCTCGGGTTCCGCACCCTCGTCATCGATCTCGATCCCCAAGGCAACGCCAGCACCGGTCTGGGGATCAACACCAGAGCGCTGGAGGTGTCGATGTATGACGTGGTTCTCAACGACATGAGCCTCGAGGACTGCATCGAGGCGAGTGCGGTGAAGAACCTCTTCGTGGCTCCCGCCAGCCTCGATCTAGCCGGCGCCGAAATCGAGCTCGTGCCCGCCTTCAGTCGCGAGCTCCGGGTGCGCAGGGCCATCGAGGAGGTGCGGGACGACTACGACTATCTCCTCATCGACTGCCCACCGTCACTCGGGTTGCTGACCGTCAACGCGCTGGCGGCAGCCAGTGAGGTGATGGTGCCGATCCAGTGCGAGTACTACGCACTCGAAGGTCTGGGGCAACTGCTTCGCAACGTGGATCTCGTGCAGAGGAACTTGAATCCGGCGCTGGAGTTGAGCGCGATCGTGTTGGTCATGTACGACGGCAGGACCAAGCTGGCTGAACACGTAGCCCGCGAGGTGCGAGCCCATTTCGGCGACACCGTGTGCAGCAACGTCATCCCCCGGACCGTACGGCTCTCGGAGGCGCCTTCGTTCGGTCAGCCGATCACAACCTTCGACAGCAGTTCCCGGGGTGCGGTTGCCTATCGTGAGCTGGCCCGGGAGGTGAGCGGTGGCGCGGCGTAGCGGACTGGGAAAGGGCCTCGGGGCGCTCATACCAACCGAGGTCGCCGAGCAGGGCGGCGGGCTGCGGGACATACCGATTAGCCAGGTCAGGCCCAACCGGTTCCAGCCCCGCCAGCACTTCGACGAGGAATCCCTGGTCGGGCTGACCGATTCGGTGCGTGAGATCGGTGTGCTCCAACCTGTGCTGGTACGCAGCAGCGGTGACGGGTTCGAGCTGATCGCAGGCGAGCGGCGCTGGCGGGCGGCCAAGCGGGCCGGGCTGCAGACGATCCCTGCGATCGTGCGCGAGACAGAAGATGCGGGGTCGCTGGAACAGGCATTGGTCGAGAACCTTCATCGAGACGACCTGAATCCCCTCGAGCAAGCCGCGGCCTACCAGCAGTTGATAGAGGACTTCGGCTTGACCCAGGAGCAGGTGGCTGCCCGGGTGGGGAAGAGCCGCTCGGCAGTGAGCAACACCTTGCGCCTCTTCCAGCTCCCACCGGCGGTTCAGCGCCTGGTCGGGGAGGGAGCATTGAGCGAAGGGCACGCCCGGGCGCTGCTCGGGACGCCCGATCGCGCCTATCAGGAAGCCCTGGCCAAGCGGGCGGTGAGGGAGGAACTGTCGGTAAGGGCGGTGGAGGAGTCGGTGCGACAGCGTGGCGAAGCGGGATTGGAGCCCACAGGGGCGCCTTCGCGAGGTGATGGCCCCTCGACCCCGAGGTTGCGGCCGCCGGGCCTGCTCGAGTTGGAGCAGATGTTGGCCGAGTACCTGGCTACCCGGGTTTCGGTCACCATGGGGGCGAAGCGGGGGCGGGTCGTGATCGAGTTCGCCGACCTGGAGGACCTCGAGCGTCTGTTCCGCGTGATCGTCGTGGAGTCCGCCTGACGGCAGCCTCGACCTCATCCACAGCCTGTGGCCAAACTTGTGAGAAAACCCTTGATCGGTGGTTCAGGCTTGAACGGGCTGTTCGGCCCAGGCAGTGACGGCTCTTTGGATGGCGGCCACGATCAACGAGGAGCGCTCCACCACTGCGAGCGGTGGACCCAGGTCGACGACCACGGCGGGTGCTCTGGTTTCGCGGAGGACCGGCAGGCGCATGCCCCTGGTCGATTTGCGCCCGCTGGCGGGCGTCGAGGGCAACTCTGCTACGACCATCTCAGCCAAATGGCGTCCACCGACTGATTCGAAGCCTGAAGTGGCGAAGTAGACGACCTCACATGACGGTGATTCCGACAGGGTGAGACCGAGGTAGGCGTCGGCCTCGAAGTCGTTGGCCAACGCCGCTTGTCGAGACCAGTCCCGGTGGCTCAGCAAGGCGACGGTTGCACCTCCGTGCTCGAGGCCGCCGGCGAGCGATCCGGCCAGGGAATGGAGGTCGCCGGCGTGTCCGACAGCCAGTCGCATCTCCAGGAGAAGGCGTGCCCGTTCTCTCAACGCCTCCTTCTCTGACACGCCGGCGACGCTGGACTTGCCGTGGTTTCGCCCGCGTAGACGATCCAAGGTGGCTACCGTCTCGGGGCCGCATATGCCATCAGTGGTCAGACCGGCGTTGTGCTGGAAGTCCTCCAGCGCCCGTTGGGTGTTGGGCCCGAAGATCCCGTCGACGCGACCGGCGTTGAACCCGAGCTTGCCCAGCCGCAGTTGCAGGTCCGCTACGTCGTCGCCTCGCAGCATGGGAGTGGTGTTATAGAGGAGACGGTCCCCGAGGGCGTAGCCCGCCTCGGCCAGGGCGGCCCAGGTCTGGGGGCCGACGAGACCGTCGGGCCGTAGACCCCTGTCCTCCTGGAAGGCCCACACTGCAGCCTCGGTGCCGGCCGTGAAGCAGTCGGCATCGTCAGGACCGGGATCGAAGCCGGCGCGGCGCAGGCGGTCCCGGAGGTCTTTCACGGCTGGGCCGGTCGAACCCGTGCGCAGCGTCATGGACCATGGTTCGTTCGTCTGTCGGTTGGGTCCCATGGGGTGATCGTGAGGTGCGGGAGGGGTCAGGGTCACACACAAGCCCGGGCGTCGCCAACAGTAGCCGTGATCATCGACCCCTGGTCGTTCACTCTGAGCAGGCCGCCCCGCTCAGATGAACTCGTCGAGCTCTTGGAGGAGTTGCCCCTTGCCCTTGGCACCGATCAGGCGCTTTGCGGGCTGGCCATCTTTGAAAACGATAAGTGTCGGTATACTCATCACTTCAAAGCGTCGCGCCACCCCAGGGTGCTCGTCGACGTTGAGCTTGGCGACCCTCAAGTTGTCGTGGTGCTCGGTGGCTAGCTCCTCGAGGATGGGAGCGATCATCTTGCACGGCGCGCACCAGTCAGCCCAGAAGTCGACGAGCACGGGCTGGGTGCTGCCAGCCACCTCCTCGTCGAACGTCGACTCTGTGAGTGTGGTGATGCCGTTTACCATGACGGTCCGTTTGCCTTCCGTGTGGCAGTGATCGTGATTCACTGAACCCACGACGCTAGCCGAGCATTCCGGCTTCAGCCCGCTTCGTTGGCCTCGAGCCATCGCTCGGCGTCGATGGCGGCCGCACAACCCGAACCCGCGGCTGTCACCGCTTGACGGTAGGTGTCGTCCTGTACGTCGCCGCACGCAAACACGCCGTCGACGTTCGTGGCCGTGCTGCCAGCGGCTGTGAGGATGTAGCCGGCGTCGGTCATCTCCAACTGCCCTTGGAACAACTCGGTGTTGGGGCGGTGTCCGATGGCGATGAACACGCCGGTGAAGGGGTGGGTCGTCTCCTCGCCGGTCTTGACGTTGCGTACCGTAACCGACTCGACCGATGTGTCGCCGTTTATGCCGGTCACCACCGAGTCCCACAGGAAGTCGATCTTGTCGTTGGCGAAGGCCCTCTCCTGCATTATCTTCGATGCCCTCAACTCGTCCCTGCGGTGGATGACCGTCACCTTGGCGGCGAAGCGAGTGAGGAACAGGGCCTCCTCCATGGCCGAGTCCCCGCCACCGACCACGCAGATCTGGTGTTCGCGGAAGAAGAACCCGTCGCAGGTTGCACAGGTCGAGAGGCCGTGCCCGATCAGGCGCCCCTCATCCTCGAGGCCGAGCATGACGGACTGCGCCCCGGTGGAGACGATCAGGGTGTTCGCCAGATAGCTCGGTTCGGGCGAGTCGGGGTTGCCCACCCAGATCCGGAACGGATGGGCGCCCAGCTCGACCCGGGTGACCTTGGACGTGAGGAACTCGGCACCGAACCGCTCGGCTTGGGCTCGGAAGTTCGACATCAACTCCGGACCGGTTATCCCTTCGGGGAAGCCCGGGAAGTTCTCGACCTCCGTGGTCAACATGAGTTGGCCCCCCGGTTGGTCACTCGTGGAGGACGGCTCGCCCTCGATCACGAGGGGTTCGAGATTGGCACGAGCGGTGTAGATCGCGGCGGTGAGCCCGGCGGGGCCGGAGCCGATGATCACGACGTGGCGGATTTGGCTGCTATCGCTCATCGCGGTTCCTGGGGTGTCGGGTTGACCCTGATCGGGTCAATCGAGGCGTGCCCTGCCTCGCCGGGACCACAGTGCCAGCCCCACGAGGCAATAGGCACTCCCGAGGACGAGGTAGGAGATCCAGACGTGGCCGGGGATGGCGTAGTCGAGCGCCCGGAAGGCGGCAACAGATAGCAGTATGACGACCATCACCGCCAGAAAGGTGATCAACACCCCGTAGACGACGCCGCGAGCGATCTTGAATGCCGGTGCCGTGGTCCTCGCCCGGACCTGGTCGACCGTGTCGACTATGTAGTCGGCGACCTGGTCGGTCCAGTCGACCTCGGCGGCCGGCGGGAGCGACCGCCCGAGCTCGAGCGGTTCCCCGATCGTCGACCCCGTGCCCACATCTCCCCCGGTCGGAGGTTCGAATGGTCGTCTTCGTCGAGCGTCGCCCTCTTCGGCCATGACGCCGGAGGATAGTGTCCGCGTCGAGCGGCGTGTGTCCAGCGGCGTTTCAGCCGGCGGTCGTCACCTCGACCACCTCGCAGGTGGTGAGATCGACCAGATAGGCCGGCATCTCGGTACCGGAGAGGTAGACGACGGTGAAGGGCTCGCCGTCCACGCTTGCGGCCCAGACTGCGGTCGGAGCCACGCCCGCAGTGCCGAGCGCCGCCAGGTCTTCGCCGGTGCAACCCGCGAGCGGGTCGGTCTGAGCGGAGCCAGTTGCCGCCCCGCTGTCCGTAGTGCCGGTGCCTTCGTGTGAGCCGGCCGAGGCCTGCACCTCCTCGACGAGGTCCTCGACGGTCGCGAAATCACCGAGGTCACCCGTGTAAGCCAGGTCAGGACTGGCTCCGACTCCGGGCGTGACGGTGGACAGAGGGGCCTGCTCGGCCGATTCGGTGGTCGGTTGCTCGCCGAGGGTCGCGTCGCCCTCATCTTCGAGGGCGTCCTGCTCGATGACCTCCTCGGGTTCAGCGGGTGTTTCCGGCTCGGTTGCCAACTCGGAGGTGTCGTCCCCGCCGCGAAGCATGAGCGGAAGCGCTACCAGCGCCAGCACGGCTACCACGGCCACCGAAGCGATCGCAACCAGGCGGGTCTGCCGGGCGGCGCGGCGCTCTCGCTGGGCGGCGAGGCTGGCGACGGTGGTCGTCTCCGGCAGGGCGGCGGTCAGGGCGGCGGCGATCTGGTCTTCGCGCTGGTCGACCGCCGGCAGATCCACTGGCTGAGCGATCGCGTCGGCTACGGCGGCAAGACGGTCGACGCGGGCGAGCGCGGAAGGGTCGTCTTCCACGCGGGCAGCCTCGTCGCCGGTCGTCTCACCGTCCAGGTAGGCGGACGCGAGTTCGTCGAGGTCGGGCTCGTGCTCAGGCATGGTCATCAGCTTGGACGTCGTTGTCGCCGCGCTGGTTCCCCGGCGACAGAGCGTCGGCGAGGGCGGCACGGCCACGGGCGATGCGGGATCGCACCGTTCCCGGCCGGATGCCGAGTATCGCCGCTATCTCCGCGTAATCGAAGCCACCGAGGTCCCGCAGCACCACCGCCGCCCGGTACTCCTCTCGCAAACCGGCCAAGGCCTGGTCGATCGAGTCCTTTTCGACGACAGCTTGGTCCATGGAGGTCTCGTGCTGGTTGGGCTGGGCGTGGCCGTCGTCGGGGAGGCCGGGGTCGGGCCTACGGTGGCGCCTTCTCAACTCGTCCAGACAGGCGTTGGTGGCGACCCGGTAGGTCCACGTCGAAAACGACGAGCGCCCGTCGAATCGTGCGATGCCGCGGGCGATGGCTATGAGCGCCTCTTGCGTGGCATCGGCCGCGTCGGCGTCGTTGCCCGCCATGCGTCGGCAGATCGCGTAGATCCGGTCGTAGTGGGCGCGAAGGAGCGTGTCGAGTGCCCCGCGGTCACCCGTCCGCGCAGCGCCAACAAGAGTGTGCTCATCCGGTGCGGAGCCGATGGCGCGAGACTAGCCCTGAACATCCACGGCGAGGACCCGTGCAACCTCAGGGGCCGGCAATGGGAGCGTTCGTGGGGAATGCGGGTTCGAGAGCGCTCACCGCGGAGGTGGAGGGCCGATACACGCCGAACCCGGCGAACGTTCTTGGCCGTGGTCTAGCCGGCCGAGCAGGAGACCGCTCAGCCCCAGATCGACACCTCGGCGATCTCGACCCGGACGCGTGGGTCAGGTGGACCGTCCCCCAGGTCGGTGATCCAGAGCAGGGCGACGCTGCCGTCGGCGCCCCCGAGGTCGAAGGTCACCTCACCGGAGAGCCCCGATGCCGACGCCACCGGCGAGCCGCTGACTCCGGCGGGCTCCGGGGGGTGGTCCAGCACGTAGACGTCGGCGGCCCAACCGATCGTCGGCGACGTGACACGTAGCTCGGACAGGGAACGACTGCCGTCGAGGACGAAGTAGGCCCCCACCCCCTCTTTGGTGCCGAAATCCCGCTCGTCGTAGCTCTCGGTGCGCCAGGTGGTCGCCGGATCGCCATCGACCATGTAGCCGGTGAGACCGTCGTTCTCGCCCGGCGGCCCCGACCCCTGCGGATCGAAGGCGACCACCTCGGTGATGCCCACCTGCTCGGCTTGGTCAGCGCCGCTGTCGTTGTCGAGGCCGATGGCCTCCTTGGCGCGTTCGAACAAATCCTGGCCGGCCTTGGTCTGACCGAGCAGAATGCCGGCCAGCCCGAGGCCGCCGGCGACGATCAGGATGAGCAGAGCCGGCACCAGCCACCGTCGCTCACTCTGGACGAAGGTGGGAGTCCCCCCCGGCGGGGTGGAGGGTTCGGTGACCTCCGGGGGCTCGGGTGAGGCAGTGGCCCGCGACTGGTCGAGCAGGTCGGCGCGCAACGCAGCAGCCGACGGGTGACGCTGGTTGCGGTCGCGGGCCAGGGATCTCATCACGAGGGCGTCGAGCCGCTTCGGTATGTCGGCGCGGACCTGTCGGGGCCTCAGCGGGTCGGAGTGAAGTCGTGCCAACGCCACCGCCGCGTCGGTGTCGCCCGAGAACGGCGTTCGACCGGTGAGGCACTCATAGAGGACCACACCCAGCGAGAAGATGTCGGCGCGACCGTCGACGTCGGTGCCTTCGACCTGCTCCGGCGCCAGGTATTTCGCGGTGCCGATCATTGTCCCCTGCCGGGTGAGATCTGTGCGGTCGACCGCTTTGGCGATGCCGAAATCGGCCACCATGACCCGACGGTCGTCGCAGAGCAGGATGTTCGCCGGCTTGATGTCGCGGTGGATGACCCCGGCCCTGTGCGCAGCCTCGAGAGCGTCGGCGACCTGGGCTCCGATCTCCACGGTTCTGGCTGGGTCGAGCACGCCCTCGCGGTCCAGGTACTCCCTGAGCGTGATCCCGTCGACCAACTCCATGACGATGGCCTCCCAGCCGTCGCCGCTGCAGGTGTCGAAGATCGACACGATCGCCGGATGGGCGAGCCGCGCCGCATGGATCGCTTCCTGACGAAAGCGTTCGACGAAGGTGGCGTCGGCGCTCAGGTGAGGGTGCAGGAGCTTGACGGCGACGGTTCTCCCGAGGACTGTGTCGGTCGCCCTCCATACCTGTGCCATCCCTCCTGCGGCGATCACCGAGTCGAGGCGATAACGGCCGGCGAGGGTACGGCCGGCGAGCTCGTCACCACCTCGGATGTCAGGGGGACTCTGCTCGGCCACGTAGCACCAATCTACCGGTCGCCGGTTCCGTGGCTCGTTCGCCCGCCGGCGCTCGACGGCTCCGGGGTGGTGGGCGTTACGGGGTCTTCGGGGGTCACGAGTCGGCGGTCCCGTCGCGTGCGGCGGAAGTTCGTCGCCCACCAGCCCAGCAGGAACAGCAGGGCCCCGATCGAGATCACCAGACCCACCCCCGAGACGGCGGTGGAGCGGATGTCGAGGTCGATCAGGGTCACGGGTAGTGACCCGTCCGGACTCGTCACCTCGATCACGAGTGGGAACTCTCCCGAGGTCCGTGTGGTCACCTTCAGGGAGAGCCGGTTGTCGCCGGGTTGGAGGAGGACGGTCATGACATCGCCGTCGGGGAACTCGAGCTGGTCGCTGTCCATCTCGAGGGATACCTCGACAGGGAACTCCAGCCGGTTCTCTAGGCTGAGCGGCAGTACCGCTTCGCGCGCGGCGAGGGTGATGGTCCGCTGTCGTGGCGCTCTTATCTGTGAGAGGTCCCCTTCGATCGTGGATGTCACGGTGTCGAGGTACCGCTGGCGCTCGGATGCAGTGAGCGTGCGGGCACCGCTCACCAACAGGAGCTCCGCCAGGAAGTCGGCTCGCGAAGTCGTGTCGGCGACCATCGAGCTGTAGCCGACGAGCATCCCCCGGGCTCGGCTGAGCTCACTCGGGTAGTCACCCAGCGGCTCTGACTCGCTGCCGGTGAGCTGGCGGATGATGGGGGCCTGGTCGGTGTCACCGACAGGTACCTCCTCGAACAACTCCCCGGTTGTCGCGGAGGACACGATGGTCCCGCTTTCGAGCCCGTCGAGGATGGTCTGGTAGAAGACGAGGTTGTCGATCGATTCGGGAGCTATGACCAGCCCGCGAGCAGCGTCGGGGTCTTCGAAGTAGATCACCGCGAGATGGGCGAGGAACCGGTAGGCGGAGGCGATGGGTTCGGCCACACCGGTGCTCAGCTGTGCCTGGAGAAGCTGGTCCGTCGCGAGACCCACAGGGGTGGTGCCGTCGGCTGCGAGAAGGAACGGCTCACCGGTCTCGGCGTCGTCGTCGGGGGAGACGAAGTCGTCGCGGATGACGAAGTTCGTTACGCCATAGCCCTCGAGCACACTGGTCGACCCGGTGGTAAGGGTCGAGTCCGGCTGCCACGTGGACCGAGTGGCGACGGCACCAAGGAGATCAACAAGCGCCGCGTCGCCGGCTTGAAAGCGAAGTTCCAACTCCTCACTGAGAGCCGGCTCGGACCATGCGCCGATATCCAACTCGGTGTAGGGCTGCTGGAGCACCTCCCTCGCCGAGGTGACCGCCGCCAGGTCCTCCAGCAGGTCCGCATCGCCCGGATCAGCCGTCGCGGTCAGGGCGGTTACCGTCTCCGGGGTCACGCGTACCGAGAGCTCGGTGCCGGATGCCTGACCGAGCAGGTCCACGACCGCCGCGATCTGCTCGCGTGAGGCGGCGTCGAGTCGCACGCTTCCGTCCGGCTGGAGCGCGACAGGGGCACCGACCGAGAAGAGGAAGGCGATACGCAGCGGGTCGGTCACGTCCTCCGGGAGTCGCACCAGATGGACGACCTGTTCATCGATGAGCTCGTCGCCGGCCGTCACCTCGATGACCACGGGATGGACCCCGGCATTGGGGATGTACGTTCGCCCGGCGTCGCCGGTGCTGCTCACAGGTATGCGCAGGACCAACTCGGCGGGGCCCTCGAGCAACTGCAAGGCAGGCCTGGTGACCGGGTTGTGCAGCGCCGGACCGGCATCCTCGCCGGACAGCCCGGCAAGGAACTGGGTCCGGCCGGATTGGTCGGACTCGTTCACCGGGGACCGAATGGAGTAGGTGACCTCCGCGTCCAGAGGTATCGGTCGGCTCAAGCTGAAGCGAGCGACGAACTCGCCATCCGGTTCGACCCAGGGAGTCAGCTCGACCAACTCCAGAGGGTGATCCGTGGGCTCTTGGGCACCTGCGGTCGAGTCGGCGTCCGACGGCTGGGCCGACAGGGTCGTCGTGAGCAACAAGGCGATCAGGAGCGCCGGGGCGAGGCGGCTCACGTGACACCGCCCGGTGCGAGGTCCACGGTGAACACCGTGAGCTCAGAAGGCTGACGGACGAAGCCCAGCCGCTCGTAGAGCCCCAGGGCGGCGGCGTTGGTCTTCTGTGTGTTGACCAGTGCGAGACGTGCACCGCGCCGGCGCAGCCAGTCGAGGGCGTCGACGACCAGCGCCCGGCCGATCCCCACGCGCTGATGAGCCGGGTGCACAGCCAGTCGCTGCACGTATCCGTTGATGCCTGCCCGGCCGGTGATCGCATAGCCCGCCACCGCTTCGTCCACCGCGACACGGAACCGGGCTACAGGGGTGGCAGCCAGCGCCTCGTCGAGCCCCACCTGATCGAGCCGCCAGAAGTGGTCGAAGGCCATGTTGTCGAGGGAGATGACCTCGTGCCTCTCCGAACGTCGGGCCCGCCGGAGCCGGTGGGTGATCTCGCCGGGCACGTCGTGCAGGTCGTGGGCCAGCACGTAGAGCGCTTCGTGGGGGACGAAGCCCGCTCGGACGAATGCCGGTTGCTCGGTGTCGTTGAGCGCCGAGGTGAGCGCCGAGGTGTATCCCCTCTCCACGAGGTGGTCCATGCACGTACGCACCCCGTCCACCGAGGGCGGAGGCGACTCGGGTTGAAGCGAGATGTAGGCGACGTGTGCCTCGCCGTGCCAGGGCCCGACCCGGAACCGGTCACGACCCCATGCCACGGTGCTTCGTCGCCTCATGACGTGGAGCTCACCTGTGCGCTGCCGGGCTGTCGCTGAGCTGCCGGCCGGCTCCGGGCGCAGGGGGATCTGTCGAGACCCACCCGATGCTCGAGCGAGGGAGCGCCAGGGCACCGGGAGGGAGGGTCGATCGAGGATTCAGCCATGACGCTTGTCGAGAATAGGGCGGGTGCGGTTCCAGTACCGTTCGGTACGCTGCGGCTCCGATGACCATTCTCGTCTACACCGACGCGGCTTTCGGCCATCACGACGCGGGGCTCGGCCATCCCGAGCGGCCCGAACGGCTGTT
This sequence comes from Acidobacteriota bacterium, assembly GCA_003577145.1. Lineage (GTDB taxonomy): Bacteria > Actinomycetota > Acidimicrobiia > Acidimicrobiales > Microtrichaceae > ATN2. The sequence continues at coordinate 120,313 of QEUP01000017.1, read as the reverse complement.
GGCAGTTCAGGCCGGTGAGGAAGCCAGCGGTGTGGTCGACGCGGTCGTCCACCTGACTCCCCCAGAGGCACCCAGCGAGGCCCTCGAAGCGGTCCACACCAGCGAGTACCTTGTCTCACTGCGTCGCTTCTGCGAAGAGGGGGGCGGCCGTCTGGATGCCGACACGGTGGCCGGGCCCGCGTCATGGCAGGCAGCTGCAATGGCTGCGGGCTCAGGTCTCGATGCCGTGAGGCAGTTGCGCCGCGGGAACGGTGACGCGGCCTTCTGTGCCGTCCGGCCTCCCGGACACCATGCCGAACCGGCGCGGGCCATGGGATTCTGCCTCCTGAACAACGTGGCGGTCGCCGCCACCTCGTTGGTCGGCTCTGGTGAGCGGGTGGTGGTCTTCGACTACGACGCACATCACGGCAACGGGACGCAGGACATCTTCTACCAGGACCCACGCGTGCTCTTCGTGTCCTGGCACCAGTTCCCGCTGTACCCGGGAACCGGCGCCGCACACGAGGTGGGTGAGGGTTCCGGACTTGGCACCACCGTCAACCTCCCGCTTCCGGCGGGGGCGACCGGGGATCACTACCGGCAGTCCATCGAAGAGGTAGTGGCGCCGGTGGTCGAGGAGTTCGAGCCCACCTGGATGCTGGTGTCGCTGGGCTTCGACGCCCACCGCAGCGATCCGCTCACCCACCTCGGGCTCACCTCGGGCGACTACGGCGACATCGCCGCGGACCTGTTGTCGTTCGCGCCGCCAGGACGACGAGTCCTGTTTCTCGAAGGTGGCTATGACCTGCAGGCCATCACCGATTGCACCGCCGCCACGCTGGCGGCGCTGGAAGGCGAGCGGCTTCATCCGGAGCAGCCCTCCGCGGGGGGACCGGGAGAGGAGATCATCCCGGTCGTCAAGGGCTTGCGTCACCGTCTCGTGGGAGACAGGTGAACAGTGCCGAGCAAAGCGGTCGGAACCGAGACGGGGGTGACAGACCTGATGGCCGGGTACGGTGAGGCCGTGTGATCCCGGAGCGAGTCCAGCCGGTACTCGACGAGACCCGGCCCTTGGCGGAGAAGTTCGGCCGTGCGGGGAAGCGCCTGTACCTGGTCGGCGGCATCGTCCGCGACCTGTTGGAGAACCGGGCGTCGCATCACCCCGACATCGATCTCACGACCGACGCGCTGCCTGAGGAGGTCAAGGGCATCATCGGGCCCTGGGTGGATGCTCTCTGGACCCAAGGTGAGCGCTTCGGGACGATCGGCTGCAGCAAGGGCACCCGCCGTTACGAGATCACCACCCACCGGGCCGACGTCTACCGACCGGAATCGCGCAAGCCCGTTGTGGAGTTCAGCTCCGAGATCGAGGCCGACCTCTCGAGGCGCGACTTCACGGTGAACGCCATGGCGCTCGAGGTGACGGCCGGAGCCCCCGAGCTCATCGACCCCTTCGACGGACTCGACGATCTCGCGGCGAGACGGTTGCGCACGCCGTTGTCGCCGGAGGAATCCTTCGACGAGGACCCGTTGCGCATGATGCGCGCCGCCAGGTTCATCGCCGACTACGACCTCGTGCCCGACGCGAACCTCCGGCAGGCCGTGGAGCGGATGCATGCTCGTCTCGACATCGTCTCCGCCGAACGAATCCGTGACGAACTCGACAAGCTCATCGTCGTGGACGATCCGAGCCCTGGCCTCTGGTTCCTCTACGACACGGGACTGTCCGATGAGTTCCTGCCCGAGCTCTCGGTCATGCGACTCGAGCAGGACCCGATTCATCGCCACAAGGATGTGCTCACCCATACGGTCGCGGTGGTGAGCAAGTGCGAGCCCCGTCGCCTGCTGCGACTGGCTGCCCTGTTCCACGACATCGGAAAGCCCAAGACGCGGGCGATCGGACGCCATGGCGTGAGCTTCCATCATCACGAGGTTGTCGGGGCGAGGATGACCCGGGACCGGATGAGAGCGCTCAAGTACAGCAAGGAGGACGTCGAGTCGGTGTCCCGGCTCGTCTACCTGCACCTGCGGTTCCACACCTACCGGATGGGATGGACCGATAGCGCGGTGCGACGCTACGTCCGGGACGCAGGTCCCCTGCTCGAGGACCTGATCGATCTGACGCGCTCGGACTGCACGACCCGCAATCGCAGGAGGGCCGAGGTCCTGGCACGGCGGATGGACGAGCTCGAGGCACGGATAGCCGAGCTGCGCGAGCAGGAGGAGCTGGCCCGGATCCGGCCCGACCTCGACGGCCGCGAGGTCATGGAGCACCTCGGAATCGAGCCCGGGCCCCTGGTGGGCGAGGCGTTGGGTCACCTGCTCGAACTGCGCCTCGACGAAGGGCCACTGGGTAGAGAGGAGGCGGTGCGCCGTCTCGATGAGTGGTGGGCGCAGCGGCGGGCGGGTCGCTGAGCGGGTTGGGGGGCCGGCGGTCCGCGGCGGGTTCGTCCGGCCGATCCGGGCTCAGATGCCCATCTTGCGGGCCCTGACGACGAGAGTAGCCGGTAGCCAGAGCATGGCGTCTGACCAATGGCTCGACCGGCGATCGCTGGGCAACGGCGCAGGCTCGAGGACGGTGTCGACGCGGAAGTTCGCTCGGGTGAGTGCGGTGAAGACCTCGCTGACCGAATGGCAGTGATCGACGCCCTCGGCGGCACCGGCCTGCCAGCTGACAGGCGACTGGTCGAAGTAGGAGCGGGTTATCGCCAGCGGGTCGTCGCTGTCGGGTTCGACCAGCGCCATGACCGGGTGGGGGAGCGACAGCAGCAGCGGCGCCTCGGGTTTGAGCACACGATGCACCTGGCGGAAGACCCTTCCCAGGTCGAGGACTCCAGCGAGGGCGTAGATGGAGATCGCTGCATCGAAGGCATCGGCCCGGACGAAGGCCAACTCGGCCAGGTCGCTCTGGTGAAGCTCGAGCTTGACCTCCTCGCGGTCGGCGGCGAGGCGCGCTTGGTGGAGACGGTCGACGGAGTTGTCCACTGCTATGACCTTGGCTCCGCGCCGGGCGAGGGCGATTGATGCAGCGCCCGAACCGCAGCCCAGCTCGAGTACCCGCTTGCCTTCGAGGTGACCGAGTAGTCGATCGATCTCCTCGTTGTCTATGTCGGGCCCGAACCCGACCAGCTCGTATCCCGTTTCGGTGCCGATCGGGAAGCTCGCCGGGGGCAGGGTCGGCAGCGGGTCTCCGTCGCGGACTATGGCAGGCCTCTCGCTGAGGTTCCCAGCTGATGGGTGACGGGGAGTTGTCGGTGGCTGATCTGGCATCGGACCTCACGCCCGGGTGTGAACTCCCCCGATTTTGTACCACCGGCCGACTCCGCGCCGGGATGGTCGGCCTGGTCGGATCGTCAGGTGACGGTGCCGGCGGCGAACTCCTCGACCATCACGCGAGCGTCCTCGTCGCGGTACTGGATGGGCGGGCTCTTCATGAAGTACGCCGAAGGCCCGATCAGAGGTCCGCCCATGCCGCGGTCGCCGGCGATCTTGGCGCAGCGCAGCGCGTCGATGATGACCCCGGCGGAGTTCGGCGAGTCCCAGACCTCCAGCTTGAGCTCGACGTTGAGGGGTACGTCACCGAAGTTGCGACCCTCGAGACGGATGTAGGCCCACTTGCGGTCGTCGAGCCAGTCCACGTGGTCGCTCGGCCCGATGTGGACCGCCTCCGCGGCGATGCCGTTGTCGAGTTGGCTCGTCACCGCCTGGGTCTTGGACACCTTCTTGGACTCGAGTCGCTCACGTTCGAGCATGTTCTTGAAGTCCATGTTCCCGCCGACGTTCAGCTGGTAGGTGCGATCGAGGACCATGCCCCGGTCCTCGAAGAGCCGGGCCAGCAGGCGGTGCACGATGGTGGCGCCAACCTGGCTCTTGATGTCGTCGCCGACTATGGGAACACCGGCCTGCTCGAACCTCGAGGCCCATGCGGGATCTGAGGCGATGAACACCGGGATCGCGTTGACGAAGGCGACGCGGGAGTCGAGGCATGCCTGGGCGTAGTGCTTCTGGGCCTGCTCGGAACCGACAGGAAGGTAGGACACCAGCACGTCGGCACCGGAGTCGACGAGCGCGCCCGCGACATCGACGGGCGCGGCGGGGGATTCCTCGCAGGTCTCGCGGTAGTACTTGCCGAAGCCGTCCATGGTCGGCCCCCGCTGGACGTTCACGCCCAGCTCGCCCACGTTCGCGAACCGGACCGTGTTGTTGGGACCGGCGAAGATGGCCTTGCCCACGTCGAGGCCCACCTTGGCGGCGTCCACGTCGAAGGCGGCGACGACCTCGATGTCGCGTACGTGGTAATCGCCCAGCTTCACGTGCATCAGGCCGGGTACGTCCTCGTCGGGATCGGCGTCACGGTAGTAGCTGAGTCCCTGGACGAGGGAGCTGGCGCAGTTGCCGACACCTGCGATGGCCAGACGGATCTTGCTCATGTTCGGGAACCTCCGGAGGGCTCGTGTTCTGGTTGGGCGTCGGATTGGGTCTGACGCTCCTCGGAGACGAGGCGGTCGAGCCAGGCGAGGTCTCTTTCGAGGGCCTCGTCGTGGTGCTCGCGCAGCAGGCCGAGGTACTTGTCGATGCGGCGGTCACTGCGACTGGCGCTGCGCTCGGCGAGCTGAGCGGCAACCTCGGTCCGGCGCCGCTGGAAGAGGTCGATGCGGTCCTGCGGGTTGAGGTGCCGGCAGAACGCGACCCGGATGGAGAAGGACCGGTCATCACCTGTGTGGTCGAGCAGCAGGTCTCGCAGGCGGGCTCGTCCCGACGGTGTGATCGAGTAGACCTTCTTGCCACGCCTTCCTCGTGCGGTGCGGCCGCGGCGGGCCCGGTAGGCGGCTACCTCGCCGGTGAGAGAGCCGCTCGTCGGAATGGGCGAGGTGTCGGACTCGGCCTCGACGACGGCGACCTGACCGGTCCGTTCGAGGCGGTTGAGAGCCGGGTACAACGAGCCGAACGACACGCTCGACATGGTGCCGAGCAGCTCGGTGAGCCGCTTCTTGAGCTCGTAGCCGTGGAGTTCCTGGTCGGCCAGGACCCCCAGCACGGTCAACTCGAGCAACCTCTCTCCTCCGATCACAACTCATATAGCGAAGCGCGATAACACCAGTTGTATCGACACTATATATCGAACCGATATAGCAGGAGTGGTGGACAAGGGTGGCATGGGTCACAGCCATCCCACCCCTTTTTGCGGCGCAGCAGCGGGCACCCCAGAACCCGATGGCGCAGCCCGCGCCACCTGCGGTGGCGCCCAGCCGGCCCAGCCTGCGGCGCAGCAACAGCCAGTGAGAACCGGACCCGCGGAGCGGAGGCGTTGGGCCAGCAAGGCCCAGCCGGCAGGGAGCCCGCCACCACTGCACGGGGGAGCGGCGGCTCGCTACCCTGAGCGCAGCGACATAGCGCGACCTAGTTGCACGATCCAGATTCACATGGGGTTTGTTCCTTCCGCTGCCGACGACGTCCCGGGTCGACCGCCTGGGCGGATCGACTACCGCCTTGCCCGCCAAGGGGTGCTCCAGGCGTACCGAGCCGGGGAGCTCGCCAGGACCGACGTCTGTGACGCCCATCCTGAGTTGCGCCGGGCGGCGGAGATGTGCTCCGAAGCCGCCAACGAGGATTGCCCGATCTGTGAGGACGGTGAGCTCAGGCTGGTCCGCTATGTCTTCGGGCCCCGCCTTCCCCGCCACGGGCGCTGCATCACCTCCTCCGCCGAACTGGCGCGCATCGCCGGAAGACGCGGGGACTTCACCTGCTACGTCGTGGAGGTCTGTCCCGGCTGCGGATGGAATCACCTCCAGCAGGCCTACGCCCTTCCCGACTCCTGCTGAGCGGTCGAGGTCTTTGACGGGGAGCGGCACCGTGGCCGGGATCGGTGGGTCGCAGCCGGCGCGGCCGTGGCGATCCCGGATCGTGGAGCCAGGCACGCGATGTACCCGGGAGGTCCGCAATGAGTACTCTCGGAGGCTGATCCGAGGTGTCGTACTGACCCGAGGAACCCTTGCCGACTGAGCCCCCGGCCTGTCCGAGCATCCTCGCCCGATGAGCACCGAAACGACCACTCCAGCTCGGCCGCCGGCCGGACGACGCAATTCCCGGTCCCGTCGGGGCGCCGGAGCGTCCAAGCGCGGCAGGCCCCGGACCAAGCTCACCAGAGCCGAGCGCAAGGAACGCCGTCGGGCTCGGCGCTCGATCTTCTGGAGGTTGCGCCGCGTCTTCTATCTACTCCTCGTCCTGGCGATCGTCGGCGTAACGGGAGTGTGGCTGGTCCTGTCGACGATCGAGCTGCCGGAGGCGGAGCGGCCGGTGGAGACGTCGTTCGTGTGCGACGCGGCTACGGCGGTCGGCTCATGTGGGCCCGACACCGCGCTCGCCCAGTTCAGCGCGGAGGAGAACCGCGTGCTCGTCGAGTACGACGACCTCCCGCAGATCCTCATCGACGCGGTCATCGCGGCCGAGGATCGTGACTACTTCGAGCACAGCGGGGTCGACCCCATCGGCATCGCTCGGGCCGCCTACTACGACATAAGGGATCTCGAGGTGCAACAAGGCGGCTCGACCATCACCCAGCAATATGTCAAGAACGTCTTCCTCAGCAGTGACCGCACGCTGGTCCGCAAGCTCAAGGAGGCGGTGCTGGCGGTCAAGCTCGAGCAGGAGTTCTCGAAAGAGGAGATACTCGAGCGCTACCTCAACGAGATCTACTTCGGTCGTGGCGCATATGGCGTGGAAGCAGCTTCTCGTGTGTACTTCGGCAAGCCGGTGGACCAGATCCAACTCCACGAGGCGGCCCTGCTGGCCGGGTTGATCAGCTCACCCGAAGACGCCGATCCCCAGAACTACCCCGACGAGGCCGCGGCGCGCCGCAGCGATGTGCTGAACGCAATGGTCGAAGAGGGCTACATAACCGACCAGCAGGCCGCCGAGGCAGCCGCGATCCCGTGGGTGGAGTCCGCCGTCGCTCCCGACGGCCAGGAGTATCTCGAGTTCAACGTGCTCCCCTGGCAGCCGTCGGAGGGGCTCGGGCCGGTGAAACACGCCGAAATCGGCACCGAGTACGTGGTCGAATACGTACGCCGGGAACTGGCGGAGATGTTCGGTGAGGGTGCTGTCTACACAGAGGGCCTGCGGGTCTACACGACCCTGGACCTGGCGTTGCAGGCGGATGCATATGCGGCAACCACCAGCCCGTTCGGGCCCCTCGATCCGGTGGCATCGACCGTCGCCGTCGACGACAGCGGCCGCATCGTCGCCATGGTGGGGGGGACCGACTTCGCCGGCAACGAGGTGAACCTCGCCCTCGGAGCCGAGGGGGGAGGCTCCGGTCGCCAACCGGGCTCGACGTTCAAGGTCTTCGCCCTCACCGAGTTCGTCGCCCAGGGCAACTCCGTGGAGGACACCTACTACGACTCCCCCGGCACCATCACGCTTGACATCCCCGGCTTCGAATCGTGGAAGGTCTCGAACTACGGTGGCGGCGGCCAAGGGACCCTCAGCGTCGAGCGAGCCACCTGGAAGTCGTCCAACACCGTCTACGCCCAGATCATGGAGCAGGTCGGTGCTGAGAACGTGGCGAACCTCGCCGAATCCATGGGCATCACCTCGGACCTGCCGGAGGTCCCTTCTCTGGTCCTCGGCTCAGCCGAGGTATCGCCCCTGGACATGGCGACGGCATTCTCGACCCTGATGCGTGACGGCCTCTATGTGGAGCCCCACATCATCGAGCGGGTCGAGGACTCCGAGGGGAACGTCCTGTACGACGCCAACTCCGATGGCGAGCGTCGCCAGGTCGTCGAGCCCGAGGTCGCCGACACGGTCGAATCGGTGCTGGAAGGGGTCATCGAGAACGGAACGGGGACCGCGGCTGACTTCGGTCAACCGGCAGTGGGCAAGACCGGAACCACCGAGGACAACCGCGACGCCTGGTTCGTCGGCTTCGACTGCAAGCTGGCCGCCGCGGTGTGGGTCGGGTACGAGACACCGGTCCCCATGACGAACGTGCAGGGTGTCACCGTCACCGGCGGCAGCTTCCCGGCCGAGATCTGGAGGGATTTCATGTCCCGAGCAGCGGCGCGCCACGAACCGTGTCCCGACATAGAGTCCAGTGACTACGGGACGACCAATGCCAATGCCGGCCTGAGTCCCACCACCACCTACCAGGCGCCGGTCTCGACGCTCCCCGAGGGCGGGGGGACGACGACGGTGCCGCCGACCACCTCCAGCACGGTGCCGCCCACCACCTCGAGCACTACGCCATCGGGGTCGACGTCGAGCAGCGTGGCCCCGGCCCCACCATAGGGACGCAGTGGGGTTTCGACCTCCTGGTCTGCAGCAGGGCTGAACACGCCGCCAGCGCTCGTCCTGAGCCAGGATGGGGTTTCGACCTCCTGGTCTGCAGCAGGGCTGAACCCCGTTGCCACCACGCGTAAGTGTCATCACCACGGTCGATCGGGGGTTATGGTCATGGCCGATGGCGACCAAGTGCGACAGTTGCGCCCGGGAGGAATCGGATCTGCTCGCAGTGCACCGCGTATATGTCACGCCCGAGTCGTGGGACACCGAGGAGAAGGTCGAGGTGATGGCCGGTGTCGAACGGTGGTGCGTCGTGTGCAGGCTTCACTACCCCCACCAACCGCTACAGGAGTAATGGCAGTCGCATCGACCTAGCCGCGGCAACGCCGGCTTCGCCACTGCGCTGGAGCCAACCCCGCTGCTTCGCCTGAGGCCGGCGGTGCCGGGACGAGCTTGAGACCTGCGATCAGGGCGGAGCTACAATGGCTTCAAACGGCCGGCAGCCAAGGGGCGCTGGACCGAGAAGGAGGCTCAGAGATGGGCAAGATCACTGTGCCAGCCGTGCGTGATCGCAAGGTTCGCAACGGTAGCGATCGCTTGGTGATGGTGACGGCATACGACGCTCCCGGTGCACGAACAGCCACCGAAGCAGGGGTCGACGTGGTGCTGGTGGGGGACTCGGTGGCGATGGTCGTACTCGGCTACGACGACACCCTGCAGGTCACGATCGACGACATGGCCCATCACACGGCGGCGGTTGCGAGGGCCAAACCCGACGCGCTCATCGTGGGCGACCTGCCCTGGCTCAGCTATCACATCACCATCGCCGAGACGGTCCAGAACGCGGCCCGCCTGGTCAGAGCCGGTGCCCAGTCCGTCAAGTTGGAGGGCGGCAAGAAGCGCCTACCGATGGTGGAGGCGATAATCGACTCCGAGATCCCTGTCATGGGTCACCTCGGGCTCACCCCTCAATCGATGCACGTCATGGGCGGCTTCAAGGTCCAGGCCAAGCAGTCCGAAGCGGCCCTCGCGCTGGTAGAGGAGGCCAAGGCGCTGCAACACGCCGGGTGCTTCGCCCTGGTGCTGGAGGGGGTACCCGACCAGGTGGCACGAATGGTCACCGATGCCCTCGACATCCCGACCATCGGCATAGGCGCCGGACCGCACTGCGACGGCCAGGTACTCGTCTATCACGACCTTCTCGGCATCGAGGATCGTGTCACCCCCAAGTTCGTGCGCCGCTACGCCGACGTGAAGGGTGTCTCGGTCGAGGCCATGGCGGCCTTCGCTGCCGACGTGCGCTCCGGGGCGTTCCCGAGCGACGACGAGAGCTACCACCTCGCCGCTGCTGAGGCCGAGGCCCTCGCGCTCTACGGCTGAATTGCTGGGCGCCACCGCAGGTGGCGCGGGCTGCGCCATCGGGTTTCTGGGGTTTCCGCCGCTGCGCCGCAGGCTCCGCAGCCGGGGTCGGCTGGGCGCCACCGCAGGTGGCGCGGGCTGCGCCATCGGGTTCTGGGGTTTCCCGCTGCTTCGCCGTCGGGTTTGCCTTGACTGTCACCGCGGGTCGTCATACTCGGTTGGTGATGAGGGAACAGCGAACCGTCTCAGCTAGGATTGCCCGGTCAATCGAGAACCCTGCTCCGGCGCGACCGGGGCCCTACACGGCCCATCACCCGGGTCGAGGACCAAAGGGAGGTAGCAGCTGCGCATGCGTGCGTACGAGCTGATGATCATCGTCGACGAAGACGCCGACGACGCAACCCTGAACAGCGTTGTCGACAACGTCGGCCAACTCGTCGACAAAGCCGGCGGAACGATCGCGTCAACCGACCATTGGGGCAAGCGCGAGTTCGCCTACAAGATCGATCACAAGGCCGCTGGGTTCTACGTGGTCCTGGAGATCGTGACCGACGCCGCGGACCTCGGCGAGGTGGAGCGCGTCCTCAGGCTCGCCGACGAGGTGGTCCGCCACAAGGTCATGCGCCTACCCGACAAGGAGGCGAAGAGGCGGGGGCTGTTCTCCCCAGCAGGCGAAGAGGCGAAACCGACGTGACACCGGCTACCCGGAACGGAGAATGAGCTATGGCAGGCAACAGCGTGACGGTTGCGGGCAACATCACCCGCGATCCTGAGCTCAGGTTCACACCCAGCGGTCAAGCAGTCGCGACCTTCGGCCTCGCGGTCAACCGGCGCTGGCAGAACCGCCAGACCAACGACTGGGAGGAGGCAACCTCGTTCTTCGACATCACCTGCTGGGGGCAGATGGCCGAGAACGTCAGCGAGTCGTTGCCAAAAGGGGCTCGGGTCGTGGTCACCGGCCGACTCGAGCAACGGACCTGGGAGAACCAGGAGGGCGAACGCCGGTCGAAGGTCGAGATCGTCGCAGACGAGGTCGGGCCGAGCCTGCGGTGGGCCACCGCCCAGGTCACCAAGAACGAGCGTCGTAGCGGCGAGAGCGGCGGTACCTCCCAGGGCCGAAGCGTGCCCAACGAAGCGGCGCCGGCATATTCATACGACGAGGAGCCCTTCTGATGGCGCGGAAGCAGCGAGGGAAGAACAAGGACAACGCCCGGCGCAGCAAGAAGAAGGTCAGCCTCCTCGACCAGGAGGGTGTCAAGTACGTCGACTGGAAAGATGTCGATCTGCTCCGCCGGTTCATGTCGGACCGAGCCAAGATCCGAGCCCGCCGGGTCACCGGCAACGACGCCCAACAGCAGAGGCACGTGGCCATGGCCATCAAGAACGCCAGGGAGATGGCTCTGCTGCCGTACACGCATCGGGTCACCACCCAGAGGGGCGCCGGACGTGGTCGCGGGGGCGACCGCGAAGCACGTCCACCCCGCCCCTCGCACGACACCCCGCCCCCGCCGCCGAGTGTCACGGGTGACGCCGAACGAGAGGAGTTCGACGAGCTCCCCAGCGACATCCCCGCTGGCGAAGTGCGCGCTGACAACGTCGAGGCCGAGGTACCAGCCGGCCCCGACCAGAACCAGGAGGGGTGACTCCGACGTGAAGATCCTGCTCTCGGGGCATTTCGGGTACGGCCATCTCGGTAGGCGAGGAGGGGTGACTCCGACGTGAAGATCCTGCTTCGTTCCGATGTCGAGGGCGTGGGCCGCAAGGGCGACATCTGCGAGGTCGCCGACGGCTTCGCGCGGAACTACCTGGTGCCCAAGGGCCTGGCGATCAAGGCAACCGCCAACGCCGAGCTCCAGGCAAAGGCGATGCGACGTGCGCGGGACCAGAAGGAAGCCCGCGACCGTGGCGCTGCCGAAGAGATCGCCACCCAGCTCGTGTCCGCTGTCGTCACCATCGACGCCAAAGCCGGCGAGGGTGGCCGGCTCTTCGGTTCGGTCACCACCAGCGACATCTCCGCGGCGGTCCTCGATCAAACAGGTATCGAGATCGACCGCCGGATGATCGCCCTGGAAGAGCCGATCAAGAACGTCGGTTCGCACCAGGTCGCCGCCCGGCTCCACGCCGAGGTCGAGTTCCCGATCACGGTCGAAGTCGTCGCGTCGTGAACCCCGTCCGGCGGTCACCTGCTGTGGCCGACTGGACACACAAGGTCACTGGGGGGAGTATCCCCGGTTGACCCGCGCTCATCCACAAGGATGTCCACAGGGAACAGAGGGATATCCGCCGCCTTATCCCAAGACTTTTCGGAGGTCGTCCTCTAGCTACCCACAGGGACCACCCACAAGGATGGCACGGCATGGTTGAACAGCGGGCTACAGGGACGGGAACGGCGACCTCTGAGGTGCGGATTCCTCCCCACAACCTTGCGGCCGAGGAGTCGCTGCTGGGTGCGATGCTGTTGGCCCCGCAGGCCATCGCCGCAGCCATCGAGCTCCTTGCGGCAGAGGACTTCTACAAGCCCGCCCACGCCCACATCTTCGACGCCATCTCCAGTCTCTACGCTGCCGGACAAGGGGTCGACCCGGTCACGGTCGCCGAGGAGCTTCGTCGTGCCGGGTTGCTCGAGGCCATAGGCGGGGCAAGCACCCTCATCACCATCCAGTCGCGAACGCCGGCCACCGGCAATGCCGAGTACTACGCGCACATCGTCGAAGAGACAGCGTTGCTGCGACGCCTGATAGCGACCGCCGGCGACATCGCCGATCTCGGCTACAACCCCGGCGACGACGTCGTCAAGGCGGTCGACATCGCCGAGTCGATGATGTACGAGGTCGCCCAACGCCGGGTGACCGATTCGATGTCGGAGCTTCGCGACCTCCTGAGCGCCAGCCTCGATCGCCTGGAGGCGCTCTACGAACAAGGTGAGTCGATCACCGGAACACCAACGGGTTACATCGACTTCGACGAGTTGCTCTCCGGGCTCCAACCCAGCTCCCTGGTCGTGATCGGCGCGCGTCCGGCTATGGGCAAGACAGCCTTTGCCCTCGGAGCGGCCTCTCACGCGGCGGTGGAGATGCACCTACCGGTCCTCTACTTCTCGCTCGAGATGAGCCACGTGGAGCTGACGCAGCGACTGCTGTGCACCGAGGCACGTGTCGATGCCATGCGGATCCGCAACGGCAAGCTGAGCGAGGCCGACTGGAGCAAGATCAGTGCGGCCCTCGGTCGGCTGGCGGACGCCCCCCTCTGGATCGATGACAATCCTCACCTGACAGTGATGGAGATCCGTGCCAAGGCGCGGCGGCTCAGGAGCAAGGTGGGGAAGCTGGGCATGATCGTGGTCGACTACCTACAGCTGATGACCGGGCGAGGCAGTGCGGAGAACCGCCAGGTCGAGGTCGCCGAGATCAGCCGAGGCCTCAAGATACTCGCCCGCGAGCTCGAGACGCCGGTTGTCGCTCTCTCCCAACTCAACCGAGCGCTCGAGATGCGTCAGGACAAGCGTCCCATGCTGGCAGATCTGCGTGAGAGCGGATCTGTCGAACAGGACTCCGACGTGGTCGCCTTCCTGTACCGCGACGAGATCTACCACCAGGACTCGCCCGACGTCGGTACCGCAGAGGTGATAGTGGCCAAGCACCGCAACGGCCCGACCGGCGTGTGCCGCCTGGCGTTCCTCGATCATTACACCAAGTTCGCCAACATGGCCAAGGGGGTCTGAGCTGCGAGCTGCTGCTGCTGCGGCTCGAGTGCTGCCCGACGCCGGTGACAGTGCGGCGGCAACAGCAGTTCGACCACCGCGTCGGCGAAGAGCCGTCATCGCCGGGCAAGGGTGCAGCCCACAACACGTGGTCGTGGCGACACTCCTCGTTGCTCGCAGTGCGTGGATCACGTGCAACGACTAGGTTCTACCCGGCCCTGACAGCTCTCTAGGAGTGACGACAATGCTGCTTGCCGAGTTTGAGTGGGGAACCGGAGGATTGTTCTGGTCGATCCTGTGGGTCTTCTTGTTCGTGATCTGGTTCTGGCTGTTGATCTCGATCTTCGGCGACCTGTTCGCCGATCACGAGACTTCCGGCTGGGCCAAAGCCGGCTGGGTCATCCTCGTTCTCATCCTTCCCTTCCTCGGGATCCTGCTCTACCTGGTCATCCGCGGCCCGGGAATGGCCAAGCGGGCGGCGGCAGCCCAGAAGCAGGCCGAGGACCAGTTTGCCGACTACGTACGACAGACGGCAGGCAACGAGAGCGCCGCCGATCAGCTCGCCAAGCTCGCGGAACTGCACGACAAGGGGAAGCTGAGCGACGAGGAGTACGCCTCCATGAAAGGCAAGGTCCTCAGCAGCTGACCGAGGCCTCCTCGGCCTCCGATACCACAAGGCCAGACACGGCCGGGCGCGATCACTCCACCACCCGCAGGGCGGAGGGGATGTCCATCCTGCGGAGCCTGCGAATCGTCAGCAGCGGCGCGATCGAGACGGCGACGACGCCCATCACCGCTGCGGTGAGGTAGGTAGCGGGAGCGACATCGATCCAAACGGTGATATCCGGCATCGTCGACGGCAACAGCACCCGCACCAACCAGGTGATGATGAGACGGCCGAGGCCGATGCCGAGGAGCGTCGCCAGCACACCGATGATGAGGCTTTCGCCCATCTCGGTAAGCAGCACCGTCCGCGGCCGTACACCGAAGGCGAGCATGGTGGCGTGTTCTCTGGCGCGCTCGTCGGCGCTGATGCTCGTGGAGTTGAACGCGATGAGAAGAGCGAGCACCAGGACTGCTCCACGCACCACGTCGAGGAATCCAAGGGCGTCCTCCATGGCGTCTTCGAGAGTGCCGGCAACATCGGCAACCGGTTCCACCGCGGCGACCCCGTCACGTCCGAAGAGAGCGCGCTTCATCTCGTCTCCTGAGACGCCCGGTTCCGGTTCGACGGCCACGGTATTGACGATGCCTTCGAGGTTCATCAAGGCCGCGTCGTCGAGGTCCATGTACAGCATGAACCGGTACGGATTGGGGTGAATGGCAGAGACCGGGAGCTCGGATTCCACGAAGCTGTAGTCGACGAGGCCCTCTCTGCGGGGGTGGCGCAAGGTCACGGTGTCGCCCGGCTCCACGCCGAGATCTGCCGCCGCCTTCTCCGAGATGACAACCGAGGGCGACTCGGTCTCGAGCGACCCCTCCACAGGGGTGGGCGTCCACAGCTCGTTGTCGAAGTCGATCAACTGGATGAACACGTCGATGTCGCCCTCGGATCCGTCGACGAGGCTGCCTCCGAGGGCCAAGCCGGGCTCTGCCGCGGCGACGCCTTCCACCTCGGAGATCGCCTGCACCTGCTCGGCATCGGTCGGATAGAAGAAGTCGAGGGTCACGTTGACGCGCTCGGGCGTGGGACCGAGGATGTCCGCTTCGCCCTTGTCGATGGTGGAGAGGAACGAGTCGACCATGCCGATGACGGCGACGAGCACGGCGATGGCCGCGGCGATGCCGAACGCGGTCAGAGCTGTCCGGCGGGGGGAGCGCAAGACGTTGCGAAGAGGGAACTGAGCGATGCTGCTTCCCGGCACGGGGATGCGTCGCAGAAGGGGCGCCACGCCGCTGCCACGGGTGCTCCTCGGACCGGTGGCTATGGCGTCAACGGGGTCGACGCGTACCGCCCGCCACACCGGGTAGACGGTAGCGGCGAAGACCAATCCGAGGCCGAGCGCGATGCCGCTGAGGAAGGCGCCCGGCTGGAGGGGCGCCTCCCACACGGGGAGGGGCAAGAAGCTCTCGTGCAGGTCGGAGAGCAGGGATCCGACGACAAGTCCCACGCCCGCACCGAGTACGACCCCGAGCAGGGCTATCTGCAGGCCGACGAGGAGGGGGCGGACGGCGATCCTCCAGCGTGACAAGCCGAGCGACATGCCGATGCCGATCTCGCGCCGCTGCGCCTCGACGATACGACCCGTCAGGTTGAACGCCGCGAACGCGGCTCCACCCAGGATCAGCAGAGCGAATATCCGGAAGAGCTTCTGATCGCCGTCGATGTCGTCGAGCAGCAGGCGGTAGAGCCGCTCCTCATCGATGGGTGTGACTTCAGCGGCCAGGCCGGGGTGCACGCGATCCATCCAGCGCTCCACCTCGGCGGTTGCCGCGTCGAGGTCCACGCCCTCGCGGAGCGTCAGGACGAGCTCGTTGACCTGCTCCGGTCGCTCAGCCAACTCCTGAGCGGTCTGAAGTGGCGCGAACATGACCGCGAAGCCGGCTTCGGCGAGCAGGGATCCCTGCTCGGTTGTGACCATGAAGTAATCGGGGGTGAAGCCGAGACCTACGTAGTCGACGGTCCGACCGCCGCTCAGCGTCAGCTCACCGGTGGGAGGTAGCCCGTGGTGTTCGGCGAAGTGGTAGTCGAGCACCACTCGACTCTCGGTGATGTCGCCCTCGTCGACGGCGCGACCTCTCATGACGTGGACCTGGTCTATGTCGGGGCCGCCCCCGGTAACGTCGACGCCGACGATCTCGCCGGGCACGAGGATGGTGGAGCCCGCAGCCGAAGCGTCGACCTGGGTCGGGACGATGAGCCGTTCCTCGGCGCCCGCCAGCCACTCGGGATGCTCGAGTTGGTCGAGAGAACCCAGCAGCGTCCCCTCCGGCACGGTGGTGCCCTTGGTCGTGGCCACCCTGATGTCGTGGGTGTTGAGGGCTTGGTAGCTGGCCGGGTAGTTCTGGCGCCGCCACTGCGTGTAGCCGCTCAATCCCGCGTAGGTACCTGACCCGAGTGCGATTATGAGGGCGATGGCGGCGACCTGGAGCCAGCGTGACCGCAGGTCCCGCCATGACCAGCGCAGCCAGAGGCCCTTCGAATGCGCCATGGTTACCAGTGGAGGTCCGAGACGGGCTTCCGGCCTTCGGGTGGAGGTCCGTCGCTGACCACCCGCCCACCGCTGAGTTCGACCACCCGGTCCGCGATCCTCGAGATCTCCCGGTTGTGGGTGACAACCAGGACCGCCGCCCCCCGCTCGGCGTCGGCCCGCAGCAACTCCAGGATCTGCACTCCGGTCTGGAAGTCCAGCTCACCGGTGGGTTCGTCGGCCAGCAGGACCTCGTTGCCGGTAGCCAGGGCCCGCGCGATGGCCACTCTCTGCTGCTCGCCACCGGACAGCTGGGCCGGGAAGTGCGCCGCGCGATCACCGAGACCGACATCGACGAGAACCCTTTCGGCGACGGCGGGGGCGTCATCGACACCGGCGACGTCGGCTCCGAAACGGACGTTCTCGAGCGCGGTCAAGCCTGGGAACAGGTTGAAGGTCTGAAAGACGAAGCTGACGCTCTCGCGGCGGTACTCGAACAACTCCGAGCGACTCGCCTGGGTGAGGTCCCGGCCGGCAACCCTCGCCACTCCCTCGGTGGGCGAGTCCAGGGCTCCGATGAGGTTGAGGAGCGTGGTCTTGCCACTACCTGACGGTCCCAGGACCACGACGAACTCCCCGGTGTCGACCCTGAGATCGACGTCGGTGAGAGCGCTCACGCGGCCGGCACCTGTCTCGAATCGCCGCGCGACACCCTCCAGTTCGATCATGGCCATCCCGACAGCCTCGTTCGTTGCAGTGGGTGGGGCAAGGGGTTGCATTCCCGGTGCCCACGCGAGGGCACGGCACGGTCATGGTGAAGCGCTGCTGAGCGGCGTCGCTCAGTGGCCTCCTCGTAGCGCCCGCCTGGTCAGCTCTCCTACTCCGTTGTCTCCACGGGCTCACCGCCGACGCTGGTGACCTCCCACTCGAGGTCGGCCTCGTCGTTGACGATCGTCACTGCGATCGTCATGTCACCGAGGTCGCTTTGAGCGGTGCATTCAAAGGTCGCGCCGGCCTCCACGTCGGGAGAGGGACAGCTGACCTCGCTCACCTCGGCACCCATCTGGGATTCGATCTCGGTGGTGATGTTGTCCTCGAGCTTGGCGTCGTCCACCACGGTGCTGCAGGCCATCAGCCCCAGGATTGCTGTGGTCAGGAGAGCGGCGGCGAGTCTGGTGCGCATGGCGTCCCTTTCGGGCCGGGGAAGGTGGGCGCCACAATAGCTCCGCCGAGTCCGTTGTCGGGCGGCCTTGGGCGGCGCCGCCTGTGGCCGCTCATCGCGTACACGCCGCGCGGACCAGGACGGCGAGCCGGGCGAAGCTTTAGGTCAGAATGACTTGTGTTATGAGTCATCCTGACTTATGGTGACCGGATGGACGGGCTTCAGCGCCCAGGCCCGCAGATCAGCGCCGCTCGGACCGCTCGTGAACCCGTTGCGCCCGTTGCGACAGCGCTGCTCACCGACCATTACGAGCTGACGATGCTGGATGCATCTCTCGAGTCGGGTCTTGCCGGCCGGCGGGTCCTGTTCGACGTGTTCGCCAGGGGCCTCCCGAGCGGTCGCCGCTACGGCGTGGTCTGTGGAACCGGCCGGTTGAGGCAGGCCCTGGCGGGGTTCCGGTTCGACGAGGGAGTGCTCGGCTACCTCGATGACAGGGCACTCGTCTCCCCGCAGGCCCTGGGCTACCTGGCCAACTATCGCTTCACTGGTGACATCATCGGCTACCGGGAAGGCGAGCTCTACTTCCCCTACTCGCCCGTTCTCACCGTAGAGGCGACGTTTGGCGAAGCGGTGCTCCTCGAGACGGTCATCCTCTCGATCCTCAACCACGACTCGGCTGTCGCGAGCGCCGCCGCGCGCATGGTCACCGCGGCCCGAGGACGGGTCCTGGTGGAGGCGGGAGGCCGGCGAACGCACGAGGAGGCGGCGGTCGCCGCTGCCCGCGCAGCCTACATCGCCGGCTTCGACAGCACCTCCAACCTCGAGGCGGGCAGGCGATGGGGGATACCCACGACAGGAACGACAGCTCACGCCTTCATGCTGGGACATAGCGGGGAAGAGGCTGCCTTTGCGGCCCAGGCGGGGACGCTCGGGAAGGGAACGACCTTCTTGGTCGACACCTTCGACAGCGAGAGCGCGATCAGATCGGCGGTCAGGGTGTGCGGTTCGGACCTGGGCGCGATAAGGATCGACTCGGGTGACCTCGTCGAGGAGGCGGTCCGGGCGCGGGCTCTCCTCGACGAGCTCGGGGCCTGCAACGCCAAGGTCATCGTGTCGGGTGACCTCGACGAGTACGCCATCTCAAGGCTCGGGAGCTCGCCGGTCGACGGGATGCTGGTCGGGACCGAGCTCGTCAGCGGCTCGGGAGCGCCGACAGCGAGGATGGTCTACAAGCTCGCCGCAGTCGCCGACCATAGTGATCGAGGGGCCGAGTTGCGGCCGGTTGCCAAGCGTTCGGCAGGCAAGGCCACCGTGGGGGGCCGCAAGTTCGCTCGCCGGCTCTTCGACCAACGAGGAGGGATGGTCGCGGAATCGCTGGACGCCTCACCTGAGCCTCACCAGCGAGCTCGGGATCTGCAGGTCCGCATCGTCGAGCAGGGGGAATGGGTTGCCGATGACTCCGTCGAGGCAGCCCGCCGCCACCATGCGCTCGCCAAAGCCGAGTTGGATCCCGAGCAGCTAGCCATTCGAGAAGGCCCACCGGCGCTGAACGCCATGCCGGCGGGCCTGGACGGAGGTGGACCGTGACGCCGAGCCTGAATCGGGCCTTACCGAGATGTCGGAAGTGGGGACGGAGGTGAAGACATGGATCGCTCTGAGGTTGCGCTGATCGTGGTCGACGTCCAGAACGACTTCTGCGACGTCGAAGGGGCGACCCTTGCCGTCAACGGCGGGGCGGAGGTGGCCAAGCTGATCTCGGATCACCTGCGCGTCAACCACGGCTACGGGGCGATCGCCGCCACCCGCGACTGGCACGAGGATCCGGGCGGGCACTTCTCCCCTGATCCCGACTTCCTCGATACCTGGCCTCCCCACTGCGTCGCGGGGACCTCCGGAGCGGAGTTCCACGAGGGCTTCGACACCGAGCAGGTCGACGCGGTGTTCTCCAAGGGGCGCTTCAGCGCTTCCTACACCGGTTTCGACGGTGAGAGCGAAGAAGGCCACGTACTCGGCGACTGGCTGCGACAGCGCGGTATCCGCAGCGTGGAGATAGTGGGGATCGCTACCGACCATTGCGTGAAGGCCACCGCGCTGGATGCGGTCGAGGCAGGGTTCGACACGACGGTCTTGTTGGACCTGTGTCGAGGCGTGGACGAAGCCACGACCGCGGTTGCGGTAGAGGTCATGGAGTCCCGCGGCGTCAAGGTCAGGGCTTCCTGACAGGACGGACGAGGCCGGAGGTGACGGGTATGGGAGCCTCAGCCGCCGAGAACGGGCGCGCCGCGGCAGGCGAAGCCGAGTTCCTTGCCGCCTACGATCCCCGCGAATTCCCTCCGGTGGCGGTCACCGTCGACATCGTGTTGTTGACGCTGCGCCACGGGCTGCTGTCGGTGCTGCTCATCCGCCGCCGAGACCACCCTTACCAGGGCTATTGGGCACTGCCCGGCGGTTTCGCCGACCCCGACGAGGACCTCGAGCAGGCGGCACAGCGCGAGTTGTTGGAGGAGACGGGCCTCTCGACGTTTCCCGGCCACCTCGAGCAGCTGAGGACATACGGACGACCGGAGCGCGATCCCCGCATGCGAGTCATCTCTGTTGCGTACCTGGGGATGGTGCCCGGGATCACTCGCCCCGAGGCGGGAAGCGATGCAGCCGTCGCCCGGCTCTGGCCGGTCGAGGACGTGTTGAGTGACGACGAGCAGGTGAGGCCACAGCTCGCCTTCGACCACGCCACCATCATCGAGGACGGGCTGGAACGGGTCCGAAGCAAGCTCGAGTACACCAGCCTCGCCACAGCGTTCGTGGAGGAACCGTTCACGATCGCCGATCTCCGCCGGGTGTACGAGACGGTGTGGGGTGTGGAACTCGACTACGGCAACTTCCGCCGGAAGGTCCTCAACACCGACGGCTTCGTCGAACCAACCGGCGATACCGCGCCGACAGGCCGGGGCTATGCCGACTTGTATCGCGCCGGGCGCACCACCTTGCTGCAACCGGCAATGCTTCGGCCTGACTCACGCGGACGCTGAAGATCACCCTGGTGGATCAATCGTCGCCGGTGCGGCGCAAGACGAGTCGAGCCTCGGTCCCCTCGGAGGAAGACGCATTCGAAACGGAGAGGATTCCCCGGTCCTCTCGCCGTCAGGGCACCCGCGGTCGCAGCCAGTCGATGACCAGGTCGAGCGCTTCACGGCGGTGGCCCTGCAGGTAGTGGGGTGCCCCCTGGATCGTCTCGTAGGTGATGTCGGCGGCGCCGCCGGCGTCGCGGATGGCCTCCGCTTGGTGCACGCGGATCTCGGTGTCCCCGGTCGGGTGGACGACGAGGGTCGGTGCGGTGACTGAGGGAAGGGTGTCGGCCATACGTGCTCGTGAGCTGAGGCCCGACCATGTCGACAACCAGCCGCGTGCGGTCATCACCCGTGCCAGGCCCCCATAGCCGTAGTTGGCGTCGAGCGGGTCGGGGAAGGCGAAGACGGTACCGAGCTGGCGGTCGTCGGGATCGATGCTGGGGTCCAGGTAGGCAGGGTCGGCGAGCGTGCGGTACACGGTCAGGTATTCGGCGTGTACCGCACGACGGCGCAGGTGGTTCCAGGCAGGTGAGCCCTTCGCTGTCCGGGTGAGCTCGTCACGGGCGTGAGCCCTCTGCTCCAGTGAGCCGCGGGCTACGGCGTCGATGGCGGCGATCCGCGCCTTCTGGGCGTCGCGGTACCGTGCCAACCATGCCCGGTCGTAACACGACGGCTCGGGCCATGGTCGCCAGCCGTTGTCAGGGTTGTACATGTCTATCTCTGGGTCGACCGAGAACGGATCAGTCTCATCTGTGACCGACGGATCTATGGCCTGCAGCATGAACATGCCCTCACCGGGGTGTGCCGCGAGCGCGATGAACGCGTCAGCACCCAAGTGGCCGTCGGACTCTGCCAGGGCCATCAGTGAGCCGCCACCCGAGTTGCCAAGTGCCACGATTGCCTCGGCTCCCCGTTGGCGCAGGGCCGTGGCCGCGGTACCCACGTCGATGGCCGCCTTCTCGTGGAGGCAGTCGACGTCGTTGTTGTCGTACCTCGTGGTGAACCCGAACACGGCATAGCCGGCGGCCGCCAGCAGCGGGTTGGCATAGTGGACGCTGAAGTCGGCGCGGGGATGCGAGAGCAGTATGGCGGTCTTCCAGTCGGTACCGACCGGCGGGGTCCAGAGGATCCCGCGCACCACCGCCCCGTCAGTGCTGACGAGGGTCACTGCTTCCTGCCGCAACGACACCTCGGGCTCGTCGGCGGGATCAGGCCAGTAACCGAGCCACGGACGTGGGCCCCCGGACTGGTTGGGGTCCATGATCGGCGGAGATCCCTCAGGTCGCGGCCTAGGAGGCGTTACGGGGGGCCTTGTAGACCTTCGGCTCTTTGGCCTGGAGCAGCTGCGGGTTCGGGTCGGTCCGGCTCACCTGAGCTTGCTCACGGTCTTGGTCGGTCAGTGCTCGGGTGTCGAGGCACCACTCCACGAGGTGTCCGTTCGGGTCGACGGCGTAGATCGAGACACACCAGTGGTGGTCGACCTCGGTGACGTGGATCCCGTTGTCGAGCCAGCGCTGCCGGCAGTGGTCGAGATGGGCATTGTCCTCGGCTCGAAAGGCCAGGTGGTTCACCCACAGCGGGAGCCCGTACACCTCGGACATGCCGCCCTCTGGTGACGGGAGCGTCTCGTCGTGCAGTTCCCAGAACGCGATCATCCCGTCCCCGGTGTTGTAGAAGAGGTGTTTCGCCCAGCCGGTTCCGTTCGGCGTCGGGATCGCTTCGACCTTCGCCAAGGTGAAGCCCATGCTCCGGGTGTAGAAATCGTGAGTTGCTTCGGCGTCGGTTGTCGCCAGTGCGACATGATGGAAGGCCATTGGCTGGTTGTTCCCCCTTGGTTGCAGCAGCCGGGCCGCGGGCGAGGACTCCTGTGCCAGAGCGTTCTGTCGAGCCGAGCGCTGCCCGGTGAGACGAATGCTCTGCCGCGACGGACCCAGCCTATCCGCGTGGGCGCCGAGGATAGACCGTTGTCGCCGACGGCTGAGCAGATCACGGGCGAACCTTTGCGAATGGTCTCAGCCGTCGGCCGCGCTTGCCGATTGAGCAACCGTGGCCGTGTCCGGTCCTCCGGTCGATCGTGACGAATCCCCAGGTGCTGACGGCGCCGAGGAACAATGCCGTGCACCGGGCAGGCTGTACGCGCTCGTGCCGCTGTTGTTCGTCGCGGCCTTCGTGGGCGTGTTGGCCCTGGCGGGGGTCGGTGGCGGGGGCTCACCCGACGACGGCGGGGCGGCCCGCCAGGGAGCGGAGGTCACCGCTGCCGTTGTCTCCAGCGGCGACGAGGCGGAACAGGCGCTCGTCTCAGCCTGGGAGCGTTACCGGACCTCCACCTTCTCGGTCAGCTCGGAGTTCGTCCGGGAGACGACCCTGGGAGGGGAACTTCACAGCGAGACATCGATCGTGCAGCGGCCGCCTGATCGCATCGTTCGCCAAGGCGGGGGAGCAATCGGCCAGATCGAGGGGGTCGCGGTGGACTGTGTCACCACCAGCGACGAGGAGTTCGTGTGCGCCGAAGCCGCTGCCGCGGCGCCCTACGAGCAGGATGTCGCCGAGGAGATCGAGGCCTTCGAAGCCTATTTCGCGGCCGAGCCCGGGCTCTATGACGTGGTGCTGACCGAAGCGGGTTGCTTCGAGCTCACCTTGCGGCGTGAGGTCGTCGCCCCGGACTACGGGAACTGGGCGCGCATGTGCTTCGACGAGAGCACCGGGGCCCTCGAGTACCTGGAGATACGACGACCCGAAGGCGTCGACGTCACCGAAGCGGTGACGATCTCGACCGACGTAGCCGACGACGAGTTCGATCTGATCGATCAGATACCCGGTGCGTGAGTCCCACGGTCGGGAAGCCGACCGCAGCCTTCCAGCCCAGGTGGGACGGGCAGGTTGATGGCCTCTCGCAGGCGCCGGAGGTAGGCGCGCCGGGGAATCTCGATCGCCCCCAGTGAGGCCAGGTGAGGAGTGCACCACTGCACGTCGAGTAGGGCGCCGTCGACGGTCCCGAGGATCTCGACAAGGGCGACGAGAGCGACCTTCGAGGCATCGCGTCGCCGGTGGAACATGGATTCCCCGGCGAAGAACCCTCCGAGTGACACCCCGTACAGCCCTCCGGCCAGCTCACCTTCGGCGGTCCACGATTCGACGCTGTACGCCCAGCCCAGCCGATGAAGCCTGGTGTAGGCGTCGATGAACTCGTCGGTGATCCAACCGTGAGGCCGATCCGGGCACGAGCAGCCCCTGATCACCTCCTGGAAGGCGGTGTTGACGCGGATCTCGTAGCGGCGAAGGGAGCGCTTCAGTGATCGCGGGATCCTGAGGTTGTCGAGGGGGATGATCCCGCGGGGATCGGGGGACCACCAGCCCAATAGCCGCTGGTCGTCGAGGAACATGGGGAAGAGCCCGCGTCCGTAGGCTTCCAGCAGCGTACCGGGCTCGAGATCGGCCCCCACGGCGATCACGTCTCCTTCCTCGGACGTGGCCGGATCGGGGAGCTCCCAAGGACACGGCGGCGGGTTGATCCTCACCCCCCGAGTCTGACGCGAATCGAGCCGGCTGAGGAAGTGGTCTTGATGCGGGAAGCCGCGACCGACCCCGACCCCCAACGGGCTCCAGATCTTGATCGTTCACGAGCCCGCACGAGCAACTCGCCGCACGCCGGAACGGATCCTTGTGGGTGCACGAGGACGCACACCTCGAGCGACACCGAGATACCTCGAGCCCAAGCACCTCCGGGGTGAGCGCCTTCTGCAGCATCGAGCCATCCCCGAACGGCCGGTCGCGGCGCCGGACTCGACTGTGGTCATGGAAGGTCCAGGATCACTGCGATGGTCTCGCGTAGCTGAGCGAGAACTTCGACGCCCACATTGCCTCGGACAGCGGTGATCCGGCTCGGCGAGATCACCCGGATGTGTTGGCATTGCGCTGCCGATGACGCGTCGAGACCGTTCGCCAGGTCGGGCTCGACCACGATCTCGGAGTGGAATGAGCGGATAGTGCTCGTGAGCGGCACCACGTGCACAACTGCCGGCCCGGCATCGAGGATTCGTTGAGCTGTGACCACGACGGCCGGGTGGCGGAAGCCCGCCTCTCGTCCCTTCGGTGTACCGAGCTCGAGATCGACGACGTCACCCGAGGTCGCCATCGAGCCATACGATCTCGCCGTGTTGCAAAGGAGCAGCCAGATCGACACCGACCCGGTCCTGGCGCAGCGCCCGGACGGCGAGGGACACGGTGTTGCCGACCGTGGTGTTGAGCTCGGCTGCGAGTCGCTTGAGCTCCTCGTGCGTCGTGGTGTCGATCCGGACGCTGGTGCTATGCATGCATATCAGCATACATCGGCGCCGGCCGTCGAAGCGCGGTCAGCTGGAGTAGTCGTAGAAGCCCCGCCCGGACTTGCGGCCGAGGTAACCGGCGGTGACCATCCGGCGAAGGCGCGGGTGGCAGCTGTAGGAGGGGTCACCGAACTCGGTGCGGAGGGCGTCGATGATCGCCACGGTGGTGTCGAGGCCGATCAGGTCCATCAGGGCGAAGGGGCCCAGCGGGAAGTTGCAGCCGTTCTTCATGGCCGAGTCGATGTCTTCGAGGCTGGCGGTCCCGGATTCGAGCATCGCCACGGCGTTGTTCAGGTAGGGGAACAGCAGCGCGTTCACGATGAACCCCGCCCTGTCGCTGACCTCGACGGGGTTCTTGCCGCACTTCTCGGCGAAGGCGACAGCGGCCCCGATCGTCTCGTCGCTGGCGGTGAGCGGACGCACCACCTCGACCAGAGCCATCAGCGGGGCCGGGTTGAAGAAGTGCAGGCCGCAGACCTTGTCGGGTCGTGAGGTGCAGGCGGCGAGCTCGGTCACGGGGAAGGTCGAGGTGTTGCTCACCAGGATGGCGTCGGGTTTGACGACGTTGTCGAGTTCGGCGAAGAGGGCTCGCTTCACGTCGAGGTCCTCCACCACGGACTCGATGATGAGGTCGCAGTCCACCAGGTCGCCGATGTGATCGGTGGCCGTGACGAGGGCGAGCGTCTGCTCGCGCTCGGCGGGTTCGAGCTTGCCCTTGTCGACCTGCCGGGAGAG
Organism: Acidobacteriota bacterium; assembly: GCA_003577145.1. Lineage (GTDB taxonomy): Bacteria > Actinomycetota > Acidimicrobiia > Acidimicrobiales > Microtrichaceae > ATN2. Next base: position 94,571 of record QEUP01000017.1, on the reverse strand, counting down.
GGACTTGTCGAGCCCGGCGATCATGGCAGCGGCTGTCTCCTGCTTGCGGGACCGCAGGATCACCTCGATGCCCGCCTTGGCGGTCACCTCGGCGATGCCCGACCCCATGATCCCCGAACCGAGGATTCCGACGCTGTTGATAGTCATGGACTGCGATGCTACCGACGGGTAACAAGTCGCGCCACGTGAGACGGCGCGGCAGCGGCGGTTCAACCGATGAGTGCCTTCACGGTCTGGTGTCGCCAGGCGTGGGGTAGGTTCTCAGCCGATGTCGGATTTCGCAGTGGTCACCACCGCTGGTGGGCTCAACGTCCCCTTCGCGGTACGGGCGCGGGTGCACGAGCGCAGGCTGGCGCTCGCACCGCTGATCGAGGGGTCGGTCCTGGACCTCGGTGGGGTGGGCCTCGACCTCTCGCCCTACCGAGACGCCTCGCGGGTGACCGTCGTGACACGGCTGCGGGGGGAATCCGCCGAACTCGGCAACCAGGCCGAGCGTCTCGGTATGGAACTGCATGTCAAGGGTCAGGTTCCCGACGCGGGGTGCTATGACCGGATCGTCTCGGCGATGCGCCTCGCCGCGGCGCGCGATCAGGAGGAGCTGATAGCGCGGCTCCAACGGATCCTGGCGCCGGAGGGGCGGCTCTACGCCATCGAACCGACCTGCCCGACGGGCCGGATGGGACGCGTCCAGCGGAGGTGGAGCGGATGGATTCGTCGTAACACGGGATGGAGCTTGGGGGAGGACGTGGTGGCCAACCTCAGACGATCCGGGCTCTTCGTGGCCGAAGTCGACCGTTTCCGAATCGCCACCGCGGTCCTTCCCCTGCGTACCTTTGTGCAGGCGACCGTCCTGCATCCCTTGGAGGAGACGACATGAGCGGAGTGCTGGCCCTGGTCGGTGGGGGCGAGTGGACCGACGGGTGCACCTTCGACCACGAGTTGTTGGAGGCGAGCGGTGGCGGGGCCGTACTCGTGGTGCCCACCGCCGCGGCCTACGAGAACCACGAGAAACACGTCGTTGCCGCGAGGAACTGGTTCGAGTCCCTCGGCGCCTCGATAGCGGTGCTCGACGTCTACACCAGGCGTGATGCGCTCGAGGACGCCTCCATCGCGGCTGCGAACTCGGCTTCGTTCGTCTACTTCTGCGATGGCTCACCGATGCACCTGCGCTCGGTGCTCAAGGACACGGCTCTTTGGGACACGATCGTGCAGCGTTGGCGCGAGGGGATGGTGCTGGCCGGGGCGGGAGCCGGCGCAGTCGTGATGTGCGATCACATGGTCGACCCGCGAGGTGGCGCGTTCACGGTGGGCCTCGGGCTGGCGACCAGGTTGAGCGTCATCCCCCGCTACAACCTCTGGTCGCCCGAGAAGTCGCACCGCACCGTCAAGCTGGCACCGCCGGGGCTGGTTGTCGCAGGGGTTCCCGAGCACACGGCGCTGCTGCGAGATGCTCACGGCGCATGGAGGGCTGCCGGCACCGGTCCCGTCGACGTCTTCCTGCACGGTGAGAAGGTCGGCCTCGACGCGCTGCCCGGCGAGAACGAGTAGCACTCGATCGGACGGCTCAGCCGCCGGCGATGGTCGTGGTGGTCGTGGAGTCGGCCGTGGCGGGCGGTGTGTCGGTTTCGATGATGTCGATGCGGTCGATGGTGACGACCTGGCTGGGCCAGTCCGACGCACCGCTGGTCGGGTTGGGGGTCGGCGGCACTGCACCGATGGTCTCGACCACGTCGATCCCGTCGGTGACGTTGCCGAAGATCGTGTAGCTGGCCTGCAGGCCGGTCTCGGCGCCGCTGACGACGAAGAACTGACTGCCGTTGGTGTTGGGGCCGCTGTTGGCCATCGCCACGGTGCCCAGCCCGTAGACGGTGCCTTCGGGTGGGAGTTCGTCGGCGAAGGTGTAGCCAGGACCATGGCTGCCCCAGGGCTCACCAATGGGATCGCCGGCCTGGATGACGAAGCCGGGAACGATGCGATGGAAGGGGATCCCGTCATAGAGGTGATACCGGGCGAGCACCACGAAGTTGTTGGTCGCCAAGGGGGCCGTCCGGGGATCCAACTGGATCGTGAAGGCGCCCAGGGACGTGTGCACCACCGCCTGGTAGCTCTTGGACGGGTCGATGCAGAGCGGCGGCGCCTTCTCGAACTGGGTTGTCCGCTGTGCCGAGCCGTCCGCCGGCGGACACGGTGTGTCACCGGTGATCGAGGCACCCGCAGGCGGGACGGGGAGCTCCGCGGGCTCGGCGACCCCCTGGGAGGTCGTGGTGGTCCCGTCGTCGGACGCCTCCTCGTCCTCGCCGTTGCTGAGGACGGCGACGAGAGCGACCAGGCCAGCTATGACGACCAGGACCAGACCGCCCCACAGCAGGCGTCGCCGGCGCCTGCTCTTCGCCTGGGCCTGGTCCAGCGCGGCCTGGAGGCGGACCCTACGCTCACGTTGGCGGTCCCGCTTGTCGGTGCTCATACGCTCAGCAAGGTATCAACACCGGTGGGGTTGGCGGGTTGTACCCGGGATCTGCTCAATCGAGTGTCGAACCTGCAACAGGCCGGTTACCGTTCCCGCCGTGGCACTCCTGGTCCAGAAGTTCGGCGGTACCGCAGTCGCCGACCCCGAGCGGATCCGCGCCGTGGCAGAGTACGTAGCAGGCTGCCTGCGGCGTGGGGACGCGATCGTCATGGTCGTATCCGCCATGGGCAAAGAGACCGACGAGTTGATCCGCACCGCTCAGGAGGTGTCCGAGACCAAGCCGGGTCGCGAGATGGACATGCTCATCACCGCCGGCGAACGCAAGGCCTGCGCGTTGATGTGCATGGCTCTGGCCGATCGCGGTGTCGAGGCCGTGTCGTTCACCGGCAGCCAGGCCGGGTTCATCACCGACACGACGCACACCAACGCGAAGATCCTCGAGGTCAGAGCCGACCGGGTGCGTACCGCCATCGAGGCCGGCAAGGTTCCGGTGGTGGGCGGCGCCCAAGGCGTGTCGACCGAGAACGACGTCACCTTCCTCGGAAGGGGTGGGTCGGACACGACAGCGGTGGCTCTGGCAGAGTTTCTCGGTGCCGACATCTGCGAGCTGTACACCGACGTGTCGGGTGTGTTCACGACCGATCCGCGCATAGTTCCCGAAGCGCGCAAGATCCCCCGGCTCTCCTTCGACGAGCTATTGGAGATGACCGCCACCGGATGCCCCAAGCCGGCGATGCGTTCGGTGGAGTACGCCCACAATCACGGGGTCGATCTCCATGTGCGGTCAGCATTCACCTGGGAGCAGGGCACTCTCGTAACCGAGGAGGACCCCGAGATGGAACAGGCGATCATCCGAGCCGTCACCTCCGACAGGTCGGAGGCCAAGGTCACCGTGTCGGGCGTTCCCGACCGACCGGGTATCGCAGCCAAGCTGTTCCGTGCCCTCGCCGATCGTGGCGTCAACGTCGACATGATCGTCCAGAACGTCTCGGATCACGGGGTGACCGACATCTCGTTCACCGTCCCGCACGAAGACCTCGACCGTGCCACGGAGGTCATGGAGGCCTACCGGGACGAGGTCGGGGCCAAGGACGTGAGCAGCGACCCCAGGATCGGGCGGGTGAGCCTCATCGGCGCCGGCATGAAGAGCCACCCCGGCGTAGCAGCCACGATGTTCGAGGTGCTCGCCGCCAACGGGATCAACATCGAGATGATCTCCACCTCCTCGATTCGCACGAGCTGTGTCGTGCAAGAGGAGGACGTCGACCGCGCGGTCGAGGAGTTGCATCGGGCGTTCGAGCTCGACGAGAGCTGAGCGAAACGGCTTCGCGGCAGGAGCCGGTCGCCGTTAGCCTTGGCGTCCATGAACGTCGGAGTCGTGGGCGCAACCGGCCAAGTCGGCGGTGTCATGCGAGCGCTGCTGGCCGAGCGGGGCTTCCCGGTCGACGAGATCCGTTACTTCGCCTCCCATCGCTCCGCCGGCCGCACCCTTCCCTGGAAGGGTGCCGAGGTGACCGTCGAGGACGCCGGCAAGGCAGACTACGCCGGCCTCGACATCGCGCTGTTCTCGGCCGGCAAGCGCCTGTCCCTCGAGCTCGCGCCGCGCGTTGCCACCGCGGGGGCGGTCGTGGTCGACAACTCGTCGGCGTGGCGGATGGATCCTGCTGTCCCGCTCGTGGTGCCCGAGGTCAACGAGGCCGACCTCGATGACATCCCCAAGGGGATCGTCGCCAACCCGAACTGCACGACGATGTCGGCGATGCCGGTCCTGAAGCCCCTGGACGCCGAAGCGGGGCTGCGCCGTCTCGTCATCAGCACCTATCAGGCGGTCTCAGGAGCGGGCCTGTCCGGAGTCGATGAGCTCGATGAGAAGGTCCGCAAGGCGGGCGACCGGGCCAGAGAGCTCACCTACGACGGCTCAGCCGTCGACTTCGGCCCTCCTGGGTGCTTCGTGGAACCCATCGCCTACAACGTCGTGCCGCTGGCGGGGTCCGTCGTCGACGACGGGCGAGCCGAGACCGACGAGGAGCAGAAGCTGCGCAACGAGAGCCGTAAGATCCTCGGCCTCCCCGATCTGCAGGTCTCGGGTACGTGTGTCCGTGTTCCCGTGTTCACCGGCCACAGCATGTCGGTCAACGCGGAGTTCGAGCATCCGATCAGCCCTGACAGGGCACGCGAGATCCTGGCAGGAGCAGCCGGAGTGGAGCTCTCCGAAGTCCCCACCCCACTGAAGGCCGCCGGCGTAGACCCCACCATCGTCGGTCGGATAAGGCGAGACGACGCGGTGGCGAACGGCCTCGCCCTCTTCCTCAGCTGCGACAACCTGCGCAAGGGGGCAGCTCTCAACGCCATCCAGATCGCCGAGGCGGTGATGCGGCGACGCCGCGCCTGACTCACATCGGCGGGTCGGTCACGTAACGCCGGGCAGCGTCCTCGAGTGAGAGGCCGAGCTGTGAGGCGAGCGAGGCCAACCACGCGAGCACATCCCCGAGCTCGTGGAGCTGTGCTGCGTGATCGCCCTTGCGAACCGCTTGGGCAAGCTCGCCGACCTCTTCGGCGAGCCAGGCGACTGTTGCCGGAATCCCACGCTCCCTGTCCTTCTCCCCGTAGAGGTCGGCCATGAGTTGCTGGAACGCGGCGATCTCCATCGACGGAGTGTAGGAGACGACCCGGTCATGAACGCGGGTGGGCGGGACGGTCAAAGCCGCATGAAGACCTGAACCGTGTAGGTACGCAGATATCCTCCGCAGTAGCCCTTCACCGAGGCCGCCCCGACATACCGGAAGGCGGGATCGAGGATGTTGGCACGATGGCCCGACGAGGCCATGTAGGCGTTGTGGATCGTACCGATGCTCCCGCCGTAGCCCACGTTCTCCCCGAGCTTCAACCAGTAGTAGCTGATCCCGTCAGGGAGGTGGGAGTGGTACAGGGAGCAGGTGTCCCGCAGGTGTTGAGCCCACCTCTCGGCCTTCATGTCGAGCTCGCCGTTCTCGATCAGCGGGTGGATCCCGTAGGCGGCCCTTGACTGGTTGATGAGGCCGATGACGTAGTCCCGTTCGGCGCGGGTGGTCTCGCACGATGTCAGGGCGATGCCCAGTACCGAGAGCACCACCAGCCAGCAGGCCAGCCGGTGCTTCCGGGCAGCCGGTTCCTCGCGTTCGCCCGTGCTCGCGGAGTGGCGGCGGAGCACTCCAAACATGAGTTGTGCATCGGATCGCGGGAGGGCTCACTTGAGCAGGTTCATGTGAGGGGTGGCTGCGGAGGCTGCGCCGTAGCAGCGGTGAGAGCGTTTGGGGGTCGGCGAAGCCGGCGCTACCTGCGGTAGCGCCATGTGAGGGGTCGGGTAGGCGGGATTTGAACCCACGACCTCCTCGTCCCGAACGAGGCGCGCTACCAAGCTGCGCTACTACCCGGTCCTGTGATGCTACCGAATCGCCGAACTCGCCATTCACGTCCCCAGCGGGGCACGGCGGCCGACTGCGACTCCGGCTTCGGTCCCTTCGGTGTAGGTCCCACCCTCGAGCAAGGCGTTGGCCGCCCTTCGCAGGCGGAACGCGTCCAGGGGCTTGACCAGCCAGCCATCGGCATCGGATCGCTTGGCCAGGAAGACGTCCGCCGGCCTGTCCAGCAGCATCAGGACCGTGACCGCTGCGACGCGCCCCGCACCCTCCTCGAGACGGAGGTTCATGCAGGTGGCCATCCCGCCCATGTTGCCGATCTGGAGGTCGAGGACGACCAAGTCGGGCCCCGTATCTGCTACCGCGGCGAGCACGTCGGCCCCGGCCCGTACCAAGGTGACGGTCGTCTCGGCATCGCTCAGCGCCGCATCGACTTCTTCGTACACCGCGTCGGCGTCGGTGGCGAGCAGCACTTCGAGCACGGCGGGAGGCTACAGGCGACCGGTGGGCTCCACCGAATCGCAGTCGCTGCTGCCCCCGACGTTGCAGCGGGTAGCATCGTCATTCCGGTTGCCGACCGTTGAGGTCGCTCACCGCAGTTCCAGGGGCTCCGGGACCCAGGAGGACGAGTGCTCGAGATCGAAGTCGAGGATGGTGGCGACCACCACGTCTGCCGTCCGGTAGGGGAACTCGACGCCTACACCGTCGGGCAGTTCCGCGAGAGCCTGAGCGGGCTCGCCGACTCCGAACGCCTGCTGATCGATCTCTCGGAGGTGCCGTTCATGGATTCGGCCGGGCTGGGAGCGCTGATCGGCGGGATCCGCAAGGTACGCGAATCGGGCGGAGATGTAGCGGTGGCCTGCAACCGTCCCACGCTCACGCGGCTGTTGCACACCACCGGCTTCGACCGGATAGTAACCGTTGCCGAATCGGCGGCTGCTGCCGTCGAGGTGCTGCGCAACCCTTCCAGCGGCGACTGAGAGCGGCCTCCCGGTCGTTCACGCAAGGAAATCAGAACAGATGCTCGGCTACTAGCTCCAAGCCGTCGAGGTCATGGACGTCAGAGCGGAGGAAGGGCACACGAACCACCGGCGCCGGTGCCACGTGCTCGGCCAACCCGCGCAGGTGCCTGTCCTCTTCGGTGGCGATCTGCTGGAAGTCGGCCAGGCAGGTGTAGAGATCACCAAGATCGGTCCCCACAAGTGTGTGAGCGCGTTCTCGCAACGCCTCGGGTAGCGCCTCACCGAAGCGGGGATGGACACGATTGACGATGAGTCCACGCACCTCGATCCCCGCCTCGTGCAGCTTGCGAGCGAAGAACGTGGCCTCGTCGACAGTGTCGCGCCGGGGGCTCGCGACGAGGACGAAGGCGGTCTGCGGATCCGACAGCAGCGCGCCGACCTTTCCTGCGCGCTCCTTGAAGCCCTGCTCCATGCCTTCAAAGGCCTGGAAGAAGGCGATCGCGTCGTTGACGGCGTCACCGCCGACGACCCTGGAGACAGTTCGGAGAAATGCCTGCGCTGCAACGTTGAGGGCTTTGACCAGGCCCCGAGTGGGTGCCATGAGAATGCGGTAGAGCCGGTGGTCGAGGAACCGGGTGAGCCGCCGCGGCGCGTCGATGAAGTCGAGCGCGTGCCTCGTCGGGGGGGTATCGACGACGATCAGGTCGAAGTCGGTCTCCTCGTGCAGTTCGTAGAGCTTCTCCATGGCCATGTACTCCTGGGTGCCTGACAGCGCCTCGGAGATGTTGCGGTAGAAACGGTTGGCGAGGATCCCCTCTGACTGCTCCTCGCTGCCTGCGTACTTGGCCACCAGGGCATCGAAGGTGCTCTTCGTGTCCAGCATCATGGCCCACAGCTCGCCCGCCCACGGGCCGTCGATCCGCTTGGGGCTGTTGCTCAGGTCGCGCAGTCCGAGGGCGTCGGCGAGGCGCTTGGCCGGATCGATCGTCACCACCACCGACTTGCGGCCGTGCTCGGCACCTCGCATGGCCAGCACCGCCGCCGTCGTCGTCTTGCCTACGCCCCCTGAGCCGGTGCACACGATGATCCGCTCGGTCCGGGTGAGGTCATCGAAGTTCATGCGTCCGTCCCGGACTCCGGCAGCGGCTGCAGGGCGTCGATTCCTGCCAGGAGGTTGTCGGCCAGGAGATCGACGTCGGCCGGGCCCGGGTCGGACGTGAAGAGGAACGGGAGATGAATCTGGGGGAGGGGCAGCAGTTCGGCCAGTCGAGCGACCTGCTCTTGTTGCAGCTCGATGCGGTGGCTCCTGAAGTCGGCTGCTTTGCTCAAGATCTCGGCCTCACCGGGCCGGAGGCTGGCGTGGGCCTCCTCGGCGGCGACCCGCGGATCCGTGGCTATTCCCTTCAACGGTGGGTAGAGGCCGTTGACGACCACCGGCCCAAGGCCGATGCCGACATGGTCCTCGAGGCTGTAGGCCGTCTCGACCAGCTCGTTGACCGGCGTCTCCTCCGGCAGCGAGACCAGGATGACCTGGCACCGGCGGTGGTCTGTCAGCATGTCGAGGACGTCCCTGGCCTGGGTGTTGATCGGCCCGACCCGCACGGCATCGAGCAATCCCCGGGGGCTGCGGAGAAAGGTTATGGCGTGGCCGGCGGCAGGAGCGTCGAGCAGGATCAGGTCGACGTCGCTGGTCCGCTCCAACTGCTTGACCTTCCCCAGTATGAGGATGTCCTTGATGCCGGGGGCCGCGGTAGCGACCACATCCAGGGCGCCGGTGTTGACCAGCCTCTTGGATATGCGGCTGAGACCGTGGTCTTGGAGGTACTCGAGCAGGGCGTCGTCCGGTGTCAGCGTCCTGGCTCGGATGTCGGCGGCGCCCTCGGGTCCGCCGCCGGGGGAGATCGTCTGCTCGATGTAGGTGAGGTTGTCGTCCTGACCGAACATCGCCGGAAGCCCGCTCTTGCCTTCCACCTCCACGACGAGGGTGGAAAGCCCGCTGCGGGCCGCCCCGCGCGCCAGCGCGGCGCTCACCGTCGTCTTGCCGACGCCGCCTTTGCCAGCCACGATGATCACACGTGACGCAGTGAAGAACTGCCCAGGATCCACGTCTTTCCCTCGGAGGCGCTCCGGGTGCGCACAATAGCCACGCTCCGCCTATTCCCCCTGCTTCGGCTGCAAACCCGACGGCTGTGGCGATCGTCGAGGCCTGCCGGGCGGTCTGCTGTCACGCTGGTCGTCTTGGGGCTGCTGTTGTTGTCAGGACAGGACCCGGCAAGGGCCGCCACCGGCCAGACAGGCGGTTCCGGCACCTGCGCGGAGCACGGTTGCGTCAACGTCATCGAGATCGACGGGCTCGTCGACGAGGTGGTGGCCGATTTCATCGAAGCGTCGATCGATGAGTCCGAGTCGGAGCGGGAGGTCATAGGTCTGGTGCTGCAACTCGACAGCCCCGGCGTGGCGCTGGACAGCGGGCGTCTCGAGAGGCTGGCCGAGAACATCCAAGACGCGGCGGTGCCGGTGAGCGTCTGGATCGGGCCCAGCGGAGCGGAGGCTCTGGATGGAGCCGCCGAGTTGGTGGCCTTGGCCAAGACCTCCTCGATCTCGCCGGGCAGCGATATCGGCGAGTTGGGCCAGCAGCGACTGGACCCGGAGCGCTTCGGTGAGCTCTTCGGCGAGGAAGCGGCGGAAATCCGCGACAAGACCGTCGACTGGGAGGAGGCGGTGGACCTCGGGCTGGTCGATCGAGCTGCGCCCACGTTGGGAGACCACCTCCTCGAGTTGGCCGGCTTCGAAACCGAGGTGGCGGAGACCGGTGGCGAGCCTCGACGGGAGCCGCTGACGGTGGTCCGGTTCCTTCCCCTGCCGCTGCTGTCACAGCTCATGCACACGGTCGCGTCGCCGGCTGTCGCCTATCTCCTGTTCGGCATCGGCCTGGGCTTGCTCGTGTTCGAGTTCTTCACGGCTGGTGTGGGCATTGCTGGGGTTGCAGGCGCTGTCAGCCTCGTCCTGGCCGCCTATGGCCTGGCGGCCCTTCCCACGAACTCGGTGGGTGTGGGGTTGATGGTCTTCGCCATGTTCGGCTTCGCGGTCGACATCCAGACGGGAGTCCCGCGGATCTGGACCGGTGTCGGGCTCATCAGCTTCGTGGCGGGTTCGTTGGTGCTGTTCGACGGAGTCTCGGTATCCTGGCTGACGCTGGTGGTGGGGATCGTCGGCATGGGCCTGGCGATGCTCTCCGGCATGCCGGCAATGGTCCGATCGCGGTTCTCCACCCCGACCATCGGACGGGACTGGATGATCGACGAACTCGGCGACGCCGTCACCGATTTGGACCCCGATGGGACCGTGCGTGTCCACGACGCGCTGTGGCGGGCGCGGACGAACCGGGCGACACCGGTGGCTCGCGGCGCCCGGGTACGGGTGACGGGCATCGAAGGCGTGGTGCTCGAGATCGAGCCGGCTGAGGGCGGGGCGCGCCGTCACCGCAAGCCGCCCGAGGGTTCGTGAGACCGCGCACGAGGGGCCCGGCACCTCACCCGGAGGCACGCTCAGCGGTCAGCCGTCACCCTCAGCGACGTTACGAATTCATTGCTCTGATTACAGCGCTGAGGTCTGTCCCTATTTGGATGTCGTACCGGTGAGCTGGATCGAGCACTGTGCCTCTGACCTGCGGTTGTTCGCGATGAGAAGCGCCTTGCGAACAATAATTCACCCTTGTTTGGGTGAAATAGGGAGCCTAGGGTCCCCGCTGAAGAGGGGGGTAGCGGTGAGTGCAATAGCACATTCAATAGAAGTCTGGCAGGTCAAAGCAGCGTGCCGGGGACCGCAGGCGGCCGTGTTCTTCCCGCCGCCGCAATTCGAGCGCAAAGACGAGAAGCTCGACCGGGAGCGGCGTGCCAAGGCGATCTGCGCCGCTTGCACAGTGCGAGAGGACTGCCTCGAGTACGCGGTGCGCATCCGCGAGCCGCACGGTATCTGGGGGGGCCTCAACGAGACCGAGCGAAAATCCATGTGGCCCGAATCGGTGAACTGAGATCTACCATCCGGGCTGCCGCGGGGGGTCGGCGGCTGCGGGTGTCTCGGGGCCGCCCCTGCAAGGGGGCGGCCCCGACTGCTTGCTCGCAGATCAGGTCTGCCGGCTGCCGGGAAGCCTGGGGCCCGCCACCCGTAGGTCTCCCCGGCGACGGGTCACGCCGTGGCGATCGAGGTGGCTGAGCAGGGGTAGGACGTGCTTGCGGCTGCTGTGCAACCGGTCGCGGGCGTCAGCGACGGTGAAGCCGTCGGGTCGGGTCCTCAACAGGTCCGCCATCTCCAGCGAGGCGGCCTCGACTGCCTCGGAGCTGAAGTAGACCCCCTCCGACTCCACCACCAGCCCCCGCCGCACGAGTGCACGCAGCACGCCACGGTCGACCCCCTCGGGCTTGGGGGGAGCGAAGCCCGCCGCCCGTAGCTCGCCGAGGAACGGGTGCTCTGCCAACTCGTCGGCGCTCCCGGCCAGAATCGCCCGGCCATCCTCCACGCGCACGCCGTCGAGAGTCCCCAGGACGGCCCGCTCCTTTTCCCCCAACTCGGCGACGTTCAGCCCGAGCGCGCCCGCCTCGGCGATCGAGGCGAGGACCCGCTTCACGGTCTCGTCGAGAACATGAGGATCGGCGACCCAGCTACCGACCGATGGAGCGCGTACCTCGCCGGTGAGGCGCTCCAACTCGACCACGTCGACCCACCCCCGCTCCCGGATGACGCGATCCACGCTCCGGTCGGGACGGGCGCGACCAGTCGGCAGGACCGGGTCGAGGTCGAGAACCTCTCCGCCGCCGACCGTCTCGCTGCGGCCGGTTTCGCGGATGACGAAGCGGTCCCCCGGCAGCAGTGGGAGCCTCGTGTCGAGGTACACCCTGATGTGGCCCTCCTCGCCGGGTTCGAGAGCGTCCGCGTCGAGAACGCGGATGCCGGCGTGGTGCTCGCCTGACCCCAGGTAGACGACATACGCACCCCGCCTGCCGACCTCGTGACGAAGTGACGACAGAACGGTCATTGCCGCGTCGAACACCCAGGTCATGTGCCACTGACCCTCCCTGATCAGGGCGTCGCCCCGGCTGACATCGTCATGATCGATCCCTGACAGGTTCACGGCCGCCCGGCTCCCGGGCGGAACCGCGCGGCGCTCGGTGTGCAGGCTCTGCAGGGCCCTCACACGAACCGGCCTTCGTCCGGGCTCGACCACCAGGTCATCTCCCAGGCTGATTGACCCACCGGTGAGCGTGCCGGTGACGACCGTTCCGGCACCTCTGGGGGCGAAGCTCCGGTCGACCCAGAGGCGGGGCCGTCCAGATCCCGGCGGTCGGGGCTTCGTCGCGAGCAGGCGGTCGAGGGCGAGAGCCACCTCGGCGATCCCGGAGCCGGTGAGGGAATCGACCTCGACCATCTCGGCCCGTTCGAGGAAGGTACCGGCGACCCTTTCGCTCACCTCCTGGCGGGCGAGGGTGAGGACGTCGCGGTCCACGAGACCGGTCATCGTCAAGGCGATGATGCCGTGGTGGACGCCGACGAGCTCGAGGATTCGCAGGTGCTCCTCGGACTGGGGCTTCCATCCCTCGGTGGCCGCCACCACGAAGAGGCATGCCTCTACCGCGCCCACACCGGCCAGCATGTTCTTCAGGAAGCGAACATGTCCGGGGACGTCCACGAGAGCCAGATCCTGACCGGAGGGCAGCGTCGTGTGGGCGAACCCGAGGTCGATGGTGAGCCCCCGTCGCTTCTCCTCCTCGAGGCGATCCGGGTCCATCCCGGTCAGGGCCTCGACCAGCGTCGACTTCCCATGGTCGACGTGGCCGGCGGTGGCGACTACCCGCATCGGCCGCCCGCTCTCATGGCCGTTGCGCGATCCATTCGGCGATCACTTCGTCGTCTGCGGGGAGGACCGTACGCAGGTCCAGGACCGTGCGGTCATCGATCACCCGGGCCAGGATCGGTGGGCAGTGCGCCCGTAGCTGTTCGGTGAGATCACCGGCGAAAGCCACCCCGACCGAGGGGATGGTGACACCGGGGAGGGTGCCACCCCCGGGGAGCGCCTCGGTCTCGATCACCTTGCCGCCACCGAGGCGGGCGGCTCTCGCACGCAGGTCCTCCGGTCGAGCCGAAGCCATGGCCCACAAGGGGATGGCGGCGGCGTCCCTTCTCAGATACGCGAGGAGGGTCTCCTGCAGCGCAGCGACCACCAACTCGCCGGGCCGGACCGCTCGTGCCAGAGGGTGATCGGCACAGGCATCGACGAGGTCGGCGCGTCCCGCGATGATGCCCGCCTGAGGGCCCCCGAGGAGCTTGTCCCCCGAGAACGTGACCAGGGCTGCCCCCTCGGCGAGGGTCTGACGGACCGCTGGTTCGCCTCGGAGCCAGCTCGGCGGGGGCCCGTCGAGCCAAGGCGTGGATGCGTCCAGCAAGCCCGAACCCAGGTCGACGATCACCGGTCGCCCGAACCCGGACATGTCGCGGACCGGCACCGACTCGGTGAAACCGACGATCCGGTAGTTCGATTGGTGGACCTTCAGCAACAGCGCAGGGTCGTGCTCGGCGACCGCCCGACCGAAATCGTCGCGGCGGGTCCTGTTGGTCGTGCCGACCTCCAGCAACCGGGCTCCGGATTGGGCCATGACCTCGGGAACCCTGAATCCCCCGCCGATCTCTACCAGCTCGCTGCGTGAGACCGCGACCGGTCGGCCCCGCGCGAGGGCTGCGAGGACCAGCAGCACCGCCGCGGCACAGTTGTTGACCACCATTGCGGACTCGGCACCGGTAGCCGCAGCCAGCAGGGAAGCAGTGCGTTCCTGGCGGGAGCCGCGCTTTCCTGTCTCGAGGTCCAGTTCCAGGTTCGTGTAGGTGAGGGGCGGGACGTGACAAAGCGGGGCCCTTCCGAGGTTGGTGTGGAGCAGGACGCCAGTGGCGTTGACCACCGGAACCAGCAGCCGCCGGCGGCGTACCGCAGCGAGAGCATGGGCCTCCGAGACGCGGTCGGCCGCGATCGCCTCTCGGGCCACCTCCACGAGCAGCGGATGGGGTAGCCCCGTGTCGGAGAGCGAGCGGGCGAGGCTGTCGACCGACGGCGGGCGCATCACGACGAGCATACGATTCGGATCCTCGTTGCGGGCATCCACCCTTCGAGCCCCGGCCGTAGTTAGCCTCGGCGCCATGTGGGCGAGAGGCCCGTTGGCTTCGGTCGCGCTTCTGGCTGCCCTCGTCGCGTTCGTCGCCTTCCAGCTCTCCGATCCGGCACCCCAGGTGAGGGTGAAGGGGACGACCGTCACCACGGCGCCGGCAGAGGACGTAGAGCCCCACGACGCACCGGCCGAAACCGAGCTCGTATCCCTCCGGCTCAGCTTCACCGGAGGCGTCTACCTCGATCCGGGTGTGAAGACCGCCGCCCAGGGCGTGGGCGTGTTCACCGCCAAGCCCTTCGACTTCGGCATGGCCCTCCAACAGGTCAAGCCACTGCTCGAGGAGAGCGACCTGGCGCTGTGCCACCTCGGCCAGCCGCTGACTCTCGACGACCCCCCTGCCCCGGTGGAGGCGGCCGCGACCGAAGGGGAGGTCCTGCCGACGTTCAACGCCTTCTCCTCAGTGGTCTCCGCACTGTCCGAGGCGGGGTATGACGGGTGTTCGGCGGCGTCGAACCGGGCGCTGGAACAGGGCGTCGGTGGTGTCATCGGGACCATCTCCACCCTGCAGCGAGCCGGACTGGTGCAGTCGGGGATGGCCGACGACCCGATCGAGGCCTTCGCGACACCGATGTATGAGGTGGAGGGCGTGCAGGTTGCCCACCTGTCCTTCACGACGACTGTCAACCAGCGCGAGCCGCTTGGTGAGGTGCCCTTCCTCGTCGGCCTCGCCGACTTGCCGACCATGTTGGCCAAGGCAGATGCAGCCCGCGCAAGCGGCGCGGACTTCGTGGTCGTCAGCGTCCATTTCGCTGAGAACGGGCCGGAGCCCACGGATGCTCAACAGCAGATCGCCAAGGCTCTGCTGGCTTCGGACGACGTCGACCTCGTGATCGGCCACGGACCCGTGGTGCAGCCCATTGATCGGGTCGGTGACGAGTTCGTCGCCTACAGCCTGGGGAACCAACTGGCGGACATCCCCCAGGGAGGTGTGCCCGACGGCGTCATCCTCGGGGTCGAGATCACCGGTGTGGTCGGCGACGAGTTCCATGTGACCAGCCTCACCCACGTGGCGACCTACTACGACGCTGCCACCGGCGTGGTAGTTCCGGTGGCCCGTACGCTCGACGCTCCCGACACCCCCGAACCGTTCAGAGACGAACTGTGGGCTGCCTGGGACCGGGTTCTGGCGCGACTCGACGCCCGTGGCGCCGATTGGTACGGGGTGCGCCCCCTCGAGACACCGAGCTGAGACTGCTGTCAGGACGGGGCGCGTAATGCTCTCGGCGAGGCACCGGTAGGCTGAGCCCTGTGTTCGGACTGCTTCTTGTTCTCCTTCTGGTTGTCCCGATCGCCGAATTGTGGGTGATCCTCGAGGTTGCCGACTACCTGGGAGCCGGGCTCACGATCGGCCTGCTGATCGTGGTGAGCCTGGTTGGCGCGTGGTTGGTGAAGCGCGAAGGGTTGGGTATATGGCGTTCGATAAACCAGCAGATCCGCGATGGCCAGATGCCGACGCGCAGCCTCGTCGACGGCGGGCTGGTGCTGGTGGCGGGCGCTCTCATGCTCACGCCCGGCTTCTTGACCGACGTCTTGGGCCTCCTGTTGCTGTTCCCGCCCACGCGCGCACCGGCACGCGGTGCCACGATGCGATACTTCCGCAACCGCTACGCGGCCTACGCGGTCGTCGGGCAGACCTCGGGTTTCGTCTACCGCACGGCACGCAGTCGGTTCGGGTCGCAGCGGCGGAGCCGCTGGGTTGACGACGCCTCGGCCACGGGTCAGGTCATCGACTTGGACGAGGCCGAGTTCGCCGACCGCCGCAGCATCGTGGCGCTCGACCCTTACGAAGTGGTCGACTTCGACGGCAACACCGGGCGTGAGCGGTGCCTGTGGCAGCGCCAAGCTCGGGGTTCGCAGGGCTGCGGAGGCGCAGGCCCTAGCAGCGGGTTGGTTCGTGAGGCGCATCGGCGGAGCCGGGCAGTGCCTGTGGCAGCGCCAAGCTCGGGGTTCACAGGGCTGCGGAGGCGCAGGCCCTAGCAGCGGGTTGGTTCGTGAGGCGCATCGGCGGAGCCGGGCGGTGCCTGTGGCAGCGCCAAGCTATACAGAAGAGGTGGAGAGGCTCGATGTAGGCGACCCCGAGTCCGTACCGGTACGCGATGCGGCGACCGTGATGCTCGTCCGCGATGCTGCAGAGGGGATCGAGGTCTGCATGCTCAGGCGTCATCTACAGAGCGGCTTCGTCGGCGGCGCCTACGTGTTTCCTGGTGGAGCCGTCGATGCGGGGGACCACTCGTCCGGAATCAACGAGGTGAGTCGGATCTCGCCTGAAGCGGGCCGGCCGGCCGGCGCCGCATCCGTGATCGCTTTCGAAGTGGCCGCCATACGAGAAGCGTTCGAGGAGGCGGGCATCCTGCTCGCTTACGACCGAGGCGGTGAGCTGGTGACGTTCGAGGACCAGGAGGTCGACGAGCGCTTCAGCGATCATCGCGGTGCGCTTCACAGGGGCGAGCGGGGGCTCGAGGAGATCTGTCGAGGGGAATCGCTCACCCTCGCGGTTGATCGGCTCCGCTACGTGAGCCGCTGGGTCACGCCACTCGGCTCTCCCCGGCGCTTCGACACGCGATTCTTCGTGGCGGCCGCTCCGCCGGGCCAAGAGCCTCTCCACGATGACATCGAGGTGATCGAGAACCTGTGGATCGTGCCCGAGGAGGCTCTCGCCCGACACGGGTCGGGGAGGATGCCGATGATCCTGCCGACGGTGAGGAGCCTCGAGTTCCTCGGTGGGTTCGGGTCGGTCGACGAACTGCTCACTACCGCCGCTGACATCGAGGTCGTCGAGCCGGTGAGGCCCAGGGTGGAAGGGCACCGGGATGGTGAGCGCATAGTCCTCCCGGACGGCGAGGCCTTCGACGCCGAGACGAGCCGGCCCACTGGGCAAGACTGGTCGTCGGGCGGTAACGTCGGCCACGCACCGTGAGCCTGACCACCCCAGGGGGAGACACCGTGGCTGACTACAAGATGCTGATCGGCGGCGAGCTATGCGACGCCACTTCGGGCGAGACCTTCGAGACCTTCGAACCCGCCACCGGCGAGAAGATCGCCGACGTTCCCAAGGCCGGCAAGGAGGACGCAGTACGCGCCATCGAAGCCGCCCGCAAGGCCTTCGACGAGGGTCCGTGGCCCAAGATGAGCGGCAAGGAGCGGGCCGACAAGCTCCGCAAGATCGTCGAGGTGATCGGCGCCCACGCCGCCGAGCTCTCCGAGATCGAGACCCGCGACGGCGGCGGGACGATCCGCAAGGCCCAGCTCGCGGACGTACCCGGGGCCCAGCAGTCCTTCGAGTGGTTCGCCAAGATGGCCGAAGAGCAGCCGACCGAGGTCGAGCTGACGGGTTCCCCGCTGCCGCCCTCGGAGAACTACCTCCGATACGAGCCTCTTGGCGTCTGCTCGGGCGTCATCCCCTGGAACTTCCCGCTGATCATGGCGTCGTGGAAGATCGCGCCGGCGCTGGCGGCCGGTAACACGTCGGTGTTGAAGCCCGCCTCGTTCACCTCCCTCAGCGCGCTCCTGATGGCTCAGTTCATCAACGAGGAATGCGATCTGCCGCCCGGCGTGTTGAACGTCATATCAGGCCCCGGCGGGACCGTAGGGGAGGAACTGGCCTCCAACCCGCTCGTCGACAAGACCGCGTTCACCGGCTCGACCGAGGTGGGCCGGCGGATCATGCAACTCGCTTCTGCGACCGTGAAGCCCGTGACCCTCGAGCTGGGCGGGAAGTCGGCCAACATCGTGCTGGACGACGCCGATCTCGACGTCGCGGCAGCCGGCGTGCTCTGGGGCACCTTCATGCACGGGGGCCAGGTTTGCGAATCCGGCACGCGGGCTCTGGTGCAGAGGGGCATCTATGACGAGTTCGTGAGCCTGCTCGCCGACAGGGCCGGAAAGATCCAGCTCGGCAACCCTCTGGACTTCGAGACCGATCTCGGGCCGTTGGTGTCGCGCAGCCAGGTGCAGACCGTCGAGCGTTATGTGGCCTCCGGCCGCGAGGAGGTCGGGGAGCCCGTCACCGGCGGCGCCAAACCCGAAGGACTACCCGCAGGGCTCGACCGGGATTGCTTCTTCCAGCCGACGATCTTCACCGACGTCGACAACGAGGCCAAGATCGCCCAAGAGGAGATCTTCGGCCCTGTGTTGTGCGTAATACCGTTCGAAACCGACGAAGAGGCGGTCGCCTTGGCGAACGACTCGATCTACGGGCTCGGCGGTGGCGTGCAGTCCAGCAATCTGGACCGGGCGAAGAAGGTGGCCGCGGCCATGCGCACGGGCACCGTTTGGATCAACGACTACCACCTGATCAGCCCCGAAAGGCCCTTCGGTGGTTACAAGCAGTCGGGAATAGGCCGTGAGCTGGGTACCTTCGGGTACAACATCTATCGCCAGGTCAAGCACGTGCACGTCAACACCGGTGAGGGTCGCGACACCCACTTCCACTACCAACTCCTGTCGGCGAACATCTGACCAACCGGTCTCCTGGCACAATGAGGGCATGCGAGTAACGGCAACCCAGGCTGCGGTCGACATCATCGAGCGAGCGAAGGAGTCACGCGCCGGTGTGCTGACGATAACCATCGGCACTGGCTGCTGCGAGAGCACCGCTCCGTTCCTCTACGAGGACTACTACTCGGGGCCTGACGCCGAGCAGGTCGGCGAGGTGGCGGGAGTGCCGGTGATGGGAGACGCATTCATCCGCGACCTCTATCCCGGCGAAGAGGGCGTGACAATCGACGCGGTCGAGGAGCCGGTCGAGTCGCTGTCGGTCGAGACCGAGTTCGGGTGTCGGCTGGTTCTTCGTGGGAGTGACGCGTCCGGCTGCGATATCCCGGCTCACAGGCCAGCTGTGGGATCGGCGTCACCGAGCCGCACCGGAGGGGTCCGGGGTGAGATGCCCGAAGCACTGCGCGGGTGGCGTATTCGCTGAACAGCCGAGGTGTGCCCCACAAGCTCTCGATGTCGCCGCTGGCGCCGGCTCAGGCCGGCGGAAGGCCGGAGCTGCTCAGCGTTTGCGGATGAGGCTGAGGCCGTCGGCCACGTTGATCATCGAGACGTCCACCCTGTCGTCTGCGGCGACGAAGCGGTTGAACTCCTTCATCGCCTTCACTGCACTGTCGTGTGACGGCTGGGTGACGGTGCCGAACAAGAGCACGTTGTCGACGACGATGAGGCCACCGTGCTCGAGCCGCTTGAGCAGCTCTTCGTAGTAGTCGCGATAGGACTCCTTGTCAGCGTCGATGAAGGCGAGGCCGACCGCTTCATCGTCTGGTAGGGCACGGAGCGTGTCGATTGCCGGGCCGATTCGCAGGTCGATCTTCTCGGCGACACCGGCCTCTTCCCAGAACGGCTTCGCCAGCGAGGTGTAGTCGTCGGAGATGTCACAGGCGATGAGCTTGCCGTGCGTGGGCAATCCCTGCGCGATGCACAGAGCCGAGTAGCCCGTGAAGGTTCCCACCTCGACGGCGATCTCCGGGGCGGTCATCTTGGCGAGAAGGGTCATGAATGCACCCTGTTCCTCGGGTATCTGCATGATTGCCATGTTGCCGACAGCGTTTTCGGTGGCTTCCACGAGTGCCGTGTGGACACCGGTTCGCGGGATGCTGTGGTCGATCAGGTACTGCTGGATGTCAGCTTCCAGGCCGATGGTCTTGCTGGTGCCCATTGGTCCTCCCCTCCAACTCGGAACAGACCAGGCCGACCCCGTTCAGAGCCTCGGTGTCATCCTGTGGCGGGGCCGGTACCGACTGCATCGAGGTTGGCGATGGCTGCTTCGAGGATACGGGCACTGCAGCTTTGCATCTCGACCGGCGGAACGATCTCCTCGACGATCTGCTCGACGATCTTGCGGATCTCCCGGGCGGCTGGGCCGGGTTGGAGCACGGCCGGCCTGCCTTCGTCGGACCCCTCCGCCACGGACGGGTCGATGGGTATGCAGCCGAGCAGCGGCACACCGGCGTCGGCCGCGAGCGCCTGGCCGCCGCCGCGCCCGAACAGGGCGTACTCCTTGCCTTCTTCGCTCACGAACACCGACATGTTCTCGATCACGCCTGCCACACGGAGATGGCTCCTACGACCCATGTTGACCACTCGTACGGCGACCTTCTGGGCACTCACGGCCGGGGTGGTCACCACGATCATGTCGGCGCGGGGAAGCATCCGTGCCAGTCCCATCTGGACGTCGCCGGTCCCCGGCGGCATGTCGATGAGGACGTAATCGAGGTCTGTCGGCCAGCACACGTCCTCCAGGAAGTGCTGAACCGCCCGGCTCAGGATGAGCCCCCGCCACATGAGCGCAGACTCCTCCTGCTCGACGAGCAGACCCATCGAGACGACGTGGATCTCGCCGCGGCCCACCCGCTTGGTCTTGGGGGCAATCTTCTTCTCGCCACTCTCGACCGCTTGTAGTCGTCCCTCGATTCCGAGCATCCGCGGAACCGAGAAACCCCAGATGTCGGCGTCGATGATGCCCACTTCGAGGCCCCGCTGGGCCAACTCGGCGGCGAGGTTCACCGTCACCGCCGACTTGCCGACGCCCCCCTTCCCGGATGCGATCATCAGTACCTTGGCTGTCGGCGGGATCGCCGTCGGGGGAGCGCTCTCGGCTGCCCGGAGCCGGGCGTTGCCCATGGTTCGAGCCTTCTCCTCCGCGGTCAGCTCGGCCCAGGCGATCTCGACGCTACCGACACCGGGGAGAGACCCCACTCGGGTGGTCACGTCCTTTTGGATCTGCCCCCTGAGAGGGCATCGGGCGGTCGTCAGCGCGATCTTGATCGATACCGTCCCGTCGGCGGCGCTCTCGACTCCCCGGACCATGCCCAAGTCGACGATATCGCTGCCGAGCTCGGGGTCGATGACCCCCCGGAGGAGCTCGTAGACCTCGCCGGTGTCGGGCGGTGTCGGGCGCGGTGTGGGCACGGGACAGATTTTACCGGCCAAGCCCGTATAAAGTGACCCAGGCGGGTCGCGATCAGTGAACCCCGCCGTTGTGAGGCCCGATGACCGCAGACCGAGGCGCGAGAGCGCCGCGAGCAGCCCCGACAACCCGTGGCGAGCCGCGCCTGGACATCTTGAAGGCTCTCGGTGACAACACTCGCTACGCCATCTATCTCGAGTTGGCGCGGGCCGCCGCCCCGCGATCCACCGCCGACATCGCCACCACCCTCGATCTTCACGCCAACACCGTCCGTCCCCATCTCGAGCGGATGCGCGAGGTGGGGCTGCTCGAGGTCCGCAGCGAGGTGCGCGGCGTCGTAGGGCGGCCCCAGCACCTCTACTCGATCGCTGCCGATGCCCCCAGCCTGGGGCTCGAACCGCCGCTCTTCCCGCTGCTCGCTCGGATGCTGCTCAAGTTGGCTGCCGAGGCCGGCATCGATGGGGACCTCGCAGCCGACGCCGGTCGGGCGGAGGGACGCATCGATGCCAACCGGCGGCACTGCACCGGTGTGCCGTGCGTCGACACGGTGATGGACCAACTCGAGTCCTTCGGCTTCGACCCGGCGCGAGTAGACGGCGGGACACTCACGACGATCGCCTTCGGGCACTGTCCGTTCCGTGAGCTCGCCGAAGCCAACCCGGACCTGGTGTGCAACCTGCACCGCGGCTTGATCGAGGGCGTCGTGGACGAACTGGGAGGAGCCTCGGTCGAGGATTTCCACGACCTCTCGAGCCGGGAACCGTGCCTGGTCGAGCTGGAGACCCGTTGAGCAGTCTGCCCTCGCCACCGTTACAGTTGACCGCACGTCTGGGCGCGTCGAACGCCCGACAGGGAACCCACAAGGAGAACGACTCGTGATCACCCTCACCGACAACGCCGCCACCAAGGTGAAGGAGCTCATCGAGAAGGAAGGGGAGCAGGGTCTGGCGCTGCGGGTTGCCGTGCGGCCGGGCGGATGCTCGGGCTTCTCCTACGAGATGTTCTTCGACACCGAGATAGACAACGAGGACGTCACCTCCGACTTCGGGGAGGTGAAGGTCGTCGTGGACCCGTCGAGCGCGCAGCTGCTGGAAGGTGCGACGTTGGACTACACCGATTCACTCG
This sequence comes from Acidobacteriota bacterium, assembly GCA_003577145.1. Classification (GTDB taxonomy): domain Bacteria; phylum Actinomycetota; class Acidimicrobiia; order Acidimicrobiales; family Microtrichaceae; genus ATN2. Next base: position 72,501 of record QEUP01000017.1, on the reverse strand, counting down.
AGCAGGCCGGCTTCTCGATCAAGAACCCCAACGCTCAGCGGAGTTGCGGTTGCGGGCAGTCCTTCAGCTGATCCACTTTGGGTTCAGCGACCCGCCTTCGCGAGAGCGTCGCTGATCTCGGTCTGATCGAAGACGGCGTCGAGACGGTCGACCACGCGGCCGTCCCGGTCCGCGACGAACAGCGCCGGTTCGTAGGTCAGACCGAATGCCTCCGGGGTCGGGGCAAGGGTCGCGTCGACGATGTTGTCGACGGCTCCGGGGTTGGCGTACACCTCGGCGTGAATCGCTTGGCGGTCTGCCGCTGCCACCTCTTCGATGAGAAGGTCGAGGACGGGACCGCAGATCGTCGTGCTGCAGTAGGCGGGGCTGGCGACGAGGACCGCCGACGGTTCTCCTGCCGCGATCACCGACGCGAGGCTCGTCTGGTGCAAGGGGCATTCGGGGTCGCGGGTGCAGATGGGCTCTACGCCACGGTGCTCGTCGACGGTGGGCGTCGCGACGCTCGGCATGGCGTCGCCGACCTGGACCAGTGCCAAGGTCCCCCTGTCGACCACTTCGATGTTGGCCGGCAACTCGGCCCCCTCGTACTCGGCGATCACGTCGTAGATCCCTGGTTCGGGTGGCGTGAACCGGAGTGGCACGTAAGCCCGTGGTACGCCCTGCTGGCGGGGCGTGACCTCGGCCCCCTCGACGACGGTTTCACCTCCCAGCGTGACCGTGAACTCGAGCGGGCCCGCGAGCTCGCTGAGGTAAACCCCTTCGGAGTCGGCCACGAGGAATGGGAAGCGCTGCTCGAGGCCGGCGACGGCGAAATCGCTGGGTGGGAAGCCGTAGGCGAGGTTGTACGACGGGTCGGTAGTGGAGGACTGACCACTCGGGTCGGTGGAGGTGCGCGTGTTGTTCGAGCAGGCGGCGAGCCCGAGCATCCCGAGGCCTCCGAGGATAACGGCGCGCCGGGTCGGTGAACGCTGCGAGGGGGCTACCACACCGCGAAGCTACCCTGCCCGAACTGGTTTTGTGAACGCGCGTGGCCCCTATAGGGGCCTTTTCGGTTCACAGAACGTGCGAGGTGACACGAGATGACGATCAGCTTCGAATTGGACGGGAGGCCGGTCGAGACGTCCGATGACGGCTCGACGCTGCTCACCGTGTTGCGCCACGGCTTCGGGGTCAGATCGGTCAAGGACGGGTGCAGCCCGCAGGGCCAGTGCGGTTGTTGCACCGTCCTGGTCGACGGCCGGCCGCGGGTGTCATGCGTGACGCCGGTGCGAAGGGTGGAGGGACGTTCGGTTCTGACCCTCGATGGGCTTCCGGCACGCGAGCGCGATGCCTGGGCAGATGCATTTGTCGCAGTAGGCGGGAGCCAATGCGGGTTCTGCACCCCCGGGATCCTCATGCGCCTCCACGCTCTGTACGAGGGGGGCGCCGGGATCGATCCGGACACGCAGCGCGAAAAGCTCGACGGGGCTCTCCTGGCACACCTGTGTCGCTGTACGGGATGGCAGACGGTTCGCGAGGCGTACTCGCTGCGCGCCGCGGGGCACGAGGGCGCTGGAGCGAGCACTGCGGCAGCTCGGGACCGTGACCTGGGCGCGGCCGCGAGGCGGGCCACCATCGAAGGTAGGACTGCGCAGCAGGTTGGGACCGCAGTGGTGCTCGGAGAGGGTGGCTTCGCTGATGACACCGCTCCTGAGGACGCGCTCGTCGCCGTTCCCGATGGCCGGGGTGGTTGGGCTGTGGCGGAGACGCTCGCCGAAGCCCGCGCCGAAGCGGCTCGACCACCTAGCCGGCGAGGCATTACGGGTGCCCTCCAACCTGTCGGGTCCCCCGCAGGCGAGTGGTACCGGACGTTGCGTACCACCTGGGTCGAGCCGGCCTACCTGGAGACAGACGCGTCCTGGTGCGTCCCCGGTGGGGAGCCGGCCTCTGCCCTGGGGAACGGCGGGGCCTTCGGCGGCAAGCTTTCCTCGCCGGCCGCCTCGGTGGCCCGCCGGTTAGCCGACGAGTACCGCCGACCGGTTCGCGTCCTGTTGAGCCGGGAGGACACGATTCGGATGGGTCCCAAGCGCCCTCCGCTCGCCATTGGTGTGGACCGCCACGGCAGGGGCGTCTGCAGGGTCGCCCGCACACCCGGCATCGCCGCGGCCATAGCAAGCGCAGGCGGTGACCTGAGGGTCGAGGAGATCGATCTCCCCGGCCCGGTCACGTCGGTCGACTTGCGTGGCGCGGGCTGGGCCGAAGCGGCGGTCGTACTGGCGTCGCTCGACGATGGCCCGGACGAGGTGCGTCACCCCGAGGGCGGGCGCGCCCGGGCGTGGTGGGATGGCGCCACTCTGCACGTGCGGGTGTCCTGTGGGAGACCCCTCGACGTAACCGTGCTGCGTTCCTATTGCATCGGGGCAGCCCACATGGCCGTGAGCTGGGTCACGTCCGAAAGCCTGTTGGTGGACGAGTCGGGCGCCATTCAGGACCTCACGATCCGCTCGCTCGGGATAGTGAAGGCTGCCGACACCCCGGTCATCGACATCGAGGTCGAGGAGTCCGAAGACGAGCCGGTCAACGGATCCGACGCGGTGTTCGCAGCAGTCGCAGCGGCCGTGTGGCGTAGCCGTGGGTTCCCGCAGTGCTGGCCGACTGACGGGTGACAGACTGGCCTGACAAGGGTCGGGAGGAGGACAAGATGACCAAACCCGTGGGGCCGTACACGCCGATCATACGTGCCGGGGACTGGTTGGCGGTCTCCGGTCAAGTGGGTGTGGTCGACGGTCGACTGGTCGAGGGAGGCCTCGAAGCCGAACTGGAGCAGGCGCTGGCGAACCTGACCTCGCTCCTCGCATCCGAAGGAGCGTCAATGGGCGACGTGGTCAAGACGACGGTGTACCTCGATGACATCGACGACTACGCGCGCATGAACGAGGTCTACGTCGAGGCGTTCGGCGACCATCGACCTGCCCGGTCCGCCGTCGAGGTCGCAGCGCTGCCGCTGGGCGCAAAGGTGGAGATAGATGCCTGGGCACGCCTACCATGATCCACATGGCCGGCGCAGTCCTGATCATCGTCGTTCTCGCAGTGGTGATCCCCGTCCTCGTCCTGGTGAGCGGCGCGGTCCTCGCGGCGATCCTCGGCTATCTCCTCATGGAGGATCGCGACGAAGCCTATGAGCCCAGCGAGCTGGTCGAGCTCAACTACTGACCGTCAGCCGCGAGGTTGGGACAGCGTGCCGAGATGGCGTGGTGGGTGCCGTGCGCCAGCCGGGCTGTTGCTGGCAGTGCTTCTCCTTGCCGGTTCCTGCTCGGGTGATGGCGATGACTCCCCGGCTGACGACTCAGGTACCGAGGAGAGCGCCGACACGCCCACTCAAACCGGCGTCGAAGGTGACAGCAGCGATGGGACAGCCGGGGACGACGGCAGCGACGGGGTCGAAGGCGAGGACGGAGACGGAGTCGAAGACGGTGGGCCTCAACCGGCTCTGACGCTGACGTTGGCGAGAGAGGCCACCGCCGAAGAGGCCTCGGCGACCGAGGAAGCGGTGGACGCCAGGTTGGCGGCTGCCGGCATCGAGACGACCGAGGTCGACGTAGAAGGCGACCAGCTCCTGATAGGGCTGGCGTCGGGTGTGTCCGGTGCCCAGGGGGACCTGATCGTGTCGTTGCTGGACACGCCCGGTGTGCTCGAGGCCCGGCCGGTGTACTTCATCGCTCCTGCCGGCACCTGCGAGGACCCGATAGCGGGCATCTTCCCGAAGTTGGGTCCCGACGGGGGGCTGGTGTCGTGTTACCAGCTGGGTGAACCGATACTCGACAACGAGGCCATCGACGGCGCCGAGGCGGCCGTCGACACCGTCGCCGAGGAATGGGCGGTTCGTCTGACCTTCACCCCGGAGGGAATCGACTCCTTCAACGCCTTCGCCCCGGGCTGCGTTGCCAACGACCCGTCATGCCCCACCGGCCAGGTCGCCATGGTCGTCGACGGTGTGGTGCTGAGCGCCCCCGAGGTGATCGCCGCCTCCTACGAACGCGACGAGATCCAGATCGTGGGCGGCGACATGGACGAGCAAGCGGCGCGGAACCTGGCGGCGGCCATCTCGACTCCTGCCATGCCGATCGGGCTCAGGCTTTGAGGCCGGCGACCGGCGAGCACCGAGGCCCGGGCTGAGAGGCGAGGACGGGGTCTGAAAGCGTGCTGTCGAGGAAGGCACAACTTGGCGGGAGGCATGTTGTGGAAGCGAGGGGCGTGAGTGGTCCTGCGGGACTTGCCGGGCAGATCAGACCGTCCAGCGCGACTCACCGAACTTGTACCCGACCGAGCGGATGGTCTGGATGAGACCGGCGTTCTCCTCGCCCAACTTCGCCCTGAGCCGGCGCACGTGAACATCGACCGTGCGCGCTCCCCCGTAGTATTCGTAGCCCCAGACCCGGCTCAGCAGCGTCTCTCTGGTGAAGACCTTCCCAGGATGCGAGGCGAGGAACTTCAACAGTTCGTACTCCATGTAGGTGAGGTCGAGCGGCCGGTCCTCGATGACCGCCTGGTAGGTCTCGAGGTTGAGGACGAGACCCTCGTATTCGATGAGCTCGGGGCGCGTACCCCCACCCATCCTGTAGTAGAGGTGCCGGATTCGGGCCTCGAGCTCAGTGGGATGGAAGGGCGTCAGGCAGAAGTCGTCGAAGAGGTCCTCGCGTAGTTCGAGGTCACGGAGTTGAGTGCCCTTGACCAGCAGGAGAACCGGAGCGAGAGGGAGGTCGCGCTTGCGGAGGCTCCGCAGCAGGCCAAAGGCGCCCTCGGCGTTCTCGTCGGCAACGACTATGGCACCCGCCCAGCCGTCATCGGGTTCGCCCAAACGGGCAGCGTCGGCGTCGCTCACCGACTTCCAGGGGTAACCCGCCAGGTCGAGGACCTGGGCCAGCTCGGGGGGAGCTGGGTCGGGGAACAGGAGAAGGGGCTCCATCGGACTCAAGGCTCTGCGATCACCAGTGCTTGAGGTAACGGTCGATCTCGAACTGGCTGACGTGTCTCTTGTAGTCGGCCCACTCCGAGCGCTTGTTGCGAAGGAACCACTCGAAGATGTGGTCACCGAGCGTGTCCTTCACCAGGTCGGAGCGCTCCATGGCATCGAGAGCGTCGGCCAGGGACTGGGGGAGGAGGTCGATTCCGGCGGAACGGCGCTCCTCCTCGGTCATCTCGAACATGTTCCACGGAGCTTCAGAAGGCAACTCGTAACCCTCCTGTATCCCCTTGAGTCCGGCGGCGAGCATCAGCGAGAACGCGAGGTAGGGGTTGCATGCCGGATCGGGGGAGCGGTACTCGAGGCGGGTCGAGGATCCCTTGCCCTTCTTGGCGACGGGGACGCGGACAAGGGCGGAACGGTTGTTTCGGGCCCACGAGATGTGAACCGGTGCTTCGAAACCGAGGATCAGTCGCTTGTACGAGTTGACGAGCTGGTTGGTCATGGCAGTGATCTCGGCGGCGTGATGCAGTAGCCCTGCCATGAAGAGCCGGGCTGTCTTGGAGAGGTTGTGGGGATCGCCAGGGTCGTAGAAGGCGTTGGTCTCGCCTTCGAACAGCGAGATGTGGGTGTGCATGCCCGATCCCTGGACGCCCGCCAGCGGCTTGGGCATGAAGGTCGCGAACACGCCGGACTCCAGAGCGATCTCGCGGACTATGAGCCTGAGGGTCATGACCGTGTCGGCCATCGTGAGGCCGTCGGTGTACCTGAGGTCGAGCTCGTGCTGGGAGGGGGCGTCCTCGTGGAAGGCGTATTCGACGGGGATGCCCATAGTCTCGAGCATGTGGATGGTCCGGCGCCTGAGGTCGGAAGCGACGTCGAAGGTGGTGAGGTCGAAATACGACGCCTCGTCGAGAGGTCGGCGTTCGGGCAGCGACTGGTTGTCGAAGTAGAAGAACTCGATCTCGGGCGCGCACATGAACTGGTAGCCGGCTGCGCGCGCCTTGGTCAGCGTCCGCTTCAGCACCTGTCGGGGGTCGCCTTCGAACGGCGTGCCGTCGAGGTTCTCGATGTCGCAGAAGGTGCGGGCTGAGATCTCACCCTCCTCGCTCCAGGGCATCAGCTCGAAGCTGTTGGCGTCGGGGCGGGCGAGGACGTCACTTTCTTGGACGCGACTGAATCCATCGATCGCCGAGCCGTCGAAATGCACACCTTCGGTGAAAGCGGTTTCGAGCTCGACGGGTGAGATGGCCACCGATTTGAGTTGACCGAGCACGTCGGTGAACCAGAGGCGGACAAGGCGCACACCGCGCTCCTCGACGGTGCGAAGCACGTACTCCTGCTGATGCTCCATAACCACACCATTATCCACCGTCGGGCCCGCCAGGCCGTCTTCGGCGGACTTGTTCACGAAGTGTTCACGATCTCACGGATCCCTAAGAGTTCCCTTATGGGTGGTGTCGATACTTACTCGGACGGCCCGTTGCTCGGGAATCCGGCGAGACCTGTCCGTGGTCACCGGACGGTCCAGCGGCCGAAACATCATTGCCGGAGCCCTTTTCAAAAGGAGTGCATCGCATGAAGAAGGCCCTGATCGCCATAGGCACGATCACCCTGCTCGTGGGGGGCTCGCTGGTGCTAGCCGTCCTGTCCCCGCTTGGTCTGCTCGATGCCCAGGAGGAGGGTGAGGCAGCCCAAGATCCCTCGTCAGGGGCCGGTCGTGGGCGCCCTCATATCCTCGAAGGGGCCTTGGACGAACTGGTGGCCGAGGGCACCATCACCCAGGAGCAGGCCGACGCTGTGCGAGACCGCGTTCGATCGAAGTTCGATGAGTACCGGGGCGAGCACCCGGGACGTCCCGGAGGCCTGGGTCGTGGTGCAAGCGTGGAGGCAGCTGCCGAGAGCCTGGGCCTTACCGCTGACGAGGTGAAGGAGGCCCTGGCCGGGGGTTCGACCTTGGCGGACCTGGCGAGCCGGCAAGGAGTTGAAGTCCAAGCAGTGATCGATGCCATCGTGGCCGACGCGACGGCCCGGATCGAGGTAGCGGCGGCCAACGGCGTGCTCGACGCCGAGCGCGCTGAGGAGATCAAGGCCGGGCTCACCGACCGCGTGACCGCGTTTGTGAACGACGGCCGCCCGGCTGGTGATGCACCGCCAACCGAGGAAGAAGGGGACTGAGCCTGGATCCGCGAAGCGTGGCGTCGCTGCGGAGCCTGCGGCGTAGCAGCGGGTGGGACTGAGTTGGATCCGCGAAGCGAGGCGTCGCCTGTGGCAACGCCAAGGTGGTCGCCTGCGGCGTAGCAGCGGGTGGGGCTTCACTACGCTGAGGTGGTGGCAGTCCTTCGCGTGGCCATGTGCCAGCTCAACTTGGTGGTTGGCGATCTGGCGGGCAACGTCGCGATGATCCTGCAGGCTCTCCATGAGGCCGAGCAGCGACGATGCGACGTCGCGGTCCTCCCGGAGCTGGCCATCACCGGCTATCCGCCAGAGGATCTCCTGCTGAAGCCGGGCTTCATCGCCGACAACGAGGCAGCCCTCGAGACCATCGCCCGCCAGACCCGCGAGTGCGCCACGGTCGTGGGTTTCGTGCAGCGGGGCGAGCAGCTGCACAACGCGGCTGCCGTCTGTGCTCACGGCACGGTTGCCGGCGTGTACAACAAGAGGCTGCTGCCCAACTATGCAGTCTTCGACGAGGAGCGCTATTTCGAGCCGGGTACCGATCGGATGCCGGTCTTCTCGATCGCCGGGACACGCGTAGGCGTCTCCATCTGCGAGGACGCCTGGCGGCCGGAGGGCCCCGTTCTCCAACAAGCCCGGGCAGGTGCCGAGGTGGTCCTGAACATCAATGCGTCGCCCTTCCATGCCGGCAAGGTCGTGGAGCGTGAGAAGATCCTCCGGGACCGTGTGGCGGAGGCGGGGCTACCGATCGTCTACGTGAACCTCGTGGGTGGCCAGGACGAGCTGGTCTTCGATGGTGCCTCCATGGTGCTGGGCGACGACGGCAGCCTCCACTACCGGGCGCCTCAGTTCGAGGAAGCTGTCGTGGTCATCGACGTGTCGGTACCGGACCGCCCTGAGGTCGAGACGCCGATTCACGTCAGTGATGCACCCGCTCAGAGGCCTCGGATCCTCATCCCGCACCCCAGCCCGCTTCTGGACGAGGTGGAAGAGGTGTACCAGGCGCTCGTGCTCGGAACCCGCGACTACGTCACCAAGAACGGCTTCGACGACGTGGTCGTGGCGCTCTCGGGAGGGATCGACTCCAGTCTGGTCACGACCGTCGCGGCCGACGCGCTGGGGCCGGAGCATGTGCACGCGGTGCTGATGCCGTCGAGGTACAGCAGCGATCACTCGTTGACCGATGCGGAGCTGCTGTGCCGCAACCTGGGTGTCGACCACCGGACCATCCCGATCGAGCCGGCCCATGCGGCCCTGCTGGGGATGCTCGCCGAGTCCTTCGAGGGGTTAGGGCCAGACGTGACCGAGGAGAACATCCAGTCGCGTATCAGAGGTGTCGTGGTGATGGCTCTGTCGAACAAGTTCGGATGGCTGGTGCTGACGACCGGTAACAAGAGCGAGAGCGCGGTCGGCTACTCGACCCTCTACGGCGACACGGCCGGCGGCTTCGCGGTGATCAAGGACGTACCGAAGCTCCTCGTCTACAGGCTCTGTCGTTGGCGCAACGAGCGGGGTGAGGACGTCCCGATACCGGCGAACGTCCTCGCCAAACCGCCATCGGCCGAGCTGAGGCCCGATCAGCGCGATGACCAGAGCCTGCCGCCCTACGAGCAACTCGATCCGATCCTCGAAGCCTATGTCGAAGGCGACGCAACCGCAGCCGAGCTGATCGATGCCGGGCACGACCCTGGGATGGTCGAGCGGATCGTCCGTCTGGTCGACCTAGCCGAGTACAAACGCCGGCAGACGCCACCCGGGATCCGGATCACCACCAAGGCGTTCGGCAAGGACCGCCGTCTACCGATGACGAATCGCTACCGTGGCTGAGCGCGGCTGTGGGACGGCTAGGTCTCCGCGAGCATCTCGGTCGGCACCTCGGCCGCGAGGTCGAAGATCTCCTGCAGGGTCTGGTTGTAGCGGAAGAACAGATCGCGTCCCATCGGGTCGTCGGCCACGACCCTCATGGGGATCTCCGGCAGGCTGAGGGCGTTGAGCGTGTGCTGCAGGTCGGCGGCACCGTGGGACCGGATGTTGGCGATCATGTCGTACCAGATCGCGGCCGGGCCCTCGAGGGTGCAGTCGGGATGCCAGTTCGCAGGCTCGATCGCGCCATCGCTGATGACCTCGTAGCCCTCGATCCGCAAGCCGTAGGTGTGGTTGCCGTCGGGCAGACCGTTGATCTGGCAGGCCAGGCGGATGTTGGAGAAGCCGAAGTCCGCCAGTTCTGCGGAACGCCCGTTGGCGACAGCGGCAAGTGAGTCGAACCACTCTGCTGATGGGAACTCTGCCATCTCTCAGACCCCCACTTCTGCCTGGTCGGCAAGGTTCGCAGCATCGCCGTTGAAGCTCGGCAACTGGATCCGCGAACGGCGATCGATACCGGCTCGGTCGCATCGCTGCAAGTACTCCTCGATCACCCGATCGCGCAGCATCTCCGACGCCTGACTCCCGAGGACGGCCGCCTGTTCTTCACCGCCGGCGGCGAGGATCATCAGCGGCTCGACGACCTCGGGGATGGTGAAGAGGGCCGCGAGGATGGTCTCACCCTTGTCGAGGTACTCGTGGTATTCGTCGGCTTTGTCGGGGTCGTTGGCCAGCGCGTAACGCAGGTGCATCGTTCCGTAGGCGACGTGGCGGGCTTCGTCCTGCATGCAGAGCCGGAATATCTTCTTTTCGACATGGCTGGGCGAAATCAGCTCACCGGCCCGGAACAACGAGAGCACGATCCCCTCACCGAGCAGGTGCATGAGCGCTGAGCCCTCCGAATAGGTGTCCGCATCGAGGATCAGCTTGAGGAACTCCTCGGTTGCTGCCTTGGATCTACCGAGGCCCGCACCTTTGGCGAGAGCCCGCTTCCGAAACACCTCGGTGTGGCGTGACTCGTCCATGATCTGAGTGGCCAGGAACATCTTCGTCTCGACGTAGTCGTGGTTGATCTGCCACATCCACTTGGCGGGGAAGTCCGAGGCGATCATCTCGACTTCCGACAGGACGGTGCACACCTGGCAAAGGGCGTGCTCGATGTCGGGATCGAGGTCTGGGATCTCACCCCAGGCGATGTCGCGTGTCGCCGACCACTGCCGGCTGACAGCCTCCTCGTATAGCTCCATCACGTTGTCCGCCCACACCTCGGCCTTGTGGTTGAGCCGGTAGCCCATGTCGGGCATCACCGCCTCCCGCTCGCCGCCTCGGGGTGCCATGGTCCGCATGGGAGCCTCGTCGGGTATCTCGCCGTAACGCCCGACAGCGATGTCTCGCATCGTCAAGCCGACCGGCGACGGCGTGATCTCCTCGCCGACCTCGTGGTTCCATGTGTGCAGCCACTCGAGATCGAGGTGTCCCTGCCTCAAACGAGTTGCATAGTCGTAGTCAATCGTCAGCTCTGTCATCGGAGCCGTGCCTCCCTGTTGGGTTGCCATCTATTCTGGGGGTTTCTCTCGGTCACGCCTCACCGATCTCACCGCGGTGATGGGCGGACAACCGTTCCTCACCGTTCAGAGCCAGGATCAGGCCCTTGACGTGTGAGAAGACCTCGTCGACGGTGTCGCGTGCCGTCGCCTTGTCGTGAGCCCTGATCGTCTCGACGAGACGCTGGAGGCTCATCAGCAGACCTTCGTTTTCGACGATGTCAGCCGCGATCGCGCTGAGGATGGTGCGTTCAGGGTCGAGCTCGCTGTCGAGGATCTGGACGCACGTGTTCCACAGGAGGCACAGCACGACCGATTCCGTCATGTCGAACAGGGCGTCCCAGAGATGGCGGATGCCGGCCTCGACAGAGGACGCATCTCCGTCTCGGGCCGCTGCCTCCATCTCCTGCAGGCGCGATTGGAGAGCCCCGACGGGTTCGTGCCGGTCGATTACAGCATCGACGGTCACACCGAAGAAGCCCTTGATGACGTCGACGAGGGTGACGAGCATCTCGGTGTCTATGTGTTCGCGCTGGCGGTCTATCTCGATCAGGTGCTGGAGCAGCGCGATCGAGCCGCTGCGACGCCAGTCGAGCACCCGGGCGCGTGTGCCCTGGCGCCGGTCCAACATGCCGAGGTGCTCGAGCTCGTTGAGCGCATCCCGCAAGGTGGTGCGGTTGACATCGAACTGGAGCGCCAGCGCCTTTTCGGAGGGGAGTACGTCACCGACGGCGTACTCCCCTCGCAGGATCGCGGCGCGGAGCTGGTCGGCAACCAGCTCGCCCAGATCCTGCCGGGCAACCGCGTCGAAAGCCACGCCGGCCATTCTAAGGGTCCACTTGTCCACTTGTCCAACAAGTCGAGGAGATGGGTGGTGGATTCGGTACTGACCCACTGACGAGGGGTGACTGCGGCCTGACGGTGGGGTAGACTGCCGCGATAACGACCGTTATCGCACTCGATCGCTACTGACCGGCGATCGGTCCGGTCGGTGGAATCCAGCCACTCGAAGAAGCCATTCGGAACAGGGGGAACAGATGGCCGATCCCGACAAGCCGCGCGCGGCGTTCGCGCCATGGGACCGCAGAGAGCTACCGGGAGCTTTCGACGTCGAAGCGTCTGCGAGGCGCGTGGGCAACTACAAATGGATCGAGACCCGGCTGTTCGAGGCGCTCGGCGGCTGGGTGGCCACGGTCCCCGAGCTCGATGTGAAGATGCGCCTCGGCACCCACTGCTACCACCACGCCTGGCACGCCGAGCTGTTCCACAAGCGTCTCCCGGAGCTGCGCGAGATGGATCCCGATCGCCTGACCGTGGCGCCCAACGACGGGATCGTCGCCTTCTTCGACGCCCTGACCGAACCCGAGGCACCCGATCTGACCATCGAGAAGCTCGTGGGAGTGTACCGGGTGCTGATTCCCCGCAAGATCGCGGCCTACACCTTCCATCTCAACAACACGAGCAGGATCACCGATGCACCGACGATCAGGTCGTTGAACTTCATACTCCAGGACGAGTTCGACGATTGGCGCGATGGTGAGATGCTCATCGAGTCGTTGCTCGAAGATGACGACGAGGTGCAGCGGGCAGCCGACCACCAGGTCAAGCTCGAGAAGCTACTGGTGGCTGCCGGGGGCCTCGTCGGTCCCGGCACGCTGGGGGATCCATGGGCACCGACCCGCGAGGAGGTTCCCGTATGAGGAAGTCACTTCCCGTAGAGGATCTGGCACGCGACAGCCGATTCGTCCGCGTCGACCCGATGGTGCGATTGCAGGATCCTCGGTCGGCCCTACGTGAGAGCGCCGGAGGAGCGCGTGGTGGCCGGATCAAGATCACCCCGAGCAGCCCTGAGGAATCCGATGCCGCCCGAGGGTTGATGCACGGCATCTTCATGGGCGAGGTCCAGGCGCTGGAGGGAGCCGGCAGGACCTGCTGGGACTTCGACATCGGCACAGCGCAGGACGAGGCGCCCTTCGAGCTGAAGCTGGACATGGCGAGGCAATGCTGGGACGAAGCCCGCCATGTCGAGATATCCGTGAAGCTCTCCGAGTGGATGGGCACCGAGATCGGCGAGTTCTCCGAGGCCACCTTCTTGTACGAGGCGGCCTGCAATCCCGATCCCGTTCTCCGGCTGACCGGCGTGAACAGGGCACTGGAAGGCCTGGCCATCGACGTCTTCAACACCATGAAGGAGTTCGCCGGGAGCGCAGGCGATCCCGTCCTCGAGTACTGCGAGGACTGGATGCTGGCCGACGAGGTCACTCACGTGAAGATGGGCTCCGACTGGCTCCGGCGTATCACGGCTGACGATCCCGAGCGTCGCGACCGGGCTCTCGAGTTCCAGCACGTCGTGGACAAGCTCTTCTCGTTGGGTGGCGTTCGCGGCGAGGAGGACGACAGCCCCATCCGGCTGGCCCGTCGGTTCCGGGAGTTGGCCGGTTTTGCCGACGAGGAGATCGACGAGATAGCGGAGGCGTCCAGCGAGGCGCGACGTGAGGTGGAAGCCATGCAGGCCGCCAACCGCAGCGTCTTGGAGGAATGACGTGACAGTTGTCGTCGAGCCCGCGAGCTTCAGCTTCGTCGACTTCGATGCGGGTGAGATCGCCCGCATCACCGGCCAACTGCTCGAGCGGATCGGATTGCCGGCCGATCTCGACGCGAGGGTAGAGGTGAACGAGAGGTCGCCGTTGGGTATCGCCGAGCTGAGAGGCATGGACCCGGTGCTGATCTATGTGGAGAGCGGCGCGCTCGAGGACCCCAAGCGGCCGAAGCAGTTGAGCGCGACGGCCACCGCCGATGTGCTCGGCAGGCTCCTGGTGCAGGTGAGCGATCGACTCGACCCCGCCTTCGGCGCGCCCGGACTCGAAGAAGGCCTGTCGCTTTACCAGCGGGTCGCCTGGGACACCTATGCCATGGGCCGCCTGGCGCGGATGGGATACCCTGCCCAACGCCAGCGACGGCTCTACCACTTCCGCAACTGTCATGGGTTCAGCGATGTGTCCGATGCCTGCTTCGAGCGGCTCTGGAGCGGCGAGGACCTCAAATGGCCCGACGTCGTGGCGGCCAGCGAGCAAGCAGCGGCCCCCGCTGTCCTGGCCTGAGCTGACCGACCGATGCCCTGACTTGGCAGCGAGATTGGGCACTCACTACGGCGGTGTGATCACTGAACGTGAAATATCGGTAGGGGATCGGCCTGGGGTGGGGGCCCTTGACCTGGTCGGTATCGTAGGTAGAGCACTGTTCGCGCGGGGTCGGTGAGTAGGTCGCGCCCGTGTCCGATCCGTGTCCCATCGAACGACCGCGAACATCCCAAAAGCCACAAGAAGGTCCAAGTTGCCCAAGGAGCGCGTGGAAAGGGACGAGGAAGATCTCGTCCGCCTGTACCTGACAGACATTGGTCAGTACCCCCTGTTGACCAAGGACGACGAGGTTCGGCTGGCACAGCTGATCGAAGCAGGCACCGAGGCCCGACGGGAACTCGACCTGGCCGGCCGTGACATCAGCCCGGCCCGCAAGCGGGAGTTGCGCAGAGCCATTCGTGGAGGCGAGGACGCCGAGCGCACCTTCGTCCAGTCCAACCTGAGACTGGTGGTCTCCATTGCCAAGAAGTACCAGGCCTCCGGGCTGCCGCTGCTCGACCTCATCCAAGAAGGCAACCTGGGCCTGATGCATGCGGTCGAGAAGTTCGACTGGCGCAAGGGCTTCAAGTTCTCCACCTACGCGACCTGGTGGATCCGTCAGGCGATAACCCGGGGAATCGCCAACACCGGCCGTACCATCAGGTTGCCCGTTCACGCCGGCGACACCCTCGCTCGGCTGCAGAAGGCTCGTGCCCGCCTGGAGCTCAAGATGGGTCGGCCCGCCACCCTGGCCGAGCTGTCCCGCGAGGTGGAGATGCCCGAGGACAAGGTCACCGAAGCGCTGCGCTTCGCCGCCGAGCCGCTTTCTCTCTCCGAGCCGCTGCGCGAGGACGGTGACGCCGAGCTCGGCGACGTGGTCGAGGACCGCTCGGCCGAGTCGCCCTTCGAGGTGGCCGCGACGGCACTGCTTCCCGAGGAGATCTCGCGGCTACTCGCGCCGTTGGATGAGCGTGAACGCGAGATCCTCAAGCTCCGCTTCGGGCTCGACCGGGGTGAACCCCGAACTCTCGAAGAGGTCGGCGAGCACTTCAACCTGACTCGTGAACGGATCCGACAGATCGAAGCGCGGGCCATGTCGAAGTTGCGCCACCCGTCGAGCGATACCGGCGCACGCGACCTGCTGGCTGTGTGAGCCCTGACGCTCGCCGGCGCAACTTCGGCGCTGCGTCGTCTCAGTCGTCAGGGCGGAATCGCCGGTAGGTGAAGGCGAGCACGGCGACCATCGCGACCACCGCACCGAGGGCGGCCAGTGCCAGAGGCGCCGAGCTCGTCGCTGGTTCAGGAACCGTCGTCTCGGTACCAGGTTGGTCTCCTGCGTCTGGTGCGGGGAGGCCTGGCTGGGTCGAGGTCGTCGAATCGAACGAAGCCGGGCTGGAGGGGTGCTGGGCTCCGGCTGCATCGACGACCGCTGCCGCGGGCTGTGCCGACATCATCAGCAGCGACAGCAGAAGCGCACAGGCCGCAATCGGTGGTGCCTTCACAACGAGACCCCGCGCGCGTCCGAGTGAATCCGTTTCGTGGTGCGGTGAGTTGTTCGTGCGAGCGCCTGAATGATCAGCAGTAGATTCTCCCATTGGAGGTGTCCGAGCACCTGGTGGGCTCCACCGCCTTCAAAGCGGGTGGGACGGGCGACCCCCGTCCGGCGGGTTCGATTCCCGTCCACCTCCGCCATTGCGGTCAATCGGGCTGACCCTGGCCGAGTCGTCAATGCCGCGCGAAAAACCGAGAGTCTGCTGGACCAACCGGCCGGCTTCGTCACTACACTGCGAGCCATGAAGAAGATCCTCATCCTCCTCGTGCTTGCTGCCGTAATCGCCATTGGCATCAAGAAGGCGCGTTCCTGAAGTAGCCGCACCCGTGCCCGTCGACCTTGTCGGCACGGCCATCTTCAGTGACCGGTACGCCGTCGGCCCCAGCGGGCAGGCGGCGTACTTGCGCGTCTTGTTGCCCACCACCACACTCCCGCACCGAGAGCAGCAGCCGCTGTCCCTGCACCCAAGGCGATCAGCGGGACCCTGACGGCACGCCGATCGCGTAACCGCACCCGTCGGACGAAGCTGGCGGTCTCCCAACCGCTGTCGCGGGCCTTCCTCAACAATGAGCGATCGGGGTTCACCGCGACCGGGTGGCCGACCACTTCCAACATCGGGATGTCGGTGTCGGAGTCTGAGTAGGCATAGGAGCCCTCGAGGTCGATTCCCTCGCGGCGAGCAAGTTCGACGATGGCGAGAGCCTTGTTCGGCCCGTAGGAGTAGAACTCCATCTCACCGGTGTAGCGCCCCTCGTGATCGACCTTGGCTCTCGTGGCGATGGCGCCGTCGACACCCAGATACCGAGCCAGGGGGAGCACGATCTCCTCAGGGGACGCGCTGACGATGTACACGCGGCGACCCGCCTGTTGGTGCTCGTCGATCAAGTCGATCGCCTCGTCGAAGACGATCGGCTCGATCACCTGCTCGAGGCTCTCTGCCACGATCTCGGAGATGACCGCCTGGTCCCAGCCCTTCGTTACGCGGAGGGCCTGCTCCCGCACCTGTTCCATCTTGTCCTCATCGGCCCCGAAGTACATGTAGACGAGTTGGCCGTAGAGCGCCCGCAGGACGAGTCTGCGGCTGAGGAACCCGGCTCGGCGCAATGGCTTGTGGAAGGCGACCATCGAGGCCTTGGCGATGACCGTCTTGTCGAGATCGAAGAAGGCGGCTTCCACCAAGCCGAGGATAGGACCCGTCCGACCGTGCATCGCCGCGGCAGTGAGAAACCTGTTGCGCCAGACCCGAGTTGGTCCTAACGTGAGGGGCCCTTCCCCCTCTGCACATTCCCGTCGCGCGCGGAGGGATCCGTGGTTTCCGCCCTGTGGACCGCCAAAGGCGGTGCCGGAGCCACTGTCACCGCAGCCTGCCTGGCTCTGGTGCTGGCCCGTGACAACCCCGAAGGTAGCCTGGTCATCGACCTCGGAGGCGACCTGCCGGCCGTGTTCGGCCTGCCCGACTCCGATCGCCACGGTGTCACCGACTGGCTGGCGGTCGACTCGGCCCCGCCTGCCGATGCATTGGCCCGCCTCGAGATCCCGGTTGCCACAGGGCTCTCGCTGGTGGCTCGGGGAACCGCCGCGAGTTGGCCGCGACATCAGGTAGACCTGTTGACGGCGCTACTGGCCGAGGAGAGCCGCGCCGTGGTGATCGACGTCGGTCTCATCGGCCCTGAGTACGACGAGTCGCCGGATTCCGACCTGCGTCTGCGATTGGCGGGCTCCGCCGAGGAGTCCCTTCTGGTGACCCGGCCGTGCTATCTGGCGCTTCGCCGGGCGCTGCGGACACGGCTGAGAGCTTCGGGTCTGATCGTCATCGCCGAGAAGGGTCGAGCACTCGACGAGGTCGACGTCGAGGACGTGCTCGACGCGCAGGTCCGGGCCCGCATCGATGCCGATCCAGCCGTTGCCAGAGCGGTGGATGCCGGCCTCCTGTCGTCACGCCTGCCGCGATCGATCCACCGCGCCCTTCGTGAGGTTCACCGATGATCTCGTCCGAACCCGAACACGAAGTCATCGAGCGCCAGATCACGAAGCGTCTGATGAGCGACCCAGAGGCACTCTCGGGCGGAGTGTCGCTGGAGGTACTGGTGCATCGAGCGGTCCGCGAGGAAGCGCCACTTCTCGGCCGTCAAGCCTCGAGCGAGCTCACGCGCCGGATCCTGGCCAACGTCTCGGGACTCGGTCCCCTGGAGGAGATGTTGGAGGACACCAACGTCTCAGACATCCTCATCAACGGTCCGGGTCCGGTCTGGATCGAGAGACGGGGTTGCCTCGAGCAGACCGAAGTCGAGCTCGACGAGGCTTCGATCATGCAGTTCGTGGAGCGGATGATAGGTCCGCTCGGTCGGCGAGTAGACCGCTGCTCCCCTATCGTCGATGCCCGGCTGCCCGATGGCTCCCGCGTCAACGTCGTGGTGTCCCCGCTCGCGGTCGACGGGCCGGCCGTCAGCATCCGCCGCTTCGGCTCGCGACAGCTCTCACTGAGCGAGTTCTGCAGCGGTTCGGTCTGCGACCTGCTCGTCTCCGCTGTGCGGGAGCGCCGCAACATCGTGGTCTTCGGCGGAACCGGGGCCGGGAAGACCACCCTCCTCAACGCCCTTGCCCGGGCGATACCCCCCACCGAACGCGTGATCACGATTGAGGACACCGCCGAGCTGAAGCTCGGCCTGCCCAACATGGTGAGGCTGGAGGTCAGGCACGAGAACAGCGAAGGTGTGGGGTCGGTGACGACCCGCGAACTGCTTCGCACCGCGCTGCGCATGCGACCCGACCGGATAGTCGTCGGAGAGGTCCGCGGTTCCGAGACGCTCGACATGTTGATGGCGATGAACACGGGACACAGCGGATCCCTTTCGACGTGTCACGCCAACGGCCCCGACGATGCGCTACGACGCCTGGAGACGATGACCCTCCTCGGCGACACCGACTTGCCGCTGTCGGCGATCCGGTCCCAGCTCGGCTCTGCCGTCGACCTGCTCGTCGGTGTGCAGCGCTGTCCCGACGGCAAGCGACTGGTCACATCGGTGTCCGTCGTCGACGAGACGGGGGGCGATGTCTCGGCGTCCCCGCTGGAGAAGTGATGGCGCCCGTGCTGGTTGCCACCGTCTCGGTTGTGGTTGGTTCGGTCGTGCTGAGCCGACTCGGCGTCTCTGCCCGAAGGATCGGTGTGTCGCGGAGGCTCGACGCGGCTGCGCCAGGCGCCAGTCGGGGAGAGCGATCGCATTGGGGCGCCGTCGTGGTGCCGGCCATCGTGCGCAGGGCGCTGGCAGACGCATGGCCCGAGGCCGATGCGTCGGCTGTCTGGACTGCGTGGTTGACCTGCACCACCACGCTGGCATTGTGCGGGGTCGGCTTCTACGGACCCGGGGCCGGGGCTTCGGCGGTGGTCGTGGCGGCCGTCGCAGGGGCGGCAGGCCTGAGGTTGGCGCGGGGACGCCGTAACGAGATTGTCGCTGCTTCGGTGGCACCGCTGCTGGAGTCGACAGCCCGTGGGCTCCGGTCCGGCGCGGCGCTCGCAGTCGCTCTGGCTGAGGCCGGATCCGAGTCCGGGGGACCCCTCGGTGAGGAGGTCCGGCGGGCGGCACTTCGCCACCGTGCCGGTGTGCCCCTCGCCGCAGCCATCGGAGACATCGAAGCGAGGCTCCCTCTTCGGGAGGTTCGTCTCGCGGTGACGGCCCTTCTCGTGGGCCTCGAGACAGGTGGCGAGTTGGCACCGTCACTCGACGGGGTCGCGGCAACGGTTCGCGATCAGCGGGAGGTAGCTGCCGAAGCGCGGGCACTCGCCACCCAAGCGCGGGCCTCGGCGTTGATGCTGGCGGCAGCGCCCCCCGTGTTCGCTCTGGTTATGGGTGCTGCCGGCAGTGGCGCCACCAGCTTCCTGCTCGGAACCGTTCCTGGTCTGGTGTGCTTGATGGTTGCCCTCGTACTGGATGCGATCGGTGCCCTGTGGATGACACGGATCGCGGCGGGTGCTCGGTGATCGTGGGGATGAAGGTGGGGATGACGCTGCTGTGGTCGGTGGTCGCAGCGTACGTCAGTTCCTCGGCGCGCAAGCGGCTCGTTTCAGGAGCGCGGGCTCGACAGCGCCTCGGCTTGGTCCGCCCTCGCCGCCACCACTCGCGAACAGGACCGTTCGAATGGCTCGGTGCCCGCATGCACAGACGTATGAAGGTGTTGACGGTCCTCGACCGTCGTTGGGTCGGACGCGTCATGGTGGCCCTCACGGCGATCGCATTCGTGCAGCCGTTGGTCGCACTGGGTGGAGTCGCTGCCCTGGTGGCTATCGCCTGGCGACGACGGGAACGAGCCCGCCGGGAGCGGGTGGCGAACCTGAGACAAGAGGTCCCCGAGATCATCGACCTGTTTCGTGTGGCCACCGCTTCGGGGCTGACCGTCCCCTGGGCGGTCCGAGTTGTCGGCCGCAGTGGGCCGGGTCCGGTTGCCGCCGAACTCCGAGCGGCGTCGCGACGGATCGGCAGCGGTCAGCCGGTTGCCGAGGCGCTCGAGGCTGTCGCGGACAGGACCGGCGAGGCGACACGCCCTCTCGTAGCCGTTCTCCTGGCGTCGGTCCGGTACGGGGCCGAACTGGGCCCAGCGCTGTCGACCCTCGCACATGCTGCCCGAATCGATCAGCGCCGCTGGGCCGAGGAAAGGGCGCGACGAGTTCCGGTACGGCTACTGCTCCCGCTTGTCGTGTGCGTCCTGCCGGCCTTCGGGCTGCTCACGGTCGTCCCGTTGGTAGCCGAATCGATCAGTTCCATCGGTGGCGCCGGCCTTGATCTGCCACCTCCGTGAGAGCCGTCGGAGGTGGCACCAACCGGCGGTGCCTCCGCCGTTCCCCTCCCCCATCCATTGGAAAGCTGGAAGGAAGCAACATGTACGAACTTGTGGCTCGAAGGATCTCGGTTCGGCCGCCGCGGTCTTCGACAGGAGGCCTGTGGCGGTGCTCTTCGTGGCTTGCCCTGGCGGACACGCACCTCGGACCGGGGCGTCACTGGCGCCGGGAGGCGCTGACCCTCAGTGGTGCTCATTCAGGGCGAACGCACAGGCGTTCTTACACGGCTACCGCGCTGGTGGTGCACCTGCAGACATGGCTTTGGTCCCTCATCCATCGAGATGGTGACGATGGGCAGAGCACCGCGGAGTACGCCCTGGTCCTGTTGGGTGCCGCGGCGGTGGCGCTCCTCGTTGTCTCGTGGGCGACCAAGACCAACTGGATCGCGCGGCTCTACAACGCGGTCATGGAGTCCATCGTGTCGAAGGTGACGTGAGTCCGGCGGCGGCGAGAGACGACGGGCAGGCTTCGGTCGAGCTTGCCCTCGTCCTCCCGCTGGTCCTCCTGATGCTGCTGGTCGTGGCTCAGGTCGGACTCATCGTGCGCGACCGGGTACTCGTCATCCATGCAACGCGCGAGGCAGCCAGGGTTGCGGTGGTCGATCCCCGTCAGGATGCCGCTGAAGAGGCGGCGAGATCGAAAGGCGGTCTCGACCCCGATCGCCTGCTGGTCGAGGTTCGGGGCGGTACTGCTTCGGGCGACCGTCTCGAGATCGTGGTTCGCTACCAGGCTGCTACTGACCTGCCGCTGATCGGGCCAGTTGTGCCGGATGTCGACCTGCACGAACGTGTAGTTGTTCGCGTGGAATGACCGGTGGCGGCCAGCTTCGCCCCAGTGCCCGGGGCTGACTGGTCGCGCACTGTCGGTCGTCCGGCGATACGGTGGAAGGAGCCAGCGACGGGTCCGGAGGATGCCGTCCTCCCCATGGAGCGAGGTTGGACTCCGCGGTAGAAGTTCACAGCATGGGCGACTGGACCGTCGTCTCGATGACCGGCGAGATCGACCTCGCCACCGCGCCGCAGTTGCGCCAGGAGGTCGTTCGTGTCACGAGTGGCGGGATTCTGCGGTTGGCCCTCGACCTGACCGGGGTCGATTTCATGGACTCCATCGGCCTCGGGGTGATAGTCGGCGCCTTGAAGCGGATGCGAGCCCACGGCGGCGAGTTGGTCGTGGTGTGCGACGAGCCTCGTGTGCTCGACCTGCTGAGGCTCACCGATCTCGACCGGATCCTCACGCTCCGGCCCTCGCTCGACGCAGTGGTTTCCTAGCATGTCCGAGACCATCGAACTCGAGATCCCGGCCCGAGCCGAGTACCTCTCACTGGCCCGGTTGGTCGTGACGGCAGCGGCCCGGATAGATCCGATGTTCGGAGACGAAAGGATCGAGGATCTCAGGCTCGTCGTGTCCGAGGCGACGACGAACGCGATCGAGGCACATGTGCGTCACACCAGCGCCGACAACGTCATCATAAGGTGCAACCTCCGCGATGACCGGATCGAGGTTCTCGTCCGTGATCGTGGCGGTGGTTTCGATCCATTGGCTGTGGGGCGCGGCGACGAGGCCGGCGATGCGGGACGGTTCGAGCACGAGGGGGGTTTCGGCCTGCCGTTGATGCAGTCGTTGGCCGACGAATCCGAGATCCAGGCGACGAACGAGGGTGGAACCGACGTGCGCCTCGTCGTCAAGGCACGAACCACGAAGGACACCGCTGACAACCGACGACCGAGCTGATCGCGGCTGTCGGGCAGGTTCGATCAACACGACATCAGCGGGTTGGCTGGTCCCCGACCTCGACAGGTCCCTCTCGAACCCGTTGCCGTCTCCTGCCGCAGCCGTTTTCTCCCGTGTGACTACCATCGCAGAGGTTCCGCCAAACGTAGTATCGACTGAACATGGCAACGCCACGTCGATCGAGAATCCATCAGCTGCTTTCGGGTGTTGCCTGGAAGGATCGACCCACGCGCTTGGGCATCGTCGGGCCCGGAGGCAGCGGGAAGACCGAGGCGCTCGACGACATCGCCGAGCTGTTCGAGGACGACGGCCGTGGCGTCTCGAAAGCCAGAGGTCATCGTCTCGAGCTCGACGTGCCGTACGCCGCCTTCAGGCAGCTGCTCGAACTGCCCCACAAGCCGTCAGCGGCAGCAGGGCTCGATCTGGCTGAGCAGATCCTCGCGAAGCTCAGTCGGGGTGATGTGCTGATCATCGACGACGGCCAGTGGCTCGATCCGCACTCTCGTCGCGTCGTCGTCGCGGTCGCCGAACGGGCTGCTGAGCAGGGACTCAACGTCGTGGTCGCCCACCGGCCCGATTCCTCCCCCGAAATCGCCGTGCTGGACGAAGTGCTCGGTCTGGACCGTCCTCTCGTGGTCCTCGAACCGCTGACCGAGGAGGAGGTGGGCGGGCGAATGGCAAGCATCCTCGGTGCGGCAGTCGATGAGACACTTGTCGCCGCCGTGGCCGCCAGGACCGGCGGAAACCTGTTGCTCACCGACCGGCTGGTCGAAGGATGGACGGCGCAGGGGGTCATCGAGGACGGCCGCATGAAATCGACGCCGGACGGCCCTCCCCACGAGGTCGTGGAGACGGTGAGGTCCCGTTTGAACCAACTCGATGATCAGAGCCGCGCAGTGCTGATCGCCGGCTGCCTGGCACCCGGCCTCGACGACGATCTGATCACCGGCCTCACCACCTGCGGTCGGGACGGTTTGCCCGGGGCTGTCCACGCGCTGTTCGCGGCTGGTCTCACTGACGAGGAAGGCACCATCGCTGACATCGTGATCGACGCGGTCGAGTCGGCGGTCGGTGCTGCCGAGAGAAGGGCGTTTCACGCGCGGCTTGCTGAGATGATGACCACGAGAGGTCTGCCTCCCGACGAGATCGCCGAGCATCTGATCGCCGCCAGAGCAGGGGGGACAGCGGTGGCTCGGGCGCTCGTGGATGCGGGCGATCGCAAGCTGGTGGACGATCCGGTCGTCGCGCAGGCCTGGTACCAGCGCGCGGTCGAGGTCGGGGCCACCCCGGCAGACGTAGCCGCACGCAGAGCTGAGGCGTCCGCTCGGGTCGGTGACACGTCTGATGCACTGATACGAGCGGATCGGGTGCTGGCGGACCGCAACCTCCCCGATCAGGGAAGAGCCAAGGCGGTCGCTGCAGCCGCGCTTGCCCGCCGGGGCCTGTTGGGCCGGGCTGCCGATCTCTACTGCTCCATCACCGACGACGATCGCATCCCAGTGGCCCACTACCGGCTACTCGCTGTTCCGAACCTGTTGGCAGTGGGCCGCGGTGAGGAGGCCCGGCGCCTGGAAGCTATGGCCAGTGAGGAACTCGACGGGCCGGCTTCGCTGCAGGTCGAGGCTGCGGCGTTGGTGGCGCGCGGGGCTTTGGAGAGCATCTCTGGCTCGGCGACGACTGCCCTGGAGTACTTCGTGGAGGCTGCCGAGATGGTCGAGGGTGGGGCCGACGTCTTCATCCTGCCGGATTCTCCTCACGCGTTGGGCGCGCTTGTTGCCTGCACTGCTGCTGAGTTCCCAGTTGCCGAGCATCTGCTCGAAAGGGCGCGTGAGAACGAGGTCGGCGGGCCCGGTCTCGTGCAGCGCCACAGGCTGTTGCGGGGCTGGACGGGCGTGCGGACCAGCCGCTGGGCAGTTGCCCAAGGGACGCTCGAGGAGATCGACCGGGCGCGGCTGTCAGCGCAGGAGGAGTTGTTCGCCACCGCCATCGAAGCCGGCCTCGCCCGCCGAGCCGGGGATCTGACGAGCCTGGCGGCTGCCTGGCACCGCGCGGAGTCCGTGTTGCTGAGGCTCCCGGCCAGCCTCTTCCTGTCCGACGTCGTCGGTGAGCTCGCCGTCGGGGCCGCCCGGCTGGGCGAGTGGGAGCGGATCGTCGGCAAGGCGCGAGAGCTGGGCGACATCGTGCGCGCTCTGGGAGAGCCCCCGCTGTGGACTCTTCCTCTGAGGTGGACAGGTCTCCAGGCGGCCATCGCCATCGACGATGCCGATGCCGTGAAGCGGCGCGCGGCCGAGATCCAAGCGGTGCCGCCGACCGGGGGGAGGATGTCGGCTCTCGGCCCTGCTGCCCGGGCCTGGGTCACGGTGTATGACGGTGCGTTCGATCCGTACGCGGTGCAGGTAGCGGCCAAGGGGCTCCACGACGTGGGTCTCTCGTGGGAAGCGAGTCGTCTGGTCGGCCAGGCAGCCATCCGTTCCTCGGATTCGGCGGTGACGCGCGCCCTCCTCGAAAAGGCGCGTGACCTCAAGACCGCGCTGCCGTCGGCGACATCTTCGAGCGCGACCGTCTCGTCGCTGTCCGAACGAGAGCAGGAGGTCGCGCGGTTCGTGGTCGATGGCCTCACCTACAAAGAGATCGGGGCGCAGCTGTTCATCTCCCCCAAGACCGTCGAGCATCACGTAGCCAAGATCCGGCAGAAGGTCGGCGCCGGTACACGGGCGGAGATGCTTGCGGCGCTGCGTGACTTCCTGCCTTCGACCTGAACGATCGGGAACCCAGGTCATGACAGGATCCAACCCCTCAGGCGGGCGAGCGGGGCTAGGAGAGCGTGACCAGTAGCCCTTCACAGGAGCGGATCAACACGCGGGACGCGTCCACCAGCTCGCGGCTCGACATCGGCGATTCGGCCTTGCGTTGCCAACGACTGATGGAGTTCTGCAGGGCTATTCTCACATCGGCGTCGGAGGAGCCGGCGGGTAGCCCCAGCCGGCTCCGTGCCGAGGAGCCCTCGGTACCCAGAAGACGTTCCATCTCCTCGGCTTCCTCGTTCTTGAGCTTCACTCCCCCGGCGCGCAGGGAGTTGAGCAGTCGTATCTCGGCGAACTCGTGGGCACCCGAGTGGATCCGCTCCATCTCTGCCGCGAGCTGGTCGCTTCCCGGAACCGGATGCTCGTGCACGATGTTCTCGAGACCGATGAGAGCGGACCGAGCCTTGAGCACGTCGCGTCGCTCCGCGAACTGCGAGAGCAGCACCTCGCGCAGCTCATTGAGACCGCTTCGCTGCACCAGTTCGTTCGAGAGCTTGCTGGCGTTCTCGGCGGCGCCTTGGCGGATCAGGGCCACCGAGAGCCGGCAGCCGAACATGCCGAGCCGGTCGAGCAGGTGCTCACGCTCCATGCTGGTGAGATGAATGGACGTGGGGGACTGAACGAACCTGTCGGCCGAGAGAAAGAGCTTCTCGGTCTCGTCTCGCGGCGCTGCCGCCATCTGGCTCAGGGCCTTGAACTCTGCTTCCCGGAGGGTCGATCCCGACTGGGCGAGCAAGCCTGCTACCGGGACGACGGTCTGGGCCAACCTTCGCACCTTGGGGTCGGATTTGTAGCGATTGGCGATGCGTCGAGCTGAAGACATCGAGTCGATCCGTCCCACGCCGACCTCGTCAGCCCGGGACAGGACGGCGATCGCGTTGACGGGAGTGGGTTGGTTGAACTCCTCGTCGTGGAACGCCTCGAGGAAGTTGACATCGGTGGAGTGCAGGTGGCGCATCAGGTACAAGACCGCGTCCGCCGGCGTTATCTGGTCCTCGCCTGGAGCGAGGAAGGCGTGCGTCCGCTCGGAGACCTCAGTGCTGAGAGAGGCGATTCCGGGGGTGTCTATGAGCGTCACCTGGCGCAGCGACGACGACGGCCATTCCACGTCCAGCCGTTCCACGTCGTCAGCGTCGATGCTGCCGAGATCGATATCGATTGCGCCGTCGGTGCGGGCGAAAGGCACCTGCTTGGGTTCGCCCACCTTGGGGTACATGTTGACCCGGTAGGTGATCCCGTCGTGGTACCAGGTGACGATCTTGGTGCACTCACCCGCATCGGTGGGGGCCAGCTCCTCCCCCACCAGTGCATTGAGCAGCGTCGACTTGCCGGCTTTGACCTTGCCGGCGATGGCCACCCGCAGCGGCTCGTCGAGACGGTCGATCGTCGCAGCTATCCGCTCGGCCGACTCGGTGCCCGAGTAGATGCGGGCACCGGCATCGAGGACGCTGCGGACCTGAGGGAGCAGCGAGGTCACCGTCATGACCCGGTTCCGAGAGCGGGCGCGAGGGCCAGAACCTTTGTCTTGAGGCTCGTGATCCGCTCCAGCTCGGCCTGCACATCCCGGAGTCGCCGCTGACGCGTCATCTCGTCGGACTTCGCTGCCTCTTGCGCCTTCACGAGAGTTTCACTGGTCGAGCGGTGCAGCTCTTCGGCTCTGTCGGTGTAGTAGTCGCGGAGCTGGCGTTGCACCCGGCGGAGAGTCGCCTTGGAGTCGCGGTTGACGATGAAGCAGACCTCATCGGTGTATTTCCGGTGCGCGTTCTTCGCCTGGTTGCGGCGCATCATCAGCTGGCGCTCCTTCTCGTCCTTGAGCGCCTTGCGGCCGCTGAACAGACCGAAGATGGCGGCCGCAGGCATCACTATCATCCCGATTCCCAGCGGGGTGAGGGCCATGCCGCCCATGACCATTACCGGCAGCATGCCACCGTAGGTGCCGCGAAAAGCCAGCTGGGCGCGCTCACCCTTGCCGGTGACCTTCATGTCGGCCTTGGCCTCGGTGCTGATGGTAGCCAGGAGCTGTGACGGGTCTTCGACTTCCAGTCTCATGGCCAGCGCCTGACCTTCGTCGGCGAAGTGGACGGCGACCGACTCGCCTACCTGACCAGCCCTGGCCTGTAGGAACTGGTAGTTGTGGACGACGTCCTCGGCTGTGCGCCGGTAGAGCCAGGGCTCGAACTCGGCCCAGGTTTCGGCCGGATCGCTCTCTTCGATGGCCTCGTCGGCCTGTTGGCTGGTGATCCTTATGCGAGCCCGGAAGTCGTGGTCGACGTCGGCGATGAGGTCCTGGATCCCGTCGTTCAAGGTCTGCTGCCACTTCGCGGCCATGCCCCGGAGGCGGTCGGCACGTTCCTTGGCGTCGGTGAGCTGGTTGACCACCTGCGCCGCCTTCTCGGGGTCGTCGAGCGCGACGCGCTCAGTGTCGAACTGGCTCTCGAGCTGAGTTGTCACCGACAGGAGGTCCGATGCCACGTGCTTGATGGTGAGGCCCTCGGCATCGGCGACGATGTCGTTCTCGAGGTACTTGACGAGGTCGGGGAACCCGGATTCGGCGTTGAGCTCCCTGTCCTCGTTCTGGAGCGCGTACATCCGCACCGTCGAGGACACGGGGATGATCGCCGAATCTATCGCCAGCCGGCTGAGGTGGCTGCGATCGAGCTCGAGTATGCGACGCCACTCCGGGTAGAAGTCGATCTTGGTGAGCACGCACACGATGTTGGGACACATCGACTTGGCGGTGTTGAGGAACTCGATCTCGGGCATGGAGAATTCCTGGGACGCGTCGGACACGAACACGACTGCGTCGGCCATGGGTAGTGCTGCAATGGTGGTTGTTGCATGGGCCGAGCCCAGACCCCCGACACCGGGCGTGTCGACGAGGACGAGACCGCTGCTGAGAAGACGCCGGGGGATGCCAGCCTCTACCAGCTTGACCCGTTGCTCGTTGGCCGGGTTGGTGGAGTCGGTGACGTAGCGGAGGAGCTGGTCGATGGGTATCTCCTGGCGGGGTGGCTCCGAGTCCTCGTCGCTCTCAGGCGACTCGAAGACCACCGATGCCGTCGGCTCGTCTGCATAGCGAACCATTGTCGGGGCGGAGGTCGCGATGTCGTCGTCGACCGGGCAGACCGGGGCGTTGAGCAGCGAGTTGATGAGCGAGCTCTTTCCCTGCTTGAACTCCCCCACGACGAGCACGTTGAACGACGGATCGAGCAGCCTCTGGGTGGCGGCTTGTACCCGGCCGGCCAGGTCCGGTCGCTCATAGGCAGTCGTGGCCTGCGCCGCCAGGTTGGCGGCGGCGAGTGCAGCCTGAACTGCGGGTGTTCGCTCCTTGACGTTGGTCTGGCCGGCCATCGAGCCCCTCCTTCGGTCCGCAGGGTAGCAACCTTCCAGGCCTGGTTGGCCCTGGCCCGACCCCTTGGTGGCCCCGGGACGCGACAGACCCGGGGCCGAGGCCCCGGGTCTGTTGTTCAGGTGGTTGAAGCCTACCCCTACATCCCGGGGTCGAAGTCGTCGGCAGGTTCGGCGATGGGATCGTTGAAGTCGCCTGGCGGCTCGGGAGCCGGAGGAGCCGGAGGAGCCGGAGGAGCAGGGTCGACGACCACCCCGACGTCGGCGTCGATGTAGTCGTTGTCCTCGTTGAAGCTGTCGTCGATGCTGACGTCGGTGTCGATGTCGGTGTCGATGTCGGTGTCGGTGTTGTAGCTGTCGTTGATGCTGTTGTCGGTGTTGAAGCTGTCGTCGATGCTGACATCGGTGTCGGTGTTGTAGCTGTCGTTGACCGACTGGTCGACGTTGACATCACCGGTGAGGCTGCTGTTGTCCATGTCGAGGTCGCTGTCGTTGATCGCAACCCCGCCGTCGCCGGCGCTGACCGCATCACCAGAGCCGAAGTCGGTGGTGTTGCCGTCGCCCACGACAGCGTTGCTGTCGACGATGTTGCCGTCGCCCACGAGGTTGTCGTCGCCGGTCACGACCGTGTTGTCGTCGCCGGTCACGATGGCGCCGCCCTGGTTGTAGAGGTCGTCGCCGGCCACAACGGCACCGTCGCCGGTGTTGACGGCCGAGTCATCGACGTCGCCGCCGATGGCGATGGCCTCGTCGCCGGAGGCGATGTTGGTATCGTTGTCGATGTCGATGTCGACGTCGGCGTTGTCACCGAAGTCCTGGTTGATGTTGGTGCTGTTGTCGACGTTGGTGCTGTGGTCGTCGATGTAGGTGTCGTTGTCATTGACGTAGGTCTGGTTGGTGACCTGGGTGATGTACTGCAGTTGCTGCACTGCCGACTCGAAGGAGTCAGCAGGTGGCGGAGGGGGAGGAGCGACCGCGGTGGACGATGCAACCTGTGCACCGCCGCCGTTTCCGGCGCTGCTGTAGGCCGACAGGGCGTGAACCATCGCCTGGTCGTCGAGGGAGTCGCAGACCAGCGGTACGGCCTCGGCGACATCCTCGCCGGAGAGGTCGTCCATGCCCTGGGATGCGAGGTAGCCCTCGGGATCGTCGACGAAGGCCGCGCGGGCGTCGTCGTCGCCGAGCAGTTTCTTGATGAGTTCGAGCAAGCTCATGATGGTGGTTTCTCCTTGGGGTCTCAGTCCGTCCGAGCCGCCCGATCTCTCCAGCCGAGTGGCTCGCAGCAAACGCTACGCCCGCTTGACGCCGGGGTAATCGGGGATCAACCCGAAATCCCCGGAAGTCCTGTAGGGGGATATGAGGCTACTCCGTAGGGGATATGGGGGTATGGGACCGCACAATGTGGTGCCTGGTGTCAATAGTTCACCAGGAGCGGTCAACCATGGCCTCCTTTGATCGGTTGGGCCGCAGGCGGGGCACGGTGGCCGTCGCCCATCTGCGCAGCTCTAGCCCTGTCGGCAGGTTCGTCGCCGAACTGGAGAGCTCTCAGAAGAAGCCGGCGTCGAGATCGGTGTCGGTGAAGTCCTGCGGGTCTGCGTCGCCGAGCCCATCGCCATCGAGATCGTCGGCACCTTCATCATGTCCAGCGGGGATGGGGGCGTCGGCCCCGTCCACAGGCGTGACCGAGGGTGATTGGGCGACAAGCGGGTCCAGCGCGGACGGTTCGAGCGGATCGGCCGGTTCTTGTGAGCCTGCCGGGTCGATCGGGAGCGACAGGCCTTCGTCGACGCCGGCGTCCGTGCTGGCATCGCCGTCGGCAGCACTTCCCTCTCCGAATCCGGCGATGTCAGCGGCTTCGACCGGCAGGCGGGCGTCGGTGCCGGCTGGTCCCGTCGGGGTTCCTGCGCCGAACACCGAATCGTGCCCGGGATCGAGCTCGTCAGGTGTGGAGTCGACGGTGGAGGCCGGGTCAGAGACGAACACGTCGCGGCTCGGACCAGCGGTGTCCACCAGATGGTCGAGTTGGCGTACTGCTGATTCGATGCCGTCGTCTCCCTCGGTGACGCTCAGCGGCCTGATCCCGGCCGCAGCCGAAGGCGGTAGCGTCTCGGCGACGAGGCTCATGGCTTCGGCGATCTCTTGACCGGTGACATCGCCGAAACCGTGGTTGTCGAGGTAGCTGGCGGGATCCTGGTTGTAGGAGGCCTGTTCGACCGGGTCAGCGGCCAGGTCGCTCAAGAGCTCGAGGAGTGACTTGGTCTGGGCCATGGTTCAATGCGGGAACAACGGGGGAACAACTGCCGAGGTGGCTGCGTCTCACGGTATGAAACGCAACAACCGACGCCATCGGGGAACGACCCTATCCCGCTGTAGTGCGGTAGGGGATCGCGCGCCTGGTAGTAGGGGATCTTTCCCGCTCCGCGCATCCTCTCCTGTTCGCGGTGGGTAGGCTTTCCGCCGGTCACGACTTCGCAGATCCACTGAGGTGGGAGGCTCCTCATGGCGTCCCGCCTCCTCGAACACCGAGAGCCGGAGGAACAGTGAGCTACGCGCTGGGCATCGATCTGGGAACCACCTACAGCGCTGCCGCGGTCTTCCGTGACGGCCGCGCCGAGATAGCGTCACTCGGCAACCGAGCCGCCTCGGTGCCGTCGGTGGTCTTCTTGCGGGAGGACGAGGCGATCCTCACCGGAGAAGCGGCAAATCGGCGGGCAATGACCGAACCCGATCGGGTAGCACGGGAGTTCAAGCGCCGAGTTGGCGACACCACCCCGGTCTTCGTCGGCGGCACCCCCTATTCGGCCGAGGCGCTGATGGCCAAGCTCCTGCATTGGATCGCGGAGGCCGTTGCCGAACGCGAAGGAGGCCCGCCCTCCCAGATCGCCATCTCGCATCCGGCCAACTGGGGTGCATTCAAGATCGACCTGCTCCGGCAGGCAGTCCGGATGGCCGACTTGGGTGAGGTGACTCTGTTGACCGAGCCCGAGGCCGCCGCCATCCACTATGCCTCCCAGGAACGGGTCGACGTGGGTGCAGTGGTCGCCGTCTACGACCTCGGAGGCGGCACGTTCGACGCGGCGGTGTTGCGCAAGACCAGCGACGGGTGGGAGGTGATGGGCCAACCCGAAGGGATCGAGCGATTGGGGGGGATCGACTTCGATGCTGCTGTCTTCGCTCACGTCCAGCGGGCCCTGGGGGGTTCCATCGAGGATCTCGACACCGAGGACCCAGCAACGATCGCCGCTGTCTCCCGGCTGAAGCAGGACTGCATCGACGCCAAAGAAGCACTCTCTACCGATACCGACACGTCCATCCCGGTCCTGTTGCCCAACCTTCAAACCGAGGTGCGCCTCACCCGTACCGAGTTCGAGACGATGATCAGGCCGTCGTTGTCCGACAGCATCGACGCGCTGCGCCGCGCGCTGCGCTCGGCGGGCATCGAGCCGGAGGACGTCTCGGCTGTTCTGCTCGTGGGTGGATCATCTCGCATACCGCTGGTCTCCCAACTCGTCAGCGCGGAGTTGGGGCGGCCGGTTGCCGTGGATGCCCATCCCAAGCACGCCATCCCCCTGGGTGCCGCCATCCGTGCGGCCCGCGACGGTGGGATGCTGGGCAAAGAGGAGACCGCCGCCACGGTCGAGCACGTCGAGATCGACGGGGCGCCCGGGCCGGCCGGTGCGTCGGGCGTCGCTGTCGGTGCCGCTCTTGCCGGTGGCGGCGACACAGCCCCTGCTGCTGACTCCGCCTCGCCCGGAGCAGAGACACCCGAGCCGGTAGCTGCGGCGGCAGGCCCACCGGATGGAGTCGAGGTAGCGGAACCCCGGGGTGCCCCAGTTGCTCCCGAACCGGCGGTGCCGGCCCAACCGGCCATGCCACCCGTGGGGCCCGATTATGTCGAGCCCGAGGCACCGAGCGGGAACGGAGGCTCCAAGGCGCCGTGGCTCATCGGAGCGGGCGCCGCGGTCGTCGTAGCCGCGGTCGTCATCGTCTTCCTCGCACTGGGAGGTGGCGGCGGTGACGACACCGCCGAGCCGGCCGCCACCGGAGCCGGCCAGAGCGAGGACACCAGCCCCGACACCTCCGTTGACACCACGACGACCAGCGAGTCCACCACCACTGCGGCGTCGGGCCCGACGCCCACGCCGTGCCCCGGAGGCGACAAGACGGCGTGCATCACCGGGATCGAGGTCGATGCCGATGGGACTTTGCTGGTGGACTGGGAGACGACCGGTTTCAGCGCCGACAAAGCCTCTGAACACGTCCACTTCTTCTTCCCGACCGCAGTCAACGGAGATTTCGTCAACGCCGGCACCGGTGGCTGCTGTCCGGGTGAGTGGATCTTGTGGGGCGAAGAAGACGGTCATCCCTTCGACGGGTACACCGTTGATGACGCCAACAACTTCGGGGCGACACAGATCTGTTCGCTCGTTGCCGACGCGGGGCACGCGGTGACCGTGGACACCGGGAATTGCATCGACATCCCCAGCGGGCCGGAACCCACCGGCCCGTATGACAGCGGTTACTAGCCACTTTGCGTGGTCTCAGGACTACGGTTCATCAAGTCTGCGGGTGGTGCTGCCGACCACAGGGTTGTTTGACACAGGCGAATCCGACCTCTTTATCTATCTCGCGTGGCTAGCCCGTTGGTCATCGTCGAATCACCGGCCAAGGCCCGCACCATCGCGGGCTATCTCGGTGACGGGTACGTGGTCGAGTCCTCCATCGGCCACATCCGTGACCTGCCGCGCTCGGCCGCCGACGTGCCCAAGGCCTACAAGGGGGAGCCCTGGGCCCGGCTCGGCGTGGACACCGAGAACGACTTCAAGCCGCTCTATGTGGTTGCGTCCGAGAAGAAGGAGCAGGTCCGCACACTGAAGCGGCTCCTCGCGGATGCCAGCGAGTTGTATCTCGCCACCGACGAGGACCGTGAGGGCGAAGCCATCGCCTGGCACCTGATCGAGGTGCTCAGCCCCAACGTCCCGGTGCGCCGCATGGTGTTCCACGAGATCACCCCGGAAGCGATACAGCATGCGATCGACAACCCGCGCGAGATCGACCGGCGCCTCGTAGACGCGCAAGAAGCCAGGCGGATCCTCGACCGGCTCTACGGATACGAGGTTTCGCCGGTGCTGTGGAAGAAGGTGCGACCCCAACTGTCGGCCGGCCGGGTTCAAAGCGTTGCGACGCGGATAGTCGTCGAACGCGAGCGCGAACGCATGCGGTTCTGCCCCGTCGGCTGGTGGGACCTCGAAGGCGTCTTCGCGCTGGCTGCGGACGGGGCCGACCGGACACCTTTCCCGGCGACACTGGTGGAGGTCGATGGAGTTCGAGTCGCGACGGGGAAGGATTTCGACGCGCTGGGAACCCTCACCCGCGACGACGTGGCGCTGCTGGACGAAGCGGGCGCGACCGAGTTGATCGAGCAACTCGATCGAGCCCGCTACCAAGTCCGATCGGTGGAGCGTAAGCCCTACACCCGGCGGCCGTACCCTCCGTTCATGACCTC
The DNA here is from genome assembly GCA_003577145.1 of Acidobacteriota bacterium. Classification (GTDB taxonomy): domain Bacteria; phylum Actinomycetota; class Acidimicrobiia; order Acidimicrobiales; family Microtrichaceae; genus ATN2. Next base: position 39,080 of record QEUP01000017.1, on the reverse strand, counting down.
CACCCTCCAGGTCGAGGCCGGTCGCAAGCTCCGGCTCTCCTCGGCGATGACCATGTCGGTTGCCCAACGGCTCTATGAGCGTGGCTACATCACCTACATGCGTACCGACAGCACGACGTTGTCCGACACCGCTCTGGGCGCGGCCAGAATCGAGATACGGGAACGCTTCGGTCCCGAGTACCTGCCCAGTGGACCACGCCAGTACACCAAGAAGGTCAAGAACGCGCAGGAGGCTCATGAGGCAATTCGGCCGGCCGGTGACCACTTCCGCGGCCCCGAGGACGTGAAGGCCGAGTTGGCGGCCGACGAGTACAAGCTCTACGAGCTGATCTGGAAGAGGACCGTGGCCTCGCAGATGACCGACGCGCGAGGAGAGAGCATTCTCGTTCGCTTGGGTGCAACAGCCGGTGACCGCCGACAGGTGGTGTTCGCCGCGAGCGGCAAGACCATCCTCTTCCCCGGATTCCTGCGTGCATATGTGGAAGGCTCCGACGATCCCGAGGCCGATCTCGAGGATCAGGAGCACATCCTCCCGCTCATGGGCGAGGGTGACGGCCTGACAGCGCTGAGCCTGGAGGCCAAGTCACATGAGACCCAGCCCCCGGCGCGGTTCACCGAGGCCTCGTTGGTGAGGAGGCTCGAGGACCTCGGTGTCGGCCGACCGTCCACGTATGCGTCGATCATCTCCACCATCATCGACCGTGGTTACGTGTGGAAGCGAGGGTCGGCACTGGTGCCGTCCTTCACCGCCTTCGCCGTGGTCACCTTGCTCGAACGACACTTCCCGGACCTCGTCGACTACGCCTTCACCGCGCGGATGGAAGACGATCTCGACGAGATTGCCAGCGGCGACGAGGAGTCGATTCCCTGGCTGTCCCGCTTCTACTTCGGCGCGATTCCCAGCGGTGGGGACGGCACGCCCGGGTTGCATGAGATGGTCAATGAACGCCTGGGTGAGATCGACGCCCGGGACGTGAACTCCATACCCATCGGCACTGACGCGGAGGGCAACGAGGTGGTCGCCCGGGTCGGTCGGTACGGTCCGTATCTCCAGCGGGGTGAGGAGACCGCAAGCATCCCGGAGGACCTTCCGCCCGACGAGCTGAACGTGGACAGGGCAGTGGAGCTGATCGAGGCGCCGAGCGGTGATCGCGAGCTGGGCCTACATCCTGAGTCCGGCCTGATGGTCTATGCCCGGGCCGGTCGTTACGGTCCGTATGTGCAGATGGGTGAGCATGACGACGAGACAGGCCTCAAGCCCAAGACGGCGTCGTTGCTCGCCGATATGAGCCTCGAGCAGGTTTCTCTCGACGAGGCCGTTCGCCTGCTCAGCCTTCCCCGGGTGGTGGGAGCCGATCCTGCTGATGGACAGGAGATCGCTGTTCAGAACGGCAGGTACGGCCCCTATCTCAAGAAGGGCGCCGAAACCCGGAGCCTGGAGGACGAGCAGCAACTCTTCACCATCACACTCGATGAATGCCTGCGGCTCCTGGCGGAGCCGAAGCGGCGACGTGGTCAGCGCGAGCAGCCGGTGCTGAGGGAAATCGGTACCGACCCGGTCTCGGAGAAACCGATCGTGCTCAAGGACGGACGATTCGGTCCCTATGTGACCGACGGCGAGGTCAACGCCTCGCTGCGCAAGACCGATTCGGTGGAGCACATGACGATAGAACGGGCCGCCGAACTGCTGCAGATGCGTCGCGACAAGGGCCCGACCACCAAGAAGAAGGCGGCGGCGAAGAAGAAGGCGGTGGCGAAGAAGAAGGCGGCGAAGAAGAAGGGCGCGGCCAAGAAGAAGGGCGCGGCCAAGAAGAAGGGCGCGGCCAAGAAGAAGGGCGCGGCGAAGAAGAAGACAGCGGCGAAGAAGGGGTCCGTTGTTGACCGGGAGGCGGCTGAGGGGGCACAGCCGGCCGGCAGCTCTGCGGACGGGGTTGAACGCGTCGGGCGGTGACCCGCGCCAACATGGTGGGTATGCCTCCATCGAGGTCGGGAATTGACTGAGTCGACCGGGCCGAGTGAACGGCCGCAGCCAACCTCCTCAACCGGGCGGGGATGGGAACGATCCGCTGGCTCCGGGTTGCGCTCGACGGGGCACTCCGCCGAGGATGCGGAACCAATATCGGCTTCCGATCCCACCGCGCACATGCCAGTGGTCGAAGACGACAGCCCGAGCAAGCACGTTCGCCTGTTCGGCTCGCACCAGTTCTTCCGGCTCTGGATCGCTCAGCTCATCTCAGCGACCGGTGATTGGATCGGCTTCTTCGCCATTGCCGCCCTGGCAGCCCAGATTGCCAACCGCTCACCCGGCGCGGCGATCAGTGTCGTGATGGCGGCTCGTGTGGCGCCGGGCTTCTTCCTCGCTCCCATCATCGGGGTTCTGGTCGACCGCTGGGACCGGAAGAAGGTGATGATCATCAGCGACCTCTCCCGGGCGGCGGTGTTCTTCTTGCTGCCGTTCGTGAACTCGGTGTTCATGCTGGTGATTGCTTCGCTCATCCTGGAGGTCTTCACGCTGCTCTGGTCGCCGGCGAAGGAGGCGTCGGTTCCCAACATCGTTCCCGCCGACCACCTGACCACCGCGAACTCCCTGTCCTTGGTCGCCGCCTACGGGACGATTCCCATCGCCGGTGCCGTGGCCTTCGGACTCGACGTTGCCAATGACGCGTTGGCGGGCGTCTCGTGGCTCGGACCGCTGCAGTTCGCCAAGGACTTCGGCGAGACCCAGGCCCTGGCGTTCTACTTCGACGGCTTGACCTTTCTCACCACTGCGGTGATCGTGTCAACCTTGACGCTTCCCAGGGTCGACAGGGATCTCCAGGAAGAGGGGCACCTCGACAAGCTGGGGTTCACCCAGGCGTGGTACGAGCTCAAGGAGGGTTGGCAGTTCATCTTCGTCAACCCGGTGGTCCGCGCGGTGATCATCGGGATGGCGACCGGCCTGATCGGCGGGGCGATGCTAATCCCGCTGGGACCCATCTTCGCCACCGAACTCGTCAACAACGCGGACGCTTACCCACTCTTCATCACCGCGATGGGCCTCGGTGTCGCGGCCGGGGTGATCTCTTTGTCCGCCTGGCAACACAAGGTCCCCAAGGCCCGCGTCTTCCTGATGTCGGTGTTGGGCGCTGGGCTGTCATTGTTCCTCGCAGTCAGCATGTCGTCGTTCTGGCTCGCGGCGCTGTTCGTGCTGGTGCTGGGGCTGTGTGCGGGGTCGGTCTACGTCCTCGGGTTCACCTTGTTGCACGAGAGCACCGACGACGAGCTCAGGGGAAGGATCTTCTCCACCCTGTTCACACTTGTTCGTCTCTGCGTCCTGCTCGCCTTGTTCGTCGGGCCGTTGCTGTCGACACTCACCCACACAGTGTCGCGGGCCGTCTTCTCGGATCATCCCTACCGGGTGAGCGAGTTGGACGGGGATCCGATCCCCTACTTCAGCGTCCTCGGTGTCGAGATCCTGGTTCCGGGGGTGAGGATCGCACTCTGGCTGGCTGCGGTGATCATCGTGGCGGCGGGGTATGTCGCGTCGAAGTCGATGCAGATCGGGATCCGCGAAGGGGTCCTGCGACGTCCGAAGGGGAAGCCGACAACCGAATCGGCACTCGCATCCGGCGAGAAGACCGGTCCGTCTGGTGCCTCGGACAGCGAGGCTGACCGATGACTCGCCATGCGAGGGGTAGGTTCATCGCACTGGAGGGAGGGGAGGCCTGCGGCAAGACCACTCAGGCCGACCTCCTCGCCGCGCGGTTGGGAGCACTGCGCACCCACCAGCCGGGGGGCACCGGGATCGGGATCCGGATCAGACACCTCGTACTCGATCCGACGAGTGCCGGCCTCGATCCTCGAGCTGAAGCCCTGCTGATGGCGGCCGATCGGGCGCAGCACGTGAGCGAGATCATCAGGCCGGCGTTGGAGGGTGGTAGGGATGTCGTCACCGACCGTTACGCGGGCTCGACGCTGGCGTACCAGGGTTACGGCCGGGGGCTGCCCATCGACGAGATCAGGCGGATCTCGGATTGGGCTAGCCGAGGGCTGTGGCCCGATCTCGTCATCTTCCTCGACGTCTCGTTGGAGGTCGCCGCGCGACGATTCAGCGATGACCGCGACCGGATGGAAGCGGCGGGCGACGAGTTCCACCAGAGAGTCCTGGCGGGATTCCGTGCCCTGGCGGCGGAGGACGCCGGCTGGGTCGTCATCGACGGCAGCGGGTCAGTCGAGGATGTTGGCGATCAGGTGTACGCGGCGGTCCGTGAACGACTGGGAGACACCGGTTCTATCAAGGGTGTCGATCGCTGATCCTGTTGGACCGATGACCGGTTCCCCGGTAGTGGTCGTCTCGACCTATTGTTGACCCTGGACGGGTCATGGCATTGGACACAGCAGATGCGACGGTGAACCCGGAGCTCCCAGAGACGAGGAACGACATTTCACGCGAGCTCACCCCGGCCGACCTCTGGTGCGAGGTCGTCGGCCAGGAGCACGCTGTGGCCCAGCTACGGGCCGCCGTGCGGTCTCCGGTTCACGCCTACCTCCTCAGCGGACCGGCCGGGTCAGGCAAGCGGGCAGCTGCCAGGGCCTTTGGAGCCGAGCTGTTGTCGATCAACGCCTCCGCGGAGGAGGCCAGCCGCAACGCAAGGCTGGCGAGCGCCGAGCAGCATCCCTCCGTCCTCTTCGTCGAGCGTGAAGGGGCTTCCATCGACGTCGGCCAGGCTCGTGACATCGTGCGGCGCTCGGCCCTGACGCCACCCGAGGGTGACTGCCAAGTGCTGGTGCTGATCGACTTCCATCTGGTCACCGACGCCGGTCCGATCCTGCTGAAGGCGCTGGAGGAGCCGCCCGAGTCGACCTACTTCGTGATCCTGGCCGAGGAGGTCCCGCCTGAGCTCGCCACCGTTGCATCGCGGTGCGTGCGAATTGGCTTCACTCCTGTAGCCACCGAGGCAGTTGCCCGCTGCCTGGAGGCCGACGGTGTCGACCAGGCGGTTGCAGAGATGGCGGCGTGGGCTTCGGGCGGAAACGTCGAGCGTGCGCGGCTGTTGGTCGCAGATCCCAACGTCACGGCTCGCAAGGACGCCTGGTACCACCTTCCTGAGCATCTCGACGGTACAGGCGCCACCGTCATGCTGCTCGTCGGTCGGCTCCTTGAACTCGTTGACGGCGCGCTGGAACCGCTCGACCGTCGACAGCAAGAAGAGCTCGCCGAGGTCGATGACCGGATCGAGCGCTTGGGCGAGAAGGGGACGGTACGCAAGCATCTCGAGGTCAGGCACGGTCGCGAACGACGACGGCTTCGCACCGACGAGCTTCGCTTCGGACTGGGTGTGATAGCCGGTCGCTACCGAGACCAACTGACCACCGGCGGAGGCGAAGCCGAGTTCCTCCAAGCCGGACGCGCCATCCAAGAGCTCACTGAATCGCTGGTGCACAATCGTCGCGAGGATCTGGCGCTGGAGGACCTGCTCATCCACCTCCCGCCGTTGCCGGCACCCGAGTGAGCCCCGGGGCGGGTTGCGGAGGCGCATGCCGTAGCAGCGGGCGGGGTCGGTGCGGATCGGCGGAGGCGGGCGTTGCGGAGGCGCATGCCGTAGCAGCGGGCGGGGTCGGTGCGGATCGGCGGAGCCGGGCGTTGCGGAGGCAACGTTGCGGAGGCGCATGCCGTAGCAGCGGGCGGGGTCGGTGCGGATCGGCGGAGCCGGGCGTTGCGGAGGCAACGCCAAGCTGGGAGCCCCGGGGCGGGTTGCGGAGGCGCATGCCGTAGCAGCGGGCGGGGTCGGTGCGGATCGGCGGAGCCGGGCGTTGCGGAGGCAACGCCGAGCTGGGAGCCCCAGGGGCGGGTTGCGGAGGCGCATGCCGTAGCAGCGGGCGGGGTCGGTGCGGATCGGCGGAGCCGGGCGTTGCGGAGGCAACGCCGAGCTGGGGAGCCTCCGATCGGACTTGAACCGATGACCTACGCTTTACGAGAGCGTCGCTCTACCAGCTGAGCTACGGAGGCGAGGCGTGCCAGTCTACCTCCACCTCCCGACTCGGATTTGAGCCGGGTTCCGGCTGAAGTTCCCGGCACTTCCGGTCGATGTCTTGGCGAGGAAGCCGCCTCCTGGGGAATAGGGGATCACCGCTGAGCGGATATCCACGGTTCCTGCGGACAGGGGCTTCGGCAACGACCGGGGGGCCATGAGGATCGCGACCGAGCTGGGGAACGAACGGGAATGCGGCTCTGGCGAGCCTGGCGCGGACCCGCTGGAGACTGAGACGACTGCGGGTCAGCCGCACGGCTCGGGGCCGAGCGGCGGACGCCTACCGCGACGGCTGATGCTGGGTGCCATGGCCGTGACCGCCGTCTCGTGTGTGACTCCCAAGCCGCCGCCGAAACCGCCGGCCCCTCCCAAGCCGAAACCGCCACCGCCGCCACCGCCCGATCCGGAGCCGGAGCCCGAACCGCCACCGCCCGATCCGGAGCCGGAGCCCGAACCGCCACCGCCCGATCCGGAGCCGGAGCCGGCCGATTGGAGGGATCCACAGGCCGTGCACCTCGCCAAGCGCCTCACGTTCGGCCCGAGCCCAGGCTTGTTCGCCGAGATCGAGGCTCTCGGCGTCGGCACCTGGGTCGAGTGCCAGCTGAACCCGACCGCAATCGACGACTCCGCCGTCACCGGGGTGGTCGATTCGCTGGATGCCAGCGTCATGACCGCCGCCGAGCTCCGAGGCGCTTATCCCGACAGCTGGTGGGAGCCCTTCCAGCAGCTCGTCGCGGCAACCCTGTTCCGCGCCTGTTACTCGAAACGCCAGCTCTACGAGCTGATGGTCGACTTCTGGACGAACCACTTCAACATCTACCTCCCTGCCGGGTCCGCAGAAGCGTTCACGAAGATCGCCGAGGACCGTGACGTGATCCGTCTCCATGCCATGGGACGTTTTGCCGACCTGCTGCTCGGCTCGGCCACATCGCCGGCGATGCTCTACTACCTCGACAACGCCAGCAGCCGTGCCGACGGCGGCCATGTGCCGAACGAGAACTACGCCCGTGAGCTGATGGAGCTCCACACAGTCGGAGTTGACGGCGGCTACGACGAGACCGACGTGCTGGAGGTTGCGTACGTGCTCTCGGGTTGGACTGTCGACTGGGAGACGCTCGAGTTCGAGTACCAGCCGTGGCGGCACGATCCGGGTCCGGTTGCATCCGGTGGCGATGTGCTCGGGTGGACTCCGTCGACGACCGGCTATGACCTCGGGGTGGACCTGCTCGACCACCTCGCCCATCTCCCACAGACCGCCACCTTCATCTGTTGGAAGCTGTGCCGTCGATTCATCGACGACGAGATAGCGAGGAGCGATCCACTGGTGGCCTCCGCGGCGTCTGTCTATCTGGCCAACGACACCCAGATCGTCCCCGTGCTCCGGCATCTGTTCAACTCGGAGCGATTCTGGTCTTCAGCTGGAGCCAAGCTGCGCCGTCCGTTCGAGCTGATGGCCGCCCAGATCCGCGCCACCGGATCGGCTTACCCCGAACCGAGGCCGATGGCAGACGAGCTTGGTTGGGTGCTCTCCCGCCTCGGGCAGCCGTTGTTCAGCTGGCCCCATCCCAACGGCTATCCAGACGTGGCCAACGCATGGCTCGGTGCCGGTCTGGTCCTCAACCGGTGGAGCCTGACCCAGATGCTCGTGTGGAACTGGTTCCCCACAGGTTCGGTGAGCCTCACCAACCTCGGGCACGGCTCGGTTGACCCGGCAGCCGTCGGTGGGTCTGCATTCCTCGACGAGGTTGCCAAGCGCTTGCTGGGAGAGCCGCTGCCTTCGGCGGCTCAGGTGACCCTTGCAGCGGCGGTTGACGCCTACATAGCCGCACGGGAGCCGTTCGATCAGTGGGAGACGGAATGGTTGTTCCGCCAGACCGCGGCCTCCGTTCTGCAAACCCGTCCGGGACAGGTGCGATGAACGCCGCCAGAGAGAGCAAAGCTCGCTCCGAGCGCTGCGAGGGCCATGCCCTCGGCGGACCGGAGCTCACCCGTCGCCGGTTGTTGGCCGGCACGCTCGTGGGGGCCGGAGCCGTGGCCGCGGCCCAGTTCCTACAGTTGGCCGGAGCACCGCGGGTGCACGCGGCGTTTGCCCAGGCAGGGTCGCCCCATGTGCTGATCGTCGTGTTCTTGCGCGGAGGCGCAGACGGCCTCTCGATCCTCCCGCCCCTGACGGAGCCCGTTTACCACGACCAGCGCCCGACGATAGCGATTCCCGAGAACCTCGCCCTGCCCGTCGATGCGGTGTTCGGTCTCCACCCTGTCGCGGCCAGGCTTGCGGGTCACGCGGCCGCCGGCAGGGTCTGTTTCGTGCCTGCCTGTGGTTCACCGCACCCTTCGCGCAGCCACTTCGATGCCCAGGCGATCATGGAAGCGGGCACACAGTCCCTGTCGGCCAGTGACGGCTGGCTGGCCAGACATCTCCTGACGACACCCCCCGACAGCAACGTCGAAGCCGTCGCAGTGTCGGATCAGATCCCTGTCTCGATGATGGGCCATCCCCAGGCACTCGCCGCTCCGGACGTCGAGGACTTCGGGATCGTGTGGGCGGGAACGCCTCCCGAGCAGACCGCCGCACTTCTCCGAGGGTGCTACTCCGAGGGCGCCGATTTGCTTTCAGTTGCGGCCCGTAACGCGCTCGCAGCCGTGGAGACGATGAGCGCGATAGAGGTGGGACCCGTTCCCGAGGACTACGACCAGAGTTGGCTGGGCCGCGATCTGTGGCAGGTCCGCACGCTGATCGACGCCGGGGTCGGGGTTCAGGGGGTCGCCGTCGACGTGCACGGCTGGGACACCCACGACGCGATGGGGGGCGTAGATGGGGGCCGCATGCGAGACCAGGTCGAGATGCTGGACGTGGCTCTCGGGGCGTTCCTCGACGACATGGCCGGCCGCACCGACTACACCCTCGTCGTCATGACCGAGTTCGGTCGTCGTGTGGCGCAGAACGACTCCGACGGCACCGATCACGGCCACGGCGGCGTGATGGTGATCGCCGGTGAAGGGGTGTCCGGACCGGTGGCCGGATCTTGGCCCGGCCTCGGCGTGCTCGACCGGGGCGATGTCCAGGTTGTCAACGACTACCGGCTGGTCCTTGCCGAGGTGCTCGACCGCAGGTGCGGTAACCCCGCCCCCAGCGCGGTGTTCCCGGACCTCGAGATCTCACCGGCCGATTACCTTGGCGTATTCGCACCCTGACGGCGGTCACGCGCTGCGGAGGCCGGTTGCGACGCTGACACGCAGGTCGCGCATCCGGTGCACTCGCCGGTGCGAGCTGTGGGACTTGGAACGGCATCGGTGTGGCTGACCTACCGGGAAGCTGCCGGCGGGTGCCGGCGTTCCCAGCGCCATTGGGGAGTGGGGCCACCGGCCGAGAGTCGGAGACGCCCCCAGGAGATCTAGCATCAGGCCGTGACCTCGCCCCTTTCGGCACCGCCCAGCGAGCAGTCTGCCCCTCTCCCGGCCGGCAACCGTGACGACGCGGCTGCCCGGCCTTCGAGTCATCGACGGGTCGTCCTCGTCACGCTGATGCTGTCGTCGCTGGGCGGCCTCGTGGTCGCCGTCGCGACACGCGACGGTGTGATCGCCGCACCCGATGCAACCGTCTACCTCGGCATCTCGGAGAACCTCGCCGATGGGCGGGGATTCAGTACGCCCTTCGTGAACATCATCGACACGTTCTCCCCCTCTGAGGCTGTGTCGTTCGATGGCGCTGTTCCGAATCGCTACTACCCACCGCTGTATCCGGCTGTGCTCGGAGCGTTCAACGCGGTCGGTCTGTCGTCACAGGGGGCGGCACGGCTGCTCGACACCGCCCTCATGATGATCAACGTCGGACTGCTGTGCACCGTGACTGCCAGGCTCACCGCCAACCGCACCGGTGCGGTCATTGCCACGGGGTCCATCGCCGCGACGAGCTCCGCGCTCGTTCTGAGCCATGTGTCAGCAGCCAGCGAGACCCTGTATGTCGCGCTGCTCCTTCTCGGAGTGCTCGTCCTCGAGGGGGGCAGGAGGCGGGAGTTCCCGGCTGGCTGGCGCTGGCTGTTCGTGGTGATCGCCAGCCTCGCGATGCTCACCCGATTCGTAGGCGTGGCCCTGCTCACCACCGGCGTGTGGGCGCTGCTCCGGCGGCCGGGCGTCGGTTGGCGGGATCGGCTCACGCAGGCATCACCGACACTGCTCGCCCCGGTTCCGTTGCTCCTGTGGGCCGTCTACGGGGCTGCCGGCTCTTCCCGTGAGCTGGTGTACCACCCACCCGGATTCGACCAGGTTCGCCTCGCCTACGAACAGGTGCTCGACATCCTCGGGGGAGCGTCGACGCCGACACTGCTGAGGGGCCTGATCGTGCTCGCATCCGTGGCAGTGCTTGTTGCAGGGGTCGCATCGTTGCTCGAGCGCGACGGGGTCTCTGCGTCGTTGCGCCGGGTCACCGACGGAGGCCTGATGTCCCTGCTGGTCACCGGAGCCGCACTGCACCTGGCGGTGCTGTGGCTCTCCTATGCCTTCATCGATCAGACGCTCGCGTTCACGTTCCGTCAGCTGCTGCCGGCGCTGGCGCTGCTGCTACCGGTCGCGGTCTGCCTCGTGGCCGAACTCGTGCCCCGCGGGGATGCCGTTGGCTGGCGACAGGCAGGGCTGGCTGTACTTGTCGCCACCGTCGTCGCAGGTCAGGTCGCAGCGTTGAGCGATGTGGTGCACGACGGCAAGCTCGGCCCGCACAACAGCGAGGCCGCGTCCGAAGCGAAGGCCCTGCTGGCGGGGCTGCCTGCCGACACACTCGTGTTCACCAACGATCCGAACATCCTCTGGGCCTGGACGGGGGAATCGGTGCTGGCACTGCCGTGGACCGAGAGCGTCCTCTCGGGGAAGCCCAACGAGCACCTCGGGGCCCATCTCGCCGAGTTCGAGCAGATCGTGGCTGAGAACGACGTGGCCGTCGTCTACCTGAACGAGGGTCTCATCTTCTTCGATTACCTGCTGCCGCCCGAGGAGCTGTCGACTCTGGTCGAGTTGGAGCCGGTTCCCTCCAGCGACGCCTTCCAGGTCTACCAGGCTGGTCCCGCTTGATCCTTCGTTCAGGTCCGCCCGGGTCCGGCGGACCCGAACGGCCCGCACCCGCAGATGCAGCACTCTCTGTGATGAGGCGCTACTGTGCGGGCGCCGGTTCCGGCGGTGGGTGCAGCTTCGGGCGCACCCGGGATCGGCACATCTGGAACCAATCGAACCGAAATGGGGGAACCACATGAAGACACTACGGCGGACGGGCGCGGTGGCGGCCATACTTGGCCTGATCGTGCTGTTGTTCGTTGCTGTTGCGGCACCGGCGGGAGCAGCAGGCGGAGGGAGCTTCAGCGACTTCCTGAGCTGGTTGCTCGACTGGATCTACGACTTCCTGATCAACACCGTGTGCCCGCTGGTGGAACGCTACTTGGGCTTCAACCCCTGTAGCTTCTTCGGCATCGGCTGAGATCGCTGAGCACTGTCAGTGAGCACCCGCGTCCGTTCGGTCGCGGGTGCTCACGCGTCCGAAGGCTGCGCCGTTGCGAGTGAATCAGGTTCATGGAAATACGAAAATGATTTCGGTCCGAACCACTCGACGCGGGCGCAGACCCGGTATAGGGTGAGGTACCACCACACACCAACCACCGCGAGCTTCGCCGCCCCGCCGCACGGGCGGCGAAGCTTCTTTTCCGGACTGGTCCGGTACCCTCCTCGATGTTCGATCCGTAGATCCGACCAGTTGCGAACGGTGGGCGGATGCGAGGAGTTGTCGAGGGCTATCGTGGCTGTGGCTAGCGGGCGGGTGGCTTCACCCAACAGGATGCTTCCCCGTCGATGATTCCCTGTGACCGCTTGTCCAGCCTGCTGCGAAGAGCTCTGGTAGCCGTCGCGATCCTCGGCCTGCTCGGATCCGTCACCTCAGCCGCTCCGGCCTCGGCGCAGGCGCCGCGCCTGTTCGTCGTGGGCGACTCGGTGATCCTGGGTGCCGAGTCCGCCATTCGCTCGACGCTGGGCGCCAACTGGGACGTCGTGTTCGACGCGGCGGTCAGTCGCAGCACCTCCGCCGGGGCAGCGGTGATCGCTGCCCGCAAGCACGAGATCGGCGACACCGTCGTGGTCCAACTCGGCACGAACGACGCGGGGACCATCTCGGTCTTCGAAGCGCGCATCGACGAGGTGATGCAGCAGCTCGCGGACGTTCCGAACGTCGTCTGGGTGAACATACGAGAGGTGCGCGACTACTACCCGGCTGCCAACCAGGCTCTGAGGAATGCCGAAGCTCGCTGGCCCAATCTCACAGTCGCAGACTGGAACGCCTACAGCTCCGGTGTGCCCGACCCGGTGTACGAGGACGGACTGCACCTCACCGGAACCGGAGCGCAGGGCATGGCCAACATGCTCGCCGAGCAGCTGGGTTCACCCACGGGTTCGGTGGTGGCTCCGGCGCCGGGGGCGAGTGCGCAGTCTCCGGTGACGCCTGCGGCGACAGGGCTCGAGCGAAGGGCCTTCGAGTCGATGGTCGTCATGTTCAGCCTCGCCGGCCTGCACCAGGCTGCTGCTGAGGCCAAGGCCGACCTGGCCCGAGCCGTGCTCGATGCCACCACCGGCGAGGCTGACCCAGGTGCGGCGGCGGTGACCCCTCCTCTGCGCGGCGGAGACAGCCTCGAGGGGGCCGCGCTCCGGACCGGATCCGCCGGTGAGGCAGGAACGTGGCTGTGGGTGGGAGGTGCCGTCCTGGCGGCAGCGATGCTCGCGGTGGCTTCCCTCGCCCTCAGAAGGCGCTACCGCCGATCGATGGATCCTCGCTCAGGCGCGGCTGATGATCACCGGCGAGTCGTCGTATGACCAGTCGGGACGCTTGTACTGCTGCTTGTCGTCGAGCACCACGACGCCGTCTTTGATGTCGACGATCTTGCCGATCGACGGTGGAGGACCTGGGCTCCCGTTGCCGGTGAGGCGGTCGGCGACGTCTTCGGGGAAGGCCCGGAGGATGCTTGAGATGACCTCGCGCTCCTGACCGGCGAGGCCGCAGCGGTTGGCGTCGGTCACGGTCTGGAGCCGCGCGGTGATGACCTCGAGGTCGTGGGGAGTGGCGCGGCCCTCGAGGATCCTCCCCAGGTAGGAGGTGATCTCACCGCAGCCGAACTTGCAGGCCGGACACTGCCCGCAGCTCTCGATGTACAGGAACCTCGATACCCCGTAGGCCACGCTCACCATGTCGGTCTGGTCGTCGAAGACCATGAAGCCGGCTGCACCGAGGCCACCGCCGACCGCGCTGAGGCCTTCATAGCTCATGGGAGCGCCGAGCCGGTTCCTCGTGATGACCGGATTGGCGACACCGGACAGTACGGCCTTGATGGTCGAGCCGTCCGGCATGCCGCCGCCGATCTCGTCGAGCACCTCCCGCAACGGACGCCCGAACTCCACCTCGGCCACGCCCGCGCGGTTCGTCGCACCGCTGACCGTGACGACCGCGTGCCCAGGCGATTCAGGCGTCCCCATGGACCGGTACCACTCCGCGCCGAGACGGACGATCGGTGCCACATTTGCCAGGGTCTCGACGTTGTTGACCAGTGTCGGGTTCGAGCTCGCCGGAGCCCGACCCCGTCCCCGAAGTGCCGGCCCCACCGACCAGCCGAGCTGGGGGGTGGCCGAGAACAATCCGTAGAGGTAGGGCGGAGCGTGACGCGGGAGCGGATCTTCTCCCTCGATGACCTCGAGCAGTGCCTTCTCTTCGCCGAAGAGGTACTCCTCCGGCCCCCTGACGAGCTTGAGACTCACCTGTTCGAGCCAGCCGGCCAACTCGACCTCGGCGACGGCTTGGGCGAGACGCTCGTACTCGACCGAGCTGCTCGCCTTGATAGCGACGAAGGCGTCTTTGGCCCCGACGGCGAAGGCCGCGATGATGATCCCTTCGATGAGCTGGTAGGGGTTGTGCCGGATGATGGCGCGGTCCTTGAAGGTGCCCGGCTCCCCCTCCGCGCCGTTGGCCACCACGTACCTCGACCCGACGTCGTCACCACCAGCGGCGATGGAGCGCCACTTCTCGCCCGTCGGAAACCCTGCGCCACCTCGCCCGCGCAGGCCGGCGGCGATGACCTCTCGAATCACCGAGTCCGGTCCCGTCTTCAGCGCAACCTCGAACGCTTCACCGCCGCCGATGTCGCAGTACGCTTGCAGGGAAGACAGCGGGCTGTCGGTCAGCAGGTACCGAGGTCCCATGGGATCACCATAGGTCACTGTTCGCGGTCGACAGTGACGGTGGCTTTGGCGCTGTGGGTCAGGTGGGCCGAAGCGATAGGGTGACCGGGCGATGGCCGACCAGGCAGACTTCGCCGACCAAGCGCTGCCCTTCATGGACTCGCTGTACTCCGCGGCGCTTCGCATGACGCGCAATCCCGCCGATGCCGAGGACCTCGTCCAGGAGACCTATCTGAAGGCCTACCGGGGATTCGGGGGCTTCGAGGCCGGAACGAACCTCAAGGCCTGGCTGTACCGGATACTCACCAACACCTACATCAACTCGTACCGCGCCAAGCAGCGGCGGCCCGATGAGTCCGAGCTGGACGAAGTCGAGGACCTCTACCTCTATCGTCGACTCGGAGGACTCGAAGCGGCCCGCGTCAATCGCAGCGTCGAGGACGAGGTGCTCGACCTGTTCACCGAGGTGGAGATCAAAGAGGCCATCGAGGCGCTTCCCGATCAGTTCCGCATCGCAGTACTGCTCGCCGACGTCGAGGGTTTCAGCTACAAGGAGATCGCCGAGATACTCGACATCCCCATCGGGACGGTCATGAGCCGACTCCATCGCGGAAGAAAGGCGCTGCAGAAGGCGTTGTACGATTTCGCAGCCACACGAGGCCTTGCCGAGCCAGGTGACCAAGGTGGGTCCCCAGGCGTCGGGGCATCGTCAGGGCCGCTGCGTGGCAAGGCTTGACCGAGGAGTGGCCAGCACGACATGGCTGATGGCAACTGCGAAGACGCTCTCGAGGAGCTCTACAGCTTCCTGGACGGCGAACTCGACGAACTCCGGCGAGCCCACATCAAGCGGCACCTGGATGACTGCACGCCGTGCCTGGAGGTCTACGACTTCCATGCGGAGCTGCGGGTCATGATCTCCGACAAGTGCCGCGACCAGGTTCCTCGAGAGCTACGAGACCGCATCGCCCGGATCCTCGGCGAACAGGCGATGTGAGCCGTGGCCGACACGTGCGGCGAACTGCTCGTGCGTGCGCTTCGATGATCAGGGCTAGAATGCGGACATGAACAGTCTTGCCGTCGTCTGGCACTTCTGGCTGGCGGTACCCCTCACAGTGCTGGCGATCCTCATCGTCGTCCTCGTAATCGCCGGATACCTGATCAAGGTCGTCGCTCCCCGCTATCCGAAGCAGTGATCAGGTGACCTCGCCGGTCGACTGGGAGCTCGCTCAACGTGTCGCCGTCCGGATCGCGGGTCGTGAGCCGTTTGCCGAGTCCTACCACTACTCCTCGCTGGGTCCCGACTTCGAGGAGCTGACCGCAGAAGCTGAGGAGCTGGTCAGTCTGAGCACCGGGTTGAGGAGCTTGGCGGGGCCCGCCCGGGCGAAGGTCACCGACCGTGCCGATTGGGTCAAGGCCAACATCGCGTCGTTCCAGCGCATGTTGAGGCCGTTGACCGAGAAGCTCGAGGAGCGGATGAGGAATGGCCCGATGGCTCCCTTCGCCCGACGGGCCACCGGTGCCGAGTTGGGCGCCGTTCTCGGGTGGATGTCCACCCGCGTGCTGGGGCAGTACGACATGTTGATCCTCGAAGAGGAGAGCCCTCTCGATCAGGACATGGTCTACTACGTCGGGCCCAACGTGTTGTCGCTCGAGAAACGCTTCGCCTTCCCGCCGCGCGAGTTCAGGCTGTGGCTCGCACTTCACGAGGTGACCCACCGGGCCCAGTTCACCGGGGTCCCGTGGCTGCGCGAGCACTTCCTCGGCCTGATCAACGAGACCCTCGAGGTCGTGGACCCCGATCCGCGGCGTTTCGTGGTGGCTCTGGGCAGGATGGCGGAGAGCCTGCGGACGGGGCAGAGCCCCTTTGACGATGGCGGCCTCCTCACTCTCTTCGCGTCCACTGAGCAGCGAGATGTCCTCGACCGGATCGGGGGTCTCATGAGCCTGTTGGAGGGCCACGGTGACGTCACCATGGACCGTGCCGGTGCCGATCGGATCCCGAGCTCGGAGCGGTTCGGGCGGGTACTGCGGCGGAGGCGCAAGAACGTGCAAGGGCCGGCGCGGTTCTTGCAGCGGGTCATAGGGCTCGAGGCGAAGATGAAGCAGTACGAACAGGGAGAGAGGTTCATCGGCGCAGTCGAAGGAGCGGGAGGCCCGGAGCTGCTCGATCGTGCCTTCGAAGGGCCGGAGAACCTCCCCTCGATGACCGAGATCCGCGAGCCGCAGCGCTGGATCGACCGGATGAAGGCGATCGCTCCGACCGGGTGAGCTCGCTCGAGGCGACGGACCTTCTTCCCCGCTGCACCTTTCCGGTGCGGGGGTCGGTCGTGGACTGTGCCGTGAGTGGGGGTGCGGACTCGCTGGCTCTCATGGTGCTCGCGGTCGAGGCCGGTCTGGAGGTCACCGCGGTGCACGTGGACCACGGCCTCCGTCCCGGTTCGGAACGCGAGGCAGCAGTGGTTGCGAACGCTGCGCACCGTTTCGGGGCGGCCTTTCGGTCCGTCACCGCCGCTGTCGCCCCTGGCCCGAACCTGGAGGCGAGGGCGCGTGCAGTCCGGCTCGCCGCCTTGCCGACCGGAGTGCTCACCGGTCACACCGCCGACGATCAGGCCGAGACGATCCTGCTCAACTTGATGCGAGGCGCCGGTCTCGAGGGGCTGTCCGGCATGGCGCGGGGGTCGAATCACCCGCTGCTCGCCCTGCGCCGTCACGAAACAGCGCAGCTCTGCGCGTCCCTGGGCCTCGACCCGGTTCAGGATCCCAGCAACGTCGACCCTCGCTTTCGCCGTAACCGGGTGCGACACGAACTGCTCCCCCTTCTCTGTGAGGTCGCCGGCCGCGATGTCGTTCCGGTGCTCAGCCGGCAGGCCGAGGTGGTCGCGGAGGTCGCGACGCTGCTCGACGACCTGACCGCAGACGTCGACGCGGCTGACACTGCCCAACTGCGGGCGCTCCCCGACGCCTTGTGCAGGGTGGCGCTGCGCAGGTGGTTCCGCGAAGAGACGGCCAGCCCCTACCCTCCGGACGCGGCAGCAATGCGTCGCCTCCTGAGGGTGGCCCGGATCGAAGCCAGGGCAGCCGATGTCGTCGGTGGCTGGCGGGTAGAGCGGACCGCAGGACGCCTCCGCCTGATGCGGGCTCGTGATGATGGGGGCCAGGCGCTGGGCGGATAGGTCAAGCTGATCGCCCGGGAGATCGGTCTCGCCAAGCCCCGCCCTTGGCTCGAGAGGGGGCTGTCACAGTGGGTCCACGACCAGAGTGGGGACCGCCGACGGTGGGCGGGTACTCTCGCGGCCCGATGACGGGTTACGACCTGGAAGAGGATCCCAGCATCGGACGCGTTGTCTTGACCGAACACCAGATCCGTGAGCGGGTCGCGGAGCTCGGGGCCCGGATCACCGCCGATTACCGGGGGCGAGCCCCGGTCCTGGTCGCCGTCTTGAAAGGTGCGGCTGTCTTCGTGTCCGATCTCGCTCGTGCCATCGAGCTCCCGGTGGAGATCGACTTCATGGCAGTGTCGAGCTACGGGAGCTCCACCAGGACAAGCGGTGTGGTGCGGTTGCTGAAGGATCTCGACTCCGATATCACCGGTCGTCACGTCCTCGTCGTGGAGGACATCGTCGACAGCGGGCTGACCCTCAACTACCTGCGCCGGAACCTTCGCGCTCGCAATCCCGCTTCGCTGGAGGTCTGCGCCCTGCTGGTCCGGGAGGGTGCAGACCCGACTGAGCTCGACATCCGCTACACCGGTCATCGAATTCCCTCTGACTTCGTCATCGGGTACGGACTCGACGTGGGCGAGCGCTACCGGAACCTGCCCTTCATCGCGGTGTACGCGGGCGATCGCGCCAGCGGGCGCAATCCGCCTGATCCGGCGGCGAACGCCTGACTGATCAGGCGCTGACCACGGGCCTTTGCGTCCTGGGCTTGGAAGGAGTGACCTGGTCGGTAGCCTTTGAGGCATCGTGAACAACAAGCTTCTCAAGCATCCCCTCTTCCTGGTCGGAGCTGTGATCGTGGTCGTGGCGGCGGTCGTGTTCGGTCTCACGCGAGGTGAGGACCGTGAGGAGCTGACCGTTGACGAGTTCGAGAGCCAGCTCGAAGAAGGCCACGTGAGGACCGCCGAGGTGCTCGACCAGTCACACAAGATCCTCGGCGAGCTGGAGGACGGAACCGAATACGAAGTCAGCTTCGTAGCCGAGTACGGCGAGCAGCTGAGCAAGGAGCTCCTGGCGGCCGACGTCGAGTTCACCGTAGACGGCGAGCAGGAGTCCGTGTTCACCTCGCTGCTCTACTCGCTGCTCCCGACCGTACTGCTGATCGGCGTCTTCTTGTGGTTCATCAGCCAGATGCAAGGTGGCGGGAGCCGCCTGATGAAGTTCGGCCAGGCCCGCACCCGCAAGGTCGACAAGGACCAGCCGACGGTGACCTTCGGTGACGTGGCCGGGGTGGACGAAGCCATTGAGGAGCTCCGGGAGATCGAGGAGTTTCTCGAGAACCCCGCCAAGTTCCGTGCGGTCGGAGCGAAGATCCCGAAGGGTGTCCTGCTCTTCGGTCCACCGGGCACCGGCAAGACCCTCCTCGCGCGAGCCGTGGCCGGCGAGGCCGGCGCACCCTTCTTCACCATCTCGGGTTCGGACTTCGTCGAGATGTTCGTAGGTGTCGGGGCCAGTCGGGTCCGTGACCTGTTCCGGCAGGCCAAAGAGGCAGCACCAGCCATAATCTTCGTTGACGAGATCGACGCCGTCGGCCGCCATCGTGGAGCGGGTGTCGGCGGAGGCCACGACGAGAGGGAGCAGACCCTCAACCAGTTGCTGGTCGAGATGGACGGATTCGACGTGACCAGCGGTGTGATCATCATGGCGGCTACCAACCGGCCCGATATCCTCGACCCCGCCCTGCTGCGCCCGGGCCGGTTCGATCGTCAGATCGTGATCGACAAGCCCGATCTGAAGGGTCGGACACAGATCCTGGGGGTTCACGCGAAGGGGAAGCCGCTTGCGGATGACGTCGACCTCGAGATCGTTGCCCGCAGGACGCCCGGGTTCACCGGAGCCGATCTCGCCAACGTCATGAACGAAGCGGCTCTGATCGCCGCCCGTCGCGGCGACGGCACCATCGGCATGAGCTCTCTCACCGCTGCCGTCGACAGGGTCATCGCCGGACCCGAACGCAAGAGCAGGGTGATGTCGGACCGGGAGAAGCGGGTGATCGCCTACCACGAGGCAGGTCACGCACTCGTGGGCCATGTGCTGCCGAACACCGACCCTATTCACAAGATCTCGATCATCGCCCGCGGCCGAGCTCTCGGCTGGACGCTGGCTCTCCCGGCCGAGGACAAGTACTTGAAATCCAGGTCGGAGCTGCTCGACCATCTGGCCATGCTCCTCGGAGGCCGGACTGCCGAAGAGATCATCTTCGGAGATCCGACAACCGGGGCGGCCGATGACATAGAGAAGGCGACGCAGATAGCCCGCTCGATGGTCACCGAGTTCGGGATGAGCACCTCGCTTGGTCCCCAGAAGCTGGGTCACAACGAAGACGAGCCGTTTCTCGGCAAGGAGCATGTTCATCAGGCGAACTACTCGGACGAGGTTGCGGCTCGCATCGACGACGAGGTGATCCGGCTGCTCGACGATGCTCACGAGGAAGCTCGTGAGATCCTCACCCTCCACCGGACCGTTCTGCATCGGCTGGCGGAGGGTCTCATCCGGAACGAGACCCTCGAAGAGGACGATCTCAACGAGATGTTCGCCGACATGGGGAGCATCGATGACGGCGGCGGGGCCTCCTCGGGCAACGGCAGCGAGCCGGATGCATCCGGCGAGAGTCGCGATGCCGGTAGGAGCCCACAGCACTGAGCCGGAGTGGCCCATACAGAACTCGGGTTGGAATGTTCACGATGGACGGCAAGGATTGAGGAATGGCCCGTATCGAGGATTTCGAGGCGCTGACCGATGTGGCAGCCGATCTACGGACCGGCCAGGGTTACGACGGTGGTGCAGAGATCGACTACGAGCGGGTGGAAGCAGCTGTGCGCGAGATCCTCTCTGCGATCGGTGAGGATCCGGACCGTGACGGCCTGAGGGAGACGCCGGCGAGGGTGGCTCGCATGTACGGCGAGATCTGCTCAGGCATCCACCAATCTGCCGAGGCCCACCTCGAGGTCACCTTCGAGGCCGACCACGACGAGATGATCATGGTCAGGGACATCCCGCTGTATTCGCTGTGCGAGCACCATCTCATCCCGTTTCTCGGCAAGGCGCATGTTGCTTACGTACCCAACAGGGACGGACGGATAACCGGGCTGTCCAAGCTCGCCAGGCTGTGCGAGGGCCTCGCTCGTCGTCCCCAGGTACAGGAGCGACTGACCACCCAGATCGCCGATGTCATCGAGGGGAGTCTCGAGCCCCTGGGCGTGCTGGTTGTCATCGAAGCCGAGCACCTATGCATGTCGATGCGTGGCGTTCGCAAACCGGGCGCCACCACGGTCACGAGCGCGGTCCGGGGGATCTTCAGGGACGACGTGGCCACCCGTGCCGAGGCCATGCGATTCATCGAGTAAGGGCCGAGCCGCTGGGCCGGCGATCCCAGGGGTGGCAGACGTCCGCCTGACCGTTGGCGCATCTCCCACCCGGGGTGAAGCTCATCTCGATAGGTTGTGACGGTGACAGCCCTGGTCATGGGAGTGCTCAACGTCACCCCCGACTCCTTCTCCGACGGCGGCATGTACCTCGACCCTGCGCAGGCTGTCGCTCACGGCGAGGAGATGATCGCGCAGGGCGCCGATGTGGTGGACGTCGGCGGGGAGTCGACGAGGCCGGGAGCAAGCCCGGTCGAGTTGACCGAGGAGTTGCGGCGGGTCATCCCGGTGGTGGAGGGCTTGGCGGGAAGGGTCCGGATCTCGATCGACACGACCAAGGCCGAGGTTGCCCGAGCAGCGGTGGCGGCAGGGGCGACACTCGTGAACGACGTCTCGGCATCCCTGTCGTGGGTGGCCGCCGAGCTCGAAGTCGGTTGGATCGCCATGCACATGGCCGGCAGCCCCCCGTCCATGCAGGTGGATCCCCGGTATGACGACGTGGTGGCCGAGGTCCGGTGCTATCTCGTCTCGAAGGCGACCGAGGCGCTGCGTCTGGGCGTGAAGGAGGTGTGGATAGACCCGGGCTTCGGCTTCGGCAAGACGGTCTCGCACAACCTCGACCTGCTGGCGAACATCGGTGCATTCGTCGAAACTGGTTTTCCGGTGGTCCTCGGCACGAGCCGCAAGAGCACCCTGGGCGTCCTCGTGGCGCAAAGCGACGGGCGGGTCGCCGCTGACAGTGGTGAGGTTGAGGTCCGGGACAGGCTCGAGGCTTCGATCGCCACCGCTACTTGGGCGATGACCCGGGGGGTGAGGATGGTTCGTGTGCATGACGTCCGCGGTACCGTTCAGGCTGCGAAACTGGTGACGCCCTCGCCGGCGCTGCCTTGACCTGAAGGGATTGAAATATACCGGCGAGGTACGAATGATCGCCGCCATCGGTGACGAGGAGGTGAGTCCACGATGGCCATGAAGGGGAAATGGGCGCAGGGCATCAAACCCCGCAATTTCCACTGGATCATCAAGGATCAACTGGCGATCTGCGAGCGCCCCGGTGGCTACGGGGCCAACCACCGTCGGGTCCGCCGGCAAGAGGAGATCATCTGGATCCGCGAGCAGGGGTTCAACTTCGTGATATCGCTCATCGGCGCACCGCACAACCTGCACAACTACGACGAGCTGAGCGTCGCCTGGCGCCACCGCCCCCTGCCCACCAACGACGAGCAGGGACGCTATCTCAACGCCCTGTACAACGAGTTCGGTGATCTGCTCGACGCGGAGCAAAAGCTCCTCGTTCACCAAGAGGAGCTCGGTGATCGGGTCAGCGGGTTGATGGCGGGCTACCTCGTCTGGAGCCGGATGGTGCCCAGTGAGCCCAGGGCGATCTCGTTGATCGAGCAGATCGTCGAACGCCAGATCGGCCCGGTCGGCCGAGAGCTCGTCGCCCAAGCGGGCGAGCTGGTCCGCCGCCGGGAGGATTGAGGCGACGCGGCGTGACCGACGTCGTCGAGGTGCGGGGGCTCCGGGCGCTGGGGGTCTGCGGGGTCCTTCCGGAAGAACGGCAACGCCCCCAGCCCCTCGAAGTCGATCTGGAAGTCCGCGCCGACCTGCACCGGGCCGGGGAGTCAGACGACCTCGCCGACACAGTGGACTACGCCACGCTGTCGGAGGCAGTGGTGCAGACCATAACCGGAGGCCATTTCGCCCTGCTGGAGAAGCTCGCCGAGTCGATAGCCTCCAGGGTTCTCTCCGAGCCCGGCGTGGAGTCGGTCGTCGTAGCAGTGCGCAAGCTGAGACCACCGTTGGCGCTCGACGTGGCAACCACGGGTGTTCGGATCGAGCGTCGATGACCCGAACGTTCCTCGGCTTGGGATCGAACCTGGGTGATCGGCGTGGTCACCTGCGCGCAGCCGTCGAACACCTCGACGGCGTGGTCCGGACCTCTCCGGTCTATGAGACCGAGCCCGTGGGAGGTCCGGCCGGCCAGGCTCCGTATCTCAACCTGGTCGTGGAGCTCGACACCGACCTGACCCCGGACGAGCTGTTGGCGCGTTGCCGGCGCATAGAGGCGGCACACGGAAGGGTGCGGGCCGAACGTTGGGGTCCGCGGACCCTGGATGTCGACATCGTCTGGATGGAGGGGGTCGAGGTGGACAGGCCGGACCTTCAGGTTCCGCATCCACGCTGGAGGCAGAGGCGATTCGTGATGGCGCCGCTGCATGACCTGGCCCCCGACCTGGCTACCGCGGCGGACGTCGAGCGGGCAGACGGGAATGTCCGGATGGTGGAGCCCCTCCTTTGAGCTCGACCGGCCGTCGAATCCGGGTCATCGGGCACGGCCGGGCAGGGGGAGCGTTCTCGATGGCACTTGCCCGAAGGGGTTGGGATGTGGTTGCGCCGCTGCTCCGGGGCGACGATCTCTCGGCTGCCGCCGAAGGCGTGGATCTGCTGTTGATCACTACGCAGGACGATGTCATCGGCGAGGTCGCGGCGGCTGTCAGGCCGGTAGGGACGACCGTTGTCGCGCACGCGTCCGGGTCGTTGGGTCTCGCTGTGCTCGCCGGCCACCCGCGTCGCGGAGCCGTCCACCCGCTGATCTCGATCCCGACACCCGAGGTCGGTTCCGAGAGACTGGTCGGAGGTTGGTTCGCGGTCGCCGGCGATCCTCTTGTTCGCGAGGTCGTGGTTTCGCTCGAAGGGCGCGATTTCGAAGTGGCCGACGAGGACAGGGCGCTGTATCACGCCGCGGCCTGCATCGTCTCCAACCACGTAGTCGGCCTGCTGGGGCAGGTGGAGAGGGTCGGCGCCATGGCAGGCGTCCCGCTGGACGCCTACCTCGACCTGCTCAGGGTCACGATCGACAACGTCGTCGAGCTCGGACCCGCCCGGGCGCTGACCGGACCGGCCGCCCGCGGCGACCTCGAGACGATCAGGCGCCATCTCGCAGCGCTCCCGCTCTCCGAGCACGAGGCTTACGAGGCCATGCTCAACGCGGCCCGCCGCCTCGTGGAGGAAGGTGGCGCCATGTGATTGATTGCTGCGAAGCCTTCGGCGGAGCAGCGGGTGCCCCAGAAGCCGATGGCGAAGCAGCGGCACTGCGGTGGCGCCATGTGACCACCCAGCTCCTCCTAGGCTCGAGAGGATGGAGCTGGTCAAGACCATCGCCGAGCTTCGTGGCGCTGTTGACGATCATCGTCGAGCTGGGCGCTCGATCGGGCTGGTGCCCACCATGGGCTTCCTCCATCGGGGCCACCTGTCGCTGGTGGTTGCGTCCGCGTCGGCGAACGACATCACCGTCACGACGATCTTCGTGAACCCTCTGCAGTTCGCGCCCGACGAGGATCTGGACGCATATCCCCGTGATCCCGAAGGTGATGCCGAGAAGGCTGCCGCGGCGGGGTCGGACTACCTGTTCCTACCTGAACCAGCCGAGATGTACCCCGAGGAGTCCCTGACCACGGTGACGGTGGCCGCTCTCTCGGCAGGGTACGAGGGCGAGTCACGCCCCACGCATTTCGCCGGCGTGTCCACGGTCGTGGCGAAGCTGTTCAACATCGTCGGACCGTGCCGCGCCTACTTCGGTGAGAAGGACTATCAGCAGCTGATGATCGTGAGGCGGATGGCCCGAGACCTCGACTTCCGTGTCGAGGTGATCGGCTGCCCGACATGTCGCGAAGCCGACGGGCTGGCCCTGTCGAGCCGCAACAAGTACCTCCGAGATCCCGAGCGATCAGCGGCCCCGGTCCTTCACCGAGCGTTGGAGGCAGGAGCACACGCAATTCGTGGCGGTGAGGCAGATCCCGCCAAGGTGAGGAATCTGATGGCTCAGATGGTGCGGGAGGAACCCTTGGCAAGGCTGGACTACGTCGATGTCGTCGACAGCCGGACTCTCGAGCCGGTGGCCGTGTGTGACGAGAGCAACCGGCTGATAGGGGCCGCGTATTTCGGTCGGGCGCGGCTGATCGATAACATGGCTGTCCGCAGGTAGAAGGGGGCGACCCGATGGGCGTCCACCAGCGAAGGAGAGATCATGCGTCGTCGCATGTTCAAGTCCAAGATCCACCGCGCCACGGTAACCGGCGCGGATCTCCACTACGTCGGCTCTGTCACGATCGATCCAGACCTGATGGATGCAGCCGACATCCTCGACGGTGAGCAGGTCCACCTCGTCGACATAGACAACGGGTCGCGGCTGGAGACCTATGTCATCCAGGGCCAGCGGGGTTCGGGTGACATGTGCGTGAACGGGGCGGCGGCTCGCCTCGTGCGGCCCGGCGACAAGGTCATCGTGATCACCTACGCGGATTACGAGGAAGCCGAGCTCGAGTGTTACGAGCCCAAGGTGGTCCACGTTGACAGTCGTAACCGACCGGTTCCCCGGGACAAGGCTGTCCCGCACCCCGGTCCTGACAATCCGGCGCCGGTCCGCTATGTGGAGATCGAGCTCAACTGACGGCGGAGACAAGTGACGGGTACGTCGCCGACTGTCCGCGCGCGAGCCGAGCTGGACCTGCTCGTCCTGGGCAGCGGAGTCGCCGGGCTCTCTGCTGCGGTCAGGGCGGCAGACACCCACGGGATGGCGGTGGGCGTCCTGACCAAAGGCGAGCTCGAGCAGGCGACCACGAGGTGGGCGCAGGGCGGTGTCGCGGCGGTCCTGAGCGGCGATCCCGATGCCATCGATCTGCATCTGGCCGACACCCTCGAGGCCGGAGCCGGGCTGTGCGACATCGATTCCGTGAGGGTTCTGGTCGATGAAGGCCCCAGCAGGGTCAACGAGCTCATCGGCCTCGGGGCGATCTTCGACCGCGACGCGACTGGCGCGCTCTCGGTATCGCTCGAGGGAGGCCATTCCGAAGCCCGGGTGATCCACGCCGGCGGCGCGGCCACAGGTGAGGAGGTGGAGCGCGCTCTGGTGTCGGCCGTTCAGCGAACTGTCACGGTGGTGCACGAACGCTCCTTTGCCGTGGATCTGCTGGTCGACGGTGGCCGTTGCGTTGGTGTGATCGCCCGGGGCGAGACGGGCGAGCGGACCGAGATAGCGGCCCGAAACGTTCTCCTCGCGACCGGGGGGGCGGGCCAGCTCTTCGCGGTGACGACCAATCCGGCCGAGGCGACCGGCGACGGGACGGCGATGGCCATGCGCGCGGGGGCAGCGGTAGCCGATCTGGAGTTCTTCCAGTTCCATCCGACGGCTCTGCATGATCCGCGCATGCCTCGTCCGTTGCTGTCGGAGGCGTTACGTGGTCACGGCGCGCTGATCCGTGACTCCACCGGCGAGCGCTTCGTGGACGAGCTCGAGCCCAGAGACGTCGTGTCCAGGGCCATGACGGCGCGCATGCTCGAGCAGAAGGTGGAGCACCTGTGGCTGGATGCCACCGGGATCTCGCACTTCGCCCGGCGGTTCCCGACCATAACCTCGACCCTGGCCGAGGTGGGCCTCGACCCCGGTGTCGACTGGCTGCCCATCGCGCCGGCCGCCCATCACCAGTGTGGTGGTGTGATCACCGATCTGAGGGGTGCGACCTCCCTCCCGGGCCTGTGGGCGGCGGGCGAGACGACCTGTACGGGTGTACATGGCGCCAACCGCTTGGCGTCGAACTCGTTGCTCGAGGGAATGGTGTTCGGGCCGCGGGTGGTCGAGGCCATCGACGCCGGAGTCGTCGGTCCCGAGGCGAGTGGAGCCATGCGCTGTGTTCTCGATCCCGACGATCCAACGCTGGAGATCGGTGGTGTCCACATCGGCTTGGAGCCGCTCGACAGCATCGAACCGGCAGAGGTCCCGGTGGGTACCGGCGAGCGCCGCGCGCAGCTCCAACGGGCGATGACGCTGGGCGCTGGGGTACTGAGGACCGGGCCCTCGCTCGCGGCGACGGTTGCGGTCGTCGCTGGTGTCAGGCGATCACTTGCCGAGCCGCGCACGGTCGCCGATCACGAGCTGGCGAACCTGGTGACGGTGGCCGAGGGCCTGCTCGCCGCAGCGATGGCACGAACCGAGAGCCGGGGGGCCCACACCAGGTCCGATCACCCCGATGTGTCCGAGCTACTGCAGGTCCGTCTCGTGGTGAGGCTACCCTGAGCCCGTGAGCGAGGATTCCGGAGCCCATCCGCCGAACTGGTACCCGGATCCATACGGGCGACACGAGTACCGCTACTGGGACGGCGGCGTGTGGACCGAACACGTCTCGTCCCACGGGCGCACAGCCGTGGACCCGCCACTCATGCCCGGCCAGGTGCCGGCCGGTGAACACCACGCCGCCCAGGTCCAGCGCCAGGTGCAGTTGCAGGCCGGCGTGGCGCCCGCCCAGCAAGGAGGCGGACACCTGCTCGCCGAGCCGGTGCTGGTGGTCAACCAGAAGGCCAAGGTCTTCGAGATGGAGAGCGAGTTCGCCATCTACGACCAGCACGGCCGCCAGGTCGGCGCAGTGCGCCAGGTGGGGCAGTCAGCGGCCAAGAAGGCAGCTCGGCTGCTGACCTCGCTCGACAACTTCATGACCCACAAGTTCCAGATCGTGGATCTGGCGGGCAACGTCGTGCTCCAGATAACCCGGCCCGCCAAGGTGATGAAGTCGACCCTCCACATCCAGGACGGCACTGGAGCCCAGATCGGCTCGGTGGTGCAGAAGAAGCTGATCGGCAAGATCAACTTCGACCTCATGGCGGGTGGGCAGGTCGTGGGAGCGATAACGGGTGAGAACTGGCGTGCATGGAACTTCGCTGTGCGCGACGCGAGCGGAGCCGAGATCGGCCGGATCACCAAGACCTGGTCAGGCCTGGCCAAGACCATGTTCACCTCGGCGGACAACTACGTGGTTCAGATCCACCGACCCTTGCCCGAGCCGTTGCGGTCGATCACCGTCGCCTCCTCGTTGTGCGTCGACACCGCGCTGAAACAGCAGGGCGGCGGCTTCAACTGAACCTGGATGCGGCGCGATCACAGGCGGAGCCATCCGAGCCGACTGGCTGGTTCGGGCGCAGTCATCCGCGGCAGGCTGGTGTCATGTCAGAGGGTGCGTGGCTCCATCCACCGCTGCGAGATGTGCGGGCTGCAGTCGAGCGCGCCCTCGCCGAGGATCTGACGCCTCTCGGAGACCTCACGTCGGACCTGTTACCAGCGGGTGCGGCGGGAACAGCCGCGTTCGTCGCCCGGGCTGCGGGCTGCCTGGCGGGGACGCGCTGCGCCGAGGAGACCTACCGTCAGCTCGACGGCGACGTGAGCGTCAGCTGGATCAAAGCAGAGGGCGACGACCTTTCGGCGGGCGACGTCATAGGCGAGGTCAACGGCTCGCTTGCCGCGATCCTCACCGGCGAGCGCACGGCACTCAACTTCCTTTGTCATCTGTCGGGTGTGGCGACGATGACGCGGCAGTTCGTCGAGGCCGCTTCAGGTGGTGCCCGCATCTGGGACACCCGCAAGACGACGCCGGGCCTGAGGTCGCTCGAGAAGGCGGCGGTGCGGGCCGGAGGAGGCCGGAACCACCGGGGCAACCTCTCGGACTGGATCCTGCTCAAGGACAACCACATCGCCGGCATGGGAATAGCAGGCTCGATCGCCCGGGCGAAGGATCTCTGGCCGGCACGGGTCGTGCATGTGGAATGTGACCGCTTGGAGCAGATGGTCGAAGCTGTGCGCGCCGGCGCCGATGCAGTCCTGCTCGACAACATGGCCCCTGAGCAGATCAGGGCTTGCGTCGCCGAGGCCGACCGGCTGGCGGGCGACGGTTGGCGTCGCCCGTTGATCGAGGCTTCGGGCGGTGTGACGCTCGACCGCGTTGGCGAGCTCGCAGCTACCGGCGTCGACATGATCTCAGCAGGGGTGATCACTCACTCGGCGCCGGTGCTCGACATCGGGCTCGACGTCGACTGAGGACGGGAGGTCCGGGGATTTGCTGCTGGCGATAGATGTCGGAAACACCCAGACCGTAGTGGGGCTGTTCGGCGACGAGGAACGCTCGCACGAACTGTTGGACCACTGGCGAATTGCGACGAATTCCGAACGAACATCCGACGAGCATGCTCTGATGATCCAGGAGTTCCTCGGCTTTCACGGTTTCTCGTGGGACAAGGACGTCCGCGGCATCGCGATCTCGTCGGGCGTTCCCACTGTCACCGCCGCCCTGCGGGAGATGTCCCACCGTTACTTCGGGTTCGCTCCCATCGTGATCGAACCCGGTGTCAAGACCGGTGTCCCCATCCTCTACGACAACCCGAAGGAGGTCGGCGCGGACCGCATCGCCAACGCGGTCGGTGCCTACGACCTCTACGGCGGGCCGACGGTGGTCGTCGACTTCGGGACGGCGACCACCTTCGACGTGATCTCGAGCGACGGCGAGTACCTCGGAGGCGCCATCGTCCCCGGGATCGAGATCAGCCTCGACGCCCTCTTCGGTCGCGCTGCGGCGCTGCGGCGGGTCGAGCTGGTCGAACCCCGCAGTGTCATCGGCAAGAGCACGGTGGAGTCCATCCAGTCCGGAACGGTCTACGGCTTCGCGGGCCTCGTCGATCACATGTGCAGACTGATACAAGCTGAGATAGGCGAAAGCACTGTCATCTCGACGGGTGGCTTGGCCGAGCTCATCGCGCCGCTGTCCAAGGAGATAGAGCACCAGGAGCCGTGGCTCACCCTCCACGGTCTCCGGCTGGTGTTCGAGAAGAACCAGGATTGAGAGCGTCCGCCGATAGGCGGCGCTCCAATGTGATTGTGCCGTGTCGAGCCAAGCGCAGCTTGGCGAGACGGATCTTTCGGCGCGACAAGCTCGACCTATCCGCGCTGCCTCTGAGCCGATTCCTGCTTCCCGGGGCCGACCGGCCAGAATTGGCTGCATGCGCGTCCTGATCACCGGGATCGGAGGCGAGTTGGGCACCCGTGTCGCGATGCTCCTCGAGGAGGAGCAGGAGGTCGAGTCCGTTCTCGGCATCGACATCGACCCTCCTCGCCGGCGGATGCGCCGTGCCGACTACATGCGGGTCGACCCGCTGCGTCGTCAGCGGACGATCGACGCAGTACGGGCTTTCGAGCCTTCGGCGGTGCTGCATCTCGGCATCTACGAGCCGAACGCGCGGACGAACGCAGGGCCGGCGCTCAAACGCACCGAGATCGGCACCCTCGCGACCTTTGGCGCGCTGTCGGGACTCGATGGTCTCGACCGGATCGTCGTCCGATCCGGTATCGAGGTCTACGGGCGGCGGCGAGGGGCACCCAGCTTTCCTGACGAGACGACCCCGCCCGACCCCACTACATCATTCGGTTCAGCCCTGCTTCATGTGGAGGAGTCGGCGCTCGCACTGGCGGAGTCCACCGGCGTTCCCGTCACCGTCCTGCGTATGGCGCCCCTCGTGGGGCCGCACTTCCCGAGCCCGCTCGGCCGCTATCTGCGCCTGCCGGTGGTGCCCGTCTCGGGAGTGTTCGATCCACCGTTCTCGCTGCTGCATCAGGAGGACGCGGCCCACGCCATCGTGGCGGCTCTTCACGCCGGTCACCCCGGCATCGTCAACGTCGTCGGCCACGGGGTGGTGACCGGGTTGCAGGCAGCGAGGATGGGGCGCAGGGTCGCGCTGCCCATCTTCGGCCCTGCCTGGCACTCCGCGCGCTTGGTCTCGAACCTTGCCGGTGCTCCGATGCCCGACCACGTTGTCGAGCTCTTGAGACGGGGCCGGACCGCCGACGGCTGCCGCGTCGAGGAGACGATCGGATTTCGACCCGCCCACAGCACCCCCGATGTGGTGAAGCACCTGTTCGAGTGGGCGTCGGTGGTCTACCTCGAGGTGGAGCCGGAGGCGGCCTGAGCATGACACCGGTCGAGTTGGCGAGAAGCGTTGCCGATATCGTGACACGACGGGTCAAGGGCACCTACAGCATCGACCCCTGGGGCTTCGACGCCGAGTTGACAGGCCTGCTCGCCGACGCTTCGCGGTTGCGGTGGAGCATCGAGCTCCGTGGCGCCGACCATGTCCCGGCGGAGGGTCCGGCGCTGGTGGTGTTCACTCGTCGCTACGGCATCTCCGAGCCCTACGTCGCAGCGGCGGCGCTCCATCGCACGAGACGGCCGCTGAGGGTGGTAGGCGTACCGGACATGCCGGTGGTGGGCCCAGCCCTGCGTCGCCTCGGCGGGGTCTTGGCGCGGCCGGAGGAGATGACGTCGTTGTTCCGGGTGGGTGAGGTCGTGGCGATCCCGCTGAGTCGCACGCCGCGTGACCGGTTCGATCCCGGGGCCATCGATCCGGTCCTGCTCGAGCCGGCCCTGCGGCTCGGGGTGCCGGTCCTGCCGGTCGCCCTGGCCGGACGTGAGCTGGGCCGGCGGTGGTACGTCGAGATCGGAGCCCCGATCCACACCACCTTGCGCTCAGGCCCCTTGGCTGACGCCGAGTTGGCCGAGCAGGTCCGCGCTCACGTGACCACCATGCTCGGACACGCTTGATTTGTGAACGCGCGAGGCCCCTATAGTGCGCGTTGTCATCACGGTGTCACCGGAATGGTCACGGCATGACACCGCCGTCGTCACGGCATGACACCAGCGCGTGAGTCGTTGTCACAGATGTCACGACTGATTCGGGTGTCTACTCAGCTACCAGCATCGTCCTGAGGCAGGATCACGTCAGCTCCTACGAGGCAGGAGGGGTCGTCCACCCCAAGCGAGCGTCGATTCAACCTTGGCAATCAACACGTGGCTCTCGTCGTCTGCGGACGGCGAACAAGCCACTGAACGGGCTCAGCGCGGGTGACAGGATTAGGCGCCGCCGCATGAGACCCCTACGCGGGCAAGAAACACTTCTTCGTATTCGAAGATGGTTGTGTCTGTTGACTGGTCTACCGACAAGTAGCACTCACCCACGCCATCATGGTGGGGACCGAAACGTGACTCGATGGCCGCCTCTGTACACCCTGCCGAGGGGTTCGGAAGTTCGTCCCCTCTGCGCTTGCACGAGCGCCCCTCGCGCTCGGTCCCTGGATTGAATGACGTCTCGAATCCAGCTGGAACAGCAATCTGCCCTTCACTGAGGGGGCTAGGTACGCCGATATCCCACAAGGCGCCATATGGATATGTTCTGTGATCCAGTACGACGGTTCCCTCGGGGAACTCCAGCTGGGAGAAGATGTCAGCTGCGGCAGATGCATCGCTGGCCCCCCGTGTGATCGGTAGGGATTTAGTCGGACCCTTTCAGGGGTCGAGGGGTCGGCGGTCGGAGAACGATGAGAGCCTGCCCGGAAGGGCAGGCTCTCGCTTCGGTTCGACGGGTGTCGAGGCGTTCAGGCGGGGACGACAGGCTTGGCCTTCAGGTACAAGGCGGCAGGTGACAGGTCGGCTCCGTTGGGGAACTCGAGTGTCCCCGACTCGGCGTTGACGGCCACGGCGCAGAACATGTCGTAGTCGTCACGCACCGGCTCGAAGGCCGGCCCGGTCAGCCAGCCCTCGAGGTCGAGCACCTTCACCGCCCCGTCATCGAAGGTGAGTTCGACGACGTAGCGGGCCAGGACCCGCACGGCGGTGACGTCCACCAAGGGGTATTCCTCGTTACTCATCGTCGTGCACCTCCTCGCTGTCAGCGTAGGGCCGTGCTCGTTTGAGCATATCTTCAAGAGTACCCGGGAAGTCCGATGCGGCTGTTGTCAGGAAGGCCTCGGTGGCCAGGTCCCGGTGGGTTGCCAGCAGCGCCCGGACCTCCCGCAGCACCTTCGGTTGGAGATGGCCGGCGAGGACCTCGCCGTCCGAGATCCGGATCGATGCCCGCTCGTCGCCAGCGCGGACGGCGACGTGCGGAACCTGGTGGGGCTCCGAGAAGTAGAAGTAGAGGCTCCAGCCCCCACGTTTCGCCCAGGCAGGGCTCATGTATCCTCCCAGGTCGGTTGTCGGTTACCGTCCACTGTCGCCGCAAGCGGCGGGCTCACCAGCTCGAGTTGTGGTCCGGCACCGTCAGCGCAGGCTGGCGTGGCCGGCCTTGTCCCGGATGC
Organism: Acidobacteriota bacterium; assembly: GCA_003577145.1. Taxonomy (GTDB): domain Bacteria; phylum Actinomycetota; class Acidimicrobiia; order Acidimicrobiales; family Microtrichaceae; genus ATN2. The sequence goes on along the minus strand of QEUP01000017.1, from coordinate 6,340 downwards.
GTCCTTGTGTGGGGAGGCCGCCGCCGTGGGCGGCGAGGGCCCGGATGGCGTTGGCGTAGAGCTCGGGGTCGTCATTGCGGTTGAAGCGGGCGCGTACCAGCTCGAGCATCCGGTTGGTGCGCTCGGCGTTGCGATAGCAGAACGCCCTCGGTGCCATGAACCCCCGGACGCTGGCGAGCACCTCTTCGATGGCACCGGTCGAGTGGTGCTGGGGAAGGCGGCGCCGTTGGCGGACCTGGTCGAGGACCCGGTCGCTGTTCCGGTCGAGCCAGGCGTCTATGCCGATGCCACGGCCGGCAACGGTGCGGGCGAACGCCCTCCAGGAGGCGACGTTGTGGAACGCCGTGTTGAGCCGGACCATAGCCTCGGACCCGTAGCCGTCGAGTCCGTAGGGGCTGATGGCTCGCAGCACCGACTTCCGCAGGTGATGCTCGCAGGACTTGATGAACGCATCGGGCCACACCGACGACACCGTAGCGACGATGGACGGGTCGTCATCGCAGATGATCATCCTCGGCTCGCCGGCGAGTGACCGGAGGAGTTGGCGCCACTGGCGGGCCTTGCCCTCCGGCGTGGCCCGCAACACCCAGGTGCGGCCTGGACCGGAGCTCGGGTAGCCGTAGGCGCCGAGGACGCAGAACGCCTGGGTCGACGTGTTGGTCCAGGTGCTCGTGACCATGAACCACGTCGAGTCCAGCACCACCGTCTCCGGCCAGGCGGTCTCGGCGCTCGCAGCGGTGACGACGGGGGCGAGGACCTCGACCCAGTTGGCGACCAACTGGGCGCCTGCGTCGAACCGCGTGCGTCCGCGATGCACCCTCGCCCGGTCGGCGGCCTCCGTGTAGGACAGCCCCTGGCCGAGTCGGAGATCCTGGTGTGACGATCCTGCGCAGCGCGCTTGAGCGCCTCGATGAGGCGGCATCGGCTCTGGCGCGCGTGGCCGAAGAAGCACGGGAGCTGATCAACCGTCTCGTGGGTGAGGTGAGGGACGACCTTACCGGGGTAGACGAGGAGATCCTCAACAGGGTGGATGGCGGCTTGGATGATACCGCCGACTCGCTCAAAGAGGTTGTAGCTCACTTCGAAGAGGCCGTCTCTGCGGCAGTCGATCAGGCACAGAGTCGGATCGCTGCCCGGCTGGGAGATGGTGACGGGTCAGGGGCCGGGGGGTCGGGTAGGGGAGGAACCGGGCAGGTGTCGCCGCCGGACGAGCCGACCCGGGGTGGAAGTGCGGATTCTTCCGACCAGGGCGAGGAGTGGGAAGTCCTCGTCGAGGAATCGCACCGGCACGAGCTGGGCCAGGGCAAGACTGTCGAGCGTCTGCTTCCCGATTCGGGGCGCTTCTACGGTTGTCCGACGGGTTCGAAACTGGAGGTGGCGGTCGACGACGCAGGCGACAAGGCCTCTGTCGTGGTGACCGGAGGCAATGACGGGCTGTTCGTGGTCAGCCGCGGTTCTGGTGAGGTTCTTGGTGCGGCCTGGTGTGGCTCCACCGGTGAGAAGGGCGGGCTCGAGCACAAGCTGTCGGCCGAACTGTGGCGTGGGCGCCAGGAACCCAGTGCCGCCGCAAAGACCTTCAAGCAGAGGGCTCACGAGTTCCTGCAGCAGGCCTGGGAATGGGTCTGCGAACAGGGTCTCACCGTCGGCCTTCCCCTGCTTGTGACCTTGTCTTTGGGCACGCTTCCCGCAGTGGGGGTCGGGGCTGTTGCCGGTCTGGCGGCCGGGGCAGTGACACGCTGGATGAGAGCTAGCGGCTCCCGTACAGCCGAAGTGGCCGTGGATCTCAACGGGCTTGCGGACGGTTCCGCCGAGTTGAACCTGGCCTGGCTCGACATCGACACCCCCTCACTGGAGAACCTGGTGGCAGCCGTGGAAGACACCGCCAGGGGGATGGGGCTCAACAGAACGGAGACCAGCCTCGTGAAGAAGCGTCTCAACGAACACTGGGTGCCTTCACTTGGGCGACGGCGGCGGCGCAGGTTACGTCCACTCCGCCGTCTGGGCCCGCAGGTGTCGCTCGGGCGTCGTCGAAGCCGATTTGTCGCATGTAGGCCTCAGTGGCGACCTCGGCGTCAGCAGCGGTGCGTATCGGTTTCGAGGGGGTATCCAACTCGTCGATCCTCCGGCCGGGGAATCTACATCGTCCCGATCGGGGAGGACATCGAGCGCTGCGACGAGCCTGATAGGTGGTGCCGTGGTCGTCTCACATTCGTACCGGCTAGCGACCGGGTGACACGCCGTGACGACGGTGACATGTCACTGGTGACGACGACGGTGACACCGTGATGACAACGCGCATATAGGGGCCACGCGCGTTCACAGAACCCGTTTCGTCGGGACGAGATTTGAAGTATCGTTCCAGTTTGTGGGAACCACCGAGGCGGCGGACGGTACTCGGATCCACTTTCGCCAGATCGGACGATCAGACGCCGAACCGCTGCTGATGATCCAAGGCTTGGGCACCGATTCAAGGGGTTGGGTCATGCAGACCCTGGCTTTCGGGAGTCGCTTCCACTGCGTCGCGCCCGACAACCGCGGGGTGGGCCGCAGCGACAAGCCTGCCGGCCCCTACCGGCTGGAGCAGATGGCCGACGACGCCATCGCCGTGCTCGACGAGTTGGGCATCGAGTCCGCCCACGTCATGGGGGCCTCGATGGGCGGTGTGATTGCCCAGATGATCGCGGTCCTTCATCCCGAACGGGTTCGGTCACTGGTGCTGTCGTGTACGGCTTGCTCTCATCACGACTGGCGTCGCGAGCTCTTCGATGAATGGGCAACCATGGCGCTCAGCCAGGGTATGAGGCCCTTCATAACGCGAAACCTGCGGTGGCTCATGGGAAACCGGTCGCTACGCCGCTTGCAGCCCGTGTATCACTTCGTCGGCCCTATCGCAGTCACGGTTCCCGTTCACTCCTTTGCCGCCCAGGTGTACGCACTCCTCGACCAGGACGACTCGATAAAGCTGCGGCTCGGAGAGATCGACGTGCCGACCCTCATCGTCGTCGGCAGCCAGGATGTTCTGACCCCGGTCGGTGACAGCGAGGAGATAGCAGCTCGCATAAGAGGCTCGCGGCTGGCGGTGATTCGCGGCGCTGCCCACGGGGTCATGTTCGAGAACTTCCGGCTGTTCAACCAGACGGTCCTGTCCTTCTACGATACCCTCCCGGCTGAGATCCTTGCACCCCGAGCTGAGGTGATCGACCTGACCCTGCCGGCGCCGCTGGAAGCTGTCGTTGACCTGACCGGCTGACCGCCAGCCGTGATTCATTCGATGCCGTGCTCGAGTGCGTAGCGGATCAGCTCCTGCTTGCGGTTCAGATGCAGCTTCTTCAAGATGTTGCGGACGTGGTTCTCGACGGTCTTGTCGGCGATGTAGAGCTGTTCGCCGATCTCGCGGTACGTGTGCCCGCGGGCGACGTACTGCAGCACTTCCCGCTCGCGGTCCGAGAGGGCTTCGACCGGGGAGGACTGCTTGGCGATCCGGCGGAACTCCCCGAGGACCAGTGCGGCGAGCGGCGGCGAGAACACGGGTTCTCCGCGGGCTGCTTTCCACAGCTCGCGGCGAAGCTGCTCGACCGGAGTGGTCTTGACCAGATAGCCGTTGGCTCCGGCGGCCACCGCGTCGAGCAGGTCCCTTTCCTGCTCCGACACCGTCAGCATCACTATGTTGGCGTCCTCCCCGCACGCCTTGGCCACCCTCAGGCCGCCACCAGAAGGCATGTGCAGGTCGCAGATGACCAGGTCCGGCTTCTCTCGCCGGATCGCTGCTATGGCCTCATCGGCGTCACCAGCTTCGGCTACGACGTGGAAGTTGTCGCCCAGGTCACTCCTGATGCCACTCCGCCAGATCGGATGATCATCACAGACGACTACGCGCACTTGGCTCAGCCGATTCGCAGTCTCGTCACTCACCAGATCAGCAGGGTACCCACAGCCGGACCTCGGTTCCTCTTGTCGGGGCCGTGTCGATCTCGACTCGGCCCCCGACCTGTTCGATCCGTCCCCGGATCGAGCGGCTGATGCCGACACCCTCGTCGCTGGCCGACCGGTCGAAGCCGACCCCGTCGTCCTTCACCGAGCAGAACAGCTCGTTTCGGTCGGATTGCTCCACGTAGATGGTGACCCTGTCGGCACTGCTGTGCTTGCCGGCATTGGTCAGGGCCTCACCGACCGCGCCGGCCAGCGCGTCGACGGTGCGATCCCCGAGTGTCGGGAGGTCCTCCTCGAGCATCACCACCTGTGCCCGACCTCCGTGCATCCGCTCATAGCGCGCCGCCACCTCACGGAGCGCCGGGCCGAGCGCTCCGCCCACCGGCGCCACTCCGAAGAGGTACTCCCTCAGCTCGTTCTCGGTGTCGCGTGCGAGTTGGCCCAGCTCCGGGTCGTCGGTTCGGCGCTGCACCACGGCAAGTGTCTGAAGGACCCCGTCATGCAGCGTACGGGCAACGTCCTCGCGGGCCTCCGCTGCGGCGATGTCGCGCTCCGCCTGGCGCAGGCGCTCGGTGATCAATCCCACGACCAGTCCCGCCAACGCATACATGAAGGCAGTCGAGACGACCGACAGAGCCCTACTCGAGGGGTCTGTGGGCAGAGCGCGGATCTTCTCGAAGAGCCGGGGTTCGCCGGCCACCGCGATCCCGATGCCGTTGACGAGCCCCAGCAGGCCGCCTGACGCCAGGCCCCAACGCGAACCGAAAACCACTCCGGCCTCGATCACGCCGGCCACGGGCCACACGAACTCGAGTGATTGCCCCGGGTCCTCCAGCCAGACGAAGTGATCCGCGACGAGCAGGACTGATCCAATGGTCAGCTCGATCCCGAGTCGGATGCGTCTGGCGTTGAGTGACAGTGGCTGCCGTGCCGTCAGGGAGGCGTAGGCGGTGTAGACGAAGGCGGCTGCGATGGGCAGGACTGCCCACACCGGGTTCGATAGCTTGTCCCGGGCCACGACGACGACGGCGGCCATCCACGCCCAGGCCAGCCATCTGAACACGCTGATCCCGACCAGCAGGCCCTGCTCGAGTGAGGTGTCAGCTCTGCTGTCAGGCTCTCTCCGCCTCGTCCAACCTCGGAGCAGGCCCAAATGCCCTCTCACCCCCAAGTCAGGCAGCAGCTTGCTCCACCACCTCGACGAGGTGATCGGCCGCGGCGACGAGGCCGGTCGTACCCGTGCTGGGTGCGAGCATCGCCAGCGCCTGCTGGGCGGTCACGGCGTGGGTGCGTGCGACCGAGATCGCCTCTTCGACCGTCCCGCTGCTGCGGACCATTTCGCGTGCCTTTTCGACCTCGGGCGGGGCGAGTGGCGACCCGAGCAGCGCACCCAGCTCGTGTCCGGCGGGGGTGGCAAGGGCCCTGATCACCGGCATCGTGTAGACGCCCGCGACGAGGTCGTGGCCGACGGGCTTGCCGATCTCGTCCTCGGTGGAGACCAGGTCCAAGACATCGTCGACGATCTGGAAGGCCATCCCGTAGCTGCGGCCGAAATCCGTGAGTGCTGCTATCTCAGCCCGCGGCCGGTTGCTCACCAGGCCACCGATCCGGCAGGCCGCGGACAGCAGTGCGGCCGTCTTCCCCTCGATCGCCCGCAGGTAGGACTCCTCGGTTCTCGTCACGTCGTAGGTGTACTGGAGCTCGAGGACCTGTCCCTCGCAGAGCCTGCCGATCGTCGCCGCCAGGAGCCCGGCAACTTCGGTGCCGAGAGAGGCGGCGATCTCCGAGGCTCGGGCCAGGAGGAAGTCACCGGCGAGTATGGCCTTCAAGTTGCCCCACTTGGCGTTCACGCTCTCGACCCGGCGCCTGATCTCGGCGTCGTCCATCACATCGTCGTGGTACAGGGAGCCGAGATGGACCAACTCCACCGCCACCGCCCCGTCGATCACGTCCGCGGCTGCGGCAATGTCCTCCACGTGGGCTGTCGCAGCCGAGGCTATGCAGAACCCTGGCCGGACGCGCTTTCCCCCGGCCGCTATGAGGTGACCGGCGATCTCGGTGAGGAAGGGGTTGGTGGAGCGCACCGCGAGGCGCAGGCCTTCCTCGACGCGGTCCAGGTCCGACGCCATCGTGGGCATCTGCTGAAGGGGACCGGTGGTCACCGGGGCTGCACCCCCGGCGCGCCTGCGGCCGAGACCCTCCACCGCGACAGGGACCCCGGCCCCGCCGCCTGCGGTAGCAGCGGCGATCTGTCGTTGAGGGAGCCTCGGGCGCCTGGTGCGGGCCACGACTCCGACGATACGCGAACGGAGGCGCCTGCGCAGCGTTGCTTTGGCGTTGCTTCGTTGGCACTCAGCAACGCCCGGCTGCGCCGATCCGGGCGATTCGTTGCGGCTGCTTCGGCTGGCGC
>QEUP01000016.1 GCA_003577145.1 Acidobacteriota bacterium | reverse complement strand
GCCATGTGGAGATGGGCCGGGGCTGCGGAGCCTGCGGCGCAGCAGCGGCGATCCAGCACCCGATGGCGCAGCCCGCGCTACCTGCGGTAGCGCCATGTGACGGCCCTGTCACATGGCGCTGTCGGCTTTGCGCAGCCTGGCGTTGAGGACCGCCATCACGCGCTGGGAGGCCTTGGGCATCTCGGTCAGAAGGGTTCGGAACTGGCTGGCGTCGAACTTGAGCAGCTTCATCGGGGTGTCGGCCACCACCGTTGCCGAACGTGGCCGGTGATCGATGAGCGCCATCTCGCCCACCATGCTTCCGTCGCTGAGGCCGGCTATGTGCTCGGCGCCCACGTAGACGCTGGCGGTCCCTTCGACGATGACGAAGCAGTCCTGCCCGGGATCACCTTGATCGGTGAGCTCGGCACCGGGCTCGGCCTCGACCTCCTCGGAAAGCTCGAGGACTCGCTGCAACTCGCTGTGGCTGAAGCCCTCGAAGAAGGAGACCTTCGCCAGCCAATCCGTGCTCTCGGTGTCCTTGTGCCAGAACCCCATGTTCGGCCCCTTGTCTCGACCTCGTCACAACGCCCCGACTCTACCGTCCCCTCCGTCTGGTATCCGCTCCGGTCCCGTGCTCGGGTCGACCCGAGCACGGGACCGGTGCTCTCACCACGCTCTCCGGAGGTCCTCGGACAGAACCGGCCCCTCCCGCAGGACAACCAACTCGCCGGTGCTCACGTCGGCGACGGTCGAGGCCCGCCGCCCCAGCTCACCCCCGTCCACCACCAGGTCGAGCCTTCCCTGGAGCATCTCGATCACCCCGCCGGCACCGGTAGGCGTCTCGGTCCCACTGAGGTTGGCGCTGCTGGCGACGATCGGTCCGACCCGGGTCGCGAGTTCCGTCACGAATCGACTACGAGGCCAACGAACGCCGACACTGTCACCGCTACCTCCCAGGTCGGCGTCGAGAGAGGGCGACCTGGGCAGCACGAGCGTCAACGGCCCTGGCCAGAAGCTCCGCATCACACGCATGCACCTGTCGTCGGCCTCGCAGAGAGCCAACGCCTGCTTCATCGAACCGACCAGAACGGCCATGGGCCGGCGATCTGCACGGCGCTTCAGCTCGAACACCTTGTCGATCGCGTCCTGGTCGTGGAGGCGTGCCACCAAGCCGTAGACCGTATCGGTCGGTATCACCACGACGCCGCCCGACGCGAGCACGTCCACCGCGGCGTCGAGCGCATGCCCGAAGTCTGACAGCGAGACGACTCGCACAGCGAAAGGCTATGTTCACTTCGGTGCAGGCCGCAGTGATGCGTCACGGCAGGTTGATCATCGATGAGATCGATGATCCCGAGCCCGCGGCCGGGCAGGTGCTCGCGCGAACCATCGCATGCGGCATCTGCGGCAGCGATCTCCACGCGCTCCGGCACGGCGACAAGATGGTCGAGATGTCACGAATAGGAGCACTGGAGGCCGGCCCCGTCTCGCCCCATGTCATGGATCTCAGCCATGACGTCGTCATGGGCCACGAGTTCTGTGCCGAGGTAGTCGAGTTGGGCCGAAACACCGGTCAGTGCCAGGAGGGCGACATCGTCGTCTCCATGCCCGTGCTGTTCGCTCCCAGCGGGCTGCATCCCTTGGGCTACTCGAACGACTACCCCGGTGGCTACGCCGAGCGCATGGTCCTGTCCGACATGCTCACCCTCGCGGTCCCCAACGGCCTCGATCCTCGACACGCCGCGCTCACCGAACCGATGGCGGTCGGGGTCCACGCGGTCAACAAATCAGGAATCGCACCAGGCGAAGCTGCCGTCGTGCTGGGCTGCGGCCCGGTCGGACTCGCGGTGACAGCGGCCCTGGCCCGCCTCGGGGTCGACACGATCGTCGCCGCCGACTTCTCGGCTACCAGACGCGAGCTGGCCACGATCATGGGCGCAACAGAGACCGTCGACCCGTCCACGGAGTCGGCCGTCCAGGCCTGGCGCCGGGTGGACGGTCGCAAGAGCCTCGTGATGTTCGAGGCCGTCGGCGTACCCGGCATGATCGACGAGGCGATGCTCGACGCGCCACGGGGCGGCCGGCTGGTGATCGTGGGCGTCTGCATGGAGACGGACCGGCTGCGACCGATGCTCGGCGTCATGAAGGAGCTGAGCATCCAGTTCGCGCTCGGCTACGACCCCACGGAGTTCGCCGACACGTTGAGGGCCATCGCCGAGGGAGAGTTCGACGTCGCACCGCTCATAACCGGATCGGTCGACCTACCCGGGGTCCCGCAGGCCTTCGAGGAGCTCGCAGATCCAGACCGGCATGCCAAGCTCCTCGTCGAGCCCGCTCAGCCGGGGGCCGAGACCTGCCGATAGGTGGTGGACGGCCGCAACCGGGGGTCGACCGCCACGCATGGCTGAACAGACATCGCACGAGCTCGACTTCGATGACCAGGAGAAGCCGGGCAGCCGCAGGCAACGCAAGAGGAGGAGGCAGCGCTGCGCCGGTTGCGGCGCCATGAACCGGCGCGACCATGAACGGTGCCGGATCTGCACCAGGCCGCTGCGCTACTCGGGCAGCACCGCAGCGACCGCCCAGCAGGAGGCGATCTATCGCGGCCCGGTGTCTCCCCGCTACTCGGGCAGATCCGGTGTTGGTCCCGCCGTTCTGTTGATCGCCCTGCTGGCCGTCTTGGTGCCGGCCAACTACTACTGGCTCGGTCTGGGGCCGGCCTGGATGCATGGGGCCGAGTCGTCCTCCGGGCCGGCCTGGGTCGAGGTCTCCGCCGAGGATGGTCGCTTCAGTGCCGCCATGCCGGTCGAACCCATGACCGGCGACGCTGCCGCGCAACTGGCGCCGGCGACACTCGAGCTCGTCGGCGCCGAGACCTACGTCGCCGGCGTCGATTCCGAAGGCGTACGGATCTCCTCGGTGGAGGACTCCGACGACTTCTACGAGGAGGTACCCGCCCTCTACAGCTTCTTCGTGGTGCCCACACCGGGAGCCTCCGAAGACGAGAACAGCGAAGCGCTGCTGCGGCAGTTCGAGGGTGGGTTCGGGTCCGCCACAGGCCTAGAAGTGCAACAGCAGTCCTCGGAGTACTCCGGGAGCGACGCCGGCGCCGAGCTGTCGGTATCTGTCGACTACGTGCCGGATGGTGAAGCAGTCCACGAACGAGACCGCATCGTGGCAGTGGACGACTGCCTGGTGATCCTCGCGGTGGTGTTCACCGACAGCAGCGCCGATCCGGAGCGCTTCCTCGACAGCCTCCGCTACGAAGGTTGAGCCCGCCGCCGCCGGCCAACCAGCGTCCGGTCGAGCCCGGAGAGGTCCTTCTCGACCCGCACCTCCGTGAAGAACCGGGCCGCCAGCTCCGCCGCTGCTCGCGCTTGATGCGGCGCCAGCTCGACCACCAGAGCGCCCGAGCGTGTCAGCCAGCCGCCGGCAGCAGCGATGATCGCCTCTATGGCCTCGGTGCCGGTCGGGCCGGACACCAGAGCGGCGATCGGTTCCCAGTCGCGGACCTCCGCCGGCAGGTCCTCGTCAGCGCCGATGTAGGGAGGATTCGACACGACGACATCGACACAGCCCCGGAGCGCTGTGGGGAGCGGCTCGAACCAGTCGCCTCCGAGCAGCCGAACCCGTGTACCGACGCTCCCGGCGCCGGCGATGTTGGCGCGCGCGACGTTCATGGCGTCAGGTGACCGCTCGGTCGCCCATACCTGCACTTCGCCCCGCTCGGCCACGATGGAGATGGCGATCGCTCCCGAACCGGTTCCCAGGTCGACGACTTCGACCTTCGCACCCGCGGCAGGAACGACACGATCTATCTCTGCCAGGGCCACCTCGACAACCGTCTCGGTCTCGGGCCTGGGTATGAGCACGCGGCTGTCGACCATCAGGTCAACGCTGCGGAACGCCCAGTGGCCCAGCACATATTGCAACGGCTCGCCCGACTCCCTCCGCGCGAGCATCTCGTCGAACCGGGCCACGCCTCGCTTGGTGGCGGGTCGATTTAGGCCGCTGGCGTACTCAGGGCCCTCGAACCCCGCGGCCTCTTCGACGAGCCGGCGCGCTTCGATGTCGCATGACTCCACTCCCACCCGTCTCAAACGCTCAGACGCCTCCGCTTGGAGCTCGCGCCACAGGATCGTCCCGTCCGACTCGGGCACCAGGGCTAGCTCCCTCTCAGCTGCCTGGCCCGCTCGTCTTGGACGAGGGCGTCGCTTACCTCGTCGAGCTCGCCGGCCAGCACTCGGTCGAGGTTGTAGACCGTCAGCCCGATGCGGTGATCGCTAACCCGGTTCTCCTTGAAGTTGTAGGTGCGGACCTTCTCGGACCGCCCCCCTCCACCGATCTGCTCGCGCCGGGATTCGGAGCGGTCCGCCGCCTGCCGCTCCTGTTCGAGCTTGAGCACTCTCGACCGCAGCACCTGCATGGCCTTGGCCCGGTTCTGGATCTGGCTCTTCTCGTCCTGCATGGCCACGACGATTCCGGTCGGCTTGTGGGTCACCCTCACCGCGGAGTCGGTGGTGTTGACCGACTGCCCTCCCGGCCCCGACGAACGGTAGGTGTCGACAACGAGGTCACCGGGATCGATCGTCACGTCGACCTGTTGAGCCTCGGGCAGCACCGAGACCGTCGCCGAGGAGGTGTGGATCCGCCCCTGGGACTCGGTCACCGGCACGCGCTGCACGCGGTGGGGCCCGGCTTCGTGCTTCATCCTCGACCAGATGCCCTTACCGACGAGCAGGAACGTGACCTCCGAGAAGCCACCCATGTCGGACGGGTTCGCGCCCAGAAACTCGAACTGCCAACCCATCCGGGCTGCGTACGCCTTGTACATCTCGAAGAGGTCACGCGCGAAGAGGTTGGCCTCCTCGCCTCCCTCGGCACCTCTGATCTCCACGATCACGTTCTTGTCGTCGTTGGGATCCCTGGGTAGGAGGAGGACCTTGAGCTCGTCTTCGAGGCCCGAGATCGTCGCGTCGGCCGTGGCCAACTCCTCGCGCAGCATCTCCTTCTCCTCGCCGGACACCTCCGCGATCATCTCCCTGGCCGTATCCCGGTCGTCGATCGCCTTCAGCAACTGGTGGTACCGGTCGACTATCGACGCCAGCTCGCGGTGACGACGGGTCAGGTCGACGTAGTGCTCCTGGTTCTGCAGCAACGCCGGGTCAGCCAGGCGCGCCTCGACGTCGCGGAACTCAATCTCGATCTCTGCGAGCCGCTGCAACATCCTGGCCAGGCTACCGGCCGTTGACCGGCACCGAGCCGTGCCGACGCCGCACCAGATCACCGGCGCCGGCGAGCAGGGCTAATCCCGCCACGACGCGTCGAGCCCGACGAGTTGGGGCGGGTCCTTCAGCTCAGCCGCAAGTGCCAGAAGGGCCGGGTGCATGTCGCGTTCGGGCAGCGCCAGCACCAGACGCGCCCGAGGATCGCGAGCGGCTCGAACATCGGCCGCCGCCGGGACGAGGTCGAGATCGACTCCTACCGAGCACAACACGATCACCCGCTCGCCACCGCCGGTGGTGCCCACCGCCGCTGCGGGGTGCGGTTCCCTCAGGTTCCTCCGCGTCAGTGTGGTGGCGACCGCTTCCAGCTCTGCGGCACCGACCAAGCCGGGCTGCTCGATGATCACTGAGCGCAACCACCGCTCCGGCGCCAATCGTGAGATGGGATGGTCGCTGGACCCCGCTTGCCGGTGTCGCCGCACCAACTCGGCAGCGGCTCGCAGGGCATCGATCCTGGGGAGGTCGGCGTGCAGGATCGCCCCGGCCTCCCGGTCGAAGCGCCCGACACCGACCTCTAGGTGCACGCCGCCGTCGGCGTCCTCAACCGCGCGGGCAACCTCGAGTCCCCGCACCTCGCCGGTCAGTACACCGTGTTCGAGCACCACCTCCAGGTCCGCCTCGCGCAGCAACTCGGCCAGCTGCTGCATGCTCGGTGGCAGTGGCACGTCCACGGGCGGTGCCGCGGGCTGTGCCGGGCACAACCGACGACCGTCGACGCACCAGATGTGAGGCGGTCTGGTGAACTGCTGGGCCCGCCTCGCGAGCACTTCGGAACCGTCTTCGGCGAGAAGATGCGTGTCGTCGAGCTGATTGTGCTTCGCCCAGGAGATGACGGCCCCCAACGAGCGTACCGCTGACTCCTCGACCAGCACCCATCCCGTCCCCGCTTCGATCAGCGACGCGCCGCCCGGAAAGGTCGAGGCGACACGATCGGCTTCTCCGAACTGGTCGCGTACGAGAGCCCGGGCCTTGGCCTGCAGCAGAGCCGACTGCCGCTGCGGGTCGAGGGGCATCTACGGTTCGGACCTACCTGCCTGGTGGCAGCGTCAGCGGGATGATCCGCCCTCGCTGCCGTCGGCCTTCTTCTTGCGTCGCTTGCCGTAGCGGCGCTCGAAACGCTCGACCCGCCCCGCCGTGTCGACGATCTTCATCTGGCCGGTGAAGAACGGGTGAGTGTCGCTGGTGATCTCGACCTTGGCCAGCGGGTACTCGTTGCCGTCCTCCCACTTGACCGTCTCGTTGGTGTCGATGGTCGAGCGGGTGATGAACATCTTGCCCGACGAGGTGTCCTGGAAGACGACTGGCCGGTACTCGGGGTGGATGTCGGATTTCATAGGGACTCACAAGTATGCATCGAAGGGCCTCAGGTGGCCACGCCGGGCGCCTTGGCGATCTCGGCGAGGAACTCGTCATTGTTCGGGAAGGTCTTCATGCGGTCGATGAGCAGTTCGAGGCCGGCACCGGTGCTGCCGTCAGAGGCAAGGCCGGAGAGCACCCGGCGAAGCTTCCACACCTGCTGGAGCTGCTTGCGCTCGAACAGGAGCTCTTCGTGGCGGGTCGATGAGGCATCCACGTCGATCGCCGGATAGACCCGCTTCTCGGAAAGCTTGCGGTCGAGTCGTAGCTCCATGTTGCCCGTGCCCTTGAACTCCTCGAAGATCACCTCGTCCATCTTCGAGCCTGTCTCGATGAGCGCCGTAGCGAGGATCGTGAGGGACCCGCCCTCCTCGACGTTGCGTGCCGCACCGAAGAACTTCTTTGGTGGATACAGCGCTCCCGTGTCGATACCGCCCGACATGATCCTGCCCGTCGCCGGTGCTGCCAGGTTGTACGCACGGGCGAGCCTGGTTATCCCGTCGAGGATGATGACCACGTCCTTGCCCATCTCGACGAGGCGCTTGGCCCGCTCGATGGTCAGCTCGGCAACCAGTGTGTGCTCGTCGGATGGTCGGTCGAAGGTCGACGCGATCACGTCACCCTGCACCGAGCGGCGCATGTCGGTGACCTCCTCGGGTCGCTCGTCGACGAGCAGGACGATGACCTTGACCTCGGGGTTGTTGGCCTCGATCGACTGGGCGATCGACTTCATGATGAAGGTCTTGCCAGCCTTCGGCGGCGACACGATGAGCCCACGCTGGCCCTTGCCGATCGGCGAGATCAGGTCGATGATCCGAGCGGTCATGTTCGACGGATCCTCGGGTCGTTCGAGCCGGAGCTTCTCGTCGGGGAACAGTGGGGTGAGGTCCTCGAACTTGGGACGACCCTTGGCCTTCTCCGGATCTTCGCCGTTGACCGAATCGACTCGGATCAGCGCCGGGTTCTTCTCGTTGCGGTTGGCGGGACGGTAGGCGCCGTTGATCATGTCGCCTTTGCGAACGTGCATCTGGCGGCACTGCTTCATCGAGACGTAGACGTCGTCCTTGGAGGGAAGGAAGCCGTTCACCCGTAGGAAGCCGTAGCCCTCGTCACGCAGATCGAGGAGACCCTCGACCTCGATGGGGTCGCCGTCCCATTGCTCCTCGACGGGTTCACGCTCACGCTCGCGTCCGCGGCGGCGACGCCGACGGCGGTTGCCGGCCTCGGTCTGATCGCCACCGCCCTGCTGTTGCTGCTTTTGTTGACCACCTTGTTGCTGCTTGTTCTGACCGCCCTGCTGTTGCTGCTTGTGGCCCTGGCGCTGTTGCTGCTGCCGCTTGTGGCCCTGCTGCTGCACGCGACCGTTGTCGGACTCGCCTTTCTCGCCGCCCTCACCTTTCTCGCCGGCTTGCTCCGGCTCGGGATCGGCAGCCGGCTTGGTCTCCGGCTCGGATTCAGCCACCGGGGACTCGGCTGTCGCCGTAGCACCACGAGCCCCGGTTCCGTTGCCTGACTTGGACCCTGTGCCCGGGGCCTGGGAGTTGCCGGACCCGACACCAGCGAGGTCGAGGATCATGTCCACGATCTCGGCCTTGCGGGCTCGAGAACCCGGCTTTCCTCCCATCGCGGCGGCAATGGTCTGCAGCTCGGCTCGGTCCTTGCGTTCGAGGGCCGAGCGTTCGAGTTCGGTCGATTCCACGCTCACGGTGAAACCTCAATTCGTTCTGTCGCGGGTGACGGTGAGAACCGCCTATGTGGAAACCCGGACCGCCTACCCTTGGCGGGGCGCGCTCGGGGTTTGTCGTCGACGGGTCTGGTGTCCCCACACGCGGCCTTGTCGAACATGACGGATCACGACACAAGAACTGTGATGACGCCTACTGCGCAGCTCTGGTGCTTTGGTGACCGGCTGCGTCCCCGTGTTCGACGACAAGGACAATCGTAATGACTGTGGCCGCCGGCGGCAACCACCGGGGTGCATCAAGCTCCCGACCCCCACATCGTGGGTGCAGCTTCAACGGGGAGCGAGCGCGGCCCGGAGGGCCTCGATCCGGGCCGGAACCAGGCTGAACCAGGCCCACCGCCCACGCTTCTCCCTCTTGACGAGCCCGGCTTCGGTGAGGACCTTCAGGTGGTGGCTGACCGTCGGCTGGCTTCGATCGACGACGTCGACGAGGTCGCAGACGCACGCCTCTGACCCGGGCTGGGCGGCTATGACCGAGAGCAGGCGAAGCCGCGCCGGGTCGGCGAGGACCTTGAAGTTGTCCGCCAGTTCGGTGGCCTCGGACTCGCTGAGAACCCCGTGCAGGACGGGCCCACAGCACGAGGGGACCAGATCTGATCTGCTCATGGAGGTCAATGATATCGACAGGAGTCGATGGATCGATCAGCCTCCGACGAGGCGGCCCATCAGGCGGAAGCCCATCACCGGCTCTGCGCCGCCCGTCGCCGTCTCGGTATAGACCCCTCCCGGACCGGCAGCCGTCGAGTCGTACAGCAGGTACGGCACCGAGTCGGTTGTATGGGTCCTGAGCCGGATCGGCGTGGGGTGATCGGGCAGCAGCAGCATCCGCCATGGCCCCATCTCGTCGAGCCCGGCCACCAACTCGGCGAGGATCCTCCGATCCCAGTTCTCGAGCGCCGCGATCTTCTCGTCGAGGTCGCCGGCATGGCCGGCCTCGTCGCTGGCCTCGACGTGGATCAAGAACAGGTCCACCCCGTCGGCCAGCGCAGCCAGCGCCGCCTCGCGCTTGCCCTCGTAGTTGGTGTCGTAACCGCCGGTGGCGCCCTCGACCTCCACGACGCTCATGCCGGTGAGCACACCCAGACCGCGCACGAGATCCACGGCCGTGCACAGACCGCCCTCGACGCCGTGCGTGTCGTAGAACGAGGGCATCTGCGGCTGGAACCCCTGCCCCCAGAGCCAGACCTGGTTGGCTGCGAGCTCGGGGAAGCGCGCCAGGACAGAACGGCTGGCTTCCATGACCTCGGTGAGCTTGTCAGCCGCGGGACCGGTCGGGAGCACGACCGGCTTGTCGGTGAGGTCGTGTGGGGCGGCACAGTCGGCGTCGGCCCACTCGGCGGGTGCCACCATGACGTGGCGGTATGACACTCCGGGATGAAAGGAGATCTCGCCACCCAACTCGCCGTCGATCGCCTCTATCGCCCGGCGTGCGTCCTCGCTGGTGGGATGGCCGCCCGCGAAGTCGACCATCACACCGTCGCTGGCAACGGTCACGAGGTTGCAGCGATAGGCGAGCCGATCGGGAGGGAGCCTGAGGCCCATGGCGGCTGCCTCGATCGGGGCTCTGCCGGTGTGGAACCGGGCGGGGTCGTAGCCGAGGATGGACATGTTCCCCACATCGCTGCCCGGTGGCATCCCCGGTGGTATGACCGCGGCGCGGCCGACCTCGCCGCGGCCGGCCAAGCGGGAGAGAACCGGCATGGCGGCGACCTCCAGGGGCGTCCGGCCACCGAGGTCGGCCAACGGCTCGTCGGCACAGCCGTCGGGGACGCACACGACGTACTTCATGGCTGCATCATGCCAGTGGGAGCCGATGTTCCCCAGCGCCACAACAGAACCTGTTGCGGTCGAATCATCGCCCTCAACCACCGACGCAGCGCCGGATGTGGGCCTCGACGGCTGCGAGGTCGCGGGGCATCGTGACGAACCGCTCGGGCGCCTCGTTCAGGTCCGCCAACCAGGGTGGCCACTCGGGGCGGCTGCCGGTGGCCTGCTCCACCGCCTCGGGGAACTTCGCGGGGTGAGCGGTGGCCAGGCAGACCATCGGAACGCTCGGGTCGCGGCGCTGCCGCCGGGCGACGCCGAGGCCCACCGCCGTATGAGGGTCGATGAGCAGACCGGTCTCGCGGTGGACATCGGCCATGACCGACCTGGTCTCGTCCTCGTCGAGGCGGCCGCAGTCGAACAGCGCCCGCAAGCCGTCGAGCTTCTCGACGGGAACCGAGACCGTGCCCTGCGAGCGGAACTCCGTCATGAGCTCGGCCACAGCGGCACCGTTCCTGCCTTCCATCTCGAAGAAGAGGCGTTCGAGGTTGCTCGAGACCTGGATGTCCATGCTCGGGCTGATGGTCGGCTGCACGGCGCGGATCTCCATGGTCCCGGTGGTGAAGAACCGGGTGAGGATGTCGTTGCGGTTGCTGGCGACGATCAGCTGGGAGATGGGCAGCCCCATCAGGCCGGCCGCGTACCCGGCGAAGATGTTGCCGAAGTTCCCGGTCGGCACACTGAACGCCACGGGTGAGGTGCCGCCGCCGAGGCTCAGCCCGGCGGTGACGTAGTACACGATCTGGGCCATCACCCGGGCCCAGTTGATGGAGTTCACCGCCGACAGGCGCAGCTCCGACCGGAAGGCCTCGTCGCCGAACATGGCCTTGACCAGATCCTGACAGTCGTCGAAGGTTCCTTCGACGGCGATGTTGTGCACGTTCCGGGAGGCGACCGTCGTCATCTGGCGCCGTTGCACATCGGACACGCGACCGGCCGGGTGGAGGATGAAGATCTCGATGGACTCCCGGTCGCGGCACGCCTCGATCGCCGCCGATCCGGTGTCTCCCGAGGTGGCGCCGACGATCGTGACCCGCTCGCCGCGGGCGCGCAGCTCGTGGTCGAAGAGCCGCCCCACGAGCTGGAGGGCGAGATCCTTGAAGGCAAGGGTCGGGCCGTGGAACAGCTCGAGGAGCCAGAAGCCGCCTCCCAGGTCACGCAGAGGAACGACCGCAGGATCGTCGAACCCCCGATAGGCATCCTCGACGATGCGTGAGAGGACCTCGGCGGGCAGTGAATCCTCGACAAATGGGCGCATCACCTCGGTCGCGGTGACCGCGTAGGCGGCGCGGGGATCGAGGCCCCCGGGCAGTGCGGGCCACCTCTCGGGCACGTAGAGCCCGCCGTCGGCGGCCAGCCCGGTGAGCAGCACATCGGTGAACCCGAGCACCGGGGCTGCCCCCCGGGTGCTCACGTACTTCATCAGCCCTCCTCGCCGACCACGCCAACCACACGCACGACGCTGCTCACGTTGTCGACGACGTCGAGGTCCCGGAAGCCGTGCAGCGTCGCCTGGACATCGCACTCGCGGGCGGAGTGGGTGATGAATATCAGGCGGGCCTCCTCGCCGAGGCCTTCCTGCTCCATCGAGCGGATCGAGACACCGTGGGAGCCGAAGACACCTGCGACGCTGGCGAGGACGCCGGGACGATCCTCGACCTCCATGTTGATGTAGTACTCCGACCGGGCATCGTCGATCGGCCGGATGCGTGCCTTGGTCAACGAGCCGATGGAGGCATGGAACCTCCGGCGCAGGTTTCCCGCGGCGTCGATGAGGTCGCCCAGCACCGCGCTGGCCGTCGGGGTGCCCCCGGCTCCGCGCCCGTAGAACATCAGCTCCCCCACTGCATCGCCTTCGACGAACACGGCGTTGAAGCTCTCGCGGACCGATGCCAGGGGGTGCTCCCGCGGGACCATCGCCGGGTGCACCCGTACCGAGATCGACTCGTCGTCGAAACGCTCGGCAATCGCAAGGAGCTTCACCGCGTACCCGAGACGCTCGGCGAAGGCGATGTCGGTGGGGGTGATGCTCGATATGCCCTCGTGATAGACGTCGCCGGCAACGATCCGGGCTCCGAACGCGATGGTGCCGATGATCGCCGCCTTGGCGCCCGCGTCGTAGCCCTCCACGTCGGCGGTGGGGTCCCGCTCGGCGTAACCGAGGCTCTGGGCGTCGGCCAGGGCCTCTTGATAGGAGGTCCCTTGCTCTGACATCTGCGTGAGGATGAAGTTGGTGGTCCCGTTGACGATGCCGGTGACCCGCCGGATCCTCTCGCCGACCAATGACTCACGGAGGGGACGCATCAACGGGATGCCCCCGCCGACGGCGGCCTCGAAGAGCAGGTCGACGCCGGCGGCGTCGGCGGCGTCGAAGAGCTCGGAGCCGAAGTTGGCCAGCAGCTCCTTGTTGGCGGTGATCACCGGCTTGCCCCCGGAAAGGGCAGCGAGGATCAGCTCGCGAGCGGGTTCGATGCCGCCTATGACCTCGACCACGAGGTCGATCCCGGGATCGTCCACCACCGCGACCGGATCGGTCGTGTAGACGTCGGGTGAGAGGTCGACGGGCCGCTCCTTGGAGAGGGATCGCACCGCCACTCGGGTGACATCGAGGCTCAGCCCGGTGCGGGCCACGATCTCTTTGCCCTGCTCGGCGATGAGTTGGATCAAAGCGGCACCGACGTTGCCACAGCCGAGCACGCCGACCCTCACGGTTTCAGAGCTCACCTCCGCCACGCTACCGGCCTCACCGGCGCTCACCCGAAGGGTTTGGGCGAGCGGCGATCGCCTCGCTGAGCTGCCCTCCCGACAGCCGTTCATTTATTTTCGTACTTTTCGATCTATCTCTTGCTTTTCATGCTGTCTTCTGTCATTCTCTTCTCGGCGCCCCGAGTGGGCGCAGCCGGTAGAACCGGCAACGCCGCGACACCCACGTCGCACCGAGCAGAAAGGACCGACTCCATGGGGCTCACGCTGGGGCTGACGCCCGAAGAGATGCGCACGCTCGCCCGGCAGTTCACGACCAAAGCGGGCGAGGTCAGGGCAATCGAAGCCAGCATCACCAACCTCCTCGAAGGCACCTCCTGGACCGGGAGGCGCGCCTCCGAGTTCAGATCTGCCTGGAACGGGCCGTTCCGGCGCAGCCTCGCCCAACTCGCCGAGGAACTCGACAAGAACGCCGGCTACATCAACGACGTGACCACCAGCACCGAGTCCGCCCTGAACTGATTCGCCGGCCAACCCCTCGCCGCCCTGGGTCCTGCACCTCACTGGCTCATCCCCTTGCCACAGCGCTCGGTCGTCCACTGCTCCCGTGCCCGCGACCGAGTCCAGGGCGGCGACTGACCGACGGGTGGTCACCCTCCCGCTTGACCACCCGTCGGTCGCCTCCTCCCCGAGCACCGGCTCCGCGCTCAGAGCAGATCATCCCCGTCCGACATGGATCTCCGGTTCGTCCTCCGTCATCTCGAGCGCGAACGCGAGCTGACCGCTGTCGTGCCTGACGGCGGCGAGACGACCATCGGCGACCTCGCCGAGGCCGCCCATCCGGGAGCGGTCCCCGGTTCGTGCGACTGGATCTGCGTCGACGGGGTGCGCCATCCCCGCCATGCCACCCTCGGGCAGAGCCGTGTGCGACACGGATCCATCATCGAGGTGGGCGGCTTACCCCGAGAGCGCCGGTCTGCAGCGGTTTGCGAGAGCGGCGGGCCCCTGACCCTGCACGTGGTGGGCGGAGCCAGCGCCGGCAAGCGTCTCCCGCTGGCGCCGGGCACCTGGACGGTGGGGCGCGACGGATCGTGCAACCTGGAGCTGGCCGACGCCTCGGTGTCGCGCCGGCACTGCCTGCTCGAGGTCGACCACGATGGATCCGTCCGCCTCACCGACCTCCGCTCGACCAACGGTGTCTCCGTCGGCAGCGAGCAGGTGGATGAGGTCGTCGTGGCCCTCGACCAGGTCGTGACCCTCGGTGCCGTCAAACTGGCGACAAGGCGCGAGATCGCCGACCGACCGAGCACCACCATGCCTGGCGGTCCCGGCCCGTGCGCGGCCTTCACCGAGCCGTTCAACCGGCCGCCACGTCCGCCCATCCCCGCTCGCCCGGAGCCGCTCACCCCTCCCGCACCGCCTGGCCCCGGAAGCTCGCCGGCGCGGCTGTCCTGGGCAGCCACGCTCACCCCTCTCCTGCTCGGCGCGGTCATGGCCGTGCTCTTCAGCCCGCTGATGGCCCTGTTCGCCCTGTTGAGCCCGGTGATGGTCGTCGCCGGATGGGTCGAGAGCAGGCGCGAAGCATCCCGGAGCTCCCGCGCGGTACGCCGGCGCAGGAACGAGGGCCTCGGCGCCTTCGAACGGGCCCTCCGAGCTGCCGCTGACCTCAGCCGGGAGCGGCTCACGGCGATGCACCCGGACCTCGCCGAGGTGATGCGGCGCGGCGACCTGCCGAGCGTCCGGTTGTGGGAGCGGCGCCCCGGGGAGGAGGACTTCCTCCGGCTCCGGGTGGGCCTGGGAAGCGCTCCGTGGGATCCGCCGCTCGCCGAACCGGTCTCGGACGAGGCCGCCTCACTGATCGTCCGCGGCCACGATCACCTCGAGTCGGCGCCTGTCATCATCGATCTGGCCTGCGGTGGCATCGTGGGGATCGTCGGTGATCCGGCAACATCCGGCGCGGTGGCGCGGAGCCTGGTCGCCCAGGTCGTGGTGCATCATGGTCCCGCCGACGTCCGGCTCGCCGTCATGACCTCTCACCCGGCGTCGGCATCGTGGTCATGGGCGCACTGGCTCCCCCATGTCGCGGATCCAGCCGGCGGGCGAGGATGCCTGGCGGGCGAGGCGGCAGCAGCCCAGGACCTCGCCCAGCGCTTGCTGGACGACGCGGCTGGGGAACCCGAGCGCCGCGCGGCACCGGTGAACGTCGTAGTCGTCGAAGCCGATCTCTGCGGGGGCAGCGCCAACCCGATACGGGCTCTGCTCTCGGGCCTGCACGGCCCTTCGGCGGGCGTGGTACTCGCCCGCTCCGCCGATCAGCTCCCGGCTCGCTGCTCGACGATCATCGAGATCCACGACCGCCACGGAGCCGGCCTGCTCCTCAGCCGGCTCGGTCCGGCCCCCCCGGCGCCCGTCCTCCTCGACCAGTTCGGGGAGGCCGAGGCCACAACGCTGGCTCGCCGGCTGGCCCGCTGGGAGGATCCCGAGAGGCCGGTCCTCGACGATCACCTGCCGGACACCGTTGCCCTGGCCGAGGTGTTGGCTCTGCCCGAGCCGGTCGAAGGGGTGCTCGACGCCTGGCGGGCGAACCGCCGGCGCCGGTCCTCGCTGGCGGCCCCCGTGGGTGTCGACGGTGCCGGCGTCATGTCGGTCGATCTGGTGGGCGACGGCCCCCATGCCCTCATCGCAGGCACGACCGGGTCGGGCAAGAGCGAACTGCTCCGCACCCTCGTCGTCGCGCTGGCTGCGAACCACGACACCGAACACCTGAGCTTCGTGCTGGTCGACTACAAGGGTGGCTCCGCCTTCGACGCCTGCCACGGTCTCCCCCACACAGTCGGAGTGGTGACCGACCTCGACGAGCACCTCGGTGAGCGGGCCCTGCGCTGCCTCGATGCAGAGCTGCGACGACGCGAGCGGCTCCTCCGCGAGCACGGCGCCGAAGGAGTCGAGCAATACCACGATCGACGCCGTACCGAAGCGAACCTGGCTCCCCTCCCCCGTCTCGTCGTGGTGATCGACGAGTTCGCCACCCTCGCCGCCGAGCTGCCCGAGTTCATGCGGGCCCTGGTCGGCATCGCCCAGCGTGGCCGCAGCCTGGGGATCCACCTCGTTCTGGCCACCCAGCGCCCGGCAGGCGCCGTCAGCGAGGACATCCGGGCCAACACCTCGCTGCGGGTGGCGCTGCGGGTCGCCGACGCCGGCGACTCGACCGAGGTGATCGGTGTGCCCGACGCTGCGCGCATCAGCCCGCACCGTCCCGGCCGCGCGCTGATCCGCCGCTCGGCTGAGGACCTGCGGGTGTGCCAGGTCGCTTCCGGCGCGATCCCTGCGGCGCCCACCGAACAGGGGATCCGGGTCGCGGCTCTCGACGGGGCCGCGCCGACGCCCCCGCACCCCTGCCCAGCGGACCCCACGGCGTTGGGTTGCCTCGTCGACACCGTCGCCCTCGCCCACCGATCCGCCGGCCTGTCGACTCCCGCGCCGCCGTGGCCTGCACCGCTGCCTGAGGTGGTGGCGCTGGAAGCGCTGCTCCCGGCGGGCCGGGTGGCCTGCTCACCGGGCACCGCGCTTCCGCTCGCGGTGGCCGACGATCCCGATCGCCAGAGGCAGTACCCGGTCGGGTGGGACCCGACCCGCGGCAACCTCCTCGTGCTCGGAGTCGCCGGTAGTGGTACGACCACCGCGCTGGTCAGCGCAGGGCTGGCGCTCGGTTGGCAGATCCCACCCGACCGGCTGCACCTGTACGGCCTCGACTTCGACATGGGCACCCTCGAGATCCTCACCCGGTTGCCCCACACCGGTGGGGTCGTCCGGGCGGCCGACCACGAGAGGCAGTGGCGGCTGACGGCCCAACTCCAGCGCGAGCTCGAGCGTCGACAGGGTGGGCGCGCTGCCGGTTCGCCCCTCGTCGTCGTCCTGGTCGACAACCTGCAGGCATACCTCGACGAGCACGACAACCCTGCGGGCTACGAGCTCATCGACCGATTCCGCCGGCTGGTGCGCGACGGGCCCTCTCTCGGGATGGCTTTTGCCGTCACTGCCCGCAGCCCCGTCGGGCTCCCCGCCGACGTCTCGTCGTCGTGCGCACAGAGGCTCGTGCTCGAACTAGGCGATCCGCACGACTACGCCGCCCTGGGCCTGAGAGCAGTTCCCCCTGCCCGCTGCCGGGGTCGGGGGAACCTGACCGAGAACGGCCTGGAGGTGCAGGTGGGGATCGCCGCCCACCCGGACGAAGCCGTCGACGAGATCGTCCGACGCCACTCGACGATCACCCCAACCGCTCCCGCGGTGAAGGCGTTGCCCGATCGCCTCGACATCATCGACCTGCGGGCCGAGGCCGAGTTGGGCCCGCAGCGCTGGTGGCTGCCCCTCGGGCTCGGTGAGCGCGACCTCGCGCCGGTCGGCTTCGAGCTCGCTCCCGGCGACCACGCCCTGATAGCCGGCCCTGCCCGATCGGGTCGCTCGTCCGCCCTGTGCTCGATCGCCCAGATCGTCGCTCGCACCAGGCCCGGCACTACGGTCCTGGCATACGGCGGCCGATCGTCTGCACTCGACGCGAGCCCCGCCCTGCGCTGCTCGTCGATCGAGGCACTCGCTGAGCAGGTCGAGGCAACCAGACGGCTCGGGCGCGCCTGGCTGTTGCTGATCGACGACGCCGACCGTGTCGAGGACAGCTTCCTCGACACGCTGGTGCGCGGTGTCGAGGCCGACGGCAGGCTGATCGCCGCCGGGCGGGCCGCCCGCCTGCACGGGATGTACGGGCACTGGACCAACCACCTGCGACGCGCGGGCGTCGGGCTGCTCCTCATGCCCGACCCCGTCCTCGACGGTGAGCTGCTCGGCTGCTCCTTGCCGCGCAACGGCCCTCGCCAGTCCTCACCGGGGCTCGGCTACCTCGTGCACCCCGGCGACACCGAGCGCTGCCGGGTCGCAGTCGCGGGTCGAGGCAGATGACCGGGACCAGTGGGCACGAGGGCTCGCTCGTGGCCGGGACGAGGTGGTCGGTCCACGAGGCGGTGGGTCATGGCGCCACCAGCGTGGTGTGCCGGGCGTCGGGCCCTGACGGCTCCGGGGTGGCGATCAAGTTCGCATCCGATCCCCGGTTCCACAACCGGCTCCGGCGGGAGGCGTCGCTGCTCGCCTTCCTCGACCACCCAAACATCCTGCGGTTCCACGAGCTGGTCGAGTTCGACCACGGCCCCGGCATGGTCGTCGGGCTGTGCCCGGGTGGCTCGCTCGCTGATGCCCTGGCCGGGGACCGCCGCCTCAGCGCCTCAGCGGTCGCGCGTCTCGGTCATACCGCCGCCGCCGCCCTCGCTCATCTGCATTCCGAGGGCGTGGTGCACCACGACATCTCACCCGCCAACGTGCTGCTGGACGCCGACGGCTCGCCGGTCCTGTGCGACCTCGGCTCGGCCAGCGCGCCCTGGGTGACTCCTCCTCTCACTGTCGAGGGGACGCGTCGCTTCGCCGCGCCCGAGGTCCGCGCCGGTGACGCCGGCACCGCGCCCGCCGACGTGTTCTCGCTGGCGGCGGTGTGCCTGGCCGCGCTGGCAGATGACGACGCCGGGTCGCCGGAGCTGCGCAGCATCCTCGAGTCGGGGACCGACCCCGACCCGGCGGCGCGCCCGTCGGCGGCCGGCATGTGCCGGGCGCTCTCGCAGGTTGTCGCCGCCGAGCGGGACAGCACCGTCGAGTTCGGCCCCCGTCCCCGGACCGCGCCGCCGCCTGAGCTCTCCTCCTCCCACGACGACCGCGTACCACTGCTGGGCGGGGTGGCCCTGGCGATCGTCGTGGTGATCGTGGCCCTCTACCTGCTGATGGCGGCCTGACCGCCCCCCTTCTCCTTCTTGGCAGCAATACCCCCTCTATGCGCTGAAAACGCTGCCAAGAAGGGGAGGGGGAGGCGCGCGGTGTGTACCCGCTCAAAGGTCCTGGCGCAACAGGTCCTGGTAGGTCTCCCGGCGCACCACCACACGCGCCGAGCCGTCCCTGACGAACACGACGGCGGGCCGCCTCACCTTGTTGTAGTTGCTGCCCATGGAGTGGCCGTAGGCGCCGGTCACCGGGGTGCAGAGGAGGTCGCCTACGCGCAAGTCATCGGGAACGCGGCCGTCGGTCACCAGCCGGTCGCCGGACTCGCAGTGCTTGCCGACGACGGTGATGCGCCGGGTGCGCGGGGCCTGCACCGCGCGGGGCAGGAAGGTCTCGTAGCCACTGCCGTAGAGGACCGGGCGCGGGTTGTCGCTCATGCCTCCATCGACTGACACGTAGGTCCGCACCCCGGGGATCTCCTTGATGGTGCCGACGGTGTAGATGGTGATGCCCGCCCCTGCGGCGATCGCGCGGCCCGGCTCGGCGGTGACCCTCGCGGCGATCCCCGCCTTCTGGCACGCCTGCAGCAGGGTGTCGCCCCACTCGGTGATCGTCGGGGCAGTCTCTCCCTCGACGTAGGCGACTCCGAGGCCGCCGCCTACGGACAGCTCCGGCAGGTCGAGCTGGTTGAAGAACGGGACCAGCACGTCCAGGGCCCTGGTGAAGGACTCCGCCAGGAAGATCTGACTGCCGATGTGGGTGTGCAGACCCCGCAGGTCGACCGCGCTGCACGCACGAGCCCGCGCCACGGCCTCGGCCGCTGCACCGCTGGAGAGCCCGAAGCCGAACTTGGAGTCGTCCTGGCCGGTGCGGATGAACTCGTGGGTGTGGGCCTCCACCCCAGGCGTCACCCGCACCAGCGCCGGCGCCGAGGGCAGGCCCTCCTCGTGCAGTGCGTCGAGGCGGTCGAACTCGTCGAAGGAGTCCACGACCACGCGACCCACGCCCTCTTCGAGCGCCATCCTCAACTCGTCGTCGGACTTGTTGTTGCCGTGCAACACGAGACGGTCGGCTGGAACCCCGGCGGCTCGGGCCACGTGGTACTCACCGCCGGTGGACACGTCGAGCCACATGCCCTCGTCGTGCGCCAACGCGGCCATTGCTTTGCACAGGAAGGCCTTGGCGGCGTAGGCGACGCCGTCACCGAAGACCTCCAACGCCTCACGACAGCGCGCCCGCAGGTGATCCTCGTCGTAGACGAACAGGGGCGTTCCGAACTCGGCAGCCAGCTCCAGGGTGTCCACCCCGGCCAGGTGGAGGTGCCCGTCTGCGCCCACGGTGGCGTTGTCGGGCAGCAGCGACAGCGGCAGCGCGCTCACCCGATCTCCTCTCCCCTGTTCTCGGAACGCTCGGTCACCCTCAGCGCGTCTCCGCCGTCCCGGATCGGGCTCACATCGACTCCGGGGCGTGTAGGCCCAGCAGGTCGAGTCCTATGCGCAGCCCGATGCGCGCCGCCTCCACCAGCCACAGCCGGGCTTGGCGCAGGTCCTCGGCGATATCGCTTCGCAGTATCGGGCAGTCGTGGTAGAAGCGGTGCACGGCACCGGCGAGCTCGCGCACCCAGCTGGTGATCTTGTGCGGAGCCCGCTCACTGGCGGCCACCAGTAGCGTCTCGGGGAGCACCTCGAGCTGCCGGAGGATCTCCAGCTCCCGCTCGTCGCTCAGCGGCGAGAGATCGACATCGCCCCAGGGAACCCGCTCGACCTCGCGCTCGGCGGCCACGCGCTCGATCGAGCGGATCCGGGCGTGGGCCATCTGCACGTAGTACACCGGGTTCTCCATCGACTCGCTGACCACGACGTCCATGTCGAAGGTCTGCTGGCTGTCGACGGACTGCAACAGGTAGGTCAGGCGCGCCGGGTCGGGGCCGACCTCGTCGAGCACCTCCCGGAGCTCGATGATGTCGCCGGTTCGCTTGGACAGCCTGACCGGCTCGCCACCCTTGACCAGGTTCACGAGCTGGGTGATCACCAACTCGAGTTCGTCGGGGTCGTGGCCCAGCGCCTGGACCGCCGCCTTCATGCGCGCGACGTAGCCGTGGTGGTCGGCGCCCCAGACGTCGATGAGCAGGTCGAAGCCGCGCGCGAACTTGTCGCGGTGGTAGGCGATGTCTGGGAGCAGGTAGGTCGGCTCTCCGTTGGTCTTGACCAGGACCCGGTCCTTGTCATCACCGAAGGCGGTGCTGCGCAACCACACCGCGCCGTTGCCCTCGTAGACCACACCTCGCTCGCGGAGGTCGGCCAGCGTCGTGTCGATGGCACCTGAGTCGACCATCGACTGCTCGCTGAACCAGTTGTCGAAGCGCACGTTCATCCGCGCGAGCGTTTCGCGCTGCTCCGACAGCGCCCGCTCCTCGCCCCAGATGTGGGGATCGGCGTCGTCGGGCATCTCCGCTGCCCACTCCGTGATGTAGTCGCCGTGGTAGCCGTCCTCGGGTGGGGAAACACCGTGCTTGCGGGCTGTGAGCGAGGCGGCGAAGCTCGCCATCTGCACCCCGCGGTCGTTGATGTAGAACTCCCGTCTCACGTCGTGGCCGATTCGCTCCAGTATCCGCGCAAGCGAGTCGCCGTAGGCGGCCCCGCGGCCATGGCCGGCGTGAACCGGCCCGGTCGGGTTGGCGCTCACGAACTCGACGAGGACCCGCCTGCCTGCTCCGAGCTCGGATCTCGCGTAGGCCTCGACTCCCTGCTCGACGACATCGCCCAGCACGCCGTGCAGCCACGTGTCGTCCAGCAAGAAGTTGACGAAGCCGGGCCCGGCGACCTCGACACGCTGCACGTGAAGCGGCAAGCGGTCGTTCAACTGCTCGGCGATCTCGCCGGCGAGCTCCCGCGGTTTGCGTCCGGCGGCCTTGGCCGTCGCGAGGGCGACGTTGCTGGACCAGTCGCCGTGCTCGCGCCGCGCCGGACGCTCGAGGGCGATCGACTCCGGCAGCGGGTCGACCCCGAGGGTGACGAGGGTCTCCCGCAGCGCCTGGGTCAGCGCATCACGAATCAAAGCAGCCTCTTTGGTTTCGGGGGTCGTGAGCATGGTAACCACGACACCAATTCGCGGAGGAATGCATTGCGCCCGCTTGGTCCCCCGGAGGACCCGGCGAGCTCGGGTTCGAGATCAGGGCGCGCTCCCTGCCAGACTCATCGGGCCCATCGACCCGTCCACCAGGAGAGAACCGTGACCGATGCCAGCAGCTGGGGCTTCGAGACCCGTCAGATCCATGCCGGCCAGGAGGCCGACACGGCAACCGGGGCCCGCGCGGTGCCGATCTACCAGACGACCGCCTACCAGTTCCGCGACACCGATCACGCGGCGGGCCTGTTCTCCCTCAGCGAAGTGGGCAACATCTACACCCGGATCATGAACCCGACCCAAGCGGTCGTCGAAGCCCGCCTCGCCAGCCTCGAGAGCGGGTGCGAGACGGCAATCGGCATACCCGGCGCCCTGGCCTTGGCATCCGGTCAGTCCGCTGAGACGCTGGCCATCCTCAACCTCGCCCACGCCGGCGATCACATCGTCTCGTCGGCGTCGCTCTACGGCGGAACATACAACCTGTTCCACTACACGCTTCCCAAGATGGGTATCGACGTCTCCTTCGTCGACGATCCCGACGACCTCGACGAGTGGCGGTCAGCGACCCAACCCAACACCAAGGCGTTCTACGCCGAGTCGATCGGGAACCCCCGCAACAACTTCCTGGACATCCAGGCTGTAGCCGACGTCGGTCACGAGATCGGCGTGCCGTTGATCATCGACAACACCGTCGCCACGCCGTATCTGCTCCGGCCGATCGAGCACGGTGCGGACATAGTCGTGCACTCGGCCACCAAGTTCATCGGCGGGCACGGCACCGCGATCGCCGGTGTGATCGTCGACGGCGGCAGCTTCGACTTCTCGGCGTCAGGCCGTCATCCCATGTTCACCGAGCCCGATCCCAGCTACCACGGCCTCACCTACTGGGACGCCCTCGGCCCCGGCTCCTACATCATCAAGGCCAGAGTGCAGCTCCTGCGCGACCTCGGCCCTGCCATCAGCCCGTTCACCTCGTTCCTGCTGCTGCAGGGCCTGGAGACGCTGAGCCTGCGAATGGAGCGCCACTTCGAGAACGCCGACCGGGTAGCGGAGTTCCTCGCCTCCCACGACCAGGTCGAGTCCGTCGCCTACGCCGGGCTCGGCTCATCGCAGTGGCACCACCTGGCCAACCGGCTCACCGGCGGCAAGGGCTACGGGTCGGTGCCGGCGTTCGTCATCGAAGGGGGCCTCGAGGCCGGCAAGCGCTTCGTCGAGGCGCTGACGCTCCATAGCCACGTAGCCAACCTCGGCGACGTGCGCAGCCTGGTGATCCATCCCGCATCGACCACCCACTCCCAGCTCGCGCCCGATGAACAGGCGGCCACCGGCGTCGAACCTGGCCTTGTGCGCCTCTCGGTCGGCCTCGAGACGATCGACGACATCCTCGCCGACCTGGAACGGGGTTTCGAGGCAGCAAAGGGCTAGCGCCAGCCCCCTCGGGGGCTGCGCCCCCGAGGCACGGCCTTCGGCCGAGCTCCCCCATCGGCCGGCGGGGACCCCACCCCCACCGGCGGCGCTCGCCACATAGCCAACAAGTTGTCGATGCTCGCCCCGCAAGCGCCTAGTTCCCGAGAGCGTTGCGGCGCAGGCAGGGCACCCATCACGGCACGGCAACCGCAGTAGCATCGATACCTCAGCCCCTGTAGCTCAGCGGATAGAGCAGCGGCCTCCGGAGCCGTGTGCACAGGTTCGAGTCCTGTCAGGGGCGCGTTTGTCGGGGGCGCTTCCCCAGCACCAGCCTGCCAGGCTCCTCCCGGTCCGGGCCTCGACGCCGTCTGTTGTGCCTAGCCGATCTCCAGGGTGGCGAGCGCGTGCATCACCGCGGTTTCAGCCACCGAATCGGTGATGACGGCTTCCAGTTCGACTTCGTACTCGCCAACCTGCACGACTCCCTCCCTGAAGGAGGCCTCGCCACCAGCGCAGGCGCTGTAGAGGTCGTAGTGGCCTGAGAGGTTCTCGCCGGTGATCTCACCGCGACCTTCATAGGTGCAGTCCTCATTGCTGGCTTGCTCGTCGAGCGCGGCGACGGTGTCGACGTCCTCCCCGTCGAGCGGGCCCCATACGCGAAGGTCGACGCTGGGAACCTCGTACTCGGACTCGGCGTCGAGATCAGCGGAGGCCTCCAGTTGGAGACCGACCACTTCGTCGTTGTCGGCCAACCCGTAGGAGTCGGTT
The DNA here is from genome assembly GCA_003577145.1 of Acidobacteriota bacterium. Classification (GTDB taxonomy): domain Bacteria; phylum Actinomycetota; class Acidimicrobiia; order Acidimicrobiales; family Microtrichaceae; genus ATN2. The sequence continues at coordinate 55,241 of QEUP01000016.1, read as the reverse complement.
TCCCAGTCGGCGGGCACCTCGATCGACGTATCCACGTACTCCGACTGCTCGAAGACGACCCAGTCGCCTTCGGCGTCGGCTGTCGCTGACACATCGAGCGTTTCGAGATCTGTCTCGGTTCCTGGCTCGCTCGAGGAAGTCGTCGACTCGGACGTCGTGCTCTGAACGGTGTCAGCGTCGTCGTCAGAGCACGACACGAGCAGTCCCAGCGCAGCCAGGACACAAACGAACCTGCTGGCGACGCGCCTGCCTCGGCCCGTCGCGAGCCGGCAGAGATCGGTTTCGCCAGCCATCGTGAACACCTCCGGTGTCGGGAAGGAAGGGCGACGCTAGCAGTCAGCCGTGGTCGTTCACGGTGAGGACCCGAGGAACGTCACGGGCTGACATAAAGTTGAGCTATCACATACTGATAGCATGCGTGTATGGCTTCAACTCGTACAACGTTCACGCTTGACGACAACCTGCTCGAGCGTGCCCGCGAGCTCGGGATCAACATCTCAGAGGCTGCCCGTCAGGGAGTTGCCGACGCCGTACGTGCTGCATTGGCCCGCTCGGACAGTCATGCCTACCGACGCCATCCGGAACGTCCCGACTCGTTCTGGTCCGAAGCCGAAGCGTGGGGTCAGGAGTGAGGCGAGGCGAGCTCTGGTTGGCCCAGGTCGCTCGCAAGCAAAGACCAGTCCTGGTGTTGACACGGTCCGAGGTTCTCGATGCGCGCGATCTCGTTACAGTCGCCGAGATCACCACTTCGATTCGTGGTCTCGCCGCAGAGGTCGAGATCGATCACGCCAAGGCCGGCCTCGACCGACCTTCGGTCATCAACTGCGACGGCATCCACACCGTCACCCAGGGGTCGCTCACCGGGCCCGTCGGAGAGGTGAGCGACGAGACCATGGGCATCGTCTGCACGGCGATCAGCTACGCCCTCGGCTGCTGACACGGGACATCGTCGATCAGAAGCCGAACTTCTTCCACCAATCGCCGACCGAGTCGGGGTCGATCTTGATCTCCAGGCAGGGTAGCCACCACGGCTCGCTGGGCACGAGGCCCTCAGTCGGCTCGGTTTGGCGGCAATGCACTGCATCCCAGAGGAACGTGTCGGCCTTGCCGTTGGCATCGACCGAGACCAGGTCGGTCGCAACGGAGTTGAAGGCGACGTGATCGCCCTGCGCGCTGATGGCGAACGCCAGCGCGTCGCCGTTGCCCGGTGCGCCGGTCGAATAGGCGGCGTCGACGATCTGTGGTGCCGTCCCGGGCTGGGTCCTGTCGATCCGGTAGATGTGGGACCCGCCTGAACCGTCGGTTGCACGGTAGGCAACCTTGTTCCCGTCCGCGCTCACCACCGGGTGCTGATGGATCCCCTCGTCCTCGAAGCCCGGCCTCGGCTGTGCCTGGGTGGTCAACAGCTCGAAGCTCGGCTGCCGCAGCCCCCAGTAGGACACCGAGGCGACATAGACGTCGGCGCCTCCGTTCCCGTCAGCAGACACGAGCGGGTCACCGGTCACGAAGACGACGGTCAGCCCGTTGCGACTGACGGCGGGCTCGGGATCGTCATAGCTGTTGGCCGGGTACCAACGGTGAAGCAGCTGGCTTCCCGAGCTCGACGGGACGCCGGGCACCGTCTCCCACTTCACGCGCAGGCCCATGTGACGGGCCGGCCCTTCGCCGGTGTGCTCGATCCCCGTGAAGGCCACGGCGAACCCGGTGCCGCTGATCTCGGGATGGTGGCCGGCCAACAACGGCCGGGCTGTCTCGTCTACCGAGACCAGCGACCACGTCGCTCCCGCCCAGCCCTTCACCACCACCTGCGGCAGATTGATCAAGCCTTGCGGTGGGTGGTTCGCAGCGAGGTTGGTGGCAAGGGTCGTGAAGGCGACCCTGCTGCCGTCGTCGGAGATCGACCCGTCCAGGCTGTTGCCGTTGCCCTCGATCACGGTGCCGTTCACGACAGCCGCACTGGCACGCGCGGTGCTGCGGAGCCGGGTGTCGTACACAAAGACGTCCAACGCCTCATTTGTGTCGGGGATTGCGCGATCGATGTTGGAAGCGCTGGACGTGTAGACGATGAAGCGCCCGTCGGGCGTCATGTCCTCGAGCCAGCTGGTGCCGTTGGAGTTGCCACCCGGGTGAGGGACGCTGACCTGGGTGGTGGTGTTGGAGACCGTGTCCCGAACGAAGACGTCGCGCAGGCCGTTGGTGTCGGTCAACACCAGATCCGGTGACTCGCTCTCGAAGGCGACGTAGCGCCCGTCGGCTGACACCTCGACGCCCTCGGTGACGCCGCTGCGGGGTTGTCCACCCCGCTGCGTGAGTGACACCAGCGAGGTCTGGTTCCTGTGCTTGGCCGACACCGGCGCCACAAGTCCTGAGAGAACCAGGGCGGTCACTGCGACCGCCACCATTCCAAACCGTGCCATGACCTTCGTTCTCGACATCGATCCCGCCTTTATTCGTCGCGTGCCAGTCCCGCCGCCGCGCACGGCAGGCTCGCAGCGAGTGAAACAGGCGCTGCTTAGATCCGACTTAGGCGAGCGGGAGCTAAGTCGGTTCTAAGCGCGGCGGCGTATTGGTATCACCGAGACTCCAACCGGGTGAGGTGACGATGGGAACACGAGGCCGGCGGGAACGGCATCGCGCCGGGAGCGCAGCCCTCGGCGGAAGGACACGCGTGCTGGGGGCTGCGCTTGTCGTGTGCATCCTGCTGGCGGGGTTGCTGGTCGCCGAGCCGGTACACGCGCAATCCGGCAACTACAACGAACTGGCCTCGGCCGGCGTGAACGGCCAGGCGACGTACCAGATCGCCGAACGCCGTACCGCCATCTCCGAGGACGGCAGGTTCGTGGCCTTCACCTACAGCGGCGACGACCTGGTTCAGGGTGACACCAATCGTGACACAGACGTGTTCGTTCGCGACCTGCTGGTGGGCAGGACCGAGCTCGTGAGCGTCGGCAGCAACGGCAGGCAGGGCGTCGGAGCCAAGCTCGAAGCCATGAGTGCCGATGGGCGCTTCGTGGCCTTCTCGACCGATGACCCCTCCTTCGAGCAGGATCCCGTGGGAAGCGACCGCAACAGCGCCACCGACGTGTTCGTCCGCGACACGCGTCTTCACACGACCGTACGCGTGAGCAAGGTCCGCGACCTCAGCGGGAACTTCGTGGAGGGCAACGGGGACAGCCTCACTGCTTCGATCTCTGACGACGGGCGACGCGTGGCCTTCATAACCGCCGCCACGAACCTCGACCCTCGGAACCCCGACACCAACAACGCGCCCGACCTGATCGTGGTCGATGTCCCGACAGGGTTCGGGGAACGGGCGAGCGTGGACCAGACCGGTGGTCAGTTCTCCAACGGAATAGCGGTACCGAGACCCGGGCTCGATGACTGGAGCACCATCGCCCTCTCCGGTGACGGAGCGTGGGTCAGCTTCCAGACCAGCACGGGCACGGTGCCGCCGTTCGGACTGCCGTCCAAGGTCTACCTCTGGGAGCGAAAGGTGGGTGGCCGCACACACATGGTCCATTCCGAGCTCACCGGTGGCCTACCGCTCGCCTTCATGCCTGACCTGGATCGTGACGGGGACTCCTTGAGCTTCACCTCACTGGCGGGCATCGATCCCGCTGACCGGTATCCGGTCCCCACCTATGACCTGTACGTAGCCCAGGGCTCGCCTTACAGCACTACCTTCAGATGGGCCACCGCCGACCGGCGAATCCGGTTGGTCGCCGACGACCCGGGCAGCATCTCCAGCGGTGGGGACCGGGTCACCTTCACCGGGCACATAGCCACGGGGCTCGACAGCCAGGTCTTCGTCGCCGACCTGGCCGCGGGAAACCCTCCAGCGCTGACGCTCGTGACGCCAAGCGTCACCACCGGCAGGGCCACGGCTGGTCTGGGCACTGTTGACCTGTACCCCTCGATCAGCGGCGACGGCCGGTACGTGTCGTTCAACTCCCCGCACCAGGACCTCGTGCCCGGTGATCGCTCGCGAGGTGCCGGTAACGAGAGAGATGTGTTCGTGTGGGGACCACCCCGCTTCATCGACATCGACGACACCTTCCCCCCGAGATGCCCGAAGAAGGACTGGCGACTAACCGGCGAGATCCCTCCGTGCTGGTGGTGACAGAGGCGAGTGCGCCACGCCCTTCTCCTCGACGAACAAGCGGGCGAGCAGGTCCTGCCCGCGCCGCCCGAAATCCTCGGTTGGCACACCTAGCCCTTCGAGAGCCTCGGCGGTTCCGGATACGACCTCGCCGGCCTCCCCGCGGCGACCCGAGGCAGCGAGCACCTCGGTGACGAGCAGGCACAGTTCATCGTCGTCACGGTTCAGGCGCCAGGCAGTCCTCGCGACATCGGCCAACTCGCCCGCGCGGCTCTGCTCGAGCCCAGCGCCGAGAGCCTCCCTCGCCGCATGCTGGTACTGGCCACGCAGCACCCTGCGGTAGTCGATCGCGAAATCCTCGTAAGCGAACTGCTTGGCACAGAACTCGCCCCTGTAGAGGCGCGCAGCGTGCTCCAGGTCGTGCCCGGCTGTGCCGGCGACGATCCGCTGGAACTCCCAGGCGTCGACATCAAGTGTCGGGCTCTCTCTGAGGCGGATCAGGCCATCGGAGCACTCGATGGGTCCGTCGGAGGGGAGGCCCAGCATCCGGCGCAGGCGCAGGAGCACTCCGTGGAGCCGGTTCCTACCCGCATCCGGGTCGGCACCCGGCCACAACACCTCGATGGCTGCGTCGACTTCGGCGGTGCCCCTCGATGCGACGAGATACGCGAGCAGCTTCGCCGCGAACCCGGTCGGCGGGCGCATCAAGACGCCGTTTCGCAAGCAGGTGATCTCATCGCCGAGGAACCGAAGGTCGAGCCGCATCGCCTGAGTGGTCGAGTCGACCTGACCCAGACTTGCCCGCAGCAGCCGCATCCACCGCGGCTCCAGGTCTGTCTCCAGCAGTGTCGACGCTGCTTCCGGTCGCCCGTGCCTGGCGAGCTCCGCCGCGACCGAGGCCATGATCATCGGCACCGCCGAGTCGAGGCCCGCGTAGTGCGCCCCGTCGATCAGCTCTTGCGCCAACGTCCCGGCTGCTGCGGCATCGCCTCGCGCGACAAGCAACCGCAGTTCGAGCAGATCGAGGTACGGGGCCAACAGGAGGCCCTGCAACTGCCCTCCGACCGCCTCTCTACCCCGCGCCAGCCACACCTCCGCATCGCCGTAGGCCGACACGTCTGCCAGGCACTGGCCGAACAGTGCCGCGAAGTACGGACTGAACTGGCGCACCCGCTGATCGGTTCTCAACGAGCACCAGATCTCCTCGCCGTCAGCCGGGGTGGTTGAAGCGCTACCGGCCCGCAGGATCGCCACGGCGAACAGCAGCGCCCTTACCGGCGTGAGCACCGCGCTTCCCCTCCGTGCGCACAGGTCAAGGGCGATGTTGGCGTGATGCTCGGCCGCATCCAGGTCGCCTAGATCCAGTTGGAGCAGTCCGAGCTCGCACAGCCGATGGGCGGCGAAGGGATGATCTCTCTCCTGCAACCAGGCCACCGCCGCCTCGAGTTGACCAAGGGCCTCGCCCGCTGGTTCGGCGTAGATCGTGGCCCGATAGAAAGCCGCCATCCCCTGCAGTGGCGTCGGGTCCTGACCGAGGAAGCGATACGCACGGAAAGCCGCTTCCAGCAGCGTGCGGCTCCGTTGCAGAGCCTGCCTGCTACCACAGAAGAGAAGCGACATCCCCAGCGACAACAACAGCATCGCCAGCGACATCGCCACGTCAGCGCCGGCGGCGCGGACTGCGTAGCTGATGCCCTCGCCGTCGTCGAGATCGGGGACCATTGTCTCGAGGGCCGCAACAGCGGTGGGGATGGCCCTCGGGTCGCCATCACGGACGTAGAACAGAACCAGGATGGCAGATGCCCGAAGCGCTTCCGCCTCTCCAACGAGGCGCATCTGGTCGACCAGGGCCTCCAGCTGATCCGCATCGATGTATCCGGGAGACTGGCCGGCATCGGCGTCGAGCCAGTTGAGCTCGAACGCCGCGTTGGCGTCGGCGAGTCGCAGCACTGGAGTTCTCTCCCCTTCCGGGAGCAGCCTGTACGCGTCACGCACCACACGCCATCGTCCGGTTTCGATCAGAGAAGGCACCACCGCCTCCAGGGCACGCCGGTAGGCGGTCCATTGCGCCTCCCTGGCCAGGAGGTGCAGCGCCTGCACCGGTTCGCCTGCTGACAGCAGTCGATCCGCCAGGGCCACGGCCCTACTGGGGATGACCGCCTCGTGGCCAAGCACATCGCGGATGAGGTCGCGGACACGCCACCAACCATCCTCTGTCGTCTGCACGAGTGACGGGTTCGCCTCGACGTAGCGTTCGACCTCCGTGCGGGCCTCCACGTCGAGCAGCTCGAGCACGGCCGGTACCGGTACGCCCGGCAGGCGCGAGATCAACGCAAGGAAGGACCTGGCCTCCGCGGTGAGGCCCGAGAGGGCGGCGTCGGCAAGGCGAACCCGATGAAAGCCGGTGAAGGGGTCAGTCCCCAGCGCTGTCCGGGACGACGCCAACCCCAACGCCAGAGGCCAGCCACCCGTGGAAGCCTGCATCTCGTCGACGTCGAGCTCGAGTCCGCTGAGCAGCCGAGCGATCTCGTCCCGGTCGAAGCCGAGTTGGGAGGCGTCGAGCGTGACCCCCCTTCCTTCAGCCTCAGCTCCGAGGAGTGGCAGCAGCAGTGGCCCGCGCGTACAGACGATCAGTCGAAGGTTGCTCTGGCGGTTGGCGTCGATGATCGAGATCACATCCTCGATCACGTCCCGGGGAAGCGCATGTGCATCATCGATCACCAGACACCCGGGGCCGGCAAGCTCGGACAGGAGGTACACCAGGAGTGCCCCACCCCCCTGTTCGCGGCCGGCGGCAGGGACCTCCGCGGCCAGGTCGGGCCAGGCCCGCGCCAGAGCGTGGGCGAGGTATCCGGTCACCGCGCCGCTGTCCACGTCTGTGTCATCGGCGGTGTACCAGGCGGTGGGGCCCGGGGAGGCTTCGGCCAACGCCAAAGCCAGACAGCTCTTGCCGTATCCGGAAGGGGCCACGAGGGCTACGACCTGGCGTGAGCCGACGAGCTCGATCAACCTTGGCCGCGAGATGAGGCTGGACGCCAAGGGCGGGCGCGTCTTGTGGGGCAGGAACTCGACCCCGTCGTCGCCCGCCGCGAGGTGCTCGAGCACCATTCCAATCGAATTCCTTCCCGCTGCTGGAACTCAGCGTGGACCCGCCCGTGGATCCCACTGTAACGACCGCTGCGGACTCGCCGGTCGCGGCCGGGAGCAAGGGGTCAGTGATGGGTTACCAGGATGACCGTCGCAGGACACTCCCGGAGGAGTTGCTCCACGTTGTGACCGAGGAAGGGCTTGCCGTCGATCAGCCGGACCCGTGCCCCGAGCGCCAGCAGATCGGCCCCCTCCTCTGCCACGGCGGCCATGATCACACCGGCAGTCGAGACGCCGGTCCGCACCGAGTACACGACTCGCGCCTCGGCGTCGACGGCGAAGTCGATCGCCTCCTCGATGAGGCGCGTCGTCAGGTCCGGAACGGCCGGCTCGTCGGTCACGACTACTCGACTGCGCGCCATCGAGCCGACGGTTTCGCTTTCCTTGCTCCGGGGCACAACGTGGGTGAGATGGATCTCCGTTCCGATGCTGGCGCTCAGGTTGAAGGCAACCTCCTGTGCCGAGCGTGACGCCTTGGTGCCACCGATCGGCACGACTGCCCGCGCGAAGGCCCCGGGCAGCGGACCTCGGAGATCCAGCGCCCTTCGAACGATGACCGTCGGGATGGCGCTGCCGGCGATGATCTCCTCGACGAAGGTGGAGAAGAGGGTGTCACCGCTCGGATCCAACTCCGCCCCCAGGCCGATCACGCCGTAGCCCATGGCGGCCTCCGCCAGGACCCTCTCGAACCCCGCCGACGGGTCGACGCGGATCTGCTCGTGCGGTCGCGATTCGAACACGTCGGCGATGGCGCGCAGATCGTCCTCGCCGACGTCGTCACCCACAGGGATGACGGTGGCCTCGACCTCGACAGGCCAGGCGAGATGCATGACCTGGGCGGCGGTGACCGAGTTGGGACCTGCGTGCACCGGTAGGAGGATCGGCTCGGGACGAACCACGACGTTGTTGCCGAGCATCTCCTCGGCCTTCAAGCGCCTGCGTTCCTCCGGCTCACCCTCCCAGCCCCGGACCGCCAGGCGCAGCAGGGGAGGCGCCATCATCGATGTCGCCATCGCCATCAACACCAGGATGCTGTAGCTGTCGGTGTTGAGCACCGCGAGGGAAAGGCCGACCGACGCGATGATGATCTCGAGGCTCCCCCGTGCGTTGAGTCCGATTGCCAGCGCCAGCCCCTCCCGGTTCGGTAGCCGACCGAGCTTGGCCCCGAGGAAGGTGCCGACGAACTTCGACGCACTCGCCATGAACAAGACGATGCCCGCCCATAGCAATACGGTCGGCTCGGTGAGGCTCGTGAGATCGACACGCAGCCCGGCGGTAGCGAAGAAGATAGGGGCGAACACGCCGACAGTGACCGCCTTGAGCACCTCCTCGGCGTCCCGGTTCCGCAATCGGGAACGGCCCATCACGATGCCGGCGACGAACGCACCGAAGACCGCCTCCACACCGATGTACTGAGTGATCGAGCCGTAGGTGAGCGCAACGACGACGATCAGGGCCAGCCACGAGTAGTTGGGGGCGGACCTCGCCCGCATGTGCCGCATGACTGCTTCGACGGCGCGTTTGCCGACCGTGAAGGCCAACAGGATGAACACAGCGAGGCCCGCGAGCGTGGCACCGAGATCGGCGTACGAGAACCGACCTGAGCTGGCCAGGCCGGCGACTATGCCGAGTGCGATCCACCCGACGATGTCGTCGATCATCCCCGCGGCGATGGTGACCTGCCCGAAGTTCCGCCGCATGAAGCCGAGCTCGGCCAAGACCTTCGCGATCACCGGCAGCGCCGAGATGCTCAGCGCGGCCGCCATGAAGAGCATGAAGATCGAGCGATCTCCTGACTCGCCGAGGAACCGATCGGGGATCAAGAACCCCGTCAGCAGGCCGAGCAGGAACGGCACAACCAGGCTGCCTAGAGGGACCACAGCCATCGCTCGACCCATCCTGGCTATCAGCGAGAGGTCCGTCTCGAAACCCGTGACGATCAACAGCAGCACGACGCCGATCCAGCCGATGGCGAAGAGCATCCCGCCCTGGACGTCATCGGCGGGGAAGAGCCACGCGGCCGCGTCCGGGAACAACGCGCCGAACACCGACGGCCCGAGCACGAGCCCCGCGGCGAGCTCGCCCACGACAGAAGGCTGACCGAAACGACGCATCAGGCTTCCGAGCAGTCGAGCGGTCGCCAAGAGCACGGCCAGCTGCACCCAGAACACGAGGAGCTCGTGCTCGCCGGGAGCCACGATGGTCATCCGGGTGACCCTACAGTCACACCCCGGGGATCCGCTATCGAGTGGCCACCGGTGGGGCGGCTCCGAAGGCCCCGCGCCAAAACGCGCCGGGCCGGCTCCACGCTGGTCAGGTCTAGGCTCGACGGCCGTGCCGACACATGCCGCTGACGCCCAAGCCGGCGAACCATCCGCTGCGAACGCGCGGGCGCTGGTGGCCGAGGGCTACGACGCGGTTTACGCCGACGGCGCTGACAGCCCCGCGCTGCAGGACATCTGGCTGCGGCTGGCCTGCGGCACGGACTTCCCCGCCGAGTTCTCCCACATCAGCTTCCTGACCCTCGCCGAGGCGCAGCGGATCGCCCATGACTCCGGGCTCGCAGAGGATGACCGCCTCGTCGACCTGGCCTGTGGCACCGGCGGCCCCGGCCTGTTGATCGCCCGCGAAACCGGCGCCGCGCTCACCGGCATCGACATCTCTGAAGTAGGAGTCGCCAGGGCCGAGGCCCGGAGCCAGAGGGTGGGCCTCGGCGGGTCCGCCGAGTTCCGGGTGGGCTCGTTCGAGGAGACGGGACTCCCCGACCTCTTCGCGGATGCCGCCCTGACCGTCGACGCGCTCCAGTACTCGACAGACAAGCGCTCGGCGCTGCACGAGATCGCCCGCGTCCTGAGACCGGGCAGCAGGCTGCTGTTCACCGCCTTCGAGGTGGAGCCGGCGCACGTGCAGGGGTACCCGGTACTCGGCCTCGACCCCGTACCCGATTACACACCTCTTCTCTCAGAGGTGGGCTTCACCGTCGACGCCTACGAGGAGACCGCCGGCTGGCGGGAGCGGCTGACAGCGGCTTACCAGGCGGTGCTCGATGAGCCCGATTCGCTGACCGACGAGCTCGGTGAGAAGGGCTACATGTCGTTGTCGCTCGAGGTGGCCGTCACACTCGGGCTCGATCCCTACAGGCGACGCGTACTCGGGGTGGCCACACGCCGCTGATCTGGTCGTCGCCCCGCCGAAGGCCGCCCCGTTGGAGTGCCTCGAAGCGCCAAACGCAATCTTCAACCCTCCCAGAGCTAGATTGCGACAGTGGACGTTCCCGAGCCGGCTCCCCACGACGCTGCCCGCTCCGACCGGCCCGACGCCTCGACCGAGACCACGCCGCCGGCCAGCCGTGGCATCGCGCGCACCCGCGCCTATCGCAGCGGGGTCCTGACAGCAGAGGACTTCCCGGTAGCTGACGTGTCGGAGTACCTCGATGAGCCCGACACCGTTGTGTGGATCGATCTCTGCGCTCCCGCGACGCAACAGCTCCACGAGCTCGCCGACGAGCTGGGCCTGCACGATCTCGCCATCGAAGACGTCATCAAATCCAGGCAACGCCCCAAAGTCGATTACTACCCCACGCACCTGTTCCTGTCCTGTCGAGCCGTGGGCGTCGACACCGACCGAGGTCGCCTCGACGAGACCGAGGTGGACACGTTCGTCGGCACCCGCTGGCTTGTGACCATCCGCGACTCGGACGGTTTCCCGATCGAGGACGTGCTCGATCGTTGGGACCGGTCGACCGATCTCGCCCGCGGCGGCGTCGGCTTCTTCCTGTACGGCCTGCTCGACGTGGTTGTCGACGGCTACTTCGAGGCCGTGCAGGCGTTCGACTACTACTACGACGACGTGAGCGAGAGCCTCTTCGTCGACGAGCCCATCCAGCTCGAGCGGCAACGGCAGTGGTTCGACATGCGGCGTGCGCTCGTGCACTTCCACCGGCTCGCGGTTCCGATGCGCGAAGCCTTGAGCTCGCTCATGCGCCGCGACCACGCGGTCGTCACCGAGGCGCTCTACCCGTACTACCAGGACGTCTACGACCACACGCTGCGGGTGAGCGAGTCGACCGAGTCGCTGCGCGACCTCGTCAGCACGATCGTCGAGACCAACCTCAGCCTGCGCGAGTACCGCCAGAACCAGATCGTCAAGAAGGTGAGCGGCTGGGCAGCCATCATCGCCGTGCCGGCGTTCCTCACCGGCTATTTCGGCATGAACGTCCCCTACCCGGGCTCGGGCAGGATCTCCGGTGCCATCGGTTCGACGCTGCTCATCATCGTGATCTCAGGCGGTCTGTACCTGCTGTTCCGGCGCAAGGACTGGCTCTAGCGCCGTGACCACCGACGTCACCTCCTCCTCGGGTTCCCCCGGGCCCGACACGGGCTCCTGACGTGAACCAAGCCGGCTCCCGCCCGCTCCGGACCCCTGCGAGCGATCAGCCAGCGGCCGGCACGAGCAGATGCAGGAGATCGAGCGCGATCGTCGCACCGGTGACAGCTGTCACACCGGTTGGATCGAGTCCAGGTGCCACCTCGACGATGTCGGCGCCGACAACGTCGAGTCCGGCGAACCCGCGCAGCAGCTTGCGTGCCTGGCGGGCGCTGGGACCGCCCACAACCGGTGTGCCTGTCCCCGGTGCGCAGCTCGGGTCGAGGAAGTCGATGTCGAATGTGAGATACACCGGGTTGTCCCCTACACGTTCCCGGACCTCTGCGATGGTGTCCTCCAAGGGGCGGTCCAGCAGCACGTCGGCATCGACGATCCTGAAGCCGCACGTGTCGGGGTTGGGCGTGCGCATGCCCACTTGTATCGACCGCGCCGGATCGACGAAGCCCTCTAGCGCGGCGTGGCGGAACATGGTGCCGTGGTTCACCGCATCGCCCATGTCCCACGTATCCGAGTGGGCGTCGAGGTGCACCAGCGAGAGCGAGCCGTAAGTCGCCGCGGTGGCAGCGAGCAGTGGGTAGGAGACCATATGGTCACCGCCCAGCCCGAGGACCCGGACGCCACACCCGAGGATCGCCCCGACCTCTCGGCGCACATCCTCGACCATCTTCTCCGGGTACCCGGCCCAGAAGACTGTCATCGGCAGGTCACCCCAGTCGATCACCTGGTACTCCTCGAACAGGTTCAACTCCCAGGGCCAGTGACCCCACGGGTACTCGCCGACGTACAGCGACTGCTCGCGGATCGCGCGCGGCCCGAACCGCGCGCCCGACCGGTAGGAGGTGCCGAGATCGAACGGGATGCCCACCACAGCCACATCCACGTCTGTGAGGTCACGCGTCTGCAGCCGGCGGGCAAAGGTGATGGGCCCCGCGAACGGTGCCGAGGCCAAAGCGGTCAGGTCGAACTCGTCACTCACCGCTATCCCTTCACGTCACTGCGATGGCTACCCAATGGCAAAGTCTCGCGCGGTCTGGGGGTGCAGCGCTCTCCAGGTTGGTACACCCGCCCGATGGGTTCGACCACCGACTCGATCGCACACGGAACGCAGCCCCAGCCGCAACAGCAGCCGGTTTTGTGAACCCAAAAGGCCCCTATAGGGGCCACGCGCGTTCACAAAACCTGTTCGCCACTCCTGCTAGACCGGATGCTGTGAGATCTCGACGGACCCGGGGTGGCTGATGGGCCAGCTCCTCGGTCGGGTTCTGCCGCTCGCCTTCATGGCAGCCGTCAGCCCGACGATCTTCCTGGCAACGGTGGTGCTGCTGACACGATCGCGTCCCGTGTTCCGAGCCGGCATCTTCACGATCGGCACGGCCATCCCGCTCCTCGCCATCGGGGTGCTCGTCGGCGTCGCCTTCCGGTCCATGACCCTCGACAGCAAGTCGACTCTCAGCGCGAGCATCGACGTCGCCGCAGGAACGGTTCTGGTCCTCGCCGCGGCGTTCACCGCTTTGCGGCCGGCCAGGCCCAGAGAGGACAAACCGCCATCCGATCCGCGCCCGCTGCTGGGCTTCCTGGGTGGGGTCGCCCTCATGGCGACCAACTTCAGCACGCTTCTGCCCTTCACGGTCGCGGTCAAAGACATCGCCCTCAGCGACGCCGGTCAGACCGCCGAGATCACGACGTTCGCGCTCGCGGTCGTGATCGTTCTCATCCCGGCCTGGGTACCGCTGGCGATGACCGTCGTCGTGCCGTCCGGATCAGAGGTGCTATTGGGCCGCCTCCGCACGTTCCTCGACCGCTACGGCAAGTGGTTCATGGTGGGCGTGCTCGGGCTGATCGGCATCTACCTGCTGGTCCGGGGCCTGCCGGCACTCATCTGAGGCCACGGCTCGCCGCAGCCAGCATGCACTTGGCTCGACACGGCGCTGTCACTGAAGCGCCGTCGCTCGGCGAACGCTCTCAGCCGCCGGCAAGTCGCTGCTGGTTGAACTCCATCTCGCCCCGCAGCGTCTCCTTGGTGTCCCCGGCCGCCCATTTGGCGATGCGGCCTCCCACCAGGGGCACCTTCACCTCGAGGTTCCCTGTGACCTCGTGCACGCAGCCGCCGTCGGTGGGCGTGAGAGTCATCGTGCCCCGCACCTTCACGGGCGCACCCTTGACGTCGATGTCGAAGCTACCTGCGCGAGCCCCGTCGGATTCGGGTCCCCAGCGGTCGGTCTGGATCATGGTGTTGGTCGGCTTCAGGACCTTCTTGGCAAATCCCGGCAGGTCGACGTCGACGACCCGCGAGGACTTGATGACGTAGTCCTCACCGTCCTCGCTGCTCTCGAGCACCTTGGCATCCCGGTGCCCCACGGCCTCGGCCCGCGCTACGGTCGCTTCGTCGTCACAGAACATCGCGAAGGTCGTGGCCACGTCGGCGCCGTAGGTCTCGCGGTCACTGAACTCCATTGCACCCCCCTGATGGGTTCCTCGCGAACAGGTCCGAGGCTAGCCCGGACCCGACTGGTACTGCGCCAGCGCGGCCTCGAAGTCGATCACCACCCCCTCGGGGTTGTCGCTTCGGACCTTGGCCGGTAGCTCCGACCCCGGATACAGGAGGGGGACTGCGGCCTCGGGCACCGGGTTGCCGACCTGCACCTGGTAAGGAGCCTGGCCCTCACGGATGACGGTCAGCACGAACGCGTGCAGATCGACGCCCTCGGGGTTCTTCATCCCCAGTGGCTGGGTCTGGACGATGACCGCCTTGGCCGGGTCACCGGTTCGCAGGATGTCCGACGCCCTCGGCCCCTCGGAGGGCTTGGCCGTCACGGTGGGCGGAGGGGTCGCCAGGTCGAGGGCGATCTCGTCGCGGTCGTTCGGGTTGACCCGCACGGCGACCATCGTCTGACCGGGGACGAACTGCGGGACGGTGGCCAGCGGCACCGCCTGGCGACATGTCGCCTGGTAGGGGTCCTGGCCGTCGAGGGTCACCTCGACAGTGAAGACGACGACCGGATGGGGGTCGTGGTCGTGGCCCGTGCTGACACGGGTTCCTTCGACACCGACGATGACCCCGCGCGCGAGCACGCCGTTCTGCAGCAGGTCCTTTGACACACCGCCGCTCATCGACTTCATCTTCTTGAACAGTCCCATGGCATCACCTCGGGTCCGACGTCAGGTTCCCCCTATTCAACCCAGTTCCGGCGGATAGCCTCACCGCTCGGACAAGAACCGCCGACCGTCACGCAAATGAAATCATTCGCAGGTCACGCCTGGGGGCGGGTCGGCGGGCACGACGCCCGGCGCTTCGGTGGTGGTGGTCGCGGGCTCGCCCGGTCCTGTCGCCGGGGAGGAGGACGACCCTGCCCCCTCGTCCACGGCGTGCACACCACTGAAGTCCGTGCCGGTGACGATGACGACCTCGTCCTCGCCGAGTGAGGTGTCGAGCTCGGTTTCGGCGTCGAGCAGATCAGCGACCTCTCCCGCAGCACCCTCGGCGGCGGCGCCGTGGCGGACGACGGTTTCGGACACTGGCGAGTCGGGTGCGTCAGCGACACCGAGGATGCCGTAGCCCAGGGCTTCGAGCGAATTCCCGGCCTCGTGGGCCTGACCCGGGACGCCGCTGCCGTTGAGGACGCTGACGGCAACCGGTTCGACCGAGGTGGTGGTCCCGGCTGCCTCGAGGGAACCGCCGAACGCCTCGACTAGCGGCGCGGCTGCGCTCTCGTCGACCAGTACCACCGACGCGCCCCCGTCGGTCTCGTCGGGGACGGCTGGGATCGAGTGGGCTTCGAGCGATTCCGGGTCGAACTCCGAGAACCGCTGGCCCAGGGCGACGAGCTCGTCGAAGCTGAGGGATTCGTCGATCACGACGCTGTCGACGGCGATGTCGACGAGGTCACTGACAGTCGAGATGTCGGTGAGATCCAGCGCGGTCACCTTGGCGAGCGCCGCCTGGAGGAACTGCTGCTGGCGCGTTATGCGACCGAGGTCACCCGAAGGGTCGTCGCGCCATTCCACACCGTCGCTGTACTGGAGGTTTCGTGCGCGGGCATAGGCGAGACCCTCGGAGCCGTCGAGCACCCGACAGCCTGTCGCGTCGATGTACAGGCCCGACTCCGTGTCGAGGAGGGTGGAGTCGAAGTACATCGGAACACCGCCGAGGGCGTCCACGGTGCGCTTGAAGCCCTCGAAGTCCACCTCCACATAGTGATGTATCGGGATCCCGAAGTTCATCGAGATCGTGTCGATCAGCTCTTGGGGACCCGAGTTGTAGGCGCCGTTGATCCGCTCCTCCTCGCCGGTGCCGGCGAGTGGCAGCCACAGGTCGCGTGGCAACGACAGCAGCTCGATCCGCTCGCCGTCGGGGTGGACCCGGGCGATCATGATGGTGTCGGCGCGCTGCCCGGTGGGGCTGCCGCCGCCGACCAGCACGCCGGCGTCGGAACCGGAGCCGTCCACCGCAGCGCGGCTGTCGGAGCCCACCAGCAAGAAGTTCTGGGGCTCGTCGAAGCCGGCCTCGTCGAGCGAGACGCTCACCCGCTCGATCTGGGCCCACTTCCAGACACCCCACGCCAGACCGCCCGCCACGAGCAGGCAGACCGCGGTGAGGAAAGCACCGGAGCCGATGAGTAGGCGCTGGCGCCAGCTCCGGCGGCGAGTGGCTGAAGGGGAATCGAGGGGGTCCGGCATCGTCAACGACTGTAACAAGACTGCAATGTCATCCGGGCGCAGTGTGACCCCGGACACCGCTCCCGGGGCCACTCACGCTGTCGTCGCCAGCGACGACCGCCCTACTTCTCGGCCTGTGCCGGCTTGGGCTCCTTCGGCAGACCGAGGACCCGCTCGCCGACGATGTTGCGCTGTATCTCGGCCGTGCCACCCCAGATGGTCTCGGATCGCGAGAAGAAGAACGACGACTGCAGCCCGCTGACGGGGTAGCGCGGGTCCGGTGCTCGCACACCGTAACCGGGCACCTGCTCCTCGTGGTCGGGTGTGCCGGTGAGCACCTGAGCGTGCGCGCCGAGGACATCCATCGCCAGCTCCATGGCGTCGCGGTGGTACTCACTCCAGAACATCTTGTTGGTCGCTCCGAGAGCGACGATCCCCATGTCGTTCCTGTCCTGCAGCGACGCCGTGAGGGTGCGGTAGCCGTTGATCCGCATGATCTGCACCTTGGAGTAGGCGTGGGCCAATCGTTGGCGGACGAGTCCGTCGTGGATCCTGCCGTTCTCGCGGGCCTTGGAGATGATGTAGTTCAACTCGCTCTCGAAGCGCCGGTACCCGGTCGTGGCCGAGGTGCCCCGTTCGAAGCCGAGGGTCGTCATGGCGACCTTCCAGCCCTCGTTGACACCTCCGACGACGTTGTCCTTCGGGCAGCGGGCGTCGGTGAAGAAGACCTCGTTGAACTCGGCCGTCCGGTCGGGCTGGACTATCGGGCGGACCTCGATGCCGGGCTGCTTCATGGGACAGAGCAGATAGGAGATGCCCTTGTGCTTGGGTGCCTCGGGGTCGGTGCGACACAGCACGAAGATGTAGTCCGCCCATTGGGCTTGCGTCGTCCAGATCTTCTGCCCGTTGATCACCCACTCGTCGCCGTCGAGCACGGCGGTTGTCTTGAGCGAGGCGAGGTCCGACCCGGCGTCGGGCTCGGAGAACCCCTGGCACCAGGCGATCTCGCCGCTCAGGATCCCGGGGATGAACTCCTTCTTCTGCTCCTCGCTGCCCCATTGGAGGATGGTCGGACCGACGAGGGTGTCACCGAAGAAGTCCCCTCGCATCGGCGCGCCCGCGTTGTGGAACTCCTCGCTCAACACGACCGACTCGATGAGGCTCAGGCCCTTCCCTCCGTACTCGACGGGCCAGCTCGCGCAGATCCAGCCACCCTCGTGGAGCTTTTCGGGCCATTCCTTGTTGAAGCGCTCACGCTCCGCCTGGTCCATCTCGAAGCCGTCGTCGAACCACCCCTCGGGCAGGTTCTCCTCCAGCCAGGCTCGGATCTCTTGGCGGAAGTCCTCGGCCTCAGCCGGGTAGGTCAGGTCCATGCCGTCATGTTACCCGTCGGTAACCAAGAAGCGCGAACCCCTGACAGCACGTCAGAACTGCTGGTCCAGCCCGGCGACCGCCGACGCTTCACGTGAGGACTCCGGCCAACTCCCGCCCGCCGTACAGCAGGGCGATAGCGACGAAGAAGCCGCCCAACATCAGGCGCACAGCCCGTTCGCTGGCGCCGATGGTCAGCTTCGAGCCGAGTTGAGCGCCCGGCACCCCCCCTCCCACCAGCAACGCGGCGTAGGCCCAGTCGATGTGGCCCAACACGGCATGGGCCACCATCGCCGGGACCGAGAAGATCGCCACCGCCACCAGGCTCGAGGGGACGGCGGTCTTGATGGGCACACGAAGCACGCTCGTGAACAGCGGCATCATGACCACGCCGCCTCCCACTCCGAGGAGACCGGCGACGAAGCCGGCAACCACGCCTACGGCCAGAGCCGCGCCGCTTGGTGTCGTCGTGTGCGGCGGGCGCCCGACGGCCGTGCTCACAGCCGCAGGCGAGGCCTCGGGCTCAGCGGGCAGCCCCCAAGCCGGAGGTGGTGGACGGGGTGTCGCGCCTCGCGGCCGGGTGACCTCCCCTTCAGCGGGTCGCCGTGGCGGCGTCAGCAGGCGGGCGCCGCTCGCGGCAAGAAGGAGGGCGGTCAGGACCATCAGCCAGCGTGCGTCGAACAAGCCGGCCACCCAGGCCCCGGCGACGGCGAGCCCGGCACCACTGACGCCGCTGAGCAACCCCAGTCTCCAGTCCACCAGCCCGGCCCTGGCATACCTGTAGGTGCCCCAGAGGGCACCGGGGACGATGGCGGGGATGGTGGACCCCACCGCGGCGATGGGCGTGGCGCCGAAGAGGCGGATGCCGGGCGTGGTGAGCACTGCGCCGCCCACGCCGAACATGCCCGAGAGCACGCCGGCGCCCAGCCCGACGACGACGACCCCGACGGCCTCGAAGATGTCCACAGGAGCAGTACTACCCGACCGATTCGATGCCGTCCAAGACCGTTCGAGTTCAATTAGCATAACTTCTTGTTATGGATCGCCGCGACCTGGAGATGATCGACGCCATCGCAGCCGCAGGCACCCTCAGCGCTGCCGCCGGCGAGCTCCGGGTCGCCCAACCGGCGCTGAGCCGGCGCCTCCGGCGTGTAGAGCGAGAGCTGGGCGCCCCGCTGTTCGTGCGCGGGCGACACGGCGCCGCGCCGACTCCCGCCGGCCGGGTGGTCGTCGAGGGCTGCCGGGTGGCGCTGGCGGCGCTGCGCCGGGCCGACGCCGACGCCCGCGATGCCGCCGCGGGTCGCCTCGGACGCCTGCGCATCGGGACGACACCAACCCTCGGCGCCGATCTGTTGCCTGCCGTGCTCGCCGACATGAGGGCGGCCCGACCCGAGGTGAGCCTCGATCTGCTCGCCAGCGGCGACTCGGACCGCTTGCGCGACGACGTCCGTCAAGGTGTGCTCGACGTCGCCCTCGTTGCGGCTTCCCCGGCCGACACCGACCGGCTCCGGGTGGCTGCCGAGGGCCTGCAGCCATTCGTCTTGGTGGTGCCCGGGGACTGGGACAGCGCGGCTCTCGAGGTGGTGCCCCGCAGAGACATCGCCGAACTGCCGCTGATCGCCCTGGCGAGGGGCGAGGGGCTGCGGCTCGTCGTCGAAGCCGTGTTCGGGGAGCTCGGCGCCGAGCCCGACATCGCCATCGAAACCACCGAACGGGAGATGCTGGTCCCGTTCGTGAGCGCGGGACTGGGCGCGACCCTGTTGCCGCAGGTCTTCGCAGAGCACCGCCGGACTCCGGGGGTGGCGATCCTGGCGCTGGACCCCCCCTTCGTTCGGACCGTCCGCGCGGTGGTGCGGCCCGAGCCGCTGCCGCTCGTGAGCCGCGACTTCGTCGATGTCTTGAGCCGGCGGCTGGCCGGCTGATCGGCATTCCGACGCCATCGCCGCGCCAGGGGATCCCGCCGAGCACCGCTTGAATCCACGCTGCACCGTCTCCTGACGCCCACATCGGACCTGCGGCAACTTGTAACTCTGCTCGGCAGTGAACTAAATACGACGCCATGCCCATCTCTGACAACCAGCCTTTCGGCCACAGCGAGGTGCCTGTCCGGTCGGGCCTGGCGACGTGGATCGGCGCAGCGGTGGTCCTGGCGGTGATCGCCCTCGTCCTGTCCGTAGTTGCCCTGGCAGCCGGCGACGGGGGTGGCGGTGAGCCACAGGCACAGGACGGGGCCGGCTCCTCGGCCGACGGCCAGGCCGTCTTCGACCAGAACTGCGCGAGCTGCCACGGCGCCTCGGGCGAGGGCGGGACCGGTCCCGCCTTTGCCGACGGTGCGGTGGCCGAGAAGTACCCGAACGTCGCCGACCAGAAGGAGATCGTGGTCAACGGCAAGACGGGCAACATCGGCACGATGCCACCGTGGGGCGACACCCTGAGCGACGCCGAGATCGACGCGGTCATCGAGTACGAGCGCAGCCTCTGAGCCAGCAACGCTGCGCAGGCGCCAGCCGAAGCAGCGAGGTGTTCGAGACCCGGATCGGCGCAGCCGGGCGCTAGGGTCCTTCCCATGACGGTGACCGAGCGGGTGACCAAGCCGGTGCGCGAGCGGTGGTCGGCGCAGTGGAAAGAGCTCAAGTCCGAGGTGATCGACACCGACTTGTGCACCGGCTGTGCCGGCTGTGTCATCGCCTGCCCGCATGACGTGCTCGGCTATGACCACGAGCAGGGCGGCTACCGGCCCTTCCACCTCGAAGACGAGCTCGGCCCCGACGACTGCGTCCACGGGCAGAAGGGCTGCACGTCCTGCACCCGGGCGTGTCCCCGTTTCCGGCTCTGGGAGGCACAGGCGAACGAGCATCTCTTCGGGCGGCCCCGCGCCGCCGAGGAGATCGCCGGCATCTACCGCGACATCTTGCTGACCCGCGCCAGCGACGAAACGGTGCACGACTTGGGCCAGGACGGAGGTCTCGTCTCGGCGATCCTCATCTGGGCGCTGCGTGAGGGCTATGTGGACGCCGCGCTCGTCTCCTACCTCGGCGGCGACAAGGGGGACTGGGTGGCCAGGCCCGGCGTGGCGACCAGCCCGGACGAGGTGCTGGCCGCCGCAGGCAGCCGCTACACCTACTCCGCCAACACCCTCGCCATCGACGAGGCACTCGAACGGGGCTTCGAGCGGCTGGCACTGGTCGGCATGAGCTGCCAGTCGTCGGTGCCACCGGTCATGTGGAGCCGCAAGGTGGGCAAGATCTCCAAGCCGATCGTGTTCAACATCGGGCTGCTGTGCTCCAAGACCTTCGACGACGCGATCTTCGAGGAGCTGTTCTGGGCCAAGTACGGCCTCGCCCGGCACGAGATCGTGAAGATGAACATCAAAGGCGTCTTCCAGATCTGGATGGCGAACGGCGAGTACCACGAGATCCCGTTGAAGGAGTGCCACGCCTGGACCCGCGAGGGCTGCAACCACTGCCCTGACTTCGCCGCCGAGCATGCAGACATCTCGACGGGAGGGATCGGCGAGAACCACGACTGGACGCTTACCGTCGTGCGCACAGAGTTGGGCCGCGAGATCATCGACCGCATGATCGCCGACGGCTCCATCCTCGCCAGGCCCGGCGACGACGACCCCGGGGCCATCGCGCTGATGCGCAAGCTGGCCATCAAGAGCCGGCGCCGCTGGCCGGCCGGCGCCGAGCCCGGGGTACGAGTGGGCCTACCCGAACCCAAGGCCAAGGCCGAGGTCGGGCGCGGGCAGAGCTAGCCCCCACCACCCTCGGAGGTCTCGGTCGTCTCGCTGGAGCCGGTCGTGTCACCGCCGTCTTCGGCCTGATCGGGATCGACGCCGCCCGAGCTCGGATCGGCCGAGCAGTTGTTGATCACGTTCCTTATCTCAGGCGGCATCTCGTCAGCTATCTGCTCGGAGTCTTCGGCCTCGGCCTGGACTTCGTCGAACTCGGCGAACACGTCGAAGGGGACCGTCTCTTGCATTCCCTCATAGGAGCACTGGCAGAAGTCCTCGCCGGAACCCTGTTCGGTGCAGGCCCCGACGAAGTTCGCCTCGACCTTGTCGTCGTAGCTCGTCGGCTGTTTGGAACCTGTGCAGGCAGACAGCACCAGCAAAGCGATCAGCACCAGCGCGGCTGCAATACGGGAGTCTCCGGTCATGAGGGCGGCTTCTCCATGTGGGGGTCGTGGCACCGGGCAATCGAAGGTATCCGCTGGTGACGCTTCAGCCGAAAACCTGTTGGTTGCACTCGTCGACAATCGTCTGTAGCTCCGGGGGCAGCGAGGTCGGATCTGCCGACGACGACAACTCGACGAAGTCATCGAAGGGGATCTGGGTGCTCACCTTGTCGTAGGTGCACTGGCAGTACGACTCCTGGTCGGCGTCGGTGTTGCCCGGGTTCTCCGCCATGCAGCTGTCCATGTAACCGCTCTCGATCGACGAGGTGTAACCCGCGAAGGGATCTTCCTCCTCGGTCGTGGTCGTCGTCTCCTCGTCGGTGGTGGTCGTCTCCTCGTCGGTGGTCGTCGTCTCCTCGTCGGTGGTCGTCGTCTCCTCGTCGGTGGTGGTCGTGTCGTCGGCGGCCTCCAACGTGGGAGACGCGGGCTCGTCGCCGGAGCGGGTCAGGGCCCACAGGACCACCAACCCGCCGATGAGGGCGATCACGACCACCGCGGCGATCACGCCCACCTTGGCAGACTTCTTGGCCGGAGGGGGGGCGCCGTAGCTGCCGGTGTCGTAGCCGGCCGTGTCGTAGCCGGCCGTGTCGTAGCCGGGCGTGAGCGGCGTCTGGCCCGACACGGGTTGCGTCGCCTGGGTCGGGGGCTGCGGTGGCGGAGCCGACACCCGGTACTGGCCGACAGGTTGACCGCTCCCGGCGGGAGGAGCCGCCGTGAGATCGGGCGGTGGGGTGGGGGCCGCGGCTGCCGTGAGATCGGGCGGTGGGGTGGGTGCGGCAGCCGCCGCGGCAGCCACACCTGCGGCGAAACCCCCGGCGGCGGCCGCCGCGGCCGGCAGGGTCTTGAAGGACGGAGTCGACTTCTCGTCGACCTCGGGGTTGACAGCCATGGTGGTGGTGTCGACCACGTCGCTCTCGCCGCCCAGCTGAGCCGCCGCGAGTGCCGCCCCGAAGGCGATGGCGTCCTTGGGGTTGGCGTCGATGGCTATGGGACGATTGGTGGCCGACGCGACCAGCTCCGCCACCAACGGGATGCGTGACGAGCCACCCACCAGCAGGATCCGCGATATCTGGTCGAGCTCCAGATGAGCCCCGCGCACGGTCCGCTTGAGCACCTCCACCGTCTCGTTGAGCGGTGCCCGGATGAGCGCCTCGAACTCCGAGCGGGTGAGACGGACTTCGGTCTGCAGCTTCGGCAGCATCACCGTGATGGAGACGTCGGTGTCGCCCGAGAGCGCCTCCTTCGCGTCGCAGCACTCGGTGCGCAAGCGGGCTATGGCGCCCATGGTCAGCTGATCGTCGTCCAGGGTTGCCAGGTCGAGATCGAGCGAGCGGACCACATGCTGGAACACGGCCTGATCGAAGTCGATGCCCCCCAACCGTTCGATGCCTTCGGGGCTGCCCACCATGCTGAAGGTGTCGGGGTCCTTGCGGAGCACGACGGCGTCGAAGGTGCCGCCACCCAGGTCGTAGACCGCGATGATCTCACCTGCCTCCACCCGCTCGTTGCTGGCGTACGACATCGCCGCCGCCACCGGCTCGGCGAGCTTGGTCACCGGACAGATGGCGTCGAGCTCGGCGTGGCGGATCGCCTGATCGAGGAGGTCTGTCTTGAAGGCCCCCCAGTTGGCCGGATGTGTCATCGCCAGCGCGCTGGGCGGACCGCCTTCGCGTTGGGTGACGTGATCGACGACCCAGCCGAACATCTTGGCCATCAGCATCTCGGCGGCGTAGGGACTCCCGCCCAGCATCACCGGCGTGGGATCGCCCACGCGACGCTTGAACTCACGGGCCACCCGCTCGGGGTCGCTCATGGCTCGCCGGTTGGCCGCCTCCCCCACGATGACGCTGTCGTCCTCACGTAGGTACACGACCGACGGGAGCACGCTCGTGCGGTTGCCGAGGGTCACAGCTCTCACTGAGCCCTCCCGGTACACCGCGGCCGCGGTGTAGGTGGTACCTAGATCGACTCCGAGGTAGTACCCCAACGCCTCACTCTCCTCGCTGGGTGGGAATCACACCCTATCGCCCGTGAGGGCGGTCCGAGCAGCAGCGGGCTCACCGCCGGAGCCAGACCTCGACCCGCACCCGGCCGTCGCCGGTGCCCGAGCGCCCCTCCTGCTCGTAGGTCAGCTCATATCCCTCCTCGAGGAGAGCTGCCACCGCGCCCGGGTCGCCGGGCTCGGCACTGAAGAAGCCGTTCCTCTCCAGCACCGCCCAGTCCACCTCGTCCAGCACCACCACAGCCGGCCGCCGCTGCTCCAGCAGCGACAACAGCATGGGCAGGTTCAAGAAGTGCACCGACTCGGCACGGTCTGTCGAGAGGTCGGTGTAGGAGAAGATCCCGACGCTCACGTCCGGTGGACCGGGACTGTCGGCGGTGATGTTGACGTCCTGGCGCCACAGCGCGAGAACCTCGTCTCCGGGCGCAGTGTGGTCGGCCACGTAATCCCCGAGCCGGTCCGCCGCCGTCAGGCCCAGCTCGCTGCCGGCCGGATCGACGAAGTCCGACGGCGTCAGCCGCAGCACGCCGGCGACACCCATCGCCACCGCCGGCACGATGACGCCCCACCGTCTCACGGTGGCAGGGAGCACGATCTCGCCGTCCACGAGGAAGCGATCGATCACCACCAGAGCCAGCGCCACAGCAACCGGGTACACGGGCACCGCGTACTCCACAGGGTTGAACTGGCTCGCGGCGAGCTGCACGGCGAGGAAGGTGACCACGCCGATGGCGCCCACGACGATGGCGCCCTGGGAGCGGCAGTAGGCGCGGGTCGGTCGCGACACGGCCGCCAACACGAGGGCGAGCAGGATCACGATCGCTGCCACCGAGTACCAGGAGAACCACTCCGGCAGACGTCCGAGCACGTCGCTCAACCTCGTGCTGTACCCGACGCCCTCCCAGAGCTGCTGGTGGTAGCCGACGAGGTTCCACAGGGCGGATTCGGGCGCGACGAGGATGAAGGCGACGAGTGCCGCGGCAAAGCCGGCTGCCGTCACGGCGACGTTTCTGCGCACGACCGCGTCCTCGGCCGTCACCAGGCAGAACACGAACACCGTTGCCGCCAGGCCCGCGCCGGGGCTGCGGGTCAAGGTCATCGCCGAGGCGGCAGCGACTGCGAGCGGGTAGCGGACCCGCTGGGGGCGATCCGAGGTGAGGGCGAGCAGCGTGGCGGCGAACAGCGCGAAGCTCAGCGCGTAGGTCTTGGTGATCGTGAGGAAATAGACGACGGGTGGTACCGCGGCGACCAGCAGGGCTGTGAGGACAGCCGTGAGCGGGCGGGCGAGACGGCGGACGAGCACCACCAGCATCCCCAGGCCGGCGGTAGCGAGCACCAGTGAGGTGACCCGACCCACCCACAGCGAGCTGAGCACGGTCTGGGGCAGCCCGTAGACGTAAGGGAGCAGCGGGGTCTGGGTATAGGCGAAATCCCGGTAAGGGACCTCACCTCGGTACGCCAGCCGTCCGGCGTAGAGGTACCAGCCCTCGTCGAAGTTGATCCTGCCGCGGACGAGGTAGACGAGCGCGACCAGCACATAGGCCGCGACTGCCACCCAGGGAGCGACACCTCCCCACCTACCGGCGGCCGACGCAGAGATCGAGCGTGCCCGCTGCCGGACAGACATCCCCCGAACCTACCGGACGAGAGGGTGAGGCCCGTCGATGCAACCATCAGCAGCAGCGGGGCCGCGTCCACCCCTTGACCCTGCGCATTCGCGATGAGGACCCGAGCGACGTCAGGGACCCGAGAACAGGACCGGGGAAGGGGGGAAGGTCAATCGGCGGTCGCGCGGCGCAGGCGGCGGTAGTCGTCGATGGAGAACACCAGGGCGAGATCGTCATCTTCGGCCCGCGGCTCCAGGCGCTGGGAGACGGCCTCTTGCAGGTCGTAGTCGAACATGCCAGGTTCGTCACGTTCGAGATCGTCCTCGTAGAGCTCGGCGGGCAGCGAATCGATCCGGGGTGGCTGCCCTTCCATCGCGGCCGCGGCCAGTGCGGGCCACAGCCCTGTCGTGGCGCTGCCGGAACCTCGCGCAATCGTGACCTGATAGGCGTCGAGGTGCTCGAGGGGATGCATGTGAACATCGTCGGCCTGCTGCGGTCGCCTCCCCAGAGACAAACGGACTATTCGACCGAAAATGGGTCGCTGTGCCCAGCCACCGCTTCGATCACGAAGCCAACCATGGACCGACAGCGACGAACCGGAGCTAACGCTCGCACTCAGACCGCTCGCACCGCCCGCGTGAACACCTCGTCGAGCATCTCGGGCGTGAGCCTGCCGGTGAAGGTGTTCTGCTGACTCACGTGGTACGAACAGATGACCTTGCGCCCATCGGGCAGGGCCACCTCGAGGCCGTGTGCGAACCGGGGCCGGGGACGCAGACCCACCAGGGTGCAGATCGACTGGTAGGCGAACTGGCCGAGCGCGACCATCACCCGTACTTTCGGCAGCAGGGCCAGCTCTCTCTCGAAGAAGGGTCGGCAACGGTCCCTCTCCTCGGCGCTGGGCTTGTTCCCCGGGGGTACACAGCGGACCGGTGAGGTGATGAAGACGCCGTGAAGAGTCAGGCCGTCGCCGGGCCGGGTCGATGTCGCCTGACTGGCGAGGCCCGCCCGGTGGAGCGAGGAGTAGAGGAAGTCGCCCGAGCGGTCACCGGTGAAGATGCGGCCGGTGCGGTTGGCGCCGTGGGCACCGGGAGCCAGGCCCACCACCAAGACGGCGGCTGCTGGATCACCGAACCCGGGAACGGGGCGACCCCAGTACTCCTCGTCGCGGTACGCCGCCCGCTTCTCGCGTGCGATCCGCTCACGCCACTCGACCAGTCGCGGGCAGCGACGACAGGCGACGATGTCGGCCTCGAGCTGCGGCAGTGAATCCACGACCAGGAGAGTACGTTGAGTAGGGCATGGCCTCGACCCGTCAGACCAAGCCGACCCTCCTCGTGCTCGTGCGCCACGGCCGGACCGAGACCACCGGCAAGGTCCTGCCCGGACGCTCACCCGGGCTGCACCTCGCCGACGCCGGCCGCCGCCAAGCCGACGCCGCGGCCGCCCGGCTGGCGGGGATCGACATCGCCGCCGTCTACTCCTCGCCGCTCGAGCGAGCACGCGAGACCGCTGCGCCGATAGCCCGCGCTGCCAGGACACGAGTCCGCCGGCGGGAGGGCCTCAACGAGTGCGACTTCGGCGACTGGACCGGCCGCCGCCTGGGGGATCTGCGCCGGCGACAGGAGTGGAGGACCGTCCAGGCCTACCCGAGCGGCTTCCGCTTCCCCCAGGGCGAGAGCTTCGCGCAGATGCAGGCTCGCGTGACCACCCAGTTGCGGGACCTCGTGGCGCATCATCGGGGCGAGTCGATAGTCGCGGTTTCCCACGCCGATCCGATCAAGGCCGCCGTCGCCGACGCCCTGGGCGTCCACCTCGACCACTTCCAGCGCATCGTCATCTCACCGTGCTCGTTGACACCGATCCTCTACACCACGACCGGACCGGTGGTCCTCGCCGTCAACTCGACGGGCGGCGATCTCTCTACGCTGGCGGTGTCATGAACAGCTCCTTCGACCTTGGGGAGGTCGACGACTTCGCCACCGGCGCGCTCGGCGAACCCGGATCACGCGTCTTCTTCCTCCAGGCGGTGCGCGACAACCTCGTCGTGACACTGCGGCTCGAGAAGCAGCAGGTCTCGACCCTCGCCGACTACCTCCAAGGCGTGCTCACCCGGATGGGCGTCATGATGGACACGCCACACGAGGCCATGCCCGAGTTGCGCGAACCCATCGTCGCGGAGTGGGTCGTGGCAACGCTGGGGATCGGCCACGACGAATCGTCGGACCACTTGGTCATCGTCGCCGAAGAGCTCATCCCGGAAAGCGTCGAGAAAGAGGCCGCCACCGCCAGGTTCCTCCTCGGTCCCGAGCAGGCGCTGGCTTTCGTGGAGGGAGCCCGCCGGGTTGTCGCCGCCGGACGGCCGCCCTGTCCCATCTGCGGCCACTCGATGAACCCCGAGGGGCACGTCTGCCCCCGCAGCAACGGCCATGGCAGTGACTGACCCCGACGACACCGACCACCCGTTCGGTCCGAGGACGGTCGAGGTGAGCGCCACCGTCGACCCTCTCAGCAGTCGTGCGCCGGCACTGCTTCGACAGGGCGAGGTCGAGGTCCTGGGCCGGATGCCCTGGAGCTCGAACGGCACCTTCCTCGTACGGGCACACCTCGACGACGACCACGCGATGGCTGTCTACAAGCCCCAACGCGGCGAGCGGCCGCTGTGGGACTTCCCACCCGGTCTCTGGCGTCGCGAGATAGCCGCCTACGAGCTCTCCGAGGCTTTGGGGTGGGGCCTGGTGCCCCCGACGGTCCATCGCCGGGGCCCGCTGGGCGACGGCTCCGTCCAGTTCTTCATCGCCGCCGACTTCGATCAGCACTACTACACGCTGAGCGAAGATCCCCGGTACCGCCACGCCTTCGAGAGGATCTGCGTTTTCGACATCCTGTCCAACCAGACCGATCGCAAGGGCGGTCACTGCCTGCTAGACAGCCGCCGCCGGATCTGGGCCATCGACAACGGGCTCA
Organism: Acidobacteriota bacterium; assembly: GCA_003577145.1. GTDB lineage: Bacteria > Actinomycetota > Acidimicrobiia > Acidimicrobiales > Microtrichaceae > ATN2. The sequence goes on along the minus strand of QEUP01000016.1, from coordinate 26,827 downwards.
GCTTCCACTCCGAGTTCAAGCTCCGGACCGTCATCTGGGAGTTCGGGGGGGACTGCATCCCGGAGGCTCTGCTGGCCGAGGTGCAGAGGCTGGTCGACCAACGGCTCCCCGAATCGGTCTCGCGCTGGCTGAGCGAAGCGGAGCGGGACGCAGTGCTGCACCGGGCCAGGAAGCTCGTCTCCGAAGGCCGGTATCCGGTCGACTCCGGCGGGCGGCGGGTCCCGTGGCCGATGGTCTGACACCGGATGCACCGATGAGCCCGGCCAGAGACAGCTCCCGGTTGGTCGAGATCGGCGACCTCGACGAACTGCTGCGCCACATCGACCGCCTCGTGGAGGATGAGGACTGGGCCGGGCTGCTCGATCTACGGGACCGCTGCCGGGCTGCGCTCGAGCGCGGCAAGCAGCTCTGGCCGGCCGCCTCGCATGCCGAGTACCGCATCGCGCTGGAGGGGCCCGCCGAGTGGGCGGGCCGGGTGCTGGTCGAGGGCACCGGGTACTTCGCGCTCGGGCCCTTGACCGAGGTCGCCGCCTCCGCCCACACCTGGCAGGAGCTCTCCCCTCATGTGCCCGCCGGGCCGCGCCGGACGATCTGCGCTCACGAGCGGGTCATCCGAGGTGAGGATCTGAGCGAGGACGAGTCCCTCGACCCGCACGTCATGGACCTCGCACCGAGGCTCCATGACTGGGAGCCGGGCTACCCGCTGGCGACATACCGTCCCTACGAGGCCGACTTCCCCAGCCCGGCGGTTCCCGTAACGCGTCCCATCGAGCTGCCCGGCCCCGCTCCCCCGCTGGACGAGCCCGACATCGTCCACGCCCTCGTCGACCTGGCACGGATCTGGACCACCCAGTCCAACGGGCGCGCCGAGGCCGTCGTCGTCGAAGGTGACGCCCTGCGCGCCATCGCCTCGCTGGGCCCGCCGCGTGCCAGGGCGGTTCGCATCGACCCGGCCGAAGCCCTGGCCGTGATGGCGTGGACCGCCGCCAGCAGCGGGGCACACGGCCGGCGGGCCGGCATGGCAGTGGGACGCTTCGGCGCTCTCTGGACCCTCGCGACCGTCGCCGGGCTGACCGACGAATGGCCGGTACCGGGAGAGGAGCTGCGCCGGGCAGCCGAGGAGCTGGATTGGTGGGCGTGGGACGCCGACGAACCGACGACCGGCTGGCAGTGCCAGCTGGCGATCGCCGACCCGGCCGAGGGCCTCGGGTGCGCGCTGGTCGCCACCGACGCCACCGAGTGAGCCCGCCGGGTGCGGGCTAGCGGCTTTCGAGTGCCTCGATCAGCTTGGGCAGGACCTTGTGGAGGTCACCGACGACCCCGAGGTCAGCGACCGAGAAGATGGGCGCCTCGGGATCCTTGTTGATCGCGATGATGTTCTTGGAGCCCTTCATGCCCACGAGGTGTTGCGTCGCCCCGCTTATCCCGGCGGCTATGTACACCGAGGGCTTGACGACCTTGCCGGTCTGGCCCACCTGATGGCTGAACGGCACCCAGCCGGCGTCGACTATGGCTCGCGATGCGCCCGCCGCGCCGTTGAGGAGCTTGGCGAGGCTCTCGATCATGGCGTACTTGTCAGCCTCACCGAGCCCCCGGCCACCGGACACCACGATGTCGGCGTCATCGAGGGCCGGGCCCTCGCGCTCTTCGGTGTGACGCTTCAAGAGCTTCGCCGTGCCGGTAGCGCCTGTGTCGGGCACCGCGAGGTCGACGACCTCGGCGGGACCACCGCCGGCTTCGGCGGCTGCGAAGGACTTGGGCCTGATCAACAGGATCTGGGGCCTGTCGGAGGTGAAGCGGGTGCCGACGTTCAACGTACCGCCGAAGACCGGCTCGATCCCGAGGAGCTTGCCGTCCCGCTCGGAGACGTCCACCACGTTGGTGATGACCGGCGCGTCGATCTTCGCCGACAGGCGCCCGGCGATGTCCCTGCCGTCGTAGGTGGTGCCCAGGAACAGGGCATCGGGACCGTTGCCGGCTGCGACAGCGGCTGCCACAGCAGCCGCCACCGGTACTCCCTGGAGCGAGTCACCGAGATCTCCGGTGGCGTGCACTCGTGTTGCACCGTGGGCACCAAGTGTCGCCGCGATCCCGGAGGCGTCACCGCCGAAGACGCATTCGACGGTGTCGGCCAGCTCACGAGCCTTCGCCAGCATCTCGAGCGTGATCGACGAGACGTTGCCGTCGACCTCCTCGGCCAGGACCCAGATGGTTGACACAGACATTCTTCGAGACCTCCTACAGGACCTTCAGCTCGTCGAGGAAGGCGACGATGCGCTCGTGGGCGTCGCCTTCGTCCTCGACTATCTCGCCGGCTTCGCGCTCGGGCTCGGGTTCGATCTCGACGATCTCCTGGCCTGCGCCCGCCCAACCGACCTGCGCGGCGTCGATGCCCAGATCGGCGATGCCCAGCTCGTCGACGGGCTTGGACTTGGCTGCCATGATGCCCTTGAAGGACGGGTAGCGCGGCTCGACCACGCCCGCGGTGACGGAAACGACCGCAGGAAGCGGCACCTCGCACTCGTCGTAGCCGTGCTCGGTCTGGCGATGCACCGCGGCCTTGCCGTCGCCGATCTCGATGTGGTTGGCGAAGGTGATCGACGGGAGGCCGAGCAGCTCGGCCACCTGCTGGGGCACCGTCCCGGTGTAGCCGTCGGTCGACTCGGTACCCGTTATCACCAGGTCGGTTCCCTCCGCTCGGCCGATGGCCGCGGCGAGCACCTTTGCCGTGCCCAAAGCGTCGCTGCCCTGCAGGGCGTCGTCGCTGACGAGGATCGCCTTGGCGGCACCCATCGCCAAGGCGGTCCGGATCCCGCCCACCTCGTTGTTGGGGGCCATCGAGACGAGGGTCACCTCGCCTCCACCGGCTGCGTCGACGAGCTGGAGTGCCATCTCGACGCCGTAGCTGTCGGACTCGTCGAGGATCAGCTTGGTGTCGCGCTTGAGGGTCTTCGTATCTGGATCCAAGGCTCCGGGGTCAGCCGGATCGGGGATCTGCTTGACACAGACAACGACGTTCATGCGGGCAAGTCTGATGTACCTACCGAGCGGTAACCAAATCGGACGGTGTCGGCCGGTGGCCCCACACAATGTGGATGATCAGGGCTACCGTGAAGCGTTCGAGCAAGGGGGGACGCGAGCTGAAGCTGCTCCTGCTGGCCAACTCATCGGCATCGTCGGTTACCGCCCGGGCACGTGTCGTCATCCGCAAGGCGCTCTCGGCCGACCACGAGGTGATAGTCGCCGAGACGGCGCGCCGGGGCCACGCCACCCGCCTGGCGCACAGCGCAGCCGTGGAGGGCTGTGACGCCGTGGTCGTGTTGGGCGGAGACGGCACTCTCAACGAAGCTGCCAACGGCCTGGCCGGCACCGACACCGCGCTGGCGCCGCTCCCGGGCGGGTCGACGAATGTCTTCGCCCGGACGATCGGCTTGCCGAACGACCCGATCGAGGCCACCGGCGTGCTCATAGAGGCGCTGGCCCGGAGATCGATCCGCCGCGTCGGCCTTGGATCGGTGAACGGGCGCTACTTCCTGTTCCACGTGGGTGTCGGCTTCGACGCGGCGGTGGTGGCCCAGGTCGAGCGGCGCGGCGACCTCAAGCGCTGGGCCAGCCATCCGCTGTTCATCTACGCCGCCTTCGACACCTGGATCCGCCACTACGACCGATCTCGCCCCCGCCTCGCCGTGCACCACACCGACGGCACGGTGGTGGACGACTCCTACCTCACGATCGTGCTCAACACGAGCCCTTACACCTACGTCGGGCCGCGACCCTTCGACCTGGCGCCCGAGGCGACGCTCGACCGGGGCCTGGTCTCGGTTTCCATCCGGACGCTGAGCTTCCTTCGCTTCCTCCGCCTGGTGGCCTCGTCGCTGGGCTCGGGTAACGCGCTGCGCCGCAGCCGCTGGGTCGACTACCGGGCCGACCTGGGTGAGCTGGCGGTGCGGGGCCACGGTCCGGTTCCGTACCAGGTGGACGGCGACTATCTCGGCGAGATCGACGAACTCGACTTCAAGCACCAGCCGGCGTCTATGAAGCTGGTGCTGCCATGACCCTGGCTGTCCACGCGTCTGCGCCGACTCAGGATCCAGCCGAGAGCTCGTCGACTATGCGGCGGGCCACTCCAGGGGTGTTGGTCACGATCCCGTCGACCCCGATGGCAACCAACTCCCGGATCCGCGCCGGCTCATCGACGGTCCAGCAGTTCAGCGCCAGCCCCGCCTCGTGACAGGTCCGCACCAGCGTCTGGTCCACGACGTGGGCCAACGGGTGCAGCGCGCTGTGCCCCGCCTCGACGGCCCGTTGGACGGTCTGCTCCGGCCGAGGCACCTCCAGCACGAGCCATCCGGTGGGTATCGAGGGGTCGAGCAGGCGGACCCTGGCGATGGTCTCCGGGTTGAACGAGGACACGATCACCGGCTGGGGGATCCCGCCGGGGTCTTCCCGCCGGGCCTCGAGGTGTGCAACCACCTCGACGGCGAGGTGGTCATCGGGATCGAAGTCCGGGTCGCCCGGGAGGTTCTTGATCTCGATGTTGACTCCCATGCCCCGGCAGGCATCGAGGGCGGTTCCCAACTGCGGTACGTGGGGCGGGAGCTCAGCGGCCGGCAGGCCGACCAACGCCCGCCCGTCGGGCAGGGCGGCGTCGTGGTGCACGGCCAGCGCGGCGTCGGCGGTCCGCCTCACGTCGAGCTCCACCCAGTCGGCTCCCTGTGCCAGAGCTGCCCGGAAAGCCTCGATGGTGTTCTCTAAGTGGTCAGCCGAAGCCCCACGGTGAGCGACCACCGCTGGGGGCGATGGCCTATCGCCAAGAAGCATAACTATCCTCCAAAACCGCTCTTTACACCCTTGTTACCGCGGAGTAGCGTCTATCTGTCCCCATTGTCCCGTGAACCCGACCCACGCGGCGGGGAGCATGTGAACAATGTCACGATTGGAGGCTCAGTGGCCCTGACAATCAGCCGGACGCTGGACATCACCGAGGAACCCGACGACGACTGGCGCGACGTTGCTGCTTGCCGGGACACCGATCCCGACCTCTTCTTCCCGGTGGGTACGACCGGACCGGCCATCGAGCAGATCGAATCGGCCAAGGCAGTGTGCGACGCCTGCGACGCGAAGTCGCCATGCCTGGAGTTCGCGCTGATCACGAATCAGGACTCCGGGGTGTGGGGCGGAACCTCCGAAGAGGAACGGCGACAGATACGGCGTGCCTGGACGGCACGCAAGCGTCGCGCCTCCTGAACCATCCACCCACCGGGCTTCACGAGCTACCTCAGCTCATCCCTGAAGGAACCCTGAGTTCGACCGTCGTTCCCGGACGGGCGGCTCCCCGGTCCCAGGTGCCACCCGCCACTTGGTCGCGCTCTGCCGGCAGGCCGGCAGGCTCGACCCGGATCGTCCCGTTCAGCTCGGTCCTGACCAGCGTCCTCACGATCGACAGGCCCAAGCCGACCTCATCGAGACAGAAGTCCGCGGGCAGGCCACAGCCGTTGTCGGTCACCGCCAGAGTCAGCTCGCCACCGTCGTTTCGCAGCGCCACCTCCAGGCGGTTGCCGTCCGGGGCCGGATCGAGATCGGCGGGAAAGGCGTGGTCCACCGCGTTCTGCAACAACTCGGTCAACACGACCGCCAGCGCGGTGGCAGTGGTCGCCGGTAGGCGACCCGGATCGCCCTCTATCGAGAAGGTGACGGGGTGCTCGGGATTGACCAGGCCCTCCTCGACCATCCTCATCAGCGGCCGGAGGATCTCGATGAAAGGAACGTCTTCACCCGGCTCACGGGAAAGGGTCTCGTGCACCAGCGCGATCGACGCGATGCGCCTCACGGACTCCTCGATCGCAGCCTTGGCGGTCGGCTCGTCGAGCCGTCGCCCCTGCAACCTCAGCAGCGAGGAGATCGTCTGCAGGTTGTTCTTGACCCGGTGGTGGATCTCCCTGATCGTGGCGTCCTTGGACACCAGCAGGCGGTCGCGGTGCCTCAGCTCGGAAATGTCACGCAACAAGACAACACCACCTGTGACCGCACCGTCGTCCAGCAGCGGGATGCAACGAGCCAGCACGGCGACGTCGGCCCCCCGCTCGAGCTCCTCCGAACAGGGTTGGCCTGTCGCGAAGGCCCGGCTCACCACCCCCTGCTCGAAGCCCACCTCGCTCAGCGGCTGCCCGATGACCGAGACGTGGACTCCCGCCCGGTGCAGCGCCGAGACGGCGTTCGGGGACAGGTAGCTGGCCCGGGCCTCCTCGTCGAGCACGATAACCCCGTCCCCCACCCGGGGGGCGTCCTCGGCGGTGACCTCTCCGTGAGCGAAGGGGAACTCGCCCGCCGCGATCATCCTGGCAAAGCGGTCGTACACGCCACGGTAGGCCTTCTCGAGCTCACCGTGCAGCCTGCGTATCGAAGGTGAGTACTCGCTCGAAACGACGCTGATGACCCTGCCGCGGTGGCGAACCGGGACGGCCTTCACCTTCACCTCGTCCCCGAGGCGCTCGTTGCGCACCTGCCCGTCGTTTCGCCGGCCACTCCGGTAGGTCAGATCGACCAGCGGTCTCTCGGCGGCGTCGACCAGGATGCCCACGCGGTCCTCGCGATAGATGGTCTGGCTGGTGGTCGGTCTCACGTGGGAAGCGACCAGATAGCGCACACCGTCGTCGACGTGAACCGGAGTGAACAGCAACAGGTCCGAGAAGCTCAGATCGGCCAGCAGACCCCACGACGCCACCAGCCGTGTGAGGTGATCGCGCTCGGCGGCACCCAGGCGCGTCCGGAAGCGCGCCAGCTCGCTCAGGCCTGCCAGCACCGCTCCTTCCCTGATCGCCCTCGACACGCTCTCCACCCCGCCAATGCTAGGAGGATGCCGGGCAGGCGCTACTTCGCGATGCCCGAGCGGACGTCGGCCTCGGTCGACGCCCACTTGTACCAGCACTTGGGACAGTGCTGATGCATCACCCGGCGGTTCATGTCGATGCTGTCCAGGTAGCCGGGGCTACCGCATTCGGGACAGTGGGTGGGCAGGCCCCATTGACCCGCGGAGCTCGGAGCGGTGTCGGCCAGGTCGACGACGGGCGTGCTGAATACGGGATCGGGAGAGGGGAGATCCCCCCGGCGGCGTCTGCGGAACATACCCATGCTCACACCACTTTCTCGTCGGTTCGGTTCCGCCCGCCGCCTTCAGGACGCTGATCGACCAGAAGTCCTCGCGTGATCAGAGATTGGACCACCACGCAGCGTTAATCAAGCGATTGCGCCGAGTGGTGACATGTGCGACACGCACTTGTCACATACGGTGCGAACCGCAACGCGTCCGACTCCCGCGCTCGCCCACCGGCTCCGTGAGATCAGCCCCAGATGCTTCGACCCATCCGCCGAGCAGGGGTCAGCCCCAGATGCTTCGACCCATCCGCAGAAGCCCGGCCAGGTCGTAGATGTCCTGATCGAAGTACGGCACGCTGGCCACGACGTCGGGGGGCTTGCCCAACTCCGCCCGCTCCTCGGCCTCCCGCTCGGCCACAACCTGGAAGTTCAAGAAGTTCTCCCCGATCTCGACCAGCACCTGTTCGAGGTACTGGTCGACGTCGAAGCGGCTTCCCAGTTCGGTGGCCAGCGGCGCCGCCTCCTCGACCATCCGGCGTGCCACCGCGGTGGCGTCGCGATCGAGCAGGTAGGACGGCAGGACCTTGTTCAAGATGACCGCACCGAGGTGGTAGTCGCTCTTGCGGAGCATCTTGATGAAGAACTCGGCCTCACTGATCGGCGCCGACTCCAGCGTGCTGATCACCGCGAACGTCGTCTTGTTGGACTCCATCAGGCGGGTCACGGCCCTCGCCCGCTCGACGAAGCCGTCGTACATCGTCTGGAACAGGATGAAGAACTCCGCGATGTCCTCGAGGAACTGGGTACCCAACAAGCGATCGGCGACGTTGTAGAAGGGGCGGCTGGCCATCGAGATCACCCGCGACCGGTATGGCGCGATCAGCCAGCGGAGAAGGCGGCTGCTGAAGAAGTCCGCCATCCGCTCCGGAGCCTCGAGGAAGTCGATGGCGTTCCTGGTGGGTGGTGTGTCGACGATTATCAGGTCGTAGCGGCCCGAGGTGTGGATCTCGTAGAGCCGCTCCATGGCTATGTAGTCGTGGCTCTGCACGAACTTCCCGGTGACGTTCTGGTAGAGCAGGTTGTCGAGGATCGCATCACGGGTCTCGTCATCGGGCGCGTGCATCCGCACCAGGTCGTCCCACGACTGCTTGGTGTCGAGCATGGCCGCCCAGAGCTCGCCCCGAGGATCTACTCCCGCCTGCTTGAACGCCTCGGCCGGCACACGGCTCTCGACGTTGCCGAACTGCTCCAGCCCCAAGGCGTTGGCGAGACGCCGGGCGGGGTCGACGGTCAGCACCAGGGTCTTGCCGTCGAAGTTGATGGCCGCCATCGCCGCGGCCGCAGCCGCGACCGTGGTCTTGCCCACGCCCCCCGAGCCGGTGCTGATCATGATCTCCTTGGCCGCCAGCAGGCGTTCCAGGGAACCGCTCTTGGCAACCTCGGAGTCGGCCTGAGCAGACATCAGTAGCCCAACTCCTCGGCGAGATGCTCGGCGATCCTACGGGTTGCCCGGATGGTGTGGGAGCGGGTGAACAGATAAGGCACATACAGGACCGGGATCTGCGGCGGAAGTCCGTCTCGCAGCTTCGCCAGGTGGCCGGCCCTGCCCCTTCGCAACGTGACCGCCAACTCGGCGGCATCGAGAACCGGGCCGACGGAGCCTCCGAGCTTGCCGCTGAGGGCCTCTGCCACATCTGGCTGTCGCAGGCGCTGGAACACCTCCTCCTCGCCCCGGTGGAACAGCTCCGGGAGTACCCGGTTGATGATCACCGCACCCAGGTCGATGTTCGTCTCGGTTCCGAGCCGCCCGGCCAGCTCGATCGTCTCGGTCACCGGCATCTCCTCCGGAGCGGCGACGATGACGACCCCGGTGAGCTGCGGGTCCTCGAGGATCTCGATCATCCAGTCGGTCTGCTGCCGGACGATCCCGACGTGCACCAGCTCGTTTATGGCGACGGGCGCAGAGAGCTGGCCGACGATGTGGCCCGTCGCCGACGAGTCGACGACCACGAGGTCGTAGTGCTCCTCCTTCACCTCGTAGGCGAGCTTGCCGACAGTGAGGATCTCCTTCACACCAGGCGCGGCGTTGGCAACGAAGTCGAAGGTCCGAGCCAGCACACCTATCCGCGCCAGGAGCGGCACCTTGAGCTGGATGCGGAGGTACTCCTTGAGGGACTCCTCGGTGTTCATGCTCATGGCGTACAGGCCGTCGGACACCTCGCCGGGATCGAACTCGAGCGGGCCGACTCCGAAGAAGTCCGACAGGTTCCCCTTGGCGTCCACCTCACAGACCAGCGTCCGCTTGCCCCGCTGGGCGCTGAGCAGTGCCAGCGAGGAGGCTACGGTCGTCTTGCCGACGCCCCCCTTGCCGGTGACGAACAGCAGCTTGCGTTCGAGCAGTTCTGCCGGGGCGGCGCTCATCGTTGCCAACGCCGATCAGGCGGAGAATCCGATGTGACGATCCTCCTCGGGGCCGCCGATCTCCACGTAGGCGACCTTCCCCACCGGGACGGCCACATCGCGACCGCGGCGGTCGGTGAGCCAGAGAACGCCGGTGTCGTCGGCGAGGGCGTCCTCGATGCTGGCCTTGAGCGCCTCGCGGTCGACATCGGGCGCCACCTCGACATCGATCTCCTTGGTGGAGTAGGTCACGCCGATACGAACATCCACTCTGAGCCCTCCCAGGGAATCAGCCAGGTGTCGCCAAGGCTAGATCGGTTCGGGCCGGCGCCCCAAGAGATCTCAGTTCCCCCCGGTGATGGCTCCTCCGCAAGCACCTAGCCAGCCGCCGCCTGCGCCTCGTCTTCAGGGTCGGTGGTCACCTCCGCATACCAGCCGGGTTGGCGGTAGCGGGCCCAGCGCGCCGGAATCCGCCCGACCAGCATCGAGCGCAGCATCTCGGGCTCCGAGACCGCCTTGTAGGCGTGGCCGACCAACAGCAGCGCCATCACCAGGTAGAGCCAGTCGTGGACGAAGGTCGCGCCGTTGCGCCACGTATCGGGAAACGGCTCGAACCACCTCATCACCGACCCGGTGAGGATGAAGACGGCGATGCTCCCGGCCACGAAGGCAGCGAACAGCTTCTGCCCGCCGTTGAACTTGTCGCGCTCGAAGCCGTCGTGGTGCAGCGGATGGCGCAACCAGCGCCGGTCCGCTGGCCGCCACCGGGCCAAGCGCTGCACGTCTCGCCGCAGCCCAACTCGCCAGCGGCCGGCATAGCCGACGATCAGCGGCAGGGGTAGCAGCAGGCCGGCGTAGACGTGCAGGTCCTTGACGAGCACCCGCCGCCCCACCAGGGTCGACAAGGGGCCGACGTACAGAACTGTGCCGGTCGCCAGGGCGATGACGAACAGCAGGGCCGTCGTCCAGTGCACGAGCCTCTCGACCCGGTCGAAGCGCACCAACTGGTCGGGCACCACTCCAGCCCACCGACGCTCAGACCGGCTCGTCGTCTCGACCATTCGAGCCCCCGATCCAGGCGTCGGTGTCATAGCCCCGAGCCTCCCAGTACCCTTCCGCGGCCTGTTCGACCACCTCGATCCGCCCCAACCACTTGAGCGACTTGTAGCCGTACATGGGCGCCACGTAGAGGCGCGCCGGCCCGCCGTGATCCCGGCTGACCGCAGCGCCGAGCATCTCGAGCGCAACGATCACGTCGTCTCGGCGAGCCTGGTCGAGGTCGAGGCTCTCGGTGTACACACCGTCGAAGGAGTGGAACACGACATGAGTGGCTCCGTCGATGACACCGGCGGACTCGAGGAGGTCGCGCACGAGCACTCCCTTCCACGGCACGTCCTCCACCCGCCATCCGGTGACGCATTGGAAGTCCTTCACCAGCTCGACCTGTCGCATGCGGCCGAGCTCCCCCAAGTCGAGCTCGAGCTGCTCCTCGACCAGCCCGTCGACTCTCAGGCGATAGCCGTCGGCGGGTGGCTCGGGGCTGAACCCGACTACTGAGTAGAAGCGGAACCGTCCCGTCGTCGGCAGCAAGGCGGTCAAGCCGGTCGGGTCGCTCTCGGTGACAGGGCTGAGCGCCGAGCCGATCGCGCTTCGCACCTTCGAGCCGAAGACGATGCCCGCCACACCGAGGCCGATCATGCCCACGAAGACCCGGCGGCCGACAGGGCTGACGGCTTCGGCGGGGCCGCTGTCAACGACGGTCATCTCGGCGTCCTCGGGAGGGTCGGGAGGGTCGGGACGGTCAGGAGGGTCGGGAGAGCCGGGAGGGCCGGGAGGGTCGGGAGAGCCGGGAGGGGAACTGCCCGCCCGAGCAGCCTTCGCATTAGGTTCGTCGCTCATGAGTGTGCGGGCACGTCTGGATCGGCTCCCATGTGCGTCACTCGGCCATCTGCCCACACCCCTGCAACGCCTGAACCGCCTCGAACAGTTCCTGGGGGGCCCGGAGCTGTGGGTCAAGCGAGACGACTGCACCGGCCTCGGGCTGGGCGGCAACAAGGTCCGCAAGCTGGAGTACCTGTGTGGCGACGCTCTCGCGCAGGGAGCATCGACGCTGATCACCTACGGGGCGGTGCAGTCCAACCACGCCCGACAGACCGCCGCCGCGGCGGCCCGCCTGGGGCTGGGTTGCGAGCTGATGCTTTCCCGCCTGGTGCCCCGCCGCTCCCAGGAGTACGAGTGTTCGGGCAACATCTTCCTCGACCGGATCCTGGGAGCCCGCACCCACGTCTTCGACCACCCCGAACAGGCCGAAGCCGAGGCTGCTGACCTGATCCGGCGCATCGAGGCCGGCGGCGAACGCTGCTACGAGATCCCGCCGGGCGGATCGAGCGTCGTGGGTTCGCTGGGTTACGTGCGCGCCGGGCTCGAGCTTGCGACGCAGTTGAGCGAAGCCGGCGTGAGCCCGACCCGGGTCGTCACCGCAGCCGCGACCCTCGGGACGATGGCGGGGCTGGCCACCGGGCTGCACGCAGCCGGCGTCGAAGCCGAGGTGATCGGCGTCCCGGTGTACCGACCCGGCGCGGAGCGCACGGCGGTGCTCACCGGGCTGATCGACGGCCTGGCGGACCTCCTCGGCGCGGAACCGCCCCGGTCCTGGCGCTTCGAGGACGGCTACATCGGCGAGGGCTACGGCCTGCCGACACCGCAGATGAGAGAAGCGGTGGAGCTCTGCGCACGCACCGAGGGGCTGGTGCTCGACCCTGTGTACACCGGGAAGGCCATGGCCGGGCTGATCGGGTTGATCAGGTCGGGTCACATCGGGTCGGGCGAGACGGTGGTGTTCGTCCACACCGGTGGTACCCCCGGCCTTTTCGCCTACCGCGACACCTTCGAGTGATCAGGGAGCACCCCACCCGCTTCTTGGCAGCGTTTTCCGCGCATGGAGGGGGTAATGCTGCCAAGAAGGGTGGTGGGTGGGGCTAGAGGAGGTTGAGCTCGGGGTTGAAGCGACGGGTGGGTGCGAGCTCGACGTCGATGGTGTCGGCCATGGCGGCGAAGGACTCGCCCACCTCCGAGGTGGGGTCACTTGCCGCGATCGGACGTCCGGCGTCGCCGCCCTCCCGCAAGGCGGGAACCAGGGGGATCTGGCCGACCAGAGGTACGCCGAGACGCTCGGCGAGTTCCTGTCCGCCGCCGGCACCGAACAACTCGTAGCGCTTGCCGTCGTCGCCGGTGAACCACGACATGTTCTCGATGACGCCCTTCACCTCGAGCTGTACCTTCCGGGCCATGAAGCCGGCACGCTGGGCCACACGCTGGGCGGCCGGCTGGGGCGTGGTGACGACGTAGACCTCGGCGCGGGGAAGGAACTGGGCCAGTGAGATGGCGATGTCGCCGGTACCCGGCGGGAGATCGATCAGCAAGAAGTCGGGATCGTCCCAGTACACGTCGGTCAGGAACTGCTCGAGGGCCTTGTGCAGCATGGGTCCTCGCCAGATGACGGGCTGCTCGTCCTCGACGAAGAAGCCCATCGAGATGCAGCGCACGCCGTGAGCTTCGGGGGGCACGATCATCTCGTCGATCACCACCGGCGGCTGCTCGACACCGAGCATGCGCGGGATCGAGAACCCCCAGACATCGGCGTCCACCACACCGACCGATTTCGCCCGCCGTGCCAGGGCGACGGCGAGGTTGGCGCTGACCGAGGACTTCCCGACGCCGCCCTTTCCCGAGGCGACGAGCAGTACCCGGGTCCGGCTCGAGGGGTCGGCAAAGGGGATCTGCCTCCCCTCGGCGTGACCATGAGCGGCTTGCGAGCCGGCGCTGGATGCCGGACTGCCGTGAAGCCGCTCGCGCAGAGCCGCTCGCTCCTCGTCGCTCATGACGGTGAAGTCCAGTTCGACCCGGTCGACACCGTCGAGGAGCGATACCGCTTCGGTCACGCGGCGCTCGATCTCGTGGCGGAGAGGGCACCCGGGAACGGTCAGAGCGATCTGCACCCGCACCGCCGGCAGGTCGACCTCGACGGAGCGGACCATCTCGAGATCCACGATGCTGCGGTGAAGCTCCGGATCTTGCACTGGTTGCAATGCTTCGACGACTTGTTCGCGACTTATCGACATCGGGTCCTCATCTGGGTGCGGCCCGGGCAACGCTTCGGTGACAGCGTCGGGGAGGTTCGGATGCTGTTGGGTAGACTACCGGTGTGGATCGCCCTCCACTCACCCCAACCGAGTTCAACTCTGCGGTCACCGCGATCACCTCGGCCTTCGGCGATCCGACCCGGCGCGAGATCTACCTCTTCGCTCACGGTCGAGCAGGTGGGGTCACGGCATCCGAGGTGGCCGAGCGGTTCGACCTTCACCCCAACGTCGCCAGGCACCACCTCGACAAGCTGACTGCCGGCGGTTACCTCGAGACACGCGTCGAGCGCGAGCGCAGCAGCGCCGGCCGGCCGTCCAAGCACTACCGCGTCGTCGAAGACCACATGTCGCTCGAATTCCCGGTCCGCCACGACGACCTCATCGTGACGCTGCTTGGGCGGGCCCTGGCACTGCTGACACCCGAGCAGGCCGAACGGCTAGCCGAGGGGGTCGGCATCGAGTACGGCGTGGCCATGGCCACCGCGATGGGCGACCAGATGGCACAGAAGTCGTTCCGCACCGCCCTCCACACCGTCGCCGACGCCCTCTCGGCTCACGGCTTCGCGGCTCACACCGAAAAGCATGGCGGCGAGTTGCACATCGTCTCGGAGAACTGCCCGTTCGGCGATGCCGTCATCCAACATCCGGTCATATGCGCGGTCGACCGGGGGCTGGTGAAGGGGATGCTCGGTGCCCTGTACGGGCAGGAGACCGCTCTCGATCTCCAGTCCTCCAAGCCCAGGGGCGACGACATCTGCGTGACCGCCGTCGAGAGCTGAGCAGGAGAGACCCGCCTGTCGGGGGCGGGACCACAATCTACCTCGCCCGAGCAGATGGTCGGCTTCACCGGCGCCGGGGCAGCCACTGTGACCTCTGCCCGGTTTCACAGGCGTCCCCCCAAGGCTTACTCTGGCGTCGATGCTCCCCCCCGCGGTGGTTGCCCCCGAAGGTGCCGAACCTGAACGTACCGAAGCTGTGCCGGCCTCGGACCCATCACCGACGCGTGCGAAGAAGCCGATCTTCCGAGGCTGGTCCCACACCGCGGCCCTCGTCGCTGCCGTCGCCATCGCCCCGATCATCATCGTCGTAGCCCCCGCCGGTGTGCCCAAGGCAGTCATATCGATCTACGCCGGGGCGACCATCGGTCTGTTCGGCTGTAGCTCGCTCCTGCACCGTTTCTACTGGCCGCCGTGGCTCGAGACCTGGATCCGCAAGCTCGACCACTCGATGATCTTCGTCGCCATAGCAGCCACCTACACCCCGATCGCGGTGCTGTTGCTGCCTCCACCGGACACGAGGCTGATCCTGGCGGTCGTCTGGCTCGGTGCGCTGGTGGGGATCGTCACCCGCTGCGCGTGGCTCGACGCACCCACCTGGTTCGTCGCGGTCCCCTACATCGCCGTCGGTTGGGCCGGCATCCTCGTCATCGATGACATCTTCGTCAACGGTGGCGTGGCCGGATTCGTCCTCATCCTGAGCGGTGGCCTGCTCTACACGCTCGGGGCGATCATCTTCGCCATCAAGCGACCGAACCCGTCACCGAAGTGGTTCGGGTTCCACGAGGTGTTCCATCTCTTCGTGGTCGCAGCCGCGGCGGTGCACTACGTGGCGGTGGCGTTCGTAGCCCTCCCCAAGGCCTGATCCCTCCCCGGGCTTCTCCCGGTTCCTGTAGTCCCGACCGCCCCCGTGGGTAAATGGTTCGTGACTTCTGGGCGATCGGGTGGTATAGCGTGTCTAGCGATCAGGTGGTGCTACATGTCGAGAGCATCGGGTTCAGGTGGTTCGATCTCTGACGCTCAGGCCCACGGGCCCGGTCGGGGTGTCAGGCGACGGTCGGCAGCGAGCCTCCGGTCAGCGGCCGCACTGGTCGCCCTGTTGGTCGCAACGCTGATCCTGGTCACCGGGTCAGACGAAGCGACGGTGAAGGCCTTTGACACCGGAGACGGGCAGCTCCGGTCCGACCCCACTCCCTCGGACGCCCAACTCGATCCTGTCTTCGACGCGTCGACCACGGTGCCGCCGTCAATGCCTGAGGCCCCTGCACCCGCGGTGGATTCGGCCACAGACGAGTGGGTGGCGCCATCGACACCGCCGAGCACGACGCAGCCAGAGATCCCGTCAAGCGAGCAAGGCATCCCTTACGGTTGCGATTACTTCCCCCCGTGTGGTCCGACGTGGGTCGATCCGAGGCTGGGCGATCCGATACCGCCGGCACCGCCCCCGCCGACGTTCCCTCCAGCACCCCCTGTCGGCCCGGAGGATCTGCCTGCTGCCTTCGAGGAGCTCATCACCAGCCTGGTCGACCTGAACGCTCTGCTCGGGGGCCTGCTCATCGGCGATGGCCAGTACCTCTACAACGAGGCCCAGGTGCTCGAGCGCTTCGAGAACGCCGATGGCACCTCGACACCGATCAGCGACGAGCTGCGAGCAATCATCGTGGCGAGTGCAGCCCCGATCAGGGTGACCTTCGTCAGCGAAGCGCCGGAGGACTTCAACGGCGCCTTCACCCAACTCGCCGTACCACTAGCAGAAGGCAACGCGTTCTTGTTCACCGGTCGCATCGAGTGCGGGATGTGTCAGGGCTTCACCGACCCGCTCACCGTCGCAGTGGCCAAGGAGGCCGACGGCTGCTGGCACCTGGACTACTACTCGCACTCGTTCATCTACGGCTCCGCGCCCATGTGTTGAGCTGGGCTGGTGCCGAGCTGGGTCGGTGCCGAGCTGGGTCGGCGTCGAGCTTGGTCTGTGTCGAACTGGGTCGGTGCCGGGCTGGGTCGGCAATGGCGCGCCCCGGGTCTTTCGGTCCAAGGAGGGTTCCTGTAGTGTCTGGCACCGAGGCGGGTGGGAGCCCAGCTCGGCTGCCGGCAGAGCCGGGTTGGCCGCTGAGGTAGTCCATGAGAGATCTACACGACGCACTGCCGCCGGAGCTGCGGACGCCCGTCGAACCGACACCCGTGTCCAGCGATGCGGCATCAGGCGAGCCTGCCGGGTCCGCCCCGGACGTCCCCGCGGTCGGCCTCGCCGCCGCCCTGAATCCAGCGTCTGACGAGTCCGCCGGCTCTCCGGACTCGATCTGGAACCTCGACGGCGATCTGCTCCCCATCGCCGACCCCGAAGACGAGCACGACCGGGTACCCACCGAGGACGCTCCGGCGGAAGGTCCTGAGCATCCCGAACACGACAGGGGACCGCTGGTGCTCGTGCTCACCCTCGTCGGCGTTCTGCTGTTCGCGCTCGGGTTGCTGGCCATCTTCTCGCGAGATCCGGACCCGACCGAGATCGTCGCCGGTGCCGGCGAGGAACGGGACCCGACCACCACGACTTCGACCGACGACGGATCCACCGGCACCGGCACCTGGGGCGGCGACTCCGGGTCGAGCTCGACCAGCGGTCACAGTGAGGCCGAGGACTCTGCCGACGGAGGCGCCGGCGGGTCGGCGGGTTCAACCGGCTCGGCTCCCCCGGCTGCCCCAGTTACGCCGCCGGCCGAAAGCGGCACCGAGACCTCCTCCACCCAGGTGACCCGACCTCCCGGTGACACCCCGCCGGCTCCGGCTCCGACGCCGTCCCCGGGGGTTCCTCCGGTCACCACCGCCGACATCCCGGGAGGCTTCGCCGAGCTGATCGTTGCGATCGCCGACCTCGACGTGCTGCTCGGCGAGCGATTCGTCGGCGCTCCCCTCTATGACTCGATCCAGGTCTTCGACCAGTTCGCTCAGCCAGACGGCTCCACTGCGCCCATCGGCGCGGACGTCAGGGCTGCTGTGGCCACGCTGCAGACACCGGTCGCGGTCGGGTTCGTGAGCTCGGAGCCGGCTCCGGGAACACCGGCGATCTGGGTCAAGGTGAGCCAACCCGTTGCCAGCGGGAACACCTTCCAGTTCGGCGTCGAGCTCCGCTGCCCGCTGTGCGGCGGCGATGCCGTCACCACCGTGGTACCGGTGGTCCGCGAGGCCGACGGGTGCTGGCATCTGGCAGCCCCCTGGCATGCGGCTCTCTACGGCGCCGCCCCCATGTGCTGAGGTTCCACACCTCACCCGGCAAGCCGCCGGCCATTTGGGGCCGGCCCCGACGTGGGCTAGGGTGACGCCCCAGCGGGAACGGCCCGTCCCGGTGAGGGAGCACCCGGGACCGAAACCCGAGGCGGATGACGCGGATGACAAGACCGGTTGGTGCCGTGGTGGCACTCCTCGTACTGCTCGTAGGGTGTAGCAGCGAACCCGCCAGCGACGCGCCCCCGGAGACGACCACGACCACGGCGGCACCGAGCACGACGGCACCGCCAACTACCCCCTCCACCACCACGGCCCCGGCGCGCTCGGACCGCGAGCCCGACTGGACCGCCGAGCAGCAACCCGTCGTCGATGCCTACCACGCCTACTGGGACGCGTATTTCGACGCGTTCACCGAGCCTGTCGACCCTGACAACGCCGCCCTGGTTGCAACCACGAGCGAGAGCTTCTTCGCCGACATCAGCGCCAACCTCGAGGCGAGCGAGGTTGCCGGAGAGGCGGCACGCTTCCCCGAGGGCTCGATCTACGAGAGCTGGGTCCTCGAGGTCAACCTGATCGACGGCGGCACCCGCGCGGCAGTCCGGTCGTGCATGGTGAATGACGGCGTCGTCTATGACATCCAGTCTGGCGAAACAGTGGACGACTCCGTCGTAACGAGGCTGAGAGATGGGCTCATGATCAAGCAAGGCGAGCAATGGGTAGTTGACCAACTGGTGACCCAGGCTGAGTGGTTGGGAGTAGACGGGTGCGCGAAGTAACAGCTTCCTTCCTCGCAGCTTTCGTCTTTCTTGCGGCAGGCACAGGTGCTGCCGCTGATAGCGATATGGACGGTGACCAGCCGGGGTCGGGTCCGCCGGAGATATCGGCCAGCGTGCGTGTCGTGAACGCCTCGGGCCCCATCACCGTCCACTCCGGTGGTCCCTCGGGTGGTGGTGGCAGCGGCTCGGGCGAGGTGTGGGACTGCTACTACTTCACCTTGGTGTCAGGGGTCGACCACCTGCAGGTCATCACCAAGCCGATCGAGGGTCACACCTACCACCTGACGTGCTACGTCAACGGTCAGTGGCGCTTCACCGATAGCGTCGTCTACTCGGCTGCGGATCCCACCGGCGGTGTCGGCCTGACGCGCCCGGCGCTGGTGCGGGCCGCGCTCGACGAGGCCCGTGCCCGGCTGACGCTTCCCGACATCGACCTGTCGCCGATCGAGACGACCGAGCAGCTCGTGAACCTCGACACGTGGATGTGGATCGCCGGCGGGACCGACCCCATCAGCGTCACCGCCGAGGTCGACGGCTGGTACGCCACCACCACCGCGACACCGGTGAGCGTCACCTTCGACCCCGGTGACGGCAGCGCCGCGATCAGCTGCCCCGGGGGTGGGACGCCCTACGACTTCTCCCGCCCGGCGGCTTCCCAGCGCAGTGGTTGTACCCACGAGTACACCGACACCGGCAGCTACACCATCAGCGCAACCGTCGTGTGGGCCGTGTCGTGGACCACCAACCTCGGTCCGCCCGACTCGGGCACAGAACCCGACGAAACCACCGTGGGCACCCTCCCCGTCACCGTCACAGAGGCCCAACCGGTGCTCACCCGCTGACCCTCACCTCAGAAACGCGTTTTGTGAACGCGCGTGGCCCCTATGGGGGCCATCCGCGTTCACAAATCTTGAATGTGGGGCGGTGTGTGGGGCCGGGGCGCGCAAAGATCGGGGGGTGTTCATTCTCAGATTCGACATGAGAGCGCCCGGGGCCGGTCCCGCTCGGCGCCGCGAGCTCTACGCGACCGCGCTGGACATGGCCGAGTGGGCCGAGAACCACAACGGCCTGTCGGTGGTCGTCTCCGAGCACCACGCGGCCGACGACGGATTCCTGCCCTCACCACTCGTCCTGGCCTCGGCGATGGCTGCCCGCACCGCCTCGATCCCCGTGATGGTCGGAGCCCTCCTGATCCCGCTCTACGACCCGGTGAAGTTGGCCGAGGACATGGCCGTCCTCGACATCATCAGCGACGGCCGGGTGTCCTACATCGCCGGCCTCGGCTACCGCCCGAGCGAATACGAGATGTTCGGGCAGGACTTCCACCGGCGCGGCAAGCGAATGGATCACTGCCTCTCCCTCCTGCAGCAGGCGTGGACCGGTGAGCCGTTCCAGGTCGACGGCCGCACGGTACGCGTCACGCCGAGCCCTCAGACACCAGCTGGACCCAAGCTGTTCTACGGCGGCGGTACACCCGCCGCTGCCAGGAGGGCTGCCCGTTTCGGGCTCGACCTGTTCGCCGAGGTCAACGACCCCGGCATCGAGGTCGCCTTCCGTCAGGAGTCCGAGCGTCTGGGCAGACAGCCCGGAAGGTGCATCATCCCGCCCCGCGGGTCGCCCAACGCGGTGTTCGTCGCCACTGACCCCGACGCAGCCTGGGCCCGGCTGGGCGAGCACCTTCTCCTGGACGCCCGCTCATACGCCGCTTGGCTCGGGACCCGCGGGACGGCCAGCAGCTCCACGGCCGGCTCCGTCGAGGAGCTGCGAGCCGAGAACGGCAACTACCGCATCCTCACGCCGGCTCAGGCGGTGGAGACGATCAAGTCGTTCGGGTACCTGTCGATGCAGCCGCTGTGCGGCGGCATCGCACCCGACATCGCCTGGGAATCACTCGAGCTCCTCGCCACCGAGGTCCTGCCGGCTCTCACCGGATGACTACGCCTTCTTGGCAGCATTACCCCCTCCATACGCGGGAATCGCTGCCAAGAAGGGTGTGAGGGGGGCTAGGGTTCGGCCCGTGGGCTTCTGGGGCCTGGAGCGGCGCGACGCCATCGCAGTGGCGACGTTCACCCGACCGCCCCGCAACCTCATGAGCATGGCCGCCATGTCCGAGCTGGAGCCGCTCCTCGCCGAGGTGGCCACCGACGAGACCGTCAACGTGTTGGTGCTGACCGGCGGAATACCCGGCTACTTCATCGCCCACGCCGACCTCGATGACCTCACCACTCTGGCCCGAGGTGAGCAGGTGGACGGCGACCCCGCCAGCTGGGGTCGCGCGTTGGGTCTGCTGGAGTCGATGCCCCAGCCCGTCGTCGCCGCCATCAACGGCCAGGCCTGGGGGGGTGGCTGCGAGATCTCCCTCGCCTGTACGATCCGCGTGGCCGCCCGGTCGGCTCACATCGGCCAGCCCGAGGTGGTCGTCGGCATCATCCCCGGAGCCGGAGGCACGCAGCGGCTCCCCCGGCTCATCGGGGCCGGGCGTGCCGCAGACCTGATTCTCACCGGTCGGGTCATAGACGCCGACGAAGCCGAGCGAATCGGCCTCGTCAACGCGGTGCACCCCGACGAGGGCTTCCTCGAGGCCGTGCTCGAAGACGCCGGGGTCATAGCAGATCGGCCCCGGCACGCGGTTGTGGCCGCCAAACGGGCGATGGTCGAAGGATTGCGGCTCCCGCTCGACCAGGGTCTCGCCCTCGAAGGTGAGCTCTTCGAGGAGTGCCAGGCTCGACCCGACACGGTCGAGCTCGAAGAGACAGCGGCCGGCATCGAGCGGTCTGCCCCCGCCCGCCAGCGGCTCGACACCGACCAGGACCGCTGAGCGGGTCCCCCGCCCACGCCTGCCAACGGGGCAACCGCACCCGAGGTGTACTGCGCCGGCTCAGGCCCGCGCGAAGAAGAGCTGCAACTCCACGGTGCCGTGGTCGTCCACCGAGAGCACGACCGGCGCGGTGGGCGTCTCGACCCCGTAGTCGGCGAAGGTGATCTCGAGGGACCCGACCACCACCAAGAGATTGCCGGTGCGCTGGCCCTCCAGCGGCACCTCGACCGACTGGGTGACGCCGTGGATCGTCAGGTCACCCACGGCGGTGACATCGACGGCTTCGCCCTCCGACGGGATCGAACCGAGCTCGATCGGCTGGGTCAGCACGAAAGTCGCCGTCGGATAGGTCCCGGTCTCCAGGGAGTCCTGGATCCTTTGCTCCCGCCGGCTCTCGTCGCTGACAATCGCCGTGAGGTCACCTTCGATGGTGGCGCTGGTCACCTCGGTCCCGCTGAGCTCCATCGAACCACTCACCACCGGCGTGCGACCGACTGCCTCGTTCGCGCCGATGATGGTGAGCTCCTCGCCGACCCTGAAGCCGAGGAACGAGGCCGTGCTCTCGCCGAAGCTGAACTCGCCGACCGAGGTATCGACGACCCATGTACCGTCGAGCTCGGACTCGGCGGGTGCAGCGCTGCCCTGGGTCGTGTCGGCAGGCTCGTCGGAGTCATCGAGAGATTCGACCGCCTCGTCAAGTGAGACCGCCTCGGGGTTGTCGCGATCGACATACCAGTACACCGCGCCTGCAACGGCGCCAACGAGCACCACCGCCACCACGATCCCGGCGATGAGCCACTTGCGACGGCGCGAACCGCTGCCGGATCCACCCGGGTTGCCCTCGACCGGAGTCGATGGTGCTGCGTCGCCGACTTCGTCCATCCGGGCACCCCCCGGGGTGAGAGCGGTCACAGGTCCGACCCAGACACTACGAGGCACGATGAAAGGTGGCCAGGCACCTCGCTTGGGACCTGCGCTGATGAGTGCGGGACGCTCGGTTCGGACCTGTCGTCTCGCCAAGCGCCGCTTGGCTCGACAGAGCACTCGCACACAGGGGTCCTCGCCTATCGGCACGCCCCGCTTAGACTCCGGCGCATGCCAGTCGAGCTCATACCGCTGTGCACCCTCGAGGTCACCCTGGCGGATCCGATGATCGTGGGCGACGGGCCTGCCGGTCTCCGGGTGATCTTCGAGGTCGAGGAGGCCACGGTCGAAGGCGAACGGATCAAGGGGAAGATGAAGGGCCATGCCACCGCCGACTGGCTCCTGGTCCACGGCACGGTCGGCACCCTCGACGTGCGGGCGACCTTCGAAACCCACGACGGCGCGCTGGTGTTCGCGCAGTACAACGGCCGCACCGACACCAGCGCCGGACCGGGAGGCGCCCCCATCTACGTCACCCCCCGCTTCGAGACCGGCGACGAACGTTACTCGTGGCTCAACGCCATCCAGGCCGTGGGTAAGGGGACGCTCGACGGCAACCGCTTGAGCTACGAGTGGTACGAGCTGCGCTGACTCTGCGGGCTAACGTCGCCGTGCATGCCACGGCTGCCGAGATCCCTCATCGCTCTGCTGGCCACGTTGCTCGTCCTGGCAGCGTGCTCCTCCTCCGACTCGACCGGTGGCACCGCTGAGAGAGAGCCCAGCGACAGTGAGGCAGCCGATGCCGGCACCACCAGCGAGGACGTCGAGCCCCAGAACTTCGCGACGGACGGCCCGTTCACGGTGGGCGTCACCGACCTCGAACTCGCGGGCACACCCGTGGTCGTCTTCTACCCGGCGGACCCTTCGGGCACGGCCGACGCTGCCCGCTACCAGTACTCCGGCGCCGAGATCTTCGGTGAGGAGATCGCGGCGCTACTGCCCGGCGCGTTCTCCGAGCCCGTCGAGGTCGACAACGCCTTCGTCGATGTTCCGGCCAGCTCGGACGGGCCGTTCCCAGTGGTGCTGTTCAGCCATGGCTTCGGCAGCTATTACAAGTTCACCAGCCTCCACAATGCCCACTTGGCGTCCTGGGGATTCGTGGTCGCCTCGGTCGACCACCCCACCAGGAGCATCGAAGGCCTCTTCACCGGAGCGGGCGAGTACGACGGCCAGTCCGATATCGAGGACCTCCTGGCCACCATCGACCTGCTCGACGCGGTGAACACCGAACCTGACTCGCTTCTCGAAGGCGCGGTGGACACCGAGCAGATAGCAGCCGAGGGACATTCCGCCGGTGGACGGGCGGTGAGCGTCGCCGCCTACGACCCACGGGTCGACACCTGGATCGGCCAAGCGCCGGGTCCACCGGTTGACTCGGCGGCCTACCAGGAGGCGGGCGGATTCGAGGAGTTCGACCTGGAGTCCTACATCGCCGAGGCCGAGCCCCCCGACAAACCATCGATGATCATCGCAGCGGACGGTGACATCGCCATCCCGCTCGAAGAGGTCGAGATGGTCTACGACTGGCTACCGAGCCCGAAGCGCCTCGCGGTCATGGAGAACGCCGGCCACAACGCCTTCACCGACATCTGCCAGAAGATCCAGGAGGAGGGTGGCCTCACGCAGGCCATGGAGCAATTGGGCCTGGAGGGGCTGGGCTTCGATGAGCTCCTCGAACTGGGTGAGGACGGCTGCCTCGAAGAAAACGGTCCCGCCGAGGACGGCTGGGAGCTGATCGATCACCTCACGGTCGCCCAGCTGCGCTGGGTGTTCGGCATCGACAAGGCGGTCGCCGCCGCCTCGCTGCAAGCCGACTACCTCGACGAGACCTTCCCCGGACTCCTCCAGGACTACCAAGCCCTGTAGCAGGGTTGCACCGCACCACCGATCTTGTGCGGCAGAAGATCTGGTGCGCCGTACGCACCGAACCCAGCGAAGGTCTTGTGGTAAGGCCCTACCCGTCGGGGTCCTCGACCAGCTCCTCGAGGAGCTGCAACGACCGCTGAGCGTAGAGGCCGTCCTCGATGCGTTCGTCGAAGCTGAACTTGAGCGATGCGACCGGCCGGGAGAGGACCTCTCCGTCCTCGACGACGGGCGTGTCCCGGACCTGTCCGATGGTGCAGAAGATGGGAACGTTGCCGTACTCGTAGAGATGATGGAACGCGGCGTCGAGGTGAAGGCTGCCGAGGTTCGCCACGAAGACGCTGGCGAAGAAGGCGTCGCTCTTCGTGTAGGACGAAGGCAGCAGATTCATGTCATCGAGACCGTTGACCACCCGGACGAGCATCCGGCGCGCCGCCCCCGGGAGCTTCAGGAGCCACTCGACCTCGCGGTCGGCGAGAGTTGTTGGCGTCTCGCGGACCTCTGAGACCTCCTCGTCCACCGTGCGGACCAAGTCGACGAAGGACTGGCGCGGGTCGAACTCCCGCTTGACCACCTCGATGGGCGACCGATCGGCGAGCGTCTTCTTGATGGAGTACGAGATCCAGATCCCTTCGCGCTGGTACAGACGACCACCCGCCAGGAACCGGTTGAGCCCGGGCCGGGCCTCGAGGGTCCGGGCGAGGGCCCACAGCACGACATGGAACAACGAGGGGTCGAGCCCGGGGTTCTCAGCCGCCACCTTGTCGAGGTACTCGAGAGTGCGGTCGAGCCTGACGGCCTGGTCGAAGTAGACGACCGAGCTGTTGCGGCTGGTCATGAGAGCGGGCATGAATCGGCGATAGGGCGGGACGCCGGCGGCGAGAACCCCGTCACTTCGCTTTGTCGGTGACCACATGATGGAATCCCCTACGCCCCTTTCTCACCCACGTCAACACCTCGGGACCAGAGGCTTCGGTCACTCCGGTGGTGCCGCCGTGCTACGAAGGGTGACCAAGTCGCAGTTAGGAGAAGGCGATCGTGCCCCAGAACCAGGTGGGCCTCCTGCTGTCACAGCAGCAGATAGCGGTCCCGGTGGTGGCCAGACGAGAACTGCTCGACCGCATCGCCGCGGCCGGCATCGACCACATCGGGGTGGGTGACCACATCAGCTTCTTCATCGGGGTGGGCTTCGACGGGCTCGTGGGTGCCGCCTCCCTGCTCGGTAGCCACCCGAGCCTGCCCGTTCACGTCGGTGTCTACCTCCTCCCTCTGCGCCATCCGGTGCCCGTCGCCCGCCAGCTCGTAACGATCTCGGAGCTGGCACCGGGACGGCTGGTGCTGGGGGTGGGCGTGGGAGGCGAGGACCGCCACGAGGTCGAGATCTGCGGGGTGGACCCTTCGAGCAGGGGCCGCCGGATGGATGAGAGCCTCGAGGTCCTCCGCGGCCTGCTCAGCGGCCGGCCGGTCAGCTTTCACGGCGAGTTCTTCGACATCGACGATGCGCTGGTGGCCCCCGTGCCCTCCGAGCCGATCCCGGTGCTGGTAGGAGGCAGGTCGGACGCCGCTATCCGACGGGCCGCGAGGTTCGGTGAGGGATGGTGGGCCATCTGGGTGTCGCCGCGGCGCTTCGGCGAGGCAGTCTCCGAGATCGAGTCCATCGCCATCGGTGAGGGACGCGACCGGGTACCCATGCAGCACGCACTGAACGTCTGGTGCGGGTTCGGATCAGGCCGCGACGAGGCAAGAGCCGCGCTCGCGCCCACGATGGAGGCGTTCTACCAACTGCCGTTCGAGCGATTCGAGAGGTGGTCGCCCTATGGAACCGCCGAGGAAGTGGCTGACTTCCTGGCTCCTTACTGCGAAGCGGGGTGTTCGCATCTGAACCTGATACCTCAAGCGGCGAACCTCGATCGGGCCATCGAGGGCGTCGCCAGGGTCAAAGGGCTGCTCTCGTGAGCCAGACGCTGGTCATTCCGCGGCGCTTCTGCGGGCCGCCGGATTCGGGCAACGGTGGCTGGACCTGTGGGTCGCTGGCTCAACACCTCGAAGGTCAGGTGGAGGTCACGCTTCGCAGGCCTCCACCTCTCGGCCGCCCTCTCGAGATCACGCACCTCGCTGAGGGGCTGGTGCTCAGCGACGAAGGTGCCCTCGTGGCCGAGGCGACGCTCGCGAACCTCGACCTCGAGCAGCCGCAACCGGTGCCGGCGAGCATCGCGGCCGAGGCCACGAAGGGGTACAAGGGCTTCGAGCACCACATCTTCCCCACCTGCTTCACCTGTGGCCCCGAACGGGCGGAGCACGACGGCCTGCGGATCTTCGCCGGTCCGGTCACCGGCAGACCCCACACAGTCGCTGACTGCTGGACACCCGACGCGTCACTCTCGGACACCGACGGCATGGTCCCCGAACCCATCGTGTGGGCCGCCCTGGACTGCCCCTCTGGCTGGGTCCATCTGGGTGACGGGGTCGTCGCGCTGCTGGGCCGCATGACCGCCCGGCTGCATTCGAAGGTCGAGGCCGGTGTGCCCTACGTCGTCGTCGCCGAGTCCGCCGGCGCCGAGGGCCGCAAGCGTTACTCCCGTTCGGCACTGTTCACCGGCGAGGGCGAGGCGGTTGCTGTGGCGCGAGCCACTTGGATCGTCGTCGAACGGTAGCAACCGGGGCCATCGCGGGTGTGAGGTCAGGCCGCCGCTGCGTCAGGGCGGTGCTCGTGTCGGGGTGGGGATGGTCCGCCAGGCGAACCAGCGGGCGTCGAGGGTCTCGCCTGTGGGTGGTCGCCAGTTGTGTTGGATGGGCGGGGGCTCTGCGGGTGCT
>QEUP01000039.1 GCA_003577145.1 Acidobacteriota bacterium | reverse complement strand
TGATCGCCCCGATCGCCATGGACGAGGGCCTGCGGTTCGCCATCCGTGAGGGTGGCCGTACCGTGGGAGCCGGCCGGGTCACCAAGATCATCAAATAGCGGTACCCGTACGCGGGCGGTGGGTGGAGGCGCCCGCCCTCTCGCCAGTACAGTTGCAGGTTGCGCCGGTCCTGAGGTGCCGGCCCAGATCCCACCGGAGAGATCCCCATGGCTTCCGACAAGCGCGTGCAGGTGACCCTCGAGTGCACCGAGTGCAAGCGGCGCAACTACATCACCACCAAGAACAAGATGAACTCACGGGACCGTATCGAGATCAAGAAGTACTGCAAGTGGGAGCGTCGGCACACCGTCCACAAGGAGACGCGCTGAAGCCGCCCCACCCGTGCTCCGAGGGGTGGTCATGGGACCACCTCCGGCAGTCACTTACTACCCGCGCGTAACCTCGAGCGCCTTACGGAGGTCTGAACTCACGATGCCGACCGACGTTGCCGAGTTGGTCGCCGCCGCCAAGGAGGGCGACCGATCGGCCTTCGACGAGTTGGTGCGCCAGACGTACGCGGAGACGTACACCCTGGCCTACCGGCTCACCGGCAACGAGGAGGACGCGCGTGACGTGGCTCAGGACGCATATCTGCGGGCCTTCCGGGGCCTCAACCGCTTTCGCGGCGACGCCCAGTTCAGTACCTGGCTCTACCGGATCACGGCCAACTGCGCGGCCACGTTCATGGGCAAGCGGGCCAGGAACCGCCACGAAGCGCTCGATGAGGACACGCCGCTGGAAGACGAACGGCCCGAGGTCGACCCCGAGCGAAGAGCCCATTCCCTCGACCTGCGGGATCAACTCGGGGCGGCGATCTCCGAGCTGCCACCCAAGCTGCGCGCAGTGGTTGTCCTGCGTGACATCTACGATCTCCCGCACGAGGACATCGCTGCCGAGCTCGGCATCAGCGTGGCGGCGGCCAAGGTCAGGCTCCATCGGGCCCGCCACAAGCTGCGCAGCACCCTGTTTCCCGAGATCGACGAGGTAGAGGCCCGTGCGGTGTGACCAGGTCGCCGAAAAGCTTCCCGAGGCGAGCGAAGGTACCTTCGCTCTGGGCCGTCGCGAGCGGCGTCATGTGGAGTCGTGCCTCCGCTGCCAAGCCGAGCTCGTGCAGTACCGGAAGATCCTGCGGGCGATGCGGGCGATGCGCACCGAGGTGCTCGAAGCCTCCCCGGGACTGCTCGCCGACATCCTGGCCAACATCGAAGAAGCGGGGGAGCGCCACGCCATCCGCTCTCTGCTCACCGGGCGTCGGGTCGCGTATCTGGGTGGCCTTGCGGCTGCCGGAGCTGCAGGTGCCGCGGGGGCCATCGTCATCGCCGCGCGCAACCGGAGCAAGGCCCGGATTCGCCTGGCGAGCTGACCTCCAGGTCGCCGAGTGGCAACCGGGCTGCAGCCGGGCTCTCTCCTGCTGCTATCGTTGGTCGCGCAATCCGGCCAGTGCACGCTGGTCCGAGCGCGCCGTAGGGCAGTGGCTCAATTGGTAGAGCACCGGTCTCCAAAACCGGCGGTTGGGGGTTCGAGTCCCTCCTGCCCTGCTCAACACGAGACAGATCCGATCGGCCAGAATGGGTGATTCCGGCCCTACCCGGTCGGGATTCCTCCAATCGAGAAGGTTCCGGCAGAATGGCTTTGAACCGCGAACAAAAGCGCGCACTTCAAAAGGCGGGTCAACTGGGGCCCGACGGCGAGTCGGTCGCGCCGCGGGAGCGCCGCCAACCTCAGCCGCGGCCCAAGGGCGAGCGCACCGGTGCCCGGCAGTTCTTGCGCGAGGTCCGAAGTGAGCTGCGCAAGGTCGCCTGGCCCACCCGCTCGGAGACCATCAACTACTCGATCATCGTGCTGGTGGTGATCGTCATCCTCACGGCGCTGATCGCCGGGTTCGACTGGCTGTTCGGCCAGTTCATCCTGACCCTCTTCGATACCGGCGCTTCGGAACAGACCCTCAGCAGCATCTGACACCATCATGGCCACCGACAGCACATACGACGACGATTCCACAGAGCCGACCGCGCCGGCAGTTCAGGATGCGATGGGTCAGCCGGCGCCTCCCCCGTTACCCGACCAGGCCCAGGCGACCATCGAAACCGGGGTCGGTGACCAACCTCACGAGGAGGACGAGAGGGACGAGGAGGACACGCCGGCGGTTCTCGAGGCCGAGCGCGCGCCTGGATTCGAAGGCGCGCTCGACGCCGGACCGGCCGAGCCCGAAGGTGGGGTCGGTGACGCAGGACCGGCCGAGCCCGAAGGTGGGGTCGGAGGGGTCTCCGAATTCGGGGCCACCGCGATCTCGGCGGTTCCCCAGTTGGAGGCAGCAGAGGAGTTCGTCGAGATAGAGGCCGGTGTGCCGCTGGTGGAGCTCGAGGCGGCCGAGCCCGTCGCACGGGCGGCGATCGGTGCGGCCGAGACCGCCGCAGTTGAGCTCGAGCTCGAGGCCGAAACCGAAGGCGTCGAGCCCAGCGAGGTTGCAGTCACCGAGGAACCGTCCGGTGCAGGGGAGCAAGCCGACACCGAGGCCGATTTTGCAGAAGTTGTCGTGGCCGAGGAGGTCCTCGACGAGGACGAGCTCCTCGAGGCCGAGGCCGAGGCCGTCGCGCCGCTCGAGAGCCCTTATGACCGGCCCGGCAGTTGGTACGTGCTGCACGCCCAATCCGGTCACGAGAAGAAGGTCAAGCAGAACCTCGAAGCCAGGTCAGTGTCGATGAACATGGAGGATCGCATCTTCGAGGTGGTGATTCCCATGGAGGACGTGATCGAGTTCAAGCAGGGCAAGAAGGTCGTCGTGCAGAAGAAGATGTTCCCCGGCTACCTACTGACCCGCTGCAAGCTCGACGACGACTCCTGGTACTGCATCCGCAACACCCCCGGTGTCACCGGTTTCGTCGGCCAGGGAGCCAAACCGTCGCCCCTGCCGCGCCGGGATGTCGAGACGTTCCTGCAGGTCAAGCCCGAGGGCGAGGAGGTCACCAAGAAGACCAAGCCGCGCCTCGAGTACGAGATGGGCGAGACCGTGCGGGTCAGAGAAGGTCCTTTCGCCGACTTCTCCGGTGAGATCGTCGAGATCAACGAGGATCAGCTCAAGCTCAAGGTGCTGGTGAACATCTTCGGGCGGGAGACTCCCGTCGAACTCGAGTTCTCCCAGGTGGCGAAGTTGTAGCTGCTCGGTGGTGTTGGGCCAGGCGCGGCCGGCGGGGTTGGGTCCCAGCCGGGATGGGGAGCAGGGCCGCAGGCCGGGGGAGAACCAGCGCTTGGCTGGACCGCGGACCGGGTGCCCAGCCAGACTTGTACGCTTGTCGATTCACTCCCAGAACCAGGAAGCGCCGCCGCATGGCCAAGAAGCAGGTTGCTGCCGTAGTCAAGATCCAGATACCCGCCGGCCAGGCGTCCCCTGCGCCACCGGTGGGCACCGCGCTGGGGCCCCACGGCGTGGCCATCATGGACTTCTGCAAGGAGTACAACGCCCGGACCGAGAGCCAGCGAGGAACGATCGTTCCCGTGGAGATCACCATCTTCGAGGACAGGTCCTTCAGCTTCATCACCAAGACGCCACCGACCTCGGTCCTCCTACGTGATGCGGCCGGCCTCGAGAAGGCGGCGCAGGAGCCGGGCCGCCAGGAGATCGTCGGCACGATCACCGAAGCCCAGCTGACCGAGATAGCCCAGACCAAGATGACCGACCTGAACGCCAACGACATCGACGCCGCCAAGAAGACCGTTGCCGGCACGGCACGATCGATGGGCATCGACGTCCAGGGCTGGCCATGACCACAGATGCTCTGCTGCGGGGAGGACCTCGCCCCGGGCAATCCGTAGACCAGAGGGAGCCGACTGATGGCGCGAAAAGGCAAGAAGTACGTTGATGCGGGCAAGCGATACGACCGCGAGCACCTGCACTCCGGGACAGAAGCGGTGGAGTTGGTCAAGAGCCTGGCCTCCGCCGGGTTCGACGAGACCCTGGAGCTCGCCACCCGCCTGGGTGTCGATCCCCGCAAGGCCGATCAGATGATCCGTGGCACGGTCGCCCTGCCGTCCGGTACGGGCACGGACGTCAGGGTCGCGGTGTTCGCCGAGGGCGAGAAGGCCTCGCAAGCCGAGGCCGCCGGCGCCGACGTCGTGGGATCGGATGACCTCGCCGAGCGGATCGAGGCCGGCGACATCGACTTCGATGTCGCCATCGCCAGCCCTGACATGATGCCCAAGGTCGGCAAGCTCGGACGCATCCTCGGCCCTCGGGGCCTCATGCCCAACCCCAAGACCGGCACTGTCACCGATGACATCGCCAGGGCAGTCGGGGAGTTCAAGGGCGGCAAGGTCGAATACCGCACCGATCGCCACGCCAACGTGCACGTCCCGCTGGGCAAGGTGAGCTTCGACACCGATGCGCTGCTGGTCAATCTGCGGGCGGTGATGGAAGAGATCGAGCGCGTCCGGCCGGCCTCGAGCAAGGGGCGCTACGTGAAGAAGGTGACGCTTTCCTCCACCATGGGGCCAGGGGTCAAGGTCGACCCGTCCCGTATCGACGAGTAGCCGGCTCCGCCTTTGCACACCGCCGCCAGGCGACTACCCTCGGCTCTGCGAATCGACACGACAACACATGACCAGCTCGCCGTAGACATCCGGTGCCTCTTGGCGCAAAGGGCCTGCGAATGCCCACCTGACGAGGCGGACACTCCATCGACACGAGTGGGGCGTTCGCGTACAGCGAGCGCCCGGTTCCGTTTTGGGGCCGCGACAGCCGAGGCGCCGGAAACGCCTGAGAGAAAGACCGAGCAGAACGAGCAGGTAGTGCCATGACCACAGAAGATCCGAGGCCTGACAAGGTCGCCGTGGTCGAGGAGGTTCGCCAGAGGATCTCCGATACCGACGCGCTGATCCTCACCGACTACCGGGGCCTCGACGTACCGGCCATGGCCGAGTTGCGGCGGGCCCTGCGGGCAGCCGGTGGCGAATACAAGGTGTACAAGAACACCCTGGTTCGGCTGGCGGTGAGGGACCTCGATCTGGATCTGGAGGACCTCCTGTTGGGCCCGACGGCCCTGGCCTTCGTCGGGACGAGGCCCGATGGCTCAGCCGGTGACGCCGTGCTCGTCGCCAAGGCCCTTCAGGACTTCGCCAAGACCCACGCTTCCCTTGTTGTCAAAGGTGGGCTGCTCGGGGACAAGATCCTCGATGCCGGTGAGGCGGTGGCACTGGCGAAGGTACCTCCACGAGAGGAGATGCTGGCCCGCCTGGCTGGCGGGCTGGCGGCTCCGATGCAGAAGCTGGCCGGTCTGCTGTCAGCTCTGCCCCGCAACTTCGCCTACGGGTTGCAGGCTCTCATAGACAAGGGCGGCAGTGCAGAAGAGGCTCCGGCCGACACGGCTGTCCCTTCCGAGCTCGGATCAGCAGCGGAGCCCGCCGAGATCGCGGTGGTCGAGCCGGAATCAGCACCCGGCCCTGGAGAACGTGACACAGCAGAAGCCAACCAGGACGCGGCGGCCGAGCCGGCCGCCCCATCCGACCCTGAACAGGAAGCGACCCCAGAAGAGGAAAGCGAGTCATGACCAAAGAGGAGATTCTCGATTCCATCGAGAAGATGACGGTTCTGGAGCTGAAAGAACTCCTCGACGAGTTCGAGGAGCGCTTCGGCGTGGAGGCCGCGGCGCCCGTGGCCGCGGTTGCCGCGATCCCCGGAGCGGTTGCCGCCGAGGAGGCCGAGGAGGAGGAGAAGGACTCCTTCGACGTGGTGCTCACATCCGCCGGAGAGAAGAAGATCCAGGTCATCAAAGAAGTACGCAGTCTCACCAGCCTGGGTCTCAAGGAAGCCAAGGAGTTGGTTGAGAGCGCTCCCAAGCCGGTGCTCGAGGGAGTGTCGAAGGACGACGCAGAGAAGGCCAAGGCTGCCATCGAGGGTGCGGGCGGCTCCGTCGACCTCACCTGATTCCGCGCCCCCGGCTGGGGGGCTACACCCTTGACCCCCCGGCTGCTGTTGCCGTACCCTTCAACGCAGCCCGGTCGTGGCCTTGCCGGCTGGTGGCTCGGTCCACGGGGCATGGGTGCCCGGTTGAGCCGCGCTCTCGGGGGTTGCCCTCTGGCGTGTTCGCGCCTACAATCAAAGGTCGCCGTGCTCGCCCGTCCCGTCAATGCAAGAACCCTCTCAGCGACGTCGCGCGTCCGAGCCACGGCGAGCTGTGTCCGCACGCGTTCGGTCAACCCCGGGGAGTAAGCCTTGGCACCACGCGCCGCTCTTCGCGAACGGTATTCGTTCGGGAATCTCGACGAGGTCCTCGAACTGCCCGATCTCATCGCCATCCAGCGGGAGTCCTTCGACTGGTTCCTGAACCAGGGCATGAAGGAGACCTTCGGCGACATCTCGCCCATCAAGGACTTCACCGAGACGCTGCAACTCGAGTTGGAGTTCGATCCCGACGACGAGGATCTCCGGCCACCACCGAAGTTCTCGGTGGAGGAGTGCAAAGAGAAGGACATGACCTATTCGGCGCCCATCTTCGTGCGCGCCCGGTTCATGAACGCCTCAACCGGTGAGATCAAAGAGCAGACGGTCTTCATGGGGGACTTCCCGATGATGACCGACAAGGGCACCTTCATCATCAACGGCACCGAGCGAGTGGTCGTCTCCCAGCTCGTCCGATCGCCGGGCGTGATCTTCCAGCCCGGCGAGCGGTTCCGGCTGCGCAACCTCTCCAAGCACCAGCTGGTGACCGGCACCATCCACCCGTACAGGGGTGAATGGATCGAGTTCGACGTCGAGCAGAAGCCCGGCAAGGACGTGACTGCCGGGACACGCGTGGCGCGCAAGCGGCGGCTGTCGATCTTCGTGCTGCTGCGGGCTCTGGGCTACGACGAGGAGAGCTGCCCGGGATTCCTCGACGCGTTCGTCCGCCACTTCGACTTCCTCGAGGGGCAGTGGGAGAAGGACCGCGACCTGGCCCCGACACGAGAAGACGCCCTGATCGAGATCTACAAGCGGGCCCGTCCCGGTGAGCCCCCGACCATCGAGTCGGCCCGGAACTACTTCAAGAACGCCTTCTTCGAGCCGCGGCGATACGACCTCTCGCGGGTCGGTCGCTACAAGCTGAGCCGCAAGCTCGGGCCCGAGATCGACAAGCTCGAACAGCTCTTCGGGCTCCGGGGGCTCGACCGCCCCGACTTGGACCAGCCTGTCCTTTCGCATTGCGAGGTCCTGGCCGCGTGCAGCTACCTGCTCAACCTCGCAGCCGGCGAGCCCGGCTACCGGCTCGACGATCAGGACCACTTCGCCAACCGGCGCATCCGTTCGGTGGGTGAGCTGATCCAGAACCAGGTCCGCATCGGCCTCTCGCGGATGGAGCGGGTCGTTCGCGAGCGCATGACCACCCAGGACGTGGAGGCGATCACCCCCCAGACGCTGATCAACATCAGGCCGGTGGTGGCAGCCATCAAGGAGTTCTTCGGCACCAGCCAGCTCTCGCAGTTCATGGACCAGGTCAACCCTCTCTCGGGCCTCACGCACCGGCGTCGGCTGTCTGCACTCGGCCCGGGCGGTCTCTCGCGGGAGCGTGCCGGTTTCGAGGTACGCGACGTCCACTTCAGCCACTACGGACGGATGTGCCCCATCGAAACACCGGAGGGGCCCAACATCGGCCTCATGGGAGCGCTGGCCACCTTCGCCCGAGTCAACCAGTTCGGCTTCATCGAATCCCCTTATCGCAAGGTTGTGAAGGGCAAGGTCACCGACGAGATCGTGTACCTCGCCGCCGACGAGGAAGAGGAGTACGTGGTCGCTCAGGCCAACGCTGCGCTCAACCCGGACGGCACCTTCAAGAACGATCGGGTCCTGGTGCGCCGCTCGCCGCAGGCGGCATCTCTCTCCGATCTGAAGCTCCAGCTGGAGCGGGACGTGTTCTTCGGCGCGACCACCGAGATCTCCTCGGTGCCGCCCGAGGACGTCCAGCTCATGGACGTCTCACCCAAACAGATCGTGTCCGTGGCCACGGCCCTCATCCCCTTCCTCGAACACGACGACGCCAACCGAGCGCTGATGGGCGCAAACATGCAGCGTCAAGCCGTCCCGCTCCTTCGGGCGGAGGCCCCCTACATCGGAACCGGCATCGAGGCGCGCGCCGCCCGCGACGCCGCAGACATGGTGATTGCCGACGACGACGGCTCGGTCACCGAGGTCGACGGGGACAGCATCACCGTGGAGTACCGGAAGTCGGGCAAACAGGTGAAGCGGCTCCACAAGTTCGAACGTTCCAACCAGGACACCTCGATCAACCAGAAGCCGCTGGTGAGCGAGGGAGACCGGTTCAAGAAGGGCGACATCCTGGCCGACGGGCCCTCGACCGACAACGGTGAGCTGGCGCTGGGAAAGAACCTGCTGGTGGCCTTCATGCCTTGGGAGGGCTACAACTTCGAGGACGCCATCGTCATCTCCGAGCGCCTCGTGCGTGACGACGTGCTCACCTCCATCCACATCCACGAGCACGAGATAGACGCGCGGGACACCAAGCTCGGCCCTGAGGAGATCACCCGCGACATCCCCAACCTCTCCGAGGAGATCCTCGCCGACCTCGACGAGCGAGGCATCGTCCGGATCGGCGCCGAGGTCGGGCCCGGCGACGTGCTGGTCGGCAAGGTCACCCCCAAAGGTGAGACCGAGCTCACACCGGAGGAGCGCCTTCTGCGGGCGATATTCGGCGAGAAGGCCAGGGAGGTGCGTGACACCTCCCTCAAGGTCCCCCACGGCGAGTCGGGCAAGGTCATCGACGTCAAGGTGTTCAGCCGCGACGAGGCTCACGAGCTCCCGCCGGGGGTCAACCAACTCGTGCGCGTCTATGTAGCCCAGAAGCGCAAGATCTCCGTGGGCGACAAGCTCGCCGGTCGCCACGGCAACAAGGGGGTGATCTCCAAGATCCTCCCGGTCGAGGACATGCCGTTCCTCGAGGACGGTACGCCCGTCGACATCATCTTGAACCCGCTCGGTGTGCCGTCGCGGATGAACGTGGGCCAGGTCCTCGAGACGCACCTCGGGTGGGCGGCACGGTGGGGCTGGAGCGACAACGGCGACTCGGTGGGCGATGAGCCCCTCAGGGGTACCGAGCAAAAGACACGGCCCACCACTCCGCCGTCGGTTCTCATCAGCTCCCCTGTCTTCGATGGAGCGAAATGGGACGAGGAAGACCTTGCCGGTCGGCACCCCACGATCCAGCAGGTGTTCGAGGGACTGCGGCCCGAGACCGCCGACGGTGAGCGTCTCATACGCAAGGACGGGAAGGCGACGCTCTACAACGGGCGGACCGGTCAGCCCTTCGACCGGCCGGTGGCCGTCGGCTACGCCTACATCATGAAGCTGGCCCACCTGGTCGACGACAAGATCCACGCACGCTCGACCGGGCCCTACTCGATGATCACCCAGCAGCCGCTCGGGGGCAAAGCGCAGTTCGGCGGGCAGCGGTTCGGCGAGATGGAGGTCTGGGCACTCGAGGCCTACGGCTCGGCGTACTGCCTCCAAGAGCTGTTGACCATCAAGTCCGACGACGTCCTCGGACGAGTCAAGGTCTACGAGGCGATAGTCAAAGGGGAGAACATCCCCGAACCCGGTATACCCGAGAGCTTCAAAGTGCTCATCAAGGAGATGCAAGCCCTCTGCCTCAACGTCGAGGTGCTCTCCAAGACGGGTGAGGAGATCGAGATGCGCGAGCTCGACGAGGACATCTTCAGAACCGCCGAGGAGCTCGGCATCGACTTGTCGAGGCCCGAACGGGGCAGCGACGAAGAAGACGCTCGTTGGGCCGAGAGGAGCAGTCGCTGATGTTGGACGTCAACAACTTCGATCAGCTCAAGATCGGGCTGGCCACCGCGGGCAACATCCGGATGTGGTCCAACGGCGAGGTCAAGAAGCCCGAGACGATCAACTATCGCACCTTGAAGCCCGAGAAGGACGGCCTCTTCTGCGAGAAGATCTTCGGTCCCACCAAGGATTGGGAATGTGCTTGCGGCAAGTACAAGAGGGTCCGGTTCAAGGGCATCATCTGTGAACGCTGCGGCGTGGAGGTCACCCGCTCCAAGGTGCGGCGGGAGCGAATGGGTCACATCGAGCTGGCGGCTCCCACCGTCCACATCTGGTACCTGAGGGGTACACGCTCGTGGCTGGCGTACCTCCTGATGGGCACCGAAGTCCGCGAGGAGTTGAAGGCCAAGCAGCTCGAGAAGGTCATCTACTTCGCGGCGAATCTGGTCACCTCGGTTGACGAGGAGAAGCGCCACGAGGACCTCCCGTCCCTGGAAGCCGAGATGATCGGCGAGAAGGACGCCATCGACAAGGACATGGAACTCGAGCTCGCCAAGGTTCACGAGGAGCTCGAGAACGAGATCGAGGAGCTCGAGGAGCAAGGGGCCAAGGACTCCGAGATCAAGGCACGCCAACGCGCGGTCGAGAAGGATCTGGCGTCCATCCGCGAGCGCTACGAGGGCGAGAAGGATCTGGTCCAGCGGGCCTTCGACGAGTTCAAGGATCTGTTCAGCCGCCAGATCATCGAGGACGAGATGCTCTGGCGCGAGCTCGAGGAGCGCTACGGGGACTACTTCGAGGGAGGCATGGGGGCCGACGCCATAGCCCAGCTCATCGACCGCATCGATCTCGACGAGGAGGAGCTAAAGCTCCGTGACCTCATAGACCCGCCCGAGGGCCAGAGGCCCTTGTCGGCCCAACGCAAGCAGAAGGCGATCAAGCGCCTCAAGATCGTCACCGCCTTCAACCGCCGGGACGACAACGACAATCGGGTCAACGATCCGCGGGCCATGATCCTCGATGTCGTTCCGGTCATACCGCCCGAGCTGCGACCCATGGTCCAGCTCGACGGCGGCCGCTTCGCGACGTCAGACCTCAACGACCTGTATCGCCGGGTGATAAATCGCAACAACCGGCTCAAGCGCCTGCTCGATCTCGGCGCACCGGAGATCATCGTCAACAACGAGAAGCGGATGCTGCAGGAGGCGGTTGACGCCCTCTTCGACAACGGCCGCCGCGGTCGTCCGGTGACCGGGCCCGGCAACCGGCCGCTGAAATCCCTGTCGGACATGCTCAAGGGCAAGCAGGGGCGCTTCCGCCAGAACCTCCTCGGGAAGCGAGTCGACTATTCGGGCCGGTCGGTCATCGTCATCGGACCGACCTTGAAGCTGCACCAGTGCGGCCTACCCAAGCTGATGGCACTCGAGCTGTTCAAGCCCTTCGTGATGAAGGCGTTGGTGGACCGGGAGCTCGCGCAGAACATCAAGTCGGCCAAACGTATGGTCGAGCGCCGCCGGCCGCAGGTGTGGGATGTGCTCGAGGAGGTCATCAAAGAGCATCCGGTACTGCTGAACCGGGCACCCACGTTGCACCGGCTGGGCATCCAGGCCTTCGAGCCGGTCCTGGTCGAGGGCAAGGCGATCCAGATCCACCCGCTGGTGTGTACGGCCTTCAACGCCGACTTCGACGGCGATCAGATGGCGGTCCACCTACCCCTGTCTGCCGAGGCACAGGCCGAGAGCCGCGTCCTGATGCTTTCGGCGAACAACGTGTTGAGCCCGGCGCACGGCCGGCCGCTGGTCACGCCCACTCAGGACATGATCATCGGCACCTACTATCTCACCGAAGAGGTCGACGGCGCACCCGGTGAGGGCCGTGTGTTCCGGAGGCTCGACGAGATGGAGCGGGCCTTCGATGCCGGCGAGATCAGCCTCCACGCCAAGATCACCTATCGAGCGCCCGAGCTCAGAGTCGAGCCGGCCAACGACTCTGTTGAATACCACCCCACTACCTTCGGACGTGTGCTTTTCAACCGGGCGCTTCCCGACGACTTCGGTTACGTGAACCGAGCGATACGCAAGCGCGACATGTCTGGCATCGTCGACCGGCTCGCACTCGACTACTCGAAGGCCGACGTGGCCCACAGCCTCGACAACATCAAGGAGCTGAGCTTCTTCTTTGCGATGCAGTCCGGTCTGACCATGTCCATCGACGACGTGCAGACCCCCGACGACAAGCAGACCATTCTCGACGAGCACGAGGACGAAGCCGAAAAGGTCGAGAAGCAGTTCCGCAAGGGAATAATCACCGACGGTGAGCGCATCCAGAAGGAGGTGGAGATCTGGACCACCGCCACCGAGAGGGTGCGGGCCGCCATGGAGCAGACGCTCAAGAGCCAGCGTTTCAACCCAATCGACATGATGGTCGGCTCCGGTGCTCGCGGGAACATGATGCAGGTCCGTCAGATCGCCGGGATGCGCGGCTTGGTGGCCAACCCGCGCGGCGACATGATCCCCCGTCCGATCAAGAGCAACTTCCGAGAAGGCCTGAGCGTGCTCGAGTACTTCATCGCCACGCCCGGAGCGAGAAAAGGTCTCGTCGACACCGCGTTGCGTACCGCCGACTCCGGCTACCTCACCCGCCGCTTGGTGGACGTGGCCCAAGAGCTCATCATCAACGACACCGATCCCTTCGAGAACGGTGGTCCGTTGAGGGGGATCTGGATCGAAAAGCTCCACCCGGACGGCTACTTCGACACCGAGGACAACTACGTCGGCGACCACGCCCAGAACCCGAGCGATTCGTACCAACGGACCTACCTCGAGACGCGGTTGTTCAGCCGTACCCTGGCCCAGGACGTGAAGCTGAGCGACGGGACGGTGCTCGCGGCCGGCAGCCAGGTGCTGGAGGAGCAGCTCGCGAGCCTCCGAGACGATCCCGAGATCGATCGCGTACGCGTGCTGTCACCTCTGACAGACGACTCACCGTTCGGCATCTCGGCAGCCAGCTACGGTACATCGTTGGCTACCGGCAAGCCGATCGAGGTCGGCGAGGCGGTGGGCGTCATCGCCGCGCAGTCCATCGGCGAGCCCGGCACGCAGCTCACCATGCGGACCTTCCACACCGGCGGCATCGCGGGACGTGACATCGCCGGCGGCCTGCCTCGTGTCGTGGAGCTGTTCGAAGCTCGCAGCCCGCGCGGCAAGGCGACTCTCAGCCGTACGTCCGGGGTGGTGCGCGTGGGCGAGGACGATGGCAAAGGCCGTGTCATCACCGTGGTGGGCGACGACGGCGACGAGGAGGTGTACACGATCCCCCAGGGGTCGCGCCTCGAAGTTGTCGACGGGCAGGAGGTCACCGCCGGCGACGCTCTGGTGGAAGGACCACGCGACCCCAAAGAGCTCCTCGAGATCCGCGGAGTGCGTGAGACTCAGCAGTACATAGTCGAGGAGGTGCAGCGGGTCTACCGCGACCAGGGTGTGTCCATTCACGACAAGCACATCGAGTTGATCGTCCGCCAGATGACTCGCCGGATCGCAGTCCAGGAACCGGGGGACTCGGACTTCCTACCCGGCGAGCGTGTCGATCAGTGGGCCTACGCCGATGCCAACCGGCAACTCGTCCAGGAAGGCAAGCGCCCCGCTGAGGGACGCCCCGAGCTCATGGGCATAACCAAGGCGTCCTTGGCCACCGATTCATGGTTGTCGGCGGCGTCGTTCCAGGAGACGACACGGGTCCTGACCGAAGCCGCCATCGAATCCAAGAGCGACTCGCTGCGGGGGCTGAAGGAGAACATCATCATCGGCAAGCTGATACCGGCTGGTACCGGCATGCCCGTCTACCGGAACATCGAGACCTTCGCGCCGGACTACCAGCCGCTCGAGTTCTGGTCCTCCGAGGAGGAAGCCGATCCTGCCGCCTGGCTCGCGAGCCTGGGAGCCGGCGAGGGTGGTGACGGCGCCGGGGGCCGAGTCATCGACCTGCAGACCGGCGAGAGCGCGAGCTGAGCTGCGGTCCGAGCACTACATCCTGTCGCTGACCATGTCCGGAGCACGACGACGGTCGATGAGTGCTGCGCGTCGGTAGTAGGTGGCGATCAACCCCATCAGGTGAAGCAGCGTGATGCGGGCGGCGGTGAACCTCGCCTCGAGGTCGGGCTCGGTGCCATCGTCACCCAGGGCGCTCATGTAGCGGTCGTAGAGTGCCACCACGTCACGTGGACCAGCGTTCAGGAGCCCGAGCTGGACCGAAAGGGCGCGGAGACGGGGGGTCGTGTTCCTCGCGGGCGCGTCGTCCGTGCCAGCCGCTCGCTCTTCCACCAGAGCGCCGAACTCGACCGCCAACTCGTCGAAGGCAGCAGGGAGGACTTCGTGGAGGGGCCCGACGTCGAAGAGGTCGGTGCTCACCAGTTCGGCCGGAGGCGTCATCAGCTCGGTGACGGCCCTGAGCTCCGCCGCTCTTGCAGCCCTGGCCCTCTCGTCGCGCAGGACAGCATCCCTCTCTGCCCGATCGTCCATCACTCCGGTTGTTGTCGTCACCTCGGGGACAGGACTGAACCGATCTCTTTGGCGGTCAGTGAGGCGACGGACGTGACGAAGGTCCCGGAAACCGATGGTCCTTTGGTCAACTCATCGGTGTCGGCGGGCGTGGTGGGCTCAACGTTTCGGGTCCGCCTACCGACAGTTAGGTCGCGGCGATTAGGGGTCAGGGATGGAGAACCGGCGCACTTCGGCATCAGAGCAGCTCAAGGGCGGTGGCGCGGTGTTGCCGCGCGGCTCGGCCCTCAGTGATGTGGACCGGCTCGAAGCCGTGGTGGCCACGGTGAGTGGAGATGCACAGTTCCTCGTCGACGGCGACGGAACGGTCCTGGTGTGCAATCCGGCGGCTTCATCGCTCACCGGGGTCCCTGGGGCGACGATCGTCGGCTCGAACGTGGCCTCCCGAATCGGGCTCGACGGGGACCAGGACCTCGGGGACCTACTGTGCTCGGGCCGGATCGGCGATGTCGCCAGCGGATGGGTTGTCGGGGTCGAGGGTCGATCCGAACCGGTCGAGGTCGTCGTCGGGCGGCATCACGCCATGGAGGGAACCGTCTACGTTCTCTCTGTCCGCAGCGTCCGCGACCGCTTGCTCCGGGAAGCTGAACTGGTCAGGCGGGCGACTCACGATCCTCTGACAGGCCTGCCCAACCGCTCGCTGCTGCTGCAGCACCTCGAGCTGGCCATAGGCCGCTCCAGTCGAGTCGAGCTCGGTCCCGCCATCCTCTTCCTCGATCTGGACCGGTTCAAGCGGATCAACGACAGCCTCGGGCACAACGCCGGAGACGAGTTGCTCGTGTCGGTGGCACGCCGTCTCGAGTCGTGCTCACGACCCGGCGACCTCGTGGCGCGCATCGGTGGTGACGAGTTCGTCGTGCTTTGCGACGGGCTCACCTCGGCGCAGGCGGTGGGAAGGATGGCCCGCAGGATCGTTCATTCGCTCGACGAGCCGTTCACGGCGGGAAGCATCGATGTGCGGCTCTCGACCAGCGTGGGGGTGGCGATGGCGGACCGCTCGACCGGGGCGGAGGGTGCCTCCGATCTCCTCGCGCAGGCCGATGAGGCCATGTACCGGGCGAAGGAGAACGGTGGGGGAAGGTTCGCGTTCTACGACCGTGAGATCTCCGACCAAGCCATCCAGAAGCTGCACCTCGAAGCCGAGCTCGAGCGCGGGATCTCCAACGGCGAGTTGGTGCTGCACTACCAGCCGATCTATGAGGTCACGGGGGGTCAGCTCACAGGAGTGGAGGCGCTGGTTCGCTGGCAACACCCACATCGGGGTCTGGTCCAGCCGCTGGAGTTCATTCCCGTTGCCGAGGACACCGGAATGATCTTCGCGCTCGGGGAATGGGTCCTCGAGGAAGCGTGCCGGCAGCTGCTCGCCTGGGACCGCAGCGGCTCGAGACCGATTGTGATGTCGGTGAACCTCTCACCTCGTCAGCTGGTCGAAGCAGACATCCCCGCGACGGTCGGACGTCTCTTGAGCACGTCGGGCGTGAGCGCCGACCGGCTTCAGCTCGAGATCACCGAGGACGTCATGCTCGAGTCATCCGGCCCCGCTCTGGTGGCACTGAACGAGCTGCGCCAGATCGGGGTGGGGATAGCCATCGATGACTTCGGCACCGGCTACAGCTCGCTCTCCTACCTGCGCGACCTACCCGTCACCGTTCTCAAGCTCGACCGCTGCTTCATCGAGGGATTGGGTACCGATCCACAGGCCTCCTCGGTGGTGGCCGCCATGATCTCGCTGGCCCACAGTTTCGGCCTGACCGCCGTCGCCGAGGGCGTGGAGACGCGGACCCAGCTCCAGGCCCTGCGGTTCCTGGACTGCGATCTGGCTCAGGGTTTCTTCCTGCAACGGCCCAAGCCCCCTGACGACATCGTCGAGCTCCTGCGGACCTGAACCTCCAATCCCGTTCTGTGAACGCGCGTGGCCCCTATAGGGGCCCTAACGGTTCACAGAACGCGATTCACTGGCGGAGACGCGCGACAGGGCACTACCATGACCAGTCGGCCTGTGAGTCCTCGCGCCCACGGGCACCCCACCGAGTTCTCGCGAAAGGTCAGTCGTGCCCACGATTCAGCAGCTGGTCCGCAAGGGCCGCCAGTCCAAGCGCAAGAAGGAGACGACTCCTGCGCTGAAGGGCGCACCCCAGAGGAGGGGTGTCTGCACGCGCGTGTACACGACGACGCCGAAGAAGCCGAACTCCGCTCTGCGCAAGGTTGCGCGCGTCCGGCTGACCAGTGGAATCGAAGTGACCGCCTACATCCCCGGAGAAGGCCACAACCTACAGGAGCACAGCATCGTGCTGGTGCGCGGCGGTCGCGTCAGGGATCTCCCCGGTGTCCGCTACAAGATCATCCGTGGCACGCTCGACACCTCCGGTGTGCGCGACCGGCGCCAGGCCCGCAGTCGCTACGGAGCCAAGAGGGAGGGCTGAGGCTGATGCCGCGCAAAGGCCCCGCTCCCCGGCGCGAACTGAACCCCGACCCGGTTCACCGATCGATCCTCGTAACCCAGTTCGTCAACAAGATCCTCCGCAACGGCAAGCGCTCGATCGCTGAAGGGATCGTCTATGACTCCCTCGACATCGTCGAGCAGAAGACCGGCGGCGACCCCGTTTCCACCCTCAAGAGGGCGACCGACAACGTGAAGCCACAACTCGAGGTCCGTAGCCGGCGAGTCGGTGGTGCCACCTACCAGGTTCCGGTCGAGGTCCGCCCGCGGAGGGCGACCACTCTGGCCATCCGCTGGATCGTCGACTTCTCCCGACAGCGTCGCGAGAAGTCAATGGCCGAAAGGCTGGCAAACGAGATTCTCGATGCCAGCAACGGCATCGGTGCCTCCATGAAGCGCAAAGAGGATCTGCACAAGATGGCAGAGTCCAACAAGGCCTTCGCACACTACCGCTGGTGACCTCGCGGCCGGCGGGAGGCGTCCCGCCCGCCGCAGCATCAGGAGGGGTTGCCAGCGTCCTCCCTCAGGATCCACACGATCCTGCCGATTCTTCGACCGTATGTCCCGTCGCCCGGGCCAGACCACAGAGCAAAAGAACGATGGAACAGTTCCCACTCGAAAAGACCCGCAACATCGGCATCATGGCCCACATCGACGCGGGCAAGACCACCACCACGGAGCGGATCCTCTACTACACCGGCAAGTCCTACAAGATCGGCGAGGTCCACGACGGTGCCGCGCAGATGGACTGGATGGAACAGGAGCAGGAGCGCGGGATCACCATCACGTCGGCCGCTACCACCGCCCACTGGCAGGACATGCGGATCAACATCATCGACACGCCTGGTCACGTCGACTTCACTGTCGAGGTCGAACGCTCGCTCCGGGTGCTGGACGGCGCGGTGGCGGTGTTCGACGCGGTCGCCGGTGTCGAGCCTCAGACCGAGACAGTGTGGCGCCAAGCCGATCGCTACGGGGTACCGCGCATCTGCTTCATCAACAAGATGGATCGCGTGGGCGCGGACTTCTACGGCGCGGTGCAGAGCATCAAGGAGCGACTCGAGGCTGCCGAGGCTGTCATCCAGCTACCCATAGGCGCCGAGAGCGAGTTCGTCGGGGTCATCGACCTGATCGAGAACAAGGCGCTGATCTGGACCGACGAGGAGCTCGGGGCCAAGTGGCAGGAGACCGACGTTCCCGCCGAGATGGTCGACCGAGCCGACGAGTGCCGTCACGAGCTCATCGACCGTCTGTCCCACTAC
Source organism: Acidobacteriota bacterium (assembly GCA_003577145.1). GTDB lineage: Bacteria > Actinomycetota > Acidimicrobiia > Acidimicrobiales > Microtrichaceae > ATN2. Next base: position 1,581 of record QEUP01000039.1, on the reverse strand, counting down.
GACGACGTTCTTCTGGAGAAGTACGTCTCCGATGAGAAGATCACCTCCGAGGACCTCAAGGCCGCCCTGAGACACGCCACCATCGCCAACGAGGTGGTGCCCGTCCTCTGCGGCTCCGCCTTCAAGAACAAGGGAGTGCAACCCTTGCTCGACGCGGTCTGCTGGTACCTCCCCTCGCCCCTTGATCTGCCCCCGGTGAGCGGGATGAGCCTCGACGGTGGCGAGGAGCTGGCGCGCAAGGCCGATGCCGGCGAGCCCTTTGCGGCACTTGCCTTCAAGATCATGAGCGATCCCCACGTCGGGCGTCTCACGTACTTCCGGGTGTACTCCGGCACATTGGACAAAGGCGGCCAGGTGCTCAACACCCGAACGGGCAAGAAGGAGCGGATCGGGCGTCTCCTGGAGATGCATGCCAACGACCGCGAGGAGCTCGACGCCTGCTACGCCGGTGACATCGTGGCCGGGATCGGCATCAAGGCTTGCCGCACAGGTGACACCCTTTGCGATCCCAAGAACCCGATCGTGCTGGAGGAGCTCGAGTTCCCGGAGCCTGTCATACATGTCGCGGTCGAACCCAAGACCAAGGCCGACCAGGACAAGCTGGGGAAGGCATTGGCTGCGCTGTCCGAGGAAGATCCGACCTTCCAGGTGCGTACCGACGAGGAGACCGGCCAGACTCTGATCTCGGGCATGGGTGAGCTGCACCTCGAAGTGCTCATCGACCGGATGCTGCGCGAGTTCAGAGTCGACGCCAACGTCGGGAAGCCCCAGGTCGCCTACCGCGAGACGGTCACCGAAGCGGTGAACAAGGTGACATACACCCACAAGAAGCAGACAGGGGGGGCCGGCCAGTTCGCCGAGGTCACGATCGATCTCGCCACCACCGGTCCTGGCGGTGGCTATCAGTTCGTCGACGAGATCAAAGGTGGCCGGATCCCCAGGGAGTACATCCCTGCCGTCGATCAGGGGATTCAGGAGGCCATGACGACGGGAGTCCTCGCCGGCTACCCGACTGTCGACATCAGGGTGACCTTGGTCGACGGCAAGTACCACGAGGTCGACTCGTCGGAGATGGCCTTCAAGATCGCCGGCACTCTCGCCTACAAGGAGGCGGCGCGCAAGGCACATCCCGTGCTCCTGGAGCCCATCATGGCTGTGGAGGTGGTGACACCCGAGGAGTACATGGGTGATGTCATCGCCGACCTGAACGCCAGGCGCGGACGGGTGGGCCAGATGATCCAGCGAGGGAGCAGCCAGGTCGTCACTGCCGACGTCCCCCTGTCGGAGATGTTCGGATACGCTACCGACCTGCGTTCGCGGACACAGGGGCGAGCTACCTACACGATGCAGTTCGACTCCTACCAGCGGATGCCCAAGTCGGCACAAGACGAGATCGTCGCCCGCATCAGTGGCGACTGAGCCCGGGCAGTCTCGGCGCAGTTCCGTATACGTGCAATCGGAGAGAGAATTCAGGGAGTTCCCATGGCCAAGGCGAAGTTCGAGCGTACGAAGCCGCATGTGAATGTGGGGACGATGGGTCATATTGATCATGGGAAGACGACGTTGACGGCGGCGATCACG
>QEUP01000015.1 GCA_003577145.1 Acidobacteriota bacterium | reverse complement strand
GTTGCTTCGTTGGCACTCAGCAACGCCCGGCTGCGCCGATCCGGGCGATTCGTTGCGGCTGCTTCGGCTGGCGCCTGCGCAGCGTTGCTTTGGCGTTGCCTGCCAACTGGCCAGTGCTGGAGCAGATAACGCTGTTACCGGTCGTTGACGAACGACGTGACGAAGGTCATTCAGCGGGCGAACGCGCCGATAACGGTGAGAAGGAGGGTGGTCGAGAATAGTTGACCGAGGAACGGAGTTGAGAGGAGTGCAGGGAGTCCGGGTCGGGCGACCCGTGCGATCCACAGGCAGAGAGTTAGACTGAGCCCCGACCCTCAGTTCCGGGAGGGAATTTTCGTGTTCGAGCGATTCACAGATCGGGCCCGCCGGGTGGTCGTCCTGGCACAGGAAGAGGCGCGCCTGCTCAACCACAACTACATAGGCACCGAGCACATCCTGTTGGGCCTGATCCATGAGGGCGAGGGCGTCGCGGCCAAGGCGCTGGAGTCCCTGGGCATCTCCCTCGAGGCCGTCCGCAGCCAGGTCGAGGAGATAATCGGCCAGGGTGGGTCGTCGCCTTCGGGGCACATTCCTTTCACGCCGCGTGCCAAGAAGGTCCTCGAGCTCTCCTTGCGTGAGGCGCTCCAACTCGGTCACAACTACATAGGCACCGAGCACATCCTGTTGGGCCTGATCCGCGAGGGCGAAGGCGTCGCTGCGCAGGTTCTCGTCAAGCTCGGCGCCGATCTCTCGCGTGTACGCCAGCAGGTCATCCAGCTGCTCTCGGGTTTGTCCGGTCCGGGCACCGGGCCGGGGCCCGGTCCGGGCGAGAAGGCGGGCGCCACCCAGGGCGGTGGCTCGGGCGAGTCGCCTTCGGGTTCGCTGGTGCTCGACCAGTTCGGTCGCAACTTCACCCAGTTGGCGCGCGAGAAGAAGCTCGATCCCGTCATCGGGCGCGAGCGCGAAACCGAACGAGTGATGCAGGTACTGTCGCGTCGCACCAAGAACAACCCGGTGCTGGTCGGAGAGCCCGGTGTCGGCAAGACCGCCATCGTCGAGGGCCTGGCCCAGATGATCGCTGTCAACGACGTTCCCGAGACGCTCCTCAACAAGCAGCTCTACACGCTCGACCTCGGCGCGCTGGTCGCCGGCAGCCGGTACCGTGGCGACTTCGAGGAGCGCCTCAAGAAGGTCCTCAAGGAGATCAAGACCCGCGGCGACATCATCCTGTTCATCGACGAGCTCCACACCCTCGTGGGTGCCGGTGCGGCCGAGGGCGCCATCGATGCGGCTTCGATCCTCAAGCCGATGCTCGCGCGGGGTGAGCTGCAAACCATCGGTGCGACAACTCTCGACGAGTACCGCAAGCACCTCGAGAAGGACGCGGCGCTGGAGCGTCGCTTCCAGAAGATCATGGTCGACGAGCCGACAGTGACTCACACCATCGACATCCTCAAGGGTCTGCGCGAGCGCTACGAGGCGCATCACCGGGTAACCATCACCGATCAGGCTCTGGTGGCGTCGGCCAACCTCGCTGATCGCTACATCTCCGACCGTCACCTCCCCGACAAGGCGATCGATCTCATCGACGAGGCCGGGTCGAGGCTGCGCATCAAGCGCATGTCCACACCGCCGGACTACAAGGAGCTCGAGAACGAGATCGCCGAGGTCGTTCGCAAGAAGAAGGATGCTGTCGAGCAACAGGATTTCGAAGAGGCCGGCAAGCTGCGCGACCGCGAGAAGGAACTGCTCGCCCAGAAGGAGGCCAAGGAACGCGAGATCAAGGACTCCGGTGTCGACTTGTTCGACGAGGTCGACGAGGAGAGCATCGCCGAGGTTCTGTCGATCTGGACCGGCATCCCCGTCTACAAGCTCACCGAGGAGGAGACGGCCAAGCTCCTGCGGATGGAAGACGAGCTCCACAAGCGCGTTGTGGGCCAGAACGACGCGATCAAAGCGGTCAGCCAGGCCATCCGCCGTACTCGTGCCGGTCTGAAGGACCCGAAGCGCCCGAGCGGGTCCTTCATCTATCTGGGGCCATCGGGCGTAGGCAAGACCGAGCTGGCCAAGACGCTGGCCGAGTTCCTCTTCGGCGACGAGCAGGCTCTCATAGCCCTGGACATGTCGGAGTACATGGAGAAGCACACCGTGAGCCGGCTTGTGGGCTCACCGCCTGGCTACGTGGGCTACGAGGAGGGCGGCCAGCTCACCGAGGCAGTTCGTCGCAAACCGTTCTCGGTCGTTCTCTTCGACGAGATCGAAAAGGCACACCCCGACGTGTTCAACACGCTGTTGCAGATCCTCGAGGAGGGCCGCCTCACCGACAGTCAGGGTCGTTCTGTCGATTTCCGCAACACGGTGCTCATCATGACCTCGAACCTCGGCACCGCCGATCTGCGCAAGGCCAACGTCGGCTTCACCAAAACCGACGAGGCCGTGTCCTACGAGCGGATGAAGGAGAAGGTCAACGACGCGCTCAAGCAGCACTTCAGGCCCGAGTTCCTGAACCGCATCGACGACACGATCGTGTTCCACGAGCTCACCAAGGAGGAGGTGACCCAGATCGTCGACCTCATGAAGCGACGGGTCGCCGAACAGCTGCTCAGCCAGGGCATCGGCCTGGAGATAACCCCTGAAGCCAAGTACTACCTGGCCGACACCGGCTACGACCCCACGCTCGGCGCTCGCCCCCTGAGAAGGGCCATCCAGAGGCTCGTCGAGGATCCCTTGTCGGAACGGCTGCTCTACAAGGAGTTCAGGGCCGGTCAGACGATCGTCGTCGACGTGGCCGTCAACGAGGACACGGGCGAGAAGGAGATCGTCTTCACGGCTGTCGAGGGCTTCGAGCCGCCGGCCGTCGAGGAGTTCGCAAGTGCCAGCGAGCCTGGCGACTAGCCCTGATCATTCACGGGGAGGGCCCGAGTCCCTCCAGAAGCCCGCAGCACAGGCCTTCCTCTGCGCAGGTAGTTCTCGCGAGCCTTCACCCCCGACCGAGGCGCTTCGACCCGATGGTTACCGGCGTGTCGCTGGACTTGCGTCCACCAACGTCGAGGAGATCTCCTCCGACCCGCGCCCGCTGCTCGTGCGAACGCGTGAATGATCAGGGCTGACGGCAGGCTCTCGGGCTACCGTTCCAGTGTGGCAGTCCTGGGTTCGACGGCGAGGTGTGCGCGCGCGGCTGCGACTGCTGTGGTGCTCCTCGCTCTCTCGTCGTGTGAGGTGCAGGCCGACGTATCCGTGGCCGTCGCCGACGACGGCAGCGGAACGGTGGAGGTGGCTGTGGGGCTCGACCAGGAGGCGACCGCCGAGGTCCCCGACCTCGCCGAGCAGCTTCGTACCGAGGATCTGGAGGCGACCGGTTGGACCGTCAGCGGTCCCGAGGTCGGCAGCGATGGCTGGACCTGGGTGCGGGTGGAGAAGGGCTTCGCCGATCCTGACGAGCTCGGACAGGTCATGTCCGAGGTGGCCGGGCCCGAAGGGGCCTTCAGGGAGTTCACCCTCGAACGCAACGAGGCTTTTGCCTTGACGACGTGGGAGCTCACCGGGGTGGTCGACCTCAGCGGCGGCCTGGAGCAGTTCAGTGACCCCGAGCTGACCGCGGCGCTGGGTGGGTTGCCGCTCGGCGTCGACCTGGACGCGCTGGCGGCGGCGTCGGGAACACATCCGGCGGAGAGCTTCACGGTGCGGCTGATCGCCGATCTCCCGGGTGAGGTGGGCAACAGCAACGCCGAGACGGTCGATGGCTCAGCGGTCTGGGAGTGGGAGCTGGCCGATACCGAGAGCGAGGCCGTGGGAACGGTGACGGGTGAGGCCGAGCCCGTCGAGGTCTCGGCCGAGAGCAGCGAGGCGCAGTTGCTTCCTCGCGTGCTGATCGGCGCTGCCATCGCGGCGATGGCGCTGGCGGTGCTCATCCTCGTCCTCCAGCGCATGCGTAGGCGCCGCTCAGCGCGATCCGCCGGCTAGCTGCTCGCCCGAGCTAGAGCGTCACTGGTCGGCGTTACCGTCAGGGGATGCCCTCCACCAGATCTGCCTACAGATGCCTCAATTGCGGGGTCGAGGTGCCAACCTGGGTGGGCCGCTGTCCGGCCTGCTCCGAGTGGAACACCTTGGTCGAAGAGCTCACTCAGCGTCGCCAGCGGCCGCGATCGCTCCGAACGGCCGGTCCCCCTGTTCCGGTGAGTGAGGTGACCTCGTGCGCTCTGGAGCCGGTTCCCACCGGCGTGGCCGAGCTCGACCGGGTGATGCAGGGAGGGCTCATACCCGGTTCGGCGACCGTCATCGGTGGCGAGCCGGGCATCGGGAAGTCGACGCTGTTGCTCCAGGCAGCTGGTTCGATGGCCGACCAGAACCGCCGGGTCCTCTTCGTGTGCGCCGAGGAGTCCGTGCAGCAGGTGCGACTGCGGGCCGAGCGGCTGGGGACGCTGGCCGCAGAGCTCTTCCTCCTGTCCGAGACCAGCCTCCCCGAGATCCTGGCCGCGGTGGGCCAGCTCACTCCTGCCATGCTCGTCATCGACTCGATACAGACCGTTCACGACCCCGACAGCGGTTCCGCCGCCGGATCGGTGACCCAAGTCAGGGACTGTGCCCAGCGCCTCGTCCAGCAGGCCAAGGAATCGGGCATGGTCTGCATGATCGTGGGGCACGTGACCAAGGACGGAGCGCTCGCCGGGCCCCGGGTACTCGAGCATCTGGTAGACACCGTCCTGTCCTTCGAGGGCGAACGCCATCACGCCCTGCGCCTCCTGCGCGTCATCAAGCACCGGTTCGGCTCTACCCAAGAGCTCGGGCTCTTCGAGATGACCGGTTCCGGGTTGGCCGCGGTCCCTGATGCCAGCGGGCTCTTCCTGGCCGACCGGCGGGAAAAGACCACTGGATCGGTGGTTGTACCCACCGTGCAAGGCCACCGTCCGATGCTCATCGAGTTGCAGGCGCTGGTGACCGACTCCAAGCTGGCGACACCCCGACGATCCGTTCATGGTCTCGACGGAGGCCGTCTGGCGCTCATCCTCGCTGTCCTGGCCGAACGTGCAGGCATCCGCATCCGAGACAAGGATGTCTACTCCTTGGCCGTCGGCGGGGTGAAGGTGGCCGAACCGGGTGCCGACCTCGCCCTGGCGCTGGCGGTGGCGTCGGCGGCTGCCGGCCGGGCTGTACCACCCGACGTCGTCGCCTGTGGCGAAATCGGGTTGGGGGGCGAGTTGCGCCAGGTCGGCCAGATCGAACGGCGCCTGACCGAAGCCGGTCGCCTGGGGTTCTGCCGGGCCGTACTGCCCCGTCGAGCACCCGATCCGGGAGGCTCGATCGAGGTCCTGAGGGTGCCCTCCCTTGCCGGCGCCATCGAGATGCTGGGCCTGCGATGAGCCGGCCGCCCGAGCAAAGCACGCCGGCATCGCTGTACAATGACCGCCGTGGCTCCACGGCGTAGCCAGGCGCTGCTGAGCGCACTAGCCGCCGTCGCTCCGGGTCAGCCACTCCGTGAAGGCCTCGATCGAATATTGCAGGCCAGCAAGGGGGCGCTGATCGTCGTGGGCGACGGCCCTGAGGTGCTGAACATATGTTCGGGAGGCTTCCTCCTGGATGCGGCGTTCAGCCCACAGCGCCTGTCCGAGTTGGCGAAGATGGACGGTGCGATCATCCTCGCTTCCGACGCCAGCCGCATAGCGCGGGCGAACGTCCATCTCGTTCCCAACCCCAACGTGCCGACCTCCGAAACGGGTACCCGCCACCGGACCGCTGAGCGCGTGGCGCGATCCATCAGCGTTCCGGTGATCTCGGTCTCTGAGGACATGGCCATCATCTCGATCTACGTCAACGGCGAGAAGCACCAACTCGAGGCGATCCCCAGCCTCGTCAACCGGGCCAACCAGGCTCTCCAGACCCTGGAGCGCTACAAGAACCGCCTCGACGAGGTGGCGGGGTCGCTCTCGGCCCTCGAAGTCGAGGACCTCGTGACCCTGCGCGATGTGGTCACGCTTCTCCAACGCACCGAGATGGTGGTGCGCATCGGCGAAGAGGTCCTGCAGTACGTCGTGGAGTTGGGGGTAGACGGACGTCTCATACGGCTTCAACTCGACGAGTTGCTCGGCGGTGTCGTCGACGATCGCCGTTTGGTCATCCGTGACTACTTCCAGCCGGATGCCTCTTGGAATCTCCAGAAGGCCATGGAGACCCTCTCCGATCTCGAGACCGAACGCTTGCTCGACCTGGAGTCGGTCGCGACAGCCTTGCACCTCCCCGGGGGAACCGAGGATCTCGATGTCAGCCTCCAGCCGCGGGGCTACCGGCTGTTGTCCAAGATCCCCCGTGTCCCCGACTCGCTGATCGACGACCTCGTCGAGCGCTTCGGAAGCCTCAGCAAGATCATGCGGGCCACCATCGAGGATCTGAGCGAGGTGGCAGGCGTGAGCGACAACCAGGGACGTGCCATCAAAGAAGGTCTGTCCCGGTTGGCCGAGAGCAGCATCCTCGACCGCTACAGCTGAGCCGACTGGTCCGGCCACGATCGTCGGCTGGGGGATTCTGTTGGCTGTTCCGGCTCGATGAGCCGTGTCTGGCATGATCTGGCGGTCCCGGATCGTGGAGGGTGCCGTGCGACGTGGGATGATCTGGGTGCTCGACACGCCGACCAGAGGACGGAGGGGCCCTGCAGCCACTCCCTGACGCGGGTTCGGGCCACCCAATCGATGATCGGGGGTTGCAGGAGGCCATGCGCATCACCTTGCCGGCAGGGACGCCGGCTGAACTTGTCGAACCGAGCGGCACGCCGACCCGAGGGCTGGTGGTCGTGCCCGACATAGGGGGGCTTCGTCCGCTCTTCGACGAGCATTGCCGTCGCCTCGCCGACGAGAACGGCTGGGTCGTCTGTGCGCCGGAGCCGTTTCCGGGAGACGAGGATCTGGAACTATCCGAGCGAATGGAACGGCTGGGCTCGATGGTCGACGAGGAGAAGCTGCGCGACATCCGCGAGTCAGCCGACGTCACGCGCATGGAGACGGTATCCATCGTTGGCTTCTGCATGGGAGGCATGTACACGCTCAAGGCCGCGAGCACAGGGCGCTTCCATCGCGCGGTCTCCTTCTACGGCATGATCCGTGTGCCCGAGATCTGGGAGGGCCCTGGCCAAGGTCAACCACTCGATTACCTCGAGCAAGGGTCGAGCTGTCCGATCCTGGCCGTCATCGGCGCCGAAGACCCTTGGACGCCGGCCGCTGACGTGGACGATCTGGAGGCTGCCGGCGCCACTGTCGTCAGATACGCGGGTGCCGAGCACGGCTTCGTACACGACCCCGAACGACCCGCGTACCGCCCCGCTGATGCGGCGGACGCGTGGCGCCGTGCGACCGAGTTCCTCAGCGAGTGAGCAGGCTCGCTCAGCTCGCTCGAATCTCGAGCTGGCGACGATTGGTGATCCTGTAGTTCCGGTCGGACTGCTCGATCCACCCGAGCTTGATGAAGCTGGCGATGGCCTTGTTGACCCTCTCACGCGATGCACCCACGAGGCCGGCAAGTTCCTCCTGGGTGATGGGGACCTCGAACTCGTCGGCTTCGCCGGCGAGCTCGAGAAGGCGCTTGGCGGTGCGGCCGGTGACGTCGAGGAAGAACGAATCGGCGAGCGCCGAGTCCATCGTCCGCAACCGACGCGAGAGAAGCTCCACGACCTTCCAGAGGAGGTCGGGGCGCGCCTCGTAGAGTTCTCGCAACGGTATGTAGGGGATCACGATCACGTCCGAAGGCTCCAGAGCCCTGGCCTCAGCAGAGCGGCCCTGGCCATCGAAGAGCCCCATCTCGCCGAAGAGGTCGCCCCGCTCCATGAGTGCCACCATCGATTCGCGGCCGTCCATGGACTTGTTGGCGATGGCGATTCGCCCGTCGAGCACGACATAGAGCTCGTAGGGGTCCTGGCCTTCGCTGAAGATGACGTCGTTACGCTGGAAGGACCTGGTCTTGGCGCGTTCGAGGACCCCGCTCATGGCACTGTCGTCGAGGTCCTTGAAAAGGTCCACGTCCTTCAAGAGCTCGTAGTCCACCATGCGAAGGCCACTGTAGTGACACCTGCCACCTGCCAACTACATGGCGGCTTCGATTCCGGGGCTGTGTGTGGCCGGGCCACCCCGCGAAGCGACTACCCGGAGGTGGTCAGGTGAAGCCAGAGGTCTGGACGATCATCGTAGCGGCCGGGTCGGGGGAGAGGTTCGGTGGCCTGAAGCAGTTCTCGCAACTGGGCGGGACGAGGGTCCTGGATCACTCGCTTCGCACCGCGCGGGCGGTGTCGTCAGGAGTGGTGGTGGTGGTCCCGGTCGAGTTCGCAACTCGTGACGAAGGCAACGCCGTTGATACCAGCGAACCCGACAGGGTCGTCGTGACCGTGGCAGGCGGCACCACACGCTCGGCGTCGGTACGGGCAGGCCTGGCGGCTGTACCCCCAGCGGCCGAGGTGATACTGGTCCATGACGCAGCCCGACCGTTGGCATCCGAAGCGCTGTTCACGCGGGTGGTTGCTGCCGTCTCAGCAGGGGCCGACGCGGTGACCCCGGTCCTGCCGCTCACAGATACGATCAGGCGTGTCGGTGACGGCGTGATCGACCGGACGGCACTGCTGGCTGTGCAGACCCCCCAGGGATTCCGAGCCCCTGCGCTCCGGGAGGCTCACCGCCCGGGCGCCGAGGCCACCGATGACGTGTCACTCGTGGAAGCCGACGGTGGCACAGTGAAGACCGTGACGGGTGAGAGGAGCAACATCAAGATCACCGACCGCGCCGATCTGATGATGGCCGAAGCCTGGTTGTCGGCGCTATGACGTACCGGGTCGGCAACGGGTTCGATGTGCATGCCTTCAGCGACGACTCAGACAGACCGTTGGTCCTCGGGGGGGTGGCGTTCGAGGCCGAGACCGCTCTGGTCGGACACAGCGACGCCGATGTGATCGCCCATGCCTGCGCTGAAGCCATCCTCGGTGCTGCCGGGCTCGGCGACCTCGGCCGGCACTTCCCCGATGACGATCCCGCGCTGCGCGGTTCGGACAGCGTCGAGCTGTTGAGCGACGTCGCGGCCATGGCCCGTGAGGCAGGCTGGAGCGTCGTCAACATCGACTGCTCTGTCGTGCTGGAGCGGCCGAGGATCTCGCAGCACAAGGAGCGGATGCAACAGAGGCTGTCTGCTGCTGTGGGCGGGCCGGTCACCGTGAAAGGTCGCCGGCCCGAAGGCCTGGGGGCGCTGGGACGCTCCGAGGGTGTCATGTGCTTCGCGGTCGCATTGTTGGAGGGTGCGTGAGCAGGCGGCCTCCGGGCGGGCGTGGTGCCGCTGGGCGAGGCTCGCCCCGCCCCCGTGGCGGCGCTCGCAGCGCTGGCGGGAAGCGGCAGTCCAGGCGGGATCTCGATGGGCGCCAGGTCGAGGGAAGGCAGGCGGTACGGGAGCTGCTGATCGCCGGGAAGCGCAGGACGAAGGAGATCTTGCTCGACAAGGACGCCGGGCATTCCGAGATCCTCGATGACATCGTGGAGTTGGCCGCAGAGGCCCGCGTACCCGTCCGTGAGGTGTCGAGGAGCAGGATCGCTGCCGAATGTCGCACGGACGCACCTCAGGGTGTCATCGCCCGGGCGGATCCGCTGAGGGAGGTCGATATCGAGGTCCTCTGTAGCGGTGCCAACCGCCCGTTTCTGGTTGCTTTCGACGGGGTCACCGATCCCGGGAACCTGGGCGCGGCGCTGCGTAGCGCGGAATGCGCGGGAGCTACCGGTGCGATCCTGCCCCGTCACCGCGCGGTGCACATCACGCCGGTTGCCGCCAAGGCTGCTGCGGGTGCGATCGAGTACCTGCCGATGGCGCTGGCCGGCGGCCTCCCGGCGGCCCTCTCGCGTCTCGCCGACAGCGGTGTGTGGATCCTCGGCCTGGACGAGACCGGGACGACCTCGCTCTTCGACCTCAGCATCGCCGGTGAGGCGGTGTGCCTCGTTCTCGGTTCCGAAGGGCGGGGCTTGTCGCGGCTGGTGAGACAGCGCTGCGACGAGGTCGTCGCGATTCCCCTGGAAGGCAACATCTCCTCGCTCAACGTGGCCGCGGCTGGAACCCTGGCCTGCTTCGAGGTGACGCGCCGGCGGGGCGGCCCTGCGGTGCCGGGCCTGCGAGTCCGCAAAGGGTGCTGACCGGCGTGACGGGACCGATCGCCGTGGCACTTTCCGTGGGTCACCACGACTGCCGCACCAAGAGCATCCACGATCAGTGGCGTGGCACATGAAAGGCTGAAATGGGCGCTGATCCGATGAACACCCCGCGGAGTGGACTTGCGTGGTGGGGAGAACACGCACCGTCATGCGACACGAGTGGATGGGGACCGGAATTCGGCTGGCGTACGTGGGTGATGCCACGGCAATCGACGCTGCGTCGATTCAAGCGAGGCTGGCTGCGGCCGGCGGGTTCTTCATCGAGTGGCACCGTGATCCGGACTCGCTGCAGCGGGCTGCCTCCCGGCCCGATGTGGTTCTGCTCGGACCTGAGATCGATCCTGAACGGGTGACCCTGAGCGCTCTGGGTCTGGAACCTGCATCGGTGGTGCTGTGCTTGCAGCCCCCGCAGATCGCATCTGGCGGCGCGGAGGAATCGTCGTCCCCCTACCGGTCGGTGCGCGCCGGTCCTGCGCTGGAGCCGACCATAAGACTCGAGTTCGAGTCGGCGCAGATGCGCGCCGGCCCTCCCCGCCGTTCACCTTCGGTCACTCGCGGTGAGTTGCCCGCGGGTGAGCTCATCCGTCGCAGCGACGAGCGCTACCGGTTGGTGGCGCTCGCCTGCCGTGATGGCGTCTGGGACTGGGACCTCGTGGCCGGCGAGATCAGCTACTCCAAGCGGTGGCTCGAGATGATCGGGCTGGTGGCGGCACCCTCTCCTTCACCTGACGTGTGGTTCGACCGGGTCCATTCCGACGATCTGCGGGTCCTCCACGAGGCCATCAGCACGCACCTCGAGGGGCTCACCGAGCGGCTGTCGGTGAGGTACCGGTTACGGGGGGAGGACGGCTCGTATCGTTGGATGGAGGCCAGCGCCCTGGCGGCGAGCGACCAGCGAGGCGTGCCATACCGTCTGGTGGGCACGCAGATGGATGTCACCGAATCGGTGTTCGCAGAGCACCGGCTGGCGACCGAGGCGACCCATGACTCACTGACCGGCCTCGCCAACCGTTCGCTGTTCATGAGCAGGCTCGAACATGTCGTTGATCAGGGGCTGATCGCCCGTGACACGCACTTCGCGGTGCTCTTCGTCGACATCGACCGGTTCAAATGGGTGAACGACAGCCTCGGGCACGCGGTGGGCGACGAGTTGCTGGTGGAGTTGGCCGATCGCCTGGCAGCGGTGTCGCGCCCCGGAGACACGGTCTCACGACTTGCGGCTGACGAGTTCGCCGTGCTGCTGACAGGCCTCACCGGACCTGATGACGCGTCCTCGGTGGCGGAGAGGATGCTCAGCTCGATCGACCGGCGCTTCTTGCTCGCCGGGCGTGAGATCGAGGTGAGAGCGAGCATCGGCATCGCAACCAGCCGCACGGCCTACGGCAGCAGTGACGAGCTGCTCAGGCAGGCCGGACTGGCCCTGTACCGTGCGAAGCAGGACGTCCACAGCGGCTACGTCGTCTACGACGACGAGGTGGACAGCGAGGCGTCAGAACGCCTCGAGACCGAACAGGCGCTGAGGCGTGCCCTGCAACAAGGCGACATGGTCCTGCACTACCAGCCGATCGTCGATCTCGGAACCGGGCGCATAGTCAGCTTCGAGGCACTGGTGCGCTGGGAGCATCCGGAACGGGGGCTCCTGGGACCGAACCAGTTCCTCACGCTCGCCGAGCAGACCGGGCTCATCGTGCCCCTGGGGGAGCACGTCCTGAGACAGGGATGTCTGCAGCTGCGGGCCTGGACCGATCGTCGCAACGCCGGCCACCTCTCGATTTCGGTCAACGTGTCGGCTCGCCAACTGGCCGAAGCCGGTCTTGTCGACGTCGTGTCCGGCGTGTTGGCCGAGACCGGAGTCGAGGCGCACCGCCTCACGATCGAGGTGACCGAGCACTCTGTGATCCACAACGTGCAAGCGGCGGCGGCGACGCTCGAGGCGATCCGCGCCCTGGGTGTGAGGGTTCATACAGACGACTTCGGCAGTGGACATGCCGCACTCAGCTATCTCCGCCTGTTCCCCGTCGACGCTCTCAAGATCGACCGATCCTTCATCGCCGGCCTCGGTTCGGAGCGCAGCGCCTTGCCGTTCGTCCGGGCGATGGTCACCCTGGCGCACAGCCTGGGGCTCGGGGTGATCGCCGAAGGAGTCGAGACAGCCGAGCAGCTCGACGTGCTCCAATCACTCGGGTGCGAGGAGGCGCAGGGTTACTTCTTCGCTCCCCCCCGTTCTGCGGAGGACATCGTCGACCTCAACGACACCCGGCCTCGTATCGTCTATGACGACGACGACGAGTTGGCCCTCCAAGGCGACTCGGAGCTGTTCGTGGATCTCGAGAGGTTCGGACCCTGAGATGAGGTGCCGTCCCCTCACGCCGGCCGTGACATGACAACCGACCAACCGACCGACCAACCGAGCCCGAGGTGGGACTCGAACCCACGACCTGACGCTTACAAGGCGTCTGCTCTGGCCAGCTGAGCTACTCGGGCGACCGTGCAACACAGGGTAGACGGACCGTCACGGAACCCGGACCCGGGCCAGGCCCAACCGGGGGCCCGGAGGGCCGTGTTGGCCAGGGTCCTTGCAATCCGTCCACCAAAAGGGGCAGGCTGCTGCCGATGGAGCTGACCCAAAGGGACAAGGCCATCCTCGATTTCGAGCGTGGTTGGTGGACCCAACCCGGGCCCAAAGCTGCCAAGATCCTGGAGTTGTTCGAGCTCTCGAGCCAGCGCTACTACCAGATCCTCGGCGAGCTGGTCGGCTCGCAAGCCGCTCTCGAATACGATCCGCTGCTCGTCAGGAGGCTCCGGCGGCTGCGGGACAGGCGCCGTCGCGAGCGCAAGGGCCCGCCGGTGCGCGAATCTGAGGGGCCATGACCTCACCACGCTCGTCCGACGAGGACCGCTTCTCGAAAGCTGCCGGAGCGGGCAACGCCGCTACCCGCGGCGTGATCCTCATAGTCGTCGCCGTCGTGATCGGGATCGTGGTCATCGTCAGCGGCCTCGACCGCGAAGACGTGATCGATGACGGCGATGAGGCGTCGGACACGACCACCACCGAGGCTTCATCCGAGACGACCACCACCACGACAGAGAGCACGACCACCACCGAAGTGCCGACGGACACGACGCCACCGGAAGATGTGAAGATCGTCGTGGCCAACGCCTCCGGTGGTGTCGCCGGATTGGCGGGTACGACCAAGGACCAGATCCTCGTACCGGCAGGTTATGCGGCTGAGAACATCGAGACAGTCGATGCATCACCGGTCTCCACCACCACCATCTTCTACACCGAAGGCAACGAGGCCAATGCCGCGGCGCTCGCAACCCTGATGTCGGTGCCAGGAGCCCAGGTCCAGCCCATGCCCGATCCACCTCCTGTCGAGATCGGCGAGGCGGACATCTTGATCATGCTCGGGCCCGACAGCGGCACCACCCAATCGGACGGGACGCAGGGCACGACTGATCCAGGCGGAACCGGCGGTTCGCAGAGCACCACCACAACCCCCGAGGGCCCCGGCACCGCCATCGATTGAAAACTCAGTGTCGAACCACGCTGAAACGAGTGGTAGATGACCATCACACCCCCCGAGCGAGTGGCCGAACTCTTGCGGCCGCTTCGTGAGGAACCTGCATCTGCTGCGGTCATCAGCGACTACGACGGGACACTGGCGCCAATCGTCGGCGATCCCACACGGGCGTTGCCGTTGCCTCAGGCGGGAACGGTGCTCTCGGGGCTGGCGGCCAGCTACGACCTCGTTGCTGTCGTCTCGGGTAGGCCGGTCGCGTTCCTGAGCCAGTACCTGCCGGAGGACATCACCATCATCGGCCTCTACGGTCTCGAACGCCTCGAGCACGGCCGGCACTGGGAGCACCCCAACAGCGGCGCCTGGCGGGAGACCATCGCCGACGTCGCGGCTCTGGCCGCCGTGCGGGGTCCCGAAGGCATGAGGGTCGAGCCCAAGGGCCTCTCGCTCACGCTTCACTACCGTGAACACCCCGAGGTAGAGCGGGAAGCGCTGGCCTACGCGCGGGAGCAGGGCGACCGGTCCGGGCTGGAGGTCCGGCGCGCCAAGAAGTCAATCGAGCTCCACCCGCCCATCGATGCCGACAAGGGGACGGCGATAATGGAATCCGTGCGGCCGGCCGATCGCAGCATCCTCTACATCGGCGACGACGTGGGTGATGTCGCCGCCTTCGAAGCGCTCACCAGGTTGCAGAAGGCCGGGCGTCACACGGTGAAGGTGGCCGTCGACAGCAACGAGCTGTCGGCTGATCTGCGAGATCGTGCTGATCTGGTGGTGCCGGGGCCTGAAGGGGCGCTGGACCTGCTGCGGTCCCTGGCCCCGCCCGTGCGCTGACAGGGCGACGTTGCCGTGGCGCCCCCCGGTGGCGTGAGGAGGAGCCAGGGCTATCCGGCGCCGATCGCCGCCAGTTGCCGGCGGAGCCAATCGCCAGGGACCTGGCCGGCGACCTGACGACGAAGAGACGCGAAGCGCTCGGTGCGCTCGTTCTGCGAGCGCCCGAGCGCCCGGTCCAGGGCATCGGCCGTTGACGCCTCGTCGAAGGGATCGAGCGAATCCACCGACCCCTCGAGCATGGCGTGAGCTCCGGCCTCGGTGCTCAACAGCACGGACCCATCGTGCTCGTTCACCAGGGCACCCTCCATCGCCACCAGGTTCAGGCCGTCCCGAACCGGGTTGACCAGTAGTACGTCGAAGCGCCGCAAAGCGGCCAGCGAGAGCGAGTAGTTGTCGCTGACATCCAAGACGATGGGATCCCATCCGTCTCTGCCCCACCGCCGGTTGATGGCCTCCACCGTGGCGAGGACCTCGTCGCGATAGAGCCGGTAGTCCTCGATCGCCTCCCTCGACGGGTACAAGAACGCGCCGAAGACCACCTCCTGGCGCCAGTGCGGGTAGCGGCGGAGTAGGTCGTCGTAGGCCCGGAAGCCCCTCAGGAGGTTCTTGGAGGGCTCCAGCCGGTCGACCCTCGCGATGAAGGATCGATCGCCGATGGCTGCGCTCAGGCGCCTCAGCTCGACAGCACATTCGCGACCACCCGCGGCGGAGGCGAGGCGCGAGGAGTCCGGAGCCAGCGGTGAGACGAAGCCGGTGGCATCAGCCCCGACGACCTCTCGGCAACACCGCTCGAAGGACTCCGCCCACCGCCGGGTGTGAAATCCGCAGGCCCCGTTGGCGAGGAGACCCTCGATCAACTCCCCCCTGACTGCGGAGGGCAGCATCCGCAGTGAGTCCGGGGCACAGAAGGGCGTGTGATGGAAGTGAACCGTGCGCAGGTCGGGCCGCAGTTCGTGCAGGTAGGTGGCGAACAGGCTCAGGTGGTAGTCCTGCACCAGGACCACCGCGTCCGGGGGTGCCTCTTCCCCGGCTGCGACTGCCATGGTCTGGTTGAACCGGCGGTAGGCGTTCCATGCCCGGTGCCAGCTCACGTCCAGCACGGGCGTCCGCCACGCGTCGAAGAGGCCGTGATGGAGATACCAGAGGGTCCCGTTGGAGACCACGTCGTAGGCATCGGCGAAGACCGCTCTGTCGATGGCGAGCATCTTGACGAACAGGCCGTGGGTTTCGGTGACCCCACGTGCGGCAGCAGCGTGGTCGCCTTCGCTCATGGCAGAGGCGATCCAGAGCGCGCCGCTGGACTCGAGTACGGGAACGAGCCCTGACGCCAGCCCTCCGGCACCCCGACTCGCCACGAGCTGACCGTCACGGACGCGAAAGGAGAAGGGTCCCCGATTGGAGACGATCACCAGTGGCGGGTCGCTCATCAGCCAAAGGATACGGGTGACGCCTTTGGCGGCGAGCAGTGACCGTGCTGCGCGTCATAGTCTCCGAGCGTGCCGGCACCATTGGTTGTCGCCGCTCCGGACAAGTTCCGTGGTACCGCCACAGCCTCCGAGATAGCGGCGGCCGTGGCCAGAGCGGCGCGACCCGCCGGATGGGAGGTCATCGAGATACCCATGGCCGACGGCGGCGAGGGGACCCTCGAAGCCCTCGGTGGTGCCAACCGTTCGACGACGGTGAGTGGTCCCCTCGGTGACGCGGTGGATGCCGAATGGCGCCTCAGCCGGGGTATTGCCGTCATCGAGATGGCACGTGCGTCGGGGCTGGCACTGCTCGGAGGCGCCGAGGGCAACGACCCGGTGGCTGCTTCGACCTATGGCACCGGGGAACTGATCGCCGCGGCGCTCGACGCCGGTGCCAAGCGGATCATCGTCGGTGTCGGTGGGTCAGCCACGACCGATGGCGGGCTGGGCGCGCTGAGAGCGCTCTATCCCCTGCAGCGCCTTCGAGGGGTCGACCTGGTCGTGGCCTGCGACGTGAGTACGGGCTTCTTGGACGCAGCCGAGGTCTTCTCCGCCCAGAAAGGTGCATCCCCGGCGCAAGTCGAACTGCTCCGTCGCCGGTTGGAGCGCTTGGCTCAGGTCTATCTCGACGAGTACGGGGTCGACGTTGTTGCACTGGAAGGGGCCGGTGCCGCCGGAGGCCTGGCGGGCGGCCTGGCGGTGCTCGGTGCCGAGTTGGTGACAGGCTTCGAGCTCATCGCCGAGGAGCGAGGTCTCTACGAGAGCATGGAGGGCGCCGACCTCGTGATCACCGGCGAGGGCTTCCTCGACGAGCAGTCGTTCTCGGGGAAGGTGGTCGGCGGAGTGATCTCTTATGCCGCGGACCTGGCCGTACCCGTGTTCGTCGTCGCCGGCGAGGTCTACGGCGATGCCGGAAGCGGTCTGGATCTCGTGTCGCTGGTCGCCGAGTTCGGCGAGGAAGAGGCGATGACCCAAACCGTCTCCTGCGTCGAGAGCGTTGTCACCCGACGACTGGCTCTCACATGGCGCTACCGCAGGTAGCGCGGGCTGCGCCATCGGGTTCAGGGGCACGTAGCGCGGGCTGCGCCATCGGGTTCAGGGGCACGTAGCGCGGGCTGCGCCATCGGGTTCAGGGGCACGTAGCGCGGGCTGCGCCATCGGGTTCAGTCCCGGTCGTCGCGACCTCCGAAGCCGAACAGGACGAGGGCGACGAGGAATCCGATGAGCGCCACCAACAGGATCAGCTTCACGAAGCCGAAGACCGCCAGAAAGATCCAGCGGATCAGCGTCAGGGCGAGCAACAACGCGATGATGCCCAGTACGACACGAGCACCGAAGCCGAGGGCCGGTCGTTGAGGCTTGGTCGTCACCCGGCCATTGTAGGAGCCTCCACCGGCGGGGATCCCGGAACCGGTGGGTCTCGTTCCAGCATCGGGCGGGCGAGGGAGTGCCGTCCGGCGGTACATTCCCACCATGACCGAGGAGCTTTCCCTGCTCGACGCCACTGCACAGGCGATGCTCGTGAAAGAGGGTGAGGTCACCCCTCTCGAGCTCGTGGACGCCGCCATCGAGCGGATCGAACGCCTCAACGGCCGACTAAACGCCGTGATCCACGAACGCTTCGACCGGGCACGCAAGGAGGCGGATGACGTCTCACGTGAGGCTCCCTTCGCAGGTGTTCCGATGGTGGTCAAGGACCTCGACGGCTTTCTCGCCGGTGAGCCGTATCACGCCGGGTCGCGCCACCTCCGCGACAACGGCTATGTCGCAACCAGTGACAGCTGGCTCTTCGAGCGGTTCCGGGACGCCGGACTTGTCGTCGTAGGGAAGTCGAACACACCCGAGCTCGGACTGAAGGTGACAACCGAGCCCTTGGCCTACGGGCCTTGCCGGAACCCCTGGGATCTCGGCCGCTCCACCGGCGGGTCGAGCGGCGGATCAGCCGCGGCTGTGGCATCGGGCATGGTTCCGGTGGGGCACGCCGGCGACGGCGGCGGGTCCATCCGTGCGCCGGCCAGCGAATGCGGACTGGTCGGACTGAAGCCGTCGAGGGGCCGGTCCTCCTTCGGCCCCGACGAGGGCGAAGCCTGGGCGGGACTGGTCTGTCGCCTGGCCGTCACCAGGACGGTGCGGGACACCGCCGGGTTGTTGGATGCCGCATGGGGAACCTCACCGGGTGACCCTTACACCGCACCCCCACCCAGGCGCCCCTACGTCGAGGAGCTCGACTCTGATCCCGGCCGGCTGCGCATCGGCTTCGTCACGACCGCGGGGCCCGACAGAGAGCTCGCCACCGACTGCGTGGAGGCAGTGGAGAGGACCGTCGCGACACTAGAGGTGTTGCGGCACGAGGTGGTCGACGGATACCCGGAGGCGCTGACCGATCGGGACCTCAGCGATGACTTCAAGGTGAACTTCCTTTCTGCCTACCCGGCCTGGATCGCCCGCGACCTGCAGCATTTCGAGGAGTGGACCGGCGAACCGGTGACCGCCGAACAGGTCGAACCGGGTACGTGGGAGATGGCCGAATTCGGTCGCACCGTGACCGCAACCGCCTACATCAAGGCGGTGGAGGAGATGCACGGCTTCGCCCGCCGGGTTGCGGCCTGGTGGGACCGGCATGATGTCCTCGTGACGCCCACACTCACCGAGCCGCCACCGACGTTGGGCCAGTTCGACGGAACGCCTGAGGATCCCCTGGCCGGGATCATGCGCAGCGAGCCGCTGGTGACCTTCACCTTGCCGTTCAACGTCACGGGTCAACCGGCAGTTTCGCTGCCTCTCCACTGGAATGCCGAGGGGCTCCCCATCGGTGTCCAGCTCGTTGCAGCCTACGGTCGTGAGGATCTGCTCATACGCCTGGCTTCACAGCTGGAGCAGGCGCTGCCCTGGGCCGATCGGGTGCCGCCGGTCCACGCGTAGCTGTTCGGTCCGCCAAGCCTCAGCCCCGACCGGGTGAGTACGAGTCGAGCTCGATGAGAGGCGGGCGGTTGCTGACGTCGACGATCTCGTGGGGGTGCTCGGGTCTCATCAGCGTC
The DNA here is from genome assembly GCA_003577145.1 of Acidobacteriota bacterium. Classification (GTDB taxonomy): domain Bacteria; phylum Actinomycetota; class Acidimicrobiia; order Acidimicrobiales; family Microtrichaceae; genus ATN2. The sequence goes on along the minus strand of QEUP01000015.1, from coordinate 121,718 downwards.
TCGACGGTCTTGACGAGATCGGGGTCGGCGCGTTGCAGCACGGTTTGCATGATCGCCATCGCCTGAGGGGCGAGTTGGTCGAGGGGGCGGTTGCGGTGGTGGCGCACCTCGAGGTCGACCTGGGCGATTCCTCGCACCCCCGTGTCGGTGACGATGTCGATGAGCAAGCCGATGTCGACCCCGTATCCCTGGGCGAAGGGCATCCGTTCGAGAACTGCGCGCCGTCCGCCGTACTCACCCGACAGGGGCTGGACGATGTCAGCGAGCTCGGGAAACAGCAAGCACAGCAGCGGCCTGGCGACGAGCTCTGTCACCCGCCCGCCTCCGAGTGACCCCTCGACGGGTCGCCGGTAGTGGCCCTTCACGAACACGATCTCCGGGTCGAGGAGCATCGGACCGAGGGTGCCGCTCACGAACCGGCTCCCGAACTCACGTATGTCGGCGTCGCACCAGACGACGATCTCTCCGATCGCCGCATAGAGGGACTTCCAGAGAACCTCGCCTTTCCCCTTGCCACGACCGTGCTCTGGGAGTACCTGACCGGCGTGGACGACCCGTGCCCCGGCGCTCCGGGCGACCTCGGCGGTGTTGTCCTCGCTGTAGTCGTCCAGTACGAGGATCTCGTCCACTATCGCGACTCCGGCCACGAGCTCTTCGTGGATGGTCGCGACGATCCTCCCGACTGTGGCGGCCTCGTTCTTGGCGGGAAGGCAGACCGACACGGACACCTCGCCCTTGGCTTCGGCGAGGGTGGCTACCGGGAAGTCCCGGTGGCTGAAGGAACGGATCCCCGGTGGCGGCACGATCACATGGTCACCGAATGTGGGGACCCGTCGCAATACGATGCCGGAACCGAATCGACACAAGGATCGGTGCCGGCTGACCTCTACCAGGCGCACTGGGAATGCCCGTGGAGCCTCGCCGGTTGACCGACCTGTCCTTGCGAGGCAGCATGAGCCAGGCCAAGAAAGAGATGGACTCGTGAGCGTTACCGTCCGAATCCCGACAACCCTGCGCACGCTGACCGCCGGTCAGTCCGAGGTGCAGGTCGAAGGCTCCACCGTCGGGGAGGTCCTGTCAGCCCTCGAGGCCTGCCATCCGGGCTTCAGGGAGCGGATCTTCGACGACGATGGAGGCATCCGCCGGTTCGTGAACATCTTCGTGGCCGACGACGACGTTCGGTACATGGACGGCGTCGACACAACAGTGCCGCAAGGCGAGACGCTGTCGATCATCCCGGCAGTTGCCGGAGGTAGCTGAGCCCGAATCCGGCGGTGAGCGATCGGGTTGATGGACGATCGGCTCATTCTGCTGGGCCGATCGTCTCATTGTGCTCAACGACGTGACCGGCTCCGTCGATGTCCTCGTTTAGTTGATGGCAAGACCGCAGGTGAATGGCCCTCCCCCCCGGTCAGCTGCGGATCCACAGCGGGCCTGCCTTCAACCTGGTTCACGCAGAGCCATTTCGGTGTTCGAAGCGGGAACCTCGTTATTCACCCCTCATGGGCCGACCGATCCGGACGGCGGCGGAACCGGATCGGTCGGCGGGGTTGAACCCCTGTTCACCCAAGGCCGGAACGGCCGGTCCCCCCGGTGCCGAACCAGGCCGAGCTGGTTAGCACTCTCGACTGTCGAGTGCTAAAAAGGTCGGGTGGTCGGCTGCAGGCCGACTCACCACCGGTTGCTGCACCTACGGAGGATAAATGTCCAAGATCATCACCTTCGACGAGGAAGCCCGCCGCTCGCTCGAGTCGGGGATGAACCAGCTGGCCGATGCCGTCAGGGTCACGCTCGGGCCCAAGGGCCGCAACGTCGTTCTCGACAAGAAGTGGGGTGCACCCACCATCACCAACGACGGGGTGTCCATAGCGAAAGAGATCGAGCTCGAAGACCCCTATCAGAAGATCGGTGCCGAGCTGGTCAAAGAGGTTGCCAAGAAGACAGACGACGTCGCCGGTGACGGCACCACCACGGCGACGGTCCTGGCATGGTCCATGGTCCGTGAAGGGCTTCGAAACATCGCCGCCGGCGCCAATCCGATGTCGGTGAAGAGGGGTATCGAGGCCGCCGTCGAAGAGGCCGTCAACGCCATCCGTGACTTCGCGGTCGAGGTGGAGAGCAAGGAGCAGATCTCGCAGGTAGGTGCCATCTCGGCCGCCGACGACGAGATCGGTGCCATGATCGCCGAAGCCATCGACAAGGTCGGCAAGGACGGGGTGATAACCGTCGAGGAATCGCAGACCTTCGGCATGGAGATGGATCTGGTCGAGGGCATGCGCTTCGACAAGGGGTTCATCTCGCCCTACATGGTCACTGACACAGAGCGGATGGAGGCCGTGCTCGAGGACCCCTACGTGCTCCTCGTCAGCTCCAAGATCTCGGCGGTCCGCGACCTGCTACCTCTTCTCGAGAAGGTGACGCAGACCGGCAAGCCCCTCTGTGTCATCGCCGAGGACATCGAGGGTGAAGCGCTGGCCACACTTGTCGTCAACAAGATCCGCGGTACCTTCACGTCCGTCGGCGTCAAGGCGCCGGGCTTCGGTGACCGTCGCAAGGCAATGCTGCAGGACATGGCGATTCTCACCGGCGGCCAAGTGATCGCCGAAGAGGTCGGCCTCAAGCTCGAGACCGCCGACGTGGGTCTGCTCGGCCGTGCCGACAAGGTCGTCGTCACCAAGGACGAGACCACCGTCGTCGGGGGTGCCGGATCCAAGGAGGACCTCGACGGCCGGATCAACCAGATCAAAGGCGAGATCGAGAACACCGACTCCGACTACGACCGCGAGAAGCTCCAGGAGCGCTTGGCCAAGCTCTCCGGCGGCGTAGCGGTGTTGAAGGTCGGCGCGGCAACCGAGGTGGAGCTCAAGGAGAAGAAGCACCGGATCGAAGACGCGGTCAGCACGACCAAAGCGGCCATCGAGGAGGGTGTCGTCGCCGGCGGCGGCGTGACCCTGCTACGGGCGAGGTCCAGGGTCGAGGCGCTGGCCGAGAAGCTCCCCCACGACGAGTCGACCGGCGTGCTCATCGTTGCCCGAGCCCTCGACGCGCCGATCAAGCAGATCGCCGAGAACGCCGGTCTCGAGGGCGGGGTCGTCGTCGAGCGTGTCCGCTCGCTGCCCAAGGCCACCGAGGGTCTGAACGCCCAGACCGGGGAGTACGAGGATCTCGTCCAAGCCGGGATCATCGACGCGGCCAAGGTCACCCGCTCAGCACTTCAGAACGCGGGATCGATCGCCGCGCTGTTCCTCACGACCGAAGCGGTCATCGCCGACAAGCCCGAGGAGAGCAAGCTCCCGATGCCCGGTGGGGGCATGGACGACTACTGATCCGGCGCCGCGCCTACTCTCGGGGCGTGGGGCGAGGACGGACCCGGAGGGTGTTGATCAGCCGCTACGAACACGAGCGGCTGACTCGCGTCCCGGACGAGCTGATCGTGGAGGAACCCCTCGAGATCAGGCTCGACAACCACCTCGTCGCCACGACCATGCGCACCCCTGGCGAGGACTTCGAGCTGGCCATCGGGTTCTGCTTCAGTGAGGGCCTTCTCGGGGACGTCCCGGTGACAGGCAGCCGCTACTGCGCCACCGGGAGCGCAGTGGAGGGTGAGTTCAACGTGGTCGACGTCGAAACCGGGGGGCGGGCCCCCCCGCCGACCCCCCGACTCGGCCTGGCAACCTCCTCGTGCGGTCTCTGTGGATCAGAGGCCATCGACAGGCTGAGCCGGCGATGGGGGCGCGTTGTCGACGCTTCCCCTTTCGACCCCGGCGTCATCACGGCCATCGCCCGGCGGGTGCGCTCTCAGCAGACGCTGTTCGATGTCACCGGTGGTGTGCATGCGGCGGCAGCCTTCGATACCGGTGGAGAGCTCCTGGCCGTGCGGGAGGACATCGGCCGTCACAACGCCGTCGACAAGATCCTTGGCTCCCTGGTTCAGGGAGGCCGCCTACCGGCGGGCGGCTGCGGCCTGTACGTGAGTGGCCGGTCGTCGTTCGAGATCGTGCAGAAGGCGTGGGCCGGCGGCTTCGCGGTGATCGTGTCGGTGAGCGCCCCCTCGGCGCTGGCGGCGCAGACAGCTCGACGGGCAGGGATCGGGCTCTACGGCTTCGCTCGCGACGGCGACGTGAACCTCTATGTCGAACAGGGATCGGGCGGGCGGCCGTGAGCTGGCGCGACCAGGTCCGTTTCGATCCCAGTCACTGGGTCAGCCTGCGGCCCTTCGGCACGGGTTCCCAAAAGCCCGAGCCCTATGGGGAGATGGCCCGCGCCGCGTGGGACAACCGGGCTCACCCTCGCTACGCGTGGCAGGTCCTGACCAAAGGGGTCTGTGACGGCTGTGCCCTGGGAGTGGCCGGTCTGCACGACTGGACCATCGACGGAATCCACCTCTGCACATCCCGGCTGCGCCTGCTGGAGCTCAACACCTCCGACCCCTTCGATCCGATCGTCGTTTCGGATGTGGCCGCCATCAGGGGCCACTCGGCGGAGCAACTCCGCCGCATGGGCCGTCTCGGCTACCCGCTGCGGAGACGGCGGGGAGAGCCGGGCTTCGAGCGGATCGGATGGGACCTGGCGCTGGAGACCCTCGCCGGCGCGATCCGTGACACGAATCCCGAACGGATCGCCATCTACCTCACGAGCCGTGGGTTGACGAACGAGACCTATTACGTGGCCGGCAAGGCGGCTCGCGCCATGGGAATTCGCGGAATCGACTCGGCCGCCCGGGTGTGCCACGCACCTTCCACGCTGGGCCTCAAGGCAAGCATCGGGGTCGCCGCGGCCACCTGCTCGTTGCAGGACGTGCTCGAGTCGGAGCTCGTCGTGATCTGGGGGGCGAATCCGGCCAACAACCAACCCGTGTTCATGAAGTACCTGTACCTGGCCAAGCAGCGTGGTTGTCGCGTCGTGGTCGTCAACCCCTACCTCGAGCCTGGTCTCGAGGCCTACTGGGTGCCCTCCAACCTGGAGTCGGCGCTCTTCGGCACCAGGATCTGCGATCTGCACATCCCGGTGCGCCCCGGCGGTGACGTGGCTTTCGCGAACGCGGCCCTCAAGCTCCTCATGGAACGCGGCGAACTGGACAGGGGCTTCATCGAGCGTTGCACGCTCGGATGGGACGAGCTGGAGGAAGCGCTGGCCGGTCAGGCGATGGGGGAGTTGCTTCGAGCCGCCGGCCTCTCGATCGATCAGGTCTCGTCGTTCTGTGACGAGTACTCGGCCGCTGGTTCGGCGATCCTGCTGTGGTCGATGGGAATCACCCAGCACGTCACAGCCGTGGATGGCGTCCGGGCCATCGTCAACCTGGCGCTGGCCCGAGGCAACGTCGGTCGCGACGGCGCCGGCCTCATGCCGTTGCGCGGTCACTCCGGCGTCCAGGGGGGCGCGGAGATGGGTGCCTACGCCACTGCCCTGCCGGGAGGTCTCGACGTCGACGAGGTCTCGTGTGCTCGGCTCTCGCGGCTTTGGGGGTTCCCGATCCCTGCCGGACCAGGCATGACAGCACCCGAGATGGTCGACGCCGCGCTGGACGGGGACCTGGACGTGCTGTGGGCGTCCGGGGGGAACTTCCTCGAGGTCCTACCCGAACGCGAGCGGGTGAGGCGGGCCCTCGAACGCGTCCCCCTGCGGGTCCACCAGGACATCGTCTTGACCAACCAGATGCTGCTGCCCGGGGACGAAGTCCTGCTCCTGCCGGTCCGCACCCGCTACGAGCAGGAGGGGGGAGGCACCGAGACGACCACGGAGCGGCGCATCGTCTACTCACCCGAGATCCCCCGCCCCGTGGGCGAGGCCCGCAGCGAATGGCGCCTGTTCGCCGACGTGGCGCAGCGGGTCAGGCCCGAGTACCGGCCGCTCTTCTCGTGGCCCGACAACCGGGCCCTGCGAACCGAGATCGCGGCGGTCGTCCCCGCCTACGCCGGCATCGAGACACTGGCCGAGACAGGTGATCAGGTGCAGTGGGGCGGCAGGCATCTGTGCCGCGACGGGGACTTCCCCACGCCGAGCAGGCGTGCGTCCTTTTCTGCACTCGAGGTATCTGCAACTGCGCTGGGCACCGGGTTCTTCACGGTCGCCACCCGGCGCGGCAAGCAGTTCAACTCGATCGTGCAGGGCCAGGTCGACCCGCAAACCGGTGCTGCACGAGACGCGGTGTTCATGGACCGAGACGACGCAGCCGAACTCGGGCTCGGAGAGGGGGCCCGGGTGAGGTTGGTGTCGGATTTCGGGGCGATGGAAGGGCGCCTCAAGCTCGTGAGGTTGCCGAGCCGCTCCCTTCAGGTCTACTGGCCCGAGGGCAACGCCCTGATCGACCCGTCGCCGGCACATCGCGATCCTCGGTCGAAGATCCCGGACTACAACGCCATCGTGACCGTGGAGGCGGTCCGCTGAGCACGGCGCGGGCTCGGTCCGGAAGCCGTCCGAATAGACTCGCGTTGTGCCCGAGCCTGTGACGCCGACCTCTGGCCTCGGCGTACTTCATCTGTTCCACCGTCTCGACCGGGAAATCGACCGCGGGGCAGTTGTCGCCGCGGTCGAAGACGCCCGCGCAGCCGGTGACCAGGTCGTTGTCGCGGCAATTCTCGGGCACAAAGCCGACATCGCCTTCATGGCCCTGGGCCAGGACCTCTGGCGCCTCAGACGGTTGCAGACGGCCCTCGCATCCGCCGGGCTCGCCCTTGTTGATTCGTACGCCTCGCTCACAGAGGTGTCTGAGTACGCCCAGGGTGCACCCGAGCAGATGAAGCAGACTCGCCTGTTCCCCCAACTGCCACCGGAGCAGAAGCCGGTCTTCTGCTTCTACCCGATGTCCAAGCGCCGCGAAGCCGACCAGAACTGGTTCACCCTTCCTTACGAGCAACGAAGCGAGCTCATGCACCAACACGGTTCGACGGGTCGCAAGTTCGCCGGTCGTGTGCTGCAGGTCGTCACCGGCTCGACCGGTTTGGACGACTACGAGTGGGGTGTCACCCTCTTTTGCGCCAACCCTGACGCGCTCAAAGAGGTCGTGTACGCGATGCGCTTCGACGAGGCCTCGGCCGTCTACGCCGAATTCGGGCGCTTCTACATCGGGATGGTGGCAACCGTGGACGAAGCCCTCGCGGCGACGGTCCCCGGGTCCTGAAAGGCGTAGCTGCTCCCGAATCGTCGCTGGCGGCAGGCCGGCCGGTTCTGCCTACTCGTCACTAGCCCCGTCAACGCCGACGGTGACGGTGTCGTCGGGCACGATCAGCCCTTCGGTGTCGAAGTGCCAGATCTGGTATATGCCCCTGTCGGGCTCGCCGAACTCGTTGAACTCGAACGAGGTGACCCCTTCGTACTTGATGTCGGTACCCTCGGCTATGGCGGCCTTGCACTCCGCGAAGCTGGTGCAGGCCTCGCCGTCCTTGGTGATGCCGATGACCTGTTCGACCACTTTCGTCGGGTCGTCGGTTCCCGCTTCTTCGGCGGCAAGCGCGAGCACCATCACGCAATCGTAGAACCGGGGCCCGAAGGTGGTTGCCACGCCGTACTCGGCCATGAGGCGCTCGTTGAACTCGGTGGGCTCCCCCTCAGAAGCCGGTCGGGTGCCCCTCATGGCGTTGAGCACCGCTGGATCGTCGGGATCGACGGCACTGGCAAGTTCTTCGGATGCCAGTCCATCGGTGACCAAGATTGGCTTGTCGGCAGGGCCGATCCCCTGCTTGATCATCTCCTCGAGCAGACGTGCGCCTTCCTCTTGGTAGGCGATCAGTAGGATCGCCCCCGGATCTTCGTTCACGATCTGCTCGACGTCGTTGGAGAAGTCCGTCCCGTTCGGGTCCATGGCGATCTCGGACACCTCGACGCCCACCTCTTCGAGCAGTATGTCCGCGGTCGCAGCCGCCAATGCATCACCGTAGGTGTCGTCGCGGTAGACGATCGCAACGCTGGCGTAGCCCTCGGCGGCGATGAGGTCGACCAGGACCTGAGCCTGGTAGAGATCCGATGGGGCAGTGCGGAAGAAGTAGCCGCCGTCCCCGTACTCGGTGAGCTGCGGGCCGGTGGTGGAACCCGAGCACTCGAGCCGCTCGGCACCGGTAACCGTGTCGATCACGGCGGCCAACGTGACACCGCTCGAGGCGGCGCCGATCACAGCATCGACATCGTCGCTGTTGACCAGGCTCTCAGCTGCCGGCCCGGCCGTCTCGACATCGTTGGCGGAGTCCTTCTTCGTCAGGGTGACCTCGCTCCCGTTCACCCCCCCTGCGGCGTTGATGTCGGCCACTGCCATCTCCACTGCCGCTTGCATTCCGGGGCCGAACTCCGCCAACTCGCCCGTGAGCGGGAGGATCGAGCCGAGGGCGAACGTGCCGTCGCTGCCCGGTCCTTCTCCGCCGGTCGTTGTCGCCTCGCCCTCGGTCGTCACCGTGTTGGCCTCGGTCGTGGTGGTCGTATCGCCACTCTCGTCGTCGCTGCAAGCAGCGGCGGCCAGACCGAAGGCGATGAGCAGCGCGGAGAAACGCCACGCTGCGCCCTTTCGTGCCATGTTCAAACCCTTCTTCACCGGCTACCTGCGGCGCCCGGCGGGGAGGCCCGGCGCGGACTCTAGCCTCCGGTCAGGCTGGTTTCGCGGCCCGCCGAGCGTCGACGTGAAACGCCGGGCCTGGTTAGGGAGGTTTCGAGGAGGCAGACTCGATGGCATGCGTGACTCCAACCTCGGGGAGAAGGAGGACTCTCGGTTCCGGGAGCTTGCTCAGGTTCTCCGTGACCTGGGGCGGGTGATGGTGGCGTTCAGCGGCGGCGCCGACTCGAGCTTTCTCGCCTGGGTGGCGACCGACGTGCTGGGGACCGATCGGGCGCAGGCTGTCACCGCGGTGTCACCCTCGCTCGCTGCCAGCGAACGTCGGGCCTGCTCGGAGCTGGCGGCCGGGTGGGGGCTTCGCTGGCGGGAGGTCGCCACGTGCGAGATGGAGCGCCCCGAATACCGCCGCAACAGCGGTGATCGTTGCTACTACTGCAAGGACGCGCTAATCGACGCGCTGGAGCCACTCGCGCGCCGCGAGGCGGCCACGGTGGTCCTGGGCGTCAACATCGACGATCTCGCCGATCACCGTCCCGGTCAACGAGCGGCGGCAGCGCGCGGCGCGCGCTTTCCTCTCGTCGATGCCGGATTCACCAAGGAGATGATCCGCTCCGAATCGCGCCGGCTGGGTCTGGTGACCTGGGACAAGCCGGCAGCGCCGTGCCTGGCATCCCGCATCCCTTACGGCACCGAGGTGAGTCTCGGTGTGCTCCGACGGGTCGAGGTGGCCGAGCGGCGGATCCGACAGTTGGGCTTCGTTGATCTGAGGGTCCGCCACTACGGCGACCTGGCCCGGGTAGAGGTGCCGCTGGTGGATCTCCCCCGTCTGCTGGACTCACGGACCGCCGTCGAGGCCGCGGCGCGCAGCGCAGGCTACCGGCGTGTGACCCTCGACCCAGCGGGGTTGCGCTCGGGCAATCTCAATGATGCTCTCACGACTGACCGCGCAGCCTCCGATGGATCGCGGTGGCAACCGCTGGAAGCTTGAGAGCGCCAAGGCGATGAAGAAGCTGCTGGTGGTCCTTCTCGTCGTCGTCATCGTCTATGTGGTGGTGGATCTGGTTGTCAGGTCGGTGGTGCAGGATGAGGTCGCCGACTTGATCCAGGAGAACGTGTTGGACAGCGAGGAGGTGACTGTGTCGATCCCCTCCCTGCCCTTCGTCGCTCGCGTGCTGGTACTCGGAAGCGTTCCGACGATCGACGTGGTCATGCAAGATGTCAGCGGGCAGGGTGTGCACTTGGAGAGGGTGGACATCGATGTCGAAGGGCTGACGGTGGACAGGGGAGCGGTCTTCAGGGGAACGATCGAGGTCATCGACGCCGATCGCGTTGAGATCGTGGGGACCATGAGCGAGAGCGCAGTGTCCGAGCTGGTGGGCACGACGGTCGTCTTCGACGAGGGTCAGGTGCTGGTGGACGACGGCACGGGTGGCCTGGTGGCGGCGACGATCGCTGTCGGCGAGGGCACGCTGTTCATCGAGGCTCCCGGAATCGAGTCTCTCTCCGTCGAGATACCGGACCAGACCTACCTGCCGTGCGAGCCCGAGGTCGTCGTCTTGTCCGGCGTCGCCGAAGTCGGCTGTGTTGCTCACGAGATACCTGACGTGGTTCGGCCGTACCTCAGCGGCGAGTCGACCGGTGGTTCCGACGAACCGGTGGATCTCATCGATCCCGAGTCGATGGAACGGTGAGCGTGCGGCGTGGCTGATCACGGGCCCGGGGTCTTCGCTATCGTTCGGTAGCCGATCCGGGGGAAATGGAGATGGCAGAGCTGCTGGCGCCCACCGTTGCTCGCAAGCCCGACGTACCTGCGCTCGTCGACGAGTTCGGCGAGACGAGTTGGCGGGGCTTCGACGAGCGGACCAATCGTCTCCTCAGCGCACTACGTGAGCGAGGCTTGGCGCCTGGCCAGACGATCGCGGTGATGTCGGGCAACCGCCGGGAACTCCTCGAGGTGACTGTGGCCGTTGCTCACGGCTCGTGGATCGTTGTACCGATCAACTGGCACTGGGTTGCAGAGGAGCTCGCATACGTGCTCGAGGACTCCGGAGCCAAGGCGCTCGTGGTCGATGACCGCTTCGCCGACGTCGCGCTCGAAGCCAGGGCCGACCCCGCCACCGACGGTGTCGACCAGTGGATCGTCATCGGTGGGGCACGCGACGGCCTCGAGGCCTATGAAGCCGTACTCGCTTCGGGGAACCCGGATGAGCCACCGGACCAGGGCATGGGCGGGCCGATGTTCTACACCTCGGGGACAACCGGGTTCCCGAAGGGTGTCCGGAGCACCCTGACGCAAGTGGGCCTGCCGCTGGAGGTCCTGGGGATGATCACGACGATGTTCTGTGATCTCCTGTCGCTCCCATCCGACGGGGTGACCCTCCTCGACGGGCCGGCTTATCACTCGGCCCAGTGGGTCTTCTCGGTGTTCCCGCTCATCGGTGGTGGAAGCACCCTGGTGATGCGCCACAAGTTCGACCCGACCGAGATGCTCGAGCTGATCGACAGGTACCGGGTGACCAATGTGCACCTGGTACCGACCCAGTTCGTGCGATTGCTCAAGCTCCCGGACGACGTGCGGGGCGGATTCGACGGCTCCTCTCTGGTCACGGTGATGCACGGAGCCGCGCCGTGCCCGCCGGAGGTGAAGCGGTCGATGATCGACTGGTGGGGGCCGGTCATCACCGAGTACTACGGGGGAACCGAAGGTGGCTTCCTCACGATGATCTCGAGCGAGGAGTGGCTCGAACATCCGGGCAGCCTCGGTCGAGCGATGGACAACGTCGAGTTGATGATCGTGAGAGATGACGACACGCTCGCCGGTCCGGGGGAAGCCGGACAGATCTACTTCCGCAACAAGCTCGGGACCGACTTCGAATACCACAACGACCCCGACAAGACCACAGCCGCCCACCGCGAACCGGGTGTGGGCACGCTGGGTGACATCGGCTACCTGGACGATGACGGCTACCTGTACATGTCCGATCGCCGCATCGACATGATCATCTCAGGCGGGGTGAACATCTACCCCGCCGAGATAGAGCATGTGCTCGTCGGCCACCCGGCTGTGGCCGACGCCGCGGTCTTCGGGATTCCCGAGGCCGAGATGGGCGAGCAGGTCAAGGCCGCGGTGGAACTGGTCGACGGTTACGAGCCATCCGACGAGTTGGCCGGGGATCTCATGGGCCACTGCCGCGAGCACCTGGCCGGCTACAAGCTTCCCCGTAGCATCGACTTCGTAGCGCGGCTGCCGCGTCATCCGACCGGCAAGCTCTACAAGCGATTGCTACGTGATCCCTACTGGGAGGGTACCGGCAGGGTGATCTGAGCCCCGGCCCCGCAGGCCACCGGCGAAAGGACCGGAGGCGGCTGTCAGCGGTCCTGCTCGTCGGAGTGGCGTCGCCACCCGGTCTCGGAGATCGAGCGGGCTTCGAAGAACAGGCAGCCCTCGGGGCAGGCGAAGGGCATCTCGTCGGCGGCCCCGAGCCGGCACCGCTGGACCATTTCGTCCGGGCCGATCGACCGGCTCGAGTAGTGACGGCAATCGTCGCGCACGGCCATGTGCCAAGCATGGCACGCGCAGCCGTTTGCACCCCACCTCTCACCGACGGTGGTAACGCGGGCAGGCTGAGCGTCACAAAGGGTCAGAAGTCAGCGATTTAACCCTCCGGAAACAACGGGGCTCGCTGGAGCGCCTACGATCCCGAGCCGACCGTTGCATGAACACTGCAACGGCTCCGCACAAGCGATGGCAGAGGAGGGGCGATGGACGCGGGCAGCGTGACATGGGTGATGGTTTCTGCGGCGCTGGTCATATTCATGACACCCGGGTTGGCCTTGTTCTACGGCGGCATGGTCCGGGCCAAGAACGCACTCAACATGCTTCTGATGAACTTCTACTGTCTGGGCATCGTGCCCCTGGTGTGGGTGGTCATCGGCTACACGCTGGCCACCTCGGGCACCTCACCGGTCATCGGCAACTTCGACTTCTTCGGCCTCAAGGGAATAATCGTCGGCCAGGACGGTGGCGAGCAGCTCCTGTTCGTGTTCTTCTGGGCCGCCTTCGCGGCGATAACCCCGGCGCTGATCGCCGGGGCGGTGGCGGACCGGATCAAGTTCGTGGCGTGGGTGATCTTCATCCCCCTCTGGAGCGTGCTGGTCTTCAGTCCCATCTGGTACTGGATCTACGGCAAGAACGCTGCCGGTGAGCTCATCGGCTGGCTAGGAGAGCGTGGCTCCCTCGACTTCGCCGGTGGCACCGTCATCCACGTCAACGCCGGTATCGCCGCGCTTGCCGCGGTGCTGGTGCTGGGCAAGCGTCGCGGATGGCCCGGTGAAGCGATGCCGCCGCATTCGCTCCCGCTGGTCCTCGCCGGAGCCGGGATCCTGTGGTTCGGCTGGTTCGGCTTCAACGCCGGCTCGGCCGGTGCCGCCAACGCGCAAGCGGTGCAGGCGTTCATGAACACGTTCCTGGCCGCCGCCGCGGCCATGCTGGGGTGGCTCATCGTCGAGAAGATCCGCGACAACCACGCCACTACGCTCGGCGCGGCCTCCGGCATCGTCGCCGGCCTGGTCGCCATCACTCCGGCAGCCGGTTACGTGGGCGGCATGGCCGGGATGGCGATCGGCTTCATCGCCGGTGTCATCTGCGCGTTCGCCGTCAGCGCCAAGTTCAAGTTCGGCTTCGACGACAGCCTTGACGTGGTCGGCATCCACTTCGTGGGCGGTCTGACCGGCTCGCTGCTCATCGGCTTGTTCGCCGATCCCAGCGGGTTCGGCGAGCTGGGAACCTTCGATGCCGGGCTCTTCTTCGGCGGAGGCTGGGGACTGCTGGGCGAGCAGGCACTCGCCAATCTTGCCGCCATGGTCTGGTCGTTCGTACTCACCTTCGCGATCCTCAAGGTCCTCGATGCCTTCATCGGGATCCGCGTGAGCGAAGATGAGGAGAAGCAGGGTCTTGACACCACGCTTCACATCGAGACGGCGTACAACTTCGGTGAGCTGAGCTCGTCCGGGCGAAGCGTGTGAGGAGTCACTCATGAAACTGGTCACCGCCATCATCAAGCCGTTCAAGCTCGACGACGTGAAGGACGCCCTCAAAGAGGCCGGCGTTGTCGGCATGACCGTCCAAGAGGTGCAGGGCTTCGGTCGTCAGGGTGGGCACACCGAGACCTACCGGGGGGCCGAGTACAAGGTCGACTTCGTCCCGAAGGTCAAGCTCGAAGCTGTCGTCGAGGACGGCGATGCCGAGAGGGTGGCCGATGTGATCGCGGACTCAGCTCGGACCGACAAGATCGGCGATGGGAAGGTGTGGATCACCGACGTCTTGCGAATCGTCCGCATCCGTACCGGCGAGGTGAACGAGGACGCCATCTGAAGTGTGGAGGTGCTGCGATCAGCGGCCGAGGGAACCGTTGTCATCACTTGCCATTGCCGTCCGCTGACGATTCCATAGGCGTGTGACCGTCACCGCCGACCGGGCGAAGCTGCTCGCCGACAACGACCTCAGAGGGGGTGAGTTCTGTCGCTCCTACAGTCGCCTGGTAGACGAGTGGCTCCAGGCCGTCTTCTGGAAGGCAGTCGACGGTGCCGAGGGGGTGTCGCTGGTGGCAGTCGGCGGGTACGGTCGCGGCGAGCTCTCCCCGTACAGCGATCTCGACCTGCTGCTCCTTCACGACGGACGAGACGCCAGCGCAGTCGCCGATCGGCTCTGGTACCCGATCTGGGACCAGGGATTGAAGCTCGGCCACTCGGTCCGGACTGTCAAAGATGCGCTCTCGTTGGCCGCTGAGGACCTCGATACCGCGACTTCGCTGCTCGAGGTGAGGCACATCGCCGGTGACGAGGAGATGTCGGCGCAACTCCAGGAGCGAGCGCGAGGCCAGTGGCGGCGCAAGTCCAAACGGTGGCTGGAGGTGCTTGCGCGGGCGGTCGATGACAGACACGCCCGCTTCGGTGAGGTCGCGTTCGAGCTCGAGCCCGACCTCAAAGAAGGCCGCGGCGGCTTGCGTGACGTGCAGGCACTCCAATGGGCTCGGGCCACGACGGCGGTGCCACTCGACCCGGGTGAGCTGGCGCTGGGACCCCATTACGAGACCCTCCTCGCGGCGCGAGTGGAACTGCACCGGGACACCAATCGTCCTGGTGATCGCCTGGTTCTCCAAGAGCAGGACGCCGTGGCCGAGCGGTTGGGGGACGCCGATGCGGACGCGTTGATGAAGCGGATTGCGGCGGCCGGCCGGGCGATCGCCTGGAGAAGCGACGAGATCTGGCACCGCGTGAAGGCGTCACTCGACAGCAGAGTGTTCGCGAGGTTCCACAGGGACAGCCGGATCGGCGAGGGGATGACGCTCAGCGCAGGCCTCATCCATGTCGACGACGGGTTCGACGTAAGAGCTGATCCCCTGATCATGCTGCGGATCGCTGCGGCCGCAGCCGAGAACGACGCTCGCATCGACCGCCGGACGATGGAGCGGCTGCATGCTTGTCCGGCGATACCGGCGCCGTGGCCAGTCGAAGCTCGCCATCTGTTCTCGAAGCTGCTCCTGTCGGGGTTCAGCGCGATCCCGGTGATCGAGTCGCTGGACCAGAGCGGGCTGTTCACCGTTGTCGTACCCGAGTGGAGTCCGGTGCGGAGCCGCCCCCAGCGCAACGCCTATCACCGCTTCACCGTGGACAGGCACCTGTGCGAGGCCGCGGCGCAGGCGTCGGTGCTCGCCGAAAGGGTCGATCGTCCGGACCTGCTGGTGGTGGGATCGCTGTTCCATGACATCGGCAAGGGCTACCCCGGCGATCACACGATCGTCGGGATGGATCTGGTCCGGACCATCGTGACCAGGATGGGCTATGACGACGAGGACGTCGCAACCCTGGTCCGTCTCGTCGAGTTGCACCTGCTGCTGCCCGACGTGGCCACGAGACGGGATCTCGACGACGAGCTGACCATCAGTTTCGTCGCCGAGCGGGTGGAGTCGGTGGCCTTCCTGCGGCTGCTGCACGCCTTGACCGAAGCAGACTCGATAGCCACCGGGCCGGCGGCGTGGGGCGCTTGGAAGGCCGAGCTCGTAGATGAGCTGGCCGAGCGGGTGGCCCACGTCCTCGGGGGCGGGGACATCGGCGAGGTCGTGCGGATGAAGATCCCGAGCGACCGGCACAAGGAGCTGATGGCGGCGGGTCGCCGTGTACTGGAAGGGGTCGAAGACCGCCTCACGGTGGTGTGCCGCGACCGGCCGGGTCTGTTCAGCCGGGTCGCCGGCGTGCTCGCCATCAACGGGCTCGACATCCTGGCGGCCAGCGCCTACACCGACGAGGCGATGGCGCTGGAGGTGTTCAAGGTCGAGTCCAGCACCGGTCCCACGATTCACTGGGAGCGGGTCATAGCCGACCTCGACCGGGCTCTCGACGGGAAGCTGGCTATCCGGGCCCGTCTGGCCGACCGAGCGCGAACCTACCGCCGGAAGGCTCCGGGCACCGCACGGCCGGCAGAGCCGACGGTCACCTTCGACAACGAGGCGTCGAAGGACGCGACCTACGTAGAGGTCCTCGCCCAGGACGCAATCGGTCTGCTCTTCCGACTCACCGAGGCCCTCGCGGAGATGGACCTCGACATCCGCAGCGCCCGGGTCCAGACACTGGGGCACGACGTCGTCGACTCCTTCTACCTCCGCGACCGGGAGATGGGCAAGGTCGTCGAGTGGGAGGACCTCGAGGAGATCCGCCGGGCGATACTGCACGCTCTCGCCCACGCCCCCGGGCACGAGTGAAGGGAACGGGGGCTGTTCGGGGTCGGTCAGGCGGTAGCCTCGCGCTGGATGGAGAGCGTCTCCCAGAAGGACCTGGTCCGCTGGGCCGAGGCGCTGTCGGGGATCGCCCGCACCGGACTCGGCTTCAGCGAGAACGTGTACGAGCGCGAGCGCTTCGAGGAGGTGCTCACCGTAGCCGGGGAGATCCGAGCTGTAGCCGGGGGCGATCTCGATCGTGACTCGATCGTCGACGAGTGGATGAAACACGTCGGAGAGGGAGTGCCGGGATATGTGACGCCCAAGATCGCCGTGGGAGCGGTTGTGGGCAACGAGACCGGAGAGATCCTTCTGATCCAACGTGCCGACTCGGGCATCTGGCTCTATCCCACAGGTTGGGCCGACGTGGGTTACTCGGCCTCCGAGGTGGCGGTGAAGGAGGTCAAGGAGGAGACCGGCATCGACGTGGAGGTCGCGCGCCTGATCGGGGTCTTCGACGGTCTGCGCCTGGGCTTCACACGCATCCCGCTGTACTCGCTGATCTTCCACTGCCGGGCAGTGGGCGGTGAGCTCGTGCGCCACCCTCTCGAATGCTCCGATGTCGGCTGGTTCTCCCAGGGCGCACTGCCAGAGCCCATCGCCGGTGCCGAGCACTGGGGCGCGCACGCCTTTGCTGCGATCCGGGGCGACCCGGTGGAGGTCATGTACGACCCACCGCGCAAGCCGCCCTGGAAGGGCAATCAAGACCGGTAGGAGTTCGTCCCTGGACCTCTGTCGGGGCGGCAGGGTGCTCATGGACAGGTCCACAGGTACAGCTGGATGTGGTTGGCGCCGAGATGCGGGAGGCGTTTCCCTTGTGTGGGCCTGCTCGCGAACCAGGGGCTGATGATCGCCGCTGATCTCCTACAACGGCGAGTTGGGTTTCGGCATCACTGGTGACAGGGAGGCCGTACCCGACATCGATGTCCTCACCCGAGCAATCGAGGACCACTTCTACGAGCTGCGGGAGTCCAGACAGTAGGGTCTGCGAGGAGCGCTGAGGACCTGATCGGACAGGTCAAGCTGATCGTGCCGAGAGGTTCGCCTCGCCAAGCTGCGCCTGGTTCGACAGGGCGCTGTCACATCGGATCCCCGCCTACCGGCTCGGTCCCTGAGAGGGAGACATGGACACCGTCATCGAGATAGCAGAAGCAGTTCGTAGCGGCGAACGCAAGGCGGTGGAGGTGGTGGAGGAGTGCCTTGCCTGCATATCCGAGAAGAACGCGTTGCTCAACGCCTTCGTGCACCTCGACGACCAGGGTGCTCTGGCGCGAGCGCGCGAGATCGATGACGCGGTCGCCGCCGGCGTCGACCCGGGTCCGCTGGCCGGAGTGCCGTTGGGCGTCAAGGACCTCGAGGACTGTGCGGGGATGCCGACCTCACACGGCTCGGTCATGTACCTCGACCGCGGGCCGGTGGAGCGTGACTCGATCCATGTGGGTCGCCTCCGGGCCGCGGGAGCGATTCCGCTGGGCAAGACAGCTGCACCGGAGCTGGGGACCCTCCAGTACACGCGTACGGTGGCCTTCGGAACGACCCGCAACCCCTGGAACCCCGACAAGACACCAGGCGGGTCCAGTGGCGGCACAGCCGCGGCGGTGGCAGCCGGCATGGTCCCGATGGGCACCGCTTCCGACGGCGGTGGGTCGACGAGGATCCCTGCTTCATTCAGTGGCCTCTTCGGCCTCAAGCCGAGCTTCGGTCGGATCCCCAGTGAGCACCCGTGCACGTCCCAGACCGCAGTCTTCGGGGCGCTGACCACGACGGTGACCGACTCGGCTCGTCACCTCGACGTCGTCCACGGACCTGACGACCGGGACCGAACGTCGCTACCCCCGTCAGGAGTGCGCTACGAGGAGGTTGTCGAGGTCCTCAGCCCAGTCGGTTTGCGGGTGGCGTGGTCGCCCGACCTGGGTTTCGCCGCGGTCGACCCGGAGGTGGAAGCGGTCACGTCCGCTGCTGCCGCGGCGTTGATCGACGCGGCCGGCATGGAGCGTGTCGAGCGGTCCGTGCTCCTCACCGACCCGATCCGTACCTGGATGTCGCAGGGCGGCATAGATCTCTGGGCCGAGCACGACTGTGCACGATGGCTCGAGCGCAAGGACGAGCTGACCCCATTCGTCCGCTCTTCGCTCGAGATCACCAGTGAGGCGACGACGCCTCAACTCGCCAAGGGGTTCCGTCACCGGTGGAAGCTCGAGGAGGAGGTCGCGGAGATCTTCAGCGACGTCGACGTGTTGTTGACGCCGACGACCGCCGTGCCGGCGTTCGTCGCCGAAGGACCGCCGCCGGACGAGATAGACGGCCGACGGGTCCACGTCGGCATGAGCGTGCCGTTCACGATGGCCGCCAATCTGTGCTGGAATCCCGCTGCATCGGTACCGGCCGGCTTCACCAGCGAAGGCCTGCCCGTAGGCCTCCAGATCATGGGCCGACGCCATGCCGACGACGTCGTCCTGCGCCTCTCGCGCATCTTCGAGCAGATCCGTCCCTGGCCCCGCACCACCAATCAGCTTCTGTGAACCATGCTGGTCACTGGTCGCGGAGGAAGCGCTCCACCTCTTCGACGAGGTCGTCGGCCGATCCGACGCTGTGCTCGTTGCGGTCGTACTGCTCCTCGAGTCGTCGCACGTATGCGAGCGTGTCCTCGTCGTCGGCGACCAGTTCGCTCACCTGCCTCTCGTAGCTGGTCGCGGCGATGGTCAGCTCGGTTGTGGATACCGGGAGGTCGAGCATCTGAGTAGTCCGCTCCACGAGGGCCAGGGCACCCTTCGGCGAGGGGGCTCCCGAGACGTAGGTGGGAACAGCTGCCCAGAGCGACGCCGAGTTGATGTCAGCCGCCCGGCAGGCCGAGTGAAGGACGCCGACGATACCCGTGGGCCCCTCGTAGCGTGACGGCTCGAGGTCGAGCGCCTCGATGACCTGGTCGTCATAGGCAGTTCCGAACACCGAGACCGGGCGGGTGTGGGCAACGTCGGCGAGGAGCGCGCCGAGTGTCAGCACCAGCCGGACCCCGTAGGCGCGGGCGATGTCGATCACCTGATCGCAGTAGGTGCGCCATCGCAGCTGAGGTTCCACTCCGTCGAGCACGATGAGGTCGAGGCTTCGTTCGGGGTGGGTGACCGCCGAGAAGACGTTCCCGGGCCAGACGACCTCGCGCACGCTCTCGTCGTCGATGGTGACCAGCGGGCGCGTCGTCGTGAAGTCGTAGAAGTCCTCGGGATCGATTGTCGCGAAGTCCTCGTGGTGCCAGCGGTCCTTGAGGAAGCGGATCGCGGTGGTGGCCGCCTCGCCGGCGTCGTTCCATCCCTCGAAGGCGGCGATGAGCACCGGTTCATCCAGGACAGGCCGGGCAGACCAGCGGAGATGCTCCATCGACATCACCGTATCGGCTGTCCGGCTGCGCACCCACCGCGGCGCCCTGGGATCAGGGCTAGAGTGAGCGGCGGCGGATCCAGTGAGGGAGACCATCAGATGAGATGCGGGGCCGGAAACCGGCGATGGGCCTCCGCGGGCGAGGCGATGGCAGGGTGAGCGAGATCACCGAAGCCACCGAGGTGACCCCGGAGCTGATCGAGGCGTTCGAGCGACTCGTGCCGCAGCTCTCCAAGTCGGGCAAGCCACCTTCGGAGGCCGAGTTGGCAGGCATCGTCACCTCCAGGGCGACGGTTCTGTTCCTGGCCAGGGACGACGAGCACGACGGCAGGATCGTGGGGGCCCTCACCCTGGCTCTGTTCCGCATTCCCACCGGCCTCCGGGCGTGGATAGAAGACGTCATCGTCGACGAGAGCTGCCGGGGCAAAGGAATCGGTGAGGCGTTGAACCGGGCTGCCATCAAGCGTGCCGAGCAAGCCGGTGCCCGGACCATCGACCTGACCTCTCGACCCAACCGCGAAGCTGCCAATCGCCTTTATCGACGTATGGGTTTCGAACAGCGGGAATCGTTCGTCTACCGCTACAACCCCGAGAAGGACCCTGGGGTAAGAGATGCTTGAGCCGGGCGCTCAGCTGTCCCCATCGCCGTCGTCGGAGGAGGTGCCGTTGCCTTCGCTCTCGGCGGCTCCGCTCGTGCCGACGGGATCGATCCGGTAGACGCCGGAGCCGGCGCTGAGCACGTACAACTCGCCGTCGGAGGCCTCACCGAACGAGTAGACCTCAGACGGCCCGACGTCGAAGGTGCGCTCGGCGACCAGTTCGCCTTCAGCGGCGACGATTCCCCGGATGCCCGCTTCGCACAGGTCGCTGAACAAATAGACGCCTTGCAACGAAGGGATCCGCGTCCCCCGGTACACGTAACCGCCGGTGACCGAGCAGTTCCCTCCCTCGTGGCTGTACTCGAAGATCGGCCCGACATGTCCGTCGGGCTCGGGGCCGAGGTACTCGTTGGAGCCCTCCATGTTCCTCCAGCCGAGGTTGGCCCCGATGCCGTAGCCGTCCTCGAACGGGAGCAAGTCGATCTCCTCGATCTCGTTCTGCCCGACATCGCCGATCCACAGGTCCCCGGTCTGCTTGTCGAAGGAGAACCGCCATGGGTTGCGGACGCCGTAGAGCCACACCTCGTCGCGGCCGTTGTCGTCACCGACGAAGGGGTTGCTCTCCGGGATGCCGTAGGGAACAACGACCTCCCCGCTGGGTGAGACCACCATCTCTTCGGGGTCCATGCGGAGGATGGTGCCGAGCAGGGTGTTGGGATCTTGACCGTTGTCATCGGGGTCGTCTTCACCGCCGCCGTCGCCCAGCCCGAAGTAGAGGAACCCGTCGGGTCCGATGACGAGATGACCGCCGTTGTGATTGGGAAAGGGCTGCTCGACGGTGAGCAGGGTCGCGGCGCTGTCCTCGTCCACGTCGCCGTCCTCGAAGTCGTAGGCCTCCACCCGGCTGGACCCGTCCGCAGCCTGGGTGTAGCTCACGAACAGCCGTCGACCGTCGGAGGAGAACGCGATCCCCAGCAGACCCTTCTCGCCGTCGGTGTTACCGACGGCGGCGGAGATGTCGAGGATGGGAGAGCTCCCGAGGTCGTACTCGTAGGTGTCTCGCTCCTCGTCGTGGTTCACCTCGACTTCCCAGATCCGGCCCTGTCGCTCGGCGATGTACAGGTTCGGTGATCCCTGGTGCGCGGCAAGGGCGATGGGTTCCTCCAACTCATCGAGCTCAGCTATCTCGGTGAGCTCGAACTCGGCGGCGTCGATGTCGGCGACGAGCGGCTCTCCGTCAGCGCTCGGTGCATCGGAGGAGCCGTCCGGGGTGGTCGTGGGCGTGGACCCTTCGTCGTCGACGACTATGGGTGCGGGTTCGGCGGTGGGGTCGTCGGTGGTGGCGCACGCACCGGCCAGCAACAACAATGCCGGCAGCAACGACAATGCCGGCAGAGCCGCCGAGCCTCGCAGTTTGGGGGTGACCATGTCGGGTACGGGTGTTCGAGGTGTTCCCTGTCGCTTGCAATCGAGGAGATGGTAGGGGGTCGGAGGCCATCGGTGGGCATCGCGCGGGCGTGCCCGACGGCCCGAGGTGGGGCTCAGGTAG
This sequence comes from Acidobacteriota bacterium, assembly GCA_003577145.1. Classification (GTDB taxonomy): domain Bacteria; phylum Actinomycetota; class Acidimicrobiia; order Acidimicrobiales; family Microtrichaceae; genus ATN2. The sequence goes on along the minus strand of QEUP01000015.1, from coordinate 99,881 downwards.
GCGCCATGAACTACCGATGGAGGTGCGGTACCAGTACCATCCGGTGCAATGGTGATCACCCCCGCCGCCCTCATGGAGCGTGCCCGTTCCGAGCAGGGCAGGAAAGCAGTCAGATTCGTCGCCGTCTCGGCCATCAACGTCCCTCTCGGCCAGGCCATCCTCTGGTTCTGCGTGAACGTCCTCGACTGGCCCGGGACCGTGTCGAATCTCATCGCGGTGACCGTCACGACCATCCCCGCCTATCTCCTCACCCGCTACTGGGTGTGGGGCAAGAAGGACAAGAACCGCTTCACCACCGAGGTCCTGCCTTTCTGGATCATGGCATTGGTCGGCCTGATCCTGTCCACCCTTGCCGTGGCGTGGGTCGAGACCTTCACCGACTGGAAGTTGGCGGTCAACATCGCCAGCCTCACGGCCTTCGGTGTCATCTGGATAGCCAAGTTCCTGATCCTCGATCGGGTGATGTTCGGCCGCCACCACTACCTGGCGCGCAAGGCCTCCACTGCCGCTGGTGTCGACAGCGCCACCGAAGTCGCCTGAAGCCGCGATGGATCCGAGCCAGTTGGCCCGCGCCGAGGCGGCGCGAGGCTTCATGCCCGGCGACGAGGGCATAGCCCTCTACGAGGCCGGCCTCGAAGCCGTTGGAGCGGTACCCGGTCGACCGCTGCTCGAGATCGGGAGCTACTGTGGCAAGTCAGCGGTCTATTTGGGGACGGCCGCAAGGGAACGGGACACCGTCTTGTTCTCCTTGGACCATCACCGCGGCTCGGAGGAGAACCAACCGGGTTGGGAGCATCACGATCCCACGCTGATGGATCCCGAGCTGGGCGTGATGGACACCCTGCCGTTCTTCCGGCGCACGGTTCACGAGGCCGGCCTGGAGGGCTGGGTGGTGGCGCTGGTCGGTGACTCGCCCACCGTCGCCAGGTACTGGACCACCCCACTGGCCCTGCTCTTCATAGACGGCGGCCACGGTGAGCAGCCCGCTCATCGCGATTACGAGATGTGGACCCCCTTTGTCGCACCGAGCGGCATCCTCGCGGTGCACGACGTCTTCCCCGACCCCGCAGACGGGGGCCGCCCCCCCCATGAGATCTACCTGAGGGCTATCGAGTCCGGGAACTTCGAGGAAGTGCGCGAAGTCGGCTCGCTGCGGATCCTCCGCCGTCTCGCCCACGGCTCAGAGCACGTGCCCGATGCTCGATTCGGCTGAGCAGTCCCTTCCCGGCATCCTGATGGCCGGGGACCACGTGGGAACAAGCGACAGGCCGGTTGCCTCTGTTCGGTGAGCGCGGACACCGCGTGCCGCAGCAGCCGTCCAAGCAACGTGGTCACCCGAGTCGGCGAACCGACTCGCGTGACCACATCTGGCGTTCGCGGCAACTGTTCGGCCATGGCCGCTACTGCCGCGGTACGGCCATGTTCTTCTCGACGACCTCGAGGGTCTCGACGAGTTCCTTGGTGGGGCTGAACTCGATCACCTCGGTTCCGGCGTACAGGTAGGGGAGGTGGCCCGCCGGGACGTAGTAGGCTTCGCCGGCTTCGACAACGGTCTCACCGCCGTCGTGGGTGTACTCGAGCTTGCCCTTGAGGACAACTCCCCAATGGGGGCACTGGCAGCGGTCCTCGGGGAGGCCCTTGAACAGGTCCGCTAGGTCGGCCTCGGCGGTATAGGTCTCGAAGCCGACGGTGTAGTCGCCGAGCTCGCCGAAGTGGCCTTCGTAGCCTTCCAGCGTGAGAGCATCAGGGGCGTTGTCTTTGCTGATCTTGGGCATGGTGTTCCCCTCGTGGTCGGGACGGCGTTTCTCGCTGCCGCCTGTGGTGTGGGTGGTCGATGCGGTGAGCGTAAGCCCTGCACTCGAATGCAAGGTCAAGGGGGCTTGACCATGAACCGGGGTGAAGGGTTTATGGTGGACGGGTGCGTATCGCCGAGCTCGCCGACCGGGTCGGGGTGCCGACATCCACGATTCGGTACTACGAACGGGTGGGGCTGCTCGCGCCTCCTGCTCGCACGGCCTCGGGCTACCGCGATTACGACGAGGATGCGGCTGCGCGTCTGCTGTTCGTCTCGCGGGCCCGCAAGATGGGCTTGAGCTGCCAGCAGATCGGTGAGCTGCTTCCGATCTGGGATGGCACCAACTGCGGTGCCGCGCACGAACGGGTCGGACAGCTGATCGCTGAAAAGCAGACGGAGATCGCCGAGCGCATCAGCGCACTCGAGAGCTTCTCGGCGCAGCTCGACGCAGTACGGGCCGGCCTCGAAGGCTCGCCGCCACCCTCGGCCTGCCGAACCGACCTCACCTGCTGTATTCCTGCGTTCGAGGTCGACGAGCCCATAGGCGTCGACCTCGTCTCGTCGAGGCCGGCGTCGTAAAGCCCGCGAGGCTGTTGCCCAAAGATGACGGCCGCGCCATGAGATCTACCTGAGGGAGGGCCAGCCGCTCCTCCGAACGATCATGCGCGATCGGTACGAGGGGTGCTGAGGGGGTCGATCCTCAGCGGGCCGGCTGACGCTGGGCGTCCCTCTTGCGTCTGGATTCCCGCCTCACGAGCAAGAAGATGGCCGCGACGGCGACGACGATCAGTGCCAGCAGGCTCAGCTGTTGCCAGCCGCCCCGGTCGCCGGGGTGGTCGGGCGGGGATCCGGAGTTCGGCTGGGGGATGATGTCGGGGCTCTCGACCGCGGGCTCGAGAGGGGGGAGTTCCCCGGTCTCGGTCGGGTCGCTTCCCTGGGTCTGATCAGGCACGGCGGAGGAGTCAGGTGCCATCAACAGCAGCAGCGCCAGCGAGACGGCGACGGCGACCAGCCAGGCGATCCGGCAACGACTCATCCCCACCATCATGCTCGGGTCGGCGGCGTGCCTCAAAGGCAGGCCTCGAGCCGTGTAGGTGGCGGGTGGAACACTACGCCGGCTCTAGTCGAGGCTGTTGTTGAGGTCAGCGGTGGTGTGCAGGTCGATCAGGTCGGGCAGGAAGTCGTGGTCCACGAACAGCGAAGAGGCGGGGCTGGTCCGGCTCAAGGCGTCGGCGGCGAGGATCACGGAAGCGGCCGTGTAGGTGGACTTCTCCTCACCGGGGAAGTGGATGAGCTGCGGGAACACGATGCCTGTCCAGTAGTGACCGTCGTCGGCACGGAGGGACTGCGCCCACTCGAAGAGGGTGTGGGCATGATCGATCTCACCGATCGAGAGGTAGGCCATGAGGCACTCGCAGGTCTCGGCGGCGGTCACCCACGGACGGTCCGCCACGCACCGGACTCCTTTGCCCTCCATCACGAAGGTCCCGCGCCGCTCGTCGAGGCGGGTCATGGCGTCGTTGCCCCGTAGCACCCCGGACAGCACCGGGTAGTACCAGTCCATCGCCCAGCGGTGCTTGGGTGCGAAGGCGTCGGGCTCGTCGGCGATGACCTGGGCCAGGCGGGCCGCCGAGAGCTCCCAGTCAGGCCGCTCGTGGCCGAGATGCTCGGCGACGGCGATGGCGCAGCGGAGGCTGTGGCAGACGCTCGATGACCCCGTCAGCAGCGCGAACGACCAGGGTGTGCCGTCGGCGTGACGTGCCCAGATGATCTCGCCTCGCGGGGTTTGGAGCTCGAGAACGAAGTCGATGGCCGACTCGACGACGGGCCACATGGACTCCAGGAAGCCGGTGTCCCCGAACAGCAGGTAGTGGTGCCACACACCGGTGGCGACGTAGGCACAGCAGTTCGCGTCCAGCTTGTCCTGCTCGATGCGGTCCTCGAGGTAGTACTGGTGCCAGGCTCCGTCAGGACGTTGGGTGCTCACCAGCCACTCGTAGGCGCGCTCGGCCTCGCCTCGCCGCCCGCCGAGAGCCAGGGCCATGGCGGCTTCGACGTGGTTCCAGGGGTCAGCGTGCCCGCCGGGAAACCACGGGATCATGCCGCTCGGGAGCTGCCACTCGGCGATGGCGTCGACCGTTGAACTCACCTCGTCAGCGGAGAGGATCCCGGGCACTTCAGGCAGCGTCATCGGCGTACTCCGGTCTGGTCCGGTAGGCGGGCTTCTGGCAGTAGACGACCACGCTCTTGCCGATCACCGGGTTGAGCAGCTTCTCGGTGGTTCGCGTGAGCCGTGGAGCCTTGGCGATGTCCCATACGAGCAGGCGATGGTACGCCCTGACGAGCGGGTGCTGATCATCGGTGGGGCCGACGATGCAGCGCAACCACCAGTACGGGGCGTGCAGCGCATGGTTCAGATGGGATCGGCCGTCTGACAACCCCGAGCGCCGTAGCTTCGTCCGCAGCTCGTTCTCGGTGTAGATCCTCACATGGCCGCCTGCGGCGATCGGCGCGTGGTAGGAGTCGCTCAGTGCCCAGCAGATCCGTTCCGAGAGCCAGGCGGGCACGGTCACGGCCATGGTGCCGCCGGGTTTGAGCACGCGGGCCAACTCGGTGATGGCCCCGTCGTCGTCAGGGATGTGTTCGAGGACCTCCGACGCTATGACCCGCTCGAAGGACTCGTCGGGGAAGGGGAGCCGCAGGGCGTCGCCGTTGACGGTCGCGGCGAAGCCCGGTGAGGGTGCCTCACCTGCGTGTTCCAGTGCGGCGAAGAGGTCCCGGACCTCCTTCAGCTCACCGGCCGAGTAGTCGAGGGCGACGACGCGTGCCCCCCGGCGAAACGACTCGTAGGCGTGGCGGCCGGCGCCGCACCCCATGTCGAGGACGAGGTCACCGGCGTTCAGGCCCAGGTGGTCGTAGTCGACGGTGAGCATTCAGCCACCCGCCAGCAGGGCTCGGTAGTGCTCCACGGTACGTCGGGCGGTGTTTCTCCAGGACCAGCGGGTCGCTACTCGCTCACGACCAGCGAGCCCGATCACCGCCGACCGCTCGGGGTCGTCGAGTCCGCGCCGCAGGGCTGTGGCCAAGGCGTTGCTGTCGCCGGGCTCGACGAGGATGGCGGTCTCGCCGTCGTTGCCCACGACCTCCGGGAGAGCGCCCCCCGTCGTCGCCACGAGGGGAACGGCGCAGCTCATCGCTTCGATCGCCGGGAGCGAGAATCCCTCGTAGAGAGAGGGCACGACGGCCAGCGCCGATTCTGCGTACAGCTCCACGATCCGCTCGTCGCTGACACCGCTGACGAAATCGACGGCGTCGTTGAGCCCGAGGGAGTCGATCGTGCGAGCCGCCGCGCTGTCCTCTTTGAGCCTGCCGATGACGACGAGGTTCACCGGCCTCTCGGTGCGCAGCTTGGCGACCGCCTCCAGGAGGTACCGGAGGCCCTTCATCGTCACGTCCGCGCTGGCGGTGGTGATGAGCTGATGGGGGCGTCGAGTGACATGGGGGAGCGGTCGGAACAGATCCGGGTCGACCCCGACAGGGACGACGTGGAGGTTTCCCACCGGGACCTGATGATCGGCGGTTATGTCGGCCAGCGAGGATTCCGAGACCGTCACGACCCTCTTCATGCGCCGCGCCACGCGCGTCTGCATCTTCGTGAAGTTGTACCAGCGAGCTTTCGAGAACCGCTTCCAGACGGTCTCGGCGTGCTCCATCTCGAGCCGCCGGTCGACGGTGATCGGATGGTGGATCGTGGCCAGCACGGGAAGGCCCATGGCCTCGATGGCGAGCAGCCCGTAACCCAAGGACTGGTTGTCGTGCACGAGGTCGAACTCGTCGAGCCTATGGCGTAGGTGCATGGCGGCCCGTACCGAGAAGGCAAGCGGCTCGGGGAACGTGCCTGCAGAGAACTGCGTGACCTCGACCCAGTCGCCGAGAGTCTTCAGCTCCCAGATGCCGGGCATCCTCATCGGGAAGTAGTCGTTGTAGATGTCCAGGCTCGGCAACTTCACCAGCGGTACCCGGGGGTCGACCTCGGGGTAGGGCTGGCCGGACATGACCTCCACCTGATGGCCGAGATCGGCGAGCGCCTTGCTCAGGTGCCGGACGTAGACGCCCTGCCCGCCGCAGTGCGGCTTGCCACGATAGGAGAGCAGGGCGATCCGCAGCGGATCGTCGGGCCCCGGCAGCCGTCGGGCCCAGGCAGCAGTTCGCTGGGCCGGGCGCATGACGCAACAGCTTCACGGGCCGTCAGGGTGCCGGTCAAATAGAAGGCACTTCTAGACTCCGTGACGATGAGGGGTCTGGTCCAGAGGGTCTCCCGCGCCGGCGTGACCATCGACGGTGAAGCGGTCGCAAGCATCGGCCGAGGTCTGCTCGTGCTGGTCGGGGTCAGTGGCGACGACACCGTCGCCGAGGCCGAGAAACTGGCGCGCAAGCTCTGGAACCTGCGGGTGTTCGAGGACGACACCGGAGCGATGAACCTGTCCGCGGCCGACCTCGGTACCGAGATGCTGGTCGTCAGCCAGTTCACCCTCTACGGCGACACCCGCAAGGGGCGTAGGCCGTCTTTCGTGGCTGCGGCGAGGCCCGAGCAGGCCGAACCGCTCATCGCCCATCTCGTGGAGGTGCTGCGGCTGGCCGGGGCGGCCGTCGCAACCGGACGCTTTGGTGCCCACATGGCGGTAGAGCTGGTCAACGACGGCCCGGTGACGTTGCTGCTGGAGGTATGAGCGCAGAGTCGGGTCAGAGCTACGGATCTGGGACCGCCAACCCGCGCCCGGCGCGACCCGGCGGTCCGATACCACGTTGCGCTGAGCGGCGATGCCCGACCCACGCCGAGGCCAGGGCGATCGCCGCGAGGATCAACACCGGCCAGTCGCCGACAGCGGTGGCCCAGGTCGTGCCTCGCCTCAGTTCGACCTCGTCCTCGAGCACCGCCTGCTCGCTGATCGAGGTTCGGGCAAGCACTTCCCCGTCGGCATCGACGAAGGCGCTGAACCCGGTCGGAGAGGACTGCAGCACCCACCGCCCGATCTCCACAGCCCGTAACCTGGAGGAGGCGACCTGCTGGGTCTGGACCATCGTCAACCAGTAGGAAGCGCCGTTGGTGGGGTTCAACAGCGCGAGGGCTCCCTCCCGTGCCGCCTCCCGCGCCCGGCGGTCGAAGAAGACCTCCCACGAGACGACCACGCCCATGGTTCCCTCCGGAGTCTCGAGCACCGCGGGTTCGGTTCCTGCGATGGCATCGCGTGGCGGCAGCGCGCTTCCGGCCAAGGGCTCGAAGAGCCAGCGCACCGGCACGTACTCGCCGAACGGGACCCTGCGGACCTTGTCGAAGCTGTCGACGATCTCACCGGAGGCGTCATACACCACCACGCGATTGGTGAACTCGTCGGCACCGACGCTCTCGACCACTCCCACGACGAGGGTGGTGTCAAGCTCACGGGCGAGCGCGCCCAGCTCGTCGTGCTCGGTTGATTCCTCCAGCGCAACGTCCAGGTTGACGGTGTTCTCGGGCCACAGCACCATCTGGACCGGGGTCTGCACCAGCTGCGACGCCTCCAACTGCCGTTCGAACACCTCCCGGAAATCGGTAGTGGTGGCGCGGGTGCCCTGGGGCCCGCCTCCCTGGACCAGGGCCGTCTCCATGGCCGAGACCGTCTCCCCAGCGGGGGCCAGGAACGCCAGGGCGAAAACCACCACCATCCCGAGCGCGGTTGCTCCCAGGACCTTCCAGCAGCGTTCCCATGCGGCTGCTACTGCCACACCCGTCGCCGCGATGATCCCCGTGAGGAAGAGGGAGCCGGCGAGCCTGACGGTCGGAAGGAGAGGACCGCCGGCTTGGGCCATCGGCAGCGTCGAGAGGGGGACTCCCCCGAAGGGTGCACGCCACCGGACGTACTCCATGAGGACAAGGGTGCCCGGAAGCGCCAACCAGAGCCAGCGGCTGGGAGGGCAGGACAACGACACCACGGCCGTCATCACCGCGAAGCCGGCGAAGACGGTGAGGAACCAACCGGGCGGCGTGAAGGCGATCATCCACAGAGTCGACGGGGCGAACCACCCCACGCCCACCAGCCAGCCCCGCCAGAACCTCGTTCGAGGGGGGGCGTCACGCAGCAGCGCGACCCACAGGCCGAGGCCGACGAAGGTCAGTGGCCACCAACCCCACGGTGGGAGCGAGAAGCAGATCAGCGTTCCGGCCAGGAGCGCAACCGCGCTGTCCATTACCCAGGTCGTCCTCGGGGAGCCGAGGTGCGGCAGCAGTCGACTGCTCAACCCAGGCGATCCTGCAGGAGGGCCGCGGCCTCCCGAGCCTGGCGGATGCAGGCGGGGACACCGAGGCCTCGGTAGGAAGATCCGGTGAGGACGACCCGGGCCGCGGCCTCCCCCAATGCGTGCTCGATCCGCTCCACCCTGCTCAGATGGTCGACGTCGAACTGGGGCAGAGCGTGGGGATAGCGGGTGATCCTGACCTCGGCGGGCTCGGCGGTCATCCCGACGGTCGTGCGGAGATCAGCCCTCAGCTGCGCCAACAGCTTGCAGTCGTCGAGATGGATCGGGCGGTGATCCCCCCGGTGGCCAGCCGAGACCCGCAGGACCACCCGATCCGGTGGACTCCACGCGGGCCACTTCAGCGACCCCCACGAGCAGGCGGTCATCATGAGATCTGCGGAGGGGTCGACCAGGAAGCCGCTCCCGGTGAAGTCGGTCCCGCCCACCCCGGCGGGGTAGCCGAGAGTGGCGAGCGCCACGGGCGCATAGTCGATGCTGCCCAGGGCGACGGCTGCCTCGGGGCAGAGATCGGCGAGCATCAACGACGCCGCCCATGCTGGTGCTGCCACAATCACTCCGGTGGCGGAGATCTCGCCTTCGCTCGTGTCGATGTGGTGACCCCCGCGGGACGCCCTGACAGCCTCGACGGCGACACCGGTCTGGATCCGGTCGGCCAACTCCTCGGTGAGCCGTTGGACCAGCCGGCCCATCCCCCCGCGTGGAGCGAGGAACAGGGGCGCCGACGGGCCGGGCCTGTCCCGGTCACGCTCGTCTCGTAGCCCCCGCGCGACGCTCGGGCCGCGACGGGCGGCGTCGGCGACCCGGGGAGCGACGACCTCGACGCTCAGGCGGTCGATGTCTCCGGCGTGCACGCCCGAGACGAGGGGGGCGAGGAGATGAGCGGCGACTCCGTCGCCGAAGCGCCGGCGCACCAGGGAGCCGATCGACTCGTCCCCGGTGAGCGGCTCCCCGGGGAGCTCCGGTTCTCGGGCTGCGCGGGCAAGGTCGGCAGGATCGAGCAGGTCGGTCTCCGCCAGGGCTTCGAAGTCGAAGGGGACGCCTAACACATGGCCGCGGGGGATTCGCCGCAGTCGACCGTCACGCCAGATGGACGCGCCGGTGGTGGCCGGCGGGGTGAGCTCGTCGCGCATCCCCAGCTCGTCGCAGAGCTCCACCGCCCAGGGCTCCCGAGCCAGGAACATGTCGGCGCCCTCGTCGACGGGCCGGCCGCCGAACTCCGTCGTCCGGATCTTGCCGCCCACCTGAGCGGCCGCCTCGAGGACGGTTGTCCGCAGTCCGAGCTTCTCGAGCTCGTGAGCAGCCGTCAGGCCGGCGATACCTCCCCCGACGACAACCACCTCAGCCACGGTCGCTACCCACCCGTGCCGCGATCAGCGCTGCCAGCCCCCGCATCACCGGCGTGTCATCGTTGACCACCGGCGTGCGGGCGAAGCGAAGCCCCACTGCCTCGGCCACGCCCCTGGCCTCTATGTCGAGGTCGTAGAGAACCTCCAAGTGGTCCGACACGAAGCCCTGAGGGCACACGACCACGCCCTCGGACCGACCGGTCTCGGCGAGCTGCCTGATGACCGCGGTGACGTCCGGGCCCCTCCACGGCTCCGGTGTGGGGCCCGCGCTCTGCCAAGTGAGTGACCAGCCGGCGCACGGGTGAAGGCCGGCTCGACGGGCTGCCAGGCCGGCTGACTCCCGGAGTGCCGGCTCGTAGGGGTCGTCGGTGAGCACACGTTCGGGCAGGCTGTGTGCCGAGAACAACACGGTTGTCGCTGCCGGCATCCGGTCGAGCTCAGCCGTGACGCCACGGGCGAGGAAGTCGACGAACTCCTCCAGCAGGTGCCAGCTCTCGATGCCGTGGAAGCCGAGCCCCCGTTGACCAGCAGATCGAGAACAACGTTCGAGGTACTGTCCCACACCCGCAGTCGAGAAGTGCGGGGCCATGACCAGCCCCACGATCTCGCTCACACCGGAGTCCGCCAACTGCCCGACTGCATCTTCTATGAACGGCGGGGCGTGGCGGTTGCCCCGTGCGACGACGACGCCGGGCAGGGTCTCACCGAGCAGGGAGGCCAGCTTCGATCTCTGTGCCTCGGTTCGCGCGGCGAGCGGTGAGAGCCCCCCGATGGCGCGGTAGCGCCGCCGCAGGTCGGCTACTTCCGCGGGGCTGGGGGCCCGCCCTCGCCCGATGTGGGTGAGGAATGCTTCGATCGCGTCGGGGCCGGCGGGTGAGCCGTAAGCCATGACGAGCACGCCGACACGGCTGCTCACGTCGCCACCTCGGCGGCGCCTGCCGGCCAGGGTCCGTCGGCTCGGCCCTCACGGTGCACCAGCTCCACGAGCTGTTCGAGCATCGCCGGGTCGGTCTCGGGCAGCACGCCGTGACCGAGGTTGAAGATGTGGCCGGGGTGACCGCGGTTGCGCCGCAGCACATCACGGGCCGCCGCGGCGGCCGCCGGCCAAGGCGCGAGGCACACCGCGGGGTCGAGATTCCCCTGCAGGGCTAGGTGGGGACCGACCCGGTCACGGGCAGTGTCGAGTGGCACCCGCCAATCGACGCCGACGACGTCGGCGCCGGCCTCGGCCATCGGACCGAGCAGCTCGCCGGTGGACACACCGAAATGGATGCGCGGCACACCCAGTTCGCCGGCGGCGCGCAGCACCTTCTGGCTGGCGGGAAGGGCGAAGCGCTCGTAGTCGGGGGGAGACAGGGCGCCTGCCCAGCTGTCGAAGAGCTGTATGGCGCTCGCTCCGCCGGTGACCTGGGACCGGATCGAGGCGATGGCGAGGTCGGCCAGCCGGTCGAGCAGGTCCGCCCACAGACCAGGGTCACCGTACATCAGCGCCTTCGTTCGGCTGTACGTGCGTGACGGGCCGCCCTCGACGAGGTAGCTCGCCACCGTGAAGGGTGCTCCGGCGAAGCCGATGAGCGGGACGTCGAGTTCGGCAACGAGCCTTTCGACCGTCTCGATCACGAACGGGGTGTCGATCTCGGGTTCGAGCGGGCGCAGTCTCCGCAGGTCACTGCGGTGGCGGAACGGTGGATCGATGACGGGTCCGACACCCGGTGTCACCTCCACGCCGAAACCGATGGCCCAGACGGGAACCATGATGTCGCTGTAGAGAACGGCGGCATCCACGCCGTAGCGGCGTACCGGCTGGATCGTGATCTCGGCTGCGAGAGCGGCATCTGCGATGGCTTCGAGGATGCTTCCCTGGCCCCGCACCGACCGGTACTCGGGCAGTGAGCGTCCGGCCTGGCGCATGAACCAGACGGGTACCCGATCGCCGGGCTCGCACCGACACGCCCTCAGGAACGGGGAGCTTTGCGCAGCGGGCCTGACCACCCGGCCACGCTAGTCCGATCATTCCCCGGGCTCGCCAGGTGCCGGCGCCGGCCCTTATCGTCCACGGTGGGGACCCGGGTAGCGTCAGCGGCCGAGACCGGTCACGAAGCGCGGTCGACGAACTGCGACAGGTCGATCTCGTGGAATTGCCGGAGCGACCTCTCGTAGGCGGCACGTGCGACCGCTGCCCTCTTCGAACGGTCGCTGCGGTTCATGCTGTTGCTGTCGAGGAGGACCCCCAGCGCGGCGTCGGGTTCCACCACCACCACCTCGGTGCCGCTCTCGATGACGGCGTCGACCTCCCGGTACAGCGTCGAGCCGCTCCAGATGCGGGCGATGGACGAGCAGCGCCACGACGCGTCGGGAAGAGGCCCCGACTTGGGTGAGATGACGACGACCAGGTCGAGTTCGAGGCCGGCGAGCAGATCTGCGTTCGTGGCCGAGTGAGCTGCCCCGTCTACGTACTCGACATCGTCGATGGTGACGGGCCTGATGAAGCCTGGCACGGCTGAGGAGGCATGGACTGCAGCACCGAAGCTCCCCACTGAAACGTCGTCACGACCGAACACGACGCGGTTCCCGTTGTCGAGGCGCACCGCGCAGATCCAGACAGGCTTGTCGTCGGGCCAATCACCGCCGGCCATGGCGTCGATGCGGTCCCGGATCGCCGAGCCGTCGACCTCTCCTCGCGGCAGGAGGCCGGCGAGGGCGATCATCGGGCGGATCGGCCAGGTTCGCACCGCGGCCCAGACGAGGCGGGCCGCGGTGGGATTGCCGAGTCCCCGAAGCCGGGGACGCCGGTCGGGTATGTCATAAGGCCGCTCGATCCGGCCGAGCAGGGCCGTGCCCTCGTCGGAGGGGGGCGATCCGGTTGCCCGGGCGAAGTGGTCGGCCGGCGACAGCCCGGCGCGCAGCGATGCCGCGGTGGTTGCGCCGGCGGAGGTCCCGACGATGACGTCGGCCTTGCGCGCGTCCCAGTCGGTGGCGTCGTGGATCGCCGCAAGTACGCCGGAATGAAAGGACCCGCCCAGCACGCCCCCGGCTCCCAAGACCAGTCCTATCGATGGCACGCCTTCATTCTCTCGGCCCTGCCCCGCAGCCGCCACTAGCCGCCACGGTGGGGACGCTGAGCGCCGGGCCGATACACTTGTCCATTACCCCTTTTTCGGTGATCACCAGCGGGCCGACGGGAGGCTCACGATCCACCCAGAACTCCGAGCCGAGCAGGCATACATCGACTTCGCCTACGAGTGTCTGGAGGAGACGAGGGAGGCGGCCAGCCGCATGCGCGAGCTGGTCGAGGTAGGCCGAGGGGGGCCCAACCAAGCCCGTTTCGAACGGGACGTGATCTGGGACACGATGCTCTCCCGTCTGTCGCAGCTGGAGCTGGGCGATCACTCGTTGTGCTTCGGGCGCATCGACCGGCACGCCATCGACGGGCCCGAACCGGAGCCGGAGGGCGACCACGCCGATTTGGCCAGGGACAACGGCGGCAACGGCGGTCACGCCGAGGAGCAGTTCTACATCGGCCGACTGGCGGTGTCCGATTCACGCCAGGAGCCCGTGGTCGTCGATTGGCGGGCGCCGGTGGCCGAGCCCTTCTACCGCGCGACCGGGCGTGAGCCGATGGGCTTGCTGCGTCGCCGCCACTTCGCCACCCGTGGTCGGGAGCTGCTCGACATCGAAGACGAGTTCTTCGGTGAGGCCGCGCTCGAGCTCGACGATGGCGGCGTCACGGGCCACGGCGCGCTGATGTCGGCGCTCGAGGAGAGCCGTACCGGCAAGCTGTCCGACATCGTCGCCACGATCCAAGGGGAGCAGGACGAGGTGATCCGATCCGAGCTGCCCGGCGTTCTCGTCGTGCAGGGCGGCCCCGGTACGGGCAAGACGGTCGTGGCGCTGCACCGAGCTGCCTACCTGCTCTACACCCACCGCTTCCCGCTCGAGGGGCAAGGCGTCCTCGTTGTCGGCCCCAACCGGCTCTTCCTGGGATACATCGACCAGGTCCTGCCGTCGCTGGGAGAGGCCGGAGTGGAGCTCGCAGTGCTCGGTGACCTGCTGGCACCGGCGGTGCGGGTGCAGGGATACGACCCGCCGGCCGTCGGCCGCGTGAAGGGTGACCTGCGGATGACGAAGCTGGTGGCCAAAGCAGTCCGGGATCGCGAGCGGCCGCTGCGTTGCGACCTCGCGCTCGGCTACGGGCTCCAGACCCTTCGATTCACGGTTGACCAGAGCCTCGAGATCGTCACCGAGGCCCGCCGCCGGTTCCGATCCCACAACGCCGCCCGCCGGTTCGTGGAGGAGCGGTTCTTCGATGTCCTGGCCGCGAGCGGCCGGGGCCAGGTCGATCCCAAGACCCTTCGTGAGCGCACGCGCCGCACCCTCGAGATCCGGAAGGCGCTCGAATGGATGTGGCCGGTGCTCAGCCCCGCTCAGCTCCTTCACGATCTGTTCGGTTCACCTGCCCTCCTGGCGCTCGCCGCCGGCAGACACCTCGACGCCTCCGAGTTGACCCTGCTGTACCGGCCACGCGCGGCGAGAGCCGACGACGTCGTCTGGACCCGTCAGGACGTGCCACTTCTGGACGAGGCCCGCGCCCGTCTCGGCCCACGGCCAGCGCACCGCGAGGAGGACGAGCTGCGTACCTACGGCCACATCGTCATAGACGAGGCCCAGGACCTGTCACCGATGGAGCTTCGCGTCCTGAAGCGCCGCTCACTGAACGGCTCGATGACGATCGTGGGCGACATCGCGCAGGCCACCGGGGCATGGGCCCACGAGGACTGGGAGTCGATCCTCGAGCATCTCCCCGATCGCCGGCCTCCCCGCCGGGCGGAGCTGACGATCGGCTATCGGGTGCCAGGTCCGAGCATGGAGCTGGCGGCCCGGGTGCTGCGGGAAGCGGCGCCCGATCTGCGCCCGCCACGATCGATCCGCGAGGAGGGCGACAACCCTGTCATCACCCCCGCCGTTCATGCCTCCTTGGCCCACACGGTGGCGGGAGAGGTACAGCGCGAGCTGGAGGCCTTGTCGAGTGGAACCTTGGCCGTGATCGCCCCGGAATCCCTGGTGGCCGACACGGAAGCTGCACTGGAAGCTGCGGGCGTGGATTTCGGGCACGCCGATCGTCACGGCCTCGAGCACCAGGTGACCCTCGTGCCCGTCGGTCTGGTCAAGGGCCTCGAGCTGGATGCCTGCATCGTGGTCGAGCCCGCCGCCATCCTCACCGAGGAGGCGCAGGGCCCGCGCGCCCTTTACGTAGCGCTGACACGGGCGACCAAGCGACTCGGGATCGTGCACGCCGAGGCGCTTCCCCCGGTGTTGGCCGAACCGCTCGGGTAAGCTGTTAAGCATGCTGAACATCTCGCTCGAGGACCAGGCGAGGGAGGGGAAGAGGGACGAGGCCAGCACCTCGGCCATCGATGTGGGGGCCCTCGAGAAGTCCTTCGGTGCTCAGCGGGTCCTGCGAGGTGTCGACCTCAGGGTCGATCCGGGCTCGATCGTGGCCCTGCTCGGGCCCAGCGGCTGCGGGAAGACCACGCTCCTGCGCTCGATCGCCGGCCTGGAGACCGCCGACGCCGGCGCGATAGCGATCGGCGGCGAGCCGGTGACAGGCCCCGACCTGCACGTCGCCCCCGAGCGACGGCGGGTCGGGATGGTCTTCCAGGACTGGGCGCTGTTCCCGCACATGAGCGTGGCGAGGAACGTGGCTTACGGCATCGGCAAGGGTGCCGACACCGACGTCCGCGTGGCCGGCGCACTGGAGATGGTGGGCCTGGCGGGTATGGGCGACCGCATGCCGGGCACTCTCTCCGGCGGACAGCAGCAGCGGGTCGCCATCGCGCGGGCGTTGGCACCGGAGCCCGCGGTCCTGCTGCTCGACGAGCCCTTCTCCAATCTCGACACGAACCTGCGGGTGCAGGTCCGCTCCGAGGTGCATCGCCTCTTGACGAGCCTCGGCGTCACTGCCGTCTTCGTCACCCACGATCAGGAGGAGGCGTTCGTGCTCGGTGACGAGGTGGCGGTCATGAACCGGGGGCTCATCGTGCAACAGGCCACTCCCTCAGAGCTCTACCTGCGGCCGGCCAGTCCCTGGATCGCCCGCTTCGTGGGCGATGCCAACCTCCTGCCGGCTCAGGCGAGCGACGGCCACCTTGAAACCCCCATCGGGATGCTGGCATCCGGTGGCTCGTACACGGGAGCGGTCGAGGTCGCGGTACGGCCCGAGGACGTCGAGTTGGAGCCCGGCAATCGCGGTGTGGTGGAGCTGGTCGAGTACTACGGTCACGACACCGTCTACCTCGTCAGCCTCGACGGCGGGGTCAGCATCCACGTACGGGCCACGTCAGCGCCCGCTTTCAAGCGGGGTGATCGTGTCGGGACCCGCTTCATCGGTGACTCGCCGGTGGTCTTCGATCCCGAACACATTCGAGGTGACTAGGATCCGCTCGCTCGCGAAGGACCCCACGCCCACGTGGCTCCCCTCTATCTCGACGGTCATGGTCCCGTCCGGTGAACAGGCGGTGAGCACACCTCTCATCCCGGGGCGGACACCCCCCTCCTCGAGGAAGTCGAGCAGGCCAGGGGTGAACTCGAGCTCTTCGGGGATGCGGCACACGACGAAGGTCTGGCCGACACCCAGCTGGTTGAGGCTCACGGTCTCGGGTGCCGAGTAGCCCGAGCCGGGGATGGGGTTGCCGTGCGGGCAGGTGGTCGGCTCACCCAGCAGGCGATCAAGGGCAGCTTCGACCTTTTCGGAGATCACGTGCTCCCACTTGCCCGCTTCGTTGTGGGCCTCGGCCCAAGACAGCCCGAGCACATCGGTGAGAAAGCGCTCGGCGAGCCGGTGCCGGCGCACGACTCTTTCGGCGAGGCGACGGCCCTTGTCGGTGAGGGTGATCCGCTGGTCGATCTCGACGAGCCCCTCATCCTCCATTCGCCTGATCATCTCCGACACCGCTGGGCGTGAGACACCGAGGCGATCTGCGATACGCGCCTGGATCACCGCGACGTCGTCCTCGTGGAGCTCGAAGATGGCCTCGCAGTACTCCTCGAAGGCGGGGTGGTAGGTGGTACGTGGCGGTGCAGTCACGCATCAAGTCTATGGGCCCTTGGCGCAACCCGGCCGCAGGTGTGGCCGTGGCATCAGGGACCGGTGCTCACCCAGATCATCACCACGCCGTCTTGCGGTACCGATCCGACTGGCGACTGGTCATAGACGTTGCCGGCAGGGACGGTGGGTGACGGCCCGTACACGGCGTAGGGGCTCAGTCCGGCGCTGGTGATGGTGCTGGAGGCAATCGCCTCGCTCAGGCCATGGACATCAGGGGCCGGCTCGGCGCTGACGGTGAGCACGACGGTGCTGAGCGGCTGGACCGAGGTGCCACAGACATCGCAACCGATCACCACCCCGGGGCTTCCACCGTCGGAAGCGAACTCGGAAACGGGACTGAGGCCCAGGTCCC
Organism: Acidobacteriota bacterium; assembly: GCA_003577145.1. GTDB lineage: Bacteria > Actinomycetota > Acidimicrobiia > Acidimicrobiales > Microtrichaceae > ATN2. Next base: position 82,986 of record QEUP01000015.1, on the reverse strand, counting down.
ACAGCGTCTGCTCGGCTTCGGCGCGGCCGGTTCCGTTGAGGTTCGGAACCGCGACGTCGGTGGACGGGGAGGACGGCGAGGCGCTCTCCGGAGATGCGCCCGAGTCATCCGGTTGAGCAGTGTCGGTGACGGTCGAGCTGTCGGCACCTTCCTGCTCGGTGGGTCCCGACTCGACCTCCTCCTCGGTGTCGAGGCCAACAGGCCCGTTGGCCGCGTCTGTGGGTTCGGCGGTGGTCACCGCTGTCGACTCGCCGGCCGAGGTGTCCTCGCCGGCACCGGCCTCGGAGGCCCCTGCCAGAGACAACCATTCCCGGACCACCTCGTCGTACTCAACTGCTGCCACGGCCAGAGCCGCCCCGGCAGCGAACGCGACAACAGCCAGAGCCCAGCCCCACCGCGGCACGCGTCGTTGGGGATGTGGCACGACCAACGGCAACTCCCGGTAGACGGTTGTGTGAGCCTGATTCATGACGCCAGCGAGTACTCGACCAGCGAGAAACGGGAGCGGCCGCTCTCGAGGCGGTGAGCACCGATCTCTGCTTCGGCCGCGATCCTGAAGACCCGTTCGCGGATGCCGGGTGTGAGATGACGCGAGTGCCGGCGAAGCCGTTCCGCCCGGTGGTGAACCGCCGCGATCCGGCGGCACCATTCGTTGAGGTCGCGGTTCAGCAGCAAGGTGGTCTCGCCTCGGCTGATACCGGCGTGATCAGCGTGGGTCCTGTGCTCTGCCCGCTGGGTCATTCGGGAGTCCTCCGGTTCCCCTGGCCCCGTTCCCGTGCAGGTGTGACGCACCGGCGGCCGGTTTTGTTCCCGACCCGGCTGCGTCGGGCCGACGAACAGATTGATCAGTCGTCGTTGATGGGTAGCGTGTTGTCCGTGCCGGCTGATCCGCTGGAGCTGTTCTCGCACCCCGTTCGGGAGTGGTTCAGCGCGACGTTCTCAGCGCCGACACTCGCACAGCAGCTCGGCTGGCCGGCGATAGCCGAGGGAGAGCACACGCTGTTGCTGGCACCGACCGGATCGGGCAAGACACTCGCGGCCTTCCTGTGGAGCCTCGATCGGCTCGGTCGGGTCGATCCGCGACCGGGCGGGGCGAGGACAGCTACGAGGGTTCTCTACGTGTCCCCGCTGAAAGCCCTCGCAGTCGACGTCGAGAAGAACCTGCGCGGACCTTTGACGGGCATCGCCCTGGCCGCGCGCCGGCTCGGTGACCACTTCAGCGAGCCTTCGATCGGGATGCGCACAGGCGACACCTCGCCCGCCGACCGCCGCAGGCTGATCAACCATCCGCCGGACGTGCTGATCACCACCCCGGAGTCGCTGTACCTGATGCTCACGTCGAGAGCCAGGGAGGCCCTACGTGGCGTCGAGACCGTCATCGTCGACGAGATCCATGCCGTAGCCGGCACCAAGCGGGGCGCGCATCTCGCTTTGAGCCTCGAGCGCCTCGAGGAGTTGGTCGAGACATCGCCGCAACGCATCGGGCTGTCGGCAACCCAGCGTCCCTTGTCGGAGATCGCCGGATTCCTCGGGGGATGCGAAATACGCGACGCCCGCTTGACCCCCCGGCCGGTCACGGTGGTCGACGCCGGCGTCGCCAAGGAGCTCGACGTCGAGATCGTCGTCCCGGTCGAGGACATGGGCGATCTGGGGAGACCTGTGGACGAGCACGAGGCGGGACCAGGCGAGCCGCTGCCTGCTCGTCGCAGCATCTGGCCCGCTATGCATCCGGAGCTGCTCGATCTCATCCGCCAACACCGCTCGACCCTCGTGTTCGTCAATTCCCGTCGCCTCGCCGAACGGCTGGCCACCCGGTTGAACGAGCTGGCCTCGACCAGTGAGAGCAGGGGCGATGAGGCCGGGGGTGTATCGCCGGTGTTGCCCGATCGCGAGCTGGTCAAGGCGCATCACGGGTCGCTCAGCCGCGAGCGCAGGCTCTACATCGAGGATCAGCTCAAGCGTGGCGAGCTCCGGGCGCTGGTGGCAACCAGCTCGCTCGAGCTGGGCATCGACATGGGTGCGGTGGATCTGGTCATTCAGGTCGAATCACCGGGGTCGGTGTCGCGGGGGTTGCAGCGGATAGGAAGGGCCGGTCACCAGGTAGGCCAACCCAGCCGGGGCCGGATCTTCCCCAAGCACCGAAGTGATCTCGCAGAGGCGGCGGTGGTGCTCGACCGCATGAAGCGCGGCCTGATCGAGGAGACACGCTATCCGCGCAACCCCCTGGATGTGCTGGCCCAGCAGATCGTCGCCATGTGCTCGCTCGAGGAGTGGTCAGTCGAGCGGCTCACCGATGTCGTGCGGCGCGCCGCCAACTTCTCGGACCTCGGTGACGATGTGCTCAACAGCGTGCTCGACCTGCTGGCGGGCCGCTACCCCGCCGAGCAGTTCTCCGAGTTACGGCCCCGGCTCGCCTGGGATCGGCTGGAAGGCCGGATCCGGGGACGCGCCGGTACCCAGTGGTTGGCGGTAACCAGCGGTGGCACCATCCCGGATCGCGGCCTGTTCGGTGTGCACCTTCCCGACGGCACGCGGGTGGGTGAACTGGACGAGGAGATGGTCTATGAGAGCCGCCCGGGCGAGACCTTCCTGCTGGGCGCCACCACCTGGCGGATAGAAGACATCAGCTTCGACCGGGTGGTGGTGACTCCCGCCCCGGGCAGCCCCGGGAAGATGCCCTTCTGGCACGGCGAGGGACCGGGACGGCCACTAGAGCTCGGCCGTGCTCTCGGGGCTTTCGTTCGCGAGATCCGCCACGGGGGCGCAGCCGACCGGCTCGAGAGCGAGTTCGGCCTCGACGAGCGTGCAGCAGTGAATCTCACCGCTTATCTCGATGAGCAAGCCCAGGCAACCGGAGCCGTGCCCGACGACCGAACGATCGTGGTCGAGAGGTTTCGTGACGAGATCGGTGACTGGCGGGTCTGCGTGCTCTCCCCGTTCGGAGCGAGGGTGCACGCACCGTGGGCCATGGCGTTGCAGTCGCGCCTGGAGGACAGGTGGGGCCTGGCGGTGGAGCTCATGTGGAGCGACGACGGCATGGTCATGCGCCTGCCAGAGGCGATCGACGAACTGCCGGCTGAGGACCTGTTGATCGACCCGGACGAGATCCACGAGCTGGTCGTCTCGCAGCTGCCGCGCACGGCGATGTTCGCCTCACGCTTCCGTGAGTGCGCAGCACGTTCGTTGCTGCTGCCGAGGCGCCGGCCCGACCGGCGCACACCCCTGTGGCAGCAGCGTCAGAGAGCGGCCGACCTGCTGGCCGTGGCGGCCAACCACCCTACGTTTCCCGTGCTCTTGGAGGCTACCCGCGAGTGCCTCAACGACGTGTTCGACCTGCCGGCACTCCACCAGCTGCTGAGTGACCTCCAGAGCCGCCGGGTGCGTCTGGTCAGTGCCGAAACCGATCATGCGTCGCCGTTCGCACAATCACTGCTCTTCGGTTGGATCGCGATCTACATGTACGAGGGCGACGCCCCGCTGGCGGAGCGCCGGGCGGCTGCCCTGGCCGTCGATCGAGATCTCCTGCGTGAGCTGCTCGGTGCCGACGAGCTCAGGGAGCTGATCGACCCCGAGGTGATGGCCTCGCTGGAGTTGGATCTGCAGCGCCTGAGCGAGAGTCGCCGGGCAAGCAACGCCGACGAGGTCCACGACCTGTTGCGCACGCTGGGCCCGTTGCCCATGGTTGGCATCGACGCCAGGACCGATCACGACGGCGGACTCGAGAGCTGGATCGAGGCGTTGGTCGAGGAGGGGCGGGCCATCCGGGTCCGTGTGGCGGGAGAAGACCGGATCGCCGCCGCCGACGACGCTGCCCGGCTCCGCGATGCGGTAGGCGTGGCCCTGCCCGTCGGCCTTCCGGCCGCCTTCACGGAGCCAGTCGAAAAGCCGCTGCGCGACCTCATGGAACGCTATGCCCGCACCCACGTCCCCTTCCTCACCCGCGAGGCAGCGGCATGGCTGGGGGTGCCTCTCGACGCCGCCGACCTGGTCTTGGCCGAGCTGGAGGCGACCGGCCGTATCGTGCGGGGGGAGTTCCGGCCCGACGGTGCCGAGCGGGAGTGGTGTGACCAAGAGGTGCTCCGCCAGCTCCGGCGCCGGTCGCTGGCGGCACTGCGTCGAGAGGTCGAGCCGGTCGACGGGTCAGCCTTGGCTCGCTTCCTCCCCGCCTGGCAAGGCGTGGGCGTACCGAGACGTGGTCTCGAGTCGTTGGTCGAGATCATCGGGCTTCTCCAGGGAGCCCCGATCCCTGCATCGGTCCTCGAGAACGACGTCCTCCCGGCGAGGATGGCCGAGTACCGGCCCGCAGACCTCGATTCGCTGTGCACCGCCGGCGAGATCGTCTGGGTGGGTGCCGGGCCCCTCGGCCCTCGCGACGGCCGAGTTCGCCTGGTCTTTCGCGATCAGGTCGGCCTGCTCGTCCCAGCCCCGTCGCCCTCGGCGGCGAACGAGGAGATCCATCGAGCCCTCCGGGACCACCTCGACTCGCGGGGAGCCTCGTTCTGGCCCGACCTGGTACAGGCGGTTGCCCAGGCCGGTGAGCCCTATGACGACGAGCATGTCCTGGCGGCTCTGTGGGACCTGGTCTGGGCTGGTGAGGTGACCAACGACTCCCTGGCCCCGGTTCGTGCCCTGGGCGGGAGCAGGCGCAGGGGGAGCGGGCGGCGGGCCAGACCGGGTCGGTTGGGCCGGCTCGGGCCGCCGGCGGCCGCGGGCAGGTGGTCGTTGGTGGGTCCGCTGCGTCCCCCGGGCGTCTCCGCCACCGAGATGGCCCATGCGAGAGCGCTCCAGCTCCTGGACCGCTACGGAGTGCTCACCCGCGAGGCAGCCATCGGGGAGGGAGCCGAGGGCGGGTTCGCCGGTGTCTACCCGGTCCTGAAGGCGCTGGAGGAGCGGGGCCAGGTCCGGCGCGGCTACTTCGTGGCGGGGCTCGGCGCGGCGCAGTTCGCTCAGGCGGGTGCGGTCGACCGCTTGAGGGGCAGACGCGATTCCGAGGGTGACGAGATCGTGACCCTGGCCGCCACCGATCCTGCTCAGCCCTTCGGGGCGGCGCTGCCCTGGCCCGAGACGAGCGGCCGTCCGGGACGCTCCGCCGGAGCGTACGTGGTGATCGACAAGGGGGAAGCGGTCGCGTTCCTCGATCGTGGGGGGCGCTCGCTCGTCACGTTCCCCGCGACCGGCGACTCGAAGGTGTGGCCCGCCGAGCTGGCTCGACTGGTCGAGACCGGGCGGCTTCGATCCGTCGAGGTCGCCAGGGTCGACGGCCGGCCGGTCGGCGACAGCGAGGTGGCGAGCACGCTCAAAGAGTCCGGATGGATCTCGGGCTATCGAGGCCTACGCCCGCCGAGCTGAGGAGGTGGGGCCGGTCGCCGCCGGTGGCGTCACGGCTTCAGTAGCCGGGTGCCGGGTTCCTGGCGCCGGAAATGGATCCGGTACACGACGAAGGCCACCCCGAAAAGAGCCGCGGCACCGATCATCTGGTTGATCGCGGCGGTGCGGCTCTGGCTGGCGACCTCACCCTCCACCTCCCCGGTCATCTGCTTGATCAGATCTTGTTGCTCCTGGAGGGCGGTGAGGTATTCGTCGTCCACGAACTCGCTGTCTGCTTGCTGTACCTGTTCGAGGTCCAGTTCCGACGCCGCCTCCACGACCGCGGTGATGCCGGTGGCGAGACGTGAAATCGGATCGCTGTCCGATCGCAGGTCGGGGTAGATGGTCTGGGCCACTCCGAGGGCGAAGATCATCGAGGCGATCACCATCACTGCGATGGCCAGCAGGGAGACGACGTAGTTGAAGGCCGGCCGTACCCATGACGGAGCCGGCTCGGGCGGGGCCAGGGCTGCGTGGGTCTGCCCCGCAGCAGGAGGCGGGTACCACTTGCCATCGCTTGCCTGCCACCATCCCGGCTCTTGCGGCGCATCGCTCATCCCGAACTCCTCCCCGTGCTGCGGGACGGATCATAACCCGCCAGGTGAGCTGGCCTGCGGCGTAGCAGCGGGAACCCCGGTACCGGATGGCGAAGCCCGCGCACACCGGCGTTGCGGCAGCAACGCCGGTGTGGGAGCCTGCTGGCGTGCCTGAAGCCGAGCAGATGAGAGAAGTCGTCGGGCGGTACATCGCGGCCAACACAGCCGGTGACGTCGATGCGATCGTCGCCCTGTACGCCCCTGACGCTACCGTCGAAGATCCCATCGGTAGCGAACCGCACCAGGGTCATGACGCCATCCGTTCGTTCTACGAGTCCACCCAGGCGCTGGCCGACGAGGTCGAACTGGTTTCGACCGGACCGGTCCGGGTCGCGGCCAACGAGGTTGCCTTCCCCTTCCAGGTCATCAGCCGCTTGGGGGAGACCAAGGTGGTGCTGGATGTCGTCGACACCATGAAGTTCGACGAAACGGGCAAGGTCACCGAGATGCGCGCCTACTGGAGCATGAACGACATCCGACCGTTCGAGGGATGAGTGCGTCGGGCTGCTCGCGCGAGCGCGTGAATGACGAGGGCTAGACCGCTGAGGTCTCCGGCGCGGCGCTGTTCTCTCCGGGGTCGGAACACGCCGGGTCGGCTCCGTCGAGTTCGATTCCGACGCTCTCCAACGAGCTTCGCTGGAGCTTGGTCACGGCATAGCCGGCGTGGAGGTTGACGAGCCGCTCGCTCACCTCGTAGGTGTCGGCGACCTCTGCGGGCTGTAACCCGTCTGCGAGCAGTCTCAGAACCTCCTGCTCGGTGGCGGTGAGCCGAGGAGCGAGATCTGCGACCCCGAGGCCCTCATCGGTCGTGAGATCACGCCGGACGCGATCGGCGATCGTCGAAGGCAGCAGTGTCTCGCCTTGAGTGGCACCTCGAACAGCTGTTGCGATGGAGGCCTCCGACGAGTCGGCGCTGATGACACTGGACGCGCCCGAGAGCAGGCACTCGTAGGCGTCCTCGTCGCGGTCTGCCGGGGCGGCTACGACGATGCTGATCGCCGGGGCCATCCGCCTGATCTGCCTGCAAAGCTCGGTGCTGTCGTCTCCAGGCGCTCCCAGTCCGAGAACCACGGCATCGGGAACCAGCTCCAACGTTCGCTCCATCGCCTCCTGTGGGGTGGCCGCTGTCGTGATGACCTCCATCTGGGGGTCGGCATCGATGGCGTCCGCCCAGCGCCTGAGGGTCTCGGTTCGAGCATCGACGACCAGTACGGTGACCGGGGCGTCAGCGATCTCACCGCCCATCTCCACTCCTTCCCAAGTGCGTCGGGTTCGGGGTCCTCCACCCATCGCGATATCGGCCGGCTGCGCAGGCGCATTGAGAAGGACCGTCCGAACGACCTACGCACCCGCGCGGAGAGCAACGGACAAGAGTGTTGTTGATGTGGCGAGCCTGCGGTGTGGCAGCGGGGATCCCAGGACCGGATGGCGAAGCCGGCGCTGCTCACTCCATGGCGATGGCGTCGAGGACGTTGAGGCGCGCGGCCCGGCCGGCCGGCCAGATCGACGCAGCGACACCGGCAAGCCCCGCCAGGATCGACACGACGACGAGTTGGACGACAGGCAAGGACGGGCCGGACAGGAAGTCCTGGAGGCTCAGGGCGGTGGTGATGGCCAGGGCCAGGCCGATGCCGATGACGAGCCCGATCAGTGTCCCGATGACCGCCATGATGACCGATTCCCAGCGCACCGCCGTTCGTAGCTGCGCCCGGCTCATGCCGACCGCCCGCAGGAGGCCGAGCTCCCGGGTGCGTTCGAAGATCGACAGCGTGAGGGTGTTGACGATGCCTATCAGAGCCACCCCGACGGCCAGCAGCAACAGCAGATAGATCACGCCGAGCAGCCCGTTGAGCATCGCTGCTTGCTCCTCTCCCCAGTCGGCCGGATCCTTGACCTCGGCCATCGGGGAGACCGCGACCACCTCCTCGACGTCAGCCTTGGTCTCGGCTCGGGTTGAACCGCCGGCGCTGGTCACGAGAAGAGCGAAGTCGTTCCGGAACTGCGGTGACGCGTACTTCTCGAAGCTGCTCAGCGGCAGGTAGTAGACGGTCGTCGGGTCGAGTGGCTCGCTGTAGGTGAGTGCGAGCTCCAGTTCCACGCGACCTCCTTCGACGAAGTAGAACTCGACCTTGTCCCCGATCTCGAGACCTTCCTCCTCAGCTCTCGCCTCAGCCAACGCGAACTTGCCGTCGGTCAAGGAGCCCGGATCGCCCACCAGTTCACCGGCATCGACGACCTCGAAGTAGGTCTCCGGATCGATTCCTTGCAGGAACTCCAGCGGCGCATCCACCGCCGTCGGCTCGCCGGACTGTTCCGAGAGCGGCTGATCGGTATCGCCTTCGGGGACCTCCATGCCGATCCCGGTGGTGATCTGCGCTCCCGTGTAACGAAGCGGTGAAGCGATGCCGACCGAGTCGAGCCCGGCGATCTCCTCGGAGATCGCCGGATTGAAGCCGAAGAACGAGCCGCCGGAGCTGACGACGTAATCGGCGGTCATCTGGTTGGTGGTGGAGTCGACTATGTCAGCTTTGAACGATGCGGCCATGACGGCTATGACCGATATCAGGGCCACACCGATGGTGAGAGCGGCGGCGGTGGCGGCGGTCCGTTTGGGGTTGCGCGCAGCGTTCTCGCGGGCCAGCCGGCCCGAGACGCCGGCTAGGGCCGGCAGCGGCTTGCCGAGCACACGGCTCATCGGAGCGGCGATGACCGGTCCGAGGACCGCGAAGGCTATGAAGAAGCACGCTGCGCCTATGCCGACTGCCGTGAGGGGGTTGCCGAGTGTGTCGCTCAGGCCCAGGTAGAGCGAGAGACCACCGGTCACCACCAGCGCTGTCCCGAAGACCTTGCGGCCTCTCGACAGGGAGGAGGAGTCGACTTCGACCTCGGTGATCGCCGCGATTGGTGTGATCTTCGCAGCGCGGCGAGCTGGTATGAGCGCCGAGACGACGGTGACCAGCAATCCGACGAGGATGGCGACGAGCACCGAGTCGGGTGTGATCGTCGGGGGGCCCGGGGGGAGGGTGAAGAACGATCCCATCAAGCTCTTCAGTGCGAAGGCGATGCCGATGCCGCTGACGAGGCCGACGATTCCCGCAGCCAGGCCTACCAGCACCGCTTCGATCACGACCGAGCCCAGGATCTGGCCACGGCCGGCGCCCACCGCGCGTAGCAGCCCCATCTCCCGGGTCCGTTGGGCGATGATGATCGAGAACGAGTTGTAGATGATGAACGCACCCACGAACACCGCGATGATCCCGAAGACGAGGATGAACGTCGTGATGAGCCCGACGAACTGGCCGAATAGTTCCTGTTGCTCCTTGACGTAGGCGGCGCCGGTGATCGCCTCCAGATCGGGGGGCAGCACGGGGGTGATCGCCTCGACGACCTCCTCCTGGCTGGCGCCGCCCGTACCCACCGCCGAGATGTACTGGAACTTGTTCGGCTGGCCGACCACCCTCCACACGGTGGGGAGGGTGTACACCGAGATCGTCGAGCCGGTTGTCTCGTCGCCTGCCTCGCCCAGGCCGGTCAGTCCCACCAGCTCGAACTCGTAGGTGCCGGTGTTGGGGGACTCGATCGTGACCGTGTCACCGATCCGGAAGCCACCCTTCTCGGCGGTCCTGAAGTCCAGCACGACCTCGTCATCGTTCTCGGGTGGCCGGCCCTCGGAGAGGGTGCCCACCTGCAACTCGGGCACGTCGATCCAGTTGAACGCCAGGCTCGGCGGCCCCAAGCCCGTGGATCCGAGGACCTCTCCGTCCTTGCCGATCACGAACGCGAACCCTTCGACGTTGCCTGCGGCCGCTTTCACCTCGGGGACCGCGGAGACGGCTGCCTCGATCTCGGCCGGCACTGTCGCCCTTATCTCACCACCGAAGGGGAGTGTCTGCACCTCCTTCGAGCGGATCACTGCGTCGTATTCGTCGTAGGCATCCGATACGAGGCTGTCGATTGCCGTGCCGAGCGTGTCGGACAGGATCAGCGTGCCGGTCATGAACGTCACGCCGATGACGATGGCGATGCCCGTCGTAATCAGCCTCCGCTTGTGGGCCAGCGCGCTCTTGAGCGCGATGCGGAGCATGAGCTGCTACTCGCCGAGTTGCTTCATCTTGTCGAGGACCCGCTCGGCGGTCGGCTCGAGCATCTCGTCGACGATCCGTCCGTCGGCGAGGAAGACGACGCGGTCGCTGTACGACGCCGCCATCGGATCGTGGGTGACCATGACTATGGTCTGGCCGAAGTCGTCGACAGCCGATCTCATGAAGTCGAGGATCTCGTGTCCCGTCTTGGAGTCCAGGTTGCCGGTCGGCTCGTCGGCGAAGATGATCTCGGGTCGGCTGGCCATCGCCCGAGCCACTGCCACCCTCTGTTGCTGGCCGCCCGACAGCTCAGCGGGACGATGTTCGAGCCGGTCGCGGAGGCCCACGGTGTCTATCACGGTGTCGACCCAGCCGTCGTCGTAGGCCGAACCGCCGAGGTCCATGGGGAGGGTTATGTTCTCTTGGGCGTCGAGGGTCGGCACGAGGTTGAAGGCCTGGAACACGAAGCCCACCTTCTCCCTCCTCAGTTGGGTGAGCTCTTTCTCGGACAGTTCGCTCAGATCGGTTCCGCCGATGAAGACCTGGCCGTCGGTGAGGGTGTCGAGGCCGGCCATGCAGTGCATGAGGGTCGACTTGCCCGAGCCCGAAGGTCCCATGATGGCCGAGTACTGGCCGGTGCCGAACTCGGCCGACAGGTCGTCCAGGGCTCTCACCGCGGTGTCTCCGGAGCCGTAGACCTTGGTGGCGTGCACAGCCTGGGCGGCGATGCTGGTCGGGGCGGTGGTGGCAGCGGTCACTGTTCCTCCAAGGTTCCACAATGGAACTGGACGGGGGCCGAGATCAGCTACAAGGTAGCTGCCCGGCCCCCGTCTCAGCAGAGTTCGGATCGCATGTCACACGCACTGGGTACCCCAGAACCCGATCCGCCGGCACACTCACTCCGTCATGATGGCCTCGAGCATGTCGAGCTTGGCAGCGCGTCGAGCGGGCCGCAACGATGCGATCACCCCGGCCAGCGCGGCCAGCAGCGCGATCACCACGAGTTGGGACACCGGTGCCTGGAACACGCTGAAACCCTCGTCGGCCAGGGCGCTCACGACTGCCCAGCCGAAAACCAGCCCCACGGTCAGACCGAGGATGGTTCCGAACAGTGCGATCATCACGGACTCCCACCGGATCGACGACCGCATCTGCTGCCGGGTCATGCCCACCGCCCGGAGCAGTCCCAGTTCGTGGGTTCTCTCGTAGATCGACAGGGCCAGCGTGTTGCTTATGCCGATCACTGCGATGATCACCGCGAACACGAGAAGGAGGTAGACCAGACCGAGGAGTTGGTCTATCTGGCCGGCAGTGGCCTCGGTGTACTCCTCCTGGTCCTGGACTTCGGCTGCCGGGTAGGGATCGACGATCTCCTCGACGGACTCCCGAGCTTTCGCCAGGGAGGCGCCCTCGGTCAACGAGGCATAGATCTGAGCGTCGAACTGCTGGGCGTAGTTGGCCTCGAAGGCTGCTGTGTCGATGAACCACGGGCCCGCCAGGGCGTTCTCGCTGTAGATGACGTCAACCGTGAACGTCTGTGCTCCGGTGTCGACGAACTCGATCGTCACAGGTGTCCCCAGCTCCCAGCCCTTCTCCTCGGCGACATCTTCGTGGATGCCGAAGGAGCTCACTCCGAAGTCGTCCGCGGAGCCTTCGCTGATGCCTATGTCGGCCAGGCGGGCCATCTGATCGGTGTTGACGGCAACGACGCCTGTGTCCTCGCCGTCGACGCGGGCGGGGCCGAATCGCATTCCCGAGACGAGGTCGATCTCCGGCAGGGCGGCTATCTCGTCGGCGACCTCAGGCGGAAGCCCTCCGAAGCCGAAGGTGCCCGATGCCACCACCAGGTCACCGGTGAACGCGTCATCGATCGTCTTGTCGATCGATGCCTTCGTCGAGGCGGCGAAGATGGTGATGAAACCAACGAGCCCCACACCGATCATGAGCGCGGATGCCGTGGCCGAGGTGCGCCTCGGATTGCGCAGAGCGTTCTTCTCGGCGAGTGCTGCCGGAGTGCCACGAAGCTTCGCGATGAGACCGCCCACACCCTTGACGAACGGCGAGGCCAGGACCGGGGCCAGGAGCGCCACACCGATGAAGGTGACCAGGGCTCCGAGGCCGACGAACTGGATGGCGTTGCCGGGCTCACCCCACAGGCCGTAGCCAAGCGAGGCGAGGCCGATCGCGGTGACGACGCCTCCTGCAATCGTGCGTCGGCGGGGTAGGGCCCTGTCCTCGACGGAGCGCTGCCTGAGCGCAACCAGCGGGGGCACGGCACCGGCACGCCTGGCCGGAACCAGGGCCGCCAGGACGGTGATGACCATTCCGGTGGCCAGCGCGGTGATGGCTGTTCTGACGGTCACGACAGGCGCTCCCCCTGGCAACTCGATCCCGAGCCCGGCCATGGCCAGCTTCAGCAGGGATGCCAGGCCGATGCCCAACACCAGGCCGATCACGCCGGCGATGACACCCACGATCGTGGCTTCGAGGATCACCGAGCCGAAGACCTGGCGCCGGGAGGCTCCCAGTGCACGCAAGAGACCCAGTTCGCCGGTCCTTTGGGCGACCAGGATGTTGAAGGTGTTGTAGATGATGAACGAGCCGACGAACAAGGCGATGCCGGCGAACACGAGCAGGAAGGTGTTGAAGAACGACAGGCCTTCTTGGACCTGGTTCTGGCTGTCCTCGGTGTACTGCTCGCCGGTCAGCACCTCCACGCCGGCCGGCGCGATTGCCTGGATCTGTGTGACGAGATCCTCTTCGCTGACGCCTTCGCCGGCGACGACGGCGATCTCCTGGAAGGTGCCAGGCTCGCCGACGAGGTCCTGAGCGGTGGTGGTCTCGAAGAGCGCGGTGGTCGCGCCCGCGGGGCGGTCCTGGCCGCCGAAGGTGACTATTCCGGTGACGGTGAAGTCGCCGCGCCCGGCCTGGGTGAGCACCGCGATCGTGTCCCCGACCGCAAAACCACCATCTCGGGCCGTCCCCCGGTCGATGACCACCTCGCCGGCGCCGCTCGGCGGCCCGCCGTCGGTGAGCTCGAAGGGGTTGAGTTCGGGGACCTCGTTCCAGTTGAAGCCCAGGGTCGGAGCACCGGTTCCGGGGTTGCCCACGGGTTCGTCGTCCTTGTCCAGGAACTGGGCGTACCCGCTGACCTGGCCCTCGACAGCCGCTGCGCCGTCCAATTCGGCGATCTGCGCCACCAGCGTCTCGGGGACGGGGTTTCGCGCCTCCGGACCGAAATCGACGTCTATGGACTGGGAGCCGCGCACGGCTGCGTCGATCCCCTCGGTGGCGTCGGCGAAGAGGTCGTCGAAGGTCCTGGAGATCGTGTCGGCGATGACGAGGGTACCGGCCATGAAGGCCACCCCGATGGTCACGGCGAGGGCCGTGGTGAGCAGACGCCGCTTGCGCGCCCGCAGGTTCTTGAACGTTGTCCTGAACACGGCTCACACCTCCCCGACGCTCTTCATCCGGTCGATGACGCGTTCTGGCGTCGGACCAGCCATGTCGTCGACGATCTTCCCGTCGGCGAGGAAGACGACCCGTTCCGAATACGAGGCTGCAACCGGGTCATGGGTGACCATCACAACAGTGCGACCGTACTCCCTGACGGCCAGGCGCAGGAGATCGAGCACCTCGGCGCCGCTGCTGGTGTCGAGGTTGCCGGTCGGTTCGTCGGCGAAGATGACCTCGGGCCGGGATGCCAGTGCCCGGGCCACCGCGACCCGCTGCTGCTGGCCACCGGAGAGCTCGCAGGGGCGGTGCGCGAGGCGTTGGCCGAGGCCCACCGTCTCGATGACGTGGTCGAGCCAGGTCTTGTCGGGACGGCGGCTCGCGAGGTCGAGGGGAAGCGTGATGTTCTCCAGTGCAGTGAGGCTGGGAACCAGGTTGAAGGCCTGGAACACGAAGCCGAGCTTCTCCCTCCTGGTGCGGGTCAGCTGTTTCTCGCTGAGGCGCCCGAGTTGGGTCTCGCCCAACCAGACCTCACCCGAGGTCAGGTCGTCGAGGCCGGCAAGACAGTGCATGAGGGTCGACTTCCCGGACCCTGACGGACCCATGATGGCGGTGAACATGGCCCTGTCGAACACCACGTCGATGCCGTCGAGGGCTCGGACCGCTGTTTCGGCGGACCCGTAGACCTTCACTGCTCGGTGTGTCCGGGCGGCAGCGAGTTGTCGGGCCCCGTCGTGACCCTCGCTGGTGACCGTGCTCACGTCGATGGACGTGCTCATCGCCTGACCTCCTTGTGATAGCTGACTCGTGACTGAGCACAACGTCTCATGACCGACCTGCGCTGTCGTCAGGCCTGGCGGCGATTCGGTGTCGTCCCAGGGGACGGTTTGGGCGGGCGTGTCTCGTGCTGCGGTGTGAGACCGCGCGTCCGGAACCGTCGTCGCTGCTGCGAGCTGGGTGACTCCGGCAGAACCTCGTACCGGCGCCCGGTCAGTCGGTCCCGCCGGGTACCACCAGACCGGATTCGTAAGCCGCCACGACTGCCTGCACGCGGTCTCTGGCAGCCAGCTTTGTCAGGATGTGCCCGACGTGGGTCTTGACGGTCGTCTCCCCCACGAAGAGCTCCGCCGCGATCTCGGCGTTCGACAAGCCGCGTGCCATGAGAGTCAAGACGTCCACCTCGCGATCTGTCAGGGCTTCGAGGTGTTTGCGGACCGGAGGCTCCCCTTCACCGCGCGGCAGCTTGTGGGCGAAGGTCTCGATCAGTCGTCGGGTCACGCTCGGCGCGATCAATGCATCGCCCCGAGCAACCGCACGAACGGCCTCGATGAGCTGTTCGGGAGGGGTGTCTTTGAGCAGGAAGCCCGACGCACCGGCTCGGAGGGCCGCGTAGACGTACTCATCGAGGTCGAAGGTGGTGAGGATCAGCACGAGAGCGGAGCTGTCGCGCTCGACGAGGCCACGGGTGGCCTCGACACCGTCCATGTTGGGCATGCGGATGTCCATCAGCACGACGTCGGGCTGCACCGTGGCGTAGACCGCGAGCGCCTCGTTGCCATCGGCCGCCTCGGCTACCACCTCTATGTCGTCCTCGGAGTCGAGGATCATCCTGAAGCCGGTACGGACCAGCTTCTGGTCATCGACGACAAGCACACTGATGGTCATGGTCGATCACACAGGTACGCGCTCGTAAGGAATGGTCGCGCGCACGCCGAAGCCGCCACCGGGCCGCGGTCCCGCTTCGAGTCGTCCCCCGTAGAGCTCGACTCTCTCGCGCATGCCCACCAGGCCTTGGCGAGCCCCGATCGAGGGGCCGCCCCTTGCAGCCGCCGCACCGCGACCGTCATCCACGACCTCGATACGCAACTCCGTCTCGCCGTAGTCGAGCCTGACGTGAGCAAGCGCCGGACCCGCGTGCTTGAGCGTGTTGGTCAGGGCTTCCTGCACCACCCTGTAGGCCGAGAGGTCGATCCCCGCAGGGAGATCACGTGGTTCACCCTCGATCGCCAGGTCGACCGCCAGCCCGGCGTCGTTGCAGGTCGAGACCAGTTCCTCCACGCCTGCCAGGCCTGGTTGGGGTGACAGGTCAGCCGTCGTGTCGTCCTCCCGGAGCACGCCGAGGAGTCGGCGCATCTCACCCAACGCCTGCCGGCCTGTCTGTTCGATCGCCTCGAGGGCGGCCTCTGTCTGGGCCGGGTCCTGGTGCAGCATCCTGCGGGCACCACCTGCCTGGACGACCATGACCGACATGTTGTGAGCGACCACATCGTGCATCTCGCGTGCGATCCGGCTGCGCTCGTCGAGAGCCGCCCGGCGAGCCTGCTCTTCCTGCGCCTTCTCGGCCGCTTCGGCACGGAGCCGGTACGCCTCGGTCAACAGCCTTCTGTTGCGGGTGCTGTCACCCAAGACCCAGGCACCGACGAAGATCATCACCTGAGCGACCACTGCAGCGATGGGGAGGTTCTCCTCTTCGACGAAGACACCGACGAGCATGACAGGGATCGTGACGACCAGCACGAGGGCCAGCATCTCGAGGGCCGGCCGGCGATCGCAGTAGGACGCAACCGAGTACACGGCGACCAGCAGCCCGACCCCGCCGACCACATCGGGATAGTCGAGGATCCAGTAGGGCATCGTGGCGAGCAGGACAGCCACGAGCGCGAGGCGGGGGTATCTGTGTCGTTGTGTCAGCGGGGCGAGCATGCCGACGATCAGCACCACCCCCCAGAAGTCACCCGGCCGCTCCGTCGAACCGGGCGCGGCCTCGGCGGCGAAGAGCGCGGCGATGGAGCACACCAGCAGGACGCCGACGAGGATGCTGTCCGCCACCTGAGGATGGGAGCGGAACCATCGCAACGATGCCCGGACGTCGCTCACACTCAGAAAATACCGGGATGACCCGGCCGGGGCGTCATCCGGCAGACCGATATTGCCCCTCATCCTCGGGTAGGAGAGCGCAGGCCGGGCCACCAGTCGCCAGGCCGGTTGCAACCACTTACGCCGTATGATTACCGGCATGAAGTGCCGGAGTTGCGGTGTCGAATGTCCTGACGCGGCACGCTACTGCTGGTCGTGTGGGCAGGCGCTGCGCAGTTCGTCGGACCAGCGTCGCGTCGTCACCGTGCTCTTCGCCGATCTCGTGGGTTTCACGTCGCTGTCCGAGACCCTCGATCCGGAGCAGGTCAAGAACCTCGTCGACGATGCGTTCGAACGGCTGGTTGCCGACGTCACCGCCTTCGGCGGCCGCGTCGACAAGATCATCGGCGACGCGATAGTCGCCCTCTTCGGTGCCCCCATCGCTCACGAGGACGATGCCGAGAGGGCGGTGCGCGCCGGTCTTCAGATGCAGGAGACCCTGGGCCAGTACTCCGAGGAGACGGGTGCCCACATCCGCATGCGGATCGGGGTCAACACCGGCGAGGTCCTCGTCGGCGCGTTGCGCGCCGGCGGCGACTACACCGCCATGGGTGACGTGGTGAACATCGCGTCGCGTCTGGAGACCTCGGCTGAACCGGGCGACGTGCTGGTCGGCGAGGCGACCTTCCATGCGACCAAGGAGGTGATCGGCTACGAGTCGCGGGGCGCACTCGTGGCGCGGGGTAGGGAGGAGCCCGTGAACGTGTGGGTGGCCATCGCGGCGCTGGCGCCACCCGGTTACCGCCCACGTCGCCTGAGAGCCCCATTGGTCGGCCGAGACGCCGAACTGGGGATGATGAGCAACGCCGTCGATGCCGCGGTCGGCCACCGGCGTGCCCAGCAGATCCTCATCCTCGGAGAGGCCGGTGTGGGCAAGACCCGCCTCGCCGAGGAGTTGGCAGCTCTGGCCGAGGTCGAACACGACATGCTCGTCCTCGACGGCCGCAGCGTCCCCTATGGCGAGGCCAACGTCTGGTGGCCGATCGCCGAGGCGTTGCGCAACGGCAGCGGCGTGACTCAAGACGACTCTCTCACCGAGGCAACCTCGAAGACGACCACGGCGGTGGCGCGGGTTCTGGGCCATCCCGAGTCGCACCCCGATGTCACAAGGGTCGTCAACGGGCTCCTGTACCTGATGGGGTTAGAGGGCCCGCTGCGTCACATCGAACCCGAGCGGGCTCGCGCCGAGGCGTCCCAGTCGCTGCACGTCTACATCGAGGCCGCGGCGCAGCAGCGCCCCATCATGGTCCGGATCGCGGATCTGCACTGGGCCGACGACATCGTCCTCGAAACCATCGACTACCTGACCGAGGAGCTGGGTCGACATCCCTTCCTGATGGTGGCGACGGCCCGGCGGTCACTGATCGAGCGCTGGTCGCCGCGGGCGGGACGACACAACAGCCTGGTTGTGAACCTCGATCCACTCGACCGCGACTCGGCTGAGCTGTTGCTCGATGCCTTGTTGGCGTCCGACATCCCATCCGACCTCAGGGACGTCTTGCTGGATCGCAGTGGCGGCAATCCGTTCTTCCTCGAGGAGTTGGTTGTGCTGCTGAGCGAGGTGGGCGTCGGCACGGTGACGGACGTGTCGGTCAGCGACCTGCCCGACACCCTGCGGGGCCTGGTGGCGGCCCGCCTAGATGGTCTCGGCCAGGACGAGCGCGACACGCTCGAGGACGCTTCGGTGTGGGGGTCCCGGGGCTCGCTCGACGTCCTCGACAAGATGTCGGAGTGGATCAGGGACATCCCTGATGTCGGCGACATCGTCGAATCGCTGGCAGAGAAGGAGATCCTGACCTTCGACGGGACGGACTGGGCTTTCAGGTCCGATCTGGTCCGTGAGATCGCCTACTCGCGGCTGACCAAGTCCGATCGCATGCGGCGCCACTCCGGCATCGCGGCCTACCTGGAAGCCGTCTTCGCCGATCGCTTCGTCGATGATGGCGTGGTCGACCTGATCGCCCGCCATTACGCGGAGGCTGCACTCATCGCGCGCGAGATCGGCAGTAGCGACGGACAGCGGGCTGAGCTGGCCGAGCGGGCGTTGAAATGGATCCGGGAGGCGGCGAGGCGCGCTGAACAGGCTCATGTCCACCCGGTGTCGTCACGCTTCTTCAGCCAGGGCTTGGAGCTGCTGGGTCCTGGTGCCGGTCCGGACCACCTCAGCCTCCTCGTCGGGCGGGCCCACGCCAACCTCGAGATGTGGAACCTGAAAGAGGCCCGGGCCGATGTCGAGGCCGCGCTGGAGATGGCCGACGGCATCGGTGACAAGAGGTCTCATGCCCGGGCCACGATGATCGGCGGCGGGATCGCCACCAAGGAGGGCGACTTCGAGGAGGCCGGCTCGTCGCTGGCCCGTGCCATCGAGGAGTTCGAGGCCATAGGTGATCAGCAGGGCCGCGCTGAAGCGCTGCGGTACTCGGGCTTCCAGGATCTCGTGCGGGGAGAGCTCGAACTGGCCCGCGACTCGATATCTGCGGCCCTGGACTCGTACCGCGAGGCAGGCGATCGCCGGGGCGAAGCATGGGCCTTGCAGAACCTGGCATGGATCGAGTTCACCGACGGGAAGGTCTACGACGCAGAGAAGCGCTTGAGCGAGTCAGCGGCTACCTTCACCGATCTCGGCGACGGTGTGGGACGCGGATGGGCCCTGGGCCTGCTGGCCTTCGTGAAGTTCCACCAGGGCCATTTCGACGAGGGGATCGAGCTCGCCCAGAGAGTGCATCACGAAGCGGTGGAGCGTGGCGATCGCTGGGGTCAGGGCATGATGGAGGTGGTGATCGCCAGCGTGGAGCTGTGGTCCGGCCGAGCGGCTGACGCGGCCTCTGCTACTGACCGGGCGATCGAGCGATTCCAGGACCTGAGCGAGACGATGGGCCTACAGCAGGCTCTGGCGATCCACGGTCGCGCGCTCGTCGCGATGGGCAGGATCGTCGACGGCATGGCCGCACTCGAAAGGGCGGCTGCCCTCGAGATGGGTGAGAGCGAGGCACGTTACAAGGAGCTCAGCTCGATCTCGTTGGCAAACGCGGCGGTCCAGCTCGGCGATCCGCATCCGGCGCTGCTGATCGAACAAGACCCTCGAGCCGACGAAGTCGATCTGTCGGCGATCGGACGCACTGACGAGTTGGTGGCCGTTGGGCTGGGGCGGCTCCAGAGCGGTGACGTCCCCGGTGCCATCGAAGTGCTGGAGCTCGCTTGTTGCGCGGACAACGACTTGGGTCCGAGTCCTTACATCCTCTCGGCTCTCGCCTTGGCGCTCGGTGCGGCGGGACGCGACGACGAGGCTCTGGCGCGGGTCGAAGAGGTGGCTGAGAGCCCGCGTGCCACCTACCTCGACCGGCTCACCGCCGAGATCGCGGCCGGTCTGGTGACCAGCCGCGGCGAAGGCGTCGAGAAGTGCGAGTCGATCTTCGTGACGGCTCAGGAGCGGGCGGACTCGACCGACGACGTCGTCGCGCAGGCCCTTGTCAGACTGGCGGAAGGGGTGGCGTTGACCGAGCAGGCCGATCACCGGGCCGCGATGGTGTGCGACGATGCCGAACAGCGGTTGAAGAGCCTGGGCATCGAAGCCACCGGGTGGCGAACCGCCTACTCGATGGTCGCTTCCGGTAGGGCCATCCCCGCTTGAACTGACTCGTGGTGGGAACCTGGTCCGTCGGCAGCTCACACTTGGCCAGAAGGTGTTTCCTTGGCCGGGAGGTCGCACAGCAGCCTGGGCTGCGACCTCGAACGCCATGCGTACGCATGTCTGGTAGCTGAGTGTTCCTCTCCCCGATTTCTATAGAAACCCCTACCCTCGGGCGCGAGGATGGATCGGGGAACCGCGTAAGCCAAGAGGGTTGTATAGGGATGTGTCGTGTACCACGCATGGTTGTCGCGGCGGCGCTGGTGCTTGTGTTCATCGTGAGCTACGCCGCGCCGGCGATGGCGGAGAACTCGTATCTCTTCGAGGAGTTCGGCTCCAGCGCGGGCTACCACGGATGCGGCACGCTGATCATGGACCGCAACTTCGGGATCCAGGGGATCGACGACACAGCGCTAACAGATGTGCACAATGCTCCATGTCCAGGCGGGAACCTCGTGACCTATTCATGGACCCGGACCTATCTCGAACACCATGTGCTTATCGAGGGCAACTGGCTCTACTGCGCCGGTGACGACACGGGCTGGCGCCCGACCTTCACCTTGGCCGATGCCTCATGCCCGAACTGGATGACGGCGTGGAACCGTGCTGGCGTGTTCCACTGGGCTTGGCTTGCCGGTTCACTCAAATCAAACTGGCCAGTGGTTTGGGCGCTGCTGTGCGGACCGGTGTGAGGAAGTGACGAGATGACGAAACCCACTCAGAGATCGATCATCTGGGTGATTGCTGCAATTCTCGTTTGCCTCATCGCGGCCGCAACGGCTTGGAACTTCCAGCAGCAGCAGCCATCAGAGGTCGCAACTGGGGATGACGAACTCAGCCAGCCCGGCACGGGCACCCTTCAATCTGCGCTCGACGAGAGTGTTAGTGGGCCGAGAAAGCCCACTCCGGAAGAACTCGCCGAGATGGAGCAGGCCGACAAGGAACTCCAGGAACTCATCGATCAGGGTTGGATACCTATCGCCGGGCCGAACGGCCTTGCTGGATACTCGCGTGTCGAAGACATCAGAGCCGATTTCGGTGCCGATGTCTTCGCACCACCCCCTTTGGCTGACAGGGACGCGCCAGTGTATGCGACAACAGACGGTGAGGTCCTGGTCGGCTACCTCACGGCCGCCGTCGGTTTCGTTGACCTACAAACCTACGACAGTCCTGAGTTCGACGCTGATGAGCTACGTGAGCAGGCCCAGTACAACCCGACTCCTGACGAGTTGGAAGCCCTACGCTTCTGGATCGAAACCCTTCAGCACGCGGCCATCAACGAATAGGTGACGGTCCGCAGTGTGTGAGTGTGGAACTTGATCAGGCGGGTTGTGAGACCACCCGAAGGTAGGGCTTCTGCTCGTCCCAGCCCTCGGGGAACCTCTCGCTGGCCTCTTCGTTGCTGAGCGCCGGAACGATGATGACGTCGTCTCCCCTGCGCCAGTTCACCGGCGTGGCGACCTTGTGCTGGTCGGTGAGCTGGAGCGAGTCGATCACCCGTAGGATCTCGTCGAAGTTCCGGCCGGTGCTGGCGGGGTAGGTGATGGTGAGGCGGACCTTGTTCGACGGGTCGATGACGAAGACCGAGCGAACCGTGAGGGTGTCGTTGGCTTCAGGATGGATCATGTCGTACTCGTCGGCGATCGCGCGCTCGGGGTCACCGATGAGAGGGAAGTTCAGCGGCTGGCCCTGGGTCTCCTCGATGTCAGCCGCCCAGGACAGGTGGTCTTGCACCGAGTCGACCGAGAGGCCGATGACTTTGGTGCTGCGTTCGGCGAACTCGTCACGGAGCTTCGCCGTGTACCCCAGTTCGGTCGTGCAGACCGGCGTGAAGTCCTTTGGGTGCGAGAAGAGCACGGCCCAGCTGTCACCCTTCCAGTCGTAGAAGTCGATGGTCCCTTCGGTTGTGTCGGCGATGAAGTTGGGCGCGGTGTCCCCAAGTCTTATGGACATAGCAGCTCGTTTCCTTGTGGCTCGGTGCCGTCCTCGGACGGCGCGGGTGATTCCCCTAATGTCGACTAACTTTGTCGAGAATCAAGCCGCTGTCAAGGGCTGATGTAATGCGGGCAGCTCAGTCCAGGTCATGTGCGGCCGGGGTCTTGGCCCTGGCCCAGGGTGACTTACGCCACATCTGCGAACTTTTGTTAGCAAAAGTATTGACACCGCTAGCGGTTGCTTGGTTTACTTAGCAGGAGCGTTCCGATCCCATCCCCGAGCTCTTTGGAGTCGAAAGAATGAGCACCACTCTCGAGAAGATCACCGAGGTACAGGACCAGGTCATCGACATCGTGAACTCCGTCAAGGAACCGGTCGTCAACGGCGTCACCCGTGTCGTCGGGTTGATCACCGACAACGTGTCGAACCTGCCCGCGGTCCCGTTCGCCGAGCAGATCCCGACGCCCGGCGAGCTGGTCGACAACCAGTTCGAGTTCGCATCCCGCGTCCTGGCAGTCAACAAGGAGATCGTCGACAGCGTCGTCGAGGCCGCTTCGCCGGTGACCGACCAGCTGCTCGAGCGCGAGGTCAAGCCTGCTGCCAAGGCAGCCAAGACCACCAAGGCAGCCGCTGCCTGAACCGAGTTCCCGCCCATCACCCGCACTGCGGGTGATACCCCACCACCACAGCGTTTCCCCCCTGACGTTGTGTGTGACGAGAGGAGAGGGCCATCGGCCCTCTCCTCTTCGGGTTTTCGGTGGGGAGGAGCCGTGGTGTTCAGGCGTGGCCGCTGCGAGCGCGCGCCACCATGGCCCGGTAGCGCTCGAGCAGCTCCTGTCGTTGCTCCTCGCTGAGATCAGGATCGCTCTCGATGGCCGCGATCGTCTGCGATCCGCCGGGAGCCCCCTCGGCCAACCCGGTGCCTTCGGCAGCAGCGGCCTCTGCGCTGCGAGCCTCGAGGAGCCCGGCTTGGGCGAGCAGTGTCTCAGCCGAGAGGTTGAGCGCTCCCGCGATCGACTTGAGCACCCGGATCGAAGGCTCGTGCAGCCCTCGCTCTATCTGGCTCAGGTACGGGTTGGAGACGTTGGTTCGCGCGGCCAGATCGCGGAGTGACATCTCCGCCTGGGTCCGCTGCCGGCGGATGAAGTCACCCAGCCCCTCGAGGTTTTTGCGCACCCCCTCGTCGGCCATGATCAGACGGTAGCTGGCGCGACGCTCATCCACCGACCTTGCGGATCACGCGTAGAGCTATCTCGTCGCCTATCGCGAGTGCGGCGGTGGCCGCCGGCGAAGGGGCGTTGATGACACTCACCGCCCGGTGGGACTCGCCGAACTCGAAGTCGTCGACGAGCGAGCCATCCCGCAGCAGCGCTTGGGCGCGCACGCCTGACTCGGACCGGACCAGATCCTCAGAGCCGACGTCGGGGACAAGGCCCTGAAGGGCGGACACGAACGAGCGCTTGCTGAGTGACCGCTTCAGCTCAGCCAGGCCCGTTCGCCAGTAGCGACGGCCCAGTCTCCATACACCCGGGTTGGCGAGCATCTCGGCGATATCGCCCGCATCGGCTCGTTTCCACTCGTAGCCTTCACGGCTCAGCGCGATCACCGCATTGGGTCCGGCGTGGACTGTGCCATCGACCATGCGGGTGAAGTGAACGCCGAGGAACGGGAACCTCGGATCGGGAACAGGGTAGATGAGGTCTTTCACCAGGTGTCGACGGGACGGCACCAACTCGAAGTACTCGCCACGGAACGGGAGGATGCGGGTCTGCCCACCCGAGTGGGCCATGGCGGCAACGCGATCGGATTGCAGGCCGGCGCAGTTGACCAGCCAGCGACTGCGCACCTTTCCCGAGGAGGTGTCCAGCACGAGCCCATCGACCGATTCATCGACGTTCACCAACTCGGAGTCGAGGCGCAGGTTGCCCCCGCCATCGTGCAGTTCCTCCACCAGGGCACGGGACACACCGCTGAAGTCGACGATGCCGGCGCTCGGTACGTGCAGTGCCGCCAGGCCCCGGGCTCGGGGCTCGTACTCGGCGATGCCCTCCGCGGGGAGCCAGCTCGTCGGTATGGCGTTGGCGGCAGCGCGGCGCTGGAGGCGGGCCAGGCCGTGGACCTCCTCGGCGCTGGTCGCCACCACGAGCTTGCCGCACAGCTCGTAGGCGATCCGGTGGTGCCGGCAGAGCTCGATGAGCTGCTCTCTGCCTCGGGCCACCATCGATGCCTTGTTGGAACCCGGCGGGTAGTAGATGCCGGAGTGGATGACACCGGAGTTGCGGCCGGTCTGGTGACAGGCGATTGAGTCCTCCTTGTCGAGGACGAGGACCGCCAGGCCGGGCTGTCGCGCGACGAGGGCCCGGGCGGTGGCCAGCCCGACGATGCCCGCTCCCACTGGTTTTGTGAACCGAAAAGGCCCCTATAGGGGCCACGCGCGTTCACAAAACGGGTTTTGGCCTGGCGTTCCGTGCTGTTCCCCGGGCAGACAGTAGCTGCTGATGACTCTGGATGGTTGGATGACCACAATGCGTTGCTGTGGATCTACACCATCCGTGAGGCGGTGCGAACCGGCAAGCGATCGGGTGCGTCTGGCGGGGGTGGCTCAGAGCTGATCCTTCAGGTCCTCGGCGAACGCCGCGTGGTGACCGGTGCTACCGGGAATCACGCAGACCACTCCGCGCTGGAGGCACGACCCGATCTCGTTCTCGAGCTTGGCCGGGTCCCAAGCGTTGAAGAAGTCCGCATGGCCCTGCAGCAGCGACCCGGGGGCCAGGCTCAGGCCCTCGATCGGGCCGTAGATCGGATAGCGCACGGCCAGGGTGAGCTGGGGGATGGCCACCGGGTGCGAAGGCGGGCAGCCCTCGCCGCCGCCATAGGCGACGTGTGAGCGGTGATCCGCCGAGTCGAGGTTCGCTTCGCCGCCACCCCGCCAGCAGTCGGGAAAGGTGACCCGCAGCGACAGTGGGGCACCCTTGGGGCATTGCTGGGGTGCGGCGGAGACCACCGGGGAACGGTCGCAGGACCAGGCGACGACCTCGGTGGGTTGGGGCGAGCTGGCTGTGGCATCCCCGGCGATCATCATGAGGCCCTCGGGAAAAGCTCGGACGGACTCGGGATCGGTGCCGGGCGCCACACGGTAGTAGGCATGGACCCCCAGCGGCTCGACGTGCTCGCCGTGCTGGAACAGCGCAGGCGCCCAGTAAGCCGTCAGGTCGGCTGCCCCTTGGCACGTCGTCGTTCCTTCGGCGAGTGTGGCGTGGGTGGAGTCCGCGTCGGTGCCGGTGTTACCGAAGAAGTCATGGAAGTGTGACTCACCGGGCTGGCCCGGGAAGAGGATCGGGTCGTTGTTGGCTGAGTGGCTGTGGCCGCACTCCGACACGAACCGGGCCGTGTTGGTGGCCAGGTCGACGTTGGGGACCGCGTAGGCCACTGGCTCTGCGGGGTCACCTGGATCTGTCGTTTCGATCGGATCGGGCCTGACCACGAGGGCGAGCACGGGCACGAGAGCCACGCCGATCCACACCCCGATGGACACCGGCAGCCGACGCGGCTGCCGGTGAGAAGTGCGGGCTGGATCCATCAATCCTCAGGTCGCTCGGGTAGGACGATCGCGTCGACGTCGATGCTCGGCGGCATGTCGGTGGCAGGTGAAGGCGGAGCGTCGGAGGCATCGGGCATTCCCGGTAGCTCGGGCGGTTCCGGCGTGGGTGCGGTCTGGTAGTCGACTGACGGTGGTGTCTCCCGCGTGATGAGGCTCATCACGTCGAAGGCGCCCTCGTTGAAGTCGCCGCTGGGCTCGCCCCCGCATGGAGCCTTGGTCTCGAGGTCCGTCGGGGCGCTGGTCTCGAAGACGTTGCCCGCAAAGCAGTTGCCCCCGTCGGGCGAGCCACCCTCTCCGGCGTTGGCGACCGCCAGATCGGCCAGACCTGATTGCGACACATCGTTGTCGATCACCTCGTTGTCCAACGACGGCCAGATCAGCAGGTCGGGCAGCTCCTCTTCCGGCGGCTGGGTCGGGGTCGCCTCGTCGCACGGCACCGACTCTGCGGGGATCACGTCGGAGGGTTCCTCTTCGGGAAACACCGTGAGCACTATCCCGCCGAGGTCGTGGTCGTACACGAGGTTGCGCTCGATGACGTTCCCGACACCTCCGGCGGTGAGTATCCCGTTGCCCATGGCCAGCAGCGCCACGTCGATGGCCGGCGTCTCGGGGTTGTTGTTCGAGTAGACCGTGTTGCCGACGATGGTCGTCTCGCGCTCGGGGTAGCACAGCTCGTAGGAGCCGGAGTTGGGTACGATGCCGACCCGGTTGTAGCGGAAGATCGAGTTGGTGAGATAGAGGTCTCCGCCCGAGTTGGTGCCCGAGTACCCCAGTCCGTTGTATTCGGATGTGAAGTCGTCGACGACCATGTGGCAGGGGTAGCACTGCCCGATGTAGAGCCCGGCATCCGGGCTGCCCGAGGCATAGGAGTGCTCGATCAGGCCGTTCTGTGAGTCGATCACGTACACGCCGTAGTCGCCGTTGCGGTAGGCGGTCAGGTACGAGCCCCTGAACCCGTCGACGCCTGTCCAGAAGAAGCCGTTGTAGGCGTAGTTCCTGGCGGTGAGGTTCTCGACGGCTACGCCGTTGGCTCCTACCACCCTGATCCCGTTGTCGCGTTCGAACTCGCCGTCGAGGATGGTCTCGTTGCGGTCAACGCCGCGTATGACGACGTCATCGGTCTCCACATCGACGGTCTCTTTGTAGACACCGGGTGATATCAGCACCAGGTCGCCCTCTTGGGCGGCGTCAACCGCTTCTTGGATCGTGGCGTAATCGCCGGGGACCCGGAGGGTGCTGTATTCGGAAGCCCCATCACCTTGGTCATCGCCGCCACCCGAATCGCCGCCACCCGAATCGCCGCACGCCGAGAGTACGAGCGTGAACGCGGCCAAGGCCAACACTGCCGTTCGCTTCAGGTCCATTTCTACCCCCGGTTCTCTGGTCGCGGCATGATAGTGCTCGGCCGAGCGGCCGGCGCCGGATCATGTGGCGCCGCATCATGTTGGCTACGATCGTCGCGGCTTCGGTTGTAGGCCAATGTCCGCCGAGAGGGAGTCACGGCCATCTCCGATTCAAGTTGGTCTGTGCGCCCAGCGCGGCTCGTACGCCTGCTCTACCTGGGCGGGTCGCCCGACGGCAGGGCCGCCTCGACACAGGCTCAGCTCGCCGCAACGGGAGCCTTCGGCATCCATTGGTGCCGCGACGCTGCCCGGGTTGGTGAGCTGATTCGCACCGGCTCTGTCGACTGCGTCCTCCTGGATCCTTCGCTCGACCCGAGTACGGTCGAGTCCGTTCTGGCCGCGGCGGGAGGGCTGCCGGTGATGACCATCGAGGCTGACCACGCGGAGGTGGGCAGCGATCGCCGTCCACATCTCCTCCGGCCAGGACCAGATCTACCCGACCAGGTGAACGCTTGGGTGAGCCGGGGTCCCGACCGGGCCCACACCCAGGCGGGCTCGAAGCCGGGCAGGCGATTCGTCGACGAGATAGAGATCTCCATCGAGGAATCCACGAGGCCCGAACCGTCCGGGAGCCGGCATGGGTCGTTGGTCGGTCACTTCGAGTGGGATCTCGGCGTGGGTCGCTTCGATGTCAACGGCGAGTGGCTGTCCATCGCCGGGCTGACCGAGCCGCCTTCGCGCCACCCTGACGTGTGGTTCGATCGCGTGCACGCTGATGATCTGGGCCGGCTCCTCCGAGCCATCGAGGATCACCTCGAGGGGCGGACCACCAACCTCGACGTGACATACCGGTTCGGTGACCGGGCGAGCGGGTTCCACCGGGTTCGAACCCGCGCTCTTGTCATCCGCGATGCCTCGGGGATGGCACTGACCCTACCCGGCTCTCTCGAGTTGTTGGCTCCAAGACCGGGAGTCCGACTCGACGGGCCGGCCGGCTCCGGACCGGAGGAGCGAAACTCTGTCGTACAGCCGCACAGCGGGTGATTGCTCTGGCGGTCACCCGACGTGCGGCCGGCTCGAATCGGCCGGCAGCCGGAACTTGAACACCGATCCCACGCCGACCTCGGACTCGACCCAGATGCGACCGCCATGGCGGTCGATGATCCGCTGGCACAGGGCCAGGCCCAGACCGATGCCTGACGATGCGTTCGGCTCGAGCTGACCGAACATCCTGAAGATGTGCGGATGGTGATCGGGCTCGATGCCGATCCCGTTGTCGGCCACCCAGAGCTCCCACTCGTCCTCGATCTCGTCTTCGATCCTGTGCGCGGTGACCTCAACGACCGGCCTGCGGTCCGGGTGGCGGTACTTCAGCGCGTTCTCGACGAGGTTCTGGAGCAACTGCGTCATCTGGGTGCGGTCACCGGGGAGGGTCGGCAGCACCCCCACTTCAACCGACGCGCTGGACTGCTCGATCGCCTGGGTGAGCCCGCTGAGCACCTCGTCCATCACGCCGGTCAGGTCGCAAGGGACGGTGCGGTCCCGGCCGCCGCGCTCGACGCGTGAGTAGGAGAGCAGCCCTCTGAGCAGATCCTCCATGCGGGTTATCCCCGCCATCGACTGCTCCAGGTAGTCCCGCGCCCGGTCATCGAGCTCGAGCCCGCTTCGGTCCAGGTGGTGGAGGAACAGGTCGGCGAAGCCCCGAACCGTCCTCAGCGGGGAACGAAGGTCGTGCGAGGCGACATGGGCGAACTGCTCCAGATCCCTGTTCGAGCGGGCGAGATGCTCGAGCGAGTCCCTCAACTCGCGGGTCCGGTCGATGACTCGCTGCTCGAGGTGAAGCGCGAGAGCGCGGTAGCGCATCTCGCTCTGGCGCAGTGCTTCTGCCTGCTCGTGAGAGTCGGTCGTGTCGCGGAATATGCCCAGGATCGCGACGGGTCGCTCGAGCTCGTCATGGATCGCCGAGAGCGTGATGGAGCACCAGAACTCCTCCCCGTTCGGGCGGTGACGGATCTCCTCGAAACGAACCTCGTCACCGTCGCGGACGACGCGCTCACGGAACTGACCGGCAATGCTCTGCGAAGGGAAGAGAGACGGAGCAGGAGAGTCGTGGCTCCAGCCGAAGAGCTCGGATGCGGCAGGGTTCCACTTCCTCATGCTGCCGTCGAGGTCGGCCACTCCGATGGCGTCCACGGATGCGCGGATCACCGTCGCCGCCTCGGAGGCCTCGCGGTACAGCAGGGCGTTCGAGATCGCCAGCTCGACACGCTGTGCCAGCTCCTCGAGCAGCCGGAGGTCCGCCTCGGAGTAAGCCGGGCTACCACCGTCCCTGGTCGACCACAGGCAGCCCCTGGACTCGCCACCGGTCCTCAGGGGCTGGATGACGAGGCTGCTCACTCCGACAACATTGTGGTAGGAACCGAAAGCGGGCGTCGCCATCGACTCGAAGCGGTTCCTGTCGATGTCGCGTAGCTCGACAGCCTGGCCGTCCTCCAGTACCCGGCTCAGCTCGTCGTGTCGTTCAACGGGCCTGGCGGTGCCCTCGAGAGACTTGAGGATCCCCGCGGCAGCGTTGCTGCGGTGAGCTACGGATGCGAGGACGAGCTCGTCCTCACCGGGTTCGCTCATCCAGACGAAGCAGGCGTCCCCCAGGATCTGTGCCACCTCCGATGAGGTGATCTCCAGGACCGCTCGCAGGTCGGTCATGCGAGCGCCGAGGTTGGCCGACAGCCCGCCCAGCGCCGCTTCACGGCGGCGAAGCCGGTCGAGCTCGTCGACCTGGTCCTCGAGGCGCTCGTTCGTGTCCGTCAGGTCCCTTTCGCGGCGGCTGACGTCGTCGAGGGCCTTGTTGATGTTCGCGGCGACGTGGCCGAGTTGGTCGTTTCCGAGGTCGACGACCCTGCTGGAGGAGTCCTCGAACCTCCAGCGGCGGAGGGCGTCGTCGATCTGCCTGATCCGTCCGAGTACGACCCATCTGATGAGGGCCCAGGCTCCGATGGCGAAGAAGACGACGATGAAGAGGGTGAAGACCAGTCGTCGTCGGCCCTGCTCGGCCACCATCTGCTCGGCTTCGGTGGTGTCGAGGACGAAGAACCCGGTGAGGGACTCCGATCCTTCGGCCAGCTCGGCCAGGCTCACGTCGAGGGGAGTGACGACGTCGGCTCTCGGGCTCTCGGAGTCGACCGACTTCCAGATGACGTTCGGATCGCGGTCGGACTGGCTCAGGGCGTCACGAACGTAGCCTGGCAGCTCGCCGGCCGGCGTTCCCACGAGCGTCTCGTCGGTCGCCGCGAGCACCTCGGCAGGGTCTTCGCCGATGATGATGATCTCCTCGACGCCGGGATCGGCCGCAAGGGCCTGAACGGTCTGGGTCATCCCCGCGATGCCGGCGACCTCGGTCGTGCCTTCCAGCACTTGGACGAACCGTGTGATGTCGGTGTCCAGCTCGGAAGCGAGCTCGGAGCTGGCCGTTCGTTGCTCCTGCACGATGACGATGCCCCCTACGAGCGTCGTGAAGATCAGGAGGGGTACGAGGATCTTTGCCGACAGCGAGCCGAGCAGCCCCGGGCGGGGAGGCTGCTCAGGGCTCCTGGCCTCGGCTAGATCGGCCTTGATCCGTCGCATCGTGCCCGGGTCGATGGGTGGCGCCTCGGCGGGTGACCGGGGCAGGGACAGGCCTGGTGGACCGGGACGAGGAGGCAGGCGCGTGGCCGTCGATGTCACGAGTGCCGGTCGGGTCGTGGGGTCATCCGCTGTCATGTCCAGGGGCGCGGCTCGGTGCTCGGGCGGCCCCTAGGATGATCGACGCCTACTTGGGCGTGTTTGACCCGATTGTCCGCGGTGAGGACCCGAGTAGCGTGAGGGGCTGACAGCAGGGGCATTCATCGGGTGTGCCGCGAGCTGCCCGCGCTAGCGGATGACCGATCAGGGTCGAGCCCGCACGGTCCGGGCTGAGGCCCCTTGGGGGGAGATCGGGAGTGGTTGGGTGGCGTAACCCCAGATGGCGGCCCCGACGAGTAGGGCTGACCAGACCCCGATCAACAGACCCGTGAGGTGGTTCGGTTCGAAGTGGGCGGGGAGGAGGAGCCGCCAGGCGGCGAACAGCGGGTTGCCGGTCTCCCAGAAGTCGACGATCAGTGTCAGCTGGCCGAGGTAGGCCTCCACCAGCACCCACGACCACGAAACGACGCCGATGGCCCCGAGGGCGAGCATCAGGGGTGTGACTGCCGGCCGGCTGTCCGCCCACCAGGCCACTGCGATGACGAGCAGGGGAAGCACGACCACCAACTGGCGCCCGGGCCACCACCACCCGTTCATCGTGAGTGCCAGGTAGGTCGCGGTCAGCCACCCCACCAGAGCCGGGACGAGGAGGGTCGCCCAGTTGCTCGGTCGCCGGCGTACCAGCCCCCCGATGGCGGGTGTGATGAGCAGCCAGGCCGGCGCCCAGGCTGCCAGGCCGAACGTGCGGTCGACCAACAGTGCCACGAGCCGGACGCTTCGCCCCGCGAAGTCGGGGTCCGTTCCCACGACAGACAGCTCGCCTTGCGACACGAAGTGGTCACCGGTGGCATAAGCGGCCCAGGACCCGTAGATGGCCCGGTGGGTCACGGCGTAGACGACGGCCATCGTCGCCAGCGCGAGCAGGTAGGTCGCGATGAGGCGCCGGTTGCCACCCCGGGCGAGCGTCATGAGGCCTATCAGGCCGATCGTCGCGGCAAGCGGGGTGTACTTCAGCGAGAGCCATGGCAGGCACACCAGGGCAGCCACCATCACGCTCACCGAGGCGCTGCTCGGACGGGCAGTGACGGCCGCGACAGCCAGCAATACCGCGAGCGCGGCGGGCATCTCGGGGTAGATCTGAGTCCCGTAGGTCGTGAGAGGTGCGGTCAGGAAGAACACGAGGACGGCCGCCGCCGCCGTGGCTCGGCGCACGCCGAAACGATGCACTGCGGTCCAGGCGGCGACGGCGGCGGTTGCGCCCGCAAAGGCGGCGAGCGTGAGCTTGGCCAGGACCCATCCGCCGAGTCGCATGGGGAGGGCGAGCAGCAGGGGGAGCAGGGGATCGTGGGGGCTGATCTGCGTTCCGGACCGGTCCAGCTCGAAGGTCTGCTCGTCGAGCGCGACCTCGTGGTATGACCGGTACTGACCCTCCGCTAGCTGGTTGGAGATGTCCAGATCGAGGTCGGTCCCGAGGCTCTGGGCGGTCAGTAGGTACTGGGGCTCGTCGGCTGTCGTCTGCGCCCCCCTGGTTGCCGGGGCCCAGGCGGCTACCGAGCTCCACGCCCAGACCACGAGCCCGATCAGCGCCACGAGGCGGAGGACGGGCCGGCTCTCGACCGAGTCAGGCGGTTGGCGAGCGGTCGACGGTGATTCCGAGGCGACCCTCGCGTCAGTAGCTCTCGGCACGACGGATCACCAGCAGCCACGTGAGGAAACCGGACAGCACCACCAACACGATCGCGGCCGAGCCCATCTCGGCGAAGAAGGCGTCCTCGTGGGCGGTCCAGATCTCGATGGCGAGCGTCTTGAAGCCGATCGGTGCGAGCATCAGTGTCGCCGGCAGCTCCTTCATGACCGACAAGAGGACCAGCCCACCCCCGGCCAGCAACCCCGGAAGCATGAGGGGTAGCTCCAGCGTGAGGAGTCGTCGCCACCTACCGGCGCCGAGGGTCCGCGCGGCGTCTTCCAGGCGGGTAGGGACAGCAGCGACCGCCACCTGAGAAGCACGCATCGATTGCGCGCCGAAGTGAACCACGTAGGCGAACACGAGGAGGAAGAAGGTCTGGTAGAAGGCGCTCGCTCCGGGTGTGTTGAGGGCCCAGAAGACAGCCGCCAGTGCCACCGCCAGGCCGGGTAGCGCGAAGCCCCCCACCACGAAGGCGTTGGCCAGACCCCCCGGCCGGTTCCTGTGGCGAGCAGTGAGATAGGCGACCGGCAGCACTGCGACGACGGCGATGAGCGCCGAGATCACCGAGATCCAGGCGCTGTTGAGAGCAGGCTGGGACACCTCGCTGAGGAGCTGTCCCAGGTGTCCCCAACCCTCGTTGGCGAACCCCTTCGATGCCCACCACGCCAGCGAGAGCATCGGACCGAGGAGGGCGTTCCCCAAGAACGCGAGCATGAAGGCGAATGCCGGCCAGCGCCAGTGGCGTAGCGCTACCTGGTGGGGCCGGCTCCGCCCGCTCGCCTCGGTCACCGGCCGGCGCTTGTTCACAGAGCGTTCGGCTGTGACCACGAGCACGGCGAAGATGCCCAGCAGCAGCGCGAGGGCCATGGCGCGTGGCTGGTCGTAGACGCGGTTGGTGTAGATCTCCCGGGTCAGGGTGTTGTACCGGAGGATGTCCACCACACCGAAGTCGCTCAGCGTGTAGAGGAAGACCAAGAGGCTGCCGGCCCAGATGGAGGGCGCCGTCTGTGGCAGGACGACGGTCCGGAAGACGCGGCGGGGTGATCCACCGAGCAGGCGTGCAGACTCCTCCAGCGAGGGAGGCAGGGTGCGCAGCCGGGCGGCAACAGGCAGGTGGACGAAGGGATAGGTGAAGAGCGTGAGGACCAGCCAACTGGCCCAGAAGCCCTCGACATCGGGTAGCGCCCCCACGCCGAGCGGTTCCAGCCATTGCTCGATCAGGCCGCCGGTGTCGAAGGCAGCCACGATGGCGGCGGCACCCACGAACGACGGATAGATCAGCGGCAGCGGGGCGAGCACCCGCCACATCCGTCGCAGCGGGAGGTCGGTGCGGGTGGTCAGCCAGGCCGTGGCCGTTCCTGCAACGGCGGCTGTGGCGGAGACCACCGTGGCCAACAACGCGCTGCGGCCCAGCGCCGCGAGGACTTCGGGATCGGAGATCTCGGCCCACAGGTCAGAGCCCAGCGTCAGGTTTCGCCAGGCTATGTAGGTGAGTGGGGCGGCGAAGGCCGCTCCGATCAGCAACGAGATGATCGTGAGTGTGGCCGGAGCCTTCGTCGGTGACAGCGTGGAAGTGCCGGCTTCGGCGTCAGGCGCCGAATCGAGGGGCTGAGCAAGCTGTGTCACGTTGGACCCTCGCCGGATGTTCCTGCCACAAGCACTGCGTTCCAGTCGCTTCCGACGCGCTCGGGCATCGTTGCGCAGTTGCTAGCCGTTGATGCCCGACTGCTCGATGAGCTCCACCGTAGTCTCCAGATCCCCACCCAGCTCGTCCAGGTCGATGGTGTCCAGCGTGAAGCCCTCCTCGAGCGGCGGGAGCATGTCGGCCGGCTCCGAGCCGATGGCGAGTGGGTACTCGAATGTCTCGTTGGTGAAGAACTCCTGGGCCTCGTCTGCGAGGAGGAACTCCACCAACTGCTGGGCTTCGGGCGTGTCGTGACCCTCGATGACGGCGGCGCCGGTGACGATCATCATGGAGCCGATGTCGTCAGGCGAGAAGTCGTAGTTGACGCTGGGGAGGGAAGGGTCCTCTTCGAGGAAGCGGTAGTTGTAGTAGTGGTTGACCAGACCCATGGGGATCTCGCCGCGTGAAACCGCTTCGACGATGGCGTTGTTGTTGGCCTCGGTCTGCACGTCGTTGGCGGCCATGCCCTCCAGCCACGCGAGCGTCTCGTCGTCGCCCATCACGGTCCGCATCCCGGTCACGAAATCCTGGAACGAGGCGTTCTCGGGGGCGACGGCGACCATGCCTCGGTAGGCGGGGTCGGTCAGGTCCAGGACCGATTCGGGGAGGTCCGCCTCGTCGACGAGGTCGCGGTTGTAGACGAGTACCCGCTTGCGACCCGACACGCCGACCCAGGAGCCGTCGCTCGCGCGGTTCTGCTCCTCGACGAGGTCCAGCGTCTCGGTGGGCAGCTCGGCCAACAACCCCTCTTCGTCGAGCAAGCCGAGCGCGCCGGGGCTCTGACTCAAGAACACGTCTGCCGGCGTCGCATCGCCTTCCTCGGTCACCTGCAACGCCAGCTCGGCGCTGTCGCCCCACCGCACATCGACGCTGATGCCCGTCTCCTCGGCGAAGCGCTCGAGGATCGGCATCACGAGGTCTTCGGAGCGCCCCGAGTAGATGGTGACGCTCGCGCCGCTGCCGCACGACGTCAGGAGGCCGCCCAACGCACAGACCGCCAGTACGAGGGCGGTGCCGCACCGGAAGGCCCGCCGCGGGCGGGGGTTGGATTGCGAAGGCATGATCAGCCGAGGCTAGCGTTGCCAACCGAGGGGTGTAAAGGTAGCCTAACGCCCGCTCGTCGAGCCCATGGCAGCAACAACTCAACCGAGATCGAAGCCGAGACCCTCACATCGGCGCGGGCGACGCGTCCCGGTTGCGCTTCGAGGACCCCGCCGGCAAAGGCGTGCTGGTGCAGGCCCACGTCGGCGCGGGCGACGCGTCCCGGTTGTGCTGGCGCTGCCTCTCGGTCTGGCGGTGATGGTAGGTGCCGGCGTGGTGGTTGCCCGCACCGTCGACACCGACGCCTTGGCCCGCGCGTGGCAGTCCTTGTCCTCTGCGCCGTTGAGCGTGATGGCGGTGCTGGCCGTCTTCGGGTCCGCTTTCGCCCTGCGGGCGGCGGCGTGGACCTGGGTGCTCCCCGACCTCTCGCTGGGTCAAAGCGCCGCGGGTGTTCATCTGGCGCTCGGGGCAAACCATGTGCTCCCGCTGCGACTCGGTGAGTCGTTCAGGGTGCTGAGCATCGTCCGTCGGAGCGGGATCGGTGCGCGGGAGGCGACCGCATCCACCCTCACCCTGCGCCTCGCTGACATGGTGGCGGTCTTCCTCCTCGCCGCGATCACCGGGCCGGCGGTGTTGGCCGGTGTGCTCGGTGGCTGGCTCTGGCTGCTCCTGCCGGCTCTGGTGGCAGCCGGGGCGGGAGCGATGATCTGGCTGCGCCACGTCGGGCAGACCGGGAGAGGGCGGGTACGCATGCCGGGACCCGCCGTGATGGGCGCAGTGGTCGCCGCCTGGCTGCTCGAGGCGGTGCTGGTGTGGCAGTCCGCTCATTGGGTGGGCATCGGTCTGCGTCCTCACGAGGCGGTTCTGGTCACCTCCGTGTCGGTCGGAGCTCAGCTCGCGGCGGTTGCCCCTGGTGGGTTCGGGACCTACGAGGCAGCGTCGGTTGCGGCCTACGTTGCCTTGGGTATCGGCGGTGAGGTCGCTCTCGCAGCCGCATTGACCGCCCACGCTCTCAAGACCGGGTACTCCCTGCTCGCCGGCGGGTTGTCGCTGGTCTGGCCGGCCCCCTCGCTGCTGGGACACCTCCGGTTGCCCGAACCCCGGCCTCCCCGGCCACCGGTTGCCGTTCTGCGCGACGACGCACCGATCGTGGTCTTCATGCCCGCCCACGACGAGGAGGCGAGCATCGGCAACGTCATCGCGCGGGTGCCGACAAGCGTTCGGGGTCGGCGCGTCGGGGTGATGGTGATCGATGACGGATCGCGGGACAGCACGCGACAAATCGCCGTCGAGGCCGGTGCCGAGGTGGTCTCGTTCAGCGAGAACCGCGGCCTCGGTGCCGCGGTCCGGGAGGGTCTGCGTCTGGGTGTCGAGCGGGGCGCGGCGGTTGTCGCGTTCTTCGACGCCGACGGCGAGTACCCACCCGAGGAGCTCGCCTCTGTCGTCGGCCCCGTCCTCGAAGGTCGCGCTGACTACGTGGTCGGTTCCCGGTTCGCCGGGCGAATCGATCACATGAGACTTCATCGCCGGATCGGGAACCGCCTGCTCACCAAGCTGTTGGCGTTCTGGTCCAGGCATCCGCTGACCGACGGCCAGTCGGGCTATCGGGCGCTCTCCCTTGCGGCCGCCGCCGACGCCGAGATCATCCATGACTACAACTACGCGCAGGTCCTGACCCTCGATCTGCTGGCCAAGGGCTTCGTGTACGAGGAGGTACCGATCTCGTACCACTTCCGCCGCCAGGGGCACAGCTTCATAAGGCTGGGCCGCTACCTCAGAGCCGTTCTGCCTGCAGTTCATCGGGAGATCAACGGGCAACGGCGCAGCGAGGCAGCCGAGCAGGCTGAGCCGGATCTCGCGGTCATATGACGCGGTCATATGACGCGGTCGTGATCGGCGCCGGTCCGGCCGGTCTCAGCGCCGCCTGGCGGATGGCACGCCGGGGTCTTGACGTACTGGTGGTCGAGCGCTCCGAGCGGGTCGGAGGCATGAGCGGCAGCTTCACGGTCGGCGGAGTGAGCGTCGACTTCGGTTCTCACCGGCTGCACCCCTCCATCTCCCCCGAGATCCTGGGGGCTTTGCGGGAGCTGCTCGGGGCGGAGCTGCAGGAACGCCGGCGCAACGGAAGGATCCGCCTGCAGGGCCGTTGGGTCGCATTTCCCTTGAGAGCCGCCGACATGGTGTCTCGTCTACCCCGCGGCTTCGCGTTGAGGGCGTCGGTGGACGCCGTTGTCTCGCCGTTCAGGCGTCCTCGCCGCGACAGCTTCGCAGAGGTGGTGCGCGCCGGGTTGGGCCCAACCGTGGGTGAGGGCTTCTACCGACCCTACGCCCGCAAGATCTGGGGTGTCGATCCTGAGCAGCTGCACGGCGACCTGGCGCACCGCCGGGTCAGCGCGCGCTCACCGGTCGACGTCGCCCGCCGAGTGCTGCCGGGCCGCCCCCGAACCGGTGCCGGCTTCTACTACCCGAAGCACGGCTTCGGCGCGATCTGCGACTGCCTTGCCGAGGCGGCTGTCACCGCGGGCGCCGAGCTGCGCCTCGGAGCCGAGTTGACCGGCATCGACGTCACCGCCGGGGAGGTGGCGCTCGACGACGGCAGCAGCGCCACCGGAGGCGTCGTGTTGTCGACGGCGCCCCTCGGTCGGACGATTCGCCGGGTGAAGCCACCCCCGGCCCGGCTCGTGGATCTGCTCGGCGGGCTCGAGCACCGCAGTGTGGTGCTCGTCTACCTGCTGTTGGCCCAGGAGCGTTACACGGAGTTCGACGCCCACTACTTCCCTGCTCCCGACGTGGCGATGAGCCGGTTGTCCGAGCCCAAGAACTACCGGGACGGCGAGGACCCGGCGGCCCGTACCGTCTTGTGCGCCGAGATCCCCTGTTGGGCCGGCGATGCGATCTGGGAGGCTTCCCCTGCAGAGGCC
This sequence comes from Acidobacteriota bacterium, assembly GCA_003577145.1. Taxonomy (GTDB): domain Bacteria; phylum Actinomycetota; class Acidimicrobiia; order Acidimicrobiales; family Microtrichaceae; genus ATN2. Next base: position 45,012 of record QEUP01000015.1, on the reverse strand, counting down.
GGGGAGATCGTCTCGGGGGCCCTGCCCGATCAGGGCCTCCCGGCAGTCGAGGCAGTCGAGGTGCAGGTCAAGCGGCTGCGCGACGTGTACCCGGTCTACCGCCTGAACTACCGGGACCACCTCGAACCGGTCATGTCCTGGGTCGCAGGACAAGACCGTTTCGTGACGCTGGGACGCCAAGGCCTGTTCGTACCCGACAACACCCACCATGCCCTGGCGATGGGTTGGGAGGCGGCTGAGTGCGTTCGACCCGGGCTCCCCTTCGACAAGAGCCGCTGGGAGCGGGCGCTGGACGCGTTCTCCCGCCATGTTGTCGAGGACTGAGGGGTCGCTTCTCCTTGGTGTGGCTGTGTCAGCCCTCGGAATCGCCGTACGGGTCCGACCACTTTCGCCTCCTCGACCTCGGGCTCGTCACAGGCGGTGGTAGTCACAGCCCAGCATCGCTCCATGCTCGTGCTCCCATTGAAGCCTGCGCGTCCTGGAGTACCCTCGGGATCGAATCCGATGTCGTATGCGGCAATGGATGGATGTACTGCTGGGACGACATGACCGGTACCAGCTGGCTAGGTGACAGATGAACCCCCGGCTCCAACCACTGCCCGAGGACATGTGGACCGACGAGCACGCCGAGGTGTTGGCGCGGGTCGGTGCCGATGCCAACCTCAGCGGCGGTCCTGCGCCGTTCAACATATTCACCACCCTGGCCCACCACCCCAAGCTGTTGAAGCGCTGGATGGTGTTCGGCAACCACGTCTTGAACAAGAGCACCCTGTCGCCCCGCGACCGGGAGCTGCTCATACTGCGGACCGCATGGAACTGCCGGGCGGAGTACGAGTGGGGCCATCACGTCGCCATCGCCGAGGCCCTTGGCTTGGATGACGAGGAGATCGCGGCCGTGGCAGGCGGGCCCGCCGATGACCGTTGGGGAGCAGATGAGAAGGCGTTGCTGGAGGCCGCCGACGATTTGCACTCGGAGAGCTCGATCTCGGAGGCGACCTGGCAGCGGCTCGGGCGCCACTTGTCGATCGAGCAGATCTTGGACCTGATCTTCGCGGTGGGCCAGTACCACACAGTGGCGTTCGCCCTGAACTCCTGCGGGGTCGAGCTCGAGGAAGGCTACCGCCGGTTTCCGGGATCTTGACCTGCTCTGGCCGGCAGCAGCGGAGACGCGCCGCTCACACGTCGAGGGCGTCGGGATCGACGAGCTCGGAGTTGTCGAGGAGGAACTTCTTGCGCTTGGCGACATCTGAGCCCATGAGCGTGTCGAACAAGCGAGCGGCTTCGCGCGCCTGTCGGGCGTCATCCATGGTCATCCGCTTGAGGATCCGTGTCTGGGGATCGAGGCAGGACTCGGCCAGCTCGTCCACGTTCATCTCACCGAGGCCCTTGAATCGCACCCACTGGAGGTTCTCGGCCTTGCGCGGGCCTTTGGTCAGCTCGGCGGTGATCTCGTCGCGCTCCCGGTCGCTGAACGCGTGGTGGGTCACGCCGCCCACCTTCACCGTGTAGAGCGGTGGCTGAGCGGCGAAGACCCGGCCTTGTTCGAGCAGCGGTCTCATGTAGTGGTAGATGAGCGTCAGGAGGAGGCAGCGGATGTGGCTGCCGTCTACGTCGGCGTCGCAGAGGATGATGACCCGCCCGTAGCGAGTCGCCCCGATGTCGAAGTCGGCGCCGGACCCACCACCGATGGCGGTGAAGAGGGCCTGGGCCTCGGCGTTCTCGATCACCTGCTTGAGGGTGGCCTTGCCTGCGTTGACGACCTTGCCTCTGAGCGGGAGGATCGCCATCGTCTCGGAGTCACGGCCGGACTTGGCGGGTCCCGCCGCGGAGTCGCCTTCGACTATGTACAGCTCGCTGTCGGGGCCGTGGACACGACAGTCGGCGAGCTTGTCGGGCATCCCCGTCGAGCCCAGGTTGGCTGCCTTGCGCCGGGCTTCGAGGGTCTGCCTGGTGCTGACGCGGTTGAGTATGGCGTTGGCGATCTTGTCACGTACGGCGGTGACGTGGGACTTCTTGCCGGCGTGCGCGAACCAGTCGCCCAGCTCGTCCTTCACTATGTCGTAGGTGATGGACTGCACCTGGGGGGTCCCCAGCTCCTGTTTGGTCTGGCCCCGGAACTGCGGTTCGGGGAAGGTGACCTTGACCGCCGCGATCAAGCCCTCCTGCACGTCCTCTTTCTGGGCGCGGTCCTTTCCCTCCTTGGCGAGCTTCGCCAGCTTCTTGGTCTTCCCGTTGAGCAAAGCGTCGTTGACGGCTTTGGTGAGCGCCCGCTCGAAGCCGGCGAGGTGGGTACCGCCCTGGGTTGTCGGGATCGTGTTGACGAACGAGACGATGTTCGTGTCGTAGCCCTTGACCCAGCGCAGCGCCACGTCGATGGTGCACTGGCGCTCGACCGTTGACATCTTCCCCTCGACGGGAACCTTCTCCTCGAAGCTGTCGACACCGTGGATGACGATGACCTCGCTGACCGCATCCCCGAAGGTCAGGTACTCGACGAAGTCGGCCAGGCCGCCCTTCGACACGAACTGCTCTTCTGCGCCGCCGGCTCGCTTGTCGGCGAGCTTCACCTTGAGCCCCGGGACCAGGAAGCACACCTGGGTCACGTGGTCGCGCACCTTCTCGTATTCCACTGCGGCTTCGCGGTCGAAGATGTCCCAGTCGGGCCAGAACCTGACGCGGGTGCCGGTCTTCTTGGGTGAGATCTTCCTGACCTTCTCGAGAGCACTGCCTTCCTTGAACTTGCCCGAGCGGAGGTACTTGCCCGGTAGCCGACCGTCGAAGCAGAGGCGGTGCGTGTAGCCGCCCCGGTCGACCTCGACCACCATCTTCTGGGCCAAGGCGTTGACGACGGATGCACCGACACCATGGAGGCCACCTGAGGCCTTGTAGGCGCCCGATCCGAACTTGCCGCCGGCGTGCAGTTCGGTGAACACGAGCTCGAGGGCGGTGCGGTTGCCTTCCTTGCGCCCGACCGGGATCCCCCTGCCGTTGTCGATCACCTCGACGGAGCGGTCGCGGTGAAGGATCACCTCGATCTTGTTGCAGTGGCCGGCGGCGGCTTCGTCGACCGCGTTGTCGATGAGCTCCCACACGAGGTGATGGAGCCCATCGCTGCCCGTACCGCCGATGTACATGCCGGGTCGCTTGCGTACCGCCTCGAGGCCTTCGAGCACCTCGATGTGGGACTCGTCGTAGTGGTGGGTGCGGTTCTCGGCGTTTGCCGCGTCGCCGCGGCGGCTGTTCCCACGGCGGGACGCCGTCTTCTTGGCGGTGGCTCCGCCGCCGCCGCGTACCGGCGCGGCCTTCTTGGTAGCGCGCCGGCCGTTCGTTCGCCCAGCCGTCGCCTTCTTCGCGGGAGCCTTCTTCTTCGCCGGAGCTCTCGTCGGGATCGGAGAAGAGGACTTCTTGCGGGCGACCATGCTCACCACCGCCCGAACCCGACCCGCAGGATCCTCCGGCTCGTCCGGCGTCCCTGGAGGTCTCTGCGGGTCGGTTCCACCGTCAGGGGCTCCGGGCTCGGGTCGGGCTTGGAGGGTGCGTCGGTCTGTCCGACCACTGCATTCAGGTTCTCGTCCGGGCCGACGAAGGCCAGGTCGAGGCACTTCTCGCTCTTGAACTTCATGATGCGGATGCCGGCACCGGCCCGGCCTCTGGTCGGGATCTCGTCGACAGCGGTCACCTTGGCCGTGTGGCGGTCCGACACGGTGAGGACGATGCCTCCGGGCAGCGCCGGCCCTGCGCCGACCACGTGAGCACCCGGTTTGAGTCGCATCCCGGCTACACCGGCGGCGTTGCGGCCCTGGATGCTGATCTCGGAGACCGGGGTTCTCAGTGCCTGGGCGTTGCTCGAGACCATCACGATGTCGTCCCTGTCGCTCACCGGGAAGGCGGCGACCACCCGGTCGTGAGGTTTCAGGTTGATGACCTTCCCACCGCTCTTCGTGCCGGCCAGCTCCTCGCCCGTCATCCGCTTGGCGACCCCGTTGGCGCTGACGAGCACGAGTTGTCCACTGCCGGGCGCAAGGATGTCGAGCACCTCTTCGCCGCGATCGGTGTCGAACACCTCCGCCACGGCTACCCCCCGTGACCGACCGCTGATGGGGGCGATGTCGGCGACCCTGCCCGCCAAGGCACGACCCTTGCTGGTCACCGCCCTGAGCGTCGCTGCGGTACTGGAGGGGAACCTCGTCACCAGCACGTCGTGGCGCCCGAAGGTGGCCGGTCTGGGACCGTCGAGAGGTTCGCGGCCGACCATTCCCGAAGTGCTGAGGGTTACGAGGCACGGCTCGTCAACGGCTTCCTCATGCGTCGTGAGAGCCTCGGGGGGGATCTCGGTGATCTCGTCGGGGCTCATCAGCTGTGTACGGCGGTCGGTTCCGAACCGCTCTACGAGCTCCTGCAGCTCGCTGAGGACGATGGTGCGGCGTCGCGGCTCGGACTTCAGGATCTTGCGGTAGTCGTCGATCCTGGCCCGCAGCTCGCCGGCCTCTTCGGTGAGCTTGAGCGTCTCGAGCGCGGTCAGTCTGCGGAGCTGCATGTCGAGGATGTGGGTTGCCTGGGCCTCGCTGAGCTTCAGGCGCTTCATCAGCTTGCCCTTCGCCTCGTTGGCGTCCTGCGATCCGCGGATGATCTCCACGACCGTGTCGATGGCATCGAGGGCGATGAGAAGCCCCTCCACGATGTGCAGGCGGTCCTGCGCCTTCTCGAGCCGGAAGCGGGTGCGCCTGGTGACGACGTCGAGGCGATGGTCTATGTAGTGGCGGCAGAGGTCGTACAAGCCGATCGTCTTGGGCACGCCGTCGACGAGGACCACGTTGTTGACCCCGTAGGACTCCTCGAGGGGGGTGTGGCGGTAGAGCTCGGAGAGCACAGCTTCGGGGTTGGCCGCGGTCTTGCACTCGATCACGATGCGCAGCCCCGACTTGCGGTCACTCAGGTTCTTGATGCCGGAGATGCCCTGGAGCTTGTCGCTGTTGACCAACTCCTGGATGCGTCCGATCACCCTCTCGGGGCCGACCAGGTAGGGGAGCTCGGTGACGACGATCCCGTTGCGCCTGCTGCTCAGCTTCTCGATCTCGGCTCTGGCACGGATTCGGAAGCTACCTCGACCCGTCCGGTAGGCATCGGCCAAGCCGTCGTCGATGAGCGTCCCCCCGGACGGGAAGTCCGGTCCGGGTAGGACCTCCATCAACTGCTCGACGGTGGGCTTGGGGCGGCGCTTCCTCATCACCATCTCGACGGCGGCACAGACCTCGCGGAGGTTGTGGGTGGGCATGTTGGTCGCCATGCCGACTGCGATGCCGGAAGTGCCGTTGACCAACAGGTTGGGGAGACGAGCCGGGAGATAGGTGGGCTCCTGACGCTCGCCGTCGAAGGTCGGCCTGAACTCGACGGTGTCCTCGTCGATCTCGGCGATCATCTCCATGGCAGCGTCGGCGAGACGGCACTCCGTGTACCTGTACGCCGCCGGCGGGTCGTCGAGCGTGCCGAAGTTGCCGTGAGGATCCACGAGGGTGATGTTGCGGCTGAAGTCCTGGCCGAGACGGACCAGCGCGTCGTAGATGGCGCTGTCGCCGTGGGGGTGGTACTTGCCCATCGTCTCGCCGACCACACCCGCGCTCTTGCGGTGCGGGCGATCGGGCCGCAGGCCCATGTCGGCCATGGCGTGCAGGATCCGTCGCTGAACCGGCTTGAGGCCGTCGCGGACGTCGGGAATCGCGCGGGAGGTGATCACCGACAGCGAGTAGGCCAGGAACGACTCGCTCATCTCGCTGGCCACGGGAACGTCGACGACGTCTCGTGCGAAGGTCGTCAATTCGCCTTGTCTGGGCAATGCGGGCTGCTTTCTGGGTCGACTCGTGTGGTTGGTTCCGACCTCACGACGATCTCACGCGGAGGCTCGTCCATGGTGAACCCGACCAGGTGGATCAGCCTCGATCCGTCGGACTCGGGTGCCAGGGTGCCATAGAACGATGGTCCCATTGAACGCGCCTCGGACCGAGCTCACCAGGGGCCGGCGGTCGTCGGTGATATCGGCGGCGCCCGGGCTCGCGACGGTCAGGCACCGAGGACGGTTTCGGCCACCGTCTGCATGTTCTGCAGCGAGGAGGGGTGCATCATCAGGGTCGTGACCGGGCTGGTCTTCCAGGCATCGAGGCGTTCACGGATGCGCTCTGGCGGCCCGACCAGGGAGATCTCGTCGGCGAACTGGTCGGGGACGGCGGCGACGGCCTCCTCGCGACGGCCCTCGAAGAACAGCCTCTGGATCTCGAGGGCCTCGGCCTCGAAGCCCATCCGCGCCATCAGCTTGGTGTGGTAGTTCTGGCCCTTGGCTCCCATGCCGCCGATGTAGAACCCGAGCATCGTCTTCACCGGCAGCAGGCCGGCCTCGATGTCGTCGGTGACGGTGATGTTGGCCATGACGGCGATCTCGAAGTCGTCTCCGGCATCGCTCAACTGGTCGGCGTAGACCTCTTGGCGGTACGGGGAGTAGTAGAGGGGGAGCCACCCGTCGGCGATCCGCGCGGTCTGGGCGACGTTCTTGGGGCCCTCGGCGCCGAGGTAGATGGGCACCTGCCTGCGGAGCGGATGGGTGATCGACTTCAACGGCTTGCCCAGGCCCTCGCTGCCCGGCCCGCGATAAGGATGCTGGTAGAACTCGCCCTGGAACTCGAGGGGCGCCTCACGTGCCAGCACCCGGCGGATGATCTCCACGTACTCCCTGGTACGGGCGAGCGGCTTGTTCGACGGCTGACCGTACCAGCCCTCGACGACCTGGGGTCCGGAGACACCCAACCCCAGGATGACCCGACCCTGGGACAGGTGGTCCAGCGTGATGACGTGCATGGCAGTGGTGGTTGGCGCGCGGGCCGCCAGTTGCACGACCGCTGTTCCGACCTTGATCGTCTCGGTGTGCGCGGCGAGCCAGGCTGCCGCGGTGAAGGCGTCTGACCCCCACGCCTCGGACGTCCACACCGAGTCGAAGCCCAGTGCCTCGGCGTGTTGCGCGGCCTCGACGAAGTTCGCCGGCGGTAGCTGTCCCCAGTACCCCCAGACCAGACCGAGTTTCATCGTTGACGACCCCTTGGCTCGTTTGGGGTGCGAGGCTAGCGGCTGATCATTCACGCGCTCGCACCCGCTGGTGGCAGAACCGAGCCCCGGTCGGGGTGGGTATCCTCTAGACCCTGATGCTGCGCAGGCTCCGCGATCTCGTAGGTGTCGCCGCCACCGAGTTGGAGGCCGTCGGGGTCCTGGCCCGGGCGGGGATGCTCAACCCGCGGCAGGGCCTGGCCACGGTCGCGGCGCTGAGGAAGTGGAAGGAGGTCACGCCGGCGGGATATGCAGCCTGGGCATCGCTGACCCCTCACCGCGAGGCGATCATCGACGAGACCGGTTCGCTGACCTTCAGTCAGGTGCACGGCCGCACGAATGCAATCGCTACCGGCCTGGCAGAGGCAGGAGTGAAGGAGGGCGACAACGTCGCCGTGCTCTGTCGCAACCACCGCGGCTTCGTCGAGAGCGCCGTGGCGGTCGGCAAGCTCGGCGCGGACACGCTGTTCCTCAACACAGGCTTCGCCGGGCCGGCACTGGCCGACGTGCTGGACCGGGAGGGCACCAGCGGGATCATCTTCGACGAGGAGTTCACCGATCTGGTCGAGTCCTACGGCGGTGACGGGTTGAGGGTGTCGGCCGAGCAGTCACGACACCGCCGATACCCGAGTCTCGGCGATCTCATAGCCGAGCACGACAACACCGAGCCCACACCCCCCACGCGGGAGGGCCGGCAGGTGATACTCACATCCGGGACGACGGGCACTCCAAAGGGTGCGAACCGACCGAACCCGCCCCGTCTTCCCTCCACCGCGGCCGCTCTTCTGTCGCGCATCCCGTACCGCACGGGTGAGACGATGGTGGTGCCCGCCCCGCTGTTCCACGCGTGGGGTCTGGGTCATCTGATGGTTGCCGCGTCGGGAGGCTGCTGCCTGGTCCTTTGCCGCCGCTTCGACGCCGAGAAGACCTTGGAACTGGTCGACCGCTACGGAGCCACCGTCTTGGCCGTGGTGCCCGTCATGCTGCAGCGCATCCTCGGCCTGGACACCGCGGTGATCAACCGTCACGACACCTCGACCCTGCGGATAGTGGCTTCGAGCGGCGCGGCGCTGCCCGGGGGGTTGGCTGTCGAGTGGATGGACACCTTCGGTGACAACCTCTACAACCTCTACGGTTCCACCGAGGTCGCCCAGGCCACGATCGCCTCACCCGAGGACATGCGTGCCGCACCCGGAACAGCCGGTCGCCCGCCGGTGGGCACCGTCGTGAAGATCCTCGACAGTGCCGGCCAGGAGGTGCCCCAGGGCGAGATCGGCCGGATCTTCGTCGGGAACCGCCTGCAATTCGACGGCTACACCGGCGGGGGCGGCAAGGAGATGGTCGGCGGCCTGATGTCCACCGGCGACATGGGCTACGTCGACGAGGACGGACGGCTCTTCGTCGGCGGTCGCGACGACGACATGATCGTGAGCGGGGGCGAGAACGTCTTCCCGCGTGAGGTCGAGGACCTGCTGTCTGCATACCCCGGTGTCGACGATGTGGCGGTCATCGGCGTCGATGACGAGGAGTTCGGCCAGCGGCTCAAGGCCTTCGTCGTGCAAGGACCGGGTGCCGACCTCAGCGATCGCAGCCTGCTCGATCACGTGAAGGCGAGCCTGGCGCGGTACAAGATCCCTCGCGAGGTCGTCTTCCTCGACGAGCTCCCCCGCAATCCCACCGGCAAGGTGCTCAAGCGCAAGCTCAGGGAGATGTGAGTGGTGCCATGATCGCTGAAGTCCTTGTTGCTCGAGTTGCCGCCTCGCCCAGCGAGTGAGCCGTGCGGTTGCCGAGTTCGTACGCGGCCGCCCGGGCAGCCTTCCTCGCAGCGGTGGGGGCTCATGGTGCGCACACCAGTCTTGTCATGTCACGGCGCGGGCCGGATGGCGAGGAGCTGGCGATCGACGTTGCCCGCTGCGGGTCCGACGACGCCGAGCGGGTGGTGGTCGTCGCTTCCGGTACCCACGGAGTAGAGGGCTTTGCGGGGTCGATGCTCCAGACACACTGGCTCACGACAGGGGCACCACGTGATCTCCCGGACGGTGACGCTGTGCTGCTGCTGCACGCCCTCAACCCGTGGGGCTTCGCCTGGAGGCGTCGCGTCAACGAGGACGGCGTGGATCTGAACCGCAACTTCGTCGACTTCGAACGGCTCCCGTCGAACCCTCGCTATGACGAGTTGGCAGCCGACCTGGTACCCGAGCATTGGGACCTCCAAGCCCGGGAGGAGGCCGACGGGCGGCTCCTCTCACTCCTGAGCGAGCGCGGCATGGAAGCCATGCAGGAGGCCATCTCGGGTGGGCAGTACTCCGATCCCGGCGGCCTCTTCTACGGCGGGAGCGCGCCCACCTGGTCGCATCTGGCAATCCGGGAGACCCTCTCGGAGGAACTGGCGTCAGTGCCCGACGTCCGGGTCCTGGACCTCCACACCGGGCTCGGGCCCTTCGGCAAAGGCGAGCTGATCTCGTCCGACCCGCCGGGCTCGGCCGCGCTGCGACGGGCGCGCGCACTGCTGGGCGAGGACGTCACCTCCATCCTCGGCGACGACTCGGTCTCGGCGTCGCTCACAGGCGAGTGGCTTCCCCGCCTGTCCGAGTGGACGACCGCGACCGTTACGGCAGTCGCGTTGGAGTTCGGAACGGTCGACCTGCTCGAGATCCTCGAGGCGCTGCGTGCGGATCACTGGCTCTGGCGACACGGAGATCCGGAGTCGACCGAAGGCGAGGAGATCGCCGCGCGGCTGCGGCAGGTCTTCGCTCCCGATGACCCCGAGTGGTGCGAGCTGATCTGGAAGCGCTTCAGCGATGTCCTCGGGCGGGCGCTGCTGAGCCGGGCAGTTCCACCGGATCCGGGTTGACCCCGGCAGAGCCACATGCCGCCTAAAGGTCGACCTGCTCCACGGTCCCGTCGGGGCCGAGGTGCTCCACGATGATCGTGGCGTCGCTTCCGTCGCCACCACCGAGATCCATCAAGGCGCGCATCACCTCCAGGAAGTCGGATGGATCCACTGCCGCTTCGGGGGGCAGCACGCCGGGTCCGCCGACCTTGCCCGCGAGCAGCAGGAGCACGCCGGCCGCTGCTGGTGTCCCGGTCCCCTCACCGAGCGCCTGGCTCGACGATGTCATATGGACCCTGTACTCGTGTGCCTCGCCGCCCTGGCTGCCGGCCACCACGACCGACATGCACCCGCGCTGCGAACCGAAACCGGTCTCGTGAAGGAGCCTCTCGCGCTCGCGTATCAACCAGGCGACGGTGAAGTCGAACGGCACGACGTCACGACCGGCGACCGCGACCGCTTCACGCGAGTCGAGACCCAGCCGGCAGGCCTCCGCGGTGAGCTCGTAGTACTCGATGGGGAGCACGCTGCCCTTGTTGGTCACCCGCCGACAGGCGATGGTTCGGGGCAGGGTGACCTGTTCGGGATGGGGATAGGGGAAGATCGGGATGTCGTCACCGATCCCCGGGAAGTCGAAGCTCTGGCGCAGCGCGATCCCTTCCGGCTCGAAATAGCCGACATGGATCAGCTGGCCGTCGATGAACATGGGTATCTCGATGGACATGCAGTGGAACCGGTGGCCGACCACACCAGGCCCCTCGACGGGCTCACCCCCGTGGGTGTGGAAGATGTCGATCGAGTCGGTGGTGTCGAGGAAGGCGTCCGCGATGTACTTGGCGATGAGGTTGGTTATCCCGGGGGAGGCGCCCATGCCGATGACGGCCCTCACGCCGGCCTCTCGGGCGACCGAGTCGAGCTCCAGGATGTCGAGGGTCACGTCGACGTCATCGCAGACGTCGACGTAGTCGACGCCCTCGGCTATGACGTTCCTGAGGACAGTGCCGACGGTCCGGTAGAAGGGGCCTACGCAGTTCAACACGGCATCTGCCGAGGCGATCACCGAGCGGATGCTCATGTCGTCGGAGGCATCGATCTGCGCGGCGCTCACCCCCGGTCCGAGGCTTGTGGCGAGCTCGGTGGCGGCAGCGACCTCACGATCGGCGACGACCACTTCGGCGACGGACTCCGATTTGGCGAGCGTGCGAACCGCGACGCTGCCCACCGCGCCGCACCCACCCAGCACCACGACCTTGCCTGACATGACTCACCTCTCCGAGTTGGGTGCAAGTCCAGCACAGCGAACGAGTCGTGTCAGCATCGGACGCCGCCGGCGGTTCAGCGACCTTTGAAGTCGGGCTTGCGCTTCGCGGCGAAGGCGCGGGGCCCTTCGCGGGCATCCTCGGACGAGAAGACCTCCCAGCCGTAGGTGAACTCGTAGTCCAGCGCCTGCTGCTCGGTCATCCCATCGGTGTCGCGCAGCGTCCGCAGCACGGCCTGCACCGCCAGAGGGCCGTTCTCGCAGACCGTGTGAGCGATTTCTCTGGCTGTGTCGAGGGCCTTGCCGTCGGGGACCACCTGACCGACGAGGCCGATGTCGAGGGCCTCGGAGGCGGTGATGTGCTTGCCGGTGAGCAGGATCTCGGCCGCGTGGGTGAAGGGGATCTGGCGGCGCAACCTGACCGCCGAGCCTCCCATCGGGTAGAGCGACCAGCGGACTTCGGACACCCCGAAGCGGGCGCTCTCACCCGCGACCCGTATCTCGGTCGCTTGGAGCAGTTCGGTCCCTCCGGCGACGGCGGTGCCTTCGACTGCTGCCACGATGGGCACGTTCGGCCGGTAGCTCCGCAGCAGCGCCTTCCAGTGCAGTTCGGGATCCTCGGCCAGGCGCGCCTGTACGTCGATCTCGGTGTCGGCGGCGTCGGGATGGCCGGCGCTCATGTCCTTCAGGTCGGCCCCGCTGCAGAAGTTGCCTCCGGCACCGGTCATGATCAGGCAACGGATCTCGGGATCGTCGTTGGCCTCGACGAAGGCGTCGTACATCCGCACGAGCATCTCTCCGTTGATCGCGTTCTGCCGTTCGGGACGGTTGAGCGTGAGGATCAGGACATGCCCGTCGCGTGCAACCAATGCAGCCGGTTCAGCCATGGAGATCAGACGATGTTGACATTGTCGAGGAAGCGCTCGGCGAGGTCCTTGTCGCCGTCGATCTCCACCTCTCGGGTGTGCCAGTCGCGGCGGCGGGTACCCCACACGAGGAACTCATCCGTGGTCGACCGGATGGTCGCCGCCACCCCGGTCGAGCCGCCCGGGGATACCGTTCCGACCTTCTCGCCCCCGCGGGGCGGTTCGTAGACCCACGTACCACCACCGGGGCCGCGCAGATCCAACGTGACAGGAGCGGTGACTGCATAGAGCGCAGGACCACTCATCTGTGGAAGCCCGCTCGTGCACCACTCGACGATCGGCTCGAGGCGCAGGCCGTCGTGAGGTGGTTGGGGACGATCGACGGGGCCCGTCGGCGCCAGGATGTCGTAGCGGAGATGGACGTAGTGGTCGAACACGATGGCGTTGGCCAACAACCGCAGTGGATGCCTGCCCAGACCCCCCATGCCGACGGTGAGGTCCCGGAGGGGCCTTCTCTGCAGCAGCGACATGACCCTCATCGCCCGCCGGCTCCACCTCTCGTACTCGCCGAGGATCTCCCCGGCGGAACTCGAAGCTCTCAACTCCACCAACTGGTCGTTGATCCGCTCGACATCGTTGCCGTCGCGATGGGCGGCGAGCACCTTCAGCGTCGCGAGGTCGATGTGAAACACGGACACGAGATGGGCCAGCACGTCCTTGACCGTCCAGCCCTCGCAGTCGCTCGGCAGGTTCCACTCGTCGTCGGTGAGGCTGCCGCCGAGGCGTAGGACCTCGAGGCGCTCAGCCTCGAGGGCCACTGTTACCGCGTTCGCCATCGTTGCTCTCCGTTGCGCGCTCGCCCCGACACTACCCTCGATGCCGGGCGTGAGCGGCTGATCAGCTCACCGGCTAGACCATCGTCACCCAGCCGTCGTAACCGCCGAGCAGATCGCTGACGTCGGTGAAACCGCGCAACTCCAAGAGGCTGGCGGCGACCGAGGAGCGATAGCCGCCGGAGCAGCACACCACTGTGGGGACACCGGGGTCGAGCTCGCCGACCCGCTCCCGGAGCGTCGCCAGTGGAACGGTCACGGCCCCTGGGATCGTGCCCCGCGCCGTCTCACCCGGGTTGCGGATGTCGATCACCTGGAGCTCGCCGGCACGGCGGGCTTGCTCGAACTCGCTGGTCGTCAGCCGCGAGCTGACGTCGACAACCTCGGGATGTTCGGTCATGGCTTGCACTGCATCGTCGAGGTGGCCCAGCACGTTGTCGTAACCGATCCGGCCGAGGCGAACCTTGGCCTCCGCTTCGGTCCCGGGATCGCAGATGAGGGCGATCGCCCGGTCGGGGTCGGCGATCGATCCGGCGTACTCGGCGAAGCGGCCCCCGAGGCCGACGTTGATCGAGTTCCGCAGGTGACCCTTGGCGTACTCGGCCGCGTCACGGGTGTCGAGCAGCACCGCACCGTCGTCGGCGGCGGCCATGAGGTCGCCGTAGGTGAGCACCGACGGCGCTTCGCTCTCGTGGAGGAGTGGCCTGACCTTGCGGTTGAGCGTGGCGTCGAACACGAAGTAGCCGGGTGCGCTCGGCTGGCCCTCGGTGACTGCGTCGATGAACGAGCGCCGATCGGGTACCGCCAGGGCGTAGTTGGTCCGGCGCTGCTCGCCGATGGTCGACACAGTGGCTGTCGAGAGCTGCTTGCCGCATGCCGATCCTGCACCGTGAGCGGGATACACGCGGGTCGCGTCGGGAAGGGTGAGGAGCTTGTCGTGGAGCGAGTCGTACAGCTTCTCGGCGAGCTGCTCGGCGGTGTAACCGAGTGATGCCAGCAGATCAGGGCGTCCGACGTCGCCCACGAACAACGTGTCGCCGGTCAGGACGCCGAAGGGGATGTCGTCGTCGGTGTGCTCGTACACGACGATGCTGATCGACTCGGGCGTGTGCCCCGGAGTCGCCAGCACGACCAGCAATACCTCGCCCAACCCGATCCGCTCGCCGTCGTGCAGTGCCCGCGTCTCGAACTCGGTCCGGCCCGCCTCCCCGAAGGCGATCGTGGCACCGGTGGCCTCGGCGAGCTCCAGGTGTCCCGACAAGAAGTCGGCATGGAAGTGCGTCTCGACTATGAGCTCGACGCTGAGGCCGTGTTGCTCTGCCGACTCCAGGTAGATCTCTGTGTCACGGCGGGGATCGACCACCACGGCCTTGTTGGTGGTCTCGTCCCCGATCAGGTAGGAAGCCTGGGAAAGGCAGTCGAGGTAGAACTGCTCGAAGATCATGGGTGTGGTCCTTTCGGGTCTAGGTCAAGTCTTGCCGGATCAGGTGGGGCAGGAAAGGGGCTTGGCGACAAGACGGCGCCGGCCTTGGTCGGCGTGTGGCAACCTCGGGCGGATGGAGGCGACCGTTCACCTCGACACCCGGCAGCGCATCGGCCCCATCGATCGCCGGATCTTCGGTGGCTTCATCGAGCACATGGGCCGAGCTGTCTACGAGGGGATCTACGACCCCGGATCCCCGTTCTCCGACGAGCGCGGCTTCAGGACCGACGTGATGAGCGCCATCACGGCGATGAACATGCCGCTGATGCGCTATCCAGGCGGCAACTTCGTCAGCGGCTACGACTGGCGGGACGGGGTCGGGCCCCGAGCCCAGCGCCCGGTACGTGCGGATTCGGCCTGGCAGTCGCTGGAGTCGAACCACTTCGGAACCGACGAGTTCGTGGCCTGGTGCCGGGCTGTGGACACAGCTCCGGTGCTGGCGGTCAACCTCGGTACCGGCTCGATCGAGAGCGCGGCAGCGCTGGTGGAGTACTGCAACCTCCCTCCGGGGACCTACTGGACGGACCGCAGGGCCTCCAACGCCTCCGAGGAGCCCTACGGCGTGGGTACCTGGTGCCTGGGCAACGAGATGGACGGACCCTGGCAGGCGGGTCACGTGCCCGCCCGCGTGTACGCGGAGAAGGCGCTGGCCGCCGGCTCGCTCATGAAGCAGCTCGACGATTCCATCGAGCTGATCGTGTGCGGCTCGTCGAGCCGCAACATGGGGACCTACATGGAGTGGGACCGCACGGTCCTGGAGCACTGCTGGGACTCAGTCGACTACATCTCCGCCCACAGGTACACCGCCGCCAAGCCCGACACGCCTTCGTACCTGGCCGAGGGTGTGGTGATCGACCAGATCCTCGCCGACTACAGAGGACTGATCTCCTATGTGCGGGCGCTCAAGGCGAGCAGCCGGTCGGTGCAGGTGTCATTCGACGAGTGGAACGTGTGGCGGCGCAACTACGACATGAAAGGAGGCTGGAGCTTCGCACCCCACCTGCTCGAAGAGGAGTACACCTTCGAGGATGCGCTGGTGATCGCGCAGTACCTCAACTCGTTCATCCGCAACTGCGACATCGTCAAGATCGCCTGCTTCGCACAGGTCGTGAACATCCTCGGACCCATCAAGACCAGCCGTGAGGGCGTGCTTCGCGAGGCGACCTACTGGCCCTTCGTGATGCTGAGCGGCGCCACCTCGGGCGAGTCCCTACGGGTCGCGCTGGACTGTCCGGAGCTGGAGACCAGCGGGCGAGGCCCTGTGCCGGTGATCGATGCGTCGGCGAGCTATGACGCCGAGGCCGACCGAGTGACGCTGTGCCTGGTGCACCGCAGCATCGGACACGAGATCGCCGTGGACGTCCAGCTCGGCGATTTGAGGACCTCAGGTGTCGAGGTGGAGATCCTGCACGACCGTGACCTGGAGGCTCGCAACACCTGGCAGAGGCCCGGGCGGGTCACGCCCGTACCGGGCAGAGCCAAGCTCGTCTCGCCCAGCGCGATCAGGGTCGACCTCGCACCACCCTCGATGACCTTGCTGAAGCTCGATGTGTCGTCGCTGGACCGGTGAGCCGTAGAGGCGCCCTGCGCAGTCGTCGCTTGCGCAATCCTGCTTCCGGAATAGGCGCGGGGTTGCGCCGGGTTGTGTGCATACGACGGACCTGCCGACCCTGGAGGACCTCGTGGCCGACCCGAAGCGCAAGGACATCCTCGCTGTCGTCGATGCCGTGCGCACCCTCGAGGGTGAGGGGATGGTGGTGCGCCGCGCCTTCCCCACCGCCAGGGTCGACATGGTCGACCCCTTCCTCCTGCTCGACGAGATGGGACCCCAGGACTACGCACCCGGCGAGGCGAAGGGCGCGCCGGACCATCCCCACCGGGGCTTCGAGGCCGTCACCTACATCCTCGACGGCGTCGGCGAGCACGAGGACTCCGAAGGCAACCACGGTTTCATCGGCCCCGGGGACGTGCAGTGGATGACCGCCGGTTCGGGGGTGATCCACTCCGAGATGCCTTCCCGGGACATCCGGGAACGAGGCGGTCGGATGCACGGCTTCCAGCTGTGGGTGAACCTGGCGGCAGCCGACAAGATGTCGACCCCCCGGTACCAAGACCTGCGCGCCTCGACCATCCCGGTGGTGGAGCGGGACGGGGCGAGGGTGCGCGTCATCGCAGGCGAGTTCGACGGAGTCGGTGGCCCGGTGACGACTCACTCGCCGATCAACTATCTCCACGTGAGTGCGGCTCCGGGAGCTGACTTGACGGTCGAGGTCCCCGAGGGCCACAACGCCTTCGCCTATGTCTTCGCGGGTGAGCTCACCCTGCCGTCCCAGGTGGGTGACGGACAGATGGCCGTCTTCGGTGCCGGCGGCAACCGCGTCGACATGTCGGCCACTTCAGGGGCGGACGAGGAAACCGAGGTGCTGTTGTTGAGCGGGCGCCCCCTCTCGGAGCCGGTGGCCCGCTACGGCCCGTTCGTGATGAACACCCGTGCCGAGATAGCCGAGGCAGTCGAGGACTACCGCAACGGCCGCTTGGGCGTGATACGCCGCTGACCTCGAGCGCGCGGTGCCACCGTCGCTTGCACGGCTACCCACCGCTGGTCAGACTGAGCGAGGATTCGCAGCACTCCTATCGGGTTCGAGCCGGGGGGCCGAGGTGGCCGACGAGGTGCTAAGAGAAGATCGGTTGCTGATAGACGGCGAGTTGGCTGCCGCTTCGGGGGGAACGTTCGACAACGTCAACCCTGCCACCGAGGAGACGATCGGTGTGGCCGGTTGTGGAACTGCGGCGGACCTCGACCGTGCCATCACCGCCGCCCGACGAGCCTTCGATGACACCGACTGGTCCCGGGACCAGGAACTGCGGGCCGACTGTGTACGCCAGCTCCAGCGCGCCCTGCTGGATCACCTGGAGGAGTTCAGGGCGATGACGGTGGCCGAGGTCGGCTGCCCGGTGATGCTGACCCACATGGCCCAGTTGGACTCACCGGTCGCGGCCTTGGCCTGGGTCGCCGACCTGGCCGAGAAGTACGAGTACCGCGAAGACCTCGGCGAGGCCGAGCCATTCGGTATCCCGACCCACCGCTGGGTCGAGCGCGAGCCGGTGGGCGTCGTAGGTGCGATAACCCCCTGGAACTTCCCGACTCAGATCAACCTGGCCAAGGTCGCCCCTGCACTCGCAGCGGGTAACACGGTCGTCTTGAAGCCGGCACCCGACACACCCTGGTCTGCATCGGTGCTCGGTCGGCTCGTCGCCGAGCAGACCGACTTCCCGCCCGGTGTCATCAACATCGTCACCTCGTCGGACCACGGGATCGGTGCCCTGTTGAGTTCCGACCCGAGGGTGGACATGGTCAGCTTCACCGGCTCCACCGCCACCGGTCGCAAGGTCATGGCGGCGGGCGCGGCGACCGTCAAGCGGGTGTTCCTGGAGCTCGGGGGCAAGTCCGCCTACATAGTCCTCGACGACGCCGACTTCGATTCGAGTGTGGGCATGTGTGCTTTCCAGGTCACGACCCATGCCGGACAGGGCTGTGCCATCACCAGCCGGCTGCTGCTGCCCCGCAGCCGCTACGAGGAGGGCATCGAGGTGATCGCCGCCGGCCTCGAATCCGTCCCCTACGGCGATCCGACCGACGCCGGCAACCTCATGGGCCCTCTCATCAGCGCCAAGCAGCGAGAGCGGGTGGAGGGCTACATCGCCAGGGGTCTGGAGCAGGGTGCCCGGCTGGTGATGGGTGGCGAGCGCCCGCCGCAGCATCC
Source organism: Acidobacteriota bacterium (assembly GCA_003577145.1). Taxonomy (GTDB): domain Bacteria; phylum Actinomycetota; class Acidimicrobiia; order Acidimicrobiales; family Microtrichaceae; genus ATN2. Next base: position 26,886 of record QEUP01000015.1, on the reverse strand, counting down.
CAGGGGCTACTACCTCGAGCCGACCCTGTTGGCCGACGTCGATCCTGATCACACCGTCGCCCAAGAGGAGATCTTCGGACCGGTGCTGGTCGCCATCCCCTACGAAGACGATGACGACGCCGTCGCCATCGCCAACAACTCGGTGTACGGCCTGTCGGGACATGTGGTGAGCGCCGACAGAGAGCGGGCCATCGAGGTGGCCCGCCGGGTCCGTACCGGCACCATCGGGATCAACGGTGGCGTCTTCTACGGGCCCGACGTCCCCTTCGGTGGCTACAAGCAGAGCGGGCTCGGCCGGGAGATGGGCGTGGCCGGCTTCGAGGAGCACCTCGAGATCAAGGCCTTCGCCGAAGGCATCTGAGCAACTGCGCCTGGGCTCACCCGAGGTTCGAGGAGCCGTCGGCTCACCAGCGCTGGCGTGCCTCTTCGGCCCAGCCATAGAGGCCTTCGAGTGCCACTGCTGAGCCGTCGTCGCGCAGCACCGTCCCGTGGTAGGTGCCGAAGCACTGGTGGACCTCGGTCCTCGCCGCGCCGAGGTTGACGCCCTCGCCACGTTCGAACTCGGGGATGAACGAGAGGTCCACGCGCTCGGAGCGGGGAGTGCGGATGCGCCAGGGGCGCTTCCATTCCTCGCGGTCGTAGGTCCACTCCAGGTCCTCGGAGATCTTGTGCAGACGTCCGTCGATGACGATCCCGTTCTCGGTGGAGCCGGTGCCATCGGTCCATCTGCCTCCGAGCTGCAATCCGAGGACGCGTCCGTCGCAACGTCCCGATGCCGAACCCCAGTTCCACACGATCCGGTGCGGCCAGATGCCACGCCCGAAGTCGAGGCACCCCCAGGAGTTGGTGTCGGAGCCGGCCTCGTAGGATTCCTCGTTCGTCCTCACCCACCCGATGGCGGGGCGGGTGTTGTGCTTGGAGGTGTACTGGAAGGTCCGTTCGTCCCAGGGGACGACGACGCTGAGCGTCTCGTGGCCCTCGGGCAAGGCGACGAGCACATCGGCGTACACGACCCGGCCGTCTCGTTTGCGCGCCGCTGCGCCCAGCCTGGTGCCCGCAACCTCTTCACGGATGTAGATGTCGAGGCCGAGGTGGTCGTAGCGCATGGGGCCACCGCCGACCGTGTCGGGTAGGTCGAAGCCGATCCCCAGCGGCGTCCCCATCCCGGCGCTGAACGTCTCCCCCGAGCGGCGGTCGAGGAACCACACCGCGGCCAGGCCGAGGTAGTCGATGTCTGCGTAGGTGAGTGACAGGACGAAATCGTCGCTGGTCACGCACCAGTAGTCCCAGCGCTTCTTGCGACCCCATCGGCCCGACAGGTTGCAGGTGTGCAACGGGACCCTGGAGAACCCGACGGCGTCAGGGTTCAGCGTGCCGTCAGTGCGGCACAGCTCCACGGGTTCGGTGATCTCCGTCTCAGCCGGTTCGCTCGCTTCGTTCACGGATGAGAACCCTATGGCCGCGCGGACGAGCACAGACAGTCGAGTCGAGCGCCCGTGTCACGGAGCCGGCTCATCAGAGGTCGGGTATGTGCAGATCGAGGTTCGGAGCCTCCATGCCGCCGTCGACCTCCAGTACCTTGCCCGTCACCCAACTCGATGCAGGCGACGCCAGGTAGAGAGCGGCCAAGGCGATGTCCTCGGGCCGGCCGAGCCGCCGCAGACGCGTCCCCTGCTCCATCTCGTTCCTGAGCTCTTCGCTCCCCATGACGATCTCGAGGGCGGAGGTGGCGACTGCACCAGCCGAGATCGCGTTGACCCGGACGCGGGGCGCGCAGTCAGCCGACATGAGCCGTGTCATGTGCGTCATGGCTGCCTTGGCGGTCCCGTAGGCGAGGTAGCCGCGGTCGCTCAGCCGGCCGATCGCCGAAGCGATGTTGACGATGCTCCCGCCTCTTTCGAGCATGTGAGGCACCGCCAGCTTCGACAGCTCGAACGCCGTGGTGACGTTGAAGCTGAAAGCGTTCTCGAGATCGGCGATGCTCGTGTCGAGGAAGGGTTGGGGCATGCTCCCGCCGGCGTTGTTCACGACCAGGTCGATCGCCCCGAGGTCCTCGACCGTGCGGTCGACCAGATCACCGAGGGCGCCCTCTTCGGTCACGTCGCAGGGAACGACGAGCGCCCGGCGCCCGAATGCTTCCACCGTGGCGGCCACCTCTTCGAGCTGCTCCTTGGTGCGGGCGGCCAACGCGACGTCGGCACCGGCTTCGGCGAAGGCCAGCGCGACGGCTCTGCCGATTCCGCGGCCAGCGCCGGTGACGATGGCCACCTTGTCGTCGAGCCTGAACCTGTCGAGGATCATCTGATCTCCCGGTCGCTCACCGCCCCACGAGCGTACGCCCTGGCTCTCCTCGCGGGTTTTGTGAACGCGGATGGCCCCCATAGGGGCCATCCGCGTTCACAGAAAACGTTTGCGGAGGGGGGTCAGGGCCGGCGGCCGAGCCAGGCGACGAGGCGTTCGGTGTCGGTGGCGTCCTCGGCCGGCACGACGGCTGGACCGAAGGGACCTCGGCGTTGCTGCTCGCCGAAGCCGCTGGTGAACTCGATGCAGGTGCTCGCCACGTCGGGGTCGAGATGAAAAGGCTGGCCGGTGGCAGTGGCGAGATCCCACGCGTGGACTGCGGCTTCGAAAAGGCAGATGTTGGCAGCCACGGAGCCGGGGAACGCCCCGACCGGTATGGTTATCTCCCGCTCGAGCGCACCCTCCGAGCGCCACGCTTCGTTGGCGATCCGGGCAGCGTCGTCGAACGCCGAGGACGGGTCGTCGCCGAGCATGTCCCCGGTGATCGCTTCCATGTCCGGGTCGTCTCCGCGGGCACCCATGGCGAACATGTGCATCCCGCCGACCATGTGATTGAGCAGTTGGCGGACGTTCCACTCGTCGCAGGGCGTGGGCAGCTCGAGCTGATCGGGTTGCACCCCGGCGACCACCTCCCCGCCCTGTTCGTAGGCCCTGTCGATCAGACCTGGCAGTTTCATCTCTTCCCCCACTGTCGCGACAACAACCTTTGGCCGGCCAGATCCATTCCGTTCGAAGCTCACACCTTGATCGAGGGCCCCGCTTCGCGGGAATCAGTTGCCACAGTTGGAGTTCACCTGTTCGAGCGCATCGCGCGCTGCCGGCGAATCGAAGCTGACCTCGATGCCTGGGAAAGAGGGTGCCGTGAGGACCTCGCGTACCCCGACCATGGACCTATAGGTGCGTGATCGCTCGGCCAGTGACATGGGGTCGCTGACCACGAGCCTGAGAGACGTAGGCAGCTCTTCCGGGGTTACCTGGGCAACCTTGTCCGGTTGGTCCGAGAACAGATCCCGGAACTCGGCGTAGGTCTCTTGCTGGTCTACGTAGTAATAGGTGGCGATCGTCGGATCACTGGCAATCGAGTTGGTCACCGCATCGATGTCTTGTGATCGGGCTTCGGGCTGGAAGAACACGATCATGTTCACGCCTCCCTGCCAGCGTCCGTTCAACATGTCCGTGTAGGTGGGTAGCAGCGCCCCGTCTACGTCGACGACTTCCGATACCTGGGGCAGAGTGCGAGCGCTTCCCGCGAGTGCTGAGGGCCGCAGGAGGACAACGCCCCGCAGGTCAGGCTCTCGGACTTGTGAGAACTGCTCGGCTTCTCCTACAAGTTCGTCGAGCCGGGCATGAGCCTCTTCAGCGCTGAGAGGCGTGACATCTGTCAACCCAAGTTGGCGGAGCTCCGTTTCCATCTCTGAAGCCCAGCTGCGTGCGTCGACTCCCGGGTCGAGCAGCACCGTTGCCGTGTCCGAGGCGACAGGGCAGAGCGCGGCAGCCACCTGCAACTCCAGCACGGCTCTGTCGGAACCAGCATCAGGTAGGTCTTCTTCTGCAGAGGGACCCGCAATGGCCAGTCCCGTGATCGTGATGAGCGCGATCGACAGCACGCCACCGGCGGCACCCAACAGACCTCGACGGAGAGGGCCCCCGCTCGTATCCGCCATCTGCTCACCCCGCCAACACTCGATGACCCGAGGACAGTCAGCATAGGCCTCTGCACTCCTGTGAGCACGACGGGAAGCCAGCCTCGAGCAGTCACGCGCCACCCAAGACAAGCACCCGATCGAGCAGTTCGAGGCCGAAGCCTGGGTCAGCCCTGCGAGGCACATGGTGCCGTTGCCGAGTCGCCCGGAAGGGTGACGAATCCGCAGGTCGCTGAGAACGACCTCAGACTGCTTCACAGTTCCATCACCGGACCCACACGATCGTCTTGTGATCGTCGATCAGAGTGTCAGGCATGACCGAACAGACCCCCGCACCGGACCCGACCTCACACAACCGGCACCGACGGGTCGAGTCGGCCATGTCAATGCATCCGTCTCGTCGAGCCGGTCCCGGTTCGAGCCCACGCCGGCATTTCGAAGAGTCGCCCTCCGGTCGGCGCTCGCCTCCCCCCACACCAGACCCACCCATCGGGTGACGGGCCGCCGGGCCGCCCTCCAGCACCGGTCCGGCCCTCACCCTCCATCCCGCCGCTGCGGGGCCGGTACTCCCACCGGTCCCGCAGCGCTGCTCCTGGCGGGAGCCCGCGCGCTGCACGCCTCGCGCCGTCGGTACAATTCGGGCGTTTCGGCAAGCCCTCGGGGACCAGATCCGCGATGCGGGATTGGAAATGCGCAAACTGCTCCTGACGATGCTCGCAGCCGTGATGACCCTCAGCGGTTGCTCGACAGACTCGGCCGAGGACGCCGGCGACGATTCGGCCGCCGGCAGTTCGACGTCTTCGACCTTCGGGTTCCCCGACGTCACCGACACCAGCGACGCTGCCACCGGCACGACCGCCGTGCAGCCTCCGGAGCCGGCGCCTGCCCCGACCTGTGACCCGGCCAAGCCGGCCGAACCCGGACAGACGACCGAGACGACGAGCTTCAACGGCAGGGACCGCACCTACTTGCTCACCGTGCCCGAGTCCTATGACGGAGTCGAAGCGGTACCCCTCGTGTTCGACTACCACGGCCTGTCGAGCACGGCGCAGCAACAGGAGGCCTACACGGGCCTGGCGACGGCTGCGGCGGAGGCGGGTGCGGTGACGGTCACACCCGACGGTGTCAGCGGCAACTGGGGCTTCTACCCCGGGATCGGCGAGGACGACATGGCGTTCACCGAAGCACTGGTCGCCACGGTCAGCGAGCAGCTGTGCATCGATGCGAACCGGGTCTATGCAGCCGGCTTCTCGACGGGCTCGATCATGGCCGGGTTCGTCGGATGCGAGCTCGGCGACACCTTCGCAGCCGTCGCCCACGTGTCATCGCTGCTCCCGCCTGACTTCTGCGTGACCGAGCCCGGGGCGACCTCGCTGATCGTCTTCCACGGCACCGCCGACCCGATCGCCGCCTACGAGGGTGGCTCGGTGCCAGGCGCACCTGCGTTCGTGAAGAGCCCCGCCGTGGAGGAGGGGATCGCCGCGTGGGCTGCCGTGTCGGGTTGTGACCCCGACCCGGGAGAGGAGGTCGTCAACGAGGAGGTACGCCACCTGACCTACACCGGCTGCACCGACAGCCACACGGTCGAGGCCTACTTCGTGCAGGACGGTGGCCACACCTGGCCCGGCGCCGAACCGGCCGCCGCCGCTCCCGGAGAGGACGCCGCCGGGGTCCCCGCTCAGCAGCAGGCCGGCGCAACCGGCTTGGGCTACACGACCCAGGCCGTCGACGCGTCGCTGCTGATCATCGACTTCTTCCTCGCCCACCCGCGACCCGGCGAGTAGCCGAGGCCGCGATCGCGTTGATCTCGTGGCCACGCTTCACCCGGCTGCCTTCGTGCAGGGCGCGGCGACAGCCGTCGCCTGCCACGGATGGCACGACTTGGGGCCACATCCCCGGGTGGCGCAGCACACCGATGATCGACCGTCTGCCGGTCCCGGCGCGCGAGCCTCGTGATCGCACCGCTGTCGAGGAGCAGCACGGTTCAACTGGCGCGATCGGTCGCGTGGGGGGCGATCAGTCGAGCGATGGCCTCGGCCCGGGCGATCTCGTCGGGCGTGGGCTCACCCAAATCGAGTCGCAAGCCTCCAACCGTGGGGAGGCCCTCAGGAGAGGTACTGCTCGGAGTCCTCGGCGGCCGCGTTGAAGATGCCCGACGCCATCGTCGAGCGTTCGGCCTCGGTGCGCCGCCGGTACACCTCGGCCCGCGCGCGGTGAGCCTCGGGGCTGTCGGGCTCTGCCTGCACCGCCAGCTGGGCCAAGTGCCCGGCCAGTCGCAGCTCGCCGGCCGCCGCCAGCGCGACGGCCCTGCCGGCCAGCACATCGGCACCCCCGGCCAACCGGGCCAGCTCGCCGGCCAGCTCACCAGCCGGGGAGGGCTTCAGCTCGGCGGGGTCGCCGCTGTACCAACCGCCGTAGAGCCGCCAGGTGTTGCGCACGATGAACTCGGGCTCGTCATAGACGGGCTGGAGGTACGGCTTGTCGAGGAGGTGGTCCGGCACCGTCACGGAGTGCACGATCTCGTTGACGGTCCGACCGTCGTTCATCAGTGCAACGGTCTGGTCGTGGATCGAGGCGAGGAACTCCGCGGTGTCCAGCAGGGCCTGCTCGACCCTCTCCTCGCCGGCTATCGGCAGCCCGTGCCCCGGGAGCAGCAGCTCGGCGCCGAGGGCGGCCATCTTGCGAAGGGCCTCGGCCCAGTCGGCCGGGTAGCGCTGCACCTTCTGCGGGTTGCCGCAGTTGCAGGCCGCCCAGATGAAGAGATCGCCGGTGCAGAGGACCTTCCTGTCCGGCACCCACACCCAGGAGTGATCGTCGGTCTCACCCCGGTCGTGGCGGATCTCGAAGCGCAGCCCGTCGACCTCGGCGGTCATCTCGTCGTCGTAGGTCACACCGGGGTAGTGGTAGTCGCTGGGCCACCACGGCTGGGGCAGCCGGAACTGGCGACGGTTGATGTGGGCGTTGTAGCCGTTGGTGAGGACGTAGCGATCGAACCGGGCCGGTACCGCCTCGTGGGCGATCACCGTCGTCGCGCTGATGTCTTCTTCGTTGGCGAAGACGTTGATGCCGAAGACGTGGTCGACGTGTCCGTGGGTGTACACGACGGTGTGGAGTGGAGACGCGGTCCAGTCCCGGATCACCTGGTGGACCTGATGCATGTGACCGACCCCGCCGCAGTCGACGAGAACGAGCGACGAGCCGGTGTCGAAGCAGGCGACGTTGGCCAGTGACTCGACGAAGGCTGTGCCTGGTTGCAGCTCGGCGAGCTGGGTCTGCACGGCGAGGGTCACGGGGTGGCGCTCGTCGATGCTCAGCTCGCCGCTGAAGAGCTGCTCGGACAGCGCCAATGGGTCGTAGGCAGGCAACGGTGGTCCCTCCCGGTGAGATCGGCGGCCGGCGTAGCCGCCGGTCGGCGGCCTGCTGGGGCATCTCTGACGTGGCAATGCCTTGCGCCAAGTCTGGCGCAGGTCGCCAGGTTGGGACGAGCCGGCGGCAGCCGGTCGGCGGGGTAGGGGGGAACCCCGTCACACCCCGCTACCCGGGTCGGGTCCTGTCGAGCTCGGCCAGGAACCGGCGGAGCCCGGGCAGGTCGGCGCGGTGCGTGATGCCCGCCCACGGGGCGTCGGAGCGAACGACTCGCACGCCGGCCCGTCCCGCAGACAGCAGTCGAGCGATCTCGTCGGGCAGCCGGTATTCCTCGCCGTCGTGGAGGTGGGCAGCGGCGAAGGGGTCGAAACCGCTCGCCAGGCAGTCGAAGACCGGCGGCGCCAGGCCCCAGAGGTTCATCGACACGAGCGTGTCGGGCCTGACCTCGGTGCCGTCCACGGTTTGGATGGTGCCGCGGGGGGAGAGCTGTACCCGCTCCTCGGTCACCCGGACGAGCTGACCGTCGTCGTCGAGTTGGCAGACCCCGCGGCTCACCGGCCCGCTCGCTGAAAGGGTCCCGGTGATCGGGAAGGCGACCAGGAACCAGTCCGACGAGCCGGCGTCGGTTATCGAGAGCAGAGGAGCGAGGAGGGCGAGGGAACCCGCCCCGTAGTAGTCGTCGGCGTTGGCAGTGGCGAAGGGACCGGGGACGGTCTCGGCTGCTGCGAGCAGCGCGTGAGCCGTTCCCCACGGCTTGTCGCGGTGGGGACCGTGGCGGTCCTGGCACACGACGGTGATGTCCGCATCGGGGTGCATGCGGCTGACATGCGACCGGATGGCGTCGTCGATGTCACTCCTCGCCACGATGACCGTCCGGCTGAAGCCGGTGGTCGAGGCGTCCCGGATGGTGTAGTCCAGCAGGGCCTCACCGGCGGGCCCGACCGGCTCGAGTTGCTTGGCTCCCCCGAAGCGCGTACCGCGGCCGCCGGCCAGGATCACCAGCGTGATCGCTCGGGCAGTTCCGTCAGGCGCTGACATAGCTGCGCAGGGCCTCCCTGGTGCGCCCGACGTAACCGGAGCCGAAGAGCAAGACGTGCACCAGCAGCGGGTAGAGCTGATAGAGAGCGACCCGGTCCTCGTGGCCGTCGGCGAGGGGATGGGCCTCGTGATATGCGGCGAAGCATTCCGATCCGAACCCCCCGAACAGCCGCATCATCGCCAGGTCCATCTCCCGGTGACCTCCGTAGGCGGCCGGGTCGATGAGCCAGGGCGATCCCGCCGAGTCACAGATGGCGTTACCCGACCACAGGTCACCGTGCAACCGCGCGGGGGCTTCGTCGGGGCCGACCAACTCGGGTAGCCGGTCGGCCAACCGGCTGAAGCCACGCCGGGCGGCTTCGTCGAGCAGACCGGTGTCGCAGGTCTCTCGCAAGAGCGGTTCGAGCCGCCGGGTCCAGTAGAACTCGGCCCAGTCCTCGCCCGGGGTGTTGTCCTGGGGGATGCTGCCGATGAAGCCGTCGGACGCGAAACCGAACCGATCGGACCCCGCGGAGTGCAGCGCCGCGAGGTCGCGACCAAGTTGCGTGTCGTAGGCCCGGTTGGGCCGTCCCGGCTCGATCCACTCGAGGGCGAGGAAGCGCAGCGCGGCGTCTCCGTCGCACACCGCCACCGGCGCAGGGACCCGGGCGGCCCCGGCGCGGGCCAGCCACGCCAGGCCCTCGGCTTCGGATCGGAACATCCCCTCGGGTGCGTCATGCCTGGTCTTGGCGAAGATGCGACGGCCGTCACCCAGCGTGAGCCGATAGGCGGTGCAGATGTCGCCGCCGACCGTTGGCCGGCACTCCAGCACCTCGACGGCGAGCATTTCGGCGATGGCATCGGCGAGCGCGGCGTTCATGGTCGCAGGTCGTGCACTGCGCGGAGGTGGTCGAGCAGGCCTCCACAGGCGCCCTCCACGAGCTCGAACACGTGGCTGAAGTCCTCAGCCCCGCCGAGGTACGGGTCGGGCACGTCGGGTGATCCCGCCCCGTCCTCGGCGAAGTCCATCAGCAGCCGAACCTTGGCCGCGGCTGCGGTGTCGGGCGCGAGATCTCGCAACAAGGCGGCGTTGAGCTCGTCCATGGCGACCATCAGGTCGAAGTACTCGAAATCGCCCACATGCACCTGCCGGGCACGTGAGGCGAGCTCGAGACCCCGCCGCCTCGCCTCGGCTCTCGCCCGCCGGTCGGGCAGTTCGCCGATGTGGAAGTCGGCGGTGCCGGCACTGTCGACCTCCAGACGGTGCACCAGCCCCGCCTCCTCGGCGCTTCGTTTCATCACCGCCTCGGCGGTCGGGGAGCGGCAGATGTTGCCCATGCACACGAAGCAGACGCGAACTACGCTCACCCGCCCAGCATGCCTCAGGCGACGGTCAGGTTCCGCAACGGATCGGGGCCACGCCGGCCACCAGGGCTCAACCCAGCGCGACTTCGGCGTCTGCCGCGAGCGAGAAGAGGGCGTGCTGGATGTCGATGGCGTTCGTCCAGCCGCGGTGGTCCCAGGTCGTGCCCGAACAGTCGTCGCCGGCGAGGAGGTACTGCCCGAAGGCGATGCCGCGGAATGCGGCAACGGCGAGCAGTGCGGCGGCTTCCTGCTCGACGACGGCGCACCCTTCCTCGCGGCGGCGCTGCACCTTCGTGGGCGTCTCCCGGAAGAGGGCATCAGTCGTCCATACCTTGGCGACACGGCACGGTGCACCGGCGCGCTCGGCCACCGCCGCCAGGTGCGCCACGACCGACGGTTCAGCGGCCACCTCACGGGCCGGCGGCAGGTAGTGGTACGACGTTCCCTCGTCCCGCACGGCCGAATCGACGACGACGATGGCACCCAGTTCGAGATCGGCGAGCAGCGCACCCGCACCGCCGCACGCGATGACGGTCCGGCAGCCCGCGGCGATGACACGTTCGAGCGTCACCGCGGCAAGTGGCCCACCTTGTCCCGGGTAGAACACCGCGAGCCGCGACCCGTTCCACTCGATCCGCCACAGGGGCAGCAGGCTCGGCAGCGGGCACAACTCCGTCGCCCCGGCGCAGACGTCTTCCAGCACCTTCGGGAAGAAACACGCCACTGCGATCGGCGGAACACCGGCAAGCGCCGGCTGCGCAGTCGGGTCGACGAGTGAGCTGCGATCGGGATCGAACTCGAGGATCGGGGCGTCGGCCATCGGAACTCCACCCGCCTGGACGTCTTCGGCAGTGTCGCCCCAAGCGCGCGCAAAGTCTCGCAGACGCAAACGACCGAGGTGCCGACACGCCGATCTCCTTGCAAGGGGGGCCAAGGCCGAGCAGCACGGCTCTGCCGGCACTATGGCTCGCCGATGAGCGGAGAGAGCCAGGAATCGACGCGATTTCTGCGGGTTGCGGTGTCGATCCGGTGCCAACTCACACGCTCAACGGACGGCGCTCGTGCCGGGCTGTCAAGTACTCGTCGACCCAGGCCTTCGTCGAACGCCAGTGACCATCGTCGCCCTTCTGAGCGCGGAGCCGCCCTCGGTTCGCGGCCGTGCGCAACGCGCCCTCTGAGAGGTCGTCACGCTCGAGCGACGCGAGCGGGACGAGCCGGCTCGGGCCAGCGACGGCCGGGACGATGAACCGGTAGAGGTTGTCGAGCACGGCGCGGGCCAAGAGCTCAGCGAGTGGGCCGGGCTCTCCCGCGTCCGTCGAGTGCAGGGCACGCAGGTACCGGTCGCGGTCGCGGGTGTAGATGATCGCGGGCGCGTAGCCGAGGCGCACCAGCATCACGTTCAGCAGGAGTCGGCCCGTGCGCCCGTTGCCGTCGACGAAGGGATGGATCCGCTCGAACGCTCCATGCGCTGAGGCGAGCGGTTCCATCGGGCGCGCCTGACGCACGACATCGGTGAGCTCGTCGAGCCACGTGGAGAGGGCGGCGGGCACGTCGACCCGCGATGGCGGGACCATCCCGCCGGGGAACGGTTGGATGTCGTGCTCGCGGAAGCTCCCCGGGGTTTCCCGCTCGGTGGCGTTCGGGGGCGGAGCAACGGCCCAGACAGGGGCGAGCGCCATCCGGTGCACCTCGCGGACCTCGGTCATCGTCAGCAGCTGGCCGTCCGTCCATGCCCCCGGCTCGAGTGCCTGCCCGTAGACCCACCGTGCAGCGTCGGCGTACCCCTTGACCTCCATGTACTCCTTGAGCGCCTTGTTGCCCACCGCAACGCCGTCGGCGAGTAGTCGCTCGACCTGCTTGAGGATGAGCGTGTTGCAACCAAGATACCGAGACCCCAGGCCGGCTTCGGCGGCGAGGCGTTCTACACGTCAGTGGCGGAGAAGGCTGGGCGCATGTGTCACGTCCAGTGCTCGGCACGCCGGCCGATCACGAGGTGTTCCGGTGGAGGAAGCACTCTGATGTTCGTGCTGCCTGGTGGACCTCGAGCTGGTCTCCCGGGGATCGGCGATCTCCGGTCACGCTCACGTGAGTCGAGGGCGGAGCACGACGATGACGCTGTTCGTGACACTCGAGGGGAACGAGTCGTGGCCCGCGGGGACGTCGCCGTTGACACCGGATTGACACCGGGCTTTGCGGTTCGGGCGTCGACTCCTGGCTCTGGCGGCTCGCCGGTGAGCCGTATGTGCTGGTAGAGCCGCTGTTGCTCCGACTTGGCCCGCTACAAGGAGGGGGTCGGCCCGTCAGAGGACCGCCGCGGCGGCCTTGAGCTCGATGAGCTCGTCCCACGTGAGCCCCAGCTCCAGCAGGACCTCGTCGGTGTGCTCGCCGTGGTCGGGGGCGGGGACGAGCTCGGGCCAGGACTCGTCGAACTGGACCGGGCTGGTGACGAGGGTGAACGGCGCGCCCTCGGCAGTGTGCAGCTCGGGCAGGTAGCCGTTGGCGAGCGCGTCGGCGTCGGAGTGGATCTCGTAGGCGTTCTGCATCGGCGCCCAGGCGCCGTCGAAGTCGGCCAGGCGCACACGCCACTCGTCGAGGGTGGCGGTGGCGATGATGTCGTCGAGTGCCTGCACGCAGGCGGGCTTGTTCTCGTTGCGGACCTCGTCGTTGCAGAAGCGCTCGTCGTCGATGAGCTCGGGGTGCCCGATCGCCTCGCAGAAGTGCTTCCAGTAGCGGTCGGCCTGGAGCATGTTGAACATGAGCCAGCGGTCGTCTTTGGTCTTGTAGGTGTGCACCAGCGGGTTGGGCGGCGAGAAGCGATCTGCGCCGGCCAGCTTCCAGCTGAAGCCGAGCAGCTTGGTGGCCACGATCGTCGCCGACAGCAGCCACATCCCGGTGTTGAGGAGTGAGACGTCGATGACGCTGGGCTCGCCGGTTCGCTCACGCTTCAGCAGAGCCGCCGCGATGCCTCCGGCGATGGTCATGGCACCGGCCGAATCGCCGAAGGCGCCACCGGGCGGAGGTGTGGGGTTGAGCGCGTCCTCCCGGGTGATGATGTCGGCTATCCCGGTGCGGATCCAGAACGACGTGGCGTCATAGCCGGCCTTGTCGGCGTCGGGACCGAGGGGGCCGTGCCCGCTGCCGCGCACGTAGACGATGTCGGGGTTGTGCGCCCGGATGTCCTCGACGTCGATCCCGAGCTTCTTGCGCGCGCTGGGCAGGAAGCTGGTCAAGAAGACGTCGGCGCCCTCGACCATGCGGTACAGCAACTCGCGGCCTTCCTCCTTCGCCAGGTCGAGGCCCACGCTGCGCTTGCCGCGGTTGGACTGCTCCATCATGAAGTTGACGCCCTCGGTGCTGGGCAGGAGCCCGGAGGTGAGCAGGCCCCGCTGAGGGTCGCCGGTCTCGGGGTGCTCGATCTTGATCACGTCGGCGCCCCAGTCGGCGAGCACGGCTCCGGCCGCGGGGACGAACCACCATTGGGCCACCTCGATGACCTTGATGCCTTCCATTGCGCCCTTCATCTGCGTCCCCCCGGAGCTCGATTGCTGACGTCGGCGTCAGGGTAGCGCGCTGGGCCCGTGCCCGTCCGGGGGCCGTCGCGGGGGTAGCTCAGCGGGCAGCTCAGCGGATGGCGAACTCGTGCAGCACCGCTTCGGTGTGCTCTCCGAGGTCTGCGGCGTGGCCGGTCGGCTCGCGGGCGACCGGAGCACCCACCTCGACATGGCGATCCCCGGCAGGCAGCACCCAACCGCCCGCTGATTGCTCGGCGGTCCGGCTGGTCGCGGGCCGCACCGGCTCGTCGCCGAGGGTGTGGTTCACCGCCCCGCAGAGGGCGACGTCGACGAGGCCGCCCCGGCCGCCGGCGAGCATCGCCAGCGTGGCGGTGGCCGCGTGGAGGCCCGCGATGGGGTCGGCGATGGCGTCACCGCAGAAGACGGCCGTCCCGCCGGCGGCGGTGCAGACCAGACCCGCGGCTGCGGCCGCGTCGTCACCGAAGGCCACCCGCTGCGCTGCCGGCCCGACCGAGCCGTAGCCGGTGATCGACACCCACACCTTGCCGGGCCGGTCGGCCAACAGCTCGAGGCGATCCACACCGAGTTGGGCGAGCGCTCGAGGCCGCGAGGCCTCGATGACGACGTCGGCGACATCCAACAGCGACCGCAGCCGCTCGAGGTCCCGCTTGCGGGCGAAGTCCAGGGCAACGCTCTCGTGCCCGGCGTGAAGGAGGTCGAAGAAACGCCGCGGGCCGTAGCGGGCACCGTCCGGGCGCCTCGTGCTCTCGACCTTGACCACCCTCAGCCCGGCGAGGGACAACAGGTTGGCGCACAGCGGTCCGGCCCACATCGACGACAGGTCGACCACGGTGATCCCCTCGGCAGGTGCGTTCCCTGTCGTCGAGGTCTCAGCGGTCGAGATCTCGGTGATCAACCAGGGGGGGAGCGGGAAGCCCTCCACTGCGTCGATGCCGTAGGCACTGGCCTCCTCGGGCTGGGGAACGCCGGCAACCGGCAGCCCCAGCGTCTGGGCTCGATCGGCCAGCTCCGCCGATCCCGCCGCGGAGCACGCCCGGGTGATCAGGTCCCAGGGGTCATCACCGGGAACCACCTCCAGCCAGGCGGGTATCGCGTCCACGTCCTCGGCACGAGGCAGGTTCACCGCCAGCCAGCCGTCGTCGGCACGGACCAGCCGGCAGCTCCCACCGGCGGAGATGTGGCCCCGCCGGGAGTAGCCGGCGACGGCGGCCCGCTCGCCCAACAGGCGACCCCCGTCGAGCGAGACCGTGTGGCCGAGGACGGTGCTGAGCACCTCGATGGCCAGGCCGGCTCCACGGGCGGCGCTGGCGGGCTGCCCCGGCGCGCACAGCGGGGGGCCGTCGGCCGGACCGGTGAGCGTCATGGCCCCGCACTCCGCCCAGTCGTGATCGGGCGTGTCCCCCACCCGCCTGCGGACCCACAGCAGCTCGTGGTCGCGGCCCGCGTCGACGGTCAAGGCGTCGCTGCCGTCGGTCTCCTCGACCAGGATCTGCGCGCCAAGCCGGGTCAGCAGTCCCCCGGCGTAGGAGACCGCGGGTCGCAGCGACCGCTCGATGACGGTCCACCCGGCGAGGGGACCCGCGGTCTGCGTTTCGGGATGGTCGGTCATCGGAGGGCTCTGTGACTCGCACACGACGTTACAGTTGGGCCGATGTCGCCCGAGGTCCGGCCCCTGGCCGAGCTCATCGACGTGCTCCGCTCGCCCCACGTGTTCGAGGACCTCGTCATAGGAGGATCCCAGCCCCTCGTGGTGGTCGACGCGAGCGGCGCGCACCTCGACGAGGGTCAGGCGCAGGCACTGCGGGCTCTTCCGCTGCCGACGGTCGCCGTCAGCGAGGATCCCCCAGCGGCGGCTCACACCGGTCTGGCCGCCTTCGACGTCTTGTTGGTGGATGCGGCCGGCTCGGCTCACGGGACCAACGGCTGGGTGGAACCGCCCGATGGCGTGGATGCGGCGTTGGACCGACTTGCTGATCGCATCGCCGGCGCGCCCCTGGCGTCGGCGACCCTCGTGCAACTCCTACGGATCTCCGCGGACCTCGACGTGGTCGGGGGGCTCGTCGCCGAGTCGCTCGCTTACTCCGCTCTACAGGGCGGCGCCGAGTTCGGGGATTGGCTGGCGTCAAACGGGCCGTTCCCGGCGCCGGTGAAAGACCCTGAGCCGCTGTCGGCCGAACGTCGGGGCGCGGTCTTGGAGATCACCTTCACCAGGCCGGGCATCCACAACGCCTTCGGCTTCCAGACCCGTGATGCACTCGTCGAGGCGCTGCAGATGGCCGCGGCGGACCCCTCGGTCGAGTCGATCGTGATCACGGGAGAGGGCCGCTCGTTCTGCAGCGGTGGCGACTTACGGGAGTTCGGCACGTCACCTGGCCCGGCGATCGCCCACCGCATCCGCACCAGTCGCAGCGCCGGCTACTGGGTCCACCGCCTTGCTGACCGGGTGAGCGTGCACGTCCACGGCGCGTGCATCGGTGCGGGCGTGGAACTGGCCGCCTTCGCGTCGCGGGTGGAGGCGTCCGCCGATTCCTTCTTCGAGCTGCCGGAGGTGGGCATGGGGTTGGTCCCCGGGGCGGGCGGGACCGTCAGCATGCCGCGCCGCATCGGTCGTCACCGCACCGCCTGGCTGGCGCTGACCGGCGAGCGGCTGGATGCCGCGAGCGCCTTGCGCTGGGGGCTGGTGGACCGAATCGTCGACGGCAAACCATAGGTTCGCCGTCGAGTTCTCGACTGTGCGGCCTTCGGCCGCGCCGGTTGTCGCCGGTCCTCGTGTAGATGCCGCTGGGACCTGGGCGAGGGGAAGCCTGGAGGCTCCCCTACCCGCACCCCAACCGAGTGCCGGCCTGCCCCGAACCGAGCGAGAGGCTTGTGATCATGGCACTAGACTGACAGCGGCGTCAGCAAGCTCGACTTCAGGTGGAGTGCGGGTGCCGCTACGGTGCGGGCCGGGTGATGCGAGGACCATCGACGTCGGC
Source organism: Acidobacteriota bacterium (assembly GCA_003577145.1). GTDB lineage: Bacteria > Actinomycetota > Acidimicrobiia > Acidimicrobiales > Microtrichaceae > ATN2. The sequence goes on along the minus strand of QEUP01000015.1, from coordinate 10,686 downwards.
ACCGCATCCACAGAGGAGCTCGGTCCTAGCGCTGAGGTCCGCGACCGGAGGAGCAGGGAGACCACAGTGGAGTTGAAGCCGGGGATGCGGCTGCGGAGTACGGTGTGCGAGACCGAGGTGATCGTCACCAAAGGCCACGGTGATCTCGACGTGGGTTGTGGGGGACAGCCGCTCGTCGAAGCCGGTGCCGAGGTCCCCGCCGGTCAGCAGATCTCCGCCGATGCAACCGGCGGCACGCAGATGGGCAAGCGCTACGTCGATGACGACGCCGGCCTGGAGCTGCTGTGCACCAGGCCCGGCGCGGGTTCGCTGACCCTTGCCGGGGAGGTGCTCCCCATCAAGGGCGCCAAGCCGTTGCCGGCCTCGGATTGAGCGGAGCTTCACCTTGAACCTGATGATGCTGCTGGAGATGGCGTCGGGCGGCTTCGGCGAGCGGACCGCGCTCGGTGATGGTCGCACGGGGCTCACCTACAGCGCGCTGTTCGATCGGGCCGCCCGCGCGGCGACCCTGTTCGAGAAGGAGGCAGTGCAGCGGGTCGGCTTCATCGACGTGAACAGCGAGGCCCTGCCGATCGCCCTCTACGGCAGCGCCTGGGCGGGGCTGCCCTTCGCACCGCTCAACTACCGGCTCGACCAGGAGCACCTCGAGGTGCTGGCTCACGAGTTGGCTCCGGCGCTGGTCATCTGCGAGCCCTCCGTCATCGACAGGCTTCATGCAGGTGAGGGACTTCGCCTCGTCAGCCGTCACGACTTCCTCAGCGGGTTGGACGACCACGAACCCGCCGACCACGACTGGAGCATGGACCCCGAGGAGATCGCGGTCCTGCTGTTCACCAGCGGCACCAGTGGGCCTCCCAAGGCTGCGGTGCTGAGGCACAGGCACCTCGTGTCGTACGTACTCGCCTCGGTGGAGTTCATGGGCGCCGGTGAGGACGAGGCAACGCTGGTGAGCGTGCCGCCCTATCACGTCGCGGGGATGGCAGCGATCCTTAGCGCCACCTACGCCGGGCGACGCATCGTGCAGCTCCCCGGCTTCGATGCGGGCGAATGGGTCGAGTTGGTGCGTGAGCAGGGCGTCACCCACGCCATGGTCGTGCCGACCATGCTTGCTCGCATCGTCGAACGCCTCGAAGCCGACCGAGGCGCTCTGGGCACGCTACGGGCGCTGTCCTACGGCGGCGGTCGCATGCCCCTCTCGGTGATCGAACGGGCAGTCCGCCTGCTCCCGCAGGTGGACTTCGTCAACGCCTACGGCCTCACCGAGACGAGCTCGACCATCGCACTGCTCGGTCCCGACGACCACCGTGAGGCACTCGCAGCCGACGACGAGGCAGGCCGCCGCCGGCTGGCCTCGGTGGGGAGGCCCCTGCCGGCAGTCGACCTCGAGATACGTGACGAAACCGGCGAGGCTCTGCCCCCCGGCAGCTACGGCGAGATCCACGTACGCGGCGAGCAGGTCTCCGGTGAGTACCTGGGGAGGCCGGCGGCTGTGGACGCCGAGGGCTGGTTCGCCACCCGTGACAGCGGGATGCTCGACGAGGAGGGGTTCTTGTTCCTCGAAGGGCGCATCGACGACGTGATCATCAGGGGCGGGGAGAACCTCTCACCCGGGGAGATCGAGGACTGCCTCGTCGCCCACGGCGAGGTGGTCGACGCCGCCGCTGTCGGCCTCGCCGACACGCAGTGGGGAGAGGTCGTGGCTGCGATCGTGGTCCGGGTGCCGGGCTCGGCGGTCAGCGGTGAAGAGCTGCAGCGCTGGGTGCGTGAGCGGTTGCGTTCGGCCAAGGTGCCCGCGCGGGTCGAGTTCCGCGACGAGCTCCCGTACAACGAGACAGGCAAGCTGTTGCGTCGCGTCCTCAAAGCCGAGCTGGCGGCCGGCGCGACCTGAACCGGGCCCCCGCCCGAAATGGCACCGACCGGCGGGTCAGGCGAGCCAGCCCGCGCAGGTCCTCCAGCGCAGTGGCGACCACGTTCACCTTCGAGTCGGGGTCGTCCACCCAGTCCACGGGCACCTCGTGGATCCGGAGCCCGTTGCGTTGGGCCAAGAGGAGCAGCTCTGTGTCGAAGAACCAGTTGTCGTTCTCCACCAACGGCAACAGCAGCCCGGCGGTGTCACGTCGCAGAGCTTTGAAGCCACATTGCGCGTCCCGGAAACGGGCCCGCGCGACGATGCGGAGGATCAGGTTGTAGGCACGGGAGACGAGCTCGCGCTTGGGGCCCCGTACGACTCTGGCGCCCGGTACCAGGCGGCTCCCGATCGCCACGTCGCTGTGGCCGCTGACCAGAGGAGCGACGAGAGGCAACAAGGCGTCGAGGTCCGTCGACAGGTCGACATCGGTGTAGGCGACCACCTCGGCGTCGCTTGTCATCCACGCCGACCGCAGCGCCCCACCCCGTCCCTTCTGCGGCCGGTGGACCGCCCGAACCGATGGATGGCGGCGCGTGAGGCGGCAGGCGATCTCCCAGGTGCGGTCCGTGCTGGCGTTGTCGGCGATGCTGACGCGGAACGAGAAGGGGAAGGCGCCGAGATACCCGAGCAGTCGCTCGATGCTCGACGCCAGGACAGCCTCCTCGTTGTGCACTGGTACCACGAGATCCAGCACCGGTTGACGGGCGGTTGTGTCCAACGCCGCGTCGATGGAGAAGGAAGCCCGCTCGGGGGCCTCGACCCGGGCGAAGGTCTGAGCCATGCCGTCATCGAAACGGCCGGCTCTGAGGGAAACTCAAAGTTCGTCGAAGAATTCGTTAAGACTCTGCCGTTGCCGGGTCGCGTCCAGCCGGTCGGGCTCAATGCATCCGCAGACCGACACAGACGAGCCAGACGACGTAGAAGGGCACGAGCGCCAGAGCCACCGGTAGCTCGGCCCGTGCGCTGTCGAGAGGACGCGGCGCCCGGCGCGGTGCCACCCCGATCAGCACGAGTGGAACGATCGGGACGAGCAGGCGGACGTGAGGTGCATTCACCACCTCGAGGCCGACCGGGCTGCAGTGCAGCAGCCAACCGCCGATGACCGCGAACAAGCCGACCAGAGCGCTGCCGAGCAGCACCAGGCGCTGGGACCAGTGCAGCGTGAGAGTCTCGTGGTCCGAGGCCTGGAGGCCGACGACGACGAAGCCGACGAAGGCGACGATCACGCTCCAAGCCCACCAGACGAGGACGCGGCCACCGACCTCGATCGAGTCCTCCACCCACGTCGCGCCGTAGTCGACCACCGACCCGAAGACCGCCCCCGCGAAGCCGTGGGGTGACGACGCGATGTTGGAGAGCTGTTCCCCCGCGTCGGGGTACACGTCGAAGAAGCGCACATCGCAGGCGAACAGGTGGGACAGCGCTTGATGCCATGCCATGGACGCGGCGACGGCGACCAGCACCGGTAGGGCCACCGGCCACAGGTCCAGCCGGCGTCGGGGCCCGACGAAAGCCACCGCGTACACAACGGCCAGCAGCACGTACGTGGGCTTGGCGAGCGCCAGCAGACCGCAACTGATTGCCGCCTCTGCGAGGACCGTCCGCCGGTCGAGCATCAGCTCCGGGTCGGCGGCCCGTAACGCGGATGACACCATCACCATCACGAGGGCGACGGTCACCGCGTCGGGGGACAGGGACGTGGCCGCCTGGAAGAGGGTGACAGGCAAGAGCGCGGCGGCTGCCATGGCCCACTTGCCTCTCGGTGTGCGTCCGATGGCGAACAACGCCAGGGCGGCATAGGCGGCCAGCGTGGCCAGCCGGGCGAGGACGAGCTGGATGGACACCGGGGCTCCCACCAACCGGCCGACGCCTACGGCGAGGGCTTGAGGCGCGTAGCCCAGTGGCGAGTACCAACTGAAGGTCGCGAACTCGACGAACACGCGGTCTTCGCCGCAGGGTATGGCGTTGCTGAGATCCGGCTCCGGCGTCTCGCCGCTGAAGGTCCCCGCATCTCTCGCTCCTGCGGCGAGGTAGTCCAGGCGGCCTTTCTCGACGTCGGCGACCACATCGGTCGGCAGGCAGGCACCGCCGCCCTCGGCGACCCCTGTCGGGTCCTCGACGGGGATGAGCCGGCCCTCGGTGAGCTGATAGGCGCGGTAGAAGTGGCCGGGCTCGTCGATGCCTGCCCACAGCGGCGTGATGAACACCAGTGACAGGCCCACGATCGAGCCGACGGCGACGAAGCACCGTGCAGCTGACCTGAAGGTGCGAAGCCGACCGTTGAGCCGAGCTCGGTCGATAGTGGTGGGATTCCCCGCCGCCGGACCCATCATCGCCGACCGACCCTAGCCGGATCGTCGCACGTTGACGACGGAGTCGTACCGGGCGTGACAGGGCTGCTCGGGTCCTCACCGTGGATGATCAGGGCTAGGCTGGCATCCCATGTGTGGCTCCCGATCCCGTGCGACTGCGGGCCTGCTCGCGGTTGCGCTGGTCATGGCCGCAGGCTGCTCGAACGCCGCCGAGAGCGTGGAGACCACCAGCCCCTCGTCGTCGGCTCAGGCTGACTCCGGGGTGACGGTCGCGCCCGAGACCACGACGGGCGGACCGGATGCAGAGACCGGAGAGGTCGCGACGGGCTTCATGGCCCCAGCACCTGATGTACCACCGTCGGGCCGTGACATCGTCGCCGAGTTGGGCCGCCCCGTCCGCCTGCTCGTCGTAGGTGATTCGGTTCCCTGGACCGCCACCATGGGATGGGAGGCCGACCCCGGACAGGTCGACGTGCTGGCCTCCAGCCTCTTGGGTTGCGGAGTGATCCACGGGACCGTCTACAACCGGGGTGAGCTGGTCGAACAGCCGCCGGAGTGCGAGCAGTGGGAGGAGAGATGGGCGGAGTCGCTTTCTCAGCACGACCCGGACGTCTCGGTGTTCATGGTCGGAGCATGGGAGGTCCACGACTACTGGGTCGACGGTGAGGTGCTGGCCGCAGGTAGCGAAGCGCACCGGGCGCTGGTCGAGGAGGGCTACGAGGAGGCGGTCGAGATCCTCTCGGCGGGCGGGGCGCCGGTGGTGATCGCCACGTCGCCGTGCTTCGATGTCCCCGACAGCGAGATCACCTCTGAACTAGACATAGATGTCGATCGGAGGGACTACGAGCGCGTGCAACAGGTCAACTCTGTGGCCAGGGAGGTGGCGTCACGCCACGAAGGTGTGACCGTTGTCGAGCTGGGGGAGTACCTGTGTCCCGGTGGTGAGCCGAGGGTCATAGACGGTATCGACCCCCGACCCGACGGGGTGCACTACAACCCGGAGGGCGCAGCGGTGATGTGGGAATGGCTCCTGCCGCGGGCCTTCGAGGCGGTGGAGGTCGGCGGGTGACACTACTCGACGAGCGCCGGCAACAGCGCGGAGCCGGTACCGCTGCTTCGCCACCGGTGTCCGAGGAAACGGTCCTGCGTCCCGGCAGCGATCCGCGCGCGGGCATGCACCTGGCCTATCAACCGTCGCTCGATCTGTTGCGGGGCATCTTCGTCATCACAGTGCTGCTGGGGCACGGCGCGGTTGCCTGGGCGCAAGGCGCCTTCATCGCCATCGAGCTCTTCTTCGTCTTGAGCGGTTACCTCATCACGACGTTGCTGCTGCTGGAGTTCAACAGGAACGACGGGATAGGCCTCAAGAGGTTCTGGGGGCGTCGTGCCCGCCGATTGGCCCCGGCGCTGCTTGTGACGGTGAGCATGGTCGGCGTCTACGTCGCGGCCTTCGCGCCGTACGGCCAGGCTTCGAGGATCCGCGGCGACGGGCTCGCCACGCTGTTCGAGGTCATGAACTGGCGGCTCCTCCTGAGCGGTCAGTCCTACTTCGGCGACCTCGCGCCCAGCCCGCTGCGGCACGCGTGGTCGCTGTCGATAGAGGAGCAGTTCTACCTGCTGTGGCCGCTCCTCGTGTTGGGTCTGCTGGCGCTCACCCGGAATCGTCGTCGCGGTGCTTCGGCGATCATCCTGGGCGGCGCGCTGGTGTCGGCGGTGTGGATGTGGATCGTCTATGACCCGTCGGGTGACCCCTCTCGTCCCTATTACGGCAGCGACACGCGGGCCCAGGGCCTGCTGATAGGAGCGGCCCTCGCCTTCCTGTTGAGCCGCGTCGAGTTCTCGAGCCGGGCGTTGAACCGGTTGCGCTGGGTCGGCCTGGTGGCTGCCACCGGGCTCGCCCTCGAGTTCGCGTTCATGCGGGACCAGTCATCTTTCACCTACACGGGTGGGTTCCTGCTGATCGGGTTCACCACCGCCGCGTTCATCGCCTCGTCGGTGAACGTGCCCGACGGCCACCTCGAGCGGATCCTGCGGCGGATGGAGCAAAGCTCCTCCCTTGCCTGGCTGGTACCCCCCGCCAGGGGATTGGGGAGCCTGTTGCGCTACCTCGGGCGGATCTCCTATGGCCTCTACCTCTACCACTGGCCGGTTTACGTCGCGCTCACCCCGGACCGGACTGGCCTCGACGGCTGGCAACTGCTGGGCGTGCGGATAGCCATCTCACTGGCTCTCGCCGTGGCGTCGTATCACCTGCTCGAGTTGCCGGTGCGCAACACCGTCACGCTGCGGGGGCGTACCGGGGCTCTTGCCGGGATCAGCTCCTTCGCCCTGGTCGCGGCGTTCTTCGTGGTGTCCACGGGCCTTACCTCCGACGAGAGCACCTCGGTCCTGGCCCTCGACCAGCAGGAGATCGACGAGGTGGAGGCAGCGCTGCAATCCGATGGGGGTGGCGAGGCCGGTGACCTGGGGTTCCTGCTGGTCGGGGACTCGGTGGGAACGAGCCTGTCGTGGGCGTATGAGTACTCGGATGTAACGACAGGTGTCGGCGAGGGCATCGACTACGCCTCCGCCACCATCATCGGTTGCGGTCTTCCGATCGGCATGCCCCAGAGCGCGGGCCGGGACTACGAGAACACCGGTGACTGCGAGACTTGGCCGGCCAAGTGGTCCGAGGCGGTCGAGAGCCACCGTCCCGACGTGAGCCTGCTCATGGTCGGTGGCTGGGAGGTCTTCGATCACATCATCGACGGCGAGTACCTGGCGTTGGGAACCCCGGAGTATCGCGCGTACCTCGAAGGCCAACTCGATGCCGGCTTGGACATCCTCACCCGTTACGGGGGTGACGTCGTGATCGCGACCGTTCCGTGCATGGGGTACACGCCGGCGCCGCCTTGGCCGGGTGCAGGCGACGAGCGGGCCGATCCCGAACGGACCGGCTGGGTCAACGACGTGTTCGTCGACGCGGCGGCAGAACGCGCCGACGTTCACGTGATCGACCTGGCCTCCTGGCTGTGTCCCGACGGGGAGTACGTCAACGAGATCGACGGGGTCGAGCTTCGCTACGACGGGCTCCACTTCACCGGCGAAGGTGCCTCGGTCGTCTGGAACTGGCTCCTTCCCAGGGTCAAGGCCGTCGAACTGGACTGACGGCCGGCTCGACCCTCCTCAGTGCTCGGGTTCGGCGCAGGGGTGGCACTCGAGCTCGAACGTCGTGTGGTCGACACCGAACCTGTCCTTCAGCAGCGTCTTCAGCTCGTCGGCTGTGCGTTGGGCGTCGTGGAGGTTCGCCTGGTCGACGACGATGTGAGCCGACAGGAAGGTGTCCTCAGCATCGAGGGACCACAGATGTACGTGGTGGACCTCCTCGACGCTGTCGTGGGCGGCGATCACACGGGTGATGGCCTCGGGATCGGTCGTGGGCGGCGTCCCCTCCAGGAGGATCCTGCTGGCGTCGGTGACCAGGCCCCAGGCGGTCCAGATGACGAGCAACGCGATCACCATCGATGCCGCTGGGTCGACCCAGTACGCATCCCACAGCGCCGCAGCGACACCCGCCGCGAGGACCGCCGCCGAGCCGGCGGCGTCGGCGGCCAGATGGACCATTGCGGCCCTGATGTTGAGGTTCTCGCCCGAGACCCGACCCAGCCACCAGGCGCTGCCGGCGTTCACCGCAAGGCCCGCAAGGGCCAGGATGATCACACCGATCCCGTCGATCTCGGGTGGGTCTCCCAGCCTTTCGATCGCCTCGTAGATGATCCAGCCCGACGCGGCCACGAGCAGCGCAGCGTTGACGAGGGCGCCCAGCAACTCGGCCCGCTTGAATCCGAAGGTGTAGGTCGAGCTGTGGGGCCGCAGGGCCAGCCGGCGTGCACCCAGGGCGATCGTCAGGCCGACGACATCGGTGAGCTGGTGGGCCGAATCGGCCAACAGGGCCAGCGAGCCGAACACGATCGCCCCGCTTGCCTGTACCACGAGCAGCAGCGCATTGAGCACCAGCGAGACCCGCAGCGCTCTCCCCCGGCGTTTATTCAGGTGGTGATCCTGCCCTGCTGCAGCCATCTCCCCGTCCACGCTAGGGCTCCAACCTTCACCAATCACACCGGTTGGGCTACTGGGTGGGGGGTTGAGGACCCTCGTGGCCACCAAGGGTGGCCAGGCGGGTAGAGGTACCCGGGCCAGTTGGCGATGCTCGGGCGCGCAGGTCGGTATGGTCGAGTCGATGACGAACGCGCAGTGGCGCGCCGACCCGAGCAGCAACGCCTTCGACGAGATCCGCAGCAACCTCGTCGACGCCGCCATCTGCTGCATCGAGGAGAACGGACCCGACCGCCTGCGGGTCGAGGAGGTGGTCGCGGTGGCCGGGGTTTCGCGGGCGACCTTCTACCGGTACTTCACCGACAAGGAGGAACTGCTGGTGGAGGTGATGGCCCGCAACTCGGTCCGTCTCGCCGAAGAACTGGCCGACGTGCTGGGGTCGGACCCACCGGCGGGCACTCCGCTCGGCGACGTGGTCATCGACGGCATCATGGCTGCCATCCGCATGGTCCGCAACGACCCGTTCAGCGCACGCTTCTTCGACCCGCGTTCGGCCGGCCTCACCAGCCGGTTGGCGGCGGCGACGACGATGATCTCGGGCCTCATCGCGGACAGCATGACCGACCAGACGGTGAGCGGCGCATTCAGCGGCAGGTTCCGCTCCGACCTGCCGACCCGTCAGATCGCGGAGTGGATCACGTTGGTGATCGTCGCCGTACTGACCAGCGAGCTCGACGAGCAAAAGAGCGACGACGAGCTCGAAGCCATGTTCGAAGCCTTCCTTCTGCCGGCGATCCTCGCATCCTGACGCTACGGCGATCTTGTGGCTGTTGATGCGTCAAGTGCGCCCGCCGGCTGCCGATGACTGACCTGTCGAATTGACCGGGGGAGAGGGGACAGACGTGGCCGAGACCCGTGTCAACGGTGTGCGCATCCACTACAGGGTGCGAGGCGAAGGCGACGCGGTCCTCATGTTGCCGGGCAGCGGCATGAAGGCCGACACCTACGACTTCACGCAGACACCAGCGTTCCTCGAGGCGGGACACTCATGCGTCCTCGCCGACCTGAGGGGCACCGAGCCCTCCGAGTGCCCGGAGTCGGAGTACATGGTTCAGGACATGGCGACTGACATGGCCCGCCTGGTCGAGGAGCTCGGTTTCGGTCCGGTGCACCTCTTCGGCCACTCGCTGGGTTCCTGGGTGGGCCAGGAGCTCGCCCTCGCCTTCCCCCAACTGGTTCGCTCCGCGGTGCTCTGCGGCACTCTCGCCAACCGCGGTGCCTTCGAGGATGCGCTGTCCCGCGCCTACATCGAGCTGCTCGAATCCGGGCAGGCACTCCCCCCTCGCTACCTTGCATGCGTGCTGATGGCGCAGATCTACACCGCCTCGGAGTTGACCGACGACGATCTGGTTCCGCTGGTGATCGACGCGGTGGTCGGTGATCTGCACGACGACGTGCAGCAGTGGAGAGCTGTTGAGGCGTACCGCGACCGGCTGGAGAGCCTGGCGGCCATCACCGTGCCTTGCCGGATCATCGGGTTCGAGCATGACATCCTCTGTCCGGCTCACCTCGGCCGGGAGCTGGCCGCCGCGATCAGCGGTGCTGACTATGTCGAGGTCCCGGGGGTCGCCCACGCCGGTCCGCTGTCGGCTCCCGAGGTGGTCAATCCGCTGGCGCTGGACTGGTTCAGCCGTCACTGAGATAACGTCGCTCGGCAAGCGAGCACGGGGAAGTCCTGATGAGCGACGGGATCGTCGAGTACGAGGCCGGCAGTCCGTTTCCGGGGGTGATCGGGCGGACTCTGGACGAGTCCTCGCCGGCGTGGCCGATGCCGCCGCGAGCGCCCGAGGGTGCTCCCAACGTGGTGATATTCGTGCTCGACGACGTCGGCTACGGGCAGCTCTCTGCCTTCGGGGGCCTGTGCGAGACCCCCAACATCGACCGGCTGGCGAAGCGGGGGTTGAGGTACAGCAACTTCCAGACGACGGCGCTGTGCTCGCCGACGCGAGGCTGCCTGTTGACCGGCCGCAACCACCACACGCTGGGCCTGTCCGCTATCACCGAGCTGTCGATGGGCTACCCGGCGCACAACGCGGTGATGGGCTTCGAGCACGGCTTCTTGTCCGAGATGCTCGTGGAACGCGGCTACAACACCTTCGCGGTCGGCAAGTGGCACCTCACCCCGCCGGCCGAGACGACGATGGCGGGCCCGTTCAACCGCTGGCCGCTGGGGCGGGGGTTCGAGCGCTACTACGGCTTCCTCGGGGGCGACACGGACCAGTGGTACCCGGATCTGATCCATGACAACCACGCGGTGATGCCACCGTCCAAGCCCACCGACGGCTATCACCTCAACGCCGACCTCGCCGATCATGCCATCGACTTCATCAAGGACGCCCACGTCAACGCGCCCGAGAAGCCGTTCTTCTT
>QEUP01000038.1 GCA_003577145.1 Acidobacteriota bacterium | reverse complement strand
AAGCAGGTGGAGGTGCGGCGCTCGGATATCCGGCCGAGAGCGATCCGGCTGATGTTGGGCGACCACTCGAAGGTCGAAGTCGAGTAGGCACGAACGTGGCGAACATCAGCGAGTCCGATGCCATAGCGGGCGTCTTCATCGTCGAACCGGTCGTTCACGGCGACGATCGCGGCATCTTCGTGGAGACCTACCGTCGTCAGTGGTTCCCCTCGGGACGTGAGATGATCCAGGCCAACCGCGGGGACCGTCAGCGGGGCTGCATAGTCGGGCTGCACTACCACCTCCATCAGTCCGACTACTGGTACGTCCCGAGCGGCCATGCCAGGGTCGTGCTGCACGACCTGCGGGAGGGGAGTGACACCGACGGAAACACCCTCGTGGTCGATCTCGGTGAGGTCGACGGTGCCGAGAACAACCACAAGGGCGTGTACATCCCGCCAGGCGTCGCTCACGGCTTCGCCTCCCTGTCGGACATGACGATCACCTATCTGGTGGACGGCTACTACAACCCGGCCGACGAACTGGGCGTGGCGTGGAACGATCCCGCCATCGACGCTGACTGGGGTCTGGAGGATCCGATCCTGTCCAAGCGCGATCAGGACAATCCCCTGCGGGTCGACATCGAGCCTCAATGGCGTCCCCACGTAGCATTGCGGACTTGACCAGGAAGAGGCAGAGCTCATGAAGCTGTTCGTGACCGGTGCGGCCGGGTTCATCGGGTCCAACTACGTCCATCATGTGATGGAGACGTCAGACGACGAAGTCACCGTCTTCGATGCGCTCACCTACGCCGGGAACCGCCAGAACCTCCGCGACCACGAGGACAACCCGCGCTTTCGCTTCGTGCACGGCGACATCTGTGACCGGCAGGCGGTCAGGGCGGCGATGGACGGGCACGACGCGGTGGTCCACTTCGCTGCCGAGAGCCATGTCGACCGTTCCATCGAGGACCCCGACACCTTCGTGCGCACCAACTGCGACGGCACCAACGTGATGTGCGATGTAGCCGCCCAGGTGGGGGTCGAGCGCTTCTTGCACATCTCCACCGACGAGGTGTACGGCTCGATCGAGGAGGGTTCCTTCACCGAAGAGGACCGCCTCGGGCCCCGGTCCCCTTATTCGGCGTCGAAGGCGGGAAGCGACCTCATTGCTCTCTCGTACCGCGAGACCTACGAGCTGCCGGTCCTGGTGACCCGCTCGTCCAACAACTTCGGGCCCTACCAGTTCCCCGAGAAGCTGATTCCCCTGTTCGTCACCAACCTGCTCGACGGCCTCAAGGTGCCGCTCTACGGCGATGGGTTGAACGTGCGTGACTGGTGCTTCGTGAGGGACAACTGCGCGGGTGTGGACCTGGTCCTCCGGCAGGGTGAGATCGGCGAGGTCTACAACATCGGGGCCGGCAACGAGTTCCCGAACCGCCACATCACAGACCGGCTGCTCACCATCCTCGGAAAGGACGAGTCGTTCATCGAGTACGTCGAGGACCGCAAGGGACACGACCGCCGTTACTCGATCGACGTGAGCAAGGTCCAGCGGCTCGGCTGGAAGCCGTCGAGGGGCTTCGACGAGGCGCTCGAAGATACCGTCGGGTGGTATGTGGACAACCGCTGGTGGTGGGAGCCACTGAAGAATTGAGGCCTACATGAAGGTCTTCGTCACCGGGTGCAACGGGCAGTTGGGCAGCGAGCTCATGCCGCTGTTCTCGCAGCGTCACGACGTGTTGGGCGTGGACATCGACACGGTGGACATCACCGATCGCGACGCGATCCTTCAGGCGATCACCGGGTTCGGGCCTGAGCTGATCGTTCACGGCGCGGCCATGACCGCCGTGGATGCGTGCGAAACCGAGGTGGACACTGCCTTCAAGGTCAACTCGTTGGCCACTCGCTTCGTGGCCGACGGTGCCCGGCGGGTGGGCGCACGGGTCGTGTACGTCTCGACCGACTACGTGTTCGACGGCACCAAGCCCAGTCCCTACAACGAGTGGGACCAGCCGAACCCGCGGTCGGTGTACGGCCTCTCCAAGCTCGGGGGCGAGCGCGAGCTCGACCCGGGTTCGACGATCTGTCGCACCTCGTGGGTCTGTGGCTACCACGGCAACAACATGGTCAAGACGCTGCTGCGGCTGGCCGAGGAACGCGACGAGCTGACGTTCGTGGACGATCAGATCGGCCACCCGACCTTCGCAGGGGACCTGGCGACCATGATCTACCGCCTCGGCGTCGAGCGGGTGCCGGGCCTGTTCCACACGACCAACCAGGGTGCGGTGAGCTGGTTCGAGTTCGCCCGGGCGGTCTTCGAGGCGGGTGGCTACGACCCCGACCGGATCAAGCCCATCAAGACGGTGGATCTCGACCCGCCGAGGCCGGCTCCCCGGCCCGCCAACTCGGTCCTGGACAACATGGCCCTCAGGTTGTCGGGTATCGCGGTGTTGCGCGACTTCCGCGAACCTCTGCAGGAAGTGGTCAAGCGACTCCAGGCGGAGTGATGCTTCTCCGGTCGCTGTGCGAATAGTGATCACGGGTGCTGCGGGAGCTCTCGGTCGTGAGCTGGTGGCGGCTCTTGCAGGCGAGGATGTGCAGGCGCTGTCCCATACCGCTCTCGAAGTCACGGATCGCCGCGCCGTCCTGGACTGCCTCGACTCGCTAAGGCCGGATGTCGTGGTGCACCAGGCAGCCTGGACCGATGTCGACGGTTGCGAACGGGAGCCCGATCGCGCCTTCCGGGTGAATGCGCTGGGCTCGCTGAACGTTGCCGACGCCTCGTCGCACCAAGGTGCCCATCTGCTCTACTTGTCGTCCGATCTGGTCTTCGACGGCCACAAGGACGGCGCCTATCACGAATGGGACCGGACCGGCCCGCTTCAGGTGTACGGCCGCTCGAAGCTCGCCGGTGAGCACGCCTGTCCACCAGGGTCGACGATCGTTCGCACCTCCTGGCTGTGCGGTCGTCGCGGGCGCAACATGGTGAGATCGGTCCTGGCGCTGGCGTCCGAACATGAGACGTTCGGTTTCGTCGCCGACCAACTCGGATGCCCGACCATGGTGGGTGACCTGGCGGGGATGATCAGGCACCTCATCGGCGAACGGCTGCCGGGCATCTTCCACGTGACCAACCAGGGCGAGGCTTCCAGGTACGAGCTCGCCCGGGCGGTCATGGAGCTGGCCGGCCACGACCCTGATCGGGTACACCCGATCGAGCTCGCGGCCTACGAGTCTGCGGTTGCGTCCCGCCCGGTGAACGCCCGGCTGGACAACATGGCTCTCAGGCTTTCGGGGATCGGGCTGTTGCCCCCGTGGCGCGAGTCACTTGCTCACCTGGTCGGTGAGCTCCTCGGGATGCGGGAAGGCTGAGTTCGGCCAGGGGAAGCTCGCTCGACTCCAGGTCGCCGACCAGGACGAAGTAGTAGCCCCTGCTGCCCGCACTCCGGGACAGATCTGCGCTTACCGTTCTCGCGAGAAGTCTCTGAGCGAGCGAAGGGCTCAAGGCCCACACGATCTTGAGCGCGAGATAGCTGGTGCGCAAGAACGGGCAGTCCCACTCTGCCAGCCGAACCCGGCGCCGTGGCATCGCGGCGATGAAGGTGTCGCTGAGCTCCTCTCGCGAGTAGCCCCGTCGGTGGTAGTGGCCCCATTTCTTGTCCAAGTACGCCTGCAGGAAGGCGGGAAACATCGTGACATCGCAGCTCGGGACGCTGATCAGTGCCCGGCCGTCGCGCGACAGCACGCGGTCGAGGGCCTCGACGAAGAGCGCGGGGTCGCTGACGTGCTCCATCACCTCGAGCGCAAGGACGAGATCGAAGGATCGTTCACCGAAGTCGTGACTGAGGAAGTCGCCCTTGACGTAGTCGATGTCCGCGTATCTCTGGTAGGGAACGAGGTCGATGCCGACCTTGCGGGTCGCCTCGATGCCGTGGCTGATCGACGCGTCGTGGCAGCCGACCTCGAGCAGGTCCTCGCCCGAGAGATCGAGTCCGAGTCGTTCCAGAACGAGTCCGCGGTAGACGGTTCCTAGGCGAAGCTCGTGCATTTGTTGACAGCTCCTCGCATCCAGGCGGCTCGTGCCGGCTCTTTCTACACGCTCAGCGGGTGGGTGATCGAGCCTCAGAACCGCATGTAGAAGGGGTTCAGCCATTCGAGGTTCGGGCTGATGAAGGGATCTCGCACGTCCATCGGGTCGCCCCAGCGCCACGCGAAGAAGGCGCTGTCGTCGGCGGGATGCAGCGTCTTGCGGCTGGCGCTCTCGTCGTGTTCGAGCTCGGCGTAGGGCGTGTAGACGACCCGGAAGCCCCGCTCGCTCAGGCGCATGCCCAGATCGACGTCGTTGAAGGCGACCCGCAGCCGCTCGTCCAACCCGCCGACCGCCCAAAAGGCGGTGGCCCGCATCATCACGCAGGCCGCGGTGACAGCCGCGCAGTCCCTGACGTAGGCACCCAGCTCCATGTAGTGCCCGGTGTCGAGGTTGTAGGCGGGTCCCCCCATTCCCAGGACTATCCCCTCGTGTTGAGCACGTCCGTCGGGAAAGACCAACCGGGCTCCGACCGCGCCGACCTCTGGGCGTTGAGCGTGCTCCATCATCGCTTCTAGCCAGTCCGCTGTGCGAACGACGGTGTCGTTGTTGAGGATGAGGATCAGCTCACCGGCAGCGCACAGCGCGCCGAGGTTCATCTGGCGTGAGAAGGAGAACTCGTGGCTGTAGCGGATGACGCGACCCCACTGCTCGCGGTCGAGTCGATCGAGGTAGGCGAGCGTTGCCGGGTCACTGCTCTGGTTGTCGATGACGACGATCTCGTGGTCGATGCCTCCGGCGCTGTCCCGCACGCTGTCGATGCAGGTCTGTAGCAACTCGACGCCGTCACGTGTGGGAATCACGATGCTGAGCTCTTGCCGTTTGTCGATCTCGTAGCGGACGCGGTAGCGGGTTGCGGTGACACCGCTGCTGACCGAAGCGTGCAGGCCGCGGCGCTCGATGGCCGAGCGGAGCGCTCGCTTACCGGCCGTGTCGGCTTGCGGCTTGGCCTCGATGTCGGAGGCGGTCGAGCCGGGTACGACCCGCCACGAGTACAGCGGTCGGCTGATGTGGCCGATCCTGTCGGTCAGCTCTGTCACCTTGAGGAACAGGTCGTAGTCCTGCGAGCCGTCGACGTCCTCGCCGAAGCCGCCCACAGCGAGCATCAAGGCTCGCCTGATCACCGTGAAATGAGCGATGTAGTTGACCGACAGGAGGAGATCGGGTGACCAGTCCGGCTTGAAGAAGGGATCCCAGAGCTCCCCTTCGGCGTCGAGCTTGTCCTCGTCGCTGTACACCATGTCGTACTCGGGGCAGCGGTTCAGGAGCTCGACGACCCAGTACAGGGCGTCGGGCTTGAGCTCGTCGTCGTGGTCGAGGAGGCCCACCCACTCGCCACTCGCCAGTGCGAGAGCCTGATTGGATGCACCGGCGATCCCCTCGTTCCGGTCTGCGATGACGATTCTCAGGCGGGAATCGACCTCGCGGTAGGCGTGCAGCACCCGGAGGGTGTCGTCGTCACCCGACGCATCGTCGGCGATGCAGAGCTCCCAGTGCGGGTACGACTGGGCGAGCACCGAGTCGATGGCCTCACCCAGGACCTTCGGGTCGGTGTTGTAGGTCGGCATGAGGATGCTGATCAGCGGCCGGTATTCGAGGTCGTCCACCCGTTGCCGCCCGGTGGGTGAGGCATAGGCCGCAGCCCACAGGCGGTACGCCTCTTGTCGACCGAGCGGCTGCTGGAGCGCGACCTGTGCGTCCCGGTTCCACTGCCAGGCGGGGACCATCGCCCGCTCCAGCTGCTCGATCCGCGGGTCGACCGCGGCCATCGTCCCCCCGGTGGGGGTGAACTCGGCGTCGGTCGGGGCTGCCACGGTGAGCTCGATCGGTGAAGACGGCAGCGCGATGCCTGCGTCGGAGAGGGCTCGGCAAAGGACCGGGCGCACCGCGGCGGGCTGGTTGTCGCCGGCGAGGTGCTGGAGCGCCCCGCTGGTGTCGTGCCAGAGCGAAGGATCGTCGAGCAGCGCCCGACCCTTCTTCGCCAGTTGATCAGCCTCGCCGGCGACGAGCGTGTCGGCGACCTCACCCAGGTCGAGGCTGCCCACCGCCGCGGGTGTGGCGACGAAAGGCAGCCCCCGGCTCGACAGATCGACGATCCGGGCGGGTGTCGGGGCTCCGTGGGGCCGGACGTTGAGCACCAGGCGGGCATCGTCGAACACGCCCAGGCCCTTGTCGAGGGGCAGCAGACCCAGCTTCCACTGCGTCAAGCGCCGCTGCCGGGGCACGGCGTCCTCGCTGAGCACCCGCATCGTCGAGGCTTCGACACCCAACAGGGGGAGGATCTCGTCGAGTATCAGCGCCAGGCCGGCCTCGTCGGGAGAGGCGACATCAGAGCTCCAGTGTCCGATGTGCACCAGGGCCTCGCGCTGTAGCGCCCTGAACCTCACCGGGACGAGCGGGGCGGTGGCGGGGACGACGACGGTGGCCGCGTGGTGTCCCGCCGCTGAGATCTGCTCCACGGCCACAGCCGAGGTGCACAGGACCGCCTCGGCAGCCGAGAGCAGAGGCGCCTCGCGGCGGCGCTGATGGTCGACGAAGGTGGCGAGTCCACCGGTGTCGCGGGTCGCCAGCCCCTCCCGGGAGGCCTCCTTTTCGGCCGAGGGCAGCACATCCATGTCGAGCACGAGCGGGGGAGCAGCGTTCGCCAGGGCCCGCTCGAGCGCGACGGATGACAGGATCGTCGAGCAGTAGACGAGGTCGAAGTCCTCTGCGTGCTCGGTGATCCAGATCGCCGGGCTCGGCGTCCAGGCCAGTACGTCGACCCCTACCGAGGAAAGCGCCAGATCGGAGCCGCCACCGGGTACGACCTCGAGCGCGAGCACGCTCACATCGAAGCCGAGACAGCGGAGATCGACGACCCGGTTGAAGGCCTGCCGGTCACGCGCGTCGGGTGCGGCCGGGCCGGGTACGGCTCGGTGGACGAACAAGATGCGGGGCTCAGTGCGCTGATCGGCTGGCATCACGGTATCGGGCAAGGGATCATCTACCGGGAACTGGATCATACGGTAAGCCACTTGCGCCCTCGCTCTTCTATCGTGTGGGCCATGTACGTGGACTCCGCCAGCGGGGTGAAGGTCATCGGCGAGCCCCTCGCAGTCGCCGATGAATCCGCACGGCTGCTCGAGATCGTCGCGGCAGCCGCCGATCGCTCCTCGACCTCGAGGCTGCTCGCCGAGCAGATCGACGATTGGCCCACACGACAGGCCCTGTCACCCCTGCGCTCCAACTTGCTTCGACCGCTAGTTGTCGGCCCCGGCGATCGCGTTCTCGAGGTCGGAGCAGGTACGGGGGCTCTCACCAGGTACCTGGCCGAGACCGGAGCCGACGTCGTCGCAGTGGAAGCCGGCCTCGACCGTGCTCGTGTTGCCGCGGTCCGCTGTGAGGGGTTCGGCAACGTCGAGATCCTGGCCGGTCCCCTCGCGAGCTACGAGCCCGACGCTCCATTCGACCTCGTGGTGCTCGCGGGTGCCAGGGAAGCCGCCGGTGAAAGCGGGGGTGTGCCGGCTCTGGTCGAAGCGGCTCTCGCTGCGTTGGCACCCGACGGCGTCGTAGTCCTCGCCCTCGAGAACCAGCTCGGCCTGAGGTGCCTCCTCGGGTATGCCGAGGACTTCCAAGGCGAGCCGTGGGTCGGCATCGAGGCCTTCCAGATCCAACGGGCGGTCAGGACCTACAGCCGCGGCGCACTCGGTCGGCTGCTGGCCGAGAGCGGCCTGACGGGCCAACGATGGCTCTACCCGTTCCCTGATCACCGGTTCCCGACGGTCGTCGTGTCCGACACCACCTATGACGAGAGCGACGTGGTGTCCTTCGTGGATCAGATGGTGCGAGAGCCCTGCGGTGGGCACGAGCAGGCCTCAGCGCTCATAGCCGACGCCCGGGGCGTTCACCGCGTGCTTCTCGACGCCGGCCTCGGGCGGGACATCGCCAACTCGTTCCTCGTGCTGGGAGCCCGGGACCCCGAGGCGCTGGACCGCCGGCTCGACCCCCAGGTGCTGGCCTGGAGGTATGGCTCCCAACGTGCCCGCGTGTGGCAGCACACCACCGTCGTACGCAACGACGGCGACGTACGGGTCGTCGAGAGGACGAGGGCGCATCCCGGTGATGGGCGGCCCGAGCGTGGCTGGGTCAGCCAATCCCAACCGGACAAGGTCAAGTACCTTCCCGGTTGGAACCTCGAGCAGTTGGTGATGCAAGCAGCCGCCGATCACGACACCGCCACGATGGGGCAACTACTCCAGCGGTGGCGCCGGCACCTCGAGTCAGTCCTCACCGGAGCGCCAGGTGATGACCACCCGGTACACCCCTTCCTACCGGCCGATTCGGAGCTGGTGCTGCCTGCCCGGTATCTCGACACGAACCTCGACAACTTCGTCCCGCAGGGCGACGAGCTGATCTTCATCGACGACGAGTGGCACGCCGAGGGGGGAGTGGACTTCACGCTTGCCGTCGCTCGTGGCCTCGCCTACCTGGCGAGAGAGCTGATCGTGGGCTTCAGGGAGCACCCGTGGTCACCGACGATCACCGTCGACGAGCTGACCTTGAACCTGGCGCGCCTGGCAGCGACCGACCTCGACAGCTACGACCTCCGTCGCTGGCAGCTTGCTGAAGGCGAGTTCCAGGCCGTCGCCCACGGTGCTTCTGCCGCCGAGGTGGTCGACGAGCTGGCGACGCTCGGCAGATCGAGCCGCCTCGAGCTGGCGCCTCCGAGGGCGCTGCCCTACACGCTGCTGCACCGGGAGCGAATCCGGCTGGGCGAGGACCTGTTGGCCCATCGGGCCGAGTTGAACAAGGCCGAGGAGGCCCACCGGGTCCTCACCGAGGAGAGGGCCCGCCGTGAGGCACTCGAGGCGATGATCGAGCAGCTCAAGAAGGACACGCGGGAGCTCAACGCCATCCGCCACCGGCTCAACGTGATGGAGAGCCGGTGGCCGCTGCGGCTCTACCGCAAGGTCAAGAAGCTCATCAGCTGACAGACCCGCGGGTCACGAACTCGCCACCCAGATCCACCAGGCCGCGCTGATCGTGGAAGTCGCCCGGGGTCACGTCGAACCGCAGCCGCTCGGCGCGCTCGAAGATGTGCAGCATGTCGGTGTCGTGCAGCGCGAGCGACCATTCATACACTCCGGTTTGAAGTGGCAAGGACGGGATCCGGTAGTCGACGGTCACCGAACCGTCTTCACCCGCCTCCCCCATTGCGATCCCGTATCCGGTGTTCAGGCTGACGACGTGGGCACCATCGGTCCGGTAGATGCTGAGCGCCACGCGGACGGGCTCACCGATGCGCCGTGCGTCATAGGTGACCCGCACGGTCAGCGGGTCGTTCGATCGAGCTGTGCTCGTCGGGTGGCCCTCGTCGTCGAGCAGCTCGAAGCAGCTCACGAGAGGGATCTCAGCAGGCTCGTCAGTGGGGACCAGCGCCCGGTACCGCGCCCTCTCCTCGGCTTCGCGAGCCCTCCGGTCGTCACGGACGTGGCCGAGGTACTTGTCGACTATCTCGCCGGACTTGCCGATCGCCACCAGCTTGCCGTGCTCCAACAAGACGACCTCCTCGCAGATGCTGCGCATCTGGTCGAGGCTGTGGCTCACCACGACGATCGTGCACCCGCTGCGCTTCAGCTCGGCGAACTTCTCAGCACTTCGCTCCTGGAACTCCTCGTCGCCGACCGCGAGGATCTCGTCGACCAGTAGCACCTCGGGCTCGACGTTGATCGCAACCGAGAAGCCGAGGCGCACGTACATGCCCGACGAGTAGTTCTTCACCGGCGTGTCGATGAAGCGCTCCAAACCGGCGAAGCTGACGATGTCGTCGAAGCGCAGGTCGACCTCCTTCTTGCTCATGCCCAGGATCGAGGCGTTGAGGTAGACGTTCTCACGCCCTGACAGGTCGGGATGGAAGCCGGCACCGAGCTCCAGGAGCGCCGACACCTTGCCGCTGATCGTGATCCGGCCCCGGTCCGGTAGGAGGATCCGGGCCATGCACTTGAGCAGGGTCGACTTGCCCGAGCCGTTCTCACCGATGAGGCCGATGGTGGAGCCCTCACGAACCTCGAAGGAAACCCCATCCAGCGCCCAGAACTCCTCGTAGCGGGCCCGGCGCCCGCTGAGGATCGTCGACTTCAGCGAGTCGTGACGTTCGTGGAAGAGCTTGAACTTCTTGGCGACGTCGTCGACGACCACTGCCGGCCGGCTCATCACAGCTCCTCCGCCAGGCGAGGCTCGAGGCGACGGAACACGAGTCCTCCTATCAGGATGCTGATCGTTGCGGAGATGAGCATGCCCAGCCATCTGCCGAGCGAGGGGACCCGCAGGTCGTACAGGACGTCACGGTAGGCCTCGACGAACTGGAACACCGGGTTGAACCGGATCAGATTCGGGATGGCCGGGATGATGTTGTAGCCGAGGACGGTGAAGGTGCGGTCGGTTCCTTCCAGGAGCGTCACCGGCCACACGATGGGCGTGGCCCAGAACCAGACCTGGAGCAGGATCGTCGTGAGGTGCTCCATGTCGCGGAAGTAGGCCTGCAGTGGGCTTATCAGCAGTGCCAGTCCGAGGACGAAGGCGGTCAGGAGCGCAGTGATGACCAGCACGAGAGGCAGCCAGGGAAGCACCATGTTCCCCACGATCAGCAGGGCGACAGCCAGCACCCCCAGTTCGATGAGGAAGCTGACCAGCCAGGACAGCACAGCCGATGTCGGCAGCACCGAGCGAGGGAAGTACACCTTCTTGACGAGGTCCTGGTTGGCGGTGAGTGAAGCGGCCGAGCCGATCACCGAGTTCGACAGGAAGGTCCACGGCAGCAGGCCGCACACCAACCAGAAGGCGTAGTTGTGCAGGCCGCTCGGGTCCCCGACAGGCGGCACTGCCCGCAACACGATGGAGAAGACGAACGAGTAGATCAGCAGGAAGACGACCGGATTGATGATCGACCAGCCCCATCCGAGGGTGGAGCGCTTGAACTTGCCCCGCAGCTCCCGCAGAGTGAGGTTCCAGAGCAGCTCGGAGGGGAACCGCTTGGCAAGGGATGGACGTTCGCTGCGGGTCTTCATGGCGTGCGTGCGCGTCTTGCAGCCTCAGCGAGTTGCCGGGTCGACCAGCACTGTCGGCTTGCTCAATCTGACGATCAGGTCAGCCAGCAGACCCACCACGAGGACCTGCAGCGCGGCGAACAGGATCAACAAGGTGTTGCTCGCGAGCCTGAAGTCCTTGTCGACCCAGTCATAGACGAGCTTGCCGAGGCCGAGCAGGAGCAGGGCCGCGCCGACGGGAGCGAAGACACGGAGCGGGTTGTACGAGAGGATGAGCCGGACCACCTGGGTGAGGTAGCGCTTGGTGTCCTGCCACCAGTGGAACTTCGACAGCCCGGCGCGTTTGCGGTAGTCGATCGGCACGTACTTGACCGAGTAGCCGTTGGCCAGGAACGACATGGTGATGGTTGTCACGCAGCTGAAGCCTTCGGGGAGGAGATGGAGGAACTGGGCGGCCACTTCACGCCGGAAGGCCCGGAAGCCGGAGTTGAGGTCGGGGATGCGGGTCTGGGCGAGATACTCGGCGAGCTTACGGATCAGCCACTTGGCAGGCACCCGGAGGAACTTCGCGGTGCCCTCCTCGGAGGTCCGTGCGCCGACCACCTGGTCGTAGCCCTCGAGCTCTTTGACCAGCCGGGGGATCTCGTCGTTGGGGTAGGTCATGTCGGCGTCGGTCCAGACCACGATCCTGCCCCGGGCGGCCTGGGTTCCCGACCGCCTGGCTGATCCGGAGCCCCGGTTCTTCCTGAACTGGAGCAGCCGGATGCCCTCCATCTCGCGCAACTGGTCGCCCGACCCGTCGCTCGACCCGTCGTCGACGACGATTATCTCGTAGCTGTAGGGCGAGGCGGCCATGCAGTCGCGTATCCTCGCGACCTCGTCCACGAGGTGATCCTTCTCGTTGTACACGGGAAGCACGATCGACACGTCGAGGTCGTCGCCATGAGAATTGCCCGGTGTGGGTTCGCTCATCAGGGACCGTTGGCGCATTCGGGGGAAAGCGCTACCGCCAGAGATCGTAGCGTCGAGGCGGAGCGCGACCCCAACGACCACACACTGTGGGCAGCAGCGGGGCGATCCGGCATGCTTTCAGCGGCCGCTGATACTAGAATCGCCACTATGCGTGATGGTTCGCTGGCGGAGACGTCCTCACGCGCCGCCTGTGGTCCGAACTTGCTGGGTATCGAGGGTTTGGATGAGGCCGTGGAGGTGGGCAGGGGCGGTTTCGCGGTGGTCTACCGCGCCCGGCAGGACCGGTTCGGACGGACGGTGGCGGTGAAGCTGCTCGACCCCGGCGTCGACATGGGTTTGCAGCGTCGCTTCGAGCGCGAGTGTCGGGCGATGGGGGCTCTGTCGTGGCATCCGAACATCGTGATCGTGCACGAAGCGGGGGTGAATGTCGCGCGCCGGCCGTATCTGGTCATGGAGTACCTCGAAAGGGGAACGCTACGTGACCGGCTCTCGATTGAAGGGCCGCTGCCGTGGAAAGAGGTCGCGGTCATCGGGTTGGAGCTCGGGAGCGCGGTCAGGGCGGCCCACGAATCCGGCGTGCTCCATCGTGATGTCAAACCCGACAATGTGCTGGTCGGCTCCAGTGGCGAGTGCAAGCTCGCCGACTTCGGTCTGGCCGAGATCCGCGACGCTTCTCTCGGGTCGGTTCAGCAGTTCGGCGCGAGCATTGCGCATGTCGCTCCCGAGGTTGTGCGGGGAGATCGAGCCTCCGAGGCGTCCGACGTCTACTCCCTCGCATCGACGATGTTCGAGTTGCTGGTCAGCCGTCCGGCCTATGTTGAACCCGCTGACCAGACACTCGCCTCGGCGCTGAGCCGTCTGCTGGAGGGTGATCTGCCGGATCTGGGACAGCTGGCTCGAGAAGCCGGTGTCGAGTGCCTACCCCCTGAGCTCTGTGTGAGCATCTGTCGCGCCATGGCGGACGACCCCCGAGACCGCCTGGATCTCGCAGAACTCGTCGGAGACCTGAGGGAGCTACTGGGACCCGGGGGGATGGACCGGGTGAACCGTGCGGTTCCGCCGATAAAGAACGTGGCTGGACCGCCCACGGGAGGCGCGAGCCTGACGCTCCCACCACCCCTCGGGGAGCACCCGAGGAAGGGGCGTCGTCGTCTTGTCGCCGCGGGAACAGCCGTGGTCGCCCTGCTCGTGGCAGCCACCTGGGTCTTCGCGCTCGGCGGCAGGGGAGACCCGCCGGCGGCCGATGTTGCCGGGACCGCCGTGGAATCGGACCCCGCGATCTCGCTGCGGATCGTGGAAGAGCAGAGCTTCGACGTGGGGGCCCGGACGGCCGACATCGCCGTCTCCGGTCAACAGCTCTTCGTGGGGACCGAGGGTGCCAGCATCGTCGCGATCGACCTCGAGAGCGGGACGGTCGGTCCACCGATCCAAGTCGGCGAGATGATCGACCTCGAATCTGTGGCCGCGTCGGTTCCTCAACTGACCGGCCACCCCGACGCTGATGAGGTCGTCAATGCGGTGTCCTTCATCGTGCCCAGAGAGGACGACCTCGTCGTCACCCGACTCTATGGCGTCTTCAGCGCTGACCCCGAGAAAGCCGAGCCTGCCGAGCCGCTGGTTGCCTGTGTGCCGCTGGGCGCGGTCGAGATCGACCGCGTTGTCTACGTCCCTTGTGCTCCGTTGATTCCCGGTGTGCGCTTCGCCATGCTCCTCATCGGTGAGAGCGGTGATGCCCCGGTGCGGCTCGAGGTCGAGGATCCGGCCGCTGAGTACTCGGGGGCGGTCCAGCACGAAGGCGACCTCTGGATACTCGACCTGAACGCCCGCGCCGTGCTCCGCTTCGATGTCGATGATCGCCGAGTCGACGAGGCTTCTCGGATCGATCAGCTGGCTGTCGGTGAGGGTGCGGTCATGCACTCAGCCTTCGGTTATCTGTGGATCACGGCCAGCGAAGGCGGGGACCTACTTCGGATCGACACCTCGACAGGAACCGTCGACGAGTTGGAGTTGGGTGCCAACCCGCGCAACATGGCGGACGGGGACGGCTTGCTCTGGGTGGCCGACACGGAGGGCGACGAACTGATTCTCGTGGAGCCGACTGGAGAGCTCGGACCCGAGAGCGTGGTCGCACGTTTCAACGTGGCGGAACCGGACATGCTCGTATACCAGGACGGGGGTGTGTGGGTCGGTTCGGGAGCCGATGTGCTGCGTGTGGAGTACCGCGGCTGACCTCGATCGAGGCTACCCAACTAACTAACGTCGAGATCAGGACCAGTGCACCGGTGGCATCGAATCTTCTGATCACGTATCTGAACGAGAGCCGCGAGCTCAGTCCCGGGGACGAGCTCACCTTCGGACGCGCCGGTGACATCGAGATCGACGAGAACGGCTACCTGCATCGCCTGCTAGGCAGGTTCGTTCACCGTGCCGGTCTCTGGTGGCTCCAGAACACCGGGTCGGCCATCCTGCTCGAGGTGCTCGACATCGAGTCCGACTCGATCAGCAACGTCTCGTCCGGTGCTGAACAGCCGATCACATTCACCCGTGCTCTCATCCGGTTCAGCGCCGGGCCCACCCGTTACGAACTCGAGGTCAGCCAGACCGAGGTTCCGGTGACGATGAGCTCGGCCGACAAGGCTCCGCTGGGGTCGAGGACGCTGACCTTCGGGTTCGTAGAACTCACCCCCGACCAGCATCTGCTGCTGCTCGCGCTGGCCGAACCGAAGCTGTGCAACCCCCGCGGTGAGCTCGTGGTTCCGACCAACCGAGAAGTGGCCGCCCGCCTCGGCTGGACGATCACCAAGTTCAATCGCCAGCTGGACCGTCTGTGCAACAAGCTCGACGCCGCGGGCGTGCGCGGACTTCGCGGGGGTCCCGGTGAGCTGGCCACCGATCGGCGCAGGCGGCTGGTCGATCACGCCATCCAAGCGGGGCTGGTATCCCGCGAGCAGCTGCCTGAGCTGCCCTGACCCACCGCTTCTTGGCAGCAAAACCCCCTCTATGAGCGGGAAACGCTGCCAAGAAAGGAGAGGGGTGGCGCTAGCCTCGATGCCATGTCGCTGCGCCTGGTGATCATCGGTGGTGGCCCGGCCGGCAACTCGGCGGCCACCCACGCCGCGCGGCTCGGCGCGAGGGTGACGCTCATCGAGCGTGACATCCTCGGCGGTGCCGCCCATCTCTGGGATTGCGTGCCTTCCAAGGCGATGATCGCCACCGGAGCGGCCTGGGGCGAGATCCGACATGCCGACGGCATGGGAATCCGGACCGAGCATGCGGGCTTGGACTTCGAGAGCCTGCGGCGGCGGATCGACTCGATCGAGGACCGACTCGAGAGCTCTGTCCGTCAGCTTCTCGAGAGTCAGGGTGTGAGGATAGTGCGTGGCACAGGGCGCTTGAAGGGCCCGCACCAGGTTGTAGCGGAGACGGCTGAGGGGATCGAGGAGCTCGAGGCCGACGCTGTCGTCGTCGCCACCGGGAGCCGTCCCCGGATCCCGGACTGGGCGGAGGTGGACAGCGAGCGGGTCCTCACCACGCGCGACGCCTATCCGCCGTCGTCGCTTCCCGAGCACCTGGTCGTCATCGGATCCGGTGTCACCGGGGTCGAGTTCGTCCACATGTTCTCGTCGTTCGGGTGCGAGGTGACCCTCATCGTCTCCCGCCAGCAGGTCCTCCCTCGCAAGGACCCCGAGGTGGCAGCCGCGCTCGAGGAGGACTTCTTACGCCGAGGTGTCACCCTCTACAAAGGGGCCAGGGCCGTGGGGGTCGAACGGACCGGTGACACGGTGAAGGTCTCGTGCAACGACGGCCGGGTAGCGGTCGGCTCGCACGCCCTCCTCGCCATCGGCCCCGTGCCCAACTCGGAGGGGCTCGGTCTCGTCGACGCGGGCGTGGAGATGGAGGACGGCTACGTGCGCACCGTCGACCACCATCTCCGTACCAACGTGCCCCACATCTACGTCGCCGGCGACATATCGGGGAAGCTCCCGCTTTCCTCGGTGGCGGCCATGCAGGGTCGCAAGATCGCCGAGCACGTCATGGGACTGCACGTCCGCGAGCACCGCCACCTCGACTACGAGAAGGCGGCCTCGGCCATCTTCACCGACCCCGAGATCGCCGACGTCGGCCTCGGCGAGGCCGACGCCTTCGCCGAGGGCCGCAAGGTCAGGGTCACCAAGGTCCCCTTCGCCGCTACTGCCAAGGCCCTCATCAACAACGACCCCCGAGGCTTCGTGAAGATCATCTCCGATCCCGCCACCGGTCAGGTCCTGGGGGGCTCGATCGTCGGCCGTCACGCCGCCGAGCTGATCTCGGTCATCGCGCTGGCCGTAACCGCCGGCTTGCGGGTGACCGACATCCACGAGAGTCTGCTGGTGCACCCGGCACTGGCCGAGGCTCTGGCCGAGGCCGCCGAATAGCCGTTTGTCGATCCAGGAGACCACGCGCCGATGCCCGACGAAGCCGACTACCTGCCTGCGCTGCCGTACCCGGATCCACCCCCCGACTCCCCCGAGGACCTCCCCGAGTTCGGTGCCGGCTCGAGGGCCGGGATCGGAGCCCGTGCCGGGGCGCGGATCCTCGACTTCCTGCTGGCCCTCTACCTCCCCGCCGTCGTGGCCGGCTTCATCTTGCTCGACGTCGAGAAGGTCGGATCCGGCGAAAAGGAGGAGGTCTCCAGGATCGTCGGCCCGCTCTGGCTGGTGATAATCGTCTCCTTCGCGGTGTACTTGGTGTACGACTCGGTGCTCACCAGCACCCGGGGTCAGACGGTCGGGAAGATGCTGTTCTCCCTGAAGGTGGTGAGCTACGACGACGGCTACGTACCCACCCCGTCGCGGTCGTTGCTCAGGTTCATCGTTCCCAACTTCGCGTTGGTGATCGGCCTCTCGCTCATCTCCGGAGGGGTGGCTCTCATCGTCTACCTGTCCGCACTCGGAGACGGCTTGTACCGGGGCTGGCACGACAAGGCTGCCCGTACGATCGTGCTGCGAACCCGCTGACCGGCGGGCTGATTCGTCCCTGTCTGCGGTCTGTCACCCGATCACGCAGACCACATCACTCGATCACGCAGACCACATCACCCGATCCGACGGAATCCCCGGCTGACACCTTGATCTCCTTCACGGTGCCGGCCACCTCGGCGTTGATGTTGTTCTCCATCTTCATGGCTTCCAGAACGCAGACCGCCTCACCGGCTTCGACGGAATCGCCCTCGGCCACCAGCAGCTTGACGATCGTCCCCTGCATGGGGACAGTGACGGTGCCACTTCCCGAAATTGCCGCGCTGGTGCCTGTCGAGGAGCCTCGCCGGGGTCGCCGCACCGCGCCGGTGGGACCACCGGTCGACGCCGGAACCTGCCGCGGAACCCACACCGACACCGTGTACCTCTTGCCGTTGACCTCCACGTCGACATCGCGGCGCTCCAAGTCCTTGCCGTCCTCGTCGGTGGGCGGCGAGGCAGGCTCGGAGGTCGCATCCGAGAGGTCCAAGACCTCTTCGACCCACTTGGTCGAGTGCTGCACCGAGGCGAAGTCGGGATGCCGGAGAACGGCGAGGTCGGCGGGGATCGTTGTCGAGATGCCCTGGATGTCGGTTTCCTCGAGCGCGCGGATCATGCGCCGGATGGCGGCATCGCGGTCATGTCCCCAGACGACTAGCTTACCGACGAGGTTGTCGTAGTACTGGCTGACCTCGTCGTCGGTCTCGTAACCCCCGTCCCAGCGCGTGCCGAAGCCGCCTGGCGAATGGAGCTTGGAGATCTTGCCCGGTGAGGGCAGGAAGCGCCCGCCCGCCGGGTCCTCGGCGTTGAGCCGGCATTCGATCGCATGCCCGCTCAGCTCGATGTCGTCCTGGCCGAAGGCGAGTTCCTCGCCGGCTGCTATGCGCAGCTGCTGCTCGACGAGATCGAGACCGGAGACCATCTCGGTGACCGGATGCTCCACCTGGAGTCGCGTGTTCATCTCCAGGTAGTAGTACCTGTCCGCTTCGTAGAGGAACTCGACGGTGCCGGCGCTGACGTAGTTGCACCCGGCAGCCACGCTCACCGCTGCTTCACCCATCGCTTTGCGGATCTCTGCCGGTATCCCCGGTGCCGGCGCCTCCTCGATCAGCTTCTGGTGGCGTCGTTGCGCCGAACAGTCCCGGTCACCGACGTACACGCAGTTGCCGTGGGTGTCGGCGAGCACCTGGATCTCGACGTGGCGGGGTCTGGTCAGGTACTTCTCCAGGTAGCACTCGTCGCGACCGAAGTAGGCGGCTGCCTCACGTCGGGCGGACTCGAGTGCAGCCTCGACCGAATCCGCATCGGCGACCACCTTCATGCCGCGGCCGCCACCGCCGTAGGCGGCCTTGATGGCGACGGGATAGCCGTACTCGGCCCCGAAGTCCCGTACCTGCTGGGGATCCTCTATCAGGTCGGTGGTTCCGGGGACGCCGGACACGCCCACCCGCTCAGCTGCGAGCCGCGCCGAGATCTTGTCACCCATCACCTCGATCGCCTCGGGCGGGGGTCCGATGAAGGTCACCCCGCGCTCGGTGATGGAACGGGCGAAGTCGGCATTCTCGCTGAAGAAGCCGTAGCCGGGATGAACGGCCTCGGCACGGCTTCGCTCGATCGCATCGAGGATCGCCCCGGTGTTCAGATAGCTCTCGGCGGCTGTCTGCCCACCGAGAGCGTAGGCCTCGTCGGCGAGGCGGACGTGCAGGGCGTCACGGTCGAGCTCCGAGTAGACCGCTACCGAAGAGATGGCCAGCTCACGGCACGCCCGGATGACGCGCACCGCGATCTCGCCTCGGTTGGCGATGAGGACCTTGGAGAACACGCTCTATGGTTACAGCGATGTCGGGTGTCGACGCCAGATCACGCCTCGCCGGATCGCGCTTCGCGGATCTCCGTTGGGTCGAACAGACCGGCTCCACCAACGAGGACCTCCTCGAGCTGGCTCGCTCCTCGGAGGCCTGTGACGTGGTCCTGGCTGCCGAGAGCCAAACCGCCGGGCGCGGGCGTCTCGACCGGTCATGGGAGGCGCCGCCGGGCTCATCATTGCTGGTGTCCGTCTTGCTGCGACCTGGGCTGTCGATGCCCGAGGCCCACTTGGTGACCATGGCTCTCGGAATCGCCGCGGCAGAGGCCTGCCGCTCGCGTACCGGCTGCGGGCCGCTCCTGAAGTGGCCCAACGACCTGGTGGTGGAAGGCGTAGGGGACGACCGCCGGGACCGGAAGGTGGGCGGCATCCTCGCCGAGACGGTTGTCTCGGGCGGGCGTCTCGAGGCTCTGGTTGTCGGCCTGGGGCTCAACGTCAACTGGCCTGAGGTTCCCGACGGGCTGGCAGGCATCGCCACGTCGCTGAACCTGGTTGTCGGCCACGATGTCGATCGAGAGGATCTTCTCGTAGCGGTGCTCGTCGGCTTCGAGGAGCTCTATGACCGCCTCATCGGCGAGGCCGGACGTGACTGGCTGCGCGAGCGCTACGCGCGCCTCTCGGCGACCCTCGGCAGGAGCGTGAGGGTCGAGCTCGCCGACGAGGCACTGGAAGGCGTGGCTGTGGGAGTGACCTCGGGTGGCCAGCTGATCGTCGAAACCGGGTTCGGGTTTCGCGAGATCACAGTGGGCGACGTCATCCACCTCCACCCCGCCGGTTGACGCGAGGCTCGACAACCGCGCGGTCAGGTCGCCGCTGCGTCAGGGCGGCGCCCGTGTCGGGGCGGGGGTGGGGATGGTCCGCCAGGCGAACCAGCGGGCGTCGAGGGTCTCGCCTGTGGGTGGTCGCCAGTTGTGTTGGATGGGCGGG
>QEUP01000054.1 GCA_003577145.1 Acidobacteriota bacterium | reverse complement strand
GCGCGACGCCGGATGCGAGGTCAAGTGACGACCTGGTGACGACCGCGGCGCTACTCGGCGCCAGAGCGCCATCAGCCGATTCCGGGTGCCTCCCCTGCCCCTCGGGGTAGCCGGGCACCCGCCGACGGAGCGGCTTCGCAGGACCGAGGGAGGCGGAGACTGGGTGTACGTGCCCGCCTCTCTCCGCGGGATCCGAGGCCGGGCAATCCGCAGCCGGAAGCCGTAGGAGCCGGCCCTCGAGATCCCACGGAGCTCAAACGTGAATGCGTCGACGATGCGACGGCTCCTGGCGGTCGTGACTTTCGCTCTCGTCTGCTCGCCGGCCTGGGCCGGCGCGGAGCCTCCGAGGCTGGAGCCGAAGCGGGCGGGCGCGAAGCCCCTCGACCCTCGACTCGGCCGCGGCGACCTCAGCGACGCTTTCGTCGAATCCGTCGACTCCGACCGGGCCTCGGCGGCTTCGCGCGACGACTCCTTGATGCCCGACCTCCGAGATCCGGGATCGCCAGACGGGACCGTCATGGGTTCACCAGGGTCCCGGGAACGCCGGCCCAACTCGTTCTGGTCGCCCCTGTCCAACCGTCTCATCAACGAACCCCTCTCGGACCTGAGTCCGTTCGCCACACAATGCGAAGCAGCGGTGCTCCCGGTCGGAGACGACTCGGTTCTCGCGGTCTACTTCGACTCCGGATCCGTCGTCGACGGATCCGGTCGACTCACGGGGTGGTCGCTCTCGCTCGACGGCGGAGCCACTTTCGAAGACCGCGGCGCGATCGGGAGCCATCCGTCGAGGCTCGTGGATCAAGCGGGCGGGGTGCTTGCCAGAGATCCCTTCAGCGCGCGGGTCTACCTTGCAACGCTGGGGCCGACCTATCCGCGGACCGTCCTGGTCTATCGCACCAATGACCCGGTCACGGGCTTCCAGCCGCCGGTCGCTGCGTACGAGCTCTATTACGACCTGTTCATGGACCGGCCGTGGATCACCGTCGACGGGTTCCCGGGCCCCGGTAACGGCAACGTCTATGTCCTCTCGCGGAACTGGGACTTCTGGATGTTCCCGGGAATGCGATTCAGCACGTCCACCGACGGGGGATCGACGTTTGCTTCGACCGCGAATCAGGTCATCGGGTTCCAGTCGGGAGAAGGACCGAGCCTGACCGTCGCTCCCGATCACACCGTCCACGCCTTCTGGTTCGTCGACGGCCAGTATCCCGCCATCGTCACGAGACGAACGTCGGATTTCGGAGCGACTTTCGCTCCCGCCGTCGTGGTCAGCCCGGTTTCTCTGGAGCCCTTTCAGGCAGGCCTCGGGCTGGAGATCAGCGCGAAGCCGCACCCTCAGGCCGTGGCCAGCTCGGCCGAGAGCGGACGGATCGTCGTGGTCTTCGCGGACGACGCACCGGGAGTCGATCACGCCGACGTCTACTACTCCGAGTCCTTCGACGGCGGGCAAACCTGGACGGGACGCGAGCGGGTACACGCCGACTCTGGGACGAACGACCAGTTCTCCCCCACGATCGCAATGACCCCCGACGGTGCCCGGGTGCTCTTCACTTGGTACGACCGGCGGCGTGACCCGCAGAACTGGGAGATCGGGCTCTGGGGGCGGATCGCGGAGGTCGAGAGCACCGGTCTGGAGTTCGGTCACGAGTTCCCGATCGCGACCGAATCCTCGCCGCCGGTCTATCGACAGGACCCCCTGCTGTCGCCCGGGAACTTCATGGGCGAGTTCGGACAGTCTTCCGCCGATGCCGAGTACTTCTACGTCGCTTGGACGGATACGCGGCTCGGAGACACGTTCCACCGCAACCAGCCGGATGTCCGATTCGCGAAGATCCCCGTCGAGGGACCCGGGGCAGTTCTCACGACTTCGGGTGCGACGTTCCGGACGGGGAGCTGCACCACCGAGAACGACGCCCCGGAACCGGGCGAGTCCGTCTCCTACTCGTTCTGCCTCGAGAACATAGGGTCGGCTTCGACGGAGGAGCTCACCGCCACGCTGCTCGCGGCACGGGGCGTGACCTCACCGGGGCCACCGCAGATCCTGGCACCGATCGAGCCTCACGGAAATCCGCGCTGTCTCGACTTCTCGTTCACCGTCGATCCGACCGCCAGCTGCGGTGGCGAAATGGCGGCGTCGATCGCACTCTCGAGTGCGTCGGCGAGGCTCGCATTGCTCGAGTTCCCGATCCGCGTAGGCGACAGCGGCACCGCCACCTACGGTCCTTTCGAGAATCCGGAGCCGATCACGATTCCCGAGGGCCAGGTCTCGATTCCCTACCCGTCCGAGATCCTCGTCTCGGGCGTCCCGGCCGGCGCCGGCGACCTCTCCCTCGCTCTGAGGGGGTTCTCGCACCCGTTCTCCCCCCGCGATATCGACATGATGCTCACTTCTCCCTCGGGCGCCTCGTTCGTGTTCCTGAGCTTCATTGGCGGCTTCGAGCCAGCGAGCACAGATCTCCTTATGAGAGACGACGCGATCTCAAGAGTGCCCCTGGAGGGACCGCTCTCGGATGGCACTTTCCAAGCCACGAACTATGGATGCTGCGACTACATGCCTCCTCCAGCACCCACTTGGCCGAACCCACAAGCAAGACCTGCCGGGCTCGAGACGTTTAGTTCCACCTTCGGCGGGGGCGACCCGAACGGAATCTGGGAGCTCTATGCGAAGGACCGGATCGGTTGGGGAGGGGGAAGCGTCGACGGTGGGTGGACTCTCGAGTTTCGTGCAGCTGCATATGCCTGTCGCTGCGAGGGTCCCTACTTCGCAGGGGATTTCGAGGTTGGAGACACTTCTCAATGGACGGTGACTCGTCACTGATGGACGGAGGTGAACAGTCACTTGCGGTGGAAGACCCCGAGGTCGAGCGCCAGCATCGCCAGCACGAAGACGTTGAAGCCCACCCAGAGCCAGATCGACGTTTCCATGCGTACCCTCCG
>QEUP01000053.1 GCA_003577145.1 Acidobacteriota bacterium | reverse complement strand
GGGGCGGGTGACGTTGGCGCCGTCGAGGTCGAGCACCGACTGGAAGGTGCGCAGGTCGACCTTGTGGTCGCCGATGAAGGCGTACTCGTCCTGGAACTGGGCGTACATCGCCTCGGCGCCGGGCAGCGGCACGTCGGCGACGAGCTGGAGGTCGGTCGGGTCGGTGATGTCGACGACGCGCATGCCGTTGCCGCCGGTGCGGTAGGGGAAGACGACGTAGAGGTGCCCCTCGCCGCCCCAGATCTCGGGCCAGTAGCCGCCGGGGCCGCCGGCGGTGAGCACGTCGAGCAGCACCGGATTGGCCGGGTCGGAGACGTCGTAGGTGGCGACCCCGGTGCGGCTCTGGTCGGAGGCGAAGATCAACAGGTTGCCGATCAGGAACGGGTGGCCGATGACGCCGGTGAGACCCAGGTGGTCCCATTCGCCGAGCAACTGGCCGTCGAGCTCGAGGCGGGCGAGACCCGTGATCTCGCCATAGCTCCACCAGGTGTCGCCGACGAACCAGGGGCCGAACAGACAGCCGCGCACGCCGGCGCAGTTCAGGCCCGGCGTCGTGGTGCGCACGACCGTGCCGGGCGTCGCGCCGACGCGGAACGACCAGGGCGCCTCGGGCGGCCAGTTGGCGCCGAGCACGAGGTACTCGCCCTGGTGAAAGTAGCCGTGGGCGTTGATCGGCATCGGCGTCGTGCCCCAGGTCGCGAGCTCGACCGGAGCGGAGGGGTTCGCCAGGCTCCAAGTGCGGACCTGGAAGTCGGACCCGGGCTGGCTCGCCGGCGCCTCGGGGACGGTGAACAGCACGCCGTTGTGGTACGCGATGATCGCGGTGCGCCCCTGGTTCGGCGCGTTGAGCCCCGACAGGATCTGTCCGGGCGTGCGCGGCACGTTGGGAAACCCCGGCGTCACCGGCGGCCCCGGCTCTCCGGCCCCCGCGACCCCCGCGACGCACGCCACCGCCGCCGACACCCATCCCCGCAGACCGCCACGCCCCATGCCGTCCCCCTCGTCCGGTTCGAGTGCCGCCACCCTAGCCGCACCCCGCCGCCCTTGCAGTGAAGAACTCCTCCGGAACCCGATCGCCGGGTCCTGGAGGAGAGCGGAGTGCCACTCAGAGACGGTCGCTGCCGGGGAATCCCCTCAGCCGGCGTCCCTTGGACTCATCGCGGAATCGCGGCGGATCGCGACAACCGGAGCCCTCCTCTAAGATCGGACCGAGGCCCGGACGAGCTGACACCGGGTCTGTCGGCTGGAGGCGACGAGTCTTGCGAACGAGGCCGACCTGGGACCCCGGCGGGACGAAGATCGTGTCGTTCTCGGTTTCGAGCTGCGCTTTCGCCGGGCTGGGCGGCGTGGAGAAGATCCTCCGCAGTGTCGAAGGTGTCGAGATCGTCCGTCGACGTCGGTTCCTGCGAGTCTTCGAGGAGATCCACTTCGAGTTCCGATTCCGCGGCGCCGCCTGCATCGTCTGGGAGCCTTGGGCCGACAGCAGCGAGTACGTCGTCGCGCAGACGGCCGACACCGAGCCGGTCGACCTGGCGCCGGTCGAGGCCGCATTCCGGGCACGGAAGTGGTGGAGTGCACTTTGGCCAGCCTCGAGTTCGACCTCTTCCACCGCGTGAGCCGCAGCCAAGCCGCGAGACCATGACGCCTTGGAATGTGCTTGCCGTCGTGTTCCTGCTCTGCGGTGCCTACCACGTCGTCCAGTTGCGAAGAGCGGTCTGGAGGCTCCGTCGCGAGAAGCCGGATCTCTGGGAGCGCCTGGGCCGACCACGCCACTACATCGTCTTCGGGTACTTTCCGCGCGTGTTCATCAACTACCTGCACGGCCGGAAATACCGGGAGCTTGAGCCTGGCCCGGTTCGCGCTGCGCTGACACGGACCTTCTGGTCGCTTGTGACCTCGACCGTTCTGTTGTTGATCCTGGCGGTTGGGCAACTGGTTCTGAACTAGCTGGAGCTACCAGCTCAGGCACCGGGGGGTAGCTATGGACGACCACTGTGACCTCGTTTAAAGGGCGGACAGGTAGGTCATAGCATGCGAGGGATTCCGATCGATCTGACTCGGCCGCCTCTGACAAGGCGGGCTCACCTTCTCGAACGATCTTTTTACGTGGGCCTAGCGGTTATCTCCGTGGTCAGCTTCTTCGCGATCGAGCGATTTGACTTTGGATCTCCGCTGCGGCAGGCCTTGAAGGGTCTGGCGCTGCTATTGGTGATGGCCGCAGGTATGGAACTGCCGATGGCGCTCGAATCGTACGGCCGGTATCTCAGGCGGTACGAGCAGGCTGCGGGGGAGCGGCGAGAAAAGAGGTAGAGCCGTCATCGGTCACTTTGACAGGAGCGTTGTCAGTGAGACAGCTTTCCGGGCCGGCCGATTCGTGGCGGAGCTACTTCCTGACAGATCAAGACGCTCGAAGGATGGAGAGCCCATCACCTTCAGGCGCCGGGATACTGCGGAACCCAGTGTAGATGCCGAGGTGAGTGGCACCCTCTCGAGGGGGGAAAGCTGCGATGAAGGGAGCCCTGGGCTATCCATCGGAGATTCCGGTCGCCGAAGCGGCGACGTCGTTCGGTGCGTTACTGCTTCTCGTCGTTGTCGTGACCGGCGCCCTCTCCCGCTCCTGGAGGCGTCGACATCTCGCCTCGGGGCAAGCTCGATTCCTGGTTCCGACCATCGTGGTCGTACTGATCGTTGGAGGAGGAGCTCTGGCTGGCTGGGGTCTGGCGAGTATCGGAGCAAGGCACGTCGGCGACTGGGTCGAGATTCGGGACTACGCGAGGAAGGAGAATCAACGGATTCTGGCGGAGTCCGGCAATGACCGGTCCAGGCTCTCCGAGAATCAGTACCGATCGATCGCGAACCGACTGGAAATCGAGGGAAGGGCCTTCACTCTTGGCGGAGCGCCGTCCGCAGTCCGCCCCCATCTTTTCTACGACTACCCCTACCTCGGGTTCGATTTCGGCGATGGGCTGGTGGTCCGCTTCGAGCCCCACACGATGTGGTCGCTGGGAGGTGATTGAGGGCCGCGGCCCGCTTTCGGAGGGCGCGGGGACGAGTTGACTGCGCCTTCGAGGTTTCGTAGGATTCGCCGGCTCGGGCGAGGGAGGTTAGCTCAGCGGTTAGAGCACCTGCCTTACACGCAGGGGGTCGAAGGTTCGAATCCCTCACCTC
>QEUP01000014.1 GCA_003577145.1 Acidobacteriota bacterium | reverse complement strand
CCGGCCTGACCACGGTCGTATTCGGCATGATCGTTGAGGTCCCCGGCCTCGGTGGGGTCGCTGAGGTCAGCGAGCTCCAACAACCGAGTTGAGGTCCTGCAGGCCTGAAAGCGGGTCACTGCGGTCAGCCGTGTGCGTGACACCGTCGATCCGGTCGAAGCCCCTGTCGTAAACACCACAGGCCGGGAGCCGTTCCCTCTTTGATCTGACATACCTCTGCTAGTGCCGGAAAAGCGCGCGGTGTAGCGTTGGCCGGCCTGCCGGAAAGCAAAGGGAGCAGCCATGGCTGAGACTGTGAAGTACCTCCTCGACGAGTCGGACATACCGACGCACTGGTACAACCTGCTACCCGACCTGCCTTCCCCCCCGCCGCCACCCCTGCATCCCGGGACGGGCCAGCCCGTGGGTCCTGATGACCTGGCACCGCTGTTCCCGATGGCCCTGATCCAACAGGAGGTGACGACCGAGTCGAGGGTGGAGATACCCGAGGCGGTGCGCGACGTCTACCGGCTGTGGCGCCCGACGCCGCTCATCCGGGCCCGCCGGTTCGAAGAGGCGCTCGGCACCCCCGCGCGGATCTACTACAAGTACGAGGGCGTCAGTCCGGCCGGTTCGCACAAACCCAACACCTCGGTCCCGCAGGCCTACTACAACGCCGCAGAGGGTGTGGACCGGCTGACCACCGAGACCGGTGCCGGGCAGTGGGGCACGGCCCTGGCGTTCGCCTGCGCCTTGTTCGACGTCGACTGCGAGGTCTGGCAGGTGCGGGCGTCATATGACCAGAAGCCCTACCGGCGGGCGATGATGGAGGTCTTCGGAGCGACTGTGCATCCGAGCCCCTCCGACATCACCGAGGCCGGCCGCAAGATCCTGGCGGACAGCCCCGACAGCCCCGGCAGCCTCGGCATCGCCATCAGCGAGGCCGTCGAGGTCGCCGCGGGCGACCCGAACACCCGTTACTGCCTCGGCAGCGTGTTGAACCACGTCCTCATGCACCAGACCGTGATCGGGGAGGAGGCCCTCGAGCAGCTCGCGCTCGCCGGTGACACACCCGACCTCATCGTCGGCTGCATGGGCGGCGGCTCGAACTTCGCGGGCCTCAGCTTCCCGTTCATCCGCGAGAAGCTCGCGGGGAACATCGACCCGACCATCAGGGGCGTCGAGCCGGCAGCCTGCCCGACGGTCACGAGGGGCGTGTACACCTATGACTTCGGTGACACAGCCGGCATGACCCCCCTCTTGAAGATGCACACCCTCGGGCACGACTTCGTGCCCGATCCCATCCATGCCGGTGGGCTGCGCTACCACGGGATGTCGCCGATCATCTCGCACCTGTGCGAGACGGGGGTGATGGAGGCGGTCGCCAAGCGCCAGACCGAGTGCTTCGAGGCCGGTGTGCTGTTCGCCCGCACCGAGGGAATCGTCCCCGCGCCCGAGCCCACACACGCCCTTGCCGTCACCGTCGACGAAGCCCGGCGCTGTGCCGAGACGGGCGAGGAGAAGGTGATACTCACCGCCATGTGCGGCCACGGCCTGCTGGACCTCTCGGCCTACGAGAAGTTCCTCGCCGGCGAGGTCGTCGACTACGAGTACCCCCAGGCCCGCATCGACGAGGCCCTCACCAGGCTGCCCAACCCCGACCTGTGAGCACGGGCGGGTTCGACCCGGAAATGGACGAGCCGTTCTTCACCGAGGTGAGCCGACCCATCCGGTTCGAAGGCCCCGAATCCGACAATCCTCTTGCCTTCCGCTGGTACGACCGGCAGCGCGTCGTGGCCGGCAAGTCGATGGAGGAGCAGTTGCGGTGCGCGGTCGCCTACTGGCACTCGTTCAACTCAGCTGGATCGGACATGTTCGGTGCGGGGGCCTGGGACCGTCCGTGGCTGGCCCCCGCCGGCGACGAGATGCAGGCCGCGCGGGTGAAGATGGCGGCCGCCTTCGAGTTCTTCGAGAAGTTGACGGTGCCGTTCTTCTGCTTCCACGACCGTGACATCGCCCCCGAGGGCCGCGACCTCGCCGAGAGCTGCGAGCGCCTCGATGAGATGGTCGAGGCGGCCGCCGATCACATGCAGCGGACCGGCGTCGGGGTCCTGTGGGGGACCGCCAACCTGTTCTCCCATCCTCGGTACGCGGCCGGGGCGGCGACCAACCCCGACCCGGAGGTCTTCGCCTACGCCGCCGGTCAGGTGCGGCACTGCCTGAACGCCACGCGCCGGCTTGGTGGTGCCAACTACGTCTTGTGGGGAGGGCGTGAGGGCTATGACACCCTGCTCAACACCGACCTCTCACGCGAGCGCGACCAGCTCGGGCGCTTCTTGAACCTCGTCGTCGAGCACAGCCACACCATCGGCTTCGAGGGAACGATCCTGATCGAGCCCAAACCGCACGAGCCGACCAAGCATCAGTACGACCACGACGTGGCCGCTGTCTACGCCTTCTTGCAGCGCTACGGGCTCGCGGACGAGGTCCGGGTCAACGTCGAGGTCAACCACGCCACGCTGGCGGGCCACGACTTCCAGCACGAGATAGCCACTGCCATCTCCTACGGCATCCTCGGTTCGGTGGACGCCAATCGGGGCGACGATCGCCTCGGTTGGGACACCGACCAGTTCCCGAGCTCGGTGGAGCAGCTCAGCCTGGCTCTGTACGAGATCCTCCGTTCGGGTGGCCTGGGCTCGGGAGGTTTCAACTTCGACGCCAAGCTGCGCCGCCAGTCCGTGGACCGTACGGACCTGTTCCACGCCCACATCGGGGGGATCGACACCGTCGCCCGAGCGCTGCTGGTGGCAGAGGCGCTCATCGAGGACGGTGAGTTGGCACACGCCGTCGCCGAGCGCTACCGGGCGTGGGACGGTCCCCTCGGCCAGTCGGTGCTCGCAGGTGGGGAGAGCCTCGACGACCTCCACGCCTTGGTGATCGGGGAATCGTTGGAGCCCCTGCCGCGCTCAGGACGCCAGGAGGCGCTCGAGTACCTCGTCGCCCGCCACCTCGAGCGGGTGCGCTGAGCGTTCCCGGGAGCGTCGCGGCTTGCCTGACCCGCAGCAATCGGCGCGGCCGAAGGCTGCCCGGGCACTGCAACTAGCCCATGGACGGGGGTTGGCTGCTGATCGGCGGCTCACCTTCTCCGGGTACAGCAGTCCCCGGCGGTTGGCCGACAGGGGGTGGCTCGTGAGCCGCGGATGATTCGTGAGCCGCGGGTGGCTCCGCTGGGGCGGCCGGGGCAGGCGGGTTCGCCTCGGCGGAACCAGCATGGGATTCGGGGTGAGCTTCCCCGCCCTCTTCCCCGCCCTGCTTCCCGCCGGCCTTGTCGACGGCGCCGCTCAGCTTGTCCTCGGTCGACTGGATCTTCTCGCTGTATTTGCCCTTGGTCTTCTTGTCGACGAAGTCGCCGGTCTTGTCGACTGCCTTTTTGACCTTGTCCCCGTGCTTCTCGGCCAGGCCCTTGACCTTGTCGGTGTGCTTGGCCAGCTTCTTGGCCTTGTTGATGAAACTCACGTTCGAGCACCTCCTCGGAGTACCGACGGTACCGCACCCACGTCCCCCGTCACTCCGGGCAACGCTATCGGGCCAACGGCTGACCCGTGGCCGGGCTAGAGAGGGTCGAGATCGCCGAAGTCGAGGTCGAAGCCGTCGTCCTCGCCGGGAGCGTCCGAGGGCATGACCACCTGGACCTGGGTCTTGTCGGGCTCGATGATCTCGCCCACCGCGAGCATCGCGGCAGCCAGGATGTCCCCGCCGGTCGCCCGGCGCCTCGGCGCCGGCGCCAACCGCTCACACGGCGGGCCTCCCGGCGGGTATTCCCCTCTGTCCATCGCCACCAGTCTTGCAGGATCGGCCCGGTCGCAGCGACCGTGCCCCTGGCCGCAACTGCCCGCCGGGCGGCGCCCCCTTGTCGGTACGGGCGGGCTCAGGGGCAGCCTCGGCCCGCGCAGGCCTCCAGCGCGTCGAGCTGGGGGGTGAGCAGCGCCGCCACCCATGGCGTGAGCAAGAGCCCGTAACGGCTGCCGAGCAGGTTCTGGCGCTGGTACGGATCGAGCTTCAGGTCGTACAGCTCGTAGGCGTGCCGGCCCCCGAACTCCTCGTCGCCGTGCCACTCGATGAAGACGAAACGCTCGGTGTGCAGCGCCCGGTAGGTCGGGATCTCAGCCGCTCGGAGGTACCACAAGAAGTCCGGGATCTCCGCGGCCACACCGTCGAGTGCGCCACCCGAGACGTACTGCGCGATGAACCGGGTGCGCCAGCCGGCGGGGGTTCCTCCGTCGAGCAGTGGCGCCAGCGATTTGCCGTCCACGTCGGGGGGCACGCGAGCCCCCGCGAGGTCCATGAAGGTCGGGGCGAGATCGGTGTTGAGCACCATGGCGCGGTTGGAGCTGCCGGCGGGGATCCCGGGGCCGGCGATGACGAGGGGAACCCGGACCGACTCCTCATAGGGGGCCATCTTGTGGATCAGGTGGTGCGAGCCGTTGTTGTAGCCGTTGTCGGCGGTGAAGACGAGGTAGGTGTCGTCGAGCTCGCCCGAGTCGTCGAGGGCGGCCACGATGTCGGCAACCATCTCGTCGACGGCGAGCAACGATCCCATGCGGTTGCGGTAGTCGATGTCGGTCCAAGCTCGGGAGAGGTCACGGTTGCGCGCCGACAGCTGCAGCCACAGCGGCTTGTCGGAGATGTCGGGCTCGTAGTAGTTGGGCGTCTCGGGCACTTCGGCGTCGGCCCACGGGTGATCCTCGTGACGGGGTGCGGGCGCGAGGGGGAGGTGCGGGGCGGTGGGCGACACCTCCATGAAGAAGGGCGTGGCGTCGCGGTGCTCGGCCCGCTCGACGAAGTCGACGGACTTGGCGGCCAACACGTCGGTCAGGTAGTCGTCCTCGTCGTGACCGTACCGGACGAAGGTGCCGTTCTCGTTGAGCGTGTAGTCGTAGCCGAGGTACATGTTGTGGGCGGCGTCCACACCGACGTACCACTCGTCCCAGCCTTCGGGCACGTGGCGGGGCGCGCGTTCGATGCCGTTCAGGTACTTGCCGGCCAGCATGGTCGAATAGCCGGCGGCGGACAGCTCTGTGGCGATGGTCTGGCTCTCGTTGCCGTTCTCGAAGAACGTCTCCCAACCACCCTGGCTGCCACCGTTGGTGAGCACCCCGGTGTTGTGCCCGTACTTGCCCGTCAGCAGCGACGCCCGCGCCGGGCAGCAGATGGGCGTCGGCGCGTAGCTGTTGGTGAAGGTCATGCCCCGATCACGCAGCAGTGCTTCGGTCCGGGGCATCGCATCCCAGTAGGGGGTGACGCTCGCGTCGAGATCGTCGAGAAGGATGAGCACGATGTTGGGCTGCGTCGGCCGCGCCGCGACTGCCGCGGCAGGAGCCGGGACGACCGCCAGGACGGCCACCAGGACGGCCAGCGTCGCGGCGACCGTCACGATGGATCGGGTTCGGCGGTGCGGGGATGAGCTCATGGCCGGGACGCTTGTCGCTGATCATGAAGATACCGTTAGGGCGCTGTTCGGGACCTTTGATGGTGAGCAGCGGTGCCCGACGCGGCCGGCGGCGCCGTGACGGCGTGAGCACCTACATCGAACGAAAGGACGGCACCGATCAAGATGGGGTCCTGGTTGCTCCTCGCCGGCGCGATCGTTGCCGAAGTCATCGGTACCTCGTTGCTGAAGGAATCCGAGGGCTTCACGCGTGCGTTGCCCACCGTCGTATCGCTGCTGGCCTACGGGGTTGCCTTCTTCTGCCTGTCGCTGGCTATCAGGCACATCGACCTCGGCCTCGCCTATGCGATCTGGTCGGGTGTCGGCACGGCGCTGATCGTTTTGATCGCGTGGGTCGTGTTCGACCAGTCACTGGACTGGGCGGCCCTCGGCGGGGTTGGGCTGATTGTCCTCGGGGTCGTGGTCATCAACGCGTTCTCCGACATCGGCCCCTGACCGGGGCTGCGGGGGGTAGGGGAGGTGGCCGAGCCGGGCCCGCAGGTACCAGACTGTCGGCCATGGGTTGGATCTATCTCGCCGTCAGCATCAACGGAGCCGCCTACACGCTCACCGCCTACCGGCCACCAAGGCGCTACCGGGTCATGCACGCCTGGAGCTTCTTCGCGTCGTGGATCACCATCGAGTTGGCGCCCTACCACCTCATCTGGCAGGTGATCGCCACCGCGGTGTTCGCTTGGCGCGGCGCTCTGCGCACCCGCCCGGGCAGGGTCGGCTTGGCCATCACGCTCGCCTCCTGGGCCGGCCTGGCGCTGTCGATACGCCAGAGCTACGCCGCGCGGGAACAGATCCGGGAAGCCCTGCGGGACCTGGGCCACGAGCCGGCGCCGGCGAGGAAGCAGCGCGTACGGGTCCGTCGCAACATCACCTTCGCCCGAGTCGGTGGGCGCGCCCTGCGCCTCGACGTGCACGAACCGGCTGAGCCTCCCACCAAGGGCGAGAGGCGCCCGGCGCTGGTGCAGGTCCACGGTGGCGGCTGGGTGCTCGGTTTCAAGCAGCGGCAGGGCCAGCTCCTCCTGCGGCAGATGGCCGAGAGGGGCTGGGTCGGCTTCAACATCGACTACCGCCTCAGCCCGATGGCCACGTTCCCGGACCACCTCGTGGACGTGAAGCGGGCCATCGCCTGGGTTCGGGAGCACGCCGCCGACTACGGGGTGGACCCCGACTTCGTCGCGGTGACCGGAGGCTCAGCAGGGGGACACCTCACGGCGCTCACCGCTTTGACCGTCAACGACGCCCGTTACCAACCGGGCTTCGAGACAGCCGACACGTCGGTACAGGCAGCCGTCCCCTTCTACGGGGTGTACGACTTCACCAACCGCAACGGGGTCTGGCCCGGGGAGGCCATCCCGCAGTTCATCGCCCCTGTGGTGATGAAAGCCGACCTCGACGAGGCCCCCGACAAGTACGCTGCTGCCTCACCGCTGGACCAGGTGCATGCGGGTGCGCCGCCGTTCTTCGTGATCCACGGCGATCTCGACGTGCTCGCCCCCGTCGAGGACGCCCGGGACTTCGTGAAGCGACTGCGGGCGGTCTCCGGGGACCCCGTCTACTACCTCGAGCTCCAGGGCGCCCAGCACGGCTTCGAGACGTTCGCATCGATCCGCGCCAACGCCGTGATCGACGCCGTCGAGCGGTTTCTCGACGCGGTGCACAACGCCCACGAGAAGGCCGGAGGGGACCAGCCCTCAGGTGCCGCTGTAGAGACCGCGGTGGTGAAGGAGCTGGGGCCCGAGGCCACCGAGGTGGTGCACTGAGAGGTGGTGCACTGGCGCGTTGGCGGCGCGCTCAGGGCTTCCAGACCATCAGGCGGGCTTCCAGACCATCAGGCCCAGGATCACCAGCACGAGCAGGTTGAGGCTGGCGCCGTAGGCGGCGGCGCGCTTTCCCCGCTCCTCGAGCTCGACGGCCTGGGGCGGAGGGCCCTTGGGCCCCGTCGCCTCACCGGCCGAAGCCGCTCCCGGGGGTGGTCCCATGCCGACCAGCTCACGTTGCAGCGCGAGCATCTTCTTGAGGTTGGGCTTGTGCAGCCCGTGGGAGATGACCAGGGCCAGGATGAACAGCCCCATCGACAGCGACACCCACACCTCGTCGAAGCCGATCGCGCCGTCGCTCAGCGGTATCAGCACGACCCCGAAGACGAACACCAGGTAGATGAACCACTCTGCCCAGTTGTAGGCCAGGTGCTGTACGGCTTCGCTGATGGCCAGACCACCGGGACCCGGGCGGTCCTTGGCGAACTGGGCGTAGACACCGTTGAGGAAGACGGTGCCCAACCCGACGATGGCGCTCAGGATGTGGAGCCACAAGACGATCTTGTACAACGTGGTATCGACACCCATTCGTGATGACCTCCTCGGGCGGCTGCGAGATCATAACGCGGCGCAGCCGGGTCTCCCGCACCCCGGCGTGAGGCGGTTGGCGTCGGCCCCGGTGAGAACCACTTGGCGACGTTAGGGTGACAGCTGCTGCCAAAGAGAAGGAGAACGGAAATGGGCGATGTGAAGCCGATCCCCGACGGGTACCAGCGGGTCACCCCTTATCTGTGCGTCGACGGAGCCGACGCGGCGATCGCGTTCTACGGGAAGGTCCTCGGTGCCGAGGAGCGCATGCGCATGGCCGCTCCCGACGGGAAGGTGGGCCATTCCGAGCTGACGATCGGCGATTCTGTGATCATGCTGTCCGACGAGTACCCGGACATGGGCTCGGTGGGACCGAAGACGGTCGGGGGGACACCGGTGACCCTGTC
This sequence comes from Acidobacteriota bacterium, assembly GCA_003577145.1. GTDB lineage: Bacteria > Actinomycetota > Acidimicrobiia > Acidimicrobiales > Microtrichaceae > ATN2. The sequence continues at coordinate 81,943 of QEUP01000014.1, read as the reverse complement.
GGTGTACGTGGAGGACGCCGACGCCACCTTCGAGCTGGCCCTTGCCGAAGGAGCGGAGGAGCTGCGTCCGGTCGAGACCCACTTCTACGGCGACCGGGGCGGGATGTTCGTGGACCCCTTCGGCCACCACTGGAACGTGTCGACCCACGTCGAGGACGTGGCGCCCGCCGAGATGCAGAAGCGGGCCGCCGAGATGATCGCCGAGATGTAGTCGTAGTCACCGGTTCTGTGAACGCGCGTGGCCCCTATAGGGGCCACGGCGGTTCACAAAACGAGTTGCCTCATGCGCCGACCGGTGTGGCCGCGGTCACGGGCGGTGCAACCTTGGGCCAGCCCACCTCACGCTCGTAGGCCAACGCGACGTCGAACAGCTCGGCGTCGCGGTGGTGCCGGGCCAGGACCTGCAGGCCGACGGGGAGGCCGCGCACCGTGCCGGCCGGGATCGAGCAGGCGGGGTTGCCGTAGATGTTGGAGATGATGGTGAGCCCGCCCATGGTGACCAAATCGGGCATCCGCTCGACGACCGCCTCGATGAGGTGGTTCGACATCTTCGGGAAGAAGCCGTTGAGCACCCGCAGCGTCGCCATGGTCCCCCGGAACGCCGTCTTGGTAGCCGGATGGGCCCGTGCCCTGTCGACGAAGGTGACCGTGGGGCTCGAGGTCGGGGCTTCGGCGGCGAACGCCGGGCCGGGGTTGGTGGCACAGATGACGAAGTCGACCTGCTCGAAGACCTGAGCCATGGCCGCGTTGGCTTCCAGGCGGTGCCGCTCGGCGACCGCGGCCAGGTTGAGGTTGTAGAGCGACTCGGCCATGCGACAGCCGAGGGCGATCTCGTCGGTCAGCTCGGGCGCGCACGCCGGCCAGCGGTCGCCGAGCTCGGCGAGGAGCGTGGAGAGGTTGCCCATCGCCCACTGGGCAGCGAGGTTCGGCAGCTCCAGCGACAGGTCGACCTCGACCATGCCGGTGGAGGCGACCAGCTCCCCGGCGGCGGCGCGGATCCGCTCCTCCACGCCCTCCTCGAGGCGGACGTTGGCAATCGACGGCAGGATGGCGACCCTCTTGCCGGCGAGATCGGTGCTGGCGAGGCCCGCTTCCCAGTTGCCGGGGTTCGGGAGGCTCCAGGGGTCACGGGGATCGACGCCGGCGCACACGTCGAAGTGGCGGGCGGCGTCGCGCACCGAACGGGCGAGGCATCCCAGCACCACGGTGCCGGGCCGGAAGTTGGCGTGGGGCCCGCGGGAGATGCGCCCGTAGGTACCCTTCATGCCGAACAGCCCGCAGTAACCGGCGGGGATGCGGATGGAGCCTCCGCCGTCACCTCCGGAGGCGATCGACACCAGTCCTCCGGCGACCGCCGAGGCGCTCCCGCCGGAAGACCCACCAGCGGTGCGCCCGTGCTGCCAGGGGTTGTGGCAGATCCCGTTGAGCTTGGTGATGCTGACGTTGAGGCCACCGAACTCCGACGCGGTGGTCAACCCGACGGCGACCGCGCCACCTTCCTCGGTGAAGCGGCGCACCGCCTCGCCGGTGTAGGTGGCGATGCGGTCCGCGAAGACCAGCGACGCCGCGGTGTCGGGCCACCCCTGGATCTGGTCCAGCTCTTTGATGCCCACCGGGACCCCGCCGAAGGGTTTGGACACGTCGGCATGGTGGGCTGCATCCATGGCCCGTTCGGGGTCGAGGAACGAGAAGCAGTTGAGGTCGCTGCGCTCGATGGCCGCGAGGGTGGCCGCGAGCTCCTCGGCGGGTGAGCGCTCCCCGGAACGGAAGGCGTCGACCAGGGAGCAGGCGTCATCGAGCCATGGCGTATCTGTCATACCCGAGATGGTGGCCCACAGCGGCGGTGGCGGCCAAGACGATGCCGGCGCCGGCGCTCGCGACGGGTCCGCCGGCCGTGAAAGGCTGTCGACAGGTCCCGGGCGCGGTGCTAGCTTACGTGTGGCAAGTGAGCGCTCGCTCCTATGTAGAAGAAGATCGGGAGGACCCAGGATTGAGCTCGCCGAGCGCCGACCCGAGCACCGACCCGAGCGCCGACCCCCTCCACCAGCACAGCCCCCCCGGCATCTGGTGGACGACGGCCAACGTGGCCGAGGCGATCCCCGGGGTGCCGACCCCGCTCGGTTGGACCTTCTGGAGCGAGTGCATGGAGTACGCCGCCCAGTGGAGCTTCTCTGACGTCGGGCTCATCCCCCGCGCAGCAGTTGAGGTGAGTCCTCCGATGGAGGACCGCTTCGCGGCCATCTTCTTCGGGCGGGTCGCCACCAACATCGACTTGTTGGCGCGGGTGGCCGCAGCGTTCCCCGGCAGCTCACCCGAGGCGTTCGAGCAGCAGTTCTTCGGCAGCGCCCGCCCGGGCCTGGAGATCAAGACCTCCCGCAGCCGCTACGCCGCTGTGGCAACCAAGTTGCCGCTGGCGGTGGCGTTGCTGCCCCGGCGCCTGGCGGCTCTGCGAGCCGAGTCCGAGACCTACTGGCGGGCCTGCGTCACGGATCGACCTGGTGATGTGGCTGCGGGCCGGCGCCGGTTGGTCGAGACGACCGAGCGCTTCAAGAACACCGTTCGCTACCACGCGATGGCCACCCTGCTGGCACAGGCGTTGTACGAGCAGGTGGGCGTGCTGGCCGAGTTGGCCGGTCGGCCCGGGCTCGAGATGTCGTTGGCGTCGGGTCTGGGCGGCCTGGAGGAGGTCGCAGTTGCCACGGACCTGTGGGACGTGGCCCGCAAACGGCTCGCGCTGGAGACGTTCCTGCAACGTCATGGCTTCCACGGTCCCGAGGAGGGCGAGCTGTCCAGCCGTTCCTGGCGGGAGGAGCCGGGCCCTTTGCGGCTGTTGTTGGGCACCTACGAATCCATGGCGGAGGATCGCAGTCCCAGCGCGGCGTACCGCCGGCAGGTGGCCGAGCGCGAGGCAGCCGAGGCGGAGTTGATGGCCTCGCTGCGCGGGTTGACGCGCCAGCGGGCCCGCCTCGTCCTCAAGATGGCCCGGCGCTACATACCGCTTCGGGAGGTCGGCAAGACCTCGTTCCTGCAGTTGCTGGACGTGGTGCGCTCCACCTCACGCGCGATCGGCGAGGGGCTGGCAGCCGGGGGTGGCCTCGGCGCACCCGACGACGTCTTCATGTTGACCCTGGACGAGGTCCTGCACGGAGCACCCGCAGGCGCGGGAGAACTGGTCGGCCAACGTCGACAGCAGTGGGAGAAGTACCACGAGCTGCGGATCCCCGAGCGATTCCAGGGTCAACCGGTTGCCGAGCGGGTCGGGCGCAGCGACGCCACCGCAGTGGGAGGATCGATCACCGGCGTGCCCGTTTCCCCCGGGCTCGTGGAGGGCACGGCCAGGGTGATCACCGATCCCGCCGCTTGCGAGCCGCTCGTCGACGGGGAGATCCTGGTCGCCCGCACCACCGACCCCAGCTGGGTCTCGATGTTCCTCACCGCCGGGGGGCTGGTCATCGACATCGGTGGCGCCATGAGCCACGGCGCGATCGTGGCACGAGAGCTCGGCATCCCTTGCGTCATCGGCACCGAATCCGGCACCGAGCGCCTGCGCTCCGGTGACCGCCTGCGGGTGGACGGCAACAGCGGTGAGGTGCAGGTCATCGGCAGGGATGGCGTCAACGGGAGCGACCCATGAGCCCGCATGGGTGGAACCCGAGCGAGCTGGAGGCCATCAGCTACGGGCCGGCCGACATGCGACCCCATGTGCCTGGTGACGACGCTGCCTGGCAGGAGAGCTTCGTGGTGAGCTGGTGGGACGACGACAGGGGGGTGGGCGGGTTCCATAGAATCGGCCAGGAGCCCGCAGCGGGCAGCGCCAGCGTCCTGTGCGGGGTGGTCAGCACCGAGGGCACGAGGTTCAGGCGCACCGACGAACATGTTGCGCTGAGCCCGGCCGGCACCGGACCCGACGTCTTCGAGGCCGGTCCCCACCACCGGGTGCGGTTCTCCGGAGGCTTGTCCTTCGAGGTGGACGAACCCGATTGCGAGATGGTCCTGCACTTCGAGGACTTCTACCCCGCCTACAACTACTGGGCGCTGACCAGCGACTCGCTGCTCTCGGTCGACATCGCCCCGGACCACTACCAGATCGCAGGGCGGGTGCACGGGTCGTTGCGCCTCGGCGACCGGGAGCTCAGCGTCGACGGGCTCGGGCACCGCGACCACTCGTGGGGCGTCAGGCACTGGACCGCGCTGGTCGGTCACCGCTGGTTGGCCGGAACGGTCGGACCCCCCCTCTCGTTCTCGATGATCACCACCCACCTGGCCACCGGCCAGCTCTCACGTGTCGGCCTGGTCGTGCGGGATGGGGAGGTCGCGGCGCTACGAGACGTGGACATCGTCGTACATCTCGAACCCGACGGGCTCACCCATCGGGGCGGGACGGCGACGGCGCGGCTGCCCGACGGCGAGGAGTTGGCCTTCGAGGCCGAGACCGTCGACGGCGTCGTCACCACGATCCGCGGGCTGACTGTCGTCGAGGGCCTGGGGAGGATCAGGGTGGGCGAGATGACCGGCTTTTGCGACCTCGAGCAGTCCAACAACGCCGAGGTGCGCCGGGGGGCCGAGCCCCTGGCCCTGCGAGCGGTCAACGAAGAGGGCCTGTCGGTGCGAGCCCGGCAAGGCACATGACGAAGGACTTGCCAACTGAGGCTAGCAAGCACTCACTTCTTGTGCTTGAATACGGCTGGTGTTGGGGGTGTCTGTCGGGGAAGGGGATTTGAACATGCGCAAGCCCTATTCGAGGTCACTATCCGGCCGCCGCACAGCGACGCGGCTGCTGGCTGCAATCGCCGCCTTGGCGCTGTTGGCCGTCTCGTGTTCCGACGACGACGGCGGCGGCGGCGACGGCTCCGGGGGCGGCGACGACGCCCAGGATCGGGAGCTGCCCAGCGGCGAACCCATAGTGGTCGGCTTCATGAGCCTGGAGGACAGCGCCATCGCCTCGTTCCCCGAGTCCCGGGAGTCGGCCCAGGCGGCGGTGGACTACATCAACTACGAGTTGGGCGGGGTCGATGGCCGGCCCATCCAGCTCGAGGTGTGCGTGTCGAGCGGCTCGCCCGAGGAGTCCGAGGCCTGCGCCAACCAGATCCTGGAAGCAGATCCGGTGGCGGTGACCGGCGGGGCCGATCTCGGTACCGACGTGTCCCTGCCGATCTATGCTGCGGCGGGAGTGTCCCTGGCCGGCACCGCGCCGGTGGGCCTGGCCGAGTACACGGCGGACAACTCGTATCTCTTCGTCGGCGGCACGCTGGCCGAGTTCGGCGCCCAGGTGATGTTCATCGACGAGACGCTGGAGGCCCAGAAGGTGGCGATCCTCCACGCCGACATCCCTCAGGGGGCCCTGGCCGCCACAACCTTCGGAGAGGATCTGCTCGAGGAGGTCGGCATAACCGACGTCACCCTCGTGCCGGAGGACCAGAACGCCACCGACTTCACAGCCTCGCTCAGCGTCGCGGCCGAGGGTGACCCCGACGTGATCATGGTGATGCTGGCCGGTCAGGCCTGCGCGGGGATCATGCAGGCCGCCCAGTCCCTCGGCATCGAGGCCGCCATGACCTACTCGGGTGGCTGCACCGACCAGAGCATCCTGGAGACGGCATCGACCGCGGCCGACGGCAGCTACTTCAGCACCGAGATGATCTGGTACGACGACACCTCCGATGCCGACGTGAAGACCTTCCGTGAGGCGCTCGACGAGTACGGCGACGGTGACATCACCATGTCGATGCTCGCCCAGATGGGGTTCTCCAACGTGATGAACCTCTACAACCTGTTCGTCGAGATGGGCGGTGAAAACATCACACCGGAGGCGCTCACCGAGGCGCTCAACGCCACGGAGGACCAGCCCAACTTCATGGCTCACCCCTACACCTGCAACCGCGAGCAGGTCTCGTTCGCGCCGGCGGTGTGCGATGCCCATGCCCTGATCCTGCAACTCGAGGACGGAGAGATGAGCGACGTGGGAGGGGGATGGATATCCGGCGCTGAGCTGCTCTGACGGATGGAGACATTCCTGGCGCCGCTGCTGCTGGGCCTGGGCAGCGGCGCCGTTTATGCGTTGTTCGGGTCGGGCGTGGTCCTGACCTACCGGGCGTCGGGGGTGGTGAACTTCGCGGTCGGGGCGATGGCGATGTGCACGACGTTCGTGTTCGCCGAACTGCGCTCGTCGGGGGATCTACACCTGCCGGTTCCCGGCCTGCCGTCCCAGATCCACCTCGCCGACGAGGTCCCCTTCCTGGTGGCGCTGATCATCTCGCTGGCGTTCGCGGCGCTGCTGGGGCTGGTCTCCTACCTGCTCGTGTTCCGCCCGCTGCTGCATGCCTCGGCCCTGGCCAAGGTGGTCGGTGCGGTGGGGCTCATGATCACCCTGCAGGCCTTCGTGGTCCTGCGCTTCGGTTCGGCGACGTTGGGTGTGGCACCGATCCTCCCCAGCGAGCCGGTGGAACTGCTCGGCATGAACATACCCAGGGACAGGATCTACCTGGCCGTGCTGGCCGTCCTGCTCGGTGTGGGGCTGTGGGCCCTGTACCGGTTCACCGCCTTCGGCCTCGCCACCCGGGCCTCGGCCGAGAACGAGACGGGCATCGTGCTGCTGGGTCGCTCGCGGAACCTGCTGGCGGCCCTCAACTGGACGCTGGCCGGGGTGTTGAGCGGCGCGGCGGGGATACTGCTCGCGCCGCTCACCCTTCTCGATCCCGGCACGTTCACGCTGCTGGTGGTGCCGGCGTTGGGCGCGGCTCTGATCGGCCGCTTCTCCAGGTTCGGCTTGACCGTCGCGGGCGGCCTGGCGCTCGGCATGGCCCAGGCGGGGATCATCAAGCTCCAGGCGAGCGTCTCCTGGCTGCCCCGCGTAGGCCTTCGTGAGGGCATTCCGTTCCTCGTGATCCTGGTGGTGGTCGCGCTGGGCGGTCGCGTCCTACCCAGCCGAGGCGCGATCGTCGAGCGACGCGCGCCCCAACCTCCCCAGCCGCGCAGGGTGCTGGCCAGCACCGGAGTGCTGGTCGCTTTGGGCGCGGCGGGTTTGTTCATCCTCCAGGGCAGCTACCGAGCGGCCCTCATAGCAAGCCTCATAGCGGCGCTGGTGTGCCTGTCGCTTGTCGTGCTCACCGGTTTCGTGGGTCAGATCTCGCTGGGTCAGATGGCCTTCGCGGGGATCGCCGGCTTCGCCCTGAGCAAGCTGGGAGAGGGCGTGGGGATCCCGTTTCCGCTGGCTCCGCTGCTGGCGGCCTGCATAGCCGCGCTCGCCGGGCTCGCCGTCGGCGTGCCGGCGCTGCGGGTGCGCGGGGTGAACCTGGCGATCGCCACCCTTGCCGCCGCGGTGGCCATCGAGGAGCTGGTCTTCAAGAACCCTGACCTGACCGGCGGTTTCGAGGGTAGCAAGGTGCCATTGCCGCACCTCTGGGGGCTCGATCTGAGCATCGGGGGCGAGAGCAGCGCGGCCTACCCGCGGGTCGCGTTCGGCATCTTCGCGTTGGTCGTGGTGGCGTTGGTCGGCCTGGGAGTCGCCAACCTGAGGCGCAGCACCATCGGCCGCCAGATGCTGGCCGTGCGCGCCAACGAGCGCGCCGCCGCTGCTGCCGGCATAGACGTCGCAGCCACCAAGCTGGTGGCCTTCGGCATCTCCGCCTTCATCGCCGGCATGGCGGGCGCCATGATCGGCTACCAGTTCTCCCGCGTGTCGTTCACCTCGTTCAGCGTGTTCGCGTCGCTGACCTTCGTCGCGGTGGCCTTCATCGGCGGCATCAACCGGGTCTCCGGTGCTCTCATCGGCGGGTTGCTGGTGGCCAACGGCCTGTTGTTCACCGTGCTCGAGGAGTGGGCCGGGCTCGGGAAGTACCAGCTGATGGTCAGCGGTATCGGCCTGATAGTGGCGGCCGCGCTGTGGCCCGAGGGGATCGCCGGAGCCATCGGCAGCGGGTGGGCACGACTGCGATCACTCATCAAAGCACCGGGCTCGACCGTGGTGGAGGTCGGTGCTGCCGACGATACCGGCGCGCAGAGGGAGGTGCAGCGTGAGTCCGCTGCTAGCCCTCACTGATGTCACGGTGACCTTCGGCGGTGTCCATGCGGTGGACCACGTGTCGCTTGACGTCGAGCACGGGAGCATGACCGGGCTGATCGGTCCCAACGGCGCGGGTAAGACCACCCTGATCGACGCGGTGACCGGCTTCGTCGAGCTGGCATCGGGGCGAATCGACTTCGATGGAAGCTCGATCGAGAGGCTGCCGGCTCACCGTCGCAGCTGGCGGGGCCTGGCCCGGACGTTCCAGTCCCTCGAGCTGCTCGAGGACCTGACGGTGCGCGAGAACCTCACGGTGGCCGCGGAGATGGCCCCGTGGTGGTCGGCTCTGGCGAGCGTGGCACGTCGCAAGGCGGCGCAGCGTAGCGAAGCGGTAGAGATCGTGCTGGCGTCGGCCGGGCTCGCTCGAGTGGCCGACGTGGTGGTGACCGAGCTCTCGCACGGGCAGCGCAAGCTGGTGACGGTGGCGCGAGCCCTGGTCGCCAGGCCGAAGCTGGTGATTCTCGACGAGCCTGCGGCGGGCCTCGATTCCGGCGAGCGGGGGGTGTTGCGGCGTCTGCTGGTCGAGACCGTGGAGGGTGGCACCACCATCTTGCTGGTCGATCACGACATGGGCCTGGTGCTCGAGGTCTGCGACACCATCTGGGTTCTCGACTTCGGCAGCGTCTTGAGTGCGGGCCCACCGGGGGAGGTGCGCAAGGATCCGCGCGTCATCGAGGCCTACCTGGGGTTGGCAGAGGAGGCCGCCGCTGACGGTATCGAAGGTGATGGCCATGGGGCGGGTTGATGCCGCTGCCGGAGGGAGGACCGGCGGCGAGGTCCTGCTGGTGACGCGGGGCCTGACCGGCGGCTACGGCGGGGTGCCGGCGGTGTTCGACCTCGATATCGAGATCAGTGCCGGCGAGGTGGTGGCGCTGCTCGGTCCCAACGGTGCGGGCAAGACCACCACCTTGTTGACGGTGGCGGGGCTGCTGCCCTCGCTGGCGGGTGAGATCAGCGTTCTCGGTGAGCCGGTCGGTCGGCGGCGGTCGGGGCGCGCCCATCGGGTGGCGCGCCGGGGCCTGGCGTTCGTACCGGAGGGCACTGCGTTGTTCTTCGACCTGACCGTGCGGGAGAACCTGCGGTTGGGTTTCGTACCCGGCCGGAGGCGAGCAGACCTCGAGGGCGTGCTGGATCGGTTCCCGGCGCTGCAGGACCTGCTGGGCCGCAAGGCGGGGCTGCTGTCGGGCGGTGAGCAGCGGATGCTGGGGTTGGCGAGGGCGCTGTTGAGCCGGCCGCGATTGCTGGTGCTCGACGAGCTCAGCCTGGGCCTGGCGCCGCTGCTGGTGAAGCAGTTGCTCATGTCCTTGAGGGAGATCGCCGACGGAACCGGTACCGGGATCATGCTGGTCGAACAGCAGGTGTCAATGGCGCTGGCCGCCGCCGATCGGGCATACGTGCTCAGCGGTGGGCGCCTCGTGCTCGAAGGCCCGGCCACCGAGTTGGCCGCCCGGCACGAACTGCTCGAGACCAGCTACCTGGGGGAGGTGGCGTTCGGCCAGGATGGACCCGAAGAGACCTGAGGTCACCACATGAGCGGATCCGCTCAGCTCGACACCGTGCCGGCCCGCCGTTGCGCACGCGTCACCGCGACGCTGGGACTGGGGGCAGCCGCCGCTCCTCTGCACGCCCTCACCGGCCGGCCGTACCGGGGCATGCGACGCGCGTTCGTGGGCCTCGGCCCCGTCTTCGTGAAGTTCGGCCAGGTCGTGGCGTCGACGCCTGCACTGTTCCCCGCCGGTGTGCGCGCCGAGTTCCGCGGGCTGCTCGATGACCTGCCCGCGTTCGACGCGGCGCGAGCCCGCCAGCGCGCCGAGCGGGCGCTCGGTGACCGCCTGAGTGGCTTCGACCCGGTGCCGGTCGCCGCGGCCTCTCTGGCTCAGGTGCACCGGGCGCAGGTGGACGGGCGGCCGGCGGCCATCAAGGTCTTGAGACCGGGGATAGCCGCCGAGGTGGAACTGGACCTGATGGTGCTCCAGCGGTTGGCGCCGGCGCTGGAGCGGACCATCCCACTGACAGGCCGGCTGCGACTCGATGAGGTGGTGGAGGATTTCGCTCACACCTTGCGCCGCGAGCTCGACCTCGAAGCCGAGGCGGCTGAGATGGAATCGGCGCGGGGATTCCTGTCGCATCTCGGCGCCGAGGAGGTGGTGGTACCGGCACCGCTGGGCGGTGACCGGGAGGTGCTCGCGACCGAGTGGTTCGACGGCTTCCCGATCGACTCGCGGGTTGCGTTGCGTAGCGCAGGCCTCGATCCGGCGCCCCTGCTGCAGACCATGCTGTTGCGGCTGCAGGAGATGGCCCTGGTCCGGCGTCGCTTCCACGGCGACCTGCATGCCGGCAACGTGCTGATCGGCGACGACGGCCGGATGGCTTGGATCGATTGGGGCATCGTCTCGAGCCTCAGCGCCGGCCAAGCCGTCGCTGCGGGGCGCATGTTCGCCGGGGCGTTGCACCGGGATTTCCCGCTGGTCCTCGAAGGGTTGGATGAGTTCGGGGTCGTGCCTGCTCGGCGCGATGAGTTGGCTGACGCCCTCGATCGAGCCCTGTCCCCCCGGCTCGAGCGGGGCCTGGCGTCGGTCGAGGTCTCCCCCTTGGTGCGGCGGGCGTTGGCTGTGCTGTTCCGCCACGGCGTGAGGGTTCCCCGCGAGCTGGTCATGCTGGCGAAGCAGATCGCCTACTTCGACCGCTATGCCCGGACCCTCGTGCCGACCCGCCGGCTGCTGGAGGACGCGACCGAGATCTTCGCCTACTTCCTGGCGAGCTACCCCGAGCTGAGCGACCAGCTGTACCCCCACGCCGCCGAGGCGCTCGCCCTTGACCCTTAAGCGAGTGAGTGCTAACTTCCCATCTGGGCCTGGGAGGTCCCCGGGCCGCGACCATGGGAGCTGAGGATGTCAGGTGATTGGGACGTCGTCGTCGTGGGCGGGGGCAACAACGGGCTGACCACAGGGGCCTACCTCGCCCGGGCAGGCCTGCGGGTCATCGTGCTCGAGCGCAACGAGATCGTCGGGGGTGGCGCCATGACCGAGCCGTTCCCGGGCGCGCCGGGCTACTTCCACAACACCCACGCCCAGCTCATGATGTGGATCCGCAACGGCCCCGTGTACAGCGACCTCGAGCTGGACAAGCACGGACTGGAACTGGTTGCGCTCGACCCGCAGATGGCGATGGTCTACCGGGAGGGCCCGCCTCTTTGCATCTACAAAGACGTCGATCGGACCTGCGAGTCCATCGCCGCGTTCTCCAAGCAGGACGCCCAGACCTACAAGGATCTGGCCGAGTCGGCCATCGCCGAGTCACCCCTGAGCCTGATCAGCTTCTACAACGTGGCCGCACCGCCCTCCACCGCGCCGCTCGTGCTGGAAGGCTCACGCGAGGGGCTCGAATACCTCCGCCAGCTCACCACCTCACCTGAGCGCATGGTCGACGACTACTTCGAGTCCGAACAGCTCAAGTCGCTGCTGCTGGCCAACCTCCCCCAGGGCGGATCCACCACCAACCGCATGGGCATGGCCAACATGACCTTCCTGGTCATCGGGCTGTGCCACCTGTGGGGCATGCACTGTGCCGTCGGCGGTACCAACTCCGTCGCCAAAGCCCTCATCAACGTCATCGAGTCGAACTCGGGTCGCGTCCTCAACAACACCCACGTCGATCAGATACTCGTCGAAGGCGGGCGGGCGGTGGGTGCCCGGCTCGCCAACGGTGAGGAGGTCCGGGCCGGGCGTGCGGTCGTGTGCGGTGCCGGTCACTGGCAGGCCGTCGATCACCTGGTGCCCCGGGAGCAATGGGGCTCCGACCCCGACTCGGTTGCCTTCGTGCACGGCGTCGACCGCTTCCGCATCGACGATGCCGCCCTGTTCACCACCCACCTCGCTCTCAGCGAACCACCCCAGTGGATCGGATCCGAGCACAACCCCGACGTCAACCGGACGCTGGCCGTCTACTGGGGAACCGACGACACCCCCGAACTGAAGCGCCAGATGTGGGACGTGACCGAACACGCCGTGCCCACCGTCCACGGTGGGTTGGCGTGCACCCATTCGGTGGCCGATCCCAGCATCAACCCCTCGGGCGGCCATTCGACGTTCACCTGGCTACCCACTGCCTATGAGGTGGACGACGACCCGAGCCACTGGGACGCGCTACGCGAGGAGGTGGGCCAGGCGCTGCTACGTCGTTGGCAGAGCTACGCCCCCAACCTGTCGGGTGACAACGTCGTAGCCACCGTCCACTACACACCACTGGATCTGGAACGCCGCACCATCTCGATGAAGGGCGGATCGATGATGATGGGTGACCACTCACCCGACCAGATGGGGATGTTCCGGCCGGTTCCGGGATGGGCGCACTACCGTACGCCCATCGAGTCGCTCTACGTCTCTGCAGCTTCGTGCCATCCCTTTGCCGGAGTCAACGGAGCGCCCGGCCGCAACGCGGCCGAAGTGATCGTGTCCGACCTGGGTGTCGACCGGTGGTGGCCCGAGTACAGCAGCCTCTGAGCGACGCCGACCGCCCGATGTCTGGCGGGACCGGGCCCCTCGGCGCAGTGGCCGGGGCGATCGGCACCGTCCACGAGCACATTCGATGGTGGCTGGGTGAACCCGGTCCCGTGCTGGCACCGGTGGTCGCCCGCCTGACCACCGACACCTGTGGCAAGAGCCTGCGGGCCGGCCTGGTCCTGCTCTTCGCCGGCGAGCAGCGCAGCACCGACCAGGCCGCAACGGCGGGAGCGCTGGTCGAGCTGATCCACGCCGGCTCGCTCTACCACGACGACGTGATAGACAACGCCTCGCACCGTCGGGGGTCGCCGTCGGCCAACGCCGAGTTCGGAGCACCGATGGCGATCACCTGCGGCGACTTCCTCCTCGCCCGGGCCAGCCTGGCAGCAGCGTCACTGGGTGGCGAGGTCGCCCGCTGGTCAGCCGAGACCGTCACCGAGCTCTGCCGGGGCCAGAGCGAGGAGATGGCTTCGACCGGGGACACGGCTCGAACCGCGGCGCAGTACTGGTCGGCCGTCGACGGCAAGACCGCCTCGCTGATGGCGCTCGCCTGCCGGCTGGGCGCGTGGTGTGCGCCACACCTCGACCAGGAGCCCTCCCGGGCGGCCCTGTCGGGGCTCCGGTTCGGCTCGGCCTTCCAACTCGTCGACGACTTGTTGGACCTGTGCGGCCCGGCCACCGAGCTGGGCCGGGTGCCGGGCAGCGACCTGAGCCAGCAGGTGTTCACCCTGCCCGTGATCCTGGGCCTGGCGGCCGACCCGGGGTTGCTCGGCGAGCTACCCGCCCAGCCGGCTGCGGCAGCCGCCGAGGTGGCAAGCCGGTTGAGCGGGACGGGTGTTCTCGACGCGGTACGCAGCGAGGTCGCCGAACTGCTCGACAGCTCACTCGACGTCCTCACCGGCCTCGCCGTGCATGCCGAGATGGTGTCGCTGGCCGATTGGCTGCTGGGCAGAGCCGACCGGGCCCTCGGAGCAGCCTGCGAGCGACGATGAGCGCCCACCCGCCGGAACGCCGCGCGGGGCTGTGGCTGGCAGCGTTGTTCGTGATCGCCGCGGTGAGCGTGAGCTTCGGCTTCTCCGATCGTGCCGGCCAGGCAGGATCGAGGGACCTGCCCACTGCCGGCAGCGGCGACCAGGACGCGGCTTCTCCCGCCCAGCTCGATTTGGGGGCGCAGGTCTACGCCGAGCGCTGCCAGCTCTGTCACGGCCGGGATGGGGCGGGCGGTGTCGCACCGAAGCTCGCGGGAGGCGCCGCCGTCGCGCGCTTCCCCGATCCCGCCGAGATGGTGGCGTTCGTTCTGGCCGGCAGCGAGCCGGGCCGGCCCTACGGGCAAGGCGGGGAGGGGACCGGTGGGATGCCACCATGGGAGAACGTGTTGAGCGATGAAGAGGTAGCAGCAGTCGTGGCCTACGAGCGGTCGCGGTGAGCGACGTCGGACGGACCGGGGGCCCACCGCCGGCGCCACGCCCCCCGCGCCGGACGGTGGGCCCGACCACCTCGGGGGTACCGGGCGGCGCCCAGGATGGCTTCGCCGAGGGGGCCGAGGGCGACACCGTGTACATCGTGTCGCCGCGTGGGCAACCGCTCATGGAGCTCCAGGCGATCGGCAGCGAGGAGGATCGACTGGTCCTGCAGGGCCGGCTGATGGGGCGCTTCCCGTCCCGGATGTACAGCAGCGCCAGCGAGACCGGCAAGCTGCTTCGCAAGGTGGCTGGTCGCGACGTGGTCGCCTACCTACCGCGCTGGCCGGCCTTCTGGGCGGCGGAGGCCATCGAGTCCAGGGTGTCGCCGGCGCAGCGGGCGCGACGCGCCGACCTGACCCTGCTGGCGGTCCTGGCGGGGGCGCTGCTCATGTTCTTCGGGGCGCTCGGCTGGATAGCGGCCGACGCCCCCACCGCCGGGCCGCTGCTGTTGATCTCGGCGGTCGCCTTGTTGCCCGCGGCAGCCGTCCTGCGGGGGCACAGCCCCGCATCGCTCACCGCAGTGTTGCTGCTCTTCGTGTTCGGGGTGGAGTTGGGGGTCGCCGGCGCCGGGTGGGCGACACTCGACCAGTTGCCCATGGTGGGGCTGCCGCTGCTGGCTGCCTACACCGCGGCCGGGGAGTGGCTGGCGCACCGGGGTCGAGCCGAGCCGGCGCGCGCCTTCAACCGTGCCGTCACCATGGTGGCGGTACTGCAGACCGTGTTCGTGCTGTTCCAACTCGAGCAGTACCTGTCGAACGGCGTGGCCGCAGCGATGGTGGCGCTCCTCGCCTACCTGGCGGTGCACGGGCTGCGCTGGTTCGAGACCGGGTTGCCGGTCTACGGCTTCTTGCTGGCGGGGACCCTCACGCTGGCGGTGCTGCTGGGACTGGCAGGCTGGACGACGCTGGAAGGGGTGGGCCTGGCCCCGCCGGTCGGCGTTCTCGGGGGAGTGCTGGCGCTGGCGGCCGGCCCGGCCGCGCGACGCGTACCGCCCCTGGCACCCGCCGGCCTTCCGGGCGCAGCCAAGCCCGAGCCTCGCCGGCGCGGCGTGTGGCCGCTGGCATCGGCTTCGCTGGTTCTGGGGACGCTTGCGGCACTCAGCGCCCGGTCCGAGCCGGCGGTCTGTGCCGGGGTGCTGCTGGTGGTCGGGGCCGCCTGGCTCAGCGCCGGGCTCAGCTCCGATGACCGCTTCGCCTGGCGGGGCGCGGCGGCGACGGCGGGCCACCTGGCGGCGGCGGCATCGCTGGTCCTGCTCGTGCTGGCTGGCGACGAGGACCCGGTGGCGGTCGGATCTGTCGCCGCCGGCTGGGCGCTGGCGCTGGCGGCGGCGGCCGGGGGCAACTGGACCGCGATCACCCGCCCCCAGGCCCCGCAGGGGTCGTGGGCCGAAAGGGTGGGGGTCCGTTGGTGGGCCGCACGAGTCGCGGCATACGCTGCCGGCGCCTTCTCGCTGCTGGCGGCGAACGTCCTGGCCGATCCCGCCACAGGATCATGGGATGTCCTGTGGCTCGCCGTACCCGTGGCGGTATGGGCGGCGGCAACGGGGGCGGCAGCCCGGGTCGGTCCGCCGGGGGAGGTCGCCGCGGCGGTGCTGCTGGCCACGGCCCTCACCGCCTCGGGAACGATCCTGGTGACCGACCCTTCCAGCGGAGCGGGCTTGGTGGCCGTGACGCTGGCGCTGCTGGGTACGACGGCGGTGCTGGCACGAGCCGGTCTGGCCGTCTCGCCCTACGCGCTGCCCGTCGCTGCACCGCTGCTGCTGGGCGCGCTGGTGTCGTGGCTGGGCGCCGGTGAGGCAGCCGGCCTGGTGCCCCTGGCGCTGGCCCTGGGCCTGGCGGGCGTGGCGGCGCGCCGTGGGACCGTCGAGCCGACGCTTGCGGCGGCGGCCTACGCGGCCTGCGCCACCGGCTTGATCCTGTCCCCGTCGCTGCCGGGCGCGGTCGCCGCGGTGCTGTTGCTGTTGCCGCAGGCCTGGCCTCCGGCGTCCCGCCCCGGCCGCCTTCCCCGTGCCCATGACCTGGTGGCCGCGCTGTTGGTGGGAGCCGCCGCGCTGGGCTTCGACGGCTACCAGTCCGCCCTCGGTCTCGTCCTCGCCGGCGCGGCCGGCGTGTTGGATTGGTTCACTGACCCCGGTCCCGCACGGCGCTGGTCGCCGGTGGTGGGGCTGGTCTCGTGCGCTGCGCTGGCTGCCAGCGCCCCGAGCCCGGCAGCCGCCCTGCCGGCTTCGGCCGGCGTGGCCGCCGCCACCCTGCTCGGCCGTGGGGCGCTCCGGTGGTGGCCGGACCCGCCCACGGCTCACCTGGTGGCCGACGGCGGGGACGCGGCGTTCGAGAGGGCGCGCCTGTTGGCCCTGGCATCGCTGCCTGCGGCGGCGCTGAGCGGCTACCTGATCGTCAACGCGGTCGAGCTGCCGGGCTACAGCATCGCGCTGGCCGCCGCCGGCCTGGGGGCCGCGGCCCTGGGAGCCAGTGGCGGCCTGGCGCCGGCCGCGCCGCTGGCGGGGCTGGTACCCCTCGCCGCCCTGGGATGGTCCAGCGCCGGGGGCAGCAGCTTCGGTGAGCCCTTCGCGTTGATGGTCGCCGGACTAGGCGTCACCATGTTGGCCCTCCTCGCCGCCCCCGCGTCGTGGGCCTCGTCCGATCCCGACGGCGACCCGAGCCCATCGAGCCGGCTGCGCAGCGGGCAGGCCGCGGTCCTCGGCGCTCAGATCCCGGTCCAGGTCACCGTGGCCTGGTTGCTGGTGGGCGGCGACGAACGGGCCGGGCGCGCGGCGCTGTGGGCGCTGGTGATCAGCGCGCTCGGAGCGGTGCTGCTGCGGGCCCTGTCGCTGGCGGCGCTGGCGGCGGCGGACCTGGCGGCTGTCGTGTTCGTGGAGGCGGGCCGATTGCAGGCCTCCGGCTCGGACCTGGTGGCGGTATGGTTCCTCACCCTCAGTGCCACCGTGGCACTGGCCACCGTGGTGGCACAGTTCTCGGCTGCAAGGGGTCGCCGGGCCAACACCGGATTGCGCTGGGTTGGCCGCAACAGGGCGGTCCTGGCCACCGGCTGGCTCCTCGCCGGCGTGGTGCTGGTGGCGCTGCTCGTGTCCGGTGTGGTCATCGTCTGGCGGGATCCCCTGGTGAACGGCGGGGTATCGGACCTGCTGGCGCGGATCGGTGACTGGCTTGTCGGCATCTTCTGACACGCGGCTCAAGGCGCTCTTCGCCCTCTCCCGCACGGTGCAAGCGCACCTCTCGATCGCCCAACCGGCGCTGGCCGCGCTCGTCGCGGCGCGGGGTGTGCCGCCGTTGCGGGTGATCGTGGTGGGCTTCGTCGCCGCCTGGGCCGGCTTCCATGCGGTCTTCGCCATCAACGACGTGATCGACTACCAACTCGACCGGGCGCGCTTCGCTCACCTGAAGTCCTATCAGGGCTTCGACATCGACTCGGCCCTCATGCGCCATCCCCTGGCGCAGGGGTACCTGCGCCGGCGCCACGCCCTTGCCTGGATCGGCGGTCTCGCAGTGGTGGCGATCGGGCTGGCGGCTCTCCTGTCGTGGATCTCGGTCTGGCTGTTCTGCGGCGCGGTCGCCCTCGAAGCCCTCTACTGCTGGCTGGCCCGCATCAGCGCGTGGAAGTTCCTGATCTCGGGATTGATGGTGGGCCTGGGCGCTCTCGCCGGGTGGTTCCCGGTCACTTCGAGCACCGGGTGGGCCACCGTGTGGGTGTTCGTGTGGATGGCGACCTGGGAGATCGGCGGGCGCAACATCGTCAACGACTGGTCCGACGTGGAAGAAGACGTCCTGCTCGGCATCCGCACCGTCCCGGTGCAGTTCGGCACGGTGGTCGCCGGTCGCCTGCTGTTGGGCTTCAACGTGGCCGCAACGCTGGCCGGTGCGGCGTTGGCACCAGCGGCGGGGCTGCCGGCCTGGTACATCCCGATGGCGCTGCTCGTGGGGGCGGTGCTGCTCGTCGTGCCGTCGTGGCGCCTGGCCCGTGACGCCGACGCCGCTGTGGCGCACCGCCTGTTCAACCGCGCCAGCTTCTACCCGCCGGTGATGGTGGTGGTGGTGGGCGCCGGCTACGTGCTGGGAGACCTGGCCGGCTGGCTGCTCGGAGCCTGACAGGTGCGCACCGGCGACCGAGCCTTGACGAGACCCTGTTTGAAGGTGTAAGCACTTACTCGCTAGTATGCCAGGAGGTTCCGATGGATCTTGCCGAGTTGGTCTCCCGGGCTGCTCGCTGGTACGGGGACGAAACAGCGGTCGTCCAGGGTGACCGGTTCATCTCGTTTCGGGAGCTCGACGAGCGCTCCACGCGCCTCGGCAACGCCCTGCTCGAGTCCGGCGTCAGCCCCGGCGATCGGGTGGCGGTGCTGCTCGGCAACCGGCTGGAGTGGTTCGACGTCACCTTCGGGCTGTTGAAGGCCGGCATCGTTCGCACCTACCTGAACCCCCGCAACACGCCGCCCGAGATCGCCTACCAGCTCGCCGACGCCGGGGCATCGGTGCTGGTGGTCTCGGACGAGTTCGCCCCGCTGGTCGAAGGGGCCGACATGGGCCCGGTCGAGCGGGTGATCCGCACCGGTGACAGCTACGAGGCGATGCTCGCAGGTGCGGGCACGCAGGCCATGCCTCCCCGCGGCCCGGCCGAGCTGGCGGCGCTGATGTACTCGTCGGGCACCACCGGCCGGCCCAAGGGCGTCATGCAGACCCACGGCAACTGGCTGGCCATGACCACCGGCGCCCTCATCGACATCGGTGTCCGGTCCGACGACGTCTTGTTGCACGTCGGGCCCATGTCCCACGCCAGCGGGGGCTTCGCCTACCCCTTCCTGTACCGGGGGGGAAAGCAGGTCGTCTATGCCGGCTTCGATCCCATCGGGATGCTCGATGCGATACCGGCCCATGGGGTGACCACGCTGCTGCTCGTCCCGACCATGATCTACGCGCTCCTGGAGATCCTCGGCCAGCACCCGGTCGACACCTCGAGCATCCGCACCATCCTCTACGGCGGGTCACCGATGGCGCCGGGCAAGCTCGAGCAGGCCTTGGAGGTGTTCGGGCCGGTGTTCCAGCAGACCTACGGGATGACCGAAGCGCTGGGCGGTGACACCTTCCTGCACAAGCACGAGCACCTGCCGGGCAGCCCCCGGCTCGCCTCGGCCGGACGCACCAGCTTCGGGGTCGAGCTCGAGATCGTCGATGACGAGGCGAACGTCCTCCCGGCCGGTGAGGTGGGTGAGGTCGTGCAGCGCGGCCCCCATGTGATGGCCGGCTACTGGAACCGCGAGGAGGAGACAGCGGAGGTGTTGACCGACGACGGGTGGTTCCACACCTCCGACATGGGCTACCTCGACGAGGACGGCTACCTGTTCATCGTCGACCGCAAGGCCGACATGATCGTGTCGGGCGGCTTCAACGTCTACCCCCGCGAGGTCGAGGATGTCGTGATGGCCCACCCCCAGGTTGCCGAGGCCGTCGTGATCGCCGTCCCCGACGAGAAGTGGGGCGAGTCGGTCAAGGCGGTCGTGCGACTGCTCGAGGGCGAGGCAACGACCACCGAGGAGCTCGACGAGTGGTGCCGCTCCCGGTTGTCGGGCTACAAGATCCCCCGTTCCTATGACTTCGTGACCGACGAGCTGCCGAAGAACCCCAACGGCAAGCCGTTGAGGAGGCTGGTGCGGGAGCCCTACTGGGAAGCTCACGACCGCCGGGTTGGCTGAGAGGCGAGGAAGGCACACACATGGGACTGTTCAAGGACTCCGACGACGTCTACGACACGCTGGGTGTGTTCTTCGAGGAGCTGCTCGCCCACCCGGACCTGGGCACCAAGATGGCCAACCTCAACATGGTCATGCACGTGCGCTACACCGAGCCCCTGGCCGACCTGACCCTCGACACCACGCTGAGCCCGCCGGTCGTCCGCCGTGGCGAGGAGCCCGAGCGCTACGACGCCTGGATGGAGATGAAGGCTGACATCGGCAACCGCTTCTGGCTGGGCGACCTCAACGTCGCCGCAGCCATGGCCAGGGGCCAGATCAAAGCACGCGGCGGGGTGGCTCGCCTGATGCGCATGATCCCGGTGATGAAGCCCGCCTTCGGCCTCTACCGGGCCCGGTTGGAGGAGATGGGGCGCTCCGACCTCCTGGGAGCATCCTGATGCTGTTGATCGACGGCGCACTGGTCAGCGGCGACGCCGGTACCTACGCGGTTCGCAACCCGGTGCGGCCCGACGAGACCGTCGATGCGGCACCCTCCTGCTCGCCGGACCAGCTCGACGACGCGGTGGCGTCGGCCCGGCTGGCCGGGGCGGGTTGGGCGGCGACCGCCTTGCCCGAACGCATCGAGGTGGTGCGCCGAGCAACGTTGGCGGCCGAGGCGGCGGTGGCCGAGCAGGACCTCGCCGAGCTGTTGACCCGTGAGCAGGGCAAGGTGCTGCAGGAGTCCATCTTCGACGTGGGTTTGCCGGCCTTCCTGGCCGAGACCTACAGCGAGCTCGCCCCCGCAGCACTGAACCCGCGCCGCATCCACGACGAGATGGGCTCCTCGGTGGTGCAGGCGCGCCCCCGGGGGGTGGTGGCCGCGGTGCTGCCGTTCAACTGGCCGGTCTCGTTGATGGCCAACAAGGTCGTCCCGGCGTTGATCGCCGGCAACACACTGGTCCTGAAACCCCCGCCCACCTGCCCGCTGGCCCTGCTCGAGGTCGTGGCCGCCATGGGATCGGTCCTCCCGCCGGGCGTGATCAACACCGTCAACGGCCCCGACGCAGGGTTGGGCCGGGCCCTCGTCGCCCACCCGGGGATCGACATGATCTCGTTCACCGGTGGAGTCGCTACCGGGCGATCGGTGCTCGCCGGCGGCGCCGAGCACCTCAACCCGGTGGTGCTCGAGCTGGGCGGCAACGACCCCGCGATCCTCGCACCCGACGTCGCTGTCGACGAGAACCTGGCCGGCGCGCTGGCTGCGGCCGCCTTCCTCACCGCCGGCCAGGTTTGCATGGCGATCAAGCGGCTGTACGTACCCGAGGACCGGCTGGCCGATGTGGTGGAGGCCCTGGTCGTCGAAAGCGACCGCAGCGTCGTCGGCGACGGCCTGTGCGAGGACACGACCATGGGTCCGCTGCACACCGCTGCCGGCCGGGACCGCCTGGTCGGCCTGCTCGAGGAGGCCGAAGCTGCCGGTGCCAAGGTCCATCGTTGCGGCCGGGTCAGGCCCGAGGACGAAAGAGGCGGTGGTTTCGTGCTCAGGCCGGCCATCGTGGAGGGTGCGCCACCCGACTGCGCGCTGGTGCGCGAGGAGCAGTTCGGCCCGGCTCTGCCGGTGCTGACCTACCGCGATCTCGACGAAGCCGTGGCCCGAGCCAACGACACGGACTTCGGGCTGTGCGCCTCTGTCTGGAGTTCCGACGAGGAGTTGGCGGCGGCGCTGGCCGATCGCCTGGATGCCGGCACGGTGTTCATCAACAACCACGGGATGTTCGCGGTGGACGTCCAGGCGCCCTTCGGCGGCTGGAAGCAGTCGGGCCTCGGTCGCGAGCTGGGCCCGGAAGGGCTGCTGGAGTTCACCCGCTCGCGCACGATCACCAACCGAACCATGTAGAGCGAGGAATCAGTGCAGACTCTGGAGTACCGGGAAGAGGACACGACGGCGGTGGTCACGCTTCACCGGCCCGACGCCATGAACGCCATCACCGAGGAGATGCTCGGTGAGCTGCGTCAGCTGTGCTCGGACCTCGCCGGGCGCGCCGACCTGCGGGCGGTGGTGATCGCCGGCTCCGACGACATCTTCTGTGCCGGTGCCGACCTCAAGGACCAGGCCCCCCGGTTGGCCGACCTGGCGCCCAGCGAGATGTGGGTCAAGCTCAGCGAGACGGTCGAGACCTTCAACGCCATAGCCGCGCTGCCCCACCCCACCATCGCGGCGATCTCGGGGTTCGCGCTCGGTGGTGGCCTGGAGCTGGCCCTGTCTTGCGACCTGAGGGTCGCCTCGCCCAGCGCCAAGCTCGGGTTGCCCGAGGCCAAGGTCGGCATGATGCCCGCCGCCGGCGGCACCCAACGGCTGCCGCGCATCGTGGGGGCGTCGCGGGCCGCCGAGCTCATGTTCACCGGGAACATCATCGACAGCGAGTGCGCCCGCTCCATGGGTCTGGTCAACGTGGTCGACCACGACTGGCTGGGCGCTGCCATGGGGCTCGCCGAGCGGATCGCCCGCTGCTCGCCGGTGGCCATCCGCCTGATCAAAGACGCCATGTGGAACGGGCTCGAGGCCGGCCTGGAGGCGGGCCTGCGGATGGAGGCCGTCGCCGTGGGGCTGCTGTTCTCCACCGACGACCGCCGAGAGGGCCTGCAGGCCTTCCTGGACAAGCGTGCACCGCAGTGGCAGGGGAGCTGAGCATGCCCGCCGATGACTCGACGTTCGAGGACCTGCTGTTCGACGTCACTGCGGGAGTGGCGACGATCACCATCAACCGACCCGAGCGTCGCAACGCCTTGCGCCTGGCCGGCATCACCGAGATGTGCGAGGCCCTCGAGCGGGCCAACCTCGACGACTCGGTCGGGGTTGTCGTCGTCACCGGCGCCGGCGAGACCGCCTTCTGTGCCGGCGGGGACCTGCAGCAGGTACCCGGGCCCGACGGGGAGTCCACCTTGGAGCTACCGCCGCCCGAGCTGGGGCTGAGATGGGTGTCAGCCTTCCGGAACTGCACCAAGCCGGTGATCGCCAAGGTGCGCGGGTACTGCATCGGGATGGGCAACGAGTTGAACCTGCTGTGTGACCTCACACTTGCCGGGGAGTCGGCCCGGTTCGGCCAAGCCGGCCCCCGAGTGGGCAGCGTTCCCGTCATCGGCGGCACCCAACTGCTGCCGCTGGTGTGCGGCCTCAAGCGCGCCAAGGAGATCATGTTCCTCTGCCGGCAGTACTCGGGCCGCGATGCGGTGGAGATGGGCCTGGCCAACGTGGTGGTGCCCGACGAGGACCTCGACGACGAGGTGAAGAGGTGGTGCGACGAGCTGCTCGAGCTGAGCCCGCAGAGCCTGCGTATCGCCAAGCTCTCGCTGTCGTACGCCTTCGACCAGGCCTGGCCCGCGGTGCTGCACGGCATGGAGCTGTCCCGCTGGTTCCTACGTCAGGGAGACATGGTGGAGGGCGCGGCTGCCTTCCTCGAGAAGCGCAAGCCCGACTTCCGCCCGGGGTTGGAGGCCAGGACATGAGCGGGCCGGGGATCGACCTGGCCGGCAGGACGGCGCTGGTCACCGGGTCCGGCCAGGGTGTCGGGCTGGCGATCGCCAGGGGCCTGGGTCTCGGCGGCGCGCAGGTCTGGCTCAACGACATCGACGAGGAGCGCGCCGGCGTGGCGGCCGAGGAGCTGAAGGGCGCCGGCATCGATGCCCGCAGCGTCTGCGCCGACGTCACCGAGGCGTCTTCGATAGCCGGGATGAGCGAGACCACCGGGCCGGTGGACATCCTGGTGAACAACGCCGGTGTGCCGCCGGGTGTGCCGTCGCTCGTCCCCTTCGTCGAGACCTCACCGCAGGACTGGGCGCCGTGGACGACGCTCAACTTCGATGCCGTGCTCCGGGTGACCCACACCTATCTGCCGACCATGACCAGCCGGGGTTGGGGACGGGTGCTGACGGTGGTGTCGGACGCGGGCAGGCGCGGTGAGGCCGGCCAGGTGATCTACGGTGCCGCCAAGGCGGGAGCCATGGGCTTCAGCCGCGGTCTGGCGGTCGAGGTGGGCCGCTTCGGGGTGACGGTCAACTGCATCGCGCTCGGTGCCATTCGCCACGGCGCCGTGGCCGGGTTCCTCGACGCCAACCCCGACGCCGAGAAGAAGGTCGTGCGTGCCTACCCGCTGGGGCGGATGGGCACGGTCGAGGACCCTGCTCCGCTGGCGGTCCTGTTGTGCAGCGATGCCGCCTCGTGGATCACCGGTCAGGTCTACCCCGTCGACGGTGGTTACACCTCGGGTCTGTGAACGGAGGACCGATGCGTCTGGAAGGAAAGGTCTGTGCCATCACCGGAGC
This sequence comes from Acidobacteriota bacterium, assembly GCA_003577145.1. Classification (GTDB taxonomy): domain Bacteria; phylum Actinomycetota; class Acidimicrobiia; order Acidimicrobiales; family Microtrichaceae; genus ATN2. The sequence goes on along the minus strand of QEUP01000014.1, from coordinate 57,910 downwards.
GGCTTCGGGGATCGGCAGGGCGACGGCCCTGCGCTTCGCTGCCGAGGGTGCAGCCGTCGGGTTGCTCGACGTCGATGAGGAGGGCTCTGCCGAGACAGCCGGGATGGCCGAGTCCGCCGGCGGCAAGGTGTTCGTGTCGAGCTGTGACGTCACCGACGAGGCTTCGGTGGTCGCGTCCCTGTCCGGTGTCGTCGAGCGGTTCGGCAAGCTCGACGTGGTCCACGCCAACGCCGGCATCGAGCTGTTCGCCCCCCTCACCATGACAGGTGTGGAGGAGTGGGACGAGGTGTTCGCGGTCAACGTCAAGGGGGTCTTCCTCACCATCCGTGCCGCTCTCGAGCACCTGATGGATGGCGGTGGTTCGGTGATAGCCACCGCGTCGATCGCCGGCTTGGCGGGCGCGCAGTTCCAGCCTGCCTACGGCGCCAGCAAGGCGGCGGTCGTGAACCTGGTCAAGAACGTCGCCCTGGACTACGCCGCGTCAGGGGTGCGGGCCAACGCCATCGCTCCGGGCATCGCCGACACGCCGCTGCTCGAGAAGGTGTTCGGCGCACGCCCCGAAGGGGAGATGAGGGAGTTCATGGAGGGCATCCATCCCGACGGGCGCATGGCGGTCGCCGAGGACGTCGCCAACGCAGCGTTGTGGCTGGCCTCGGACGAGTCGAGCCATGTCAACGGGACGGTGCTGGTCGTCGACGGTGGCCTCGCCGCGGGCCCCCAGTTCCCACTGGAGAAGCTCCTTGGCTGACAACGACGAGAAGACGGAACAGGCGCCGGAGGACGGCCAGAACAAGGCCAAGCGACGCCGGCCCGGCGAGGTGCGCGAGCTGTTGATCGACTCTGCTCGGGAGGTCTTCGCCGAGAAGGGCTACTCCGGCGCCAGCACCCGGGAGATCACCGAGCGCGCCGATGTCTCCGAAGCGCTGCTGTTCCGCCACTTCGGCTCGAAGGCCAACCTGTTCAAAGCCGCCATCACCCGACCCTTCAGCGAGTTCGTCACCGACTTCGTCACGCAGTGGCAGCACCAGCGGGAGCACCCCTGGAGCGACGAGAAGCTGATGGGCGACTTCATCGAGCATCTGTTCGATCTGCTCAGCGAGAACCGCGACCTGGTGCTGGCGCTCATCGCGGCCAGCGCTCACGAGTCCGACGCCTTGGCAGCAGACGACTTCGAGTTCAACCTGAGCGGCCTGTTGGACGAGCTGGAGGTCATCGGCACCGACGAAGCCAGGAAGCGGGACTTCACCGGGGTGGACATCGAGGTCGCCGTGAGGGCGATGGCGGGGATGGTCCTGTCGATGGCGGTCTTCCAGCCGTGGATGTTCAGCGGTAGCCGGCGCCCCAGCCGTGCCCGCATCATCGACGAGATGGTCGCCATCGGCTTGTACGGGCTGGCCCGGCATGCTCCTGAGCAGGGCTGATCGGCGACCTCAGGGGGAGCGCTGGTGAAGCGACGCCTCGTCTACTCGTTCGATCATGATCATGGTGAGCCGGCGTCGGCGCGGCGGGAGCTGCTCGGCGGCAAGGGAGCCAACCTCGCCGAGATGACCTCTCTGGGGCTCGCGGTCCCGCCCGGCTTCACGATCACCACCGATGCCTGTCGCCTCGTCCTCGATGCCGGTTGGCCCGACGTTCTCGACGAGTTGATCGACGAGCAGCTCGCGCTCCTGGGCGAGCGGCTCGGTCGCCGGTACGGCGATCCCCGCGCACCGCTGCTGCTCAGCGTGCGTTCCGGTGCGCCGGTGTCGATGCCCGGCATGCTCGACACGGTGCTGAACCTGGGCCTCAACCAGGCGACGCAGGAAGGCCTGGCGCGCCGGACCGGCAGCCCGCAGTTCGCCGAGGACTGTCGTCGACGCCTCGATGCCATGTACCGGTCGACAGTCGGGGCCGCGGTGGTGCCCCAGGATCCCGCGGTGCAGCTCAGGCAGGCCATCGAGGCGGTGTTCCGGTCATGGGAGGGCCCCCGGGCGAGCAGCTACCGCCGGCGCGAGGCGATCGCCGAGCAGATGGGCACGGCGGTGAACGTACAGGCGATGGTCTTCGGGAACCTGGACCACAGCTCGGGCACCGGGGTGTGCTTCAGCCGAGACCCCTCCACCGGAGAGCCGGAGCTCTACGGCGACGTGTTGATGTGCGCCCAAGGGGAGGATGTGGTCGGCGGGACCCGCACCCCTGAGCCGTTGGTGGCGTTGAACCGCCTGCTTCCCGCTGTGGCCACCGAGCTGGAGCGCACGGCCCGTCTGCTGGAACGTCATCTCGCCGACCTCGTCGACATCGAGTTCACCATCGAGTCAGGGCGGCTGTGGATCCTGCAGGTCCGGGCGGGCAAGCGCAGTGCCCGGGCCGCGCTGCGCATAGCTCTGGACATGGCCCAGGATCCCGACTTCCCGCTCAGCCCCGCCGCCGCCATCGAGCGGGTCAGACCCCAGCTCCTGCGTCCCCCCCGGGTGACGTTGCGCCGCCCCGGCCTGAGGGTGCTCACCACCGGCTTGCCTGCTTCGCCGGGCAGTGCCAGCGGCGTGGTCGTCTTCGACCCCGATGAGGCCGTGCGGCACGCCGAGGAAGGCACGCCGGTGGTGCTGGTGCGGGCCGAGACCTCTCCCGCCGACGTGCACGGCATCGCCAGAGCGGCCGGGCTGGTCACCGCCACCGGGGGGCTGGCCAGCCATGCGGCCGTCGTCGCCAGAGGCTGGGGCATCCCCGCAGTGGTGGGTGCCGACGGGCTGGCCGTGGGCGAGGGTGAGGCGTTCGCGGGTGACAAGAGGTTGGTGGCGGGCGATCACATCACCGTCGACGGCGACACCGGCGAGGTGCTCGAGGGTCACGGCGTGATCGACGGCGGGATCATGGCGGAGGCCACGACCATGCTGTGCTGGGCCGACGAGCTCGGGATCACCGTCGAGGATGTCCCCGCCGGTGTCCCCCAGGTTGAGGTGCCACCCGAGCGGGTGGACCTCTCGGGTGCGGGATCTCCACCGGCGGGCGACCCACTCGATTTGGCCTGCCTGTTCCTGGCAGTCCGCTCGGTTGCCCGGGCCGACGAGCTCCGGTCCGCGGTGGCGGTTGGGTCCGACGAGGTGAGCCGGTTGGCCGAGGACGGCCTGGGCCTGCTCGAGTCCATCGGCGGGAGCAACCTGCGACTCACCGACGCCGGGCGGGCCAGGGCCGAGGATCTCTTTGCGGACGCGCGTGCAGAGATCGGAACGGCGGCAGCCGAGCGGATGCTGGACGAGTTCGTGGAGCTGGACCGCGAGGTCAAGCGGGTGGTGACGTCATGGCAGCTGCGCGACGACGGCGAGGTGCAGGTACCCAACGACCATGCCGACGCGGCCTATGACCGCGAGGTGCTCGACGAGCTGGTGACCTGCCATCACGAGGCCGAGCCCTGGCTGTGCGGGTTGGACGCCTTGCCGGCCATCCCCCAGGTGCGCCGACGGCTCAAAGCCGCTTGCGAGCTGGTCGTGTCGGGGGACCACCGCTATGTCGCATCACCCCTGGTCGACAGCTACCACAGCGTCTGGTTCGAGCTGCACGAGTACCTGATCCGCCTGGCCGGTCGATCCCGTCAGGAAGAGGCCCGAGCAGGCCGGGCGGGCTGAGCGGTGCCGGTGCCGAGCTACGGAGCGTCGAGGATGCCGACAAGAAGGCGGTGTGACGATGGATGAAGCTCGCATGGTCGAGGCTGCCATCAGCGAGGACATGCTCGAGGCCATGAAGGCCAAAGCGGGCCTGGCGTTGCGCATCGAGCACTCGGTCAACAACGAGGAGGCCACCCGGCTCGCCATCGCCAAGTTCTCTGCCGGGATAGGCGACGACAACCCGTTGTGGACCGACCCGGACTACGCGGCCGCAGGCCCCTTCGGCGGAGTCGTCGCCCCGCCGTCGTTCGTGATCGGCGTGTTCTCCGGGTTGCAGTTCGGTTGGCCGGGCCTGGGGTCGTTCCACGCTCACAGCGACCTCGAGTTCCACCTGCCGGTGAGGCTCGGCGACAAGGTGAGGGCCGAGTGCGTCTATGAGGGGTTCGACGGACCGAAGTCGAGCAGCTTTGCCCGCACGATGGTCGTGGACAACTTCACCAACCGCTACTGGAACCAGCACGGCGAGCTGGTAGCCGAGATCGGCTGGTCGGTGATCAACTTCGAGCGAGGGCAGGCCCGCAAGGGCGGACGTGACCGCGACATCGAGTTGCCCCACCGGTGGACCGAAGCGGAGCTAAGCGCCATGGAGGACGAGGTCCTCGCCGAGCGGCCCCGCGGCGCCGAGCCTCGTTGGTGGGAGGACGTCGAGGTGGGTGAATCCCTCGACCGGATCCTGAAGGGCCCGATCGGCATGACCGACGAGGTCGCGTTCGTCGCCGGCGGCGGTGCGCCGATACCCCGGCTGTCCGCCCACGGGGTGGCGCTTCGCTCCTACCGCCATCACCCGGCATGGGCGTTCCGCGACCCCGAGACCAGCGCGCTCGAGCCGATCTACTCGGTTCACTACAACAAGCACGCCGCCCGGGCGATGGGCGTGGCCCTGCAGTACGACGTCGGCTTCCAGCGGCAGTGCTGGCAGCTGCAGCTGCTCACCAACTGGATGAGCGACACGGGCTGGGTGAAGCAGGCCCGCGCCGAGTATCGCAAGTTCGTCTACCACGGTGACGCGGTCCGCCTCGGCGGCACCGTCGAACGCAAATACCTCGACGGCGACGGCGAGGCGTGCGTCGACATCACCACCGAAGCCGTCAACCAGCGCGGGGACGACGTCATGCCCGGGACCGCGACGCTGGCCCTGCCGAGTCGCGACATGGGGATCGAACCCCTCGCGAGGCGAAGCTGAGGGGCCAGGCACGGTGAACGCCGCCCCTGTTGTGGTCTGCGAGATAGCGCCGTGGATCGTGCTGGTGGCCTTCGGCTCCCTTTCGGCTGCAGCCGCCGGCTGGGCCGTGGTGCTGGCCGAGCGTGAGCGCGACCCGCTACCGGTCGCGGCCTGTGTCGGTGCGCTGGTGTGCGCGCTGAACGAACCGATCTATGACCTGCTGGGCAACATCACCTACGCGCAGAACCACCCGATGGCTTTCAACGCGCTGGGGCGGGACATCCCCTGGTTCCTGGTGCTGGGTTACCTGCCGTGGGTGGGCCTGCTGCCGTATCTCGTTGCCCGGCGCATGGCCGCTGGGGTGAGCCGTCGCAGCTTGCACCTGCTGGCGCTGGTATCGGCGTTGTCGGTGGTGGCAGTCGAGCTGGCCGGTACCGCCGTGGGCGCCTGGGCCTATTACGGACCGGCGCCGCTCAAGTACCTCGTGGTCGCCCCGCAGATGGCGCCGGTTCCCGTGGTGGGCGGCTTCTTGCTGTACACCATCGCCTTCGGCCTGACCGGTTGGCGCCGGGCCCTTGCGGGGCTGGTCAGCGCGACGATGGCGTTGCCCATGGTCTTCGCCGCGGCCTCCTGGCCGCTGTATGTCGGTTTGAACAGCGACGTGGGTGCGCCGCTGGCCTGGATGGCCGGCGCGGCGATGCTCGGCCTGACGGTGGCGATGGTCGTCGCCACGACAGGCCTGGCGCAGCGCTGGCGGCGTGGCGAACTGGCCCTCGCCGGTGTGAGCGGTGCTGGGAGGGAGAGCTGACATGCCCTATGTCGACATGCCCGTCCACGACGCACCCGAGGCCGCCTTCGTGGTGTACACGGTGTTGATGGCACTGGTGAGCATCGGATTCCTCGCCTGGTGGGCCCTGTCGGCGCAGCGCCGGCAGGAGCCGGTGTTGCCGTTGCTGTTGCTGGGCGGCGCGGTGGCGGGCCTGGTCGAGCCCTTCTTGGACAACGTGGTGCTGTTCTGGTGGCCACCCGAGCAGCAGACCGAGCTCTTCGAGGCGTTCGGCCGGACGATCCCGCTGTTCGTGCCGATCGGCTACGCCTGGTTCTGCGGCGGGCTGCTCTACTTCGCCGCCAGGCTCTATGACCGGGGTGCGGGCGCCGGGCACGTCTGGTTGCTGTTCGCGGCGGTGGCGGTGGTGGACTTCGTGGCCATCGGCTTGACCACCTGGCTGGGCATCGCCGGCTTCTTCGGAGGTGCACCGATGCGAATCGCCGGCTTCCCTCTCTGGTGGGCGGCCATCGACGGGGTCGACGTGATCCTCGGGGGGGCGGTGGTCTGGTTCTTGACACCCGTGCTGCGGGGCCGTCGCCGGCTCTACCTGGTGCTCGTGCCGCCGGTCATGATCGGCATGGCGGGCGGGGGGATCGGCTGGCCCATCTCGACGGCGCTCAACTCGGGCTGGTCGACCCCGGCCAAGTGGGCGGCGGCGGCGGTGACCATAGGGCTGGGGCTGAGCATCGTGCACCTCGTGGCCCAGGTTGTCGCGCGCTCGAACCGGTTGCAGGAGGCCTCAGGTGCCGGGGGTTCGAGCCGCTGGGACCAGCTGGTGGCGAAGCGCCAGCTGTGAGCTCAAAGGAGCCGAGCCCAGCGGTATTCGAGCTTGACCGTGCGGGTCACCTCGGCGGTGTCGGCTGTCCTGATCCCCCGGATCGCGCGGATCTCGTCGAGCACCACGTCGACCAGCGCCGCCCGGCTCGGTGCGACGGTGAACGCCACCAGGTCATGGTCACCGGTGGTGACCGACAGGATCAGGACCTCGGGCATGGCCGCCAGCTCGGCGGCGACCCGGGGCATGTCGGCGCCCGACAAGTCGATGGCCACGTAGGCCCACGCGCCGACCCGCCCGGTGAGGTAGGGGTCGATCTGCGCGCAGATCCGCAGCATGCCGCTGTCGCCGAGGCGGCGCAGGCGCAGGCGGACGGTGCCGTCGGACACCCCGAGCTGGCGGGCGATCTCCCGGTTCGACTGCCGCCCGTCGGCCACCAGCGCGGCGACTATCGAGTGGTCGAGGTCGTCGAGGTCGACCACGGGTGCGGGGAACTCCAGGGCGCTCTCGGCAAGGGGCACACGGGCGAGGTTCACCTCGTACTTGAGCGTCTCGAGGTTGAGGTCGGTCCTGACCTCTCGTATCCCGTGGATGGCGCTGACCTGGGCGGTGAGCAAGTCGACGACGGCGCGGCGGTCGGGGAGCTGGGCGTGGACCACTATGTCGGCGGGTCCGAAGACCAGCATCACCCAGTTCACATACCGCAGCGTGGCGAGTTGCTCTGCTACCTCAAGGACAGGCCGACCCTCGACGGTGACCGCCAGGCGCAGGTCCCAGGCGTAGCCGGCGGCTTCCCAGTCGAAGACGGCCGATATACCGAGGACGCGGTGCTCTTGCAAGCTGCGGATGCGAGCGGCAACGGTCGCTTCGGTCAGGCCCACCCGTCCGGCCAGGGCGCGGTTGCTGATGCGACCGTCGGCGATGAGCGAGTCGATGATCTGCTGATCGGCCCGGTCGAGCTCGACCGGCCGGGTAGCCCTGCGCGGCGGGGCCCTGGTAGCGCGTTCCTTTTGCCGACCGGGGCGCGAGGTCTTTGATCGCGGCGTCATGAGGCTCGGTGGTGACGATATCTGCCAGTGCCGCCCCGGATGGGTACCAGAACGCGCCGGCGAGGCCGGGAGGGCCGACGCCCGGGGATCACGGCGGGGGATGACCCCCGGGCTCGGCCTGATGCGGTTCCAAGGCTTTCTAGCCGATAGGACTAGCTGATTGCAACGTGAGAGCTGAAAACGATGTCAGCAGTTTGTTATCGTCCTGATGCGAGATGCGCTATTTGCGAAATCAGCGAGAACGAGACCGGGCTGGCGACGCCGCCCTCACCGGGCGTGCCGTGAGGTGAGGGCGGCATGTACCCGGGAACCTTCGCGCGAGCCGCTCCGGCGAAGGCGGCGGTCGTCGCAGCCGGCTCAGGTGAGACCGTCACCTACGGACAGCTCGAGCAGCGCTCCTTGCGCCTGGCCCGCCTGTTGCACGAGAGGGGGCTGCGCCGGGGCGACCACCTCGCCGTCTTCTTGGAGAACCACCCCCGCTACTTCGAGGTGGTCTGGGCGGGGCTGCGCTCGGGCCTGTACGTCACGACCATCAACCGTCACCTGACGGGCGACGAAGCGGCCTACATCGTGGCGGACTGCGGCGCTCAGGCGCTGGTCACATCGGTCGGACTTGCCCAGACCCCAGCAGAGGTGGTCGCGAGGGCTCCCGCGTGCGGTACCCGGTTGATGATCGACGGTGAGGCCCCCGGCTTCGAGCCCTACCAGGCGGCAACGCAACGCTGTGCGGACGCTCCCGTCGGTGACGAGCCGGCCGGCGCGTTCATGCTCTACAGCTCGGGCACGACAGGACGGCCCAAAGGCATACGGTCCGCGCTGCCGGACTGGTCGGTACGAGCCCGCGGCATCGGCTTCCTGCCCCACCTGTTGCAGCGGCTCTGGGGCTTCGGCGAGGACACCGTCTATCTGTGCCCCGCCCCGCTCTACCACTCCTCGCCGATCGGCTTCACCATCGCCACCCAGGCTCTCGGCGGGACCGTCGTGTTGATGGACAGCTTCGACCCCGTCGCCGCGCTGGTCGCCCTCGACGAGCATCGGGTGACCCACAGCCAGTGGGTCCCCACCATGTTCACCCGGATGCTCAAGCTCGACCCGGCCGAACGGGCCGGTCACGACCTGTCGTCGCACCGGGTCGCCATCCACGCGGCCGCACCGTGTCCCCGCGAGGTGAAAGAGGAGATGTTCGCCTGGTGGGGGCCCATCCTGCACGAGTACTACGGCGGGACCGAGATGAACGGCTTGACCTACGCCGGCCCCGAGGACTGGCTGGCGCATCCGGGCACGGTCGGCTCGCCCGTGTTCGGCAAGCTCCACATCTGCGCAGAAGGCGGCGAGGAGCTCCCCACCGGCGAGGTTGGCATCGTCTACTTCGAGCTGGCCGAGTTGCCCTTCGAGTACCACAACGACGAGGCCAAGACCCGCTCCATCTGCCACCCCGCCCACCCCAACTGGTCGACGCTGGGCGACATGGGCTACCTGGACGCCGACGGCTTCTTGTACCTCACTGATCGGGCCACGTTCATGATCATCTCCGGTGGCGTGAACATCTACCCCCAAGAGGTCGAGGACGTGTTGGTCATGCACCCCCAGGTTGCCGACGTGGCGGTGTTCGGCGTGCCGAACCGGGACTTGGGCGAGGAGGTCAAAGCCGTGGTCGAAGTCCTGCCCGGCGTGACACCGGATGAGGAACTGGCCGCAGACATCACCTCTTTCGCCCGCGCCCGTGTGGCGCACTACAAGGTGCCGCGCTCGATCGACTTCGAGGCCTCCCTACCCCGCCTGGCCAGCGGCAAGCTCTACAAGCGCCTGCTCAGGGACCGCTACTGGGGCAACAGCGGGTCGCGCATCGTGTGAGAGCCCATGGCTGCTACCCGCCGTCGGCAGCGGGTCTCATGGGCGGCCCGGGCCCGCCATCGGTGCCGCCGGTTCTCGAGGTAGTCCGAGGGCTCGCTCGGCGATGATGTTCTTGATCACCTCGTCGGTTCCGCCACCGAGGCGGTAGCCCGGCGCACCGAGCACGAAGTTGGCCCAGGCGTAGGTACCCCACCGGCCGCTGTCGGCGACCAGGCTCGGTCCCAGCAGCGCCGAGACGAAGGCGGTGATCTCGGCCATGTTCCTGGCCAGCGCCAGCTTGCCCAGTGGGCCTTCGGGTCCGGCCGCCAACCCGCGACGCCGGGCGGCTTCGGCGCGCTGGCGCATGTACTTGGCGGCCCTGATGCCGCAGTACAGCCGAGCCAGGTGCTGCCTGATGAGCGGGTCGTCGCGGCGCCCGCAGTGGTGCACCATCGCCTTGAAGCGCTCCAGGTCCAACAGCCCGGCTCCGCCGAAGCTCTCGCTGCCGATCGAGGAGCGCTCGTTGCGCAACGTCGTCAGCGCCACCTGCCAGCCCGCGCCGATGTCGCCCAGCCGATCCTCGTCGGGGACCCACACGCTGTCGAGGAAGACCTCGTTGAACGCCGCACCGCCCGTCATCTGGCGCAACGGCCGGACCTCGACACCGGGGGCACCCATGTCGATGACGAAGGCGGTGAGGTTGCGGTGGCGGGGGGCCTCGCCGGTGCGGCACAGCACCTCGCCGATGTCGGCGTGCTGGGCGCCGGAGGTCCACACCTTCTGGCCGCTGATCCGCCAGCCGTCGCCGTCGCGTGTTGCCGTGGTCGACACCGACGCGAGGTCGGACCCGGCACCCGGCTCGCTGAAGAGCTGGCAGGCGACCAGGTCGCCCCGGTGCAACGCCGCGAGGTAGCGGTTCCGGGCTGCCTCGGTCCCGTGGGCGAGGATGGTCGGCGCGACCATCCCGAGGGTGATGGTCACCGGACCGTTGCCGGGCACGTCATAGCCGCGGGCCAACCGGTCGAAGGCCCGCTGGTAGCTGAGCGGCAGGTCCCGCCCGCCGTAGCGGATGGGCCCGGTGATCCAGCCCAGGCCGGCGTCGAAGAGCCGCCGGCGCCACTCCCGTACGGCGCGCATGCGGCGCTGCTCCTCCTCCGGATCGGGCTCCTCGAAGACGCCTACGCGATCGCTGCCCTCACCCCAGCGGAGCCCGGTGTCGACCTTGGGCTCGTAGCTGCCGTCGAGGAACGCGCGGCACTCGCTGACGAACTCGTCGAGGCTGATCGGCGGGGCCGAGCCGCCGGGCTCGCTCACCGCGCCATCCCCGACTTCGGAAAGGATTGATTACGCAAAGAGACCATATCGATGTCAACCAATAATACTTCATTATCCTTCTTGGGCAATATCGGCATCAATGGAATGGGCAAGATGGGAAGTGACAGATGAATTGCGATATCAACAGCATGGCTGCTCCCCCGGGATGACCGGGTAGCGTTCGGGGCTGATGCGCATCGAGCAGCTCTGGCGTTACCCGGTCAAGTCGATGATGGGCGAGCCCCTGGATCGCTGCGCGGTGGGGGAGCTGGGGCTGGCAGGCGACCGCGGCTGGGCCGTCCGGGACGAGGCTCGGGGCACCATCACCGGTGCCAAGAAGCTGGGTGGTCTGATGAGGTTCGCGGCGGGCTACGTGGCCGAACCCGACGGTCCCGTCGAGATCCGCTGCCCCGATGGCAGCATCATCTCCTCCTCCGAACCCGACCCTGACGCCAAGCTGAGCGACGCGCTGGGCCACGACGTCACCTTGTGGCCCCGTCAGCCTGCCACGGACCTGGAGCACTACCGGCGGGTTCTTCCCGCAGACGGCGACCTCCTCGGCGAGCTCCGCGCCATCTTCGGGCGGGATCCCGACGAGCCGCTGCCCGACTTCACCCTGTTCCCGCCGGAGATCATCCAGTACGAGTCACCACCGGGTACCTACTTCGACGCCTTTCCGCTGCTGGTGATGTCGAGTGCGGCGCTGGAATCGGTTGCCAGAGCCTGTCCCGGCTCGGTCATCGATGTGCGCCGCTTCAGGCCCAACCTGGTGGTGGGGACCGACGGCGGAGACGAGCACCCCGAGCAGGCATGGATCGGAGCCCGCGCGCGCATCGGCAGTGCTGAAGTCGAGTTCGTCGGTGGCTGTCCCCGCTGCGTGATGATCACCCGCGAGATCGACGAAACGATCCCCGTGGACCGCGCTCCGCTCCGCCACGTCGTGGCCGAGTTGGATCAGAACCTCGGTGTCTACGCCACCGTCGTCGAGGCCGGCGAGATCAGCGTGGGCGACCCGGTCGAGTTGGTCTCGTCCCCTTGAGCGCACCTAGCGGCGGACCGGGTTGTGCCATTCGATCTCGGTGAAGCGGGCGAAGTCCGAATCCGCCGAGACGATGACCAGGCCGTGCTCCAGGCAGAGCGCGGCGAGCACGGCATCGGAGACGAGGTTGGCGCGGAGCTCGAGGTGGCTGAGGAGGCGACCCAGGATCTCGCGGTGACCAGAGAGCGGTTGCGGTATCCAAGCTGCCGGTGAGTCCAGCCAAGCCTCGACGAGGTCCCATGCGGCCGAAGGTGACAGCGCCTCGGTGAGAGCCCGCGGGTTGGTCGCGATGCGGAGGAACGCGGTGATGGATTGCCAGGGGATGCCGACGCGGCGGGTCCCGTTGAGCGCATCCTCGAGCCAGGCCCTGGCGGGTTCGTGGGAGGAGCTGGTCTCGTCGACCGCATACAAGAGGATGTTGGCGTCGACGAGCTCACGCTGGAAGCAGGACAGGAATCGTGCTCGATCGGGACGATGAACGAGCGCCCGGTGGCGGCGACGTGAGATCCCGTTGTTCTGCACGGTCCATGCCGATTGTGACGGCGTGGCACCTAGTCGCCGTCGGCAGCGGCGCGCATGGCGGCCAGGTCGAGGCGCTTCATGGCGAGCATCGCGGTGGTGGCACGCCGGGCCCGCTCGGGGTCGGGGTCGTTGAGCAGGTCCTCCACGCCGGCCGGTATGACCTGCCAGGACAGCCCGAAGCGGTCCTTGAGCCACCCGCATTGGCTCTCCTCCCCGCCGTCGGTGAGCCGCTTCCAGTAGTCGTCGGCCTCGGCCTGGTCGGCGCAGTTGATAGCGAACGAGATGGCCTCGTCGAAGCTGAACTGGGGCCCGCCGTTGATGGCGGTGAAGGGCCGGCCGTCGAGGACGAAGTCCACAGTGACCACGGTTCCCGCCGGCCCGGGTCCGGCCTCGCCGTAGTAGGAGACGTTGGTGACCTGCGAGTTGGGGAACAGCGAGCAGTAGAACTCAGCAGCCTGCTCGGCCTGACCGTCGAACCAGAGGTTGGGTGTGATGACCGGCATGGGGCGCTCCACTCAGTCGTCGTCCGGGATGCGTGAGAGCCTAACGACCCCCGCGGCGGTGCTCCCGGCGATCCACCGGGAGCTGAGGCAGCGGGCCGGTCGGGTGAGAGCCGCCTGATGACGATGGCCGGTGTGGCTGGCGGTCGGCATCGCCGGTCCGCCACCTGACGAGCCTCCTCCGGCTGTGGCCGGCTCCAGCCTGATAGCAACTTGACCGGCAAGGTATCAGGTGTTACCTATTACCTTACACATTACAGATCGAGCAGTGTCATGGCCCGGTCCGCGCCGTCCGGCGGAGGGGAGCGTCGTTGAAGCTGAAGTCCCGGGGCCTCGGCCGCAAAGAGCTCACCATGGACTTCCGGGAGTACGACGTGCGCCGGGACGGGGACGAGCTCGTCATCGCCGGGACCATCCGGGAGCCCGTGCACTGGGATTTCTCCATCCGGATCTGTGAGGACGACATCCCCGGCATCGCCCGCGCCGTGGCCAACAGAGCGACGCTGGGACTGGTCCTTCGCTCACTGGTCAAGCGCGACAAGGCCAGCCACTGGAGCACCGACAGGGCGACTCACGTGGACGAGGTCCGCCGGCGGCGAGCCGCGGCCCTGGAGGCGCAGTAGTGGCGCTGTCGCCGCAGGCCACCAGCTCAGCACCCGGCCGGCCGGCCGGGTGGTTGCGCATCGGTGAGCTCGCCCATGAAGCGGGGGTCACCAAGGCGACGATCCACCACTACGTGAAGATCGGGATCCTCCCCAGGCCGATCAAGACGAACGAGCGCATGGCGTACTACGACCCGGCGTGTGTCGAGCGCCTGCACCGGGTGCGGGAGCTGCGGGAGCGCCGCTACATGCCGCTGCCCGCCATCAAGGAGCTGCTCGACCGTCACGGAGAGCAGAGCCTCGGCCTCGTCGACGCGGCGGTGCTTGCGCCGTTCCGCCAGCGTGATCGTCACAGCAGGGCCGACCTGCTGGAGGCCTGCCCGGTGGGCGAGCACATCTTCGACGCGCTCGTCGAGAGCGGTCTGCTGTCACCCGAGCCCGACGGGACCTTCACCGCTGACGACGCCGAGGTCCTGAGCTGTGTCCACGCCATGATCGAGGCCGGGCTGGGCAACGACGAGAGCTTCGATCCCGACGAGCTGAGCACCTACGTCAAGGCGATGGACGCTCTCGTGCGCGACGAGTTCGCCATGTTCAACGCGCACTTCCTCGGGCGCTCCGATCCAGATGATGTCGCCCGGTTGGCCCGAGAGGGGATCCGCTTCGTCTCGCAGATGCTGTGTGCGTTGCACCGCAGGCGCCTGCTGATCCGCCTGGAGGAAGTGACCAGAATGGAGGAACCGGATGGGACATGACTTCGATGTCGTGATCGTCGGCGCCGGCATAAACGGGCTGGCGTGCGGCTGCTACCTGCAGAAGGCGGGACTGGACGTGGCGGTGGTCGAGAAGCGCAACGAATGCGGGCCCTTCGCGCTCACCGAGGACATCTTCAGCTGCGGGGTGCCCGTCGACACCCACGCCGGTGTGTGCTTCATCACCATGAGCCCGGTGTGGGGCGATCTCGAGCTGGGCGAGTACGGCTTGGATCTGATCCTGCCGGAGGTCGCCGCCGGCACGATCTGGCCGGACCGGAACCTGATCTACTACTACGACCCGGCTCGCACCTGGGAGCAGATCAGCCGCTACAGCAAGGACGACGCGGACACCTTCGTCGAGTTCTTGGCCAGGATAGGAGGCGACCTGCCCGAGATCCTGAGCCGGGCGGTCTTTGCACCGCCGACCGAAGAAGGCGAGGACTACCTCTTCTCGCTCGGCAAGTACATCGGCTTCGGCGAGCACGACATGCGCACGATGAACGGCGTCGAACTGCTCGACCTGATCTATGAGAACGACTACGTGAAGATGAGCATGCTGGGCATAGCCGACATCGGCGTGTTCGGCGACCCGGCCGAGAAGGGCGAGGGTGCTGTCATGACGCTGCTGGCATGGGCGCTGGGCATCGCGGTCCCACGGGGCGGGATGCACAACCTCGTCCATGCCCTCGTCCGCTGCTTCCGCCACCACGGTGGGACGCTCATGCTCAACGCCCCCGTGGCGGAGGTCACCTGGCAGGGGGGCCGCCCCGCAGGCGTGGTCCTCGAGGAGTACAGCCCCTATCCCGACAAGGAGCTGACGGCCCGGCAGGCTGTGGTGATGCACGCCAGCCCACCTGTGGCCAGCACCTTGTTGGGCGCCGACAAGGTCGACGAGCTCGACCACTCCCTCCGGCGTCGCATGCGCGACTGGGACATGACGGGGCACTGCGCCTTCACCTCCTACTACCTCCTCGACACCCCGATCGAGTGGGGATCGAAGGCATGGAACCCCGACGTGCAGCAATGCGCCTACCCCCTGCGGGCATGGGACAGCTGGGACCACGCCAGCCGCTTCTTCCAGCGGGCCAAGAACGAGGAGCTGCTCTCGGTGGCCGCTGACGTCGGCGAGATCTACAACATGGGCTGTGTCGACCCGTCCAGGGTCTCGCCCGACGGCAAGACCGCAGTCGTGTTCGAGGTGGAGTACCCGATGAACCTGCGGCGTCACGGCGGGATGCAGGCATGGGACGAGCGCGCCCTGACGGACCGCCTGCACGAGAGGCACACCGAGTGCCTCGAAGAGCTCGCTCCGGGCACCCGCGGGCGCATCGCCGCGAGCACCTACTTCACGCCGATCGACAACTGGCGACGCAACCCCTCGGCGGTCTTCGGCCACGAGCTCGGTGGCGACGTGAGCGGTCCGCAGTGGTACCTGGGCCGGATGCCGGCCCGCACCTCGATCGAGGGCCTCTACTTCTCACAGGGGATCTGGCCTGCTTCCCTGACCCACCTCGGCAGCGGCTACGTCGCCGCCGGCTGCGTCGCCGAGGATCTGGGGGTGCGTGAGCAGCCCTGGTGGGACCACCGACCCATGGAGCTGATGTACGAGCTGATCGCCGGCAGGGGATCACGATGAACGCCTCACCCGAGATCCTCGTCCTCGGCGCAGGCCCCAACGGGCTCACAGCAGCGGCCTACCTGGCGCGTGCCGGTGGCGCGGTGACCGTGCTGGAGCGCAACATCGAGACCGGCGGGGGCCTGGTGACAGAAGAGCTCGCCGGGTTCAGGTTCAACTACCACGCCACCTACATGATGCTGGCCGAGCTGATGCCACCCTACGGCGACCTGGGGTTGGCCCAGCGTGGTGTCGAGTTCATCCGGCCGCCCGAGCAGGTCAGCTTCCTCTTCGAGGACGATGCGGCCCTCACCTTGCACACCGACGTCGCGCTCAGCGCGGCGAGCGTCAAGTCGCTTTGCCCTGCCGACGCCCCGCGGGTAGAGGCGCTGCTACAGGACTGCGCCACCATGTGCGACGCCTTCTTGATACCGGCCTCCTACGTCCCGCCACTCGAGCCGATCGATCAGATGGTCGCCCTCAACAGCGCGGGCGCGCTCGGCGAGAAGATGGCGGCAATGGGCGACATCACGCCGGGTGAGTTCGTCGCCGGGTACGACATCGAGGACCCCCGCGTCGAGGCGGCGCTGCTGTACCTCATCGCCATGTTCGGCCTGGACCCCGACGAGGGTGGGCTGGGGTTCCTGGCGCCGATCTACCTGTACCGGCTCACCCAGGCCGCGCTGGTGCGGGGCGGATCGCACCAGCTCTCGTCGGTGCTGCGCCGCGTCGTGGAGGACGCCGGTGGGTCCGTGGTGGTGGACGCCGACGTGCGCGAGCTGCTGTGGGACGGAGCACGGGTGACGGGGGTGAGCCTGGCCGACGGAACGGCCCTGCACGCCGATGCCGTGCTCAGCACGCTCAATCCCGCCCAGAACTTCCTCGAGCTCGGCGAGGACCTGCCGCTGGATCCCATGATCCGTGCTTCGGCGAGCGACTGGGAATGGGAGAGAACCAGTCTCTTCGTCGCCAACCTGGGGGTGGTTGGTGCCGCCCCCCGCTACGAGGGCTATCCGGCCGAAGTCGACCGTTCCCTCAACGTGGTCATGGGCTACGAGACACCCGCTGACGTCCATGATCATCTGGGCGAGGTAGCGAGCGGCTCGCTCACGAGCAGCGCCGGGCACGGCACGGTGTGCTCGTTGCACGACCCCCTCATGGCTCCCGGCCATGTCCCTTTCGGTGAGGCCCACACGCTGCGCTACGAATGCCTCGCCCCCTACGACGTCGACTGGGACAGCGAGGCCGAGGCGTTCGCCTCCCGCTGCATCGACCTGTGGGCCCGTTACGCGCCGAACCTGCGGGATGCCAACGTTCGCGCGTCGCTCAACTGGACGCCCGCAGACATCGAGGCGCACCTGCCGACGATGCGTCGCGGCTCGATCAAGCACGGCTCCTATGCGATCCTCCAGATGGGCTACAACCGCCCCAACCCGGAGTGCTCGGGATACCGCACTCCCCTCGACGGCCTGTACCTGGGTGGTGCCAGCACCCATCCAGGCGGCATGGTCATCCTCGGCGCCGGCTACAACGCCGCGCGGGTGCTGGCGGGCGACCTCGGCCTCGACATCTGGTGGTCCGAACCAGAGATCGTCACCTCCGCGCGTGCTGCGGGATACCTGGGTGACTGAGATGACAGGCGGTGCCGTACCCGACGGCGCCGCGGCGGTGCCCTCAGCCGAGACGGTCCGAGGCGCCGTTCGCAGCTGGTTGGAGCTCAACTGGCGGCCCGATCGGGCGTTGCGGGACTGGCGCAGCATCCTGGTCGACTCCGGCTGGGCGTGCCCGACCTGGCCCCGCGAGCTCTACGGTCGCGACCTGCCGGCCGAACTGGGCGGCATCGTGTTGGAGGAGATCCGCCGTGCCGGTGCAGTCGGACCGGCGGTGGGCGTCGGCATCGGCCTCGTCGCGCCCACGCTGCTCGAGCACGGGTCCGCCGAGATCAAGCTCCGCCTGCTGCGGCCGATCGCCACCGGTGAGGACGCCTGGTGCCAGCTCTTCAGCGAGCCGGGGAGCGGCTCGGACCTGGCCGGGCTCACCACGTCGGCGGTAAGGGACGGCGACGAGTGGGTGATCAACGGCCAGAAGCTCTGGACGACCGGTGCCGCTCACGCCGGCTACGGCCTGCTGCTGGCGAGGACCGATCCCTCCGTGCCCAGGCACGAGGGGATCACGGCGTTCGCGCTGCCCCTGCGCCAGCCGGGCATCGAGGTCCGGCCGCTGCGCCAGATGAACGGCTACGCGTCGTTCAACGAGGTCTTCATCACAGACGCCCGTGTGCCGCAGGCGAACGTGATAGGTGTGGTCGGCGCCGGCTGGGGCGTGGCCCGCACGACCCTCGCCCACGAACGACACCTCGCGGCCAACCTGTTGGCGCTCATGCCGGGGGAGGCGCAGGGAAGGACAGCCCAAGAGGCCATGGCCGAGGCGCTCGCCTACTTCAAGACCTACGAGTGGTACCCGCAGCGGCAGGGACGGGCCGACCTGGCGCCGGTGCTCGCCCGGGAGGCCGGCAGATCGGTCGAGCCGCTGGTGCGCCAGCAGCTGGCGCAGCTCTACTCACTCGAGCGCCTCATGCACTGGATGTCACAGCGGGCGAGCGCCTCGGCTGCCAGGGGTGCCAAGCGGGGACCGGAGGGGTCGCTCTCCAAGCTGGCCGCGAGCAGGCTGGCCCGCGCTGCTGCCCGGACCCACAGCCACATCGCCGGGGCCTGGGGCCTGCTGGCCGGTGATGACGCCCCCCACGCAGGGGTGGTCACGGAGGTTCTCCTCTCGGTGCCGGCCCAGTCGATCGCCGGTGGCACCGACGAGATCCAGCGCAGCATCGTCGCTGAGAAGGTGCTCGGCCTGCCTCGGGAGCCACAACCGGCTGACGATTC
Source organism: Acidobacteriota bacterium (assembly GCA_003577145.1). Taxonomy (GTDB): domain Bacteria; phylum Actinomycetota; class Acidimicrobiia; order Acidimicrobiales; family Microtrichaceae; genus ATN2. The sequence continues at coordinate 39,395 of QEUP01000014.1, read as the reverse complement.
GTCCGCCACAGGAGGCTGAGTTGGAGATGAGATTGCCGATGGGTGGTTCGCTGATCGCCGGCACGCTGCGGCAGGAGGGTGAGATGTTCCCCGTGGAGAACCCTGCCACCGGCGAGGTGACCTGTGAGCTTCCCGCCGCGCCCGGCGGCGTCGTCGATGCGGCGGTCGGCGCGGCACGCCAGGCAGGCCGGGGGGAGTGGGGGTCCATGTCCCCGGGCAGGCGCCAGGGCCTGCTGGAGGCCCTGGCGGCTGCGGTCCGCGAGCACGAGGAGGAGCTCGCCGAACTCGAGTGCCTCGACAACGGCGTGCCGTTGGCGATAGTGCGACGCTTCTCGGTCGCCGCGCTCGGACGCAGCCTCAGGTACTTCGCGGGATGGATCGACAAGTTCGCTGGTGAGGTGGTGCCCCTCACCGGCGGATCGGCCCTGGACTACCTGACCCGGGAGCCCTACGGGGTCGTGGTGGCGATCAGCGCCTACAACACGCCCTCCCTGTACCTCGGCTCGAAGGTCGCACCGGCCCTGGCTGCGGGCAACACCGTGGTCGTCAAGCCCTCACCGCTGGCGAGCCTGCCGGCGCTGCGCTTCGCCGAGCTGTGCACCGAGGCCGGCCTGCCCGCGGGCACGGTGAACGTGGTGCTGGGTGGAGCAGCGGTCGGTTCGGCCCTGGTGGCCCACCCCGATGTCGGCAAGATCGGCTTCACCGGTTCGCGGACGTCGGGACGTGAGGTGTCGCGCCTGGCGGCGGAACATCTCACCCCGGTGTCGCTCGAGCTGGGCGGCAAGTCGCCCAACATCGTCTTCGCCGACGCTGACCTCTCCCAGGTCTCAGCGGGGGCGGCGCTGGGCGCGTTCGCCCTGACCGGCCAGGCCTGCGCCGCGGGCAGCCGCCTCTTCGTCCACGAAGACGTGCTCGACACGGTGATCGCTTCACTCGAGGCGGCCGCGCAGGCGCTTCCCCTGGGCCTGCCGCAGGATCCAACCACCGTGCTGGGGCCGTTGATCTCGGCCGAGCACCGTGAGAGGGTCGAGGGCTTCTTGACCCGGGCCGTGGACAGCGGGGCCGAGGTGCTCTGCGGCGGGGACCGACCGGGTGGCGAGCTCTCCGGCGGGTACTTCCTGCGTCCTGCGGTGGTGGTTGGTGCGACCGACCGGAGCGAGGTGGTCACCGAGGAGATCTTCGGGCCCGTGGTCGCCGTGTTGCCGTTCCGCTCAGAGGAGGAAGTGGTGGGCCGCGCCAACGCGTCCGCCTACGGCCTCGCGGCGGGGATCTGGACCAGGGACCTGAGCAGGGCGCACCGGGTGGCCCGCCGGCTCGAGGCCGGCTTCGTTTGGGTCAACACCTACGGGACCGTGCCGCACACCGCTCCTTTCGGTGGTGTCAAGCAGAGCGGCGACGCACGTGAGGGCAGCCGCTTGGCCCTGGAGGACTACACCCGTGCGAAGAACGTGTACGTGCAGCTCTGATCCCGCCCCCCTGGTCGCGGTAGCGCTCGACGACATCTGTGACGGCGCTGAGCGCAGCGGCGTCGAAGTCGACCGGATGGTATGCGTCTCACCTGCCTCGGTTGCTGTGATACCGGGGCCGCGGCATTGGGCGGCCTTCGAGGATCTGTGCCGCGCGGTCGAGGCACGAGGCAACCTGGTCCCGGATGCCTACCTGGCAGCGGTGGCGATCGACCACGGAGCAGTCTGGTGCAGCGCCGACCGTGGCTTCGCCCGCTTCCCCGGCCTGCGCTGGGAGCACCCGCTGGATCCCTGACGGGTGACGGGGCCCCATCCGTCGCCGGCGTCGAGCTGTCGGGCAAGAGGGGGTGGGTGCAGGACGCTGAGGTGAGGCCAGCGGGCTCGCCGATGTCGCCATCGCCACGGGGCCGTCACTGATCAAACCAAGCCGAGCGCGATCATCGCCTCTGCGACACGCTGGAAGCCGGCGATGTTGGCGCCTACCACGTAGTTGCCCTCGGCACCGTAGGCCTCGGCCACCAGCCAGCAGGTCTCGTGGATGGAGGCCATGATCTCGGCGAGGCGCTGCTCAGTGTGATCGAAGGTCCACGAGTCCCGACTCGCGTTCTGTTGCATCTCGAGCGCTGATGTGGCGACACCGCCGGCGTTGGCGGCCTTGCCCGGGCCAAACGCGATGCCGGCATGCTGGAAGATCTGCACGGCCTCGGGTGAGCAGGGCATGTTCGCACCCTCGGCCACGGCTACACACCCGTTTTCGACCAGCATCGCCGCGTCTCGACCGGTGAGCTCGTTCTGCGTGGCACAAGGTACCGCCACATCGCAGCTGATCTGCCACACGACCGCGCGCGGCTCGAAGGTGGCTGACGGGCGCCGCCGCGCGTAGTCGGACACGCGGCCGCGCTCGACTTCTTTCACCTGTTTCAACAGCTCGACGTCGATCCCGGCCGGATCATGAGCGACACCGTCGCTGTCAGAACACGCTACAACGCGTGCTCCGAGCTGGGTGAGCTTCTCGATGGCGTAGATGGCCACGTTGCCCGACCCGGAGACGACGCAGGCCTTCCCGTCGAGTGTGTCGTTACGAGCCGCTAGCATCTCCGACAGGAAGAAGGCGGTGCCGTAGCCCGTTGCCTCGGTCCGCACGAGGGCTCCACCCCAAGTCGTGCCCTTGCCCGTCAGCGCTCCGGACTCGTAGCGGTTCGTGATTCGCTTGTACTGCCCGAACAGATAGCCGATCTCACGCGTCCCCACCCCCGTGTCGCCCGCCGGTACGTCGGTGTACTCGCCAACGTGTCGATAGAGCTCGGTCATGAAGCTCTGACAGAACCGCATGATCTCGTCGTCGGACCTCCCCTTCGGGTTGAAGTTCGACCCACCCTTCGCACCCCCGATCGGTAGGCCGGTCAACGCGTTCTTGAAGATCTGCTCGAAGCCCAGGAACTTCACGATCCCGAGCGTCACCGAAGGATGGAACCGCAGGCCGCCCTTGTACGGTCCGAGTGCCGAGTTGAACTCGACCCGGTATCCGCGGTTGATGCACACATCACCGGCATCGTCCTGCCAGGGGACACGGAAGATGACCTGACGCTCGGGCTCACAGATGCGCTGGATGATCTTGTGGCGCGCGAATTCCGGGTGCCTGGCCACGACCGGGCCCAATGAGTCGAGCACATCACGAGTCGCTTGGTGGAACTCCAACTCACCCGGGTTCATGCGCACTATGTCGCTGTAGATCGCTTCCAGCTTTTCGTCGATCAAGCTCGCCTACCTCACCCGTTGCGAGTCCTCGGCGGTCATGGCCTTTCGCTCGCGGTCATGGGCCTCACGAACCCTGGCGCCGGCTCCGGTGGAGAACACAAAGCGCCAAGGCACCGAAGCGCAGCCTAGGTCGAGACCGCGCCGAGACCCGAGTTGCGCCTGAGCGGCGCTGCCGGGCCTCCTCGAGCGCAGGCGGGCCAGGCGCAGCAGCCGGTGTTCAGCCGCTGACCTGCTGGTAGCGGGCGACGGTGAAAGCGATCATCAGCGGCACGTCGGTCGCGAACACCACGAGCCCGATGACGAGCAGCGTCATCGGGCCGGCGGGGACCTCGTTGCGGACGAACGCGAACACGATCATCCCGCCCTGGATGAGATACGCGAGCAGGGCCCACAGCACAACCTGCTTGAAGCGGTCCCAGGCGAACGGACGGATCAGCGCCACCATCACGATGGCGACCAACTCCAACACCACCGCAGCGGCGATCAGCACGGTCGGCACCGTGAGCGACGGGTCCGACGCCGCGCCCGCAGCCAGGATCACCCCACCCGTGACGGCGAGGGCCAGCGCCACCATGGCGACCGGTACCACCGGTGGCAGATCACGATCTATCGGTCGCCCCGGCACCGACCCGCCTGCCGTTGCAGTGCCCGCCGTCATTGCGTCGCCACCCGGGTCATGATCACCAGCGTGGCGACCTGCATGAGGCCGGTGATGCCGGCCGTGTAGATGAACCGTCGCATCAGCCGGTCTATGACCTCACCGTCGGGCTGTGGCTTGCGCATCTCGAACAACACCGCGATGTTGGCCGGCTCGAGCAGCCCCAGGGCGATGACGGCCATGATCCCCACCACGACCATCGACACGATCAGCCACGGGCGGTTGACGGTCCCCGGGACGAGCCCGCCGTAGTCAATGGCGATCTGGAAGCCGGCGGCCAGCGTCATCATGACCACGGTGGGCATCAACAGCACCATCTTCGGCATGAACCTCGCCGAGAACTCCGCACGGGCCGGGACCGAGAGCCCTCCGAGGATCGGTCCGACGATCAACCCGACGTAGAGGTCGACCGCGGTCCACATGCCACCACCGGCGACGTGGCAGAACATGAGTGCCCAAGGGGCGTCGGACGCGATCGCATAGGTGACGAACACCACGGCCACCGCGACGAAGGGAAGCCCCTTGAGCGGCACCACCTGGATGTCACGGGGCGGCCCCTGCGCTGTGACCTCAGGGGTTGCCGACCCGTCGGGCAACGGAACCGCAGTCGTATCGCTCATGTGGCGCTCTCGCTCAGCGTGATGCCCCCCGTGTCCCGGTGCACCCCCTACGACCGGTGGATACTACTCACACAGCGCCGCGGGGGTGCGGCGGCTTCGGCTTCGACCTCGAAGCTAGGGTGGTCTGGCGATGGGGCTCCTGGATCGGGTGCCTGGCTCCGACCTGGCCGATTCTGTTTCCTGCCTGCGGCTCTTTCCGATCAAGTCCTGCCAGGAGGCCACCAGCGACGGCGCTCCCATCACCACCTTGGAGGTCGGGCCGACCGGGTTCCATCTCGGCGAGGTCGTCGATCGGGGGTGGGTGCTCGTCGACAGCGACGACACCTTCGTGTCCCAGCGAGGTTGGGACCAACGTCGAGCGCGCAAGCATCGAGATGACCGCAAGCTCGCCGCGGTTGCCGTCGATGTCCGCCACGATCACCTGCACCTCGCGGCCGGGGCGCACGGAGAGGTGGTTGTCCCCTTCGGAGCCGTCGGTGAGCCGCGTGTGCGGCTGCGGTTGTGGGGAGACGAAGTCGCAGCCACAGAGGAGAGCGAGACGAGCAGCGCCTTCTTCTCGTCGCTGCTCAGCCGCCGTGTGCGCCTGACGAAGGTGGATCTCCGCCAACCGAGATGGCTCCCCGGGACGATGAGGAGGGACGGTGCGGCCAATCGATGTGCGGCAGCAGACGTCACGCCCATGTCCCTGGTCAGCCAGTCATCCCTGGATCACCTTCATGATCTAGCAGGGGAGCCTCGAGGGAGCCTGCCACTCGACCGCTTCCGAGCGAACATCGACATCCCGGGGGCGGCGTTCGGGCCGTTCGGCGAGGACCGCCTCCGGCGAGTTCGCATAGGTGACCTGGACGCCCACGTGGTGAAGGCGATACTTCGCTGCCCGGTGCCGAACATCGATCAGCGAACGGGTGAGGACTCGCTGCGGCTCGCTACGCGGCTGCTCGTTCCCCGTCTGGGTTGGGTGAAAGGCGGCGAAGGCCGACGTGCACTGCAAGCCTTCGGGCAGGCCCTCAACCACGTCTGCTCGGCTGAGCCCTCGGTGTCGGTCAAGGTCGGGGATCCGGTCCTACCAACCGATGTCGGTGAGCCGAACCTGACGCTGAAGCACGAACCACCCGGGTAATCGTGAGGACGCCCAACGTCACATCAGGGTAGGTGGGCATGGTCACAGCCACGGTTGCACGAGCCGTCCGCCGAATCGGCTCTCTCGAAGGCCGAGTGGGCCTCAGGTGCTCGCTTCGGCGACGGCTTTGACCCGTTCGAGCGTGCGGCGCATGTCGCGCTCGTTGCGACGCTGGCGGAGGAACCCACCGAGGGGTCGCCAGATCCTCACCCAGAGGTTGTCGCCGAGGTCGAAGGACTCGGTCACGTCGGTTCCGCCGGCAGCCGGGGTGAGCTCGTAGCGCCAGCGGTTGATGGGGCGGCCCCGGAGCATCACCACGAACTCGAACACCTCGCCGGGCTCACACTCGGTGATCTTGCAAACCGTCCAGTACTTCGGCCCGATCTCGTTGCGCTTCACGTGACCCCGGTACCGGACGCCGACCGCTGGGCCGGTGGCCCCGTCGAGCCACTCCGCCTCCATCACCTCGGGGCTGTAATCGCCCATCCTCGTGATGTCGCTGATGAGGCGCCACACCTCATCGGGCGGGGCGTCGATGTGGACGGTCACGGCGGCGTGCACCGCGCCAGCGTAGGCCGACCCGACGGGAGATGCCCACCCGATCCGTCCCGCCCCCAGCGCGTCCAGGGCATGTCGCTGGTAACCAGGATCGTCGGGTGTGGGTGGCCGGTCTTGGCGACCGGTCGGCCAGTTCCCCATCGAGCTGTTTCTCGAGGAAGGGTTTTGGTCAGCAGAGGGCTGCTCTGGTAATCCGAAGCCGATCGACAGGCCCGGTGCCTGACACCGTGGGGGATATCCCACCCGGCGGTGCGGTGCGCGAGGAGGGACTTGAACCCTCACGTCCTTGCGGACACAGGAACCTGAATCCTGCGCGTCTGCCAATTCCGCCACTCGCGCTGGCGAAGGGAGAAGGCTAGCGCACCGCTCGCCGGCCCTACACTGCGATCTCGGGACCCTGCCGGGGTCGATATCGTGTCGGGCGTGGGATTGAAGAGCTTCGAGAGGCGCCTCGAGCGCATGGTCGAGGGCGCGTTCTCGCGCATCTTCCGCTCCGGGCTGCGACCCGTCGAACTGGGCCGCAAGCTCACCCGGGAGATGGACGATCGCCGTTCGGTCGGCGTCGGCGGCCGGGCCGTGGTCCCCAACGACTTCACGTTCTGGTTGAGCGAGGCCGACCACTCCCAGCTCGCCGAGATCGAAGGTGCTCTTCGGCGCGAGCTCGCCGACGCCGCCCGCGACTACGCACGTGACGAGGGCTATACCTTCATGGGCCCCGTCGAAGTCGAGATGGTCGTCGACGAGAACCTGCGGCCCGGCGCCTTCCGTGTGCTCGGGAAGATGAAGGAGGGTGAGGGGGGCACCGGCGCGGGCTCGATCATCCTGCCGAGCAACGAGCGGGTACCCCTCGGCGACTACGTCGTGACGGTCGGTCGTCAGCCCGATTCGACGATCGTGCTGGCCGACCCCAACGTGAGCCGGCGACACGCCGAGGTCAGGCCCCAAGGCGACGGCTACGTCGTCGTCGATCTCGGCTCCACCAACGGCACCAGGGTCAACGGCGTGCGGGTCACCGAACAGCGACTCGCAGACGGCGACCAGCTCACCTTCGGCAACACCCAGATGTACTTCCAGGCCTCATGACGCGTTTCTCGGACCCGAGATCCTCGGATGGCGCGACCGAGCGAGCCCGGGTCAGGCGGGGAGTGGTTGCCTGCGGTTGTCGGGGTCCGGTGGTTTAGGCTCGGTCCCGGTGCCCGAGCAACTGCTCACCGTCCTCAAGATCTGCCTGCTGGCTCTGCTGTACCTCTTCTTCCTGCGCGTGCTGCGGGCGGTGTGGGCCGAGGTCAACCCACCCAAGCGCAGCGAAACCGCCGCCAAGGCCGCCAAGCCCGCCCGGAGATCTCGGGCCAAGAAGGTCAAGGGCGCCCGCCGACTCACCGTCACTGCCCCCGCCGCGCTGAAGGGGATGGCCTTCGCGGTGACCGGCGAGGTGACCATCGGGCGGGCCAACGGCTGCACCGTCACCGTCGACGACACCTACGCCTCCCAGATCCACGCCCGGGTGTTCCAGCAGGACGGCCAGTTCTTCGTGGAGGATCTCGGGTCCACCAACGGCACCTATCTCAATCGCAAGAAGGTCACCGGCAGGATGGTGTTCAGGCCCGGCGACAAGCTGCAGATCGGCAACACGGTCATGGAGCTCAGATGAGCCGCCTCGAGGATCCGACTACGGGAGACGGTCCGTGATCGACTTCGTCGTGGGGGCTGCCAGCGACACCGGACGGGTCAGGACGGTGAACCAGGACGCCATGTTGACCTCCGACGGGCTCTACGCGGTCGCCGACGGCATGGGCGGCCACCGGGGGGGCGAGGTGGCCTCCGAGCAGGCGCTGCGGGTGCTGCGGGAATCAGTCGCCGAGCCCTCACTGGATGCCCTCGTGGCCGGCGTGCGCGACGCCAACACCGCGGTGTTCGAGATGGCAGCCGACGACCCCGAGCTGGCCGGCATGGGTACGACGCTGTGCGCGATCGGCCGGATCCTCACCGACTTCGAGCAACGGGTGGCGGTGGTCAACGTCGGCGACTCGCGCGTGTACCTGTACACGACCGAGGACTTCACCCAGCTCACCGAGGACCACAGCCTCGTCGAGAGCCTGGTGCGCGACGGCCAGCTCAGTCCCGAGGAGGCTGAGAACCACCCCAAGCGCAACATCTTGACCCGGGCGCTGGGCATCGAACCCACGGTCGAGGCCGACACCTGGGAGGTGACCCCCGGTGTGGGGGACCGGTTCCTGCTCTGTAGCGACGGGCTGTTCAACGAGCTCAACGACGACGAGATCGCAGGTGTGCTGCGGCGCCTGGAGGACCCCACCGAGGTCGCCCACGAGCTGATCAGGCGGGCCAACGAGCACGGCGGGCGCGACAACGTCACCTGCGTGGTCGTGGACGTCGTCGAAAGCGATACCAGCCCGGCGGTGGTCGGCACAGGCGCCTCGTCGCTGGATCGGCAACGCTCTGATTCAGCGGAGGGCGTGGCTGCCATGCCGGCCATCCTCACCGCAGCCCCCGACGAGGAGCACCGGCCCGCAATCGACGAGGATGAAGAGGGAGAAGCAGAGCCGGAACGAGCCCGACGCCTGACCTGGCGGGTGGGGCTCTTCATGGTCGCCATGCTCGCTCTGATCGGTCTCGTGATCGCCGCGGTGGGCTGGTACGCCAGGAACACCTACTTCGTGGGGCTCGACGGCGAGGAGGTCGTCATCTTCCAGGGCCGTCCCGGCGGGGTGCTGTGGTTCGACCCCACCGTGGAGGAGGCCAGCGGCATCACGCTCGACGAGATCCCCCCTGCCGAGCTCGACGCTTTGGAGCAAGGCAAGGACCAGGCCTCCATCGACGACGCCCGCCAGTACCTCGAGAACCTGCAAGACCAGATCGACGAGATGAACGCCGGCTCCGAGTCGACGACGGCCCAACCCGAGGCGAGCACCACGACAGGCGCTCCGGCGACGACCCCGGCGACGACTCCGGCGACACCCGGGTGAGGTCCGGGAGTGATGCCTGGACGCGTGAGACGCAACACCGAGCTCGGCCTCATCTTGTTGGGTGCGGTTATAACGATCGGTGCGTACATCCTCGCCTCGCTCGGGCGCAGCGACGTGCTCCCGGCCGATGTGGTCCCCTTCCTGGTGGCAGTGCTGGTGCTGCTGCTGGGCGCCCACATCGCCAACCGCTTCCTCGCTCCCGACGCCGACGGGCTGCTGCTGCCGTTGGCGGCACTGCTCAACGGCATCGGCTACGTGTTCATCGCCCGCCTCGACGAGGATCTCGCCGGGCTCCAGGCCATGTGGACCGCGGTCGGGATCGGCCTGTACATCGCGACCCTGCTCGTCGTCCGTCGGACCCGCCTGTTGGAGCGTTACCGCTTCACCGTGGGCCTCCTCGCCATGCTGCTGCTGTTGTTGCCCCTGGTCCCGTCGGTCGGCCAGCAGATCGGCGGAGCCCGCATCTGGGTCTCGCTGGGCCCGGTGAACTTCCAGCCGGGGGAGTTCGCCAAGATCGCCTTCGCCGTCTTCTTCGCCGGCTACCTCGTCGAGCGGCGCGAGCTGCTGGGCATGGCGACCTTCAAGCTCGGCCCGGTGCACATCCCCGATCCCAAGCACCTCGCACCCGTCGTCATCGCCTGGGGTGTGTCCCTGGTGGTCATGATGTTCGAGCGCGACCTCGGCTCGGCCCTGCTGTTCTTCGTGCTGTTCCTCGTCATGCTCTGGATCGCCACCCAAAGGGTCTGGTACGTGGCGACCGGCTTCGTGCTGTTCGGGCTGGGCGCCTGGTTCAGTTGGACGCGGTTCTCCCACGTCCAGGTGCGGGTGTCGGCGTGGCTGGACCCTTGGGCCGATCCCGACACCGCCGGGCAGATCATCGAGGGCACCTACGCGATGGCGTGGGGAGGCCTGGCAGGGACGGGGCTGGGGCTCGGGTTCCCCTGGAAGATCCCCGTCGTCGAGACCGACTTCATCTTCGCCGCCATCGGTGAGGAGCTCGGCCTGCTCGGCGCCACTGCGGTGATCGTCGCGTTCCTCTTGATGACCGGCTCGGGTTTGCGCATCGCCGCGAGAGCGTCGGACCCCTTCGACAAGCTCCTCGCCACCGGTCTCACCACGTTGCTGGCGGTGCAGGCCTTCATCATCATCGGCGGGGTGGTGCGACTGCTCCCGCTCACCGGTGTCACCCTGCCCTTCGTCAGCTACGGCGGGTCGTCACTGCTGGCCAACTACGTGCTGCTGGCGCTGCTGGTGAGGATCTCCGACCAGTCCTCACGCCGGCCCGCCACCAGACCCGAGCGCGAGAGGGCGGCGGCGTGAACCGGCACCTGCGCTATCTCGTCGTCGTGTTGTTGGTGCTGTACACCGCGCTGTTCGTCCGCTTGAACCAGATCCAGGTGTTCCAGGCCGAAGAGCTGAACGCGCACGACGGCAACAACCGTGCTGCCGAACGCGACTACAACCGGGCCCGGGGCACCATCTCGACCATCGACGGGCAACTGGTGGCCCGTTCGGTGCAGACCTCGGGGCGCTTCGAGTTCCAGCGGGAGTACCCCGAGGGGGAGCTGTACGCCCACGTAGCGGGCTACATCTCCTTCGAGTTCGGCGCCGACGGGGTCGAGAAGGTCTACAACGACGAGCTGGCCGGCCAGACCTTCGATTTCGAGTTCGACAACTTCTCGGACCTCTTCGTCAACGACGACGACGTCGGTGACGTCACCTTGACCCTCGACCACGACGTCCAAGAAGTGGCCCGGGAACAGCTCGGCGACCGCCTGGGCTCGGTGGTCGCCCTCGACCCCGAGACCGGCGGCATCATCGCGTTCTGGAGCAACCCGAGCTTCGATCCCAACCTGTTGGCCACCAACGACCTCGAGGCAGCCGAGGCCGCTCGGACCCTCTACCTGGCGTTCCCCACCAAACCGCTGCTGCACAAGATGTACCAGGAGGTGTACTTCCCGGGGTCGACCTTCAAGGTCGTCACCTCCGCGGCCGGGCTCGACTCGGGGCTCGTCACCGAGGACGAGCCCGCCTACCCGGTGGCGACCGAGTACACCCCGCCGTTGACCACGCAGTCGATCTCCAACTTCGGCGGCAGCTCGTGCGGCGGAACCCTCTTCGAGATCCTGGCCGCGTCGTGCAACTCGGCTTTCGCCGAGATGGGGGCCATGACCCTGGGACCGAACATCATGGTCGAGGGGGCCGAGGGGTTCGGCTTCAACGACTCACCCCCGATCGACCTGCCGTCGCCGGCGGAGTCGATCTTCCCCACCGACTACGGCGAGGCGCTGGACCCACCGGACTCGGACGAACCGGGGACGATCTATGAGAACACCCCCGCCCTTGCCCAGGCGTCGATCGGCCAGTACGAGGTGGCCGCCACCCCCCTGCAGATGGCGCTGGTCGCCGCCGGTGTCGCCAACGACGGGGTCGTGATGAGGCCCCACGTCATGCACGACATCCGCGACTCCAACGGCAACGTCGTCGAGGAGTACGACGAGGGCGAGTGGTTGGAGGCCATGGACAGCGCCTCGGCCTCGACGCTGCGCCAGGCCATGATCGGTGTGGTCGAGTCGGGTACCGCCAACGCCATGGCGATTCCCGGCTACGAGGTGGGAGGCAAGACGGGTACCGCCCAGCTCGGCACCGAACCGCCCACCTCCCACGCCTGGATCATCGGCTTCGCCGGACCCGAGGGCGGCGAACCCGAGGTCGTCGTGGCGGTGCTGGTCCAGGCCCAGGAAGGAGCCAGCGAGCAGACCGGCGGGCAGGTCGCGGCTCCCATCGCCCGAGCAGTGCTGGAGGAGGCACTCGGGGCCTGAGGGGGCCGCGTTGGCGCGGCGGGTCCCTCTGCGCCATCCTCGTCCCCAGGCGGAGAGCCGGCTACCCGCGGCGTTGGTCGCGAACGGGGATGCCTCATCGCTTCGGACCTCGATAACTAGTCTGGAAGGGCCATGGCCGAGGAAGAACCGAAGGTCTACAGCGACCGCTACGAGATCCACCGGCGGATCGCGCGTGGCGGCATGGCCGAGGTCTACCTCGCCCGCGACCGCCTGCTCGACCGGCCCGTAGCGGTCAAGGTGCTGCACCCCGAGTTCGCCGCCGACAAGGCCTTCGTGGAGCGGTTCCGGCGCGAGGCCCAGGCGGCGGCCAAGCTCACCCACCCCAACATCGTCGCGGTGTACGACTGGGGTGCCGAAGCGGCGGCCGGCGGAGCCGAGACCTACTTCATCGTCATGGAGTACGTCGAGGGCCAGTCAGCCTCCGACCTCATCCGCCAGGAGGGCGCGGTCTTCCCCCGGCGGGCGGCCGAGATCGCCTCGGGGGTGGCGTCGGCGCTGGCGTTCGCGCACGATCAGGGCGTCGTCCACCGCGACATCAAGCCGGGCAACGTGTTGCTCTCCGGCACCGGCGACGTGAAGGTGGCCGACTTCGGCATCGCTCGCGCCCTCTCGTCCTCGGACGAGGAGCTCACCCAGACGGGCTCGGTCATGGGAACCGCCACCTACTTCTCGCCCGAGCAGGCTCAGGGGTTCAAGGTCGACGGGCGGTCCGACCTCTACTCCCTCGGGGTGGTGCTGTTCGAGATGCTCACCGGTCAACCGCCCTTCGTGGGGGACTCGCCGGTCGCCATCGCCTACAAGCACGTGCAGGAAGCACCACCCCGACCCTCCCAGATGCTTGGCGCTCGCGGTGGCACAGCAGGCCAGGGCGCTCAGCCGACGGCGGCTGACCCGACGGCCGTCGCCGATCCCGGCGCCGCGGCCGCTGCCACCTCTGCCAAATCGCCGATCCCCGAAGGGCTCGAGGCGATCACCATGAAGCTGCTGGCCAAGAACCCCGCCAACCGCTACGCCAACGCCCACGAGCTCAAGGCTGACCTCACCCGGTTCCTCGACGGCCAACCGGTGCAGGCCGAGGGGCTGATGGCGGCACCGGTACCCGTCGACCCCGACGCCACCCAGGTGATCGCGCAGACGACGTCGGCGCCCGCCGACGCCTACGTCGCGCCATCCGAAGCGCCGAAGCGCAGCGGCATCTTCCTCACCATCCTCGTGCTGTTGCTGCTCGGCCTTGCGGCCGCCTTGTTCTTCTTCGCGCGGAGCCTGAGGGACGACACCGAGACGGCCGAGGTCCCCGACGTGGTAGATCTCACCGAAGCCGAAGCCATCTCACGGCTCGAAGAAGCCGGCTTCGTGGTCAACGTCGTGCCGACCCCCGACGAGTCCAAGCCCGAGGGGATCGTCATCAGCCAAGACCCCCGCGCTGGAGCCGACGCAGAGGTGGGTTCGACAATCGAGTTGAAGGTGAGCAGCGGTCCTGAATCCATCGCTGTCCCCGACGTCGAGGGCCTCGAAGAGCTGAAGGCCCGCCAGATCCTGGAGAACGAGGGCTTCTTCGTGAGGGTCCGCCGCCAGACGTCGGCGACCGAGGAGGAAGGGACGGTCATCTCCCAGGACCCGCCGGCGGAGACAGCGGCCGCGCCCGGTTCCACGGTCACGATCACCGTCTCCAAGGGACCCGAGACGACCACCACCACCAGCACCACCCTTCCCCCGAGCACCACCACCACCGTGCCGCAGACGACCTCCACATCGTCCACCTCCACGTCGTCCACCTCCACGTCGACGACCTCGTCCTCCGTCGTTCCGCCCGACGGCTGACATGACCGTCACTTCGGGTGAGCTGCGCGTGGTCGGGGGGCGCTACCAGCTTCACCGTTGCCTGCACGCCGAGGGTGACAGCGAGCTGTACGTGGCACGGGACAGCCAACTCGACCGGCCTGTGTTGGTGCGCGTCTTCCGTGTGAGCCTGCCCGACGAGCACGAGCTCAGGGCCCGCGTAGGGCGACGCGCCCGTGACATCGCCCGGGCAGTCCATCCCGAGGTGGCGCCACACGTCCCCTTCGACGAGCAGTTCCGGGCCGAGGCCGCCAAGGCGGCCGAGCTGCGGCACCCCAACATCGCGCCGGTCATCGACTGGGGCGTGCTCAGCGACGGGGACGACGAGGTGACCGGCTGCTTCGTGGCTTCCGAGTACGTCGCGGGACGGACCCTGTCCGAGCTCACCTCCCGGGGTGAGGCCCTTGCGCCCGAGCCCGCCGCGGAGATCGCCGTCGACCTCGCCGCGGCGCTCGAAGCCGCCCACGAGGCCGGGATCGTGCACGGTGGCCTCAACCCCGGTGTCGTGTACGAGACCCCGGAAGGCTTGCACAAGGTGACCGGCTTCGGGCCGTGGCCGGTCACGTCGCGCACCCCGGAGCGGGCGGCCTACATCGCTCCCGAGCAGGTCCGGGCGTTCATCCGCCGGGGCTCGAGCGCCGCCCGAGGGGAGGCCGACGAGCAGAGCGACCTGTTCGCGCTCGGAGCCGTGCTGTACAGGCTCTTGACCGGTAAGCCGCCCTTCGTGACCGAAGACGGTCATCCCGACCGGCCCCGTCGCGGCATGCACGACCGGTTGACCTGGCCTTCGGACCTGCTCGAGGAGGCGTCCGAACGCGCCGAAGAGAAAGGTGACAACGCCGGGGAGGTGAGGCCGGCGCTGCCCGGCGCCATCGAGGCGGTGACCATGAAGCTGCTCGCCCGCGACCCCGGGCGTCGCTACGAGACGGCCGGGGAGGTCAGGGCAGAGCTGTTGCGCTTCCTCGCCGGCGACGAGGTGGTCGCTGAGACCGAGATGCTCGAAACGCTGGGTACCACCGAGTGGGAAGGCGAGGAAGACCGCCACGCCGAGGTGTACGGCCCGAGCCGTTCGGGTCTGGTCCTCACCTTCGGTGTCCTGGCATTCGTGGCCCTCGCGATCCCGGTGCTGGCCTTCGCCCACACCCTCAACCCGTTCGCCTGGCTCTTCGGACCGGGTGCGAGCTCGGAGGTGCCCGAGGTCCTGGGGCTCACCCAGGCGCAGGCGGTCGTGGAGCTGCAGGAGGTCGACCTCGATGCCGAAGCCAATTTCGCGTTCAGCAACGACGTTACCCGGGGCCAGGTGATCGGCCAGCAGCCCGCTGCGGGTGAGGTCATCGCCCACGACACGACTGTCGTGATCACCGTGAGCCGCGGACCGTCGATCGTCACCATGCCCGACGTGATCGGCCTGCCCGAGGCCGAAGCGATGACCCGGCTCGAGGACTCCGGCCTCGTCACCCAGGTGCTCCGGGTGCCTGACGCCGACGTTGCCGCAGGCCGGGTCATCGAGATCGACCCGCCGGCAGGTAGTCAGGTGCGGGGCGACACCCTGGTGTCGCTGACGATCTCGACGGGCCCACCGGACCGGCCGGTGCCCGATGTCGTGGGCGGCGCCTTCGAGCAGGCGCTGCTCGAGATAGGCCAGGCGCAGTTCCAGCTCGGCCAGGTGCTGCCGGTCCCGAACGCGCTCAGCCCCGAGGGCATGGTCATCGCGGTCTCGCCCGAGGTCGGCTCCCTTGCCGCACCCGACACCAGCATCGACTTCCTCGTCTCGGCTGGCCCGCCGTCCACCCGGATGCCGTGGGTGAGTGGCCTCACCGAGAAGGAGGCGCTGAAAGAGCTCGCCGCCGCCGGCCTCGAGGTCGAGATCGTCCAGGCAGACGGATACCAGGCCGATCGTGGGCGGGTGAACCAGCAGGAGCCGAGCGCCGGAAGCGACATCGAGCCCGGCGACGCAGTGACCATCACTGTGGGAGCGCCATGACGACGCTGACGCCGGACCCCGCGGCCGAGGCCGGGCCCGACGCCGAACCGGCAGTCGAACCGGCAGTCGAACCGGAGGTCGAACCGGAGGCACGCCTCTACGAGAGAGGCCGGCCCGAGGTCGTCGATCCCCGCGGCCGGCGGTTGGCGTTCAGCTGGTCGCTGACGCTGCTGCTCGTCCTGCTGGGCGGCGCGGTCTTCGGCCTGGTGCGGACCTTCGGTTCGGACGAAGACGTATTCGTCATCCCCGAAGTGGTCGTCCCTGATCTGCGCGGCTACGAGGTCGTGCGGGCAGAGTCGACCCTCGAGGATCTCGGGCTGCTCGTGGAGTACAGCTACGAGGAGAACGAGGAGGTGCCCGAGAACGTCGTCTTCGGCCACGAGCCGCGCAGCGGGGCGATCGCCGAGCTGGACTCGGTGGTGACGCTGCGGGTCAGCCTGGGGCCGGCGACAGCCCCCGTGCCCGACGTCGTCGGCCAGCAGGTCAGCGAGGCCAGGCGCGTCCTCGAAGCCGCCGGCTACATAGTGGAGGAGGCTCACGACTTCGATGACGAGGTCCGCGTCGGGGAGGTCATCACCACCAACCCGGAGCCCTTCGCCGATGTCGGACCGGGAGCGGTGGTGACGATCACGGTCTCTGATGGGCCTGCCGCGCGGGAGGTGCCCAACCTGGTCGGGACGCCCTACTACCAGGCCCTCGTGGAGGTGGGCCGGATAGGCCTGCTGCCGGGCACGATCGAGAGGAGGTACGTCGAAGGCGTGGAGGAGAACCTGGTGCTCGAGGTCGAACCGGCGGCGGGCACCAAGCTGCCCAAGGACGCGTCGGTCAACCTGGTGGTGTCCGCACCGCGTCCCACCGTGGAGGTCCCCCACCTCGTGGGCCTGCTGTGCAGCAGCGCCGAGTCCGTGCTGGGCGAGATCGGGCTCGGTCACGATGTGGCGTACGAACTGGTGGACGACACGACCAAGGCGGGGCGGGTCATCCGCCAGAGCCCGCCGGCCGAGCTCGAAGTGCCGACCTCGGCGTTCGTGAGCGTCACCTGCGGTTCGGCACCGGCGCCGCCACCGGCCGAAGCACAAGCCCCGCCGGATACCTCCGGCGCTGGAGGCGACACCGGCTGATGAGGCCCGGGGCCGATATCAGCGATGCCAGGCGCCAGCGACGATCTCGCTTTCACGGCGACACCGGCTGGGGCCGGGGGCCGACTTCAGGTATACCTACCGGGCGATCCTCGCGGCGGCGGCCCGGTCGAGGAAGTTGCGCAGCATGTCGTGGCCGCCGACGGTGAGGATCGACTCGGGGTGGAACTGCACGCCCTCGGCCATCGACTCGCGGTGGCGTAACCCCATGATCAGGCCGTCGTCGCTCTCGGCGGTGATCTCGAGGCTCCCGGGGAGGCTCTCGCGTTCGACGATCAGCGAGTGGTAGCGGGTCGCTTCGAGCGGTTCCGGCAAGCCCTGGAACACGCCGGTGCCGCAATGGCGGATGAGCGACGTCTTGCCGTGCATCACCATGGGTGCCCGGATCACCCGACCGCCGAAGACCTGGCCGATGCATTGCATGCCCAGGCAGACACCGAACACCGGCCGGTCGGGGGAGAACTCGTCGATGACCGCGTTGGAGAGCCCGGCGTCCTCGGGTCGGCCGGGGCCGGGGCTGACGAGTATGCCGTCTGGATCGATGGCCGCCACCTCTTCGAGGGTCAAGGCGTCGTGGCGGAACACGAGCGGTTCGGCGCCGAGCTCGCCGAGGTACTGGACGAGGTTGTAGACGAACGAGTCGTAGTTGTCGATGACGAGGATGCGACAGCTCACGAACCGCGCAGGGTAACTGGGATCGGCCCGGTCGGGAAGTGCTTTGGCACGGTGTCAGGCAGGTGCACGCCCCCGCCCTTCAGGTCACGCCTTCCCCGAGCGGGCGCTGAGTGGGCTCCATCGTCGTAGCTGCGTATCCTTGGCAGCCATGGCCAAGCCTGCCAAGCGCAAGATCCAAGGGGGAAAGCCCTCCAGCAGCCGGGTGACCCCCAAGGGGACCCAGCCCGGCCAGCGGCGCAAGGACGGCTCGACGCCGGTCCGTGTCGAGATCAAGGGCCCGAGCCCGATCTGGGTCCCGATCCTGATGTTCGGCCTGTTCATACTCGGCTTGGCGGTGATCTTCTTGAACTACGTCGAGGTGCTGCCGGCGGCCCCCACCAACTGGTACCTGCTGTTGGGGCTCGGTTGCATCCTCGCCGGCATAATCACCGCCACCCAGTACCGGTGACCCTTCGACGGTCGGGTCGACGACCGCCTCGCGGTACCGGGTGGAGTTCCAGCGCAACAGCTGCCCAAGGTGGTCCCGCCACGACGTGTGGCGCGCAGAGATGCCCGGAATATGGCGGCCAAGTTACACAGATGTGACACTCCCCAGACTTGTCCACAGGGTGTGGACAAGTCCTGGCCCGTCACCTGAGGGTCATTCGACGGGCGTGACCAGCTCCATCTCCTCCATGCAGTGCCGGGGCGGGGCCGGGTCGTCGTCAGGTGCCACGGTCATGTTGACCTCGGCCCCGCAGGTGCCACAGCGGTAGGCCAGCTCGACCTTGCGCAGCTCGCCCGACGCCGGCGGCTCGGGTGGTGGCTGCACGATGGCGCGCAGCACCCACAGACCCGTCGCCAAGATGACCACCGCGATGATCAGAGCCACCGTCACCTGCAACACGCCGAACCCGCCGACGAGGACCAACAGCACGCCGATCACGCCCAGGACGCCCAAGGCGACCAGCGTGCCAGGACTGACAGATCGCTTCATGACCTTCCGTTCTTGGCAGCATTACCCACCCTATGCGCGGGAATTGCTGCCAAGAAGGCGGAGGAGGTAGGCGAGATCAGCCGAGCCGTTCGATGATGGTGGCGTTGGCCATCCCCCCGCCCTCGCACATCGTCTGGAGGCCGAAGCGACCGCCGGTCCGCTCCAACTCGTTCAGCAGGGTGGCCAGCAGCTTGGTGCCCGAACAGCCGAGCGGGTGGCCGAGGGCGATGGCGCCGCCGTTGACGTTGACCCTGTCCATGTCGGGCTTGAGCTCCTTCTCCCACGCCAGCACCACCGAGGCGAATGCCTCGTTGACCTCGAAGAGGTCTATGTCATCGATGCTCAGGCCGGCCTTGTCGAGCACCTTGGCGGTCGCAGGGATCGGCCCGGTGAGCATCGTCACCGGGTCGACTCCGGCCAGGGCGAAGGTGTGGAACCGGGCCCTTGGTGTCAGGCCGAGCTCTCGGGCCTTCTCCTCGCTCATGATCAGCGCAGCCGATGCTCCGTCGGTGATCTGTGAGGAGTTGCCGGCGGTGACCTTCCCGTCGGGCTTGAAGGCAGGCTTGAGCGCGGCGAGGGACTCGGCGGTGGTGTCGGGCCGGATCCCCTCGTCGGCCACGACGAGATCGTCGAGGTCTTTGACGGCGCCGGTCTCCTTGTCCTTCAGCTTGGCCTTGACGCCGATTATCTCGTTGTCGAAACGGCCCTCGGCGGTCGCTCGGGCAGCCCGTTGCTGGCTGCGGGCTCCGAACTCGTCGAGGTCCTCGCGCGAGAGCCCCCACTTGTCGGCGATCATCTCCGCCGAGATCCCCTGCGGCACGAGGCCACCTACGTCGGCGTAACGGGCCATCACCCGATCGCCGAACGGGAACCCGACGTCTTTGACCATCATCGACGCGCCCATCGGCACGAGGCTCATCACCTCCACCCCCGCAGCCACGACGATTTCGTAGGCGCCTGCCATGACGCCCTGCGCCCCGAAGTGGGCCGACTGCTGGGAAGAGCCGCACTGCCGGTCGATTGTCGTGCCCGGAACCGACTCGGGCCAGCCGGCGGCGAGGGCCGCGTTGCGGCCGATGTTGGCGCCTTGGGCTCCGACTTGCATCACGCAGCCCATGATCACGTCCTCGACCAGCGCGGGGTCGAGGTTGTTGCGCTCGCTGAGGGCCGTGAGCAGCTCAGCGGCCAGGTCCGCGGGGTGCCACCCCGAGAGGCTGCCGTTGCGCTTTCCTCCGGCGGTGCGGATGGCGTCGACGATGACTGCGTTGGGCATGAGGGGCGCTCCCTTGTCTTGGAAACTAGACCGAGTGGTCAAGATTTTGGTGCGAGCCGCCTCGGCGGGTCAAACGTCGCGCACGACAGCTGCCCGCAGATCGGCTACGAATAGGGGGACCGAGAGTGAACGTCGTCACATATCCTCGATCTGGGACCGCCGGAGCGTGCCTCGCGCGACCCGTCGATCACAGAGCATGAGCGAGGGGGAGAGAGGGGTCTCGTGGCCGACTGGGTGAGCAACGAAGAGCTGATGGACAAGGTCAAGGGCAAGACGGTGGCCGGTGAGTTCGTGGCGTTGGCTCGCCGGATCCCGCAGGCGTGCGCGCTGCGCTGGATGGAAGGTGACGGCTGGGGTGAGCTGTCCTACGGCGAGGTCCTGGATCGGGCGCTGCGGGTCGCCGCCTTCCTGTCGTCGAAAGGCATCGGGCGCGGCGACCGCGTGGTGCTGATGATGCGCAACATGCCCGAGTTCCACTACGTGGACCTCGGCGCCCTCCTCACGGGTGCCACCCCCGTCTCGATCTACAACTCCTCGGCCCCCGAGCAGGTCGAGTACCTCGCGGGCCACTGCGAAGCCAAGCTCGGCCTGGTCGAAGACGTCGGCTTCCTGGAGCGCTTCTTGAAGGTCAAGCCCCAGCTTCCCGACCTCGAGCACCTCGGCATCGTCAATGACCCCGACGGCTTGCGTGGAAGCGACGTGTTCACCCTCGACGACGCGCTGGCCACCAGCCCCGCCGATCCCGACGAGGCGGCAGCGATCGCCCAGCCCGACGATCTCGCCACCATCATCTACACCTCCGGTACGACCGGCCCGCCCAAAGGCGTGATGCTGACCCACCAGAACATCCTCTGGACCGCCGAGAGCCTCAAGCTCACCTTCGGCTTCAGCAACTACGTCGGCATCCGGGTCATCTCGTATCTGCCGATGGCCCACATCGCCGAGCGCATGGTCAGCCACTACTCGGGTGCCCTGCTGGGCTATGAGGTCACGACGTGTCCCGAGCCCAGCGAGATCGCCAACTATGCCCGCGAGGTCCATCCCAACCTGATGTTCGGGGTGCCCCGTGTCTGGGAGAAGGTCTATGCAGGCGTGAACGCCGCGCTGGCGGCAGAGCCCGAGAAGAAGCAGAAGGTGGACGAGGCGATCGAGGCGGCCATCCCCATCGTCGAGGCCATGAGCTGGGACCGGGCGAGCGACGAGGACAAGGCCACCTATGACTTCCTCGACGAAGTCGCCTTCTCCCAGATCCGCCAGCTCATCGGGCTCGACGAGGTGCAGTTGGCGGTGACAGGGGCGGCGCCGCTCCCCGCCGAGATGCTCCAGTGGTTCAGGGCCATCGGCATCCCTTTGGCCGAGGTCTACGGGATGTCGGAGAACTGCGGTCCGATGACCTTCGAGGCCTACAAGGTCAAGCCCGGAACCGTCGGACCGGCGATCCCCGGTTGTGAGGTCGACCTGGCCGACGACGGCGAGATCATCTGCCGTGGTGGCAACGTTTTCGTGGGCTACCTGAAGGACCCCGAGAAGACGGCCGAGACGCTCGACGAGGACGGCTGGTTGCACTCCGGTGACATCGGCGAGATGGACGAGGACGGCTACTTGCGGGTGATCGACCGCAAGAAGGAGCTGATCATCACGGCCGGTGGCAAGAACATCAGCCCCGCCAACCTCGAGTCGGCTCTCAAGATGATCCCGCTGGTCGGCCAGGCCGCCGCCATAGGCGACAAGCGCAAGTTCGTCTCCGCGCTGCTCGTCCTCGATCCCGAGGTCGCCCCGGCCTGGGCTCACCAGCGCGGCATCGACTTCGACGACCTCGAGGACCTGGCGGCCAACGAGGAGACAAGAGCCGAGATCGAAGCGGCGCTCAGCGAGGTCATGGCACCGTTCAACAACACCGAACGGGTCAAGAAGTTCGTCCTCCTCGGCGAGGAGTGGCTCCCTGATTCCGATGTGCTGACACCCACCTCCAAGCTCAAGCGCCGCCACATCCACGCCAAGTACGCCGACCTCATCGATGCCCTCTACGACTGATTTGTGAGCGCCGGGCCGCGCGCGACGCGATTCGGCACGCGACGCGATACGGCGGTCCGATGCCCAGGGGTGCGGTTGACGGACGCTAGAAATGGTGTCCGTGAAAACACCCGTGGTGCAGTGCAGCGGCCTGCAGAAGACCTTCGGCGATCGCCGCGCCGTCGACGACGTGGGCTTCGAGATCGCCGAAGGTGAGACCTACGGGCTGCTCGGCCCCAACGGGGCGGGCAAGACGACGACCATCTCCATGGTGTGTGGCCTGCTGGAGCCCGAGGTGGGCACCACCACCGTCGCCGGGCTGGCGATGGGCACCCGCAACGCCGAAGCCAAGGCACAGATCGGCTTCGTTCCCCAGGAGGTGGCCCTCTACCCGGACCTCACCGGCCGCGAGAACCTGAGGTTCTTCGGGCGGCTGCAGCACATGGAGGGGAAGCGGCTCAAGAGCCGTGTCGAGGAGGTGCTCGACCTCGTCGGTCTGGTGGAACGGGCCGACGAGCGAACCGACGCCTACTCGGGAGGCATGAAGCGGCGCTGCAACATCGCCGCGGGCCTGTTGCACGAGCCGAAGCTGTTGATCCTCGACGAACCGACCGTCGGGGTCGATCCCCAGAGCCGCCACGCCATCCTCGAGAGCATCGAGACCCTGGGTGGCGCCGGCCTCTCGGTCCTCTACACCACCCACTACATGGAGGAGGCGGAGCGGCTGTGCGATCGGGTAGGGATCATCGACGAGGGGCGGATCATCGCAGAGGGAACGAAGAGGGAACTGGTGGAACTGGTAGGGGAGAACGCCCACGTGAGGTTGACCGGGGCGGGGGACCTGCCGGGCTTCGCTGACCGGGCCCGCTCGCTCGCCGTGGTGGAGAGAGCCGATCTGGCCGACGGGGTTGTCGACCTCGAGGTCTCCGACGCCAGCCGGGCGCTGGCACCGATCATCGAGACAGCCGAGGGCTCAGCCCTCGACATCCGCTCCGTCGACGTGGTCGAGCCGGACCTCGAATCCGTCTTCCTTCGCCTGACGGGCAAAGCCCTGAGGGACTGAGCGGGCCCTTCGGCGATGCGCAACGCCTTCGTCATCGCCGGCAACGACCTGCACCGGCGACTCAGGGACAGGTCGGTCCTCATCCAGGGGGTGGTCGGCCCGCTCGTGCTGGCGACCATCATCAGCTTCGCCTTCAGCGGCTTCGACACCTTCAAGGTCGACGTGGCGCTCGTCGACGAAGATCAGACGGTGACGTCGGCGGCGATCGTCGACGGCCTGGTCGAGGCGGTCAACGAGGGTGAGGGTGAGGGCCTGGAGATCCGAGAGGTCGCCACCGCCGCCGAGGCCCGTCGCATGGTAGATGACGATGACGACGACGTGGGTGGGATGATCGTGTTGCCGCGGGGCTTCTGTGAGTCGTTGAGAACGGAGCCGCTCCCGATCGGCACCGTGATCAACGAGGAGAGCCAGTTCGCCGGCGAGGTGACCGAGTCGCTCGCCGGTGGCATCGCGGGACGGGTCGATCTGGCGCGGGTCGCCGTGAACACCGCGCTGCGCGTCGCCGCCGGCGAGGGCGAGTTCGACAAGGTCGCCGATCTCGCTGATGACGGTTGCGGGCCGGCGACCTCCGCCACAGCCGGGTCCGGCGCCGGCGTCGAGGTGCAGCCGGCGATCGTGGTGGCCGACCAGAGCTATTCGGGCGAGTACAACGCCGTCTCCTACTACGGGCCCGGCATGGCGATCCTCTTCGCCTTCTTCGCGGCGGGGATCGGTGCCCGTTCCATCCTGGGCGAGCGCCGCGAGGGCACCCTCGTGCGGGTCCGAGCGGCTCCGGTGACCGACCGGACCATCCTGTTCGGCAAGACCGTCGGTGTGGCCACCCTGGCGTTGAGCAGCATCGTGATCGTGTGGATCGTCACCTCGCTCGCCCTCGCTGCCAACTGGGGGCCGATCTGGGGCGCGCTCCTCGTGATCGTCTGCGTGGTGGTGGCCATAGCCGGGTTGAGCATGCTCGTCACCGCCCTCGCCCGGACCGAGGCCCAAGCCGACGGCTTCACCGCGATGCTGGCCCTCGGGCTCGCCCTGTTGGGGGGGAGCTTCATCTCGCCGGGCGGCCTTCCTCCTCTCCTCCAGGAGGTCTCGGCGTTCACCCCGAACGGCATGGCGCTGCACGCCTTCACCGACCTCGCCGTGGGCGGAGCGGGGTTGGCCGGCATCCTCCCCCACCTCGCGGGGCTGATCACGATCGGCGCGTGCAGCGGGATCGCGGCCCTGGTCCTGTTGCAGCGAAAGGTGCTGTCATGAGGTCGGCGCTGAGCATCTCACGGACCGAGCTGACCCGGGTCTTTCGTGATCGAGTCGGCCTGTTCTTCGTCTTCGTGCTCCCCTTCGTCATCATCTTCCTCGTCGGGACGGCCTTCCCGGCCGACGTAACCTCCCTGCCGGTCGCCCTGCTCGACGAGGACGGGGGAAGCGTCGGCACGGACCTCACCGAGGCCATCGAGGAGGACCAGGTGCTCGAGATCTCCGAGTACTCCGACGAGAGCGACATCGCGCGTGACGTGCAACTCGGCGACCTGGCTGCCGGCATCGTCATACCCTCCGGGACGACCAGCCGGGTTCAACGCGGCGAGACGGCCACGATCGAACTGCTCGCAGACCCCGCGAGCTCGGCCGCCTCAGTCGTGCGCGCGTCGCTGGAGGCAACCGTGCAGCAGCAGTCCGAGGTCTTGTCGGCGGCGCTGTTCGCCACCGAGCAGGGGGTCGGAGACTACGAGCGCAACATGTTGACGGCATTTGACGTCTCCACGACGATCACCCACACCAAGGTGGCGACCACGAAAGCCGGTGAAGCCAGCGAGACGAACCCGTCCAGCTTCGCCTTCGTGGCGCCCGCCCAGCTCACCCTGTTCGTGTTCATCAACAGCCTGGCGATCGGCGCCACGCTCGTGGAGATCCGCAAGCTGGGACTGGCCCGACGGATCTACGCCGGGCCGACCAGGATGACCTCGATGGTCGAAGGCCTCACCTCCAGCCGTTTGTTCTTCGCGTTGATCCAGTCTGCGATCATCATCGTGGTGAGCCTGGTGGTCTTCGACGTGAGCTGGGGCGATCCGCTCGCGGTGGCCGCCATCGTCCTGTTGTGGGGGCTGGTGAGCGCCGGTGCGGGCGTCCTCATCGGTGCGGTGGCCTCCACGCCCGAGCAGACCCAGGCGATCGGCATCCCCCTCGCCATCGGCATGTCGATGCTCGGCGGCGCCATGTGGCCGCTGTTCCTCGTCCCACCTGTCATGAGGGTCATCGGGCACCTCGTGCCGCAGGCGTGGGCGATGGATGCCTGGACGACCGTGCTGTTCGACGGGGGCAGTATCAGCGACATCTGGATCGACCTGGCGGTGCTGGCGGGGTTCGCCGCCGTCCTCATCGCCTTGTCGGTCTGGTTGTTGCGGCGTGCGCTACTGCGCTGAGAGCGCCCCTCCGGTAGGTGGCCCTCCGCTGCGACTGCGTCGCCTGGTGGCCGCTCCAGCCCACTGAAAGTACGCAGCCGAGCGCATGACGCAGGACAAGGGATGGTTCACGACAGTTCTTGGCCGCCACCTCTTGACGCGTCCGGGTCGGGTGGAGCCTAATGGCGCCGTGGCGGATACCACGGCGGTAAGCACCCAGGGACGAGGCATCTCTGCGTTGATCCCCGAAACCCCTGATGACCGGCCTCACGAGCCCAACTCCGAGGCGTTCGCCCGGCTGCTCGATGCGCTCGTCGAACAGGCCTTCCGTTCCGTCGACGAGGTGCTGGAGATGCCGGCGCTGGTGATGTACGTGCATCGCGACGCGGCCGGCGACCACGATGTTCGCCTCCACCGTCCCTCGATCGCGGATCTCGGTGCCTCTCTCGCCTACAGCGTGTTCGCCACCGTCGCCGGTCTCATCGAGCGGCCCGGCCCCGAGCTGTGGGCGGTGGCTGACCTCGAGGGAGTGATCGTGACCCGTCATCGCGGACCGTCGCGGTCGGCGTTCGTGATCGCCCGTCCCGGTGGCACCTGGGCCGAGGAGGAGGCTCACTTCATCGAGAGCCTCTGCACCACCATCGCCGATGTGTGCCTCCAGCTCGAGGTGACCAGCCAGCCCCTAGCGGTGCCGGTTCCGGCACGGGTGCTGGTCAGAAGGAACGAGGATACGCACGGCGTACCTCCGGGGGGCGGCTGCTTCGGTGCTGAGGTGCTCGTGTCCCTCGACGGCGTGCAACGTAGCGGGAACGGGAGCGCTGCGACCGAACTGGCCGCGGTGGCGACTGCGGTGGCGGCTGCCGAGGGGCGAGGCAGCGAGGTGCGTGACGCCCGAGAGGTCCTCGTCGACGACGAGCCGACGATGTTCGTGCTGGTCGAGACGGTGGACGGCAGCATGGGTGTCGGGTGCGTGGCGTCGGGCAGCGACGCGCTCCAAGCGGCGGCGTCGGCGACCCAGGTGGCCCTTTCAGCGGTCTGAGGGCAGAACTGACCCCGGCGTAGCAGGCGTCGGCTCACGGGGCAGTTGTCGGCAGCGGCATCACGGGGTCGGGGCGAGGCCGTCGTTGTGGGACTCCCCGGCGGGCTCGGTAGAGTCGGGGTCCTGTCGACGGAGGGATAGGGGGTGCTTGGCGTGGAAGGCCGTGAAGCGCCGCACCGGGCGTCGCAGTTCGATGCTGCTCGTGAAGGGACGTCCGAGGCGGGCCTGGCCGGCCTCTTCGGCGACGTCTACGTGCTCTGTGACCGCGATGGGAGGGTCCTGTGGGCCTCGCCGGGCACAGGCGCACTGCTCGGTTACAACCCGGAGTGCCTTGCCGAGGTGGCGGGGCCCGGGCTCGCCCACCCGGGTGACAGGGGCACGGCCCTGGCGTGGTTCAAGGAGCTGCGTGACCGGCGGGGTGGCACGCTCCATCACCGTCTTCGAGCCAGGCACGCCGGCGGCAGCTGGAGGCTGCTGGATGTCGTGGGCAAGAACCTGCTCGATGACACGGAGGTGGGCGCCATCGTGTTCAGGATGCGAGACGTCACCGAGGAGCGCGAGATCGCCGGGGCCTCGGGGTCTCATGACGAACAGCTCGTCGCGCTGCTCGAGCACCAGGCCACCCACGACCCGCTGACAGGGCTCCCCAATCGCACCCTGTTGCTCGACCGGCTGGGGATCGCGCTTGCTCGTGCTGCCAGGCGTGACACCAGCGTGGCGTTGCTGTTCCTGGACCTCGACAACCTCAAGATCGTCAACGACAGCCTGGGCCACACCCACGGCGATCATCTGCTGGCCTGCGTCGCCCGGCGGCTCAAGCAAGCAGTTCGCCCCGAGGACACCATCGCCCGCTTCGGGGGCGACGAGTTCGTCCTGCTGTGCGAGGGCATCATCGACGAGCATCAGGCCATCGCCATTGCCGAGAGGGTCAGTGACGCAGTCAGCGGCAGCTACTCGGTTGCCGACGCCGAGCTGTTCGTGACGGTCAGCATCGGCATCGCCTTGGCTGACGGCAAGACCGCTGCCGAGGTCCTCATCAGGGACGCCGACGCTGCCATGTACGAGGCCAAGTCG
Source organism: Acidobacteriota bacterium (assembly GCA_003577145.1). Taxonomy (GTDB): domain Bacteria; phylum Actinomycetota; class Acidimicrobiia; order Acidimicrobiales; family Microtrichaceae; genus ATN2. Next base: position 11,926 of record QEUP01000014.1, on the reverse strand, counting down.
CGGGGGCGGGCGCGCCTCGAGATGTTCGACGCGGAGATGAGGGCGCGTGCAGTCGAGCGCTTCGAGGTGGAGAACGGTCTGCGCAAGGCGTTGGAGTCGGGGCAGCTCCGCCTGCGCTACCAGCCGATCTTCGATCTCGAATCGTCGCGGCTGGTGGGCGTCGAGGCGCTGCTGCGCTGGGAGCACCCCGACTGGGGGTTGGTCGGCCCCGCGGAGTTCCTGCGGATAGCCGAAGAGACCGGGCTCGTCGTACCCATCGGCTCTTGGGTGCTGCAGCAGACCTGTGACGCCTTCGCCCGCTGGCACAAGCTGGCGCCTGATCTCTTCGTCTCGGTGAACGTCAGCGGGCGACAGCTCAACAGCCCGGCCTTCATCGACGCCACCGCCGAAGCCATCGGCGTCGCGGGAGTCCCGCCCGCTCAGCTCGCTCTGGAGGTGAGCGAGAACGTGCTCATGGACGACATCGACGGGGTTGCCGACGCGCTCGGCCGGCTCAGCGGCCTCGGCGCATTGGTGGCGGTGGATGATTTCGGGACGGGCTTCTCGTCGTTGAGCCACCTGCGCTGCTTCCCCGTGGATCTGTTGAAGATCGACCAGTCGTTCGTGGCCGGGGTTGACCGCGATCCCGAGGATGCGGCGGTGGTAGCCGCGGTTGTCGCTCTCGCCCAGAACCTGGGCATCAAGACGATCGCCGAGGGCGTGGAGACCGCCGGCCAGGCAGCCGAGCTCCGCAGGCTGCGCTGCGACCTCGCGCAGGGCTTCCACCTCGGTGAGGAGCGTACCGCTGAGGCGATCGAGGACCTCCTGCGGCGTTGACCCTCTTTCGCCGGTAGCCGCGCCGTGACATGTGTCGCCACCCCTTGACACAGATCGATGGTCATCGATATAAATACATCGATACAGATCGATACGTGGGGTGGCGGTTCGCAGGGCGGGCCGGCCATCGAGGACCAGGAGGTAGGTCATGACTGAGGATGTGAGCCGAGCCGACGTGAAGGAGGCGGTCAGGGAGCGCTACGCCGGTGCTGCCCGGCTGGCGAGCTCGCAGGCTTCGGGCTGCTGCGGCCCCGCCGCGACAGATGATCTGGCTGGAGCCGGTTTCGGAGCGGCCTTGTACGAAGAGGCGGCGCGCGACGAGGTGCCCGACGCGGCGAGGCTGGCCTCGTTGGGTTGTGGCAACCCGACCGCGGTGGCCGAGTTGAACGAGGGCGAAACGGTGCTGGACCTCGGCTCTGGCGGCGGCCTCGACGTGTTGTTGTCGGCCCGGAGAGTCGGCCCGAGCGGCAAGGTCTATGGGTTGGACATGACCGACGAGATGCTCGAGTTGGCAAGACGGAACCAGGCCGAGGCCGGGATCGAGAACGTCGAGTTCCTCAAGGGCGAGATCGAGGACGTCCCCCTGCCCGACAATTCGGTCGACGTGATCATCTCCAACTGCGTGATCAACCTGTCGGCCGACAAGTCGCTGGTCTTCGAGGAGGCTCACCGGGTGCTTCGCCCGGGTGGCCGGTTCGCGGTGACCGATGTGGTCACCACCCGCGAGTTCAGTCCCGAGGAGAAGGCCGACCTGGCGAAGTGGACCGGTTGCATCGCCGGCGCCCTCACCAGGGATGAGTACGCCGGCGGTCTCGAAGCGGCCGGGTTCAGCGAGGTCGAGGTCCTCACCAGCCATGACGTGGGCGACGACGTGATCAGCGCCATCATCCGCGCCACTGCCTGAGCCAGCGTGGCCCCCCGGCGCTGGTAACAGCGTCTGGCGAGCAGTATGCCTATCTGATCTTCACGATCGAGATGCGTGCCAGACGAGCTCAACCGGTGAACCTGGGGGCGGCGGCTACGGGCTGGGCAGGTGCCGCCGGTGGCGTTTCCGTGCTGGGCGCGGTATCGCAACCGGGTTCCACGGAGTAGATGAGCGTCACCTGGCCACCGCCCGGCTGCACCCCCGACTCGAAGCTGACCCCGGCGGGGCCGAAGCCGGATCCACCGCCGCCACCACCGCCTCCGTAGAAGCCACCGCCGCCACCACCGCCTCCGTAGAAGCCACCGCCGCCACCACCACCACCGGAGTTGACGTCGCCAGGCGTGTCGGTCCCGGGGGCGCCTCCGGTGGCCTGGGTGCCGCCGCCACCGCCCGTGGCGGGCGGGATGTCTTGGCTGTCGCCACCGTCGCCGCCGGCGCTTCCCCCGCCTGAACCGCCGTCGCCACCGTCGAGGCCGCCACCACCACCACCTCCACCACCGGCGACGACAACCTGGTTGGCGAGGGCGTTACCGCCCTGGCGCACATCCGAGGCGCCGCCACCGCCGCCGCCACCCGACCCATCACTGGTTCCGCCGGCGGCACCACCGTTGAAGCCGCCGGCGCCACCCGTACCCGGGTTGGACCCCCCGTCCTGCCCGGCACCGCCGACGTTGACGAACAGCGTCTCACCGGGGGTGACCACCACGGAGGCCACGGCCCTTCCCCCCAGCGCACCCTGGTTCAGCTGATTCGGCTGGTTCAGCTGGTTGATCGTTTGGCCGCCGCCGCCGTTCCCTCCTTGGGCGGCGCGGGCGTCCACCTCGATCTCACAGACATCCCCGGGTACGACCCAGGTCTGCTCGGCGCCGCTGTACTCGAACACCACCGCGGTACCCTCTTGGGCACTGACACCGCTTGAAGTGACCAGGGCTGAGCCCGCGACGACAGCGGCCGTTGCCGGAATAGCGAGGAACGTCTTCCTGTGCATGTCGCACCCCCATTGTCCAGCTGACTCGTGAGTCGGCGGGGCGAGCCTAGCTCGGCCGATCGGTCAGGATGAACCTCGTCGAGGCCTGCGCCTGCCCGGTGTGGACCGCGATCCCGAGGATGCGGCGGTGGTAGCGGCGGCGATGGCGGCCTCTCGCCCAGAACCTGGGCATCAAGACGATCGCCGAGGGCGTGGAGACCGCCGGCCAGGCAGCCGAGCTCGTCCCGGGTGAGCCAACAGGACCAGCCGGCTACCGCTGGGCTGGCGCTGGAGGTGCCGCATCGCCCTGAAGGCACCCCCAGCGGACCGGTGCTCTCACCTGTGAGCGGCGGCGGTTGAACGAGATGAGCAGGCGCTGGCGGCCGGGTGCAGTGCAGCGGACCGGTGCTCTCACCTGGCAGCGGCGGCGGCTTGCTCGGCGCGGTCCCGGATGCCGCGGCGGTTTGTGGCCAACACAAGGCCACGCCTCATCTCATCGACCCCCTGTGTCGCAAGCCGGCCCGGCCTTACCTGCCGTTGCGTTCGCGGTGTGCGCATCCCGGCCAGCAGCAGGGTCGCCGCTGGCCTTCCTCCAGCTCCTCCTGGGTCCGGCGGATGCGGCGTTGGCGGGTCGTCTCCTGCTTGGCGTCCTCGACCCAGCAGATGAACTCGTTGCGGGCCAGAGGCGTGATGTCCTTCCAGGCGTCGAGTGCCACGGGGTTCTCGAGGAGCGCGCTGCGCAGATCTGCTGGGAGCCGGTGCACGGCCCCCCCGGGCACTCTCGGTTTGCTCACAGCGCCACGATAGCGATCCGGGCCGAGCGGTCACGAGGCCAGTTGCGCTCATGCATGATCCCGACTGGGCTTCCGCTCGTCCAACGAGTCGAGTGAGTCGCTGGGGTTGGGGGACTCGACCCCCGTCCTCCTGGCTCGCGGCGGGCCCTTACGGGGACCGGCGTCCCGCTCGTCGGATCTCCTCCTCCAGCGCGTAGAGGATCGGGAGGGTGGCGCGGTCCTTCGGACGGTCAGCCGCCTCCTTCGATCGGATCAGGTCACGCAGCGCCGCGACCTTGACTCGGCAACCCGCCAGATCGAACTCCGCGCTGGCGGCCACAAGGGCGTCGTAATCGTCCAAGGCGGCTGGCGCGAACGTCAGGTCGAGGTCGCCACATCGCGTCGTGAGGTTCAGCGTGGCTATCGAATCGAGGAGTGACGGGTGAGGATCGAAGGCGATGCCATCCGGTGACTCGGGCACGCGCAGCCGAGCATCGAGCGACCGCAACGCCTGCCCGAGCCGTTCCAAGTTGGCGGGATCCCTCGCAGGAACGATGTCCGCGTCGTTGGTCAGTGCCGTGGAGCCGTACAGCACCGCGGCGAGGCCGCCGACCAGCACGTACTCCACGCCATGGTCACGAAGCACCCGGAACAGGCACTCTGGGTCGAGGGGAGCCGGCATCAGCCAACCCGGTGTGCCGCTGCCAGCACACGGCTGACGTTCGTGACCATCGCGAGGCGCTCGGACGGGGTCATCGCCAGCTGCTGGCGGATCTGTGCCCGGTCGACATCGTCAGGCTCGACCGCAAGGGACAGCGCGTGCCCGCACGCGTGCATGACCCGAGCCAACGTCGACAGCCGCGGCTCGTCGCGACCACGCTCCCAGCGGGATATGACCGACTGCGTGGTGCCCAGACGCTCTGCCAGGCTCGCTTGGGTCAAACCGGCAGCTGTTCGTGCCGCGCGGATCAGGCCGGCTACAGCGCCGGCATCGCCGACCCGGATGGAAGCTCTGACCACGCTGACATTCTAGCGCTCTTCCGCTATGTCCCAAATAGCGAAAGTGATCTATACGGGCTGGATTGGTGGTTCGGCCCCCCGGCGATGGGGCGACCGACCCGACCTCTGCCAGACCTCCGACGTGGTGGACAGGGATCAGCTGTGGCGACGGCGGGCCAACCGGACCGAGCCCGCAAGCGCCACGGCTACCACGGCTACCACGACGACGACGGCGACGACGGCGACGACGGCGACGACGGCGATGATCACGAGCCTGGTGGCCATGCCTGAACCTCCCTCGGTCCCACTCGACGCCCCGACGTCGGCTGGTGTCGAAGGGTTCGATGCATCGACGCCTGGCGGCGGCGTGACGGTCGCGGGCGCCGAGGTTGCTCCGAACGCCACAACTGCCTCGGCGGCTGCCGGAAGCGGCGGTGCGTCAGTCACCACGAGGTGTGCATTCGGGCTGAACGCAGTGCCGGCGCGCCAGCGTGCCAGTACCACGGCATCGCCTGGTGAGAGGTCTGTGGGCACGGCGGTTCTCACTTCGAAGGCGTAGTCGCCATCGGCTGATCCGGTCGCCACGAGCGACTCCTCGCCGCCCTGAACGATGTAGATGCTGATCCCTTCGATCGGCAGGCCGAGCATGCCCTCACCTTCCGGAGGCGGACCCGTGTCGTAGCAGTTGTCACCCCACGCCGAGCCGACGATCACGAGCTCCTCTCCACGAATGACCTCGCTCTTTGCGATCCTGATCGTCGGTCCGCCGCAGTCGGCAGCGGCGGGACCAATGGTGGGGCCAAGCAGCACGATGCCCAGTGACGCCGCGAAGAAGCCCAGCTTCATGAAGGTTGGACGTTTGCGGGCGCCGAGATGGTTCCCGTCTGCGCCAATTGGGAGAGCGCGTCCCCACCCCTACAACGACGCCGGTCACCGAGACCGAACCGCGACCGGCGATCGTCCCTATAGCGTCTGCGCATGGATGAGTTCGACTATGTGGTCGCCGGCGGTGGCTCGGCCGGATGTGTGGTGGCGAGCCGTCTGAGCGAGGACCCGTCGGTCACGGTGTGTCTGCTCGAGGCGGGCGGTGAGGGGAGGGACCTGCTGATCCGCGCGCCGCTGGGTTTCGCGGTGGCAATGCCGCTCGGGATCAACAGCTGGGGTTACGAGACCGTGCCCCAGACCGGTCTCAACGGCCGACGGGGCTTCCAGCCACGTGGCAAGGCGCTCGGAGGCTCGAGCGTGATCAACGCCATGATCTACGCGCGTGGACACCGCTGGGACTACGACAACTGGGCGGCCATGGGGAACACGGGATGGGGTTACGAGGACGTGCTCCCCTACTTCAAGAAGTCCGAGGCGAACGCGATCCACCGGGACTCCCCGTTCCACGGCGTCGACGGTCCGTTGCACGTGACAAACCTGCGGAGCCCCAGCCCTCTCAACGAGGTCTTCCTGGAGGCCTGTCAGTCGCAGGGCATTCCCTACAACGCCGACCCCAACGGCGCGGACCATCATGGTTGCTATCACGTCCAGGTCACCCAGAAGGACGGAGAGCGCCACAGCGCCGCCGCTGCGTTCATCCATCCGAACCTGGACCGACCCAATCTCGAAGTGCGGACCGGCTCCCACATCACCCGAGTGCTGCTCGAGCAGCGTCGTGTCACCGGTGTCGAGTATCAGCGCGACGGTCAGGCCTGCGCCGTGGGAGCACGCCGCGAGGTGGTCATGTCTGCCGGTGTGTTCGGTACTCCTCAGATCCTGATGGCGTCGGGCCTCGGGCCGGGCGCCCACCTCCAGGAACTGGGGATCACACCGGTGATCGACTTGCCCGGTGTCGGGCAGAACCTGCAGGACCACATCTCGGCACTCCTGATCTACCGTTCGCTGGTCACAGATGACACCGTCGGCTTCTCCCCGGTCGGGGCCGCACGGCTGGTCAAAGCGGCGTGGGAATGGCGCAAGCGCCGCTCGGGGCTGTTGACGAGCTGCGCCGCGGAGTCCGGCGCCTACTACCGCACCAACCCCGACATCGAAGTGTCGGACATGGAGATGGAACTGATCGTCGGCATCGGTGACGATCACGGCCGCAAGCAACATCTCGGTCACGGCTACTCGGCCCACTTGCTGCTTTCGAGACCGAAGAGCATCGGCGAGCTACGACTCGCCAGCCCCGACACCCGGGTAGCGCCGCTGATCGACCCCCGCTACTTCAGCCACCCCTACGACATGGACACGCTGGTGAAAGGGACCCAGATCGCGCTCGACATCATGAACAGCAGCGCGTTCGACCGCTACCGCGGGGCCATGCTCATCCACTACGACCGCGACGACCCCCGACAGATCGAGGAAACGCTACGCGACCATGCCGATACCGAGTACCACGTGTGCGGCACGTGCAAGATGGGCCCCGATGACGATCCAATGGCTGTCGTCGACGCAGAGCTTCGCCTACGCGGTGTCGACGGCCTCAGGATCGCCGACGCCTCAGTGATGCCCTGCGTCACCAGCAACAACATCCACGCCCCTGTGATCATGATCGGTGAGAAATGCGCCGACATGATCAGGCACCCGGCGTGAGCGACCACCGACAACATCTGCTCCTGAGCGCGCGTTGATGCGCGCGGCAATCCGCGTTCATGCCACACCGCCTCGTTACGGTGGACCCATGGGTCGTCCCAAGGTCTGCGGCGAGCGGCGGATCGCCACCGCCGTCCGCCTCCCCGAGTCGATTCACCGTCGTCTGCAGCTTGCTGCCAGCGATCGGGACGTATCGGCGAACCTGCTCATCACCAAGGCAGTCGACGAGTACCTCGAACGACTCCCGAGTGCGGACAACGCCCTGACGCCGAAGCGTTCACGCGCGAAGCGAGGGGGTACATCGTGACCGTCACACCGCTGTCGACCGCCCGAAGCGGGCGTGGACGAGGCCCCACCTCCACTGCGAACTTCGGCTCCGGGCGCCGCGAGGGCCACGACGCTTCGGCGTTCTACGACCGGTTTGTCGCACCGGAGATCTCGACCGACATGACCATCAACCCGCCCGCCGAGGTCGATGTCATCTACCACGACGACGCGCGCAAGATGACGAAGGTCGTCTCCAACTCGGTGGCGCTCGTGGTGACGTCGCCGCCGTACTTCGCCGGGAAGCAGTACGAGGAGGATCTCGGCGTCGGCGGTGTTCCCGCCGACTACTTCGAGTACCTCGAGTTGCTCCGCAGCGTCTTCGCTGAGTGCAAGCGAGTACTGGAGCCCGGTGGCCGGATCGCGGTCAACGTCGCGAACCTGGGCCGGCGTCCGTATCGCTCGCTGTCGGGCGACGTCGCCGAGATCCTCCAGGACCTCGGTCTGCTCCTCCGGGGTGAGGTCATCTGGTGGAAGGGGCGCGCCGCTGGTGGCTCCTGTGCCTGGGGCACGTTCCAGCGACCGTCCAATCCAGTGCTTCGCGACATCACTGAACGTGTGGTCATCGCGAGCAAGGGCCGGTTCGATCGCGCCCTCACCCCGGTGCAGCGGCTCGAACGGGGCCTTCCGTCCACCGCCACGATCTCGCGAGACGAGTTCATGGAGGCCACGACCGATCTCTGGGAGATCTCGCCTGAGAGCGCCACTCGGGTCGGCCACCCTGCGCCCTTCCCTGTCGAGCTCCCGAAGCGCCTGATCGAGCTCTACACGTACGAGGGCGACGCCGTGCTCGACCCGTTCATCGGTTCTGGTAGCACGGCCGTCGCAGCTGTTCGAGCCGAGCGTCACTATCTCGGCTTCGACACAGATGCGGAGTACGTGGCCATCGCGAGGCGGCGCATCGCAGAGGAGCACGACTGGATCGAGGAAGCACCGAGCGGTCCGAGCACGGCATTCCGAGTCGAGCTTCCTGCGGTGGCCCCCACCGATGATTCGGTTGACTTGCAGGCTCGTGCGGTCCGAGAGGGTCGCCAGGCCCGTGAGGTCGCCGAGGTGCTACTGCGAACATGCGGGTTCGACAACATCCGCGCCGAGGTGAAGCCACGAGGCCTCGGCGTCGTGTTGAGCTTCGTGGCGACAGACAAGATCGGAAACGACTGGGCGTTCGACGTGTCCGGGGCGTTCACGTCGAACCGCGCCGGACTCCGCCGAACCGACACGCTGTGGAGATCACTCGGTAAGGCCGCGGTGCTCCACGAGAGCCAGGTGCAGAACGGTGGTGAGGGAATGCCGCTCGTGCTGCTGACGACCGACGCTCCTGCGAAGGGGACCTCTGGGCATCAGGCTCTCCGGGTCATGCGAGGTGAAGGCCGCCCCGTGTTCGATCTCATCGAGCTCCTCAACGTCGACGACCAGAAGCGTCTGCACGCATACGCCGTGGGTGGCCGTGAAACAGTCATCGGCTGAGTGAGGACCCCGAGCGGCATCGTCGCCACCGAGCTTGCCCTCATCTGACGCACTCGTCGGAGCTGCCGGGTGATGCCGGCCTGGCTCAGCGCTGGATCCTGCTGCTCCCGACGCCGAACTCGTCAGCGAGGCGAGCCCGGTCCGGCCACGGGCATGCGGGCTTGGATGAGCAGGGTCGTGAGGCCGGCGAGGGTCGGCAGCGTCCATGTAACGGGCGCCAGGCGGCGCCTGGGAACACGCCTTCGTCGGCGTGTGCCTCCGCTCAACTTGCCTTTGGCATACCCACGACTTTGTCTACAACGCGGAATGAGTAGGACTTCATATCGTCCTCGCCGATCCGAGCTACGACGCGGTAACCCCCCTCCTTTGGAAACCGGACCTCGCCGTTGAAGGCCACTGCCGAGCGGGAGTCGGAGCCGTGTGGCTTTCCAGGAGGGCGACCGACTTCGAGGTCGAGTCGAGCTTCCAGCAGGTTTGCCTGACCGTCCTCGTCCTCCATCCGTATCGATACCGTCTGTGGAGTATTCGCCTCGGTCCATGGGACGACCACCGACAGCGCCACCGCGAGATGCTGTGGCTTGGCCTGGCCCCCAGCCGGATAGGTCCGAGTCACGGTGTCCCACTCCGCCCCGCTGATGTACAGCAGGCCGTTTTGGACCTCGGCGTGGTTTGCCAGTGTGAGCAGTGCGATTTCAGCCATGAGATTTCCCATTTGGGTAGTTGTCGTACGCTGTCAGACAGAGTATACAACAGGAGTGAGCCATTGTGGATCTCTGAGTGGGAGTGGGACGACCGCAACCTCGATGAGCTGCACGCCCACGGAATCGAGCGCCGGACTGTTCTGGAGGTCGCTGGTGAAGCTCCGCTGTTCAGACGGAACAAGGGCCGGCGTACCGCGACGCACCAGATGATTGGACCCGACCGCGGCGGGCCGGTTCTGGACGGTCTGCATCGTCGAGGTGATCAATGAGCGATGGCGAGCCATCACCGGTTGGCCCTCGGAGGAACATGAGCGCAAGTGGTACGACAGGTCAGGAGCGTGACGTGACCAAGCCAGACGAGCTCTTTCGGCGCAGGCACGACGAGGACGAATGGGAAGAGGAACCGGCTGAGGTACGTGTGCGGCCTAGTACGACAGAGGTGGTCTCCTTCCGACTCGGAAGTGACGAACTCGATCGCGTGCAGGAGGCAGCGCGTGGACGTGGGATCTCGCTCTCCGAGTTCATCCGCGGCGCTATAGAGCGTGAGCTGGACGGTGGCCCTGCGGCTTGCGTCGACGACGTGTACGTAGGCGCTATGAAAACCATCCTCGGGGCGGAATGGAGCCGTGATGTCTCTCGATCATCGGTCAGCTGGTCGCTGCTCCTGCGGTCGATCGAGGGCCGGAGACCGATCCCCTCGATGGTGCACGTAGTCCCGGACTTCCCGCCGACCTCGCTGAACATCACGAGCAGCGAGGGCGCAGAACCACTGGACGACCAAGAGCAGCTACCTTTCTCAGCCTGAGGTTGCCGAGCTTGCCCTGTAGCGGTGCACCGGCACGTAATCGTCGACATCGCCAAGTTCGCAGGAGCCCTGCTGCGTCACCGAGTCCAGCTTCGTGGAAGGCGACGTCGACGAGGAACGCCTCGTGCATGAACCGGCCGAGGGCCTCGACCACGTCGTCGTGCCGACCGGCGGCGGAAAGCGCTAACCGTCCTCGACGCGTCCGCTGGCGTCGTCGAGTCGGAGCCCGTCCCGGCTCTCCAGAACACGAAAGATCAGGTATCTCGCCGACTGCCGCAGCCGCCGGCTCTTCGGCCGTCGGTCCAGGGATTGAGGACTTGGAGACCTTCGAACGGCTCGAAGTCCCCGATGTTGCGTGTCACGACGGTCATCTGATGGACGAGCGCGGTGGCGCCGATGCGCGTCACGATATGGCGCTGGGTTCGGGACGTGGAGCGACGCAGCACGGCGGGCCATCACCTCGTCCACGGCCAGCACGCGGTCGGCGAAGGCAACAGCGACGCTCTCGTCGAGCCAGGAACGAAGCAGCGCGCCTTGATCGAGGTCGGAGCGCTCCATGAGCAGGACCCCGTGTTCGAGCTCGTGGATCGTGATCGCGGATACGAACATCTCCGCTGACGGGACGCCGGCAGCCCACTCGGCGACCCCGGGGTCCGCCTTCCCTGACCGCACCTTCCGCAGCTCCGACACGATGTTCGTGTCGAGCACGAACATCAATCGAACCGAGCCGGCTCGGATCAGCAGCGCGGCCAATCCCCCGAGGGTCGAGGCTGTGAAGGTCGAGACTTTGCCGGACGACAAGCGTTCGTACTCGGCGATCTCGCCGCCACTTCGAGGCTGGCGAGCGCCTCCTTGAACTGGCGCAAATGGCCTTGGTCGGCAGGTAGTTGGGCCCGAGATCATCGACCGGCTCCGAAACGAGGTCCGCCTCGCCCTCGCCGACCAGCACAGCACCACCGCCCTACTGCACCGCCAGACCAAGGCCGCGCTTACGAAGCTCGACACCCAAGAGGACAACCTGCTGGACCTTGCGGCTGATGGCAGCGTCCCGAGAGCCAAGATCCGCAAGCGCCTCGACGCGATCGCTGCGCAGCGAGCGAAGCTGCAAGCCGACCTCGAAGGATCAGCCGAACAGCTCGACGTCGGCGCCGAGACCCTCGAACAGGCCATCGACCTGCTCGCCGACCCCCAAAGCCTTACGAGCAGCTCTCAGGCGAAGGTCGCCGCCTCCTCAACCAGGCGTTGTTCGAGGCCATCTACATCGATGACGGCGAAGTCGTCGGGGACAAGCTCCACGAGCCCTTCGGCGACCTCGTCGCAATCCAACGAGACCTCCACCACGACCCAGACGCAGATCGGGCCGCCTTCCGTCACCGGAAGACGACCCGATCCAGGTCCTCGAGGACCAATGTCGACCTTCTCAGAGCCGTCGTTTGTGGCGACGGTTCTAATAAGGCCCCTCTGGTCTGTAGTCAGGTCTTCACCGAAGGTGCTGACCTGCGGGGACGGGGATCGTTTTGGGATCTGACCGCGGGCTAACGGGTTGGTGACCGCGGTGTTCATCTGGGC
>QEUP01000037.1 GCA_003577145.1 Acidobacteriota bacterium | reverse complement strand
GGCGGCCATCAGCCCGTGCAGCTGCCCCAGCGCCTCGCACACATCGTCGCCTCGCACCACATCGACATCCTCGAAACGAGGCCGCACCCCGAGGCGGGATCCGATGGAGGTGGCTTCCACTGGCATGGCCCCATCATCCCAGCAGGGTGTGACACTTCAGGCCGGAAGCGGGGCGTTGCGGTAGCAACGCCAAGCCGGCAATGCCAGGCCGGCACGGCTTTGGTCCCCCGAAACGCGGGTAACTAGGCTGATCGCTCGTGCCGAATCCCCTCAATGAGCTCCTTCGCCAGTACCTCACCGTGGCGATCTTCGCCGGTCTGGGCTTGGCGATGGTGGGGGCGATGCTCGGGGTGGGATGGCTGCTGCGCCCCGACCGCCCGGAGCCGCAGAAGTACATCAACTACGAGAGCGGTGTCGACCCACTCGGGGTCATGTGGTCGCAGAGCCAGATCCGCTACTACGTGTTCGCCCTCCTCTTCGTCCTCTTCGACGTGGAGGCAGTGTTCATCTTCCCCTGGGCGACCCGACTAGAGGCTTACGGCGCCTTCGGTTTGATCGAGATGGCGGTCTTCATCTTCATCCTGGCTCTCGGGCTCGTCTACGCCTGGCGCAAGGGGGTCCTGCGGTGGGTCTAGGCCTCGTCGAGAGCGGCCGGTTCCCCAAGCCGCTCACCAAGCTGCTCAACATGAGCCGCAAGTACTCACTCTGGGTCTACCAGTGGGGCCTGGCGTGCTGTGCCATCGAGATGGGCGCGGCGTTCGGCTCCCCCCGCTACGACGTGATGCGCCTGGGTGTGATCCCGTTCCCGGCCAGTCCCCGTCAGGCTGACCTCGTCGTCATCTCCGGGACGGTGACCGACAAGATGGCGCCACCCATCAAGCGCCTCTACGAGCAGATGCCATCGCCCAAGTACGTGATCTCGATGGGGTCCTGTGCCAATTGCGGAGGGCCGTACTGGGACTCGTACTCGGTGACCAAAGGGATCGACCAGATCCTGCCGGTCGACGTCTACGTGCCCGGGTGCCCACCCCGTCCCGAAGCGTTGCTCGAGGGCATCGTCATGCTCCAGGAGCGCATCCAGAACGAGGACATGGCCGAGCGCTGGAGGGGTGATCCGATTGTCGTCGGTTGAGCAACTTGAGGGTGATCCGATTGCCGTCGGTTGACGCTACGGACGAGCGCGCCGAGAGCGCCGACCCCGAAGCCGAGAGCGCCGAACCAGATGAGCGGCGCGAGGCTGTCGTCGCGGGATTCGCAGAGGAGTTCGGCGAGCAGTTGGTCGGCAGCCACATCGAACCTGATCGAGAGGTGTGGGTCCGCGTTGCCGCGGACGCGTGGCGAGCCGCCGGCGAGTACGCCCGTCACCACCTCCGCTGCCGCTACTTCGAGTTCCTGGCGGCCATCGACTGGATGCCCTCGCCTTTCGGGCGCTCGATGGACGCCGAGGTGGACAACGCCGCGAAAGAGCCAGAGCCGGCCGCGGTGCAAGCCACGCCCCGCAACACCGGTGCAACCGGAGGCGAGACGCGTTTCCAGGTCTTTGCCCGAGTCGCACACGTTCACGACCACGACTACTGGGGTGTCGTCTTGAAGGCCGACGTCGGCGACGGCCCCGACGACCTGACCATCGACTCGTGGGTGCCTGTCTATGCCGGCGCGAACTGGCACGAGCGCGAGGCGTGGGAGATGTACGGCATCGAGTTCACAGGGCATCCGGGCCTTCGCCATCTCTACCTCCCGTCGGGATTCGAAGGCCGTCCGCTTCGCAAGGACTTCCCGCTGCTTCCCCGCATCGTCAAGCCGTGGCCGGGGATCGTCGACGTCGAGGCGATGCCCGGGGAAGAGACGGACGTGGTGAAGGGCGACGACCGGTCCTCCGATGAAGCGGACCAACCTGAGGACAGCGACCAGTGACTGCTCTCACGGACAGCCAGAAGCTTGCCTACGTCGCCTCCCAAGCCGCCGACGCCCGCGTGAACGTCGAGCTCGAGACCGAGGGGATGACCCTCAACATCGGACCACAGCACCCCGCCACCCACGGGACCCTGCGCATCATCGTCAGGCTCGACGGCGAGTTGGTCGCCGGCGCCGATCCCGTCATGGGCTACATGCACAGGGGATACGAGAAGCTCACCGAGGTCCGCAGCTATCCCCAGATCACGACCCTCATCAACCGCATCGACTGGCTCGGCAGCTTCGCCAACGAGGTGCCCTTCATCCTCGCCGCCGAGCAGCTCATGGAGATCGAAGCTCCCGTCCGAGCGCGCTGGATCCGCACCATCCTCCACGAGATGAGCAGGATCGCCAACGTCACGCTCTTCCTGGGGGACATGGGGGTCCAGTTGGGCGCCCTGACGCCGGTCTTCTTCGCCTTTCGCGATCGTGAGCACGTGCTCAATCAGATAGAGGCCGTCACCGGGGGGCGATTCCATCCCAACTTCGACCGGATCGGCGGTCTGAAGGACGACCTGCCCAAGGGCTGGATAGCGGACACCAAACAGACCATGGAGCGGGTCCGGACGTTCTGTGACGAAGTCGAGGACCTGCTCATGGGCAACGAGATATTCGAGGCCCGCACCCGGGGGATCGGGATCATCCCGCCCGACGTCGGGCTCCAGTTCGGGCTTTCCGGTGCCAACATCAGGGCGAGCGGGATCGACTGGGATCTGCGGCGCGACAACAACATCGGACTCGCCTACGACGAGTTGGACTGGAAGGTCTGGACCCATCCCGACGGCGACAGCTTCGCTCGATACTGGGTCAGGCTCCAGGAGACGCGCGAAGCGACCAAGATCATCGACCAGCTCTGTGACGGGCTCCCGTCGGGCCCGGTGATGGCCAAGGTGCCGCGCATCATCAAGGTCCCCGCGGGCGAGGCCCATGTCTGCACCGAGAACCCCCTCGGCGAGATGGCCTACTACCTGGTCAGCCAGGGTGATCTGGTGCCTTTCCGGGTCAAGATCAAATCGGCGTCTTTCAACAACCTGTCAATAACACCCTGGTTGCTCAAAGGCGTCTACGTGCCAGACGTCATCACCATCCTCGCCTCCCTCTACTTCATCCTTGGAGACCTCGACCGCTGATGGGACTTCTCGCCTTCGAGCTCGCATACTGGCAGCAGACCGTGATCAAGATGCTCGTCGTCGCGGTCGCCGTTCCCGGTGCCGCCTTCGTGCTGGGCTATGTCTTCTTGTTCAAGATGCTCAGCTTCATGCAGAGCCGGCTCGGTCCGATGGAGGCCGGTCCGTACGGGACGCTCCAGCTCATAGCGGACGGAGTGAAGTTCCTCCAGAAAGAGGACATCCTGCCGGACCGGGCCGACCGCTTCGTCTTCAAGGCGGCGCCGGCGGTCGTGCTCATCTCCACGTTCCTGTTGTTCGTGGTGATACCGGCGGGCCCGAACGCGATAGTCGAGGATCTCGGTGTCGGGATCTTCTTCGCTCTGGCCGTCTCGTCCCTGTCGGTGCTCGGGGTGTTGATGGCCGGGTGGGCCTCGGCCAACAAGTTCTCCCTGATGGGCGGCCTCCGCGCCACCGGTCAGCTCATCGCCTACGAGCTACCCCTGGTGCTGGCCGTCGTCGGGGTCGTCATCCAGGCCGGAACCCTCTCCATGCAAGGGATCGTCAATGCGCAATCCGGAGGGGAGATCTTCGGCTGGGGCGGACTGGGCAATCCCTTCCTGCTGACCCAGTTCCTGGGCCTGGTGATCTTCATGATCGCGGTGCAGGCCGAGCTGACGCAGGTGCCGTTCGACATGCCGGTTGCTGAGTCCGAGTTGGTGGGTGGCTACCACGTCGAGTACACGGGTTTCCGCTTCCTCTTCTTCTTCATGGGTGAGTTCGGCACCGCCTTCGCCTTTGCGGCCATCGCAGCCACCTTGTTCCTGGGTGGCTGGGCGTTGCCCGACAGCTGGGGTGTGTCGGGGACCGCGATGCACGTCCTCGGCCCGATCATCCTCGTCGCGAAGGTCATGATCCTGTCGTTCTTCGTCTTCTGGGTCCGCTTCACCTATCCGCGCTTCCGGGAGGACCAGCTCCAGCAGTTGGCGTGGAAGGTGCTGATACCGCTGTCGCTGGTGAACATCGTCGCCACTGGGATCCTGAAGGTGGCCTTCTGATGCCGAAGATCCCCGGGCTGATCAAGGGCCTCGCCGTCACCGCCAGGACGCTTGCGCGAACCGTCACCAAAGGTGCGGTGACGGTGCAGTACCCGCACGAGAAGGAAGAACCCGTCACGCGGGCTCGGGGCGTGATCGCCCTGAAAGAGGACAACTGCACGGTGTGCATGCTCTGCGCGCGCGAGTGCCCCGACTGGTGCATCTACATCGAAGGCCACAAGTACCTGGCGCCGCCCCGGCGCGAGGGCGGCAAGCCCAGGCAGAAGAACGCCCTTGACCGCTTCGACATCGACTACTCCCTGTGCATGTACTGCGGGATCTGCGTCGAGGTCTGCCCCTTCGAGGCTCTCTTCTGGAGTCCCGAGTACGAGTACAGCGAGCCCCGCATCGCCGACCTGCTCCACGACAAGGAGCGGCTGGGCGAGTGGATGGAGACAGTCCCGGACTTCGAGCCGTACGAGGCCGGGTCCGAGGCGAAGCCCAAGAAGGTGCCCCGCTGATGGAGACCACCTTCGACTTGCCGGCCAACATCGCGTTCGGTGTCATCGCCGTAGCGATCATCGTGGCGGCGATCCGGGTCGTGACCACCCGCAACATCGTGCACGCCGCCCTGTGGCTCGTCGTGGTGCTCGGCGGCGTGGGCGCCATCTACATACTGCTGCAGGCAGAGTTCGTGGCGGTCGTCCAGTATCTCGTCTACATCGGCGCGATCGTCGTGCTGTTCCTGTTCGGCATCATGCTCACCCGAGCGCCGTTGGGGGAGATGCTCGACCTCACCAACCGCACGATGCGGGTTGGGGCGATCATCACCGCGGTGATCCTCGTGACGATCATGGTCTTCTCGGTCGTGGACAGCTTCCGTGACGAGGAGGTCGACTTCATCGCATACAGCGGGGACGTAGCGGCCGCCCAGACCTTTGCGGATCTGTCCGCGGAGGAGCAGGAGACGGTCCTCGACGAGGTGGCGGCCATCGGGGCCGAAGGGACCGACCTCGGCCCTGTCGGCCGAACCGAGACGGTGTCGGACTCGATCTTCCGTGACTACCTGATCCCGTTCGAGGTGATCTCGGCCCTGCTGCTGGCGGCACTGATCGGCGCCATAGTCATCGCGAGGAGGGACTGACCTCGTGTTGCTCAACCAGTTCCTGATCCTCAGCGCCGTGTTGTTCTGCATCGGTGTCTACGGCGTGCTCGCTCGTCGAAACGCGGTGCTGGTCCTGATGTCGATCGAGATGCTCCTCAACGCAGTGAACATCAACCTCGTCGCCTTCAGCACTCGCTGGGGCGTGTCGGGTCAGGTCTTCGCCCTGTTCATCATCGCCGTGGCCGCCGCCGAGGTGGGTGTCGGCTTGGCCATCGTCCTGCTCATCTACCGCAACCGCACCAGCATCGATCTCGACGAGCTCGACGAGATGAAGGGGTAGGAGAGATCCACATGCTCGACTACGTCTGGATCATCCCCGCTCTGCCGGCTCTCTCGTTCGTCCTGATCCTGCTCTTCGGCAAGCGCCTGCCGAAGGGTGGCTCGGAAGTCGGCATAGCGCTCGTGGGCGCGGCCTTCGTGCTGTCGGTCATCGTCGGAGTCCAGTGGATCGACCGGGTCGAGTCTGCCGACTCGGCCGAGCACGCCGGGGCGGAGTCCGCCGAGCTCGAAGAGCAGCCGGTCTCCACCGAAGAGACCGAGGGTGAGCTGATCGAGTCCGAGACAGCGGCGGGATCGTCGGGCGCCTTCGCCGACGTGGAACCCGAATGCAGCCAAGCCGCCACGGCGGTGGACGTGGACGAAGCCGCACAGGCGTCGCACGGCACGGCTACTGCTCCGAGTGCCGAGGGGGGCGAGGGCGGCCACGAGGCCGCGCCCGAGACGCAGCCCGTCGTTCGCTGCGTCACCTGGTTCGAGACCAGTGGCGGTGACGTGACCGCCGGAACCATGGTCGACGGCCTTTCGGTGATGATGATCTTCGTAGTCAGCTTCATCTCCTTGCTGGTGCACATCTACTCGACCGACTACGTGAGCGGAGATCGTCGCTACACGCACTTCTTCGCCTTCCTGAGCCTCTTCACCGCGTCGATGCTCCTGCTGGTCCTCTCGTCGAACACGCTTCAGATGATGGTTGGCTGGGAGCTGGTCGGCCTCTGCTCGTTCGTGCTGATAGGTCACTGGTGGGAGGACAAACCGAACTCCGATGCCGCTCTGAAGGCGTTCATCACCAACCGTGTCGGCGACATAGGCCTGCTCGTGGGCGTGAGCATCATGTTCTTCGCTGCCGGCGGCACCTTCAGCATCCTCGACATCAACATCGCTGCCGAGACCGGCGTGATGAGCCACGGTTGGGCCCTGGCGGCCTCGGTGGCGCTGATGTTCGCGGTGATGTCCAAGTCGGGGCAGTTCTTCCTGCACACCTGGCTGCCAGACGCCATGGCCGGCCCGACACCCGTGTCGGCTCTCATTCACGCGGCCACCATGGTGGTCGCCGGTGTCTTCCTGATCGCGCGGCTCTACTCGGTGTTCTGGGAGGGCTTCCAGATATTCGGGAGCGACATCAACTTCATGGCCTTCATAGGAGGGTTCACCACCATCATCGGGGCCCTTCTCGCCTTCGCGCAGAAAGACATCAAGAAGGTTCTCGCCTACTCGACGATCTCGCAGCTCGGCTACATGGTCATGGCGCTCGGTGTCGGGGCATGGACGGCCGCCGTCTTCCACCTCTTCACCCATGCCTTCTTCAAGGCCTGCCTCTTCCTCGGTGCCGGCTCGATGAGCAACGCCGCGCACCACTCGTTCGACATGGTCGACGACTACGGCGGGCTGAAGAAGTACATGCCGATCACCTTCTGGACCTACCTCATCTCGACGCTCGCGCTGGCGGGCCTGCCTCCCCTGGCGGGCTTCTGGTCCAAGGACGAGATCCTTGCCGGCACCGGCTCGCTCACCGAGGCCAATGGCAACTACCACTTGATGCTCATCTTCGGTGGGCTCACGGCCCTGCTGACGGCGGCATACATGTTCCGGACCATCTGGTACTCGTTCTACGGGCAGTACCGAGGTCACGGCACGCCGCAGGAATCGGGGCCGCGCATCACCGCGCCGCTCGTGATACTGGCCACCTTCGCGGTGCTCGCCGGTTTCGTGAACGCGCCCTGGTGGGAGTTCTTCAAGGACTGGGTCGAGCCGGTTGGGGCCTACTTCCCCGGTGAGATCGTACATGCCGAGTTCAACATCGGCCTGGCGGCGTTGTCGACGGCGCTGGGCCTGACCGGGATAGCCCTGGCCTTCCTCTACTTCTGGAGGGGGCTGGGCCCGCACGGTCTCACGGCCGAGAACCGCTTCGCTCGCGGCGGCTATCTGTTCCTGGAGAGGAAGTACTACCTGGACTGGCTCTACGAGGATGTCATCGTCGCTGCCGTCAAGGGACCCATAGCGAGGGCCACCTACTGGATCAACCAACGGGTGATCGATCGTGTCGTCGACGAAGCCGGCCGTACCTCGGTGAGAGCAGGGAAGCTCGTCTACGAGTACGTCGACCAGAAGGTCGTCGACACCGTTGTCAACGGCTCAGGAGTCGCCGCTGAGGAGAGCGGCGAAGAACTACGACGTATCCAGACCGGGCGGGTCCAGCAGTACGCCGCCCTGTTGTTCGCTGCCGCGGCAATCCTCGGAGCCATATTCGTATTCGTCATCGGATGATCGCGCACTAGGAGATCAGGAAGAAGCCATGGAAGCGTTTCTCGACGGATGGGGTTTGACGCTCATGGTGTTCCTGCCGCTGGCAGGAGCACTGCTGATGATGCTCATCCCCCGCTCGCATGAGGAAACCCTCAAGGTCTATGCCCTCGTCTTCTCCGTGGCGGCTGCGGTGATGGGGATCCTCGTAATGATCTGGTTCGACTACGGACAAGCCGGCGAGTTGCAGTTCGTCGTCGACAGGTCATGGATCGACGCGATCAACAGCCGTTACATAGTCGGCATGGACGGCATCTCACTCCCGTTGGTCGCGCTCACTCTTCTGATCGTCCCGCTGTGCGTCATCTACTCCTGGAACCACTTCCCCGACCCCAAGAACCCCAAGGCATTCCTCATCCTGATCCTCATCCTCGAGACCGGGATGGTCGGGACCTTCGTCGCCCAGGACCTGATCCTCTTCTTCGTGTTCTTCGAGGTCGTCCTATTGCCCATGTATTTCATGATCGGGGTCTGGGGCGGTGAGGAGCGGCTCTACGCCTCGATCAAGTTCTTCCTCTACACGCTGTTCGGATCGGCCTTGATGATCATCAGCTTCGTTGCGGTCTTCTTCCTCGCGCAGGATCCGTCCAGCGGTGACGCGCTCCGGACCTTCGACATGCGTACGCTCTCATCGATCGGTCAGGCAGGCATGCTCGGTACGGCTGGCCTCTGGATCTTCGCCGGCATGTTCGTGGGTTTCGGGATCAAGGTGCCGATGTTCCCGTTCCATACCTGGCTTCCCGATGCGCACACCCAGGCACCGACCGTCGGCTCTGTGATCCTGGCTGCCATCCTGCTGAAGCTCGGCACCTACGGCTTCGTGCGCATCGCCCTACCCATTCTTCCCGAGGCGTCCGAAGACTGGGCCCCGTGGATCGGGCTGCTGGCTGTCATCGGCATCATCTACGGTGCGATCTGCTGTCTTGCCCAAACCGACATGAAGCGCCTGATCGCGTTCAGCTCGGTCGCGCACATGGGCTTCGTCATGCTCGGCATCGCAACCCTCACGGACTTCGGCATCAACGCCGCGATCTTCGGCATGGTCGCTCACGGGCTGATAACCGGGATGCTGTTCTTCCTGGCCGGGTCGGTGAAGGAGCGCTACCACACCATGGAGATCAAGCGGCTCGGGGGGATCCTCCTGCAGGCGCCGCGGCTTGGTTGGATCCTCGGCTTCACCGCGATGGCTTCGTTGGGTCTCCCGGGCCTGGCCGGGTTCTGGGGCGAGTTCCCGGCCATCCTGTCATCGTGGAACCCCGCTGCGATCCTTCCGCTGGAGACCTTCCGCACCTACACCATCGTGGCCGCTGTCGGCACGGTCCTTGCTGCCGGCTACCTCCTGTGGCTGTACCAGCGCACATCGTTCGGGAGACCCACCGAGGAGTTCGCGACTGAGCAATTCCGCGATGTCGAGGCGCCCGAATGGGTCGCGTGGGTGCCGATGCTGTTGCTCATCCTCGCCCTCGGCGTCTATCCCAACCTCGTCTTCGGCGTCACCGACGATGCCGTGACCCAGATCGCAGCTGCGTTCGGGGGATGACGGTGCTGTCGGTCCTAGCCCAGCTCAGCGGCCCGCCGTTCGAGAGCCTCCCGATCGACTGGCACGCCTTGGCGCCAGAGGTCGTGCTGCTGTCGGTCGCGGTCCTCATCACGCTGGTCGATTCGATTGGATTGGAGAGGGCGCGACCCCTCATGCCTGGCCTGGCAGGGTTAGGGCTGCTCGGCGCGCTCATCCCCGTCATCACACTCGCGGTCGAAGGCAGCGACCGTGTGCTGTTCGGCGGTGCCTATGTCGTCGACGACCTGTCGCTCCTGCTCAAGGCTGTCTTCCTCCTCTCCGGCTACGTGATCGTCTTGTTGTCCACGAACTACATCGCAGAGGGCGACTACTGGGAAGGCGAGTACTACAACCTGCTCCTGTTCTCGCTGCTCGGGATGGTCGTCATGGCATCGGCACGGGACCTGATAACGATCTTCGTCGCCTTGGAGCTACTCTCCATTCCGGCCTACATGCTCGCTGCCTGGCGCAAGGGTGACCGGCGTTCGAACGAGGCAGGGATGAAGTACCTGTTGATGGGCGTCTTCGCCTCGGCGGTGATGCTCTACGGCATGTCGCTGGTCTACGGCGTGACCGGTACGACCCTGCTGGAGCCGATCGGCCTGATCTTCGCCGAGGTCGGCACGGCGTCGGTCATAACCCTCGGGGTGATCTTCGTGATCATCGGGTTCTCCTTCAAGGTGTCAGCCGTCCCGTTCCACACATGGGCGCCGGACACCTACGAGGGTGCTCCCACGCCGGTCGCTGCCTTCTTGGCAGTGGCATCGAAGATCGCCGGCTTCGTGGCGCTCATCAGCCTGATCTACTTCGGCTTCTTGGGCCAGAGCGACCTGATAGAGCCGCTGCTGTTCATCCTGGCGACGCTCTCGATGTTCGTCGGGAACCTGATCGCACTCAGACAGACCAACATCATCCGGATGCTGGCGTACTCGGGAGTCGCTCAGGCCGGGTTCATGCTGGCGCCTTTCGCGGTGGCGGCGAGCGATCCCGAGACCTCGCTCAAGGCGGTGGTCACCTACCTCGTCATCTACGCGGCCATGAACCTCGGAGCTTTCGCCGTCGTGATCGCACTCGCCCGCAAGACGCGCTCGGGAGAGATCTCCTCGTTCGGCGGTGCCTTCCAATATGCGCCCGCGCTCACCGTTGCGATGTCGGTGTTCCTGTTCTCACTGGCCGGAATCCCGCCGTTGGGCGGGTGGTTCGCGAAGTTCTCGGTGTTCGCGGCGGTCGTCAACGCGGGCACCACAGCTGGGTATGTGATGGCTGTGATCGTCGCCGTGAATTCGGTGATTGCCCTCTATTACTACGCTCAGGTCGCCAAGACCATGTGGATGGATCCGGTTCCGGATGGCGACATGACGCCCGTTGGGGTCCCGCCGTCGCTCGGCTGGGCGATCGTGTTGACTGCGGCCCTCACCTTGTTGTTCGGAGTGCTTCCCGGTTTGCTCGGCGACGTGACCGACAGCTTCGATCTCGGCCACTTGGAGTTGCTGGCTTTCCCCGGGTGACAACTCGGTTCATCTGACGGGCCGGCAGGATGCCCGCCTGTCCTCTCGGACTCCATGTCGGTTCGCGCAGAAGTCGTTTCTCGTATCGCACGGCGGGGACCTGTGCCGTTCGGTGAGGTCGTAGACCTCGCCCTCTACGATCCTGTCCACGGTTTCTACGCTACGGGTGGGGCCGGCCGGAGGGCTGACTTCATCACGAGTCCCGAAGTCGGTCCCTTGTACGGGGCGGTCATCGCCCGTGGCCTCGACGCCTGGTGGCGTGAGCTGGACGAGCCTGACCCGTTCTTCCTCATAGATGCCGGCGCCGGCCGTGGAGCCCTGGCGGCGAGTGTGCTCGATGCCGCCCCCGATTGCGCTGCGGCGCTGCGCTACGTGATGGTCGAACGCTCTGGTGAGCTGCGTGACCTCCAGGGCGATCTGCTCCCCGTCGTGGAGCCCAGGTTCGTGTTCGGAGCCGGCACCAGTGCGGTGGACGACGGGGAGGACATGGCCACCGGAAAGCTGCTCGAGGGAACCGGCCCGATCGTCACTGCGCTCGAGGACCTCCCTGCCATCGCGGTGGTCGGAGTGGTCCTGGCCAACGAACTGCTGGACAACCTCAGCTTCTCCCTGCTCGAGTACACCGAAGACGGCTGGGCAGAGGTCATGGTGGGCATCGAGGAGGGTGAGCTGGTCGAGGTCCTGGTTCCTGCCTCGGACCACCTCGTCCGTGGAATCGGCGAGCTGGTCGAAGGTCCACGTCCGGGTGACCGGGTGCCGGTGCAGGGAGAGGCCCGGAAGTGGCTGATCGCCGCCCTCGAGGTCATCGAACGCGGCCGCGTCGTCGTCATCGACTACTGCGACCGGACTGCTTCTTTGGCGGCCCGCCCCCAGCGCGAGTGGCTGCGGACCTACCGCGCCCACAGCCGCGGGTCGGACCCGCTACAGGACCTCGGGGACCAGGACATCACCTGTGAGGTCGCCTACGATCAGCTCAGCCGCGTCCGCGAGGCAGATGCCGTACGAACCCAGGCGGCCTTCCTTCGCGATCACGGCATCGAGCAGCTCGTCAGCGACGGTCGCCAGGTGTGGCTGGACCGAGCCCATCTGGGTGATCTCGCTGCGCTGAAGGCGCGTAGCCGGACCTTCGAGGCCGAGGCCCTGCTGGACGAAGCCGGCCTCGGCGGCTTCTTGGTCCTCGAGTGGGTGGTAGGCCCTGGAAGGGCGTGAGGCGATCGGACCGGTGTAGCCGGTCCCACACCTCCGATTACCACCGGATTGGCGGTTCAGGGCGAGAACGGGATCAACGGCCCCCACACCGCCAACAGCGGCTACGCCTTCGTGGGACCGGTGAGCTGCTGAGCCTCAGGGCTGCACTATTCGCGGATCACCTTGACGTCGCTCCCCGGGAAGAACAGATGCTCGTTGCTGCCGGAGCGGTCGTCCTCCCATGCGACGATGTAGGGAGGACCTCCAGCGGAGCCCCTCACCTCGAGCACCTTGGCCCTTCGCTCGGGATCACCGACCTTGTGACCCCGGACGATCAGCATGTCGCCAACCTCAGCCTGCATCGGTACCTCCTGAGCTGGATCGTCTAGTTGGTGGCTCTGTGTCGTCGAACCTTAGCCTCGATCATTCACGGTGAGGGCCCGAGCCGGCCTCAGAAGCAGGGGCACGAGGCTTTCTCGACAGCGTCGGGCCAGGCCTGATTCACCGATGGGAGGCCGTGCTACCCATCCCGGCGACTCCCCCGCGCCCCGCCTTGTTTCCCCGGGGGCTCCAGCGCCTAGGCTCGGGCGTCTGAGCAGAGGGGAGCTGGTCGGCCATGTCAGACGCCACGATCGAGGAGTTCTACCGTGAGGAGCGCACCTTTCCTCCCTCGGAGGAGTTCAAAGCCCAGGCGCTGGTGACCGACGACTCCCTCTACGAGGAGGCTGCGAAGGACTTCGAGGGCTTCTGGGCTCGACAGGCGCGAGAGCTCCTGACGTGGTTCGACGACTTCGAGACGGTGCTCGAATGGGACCTGCCCTACGCCAAGTGGTTCGTCGAGGGGAAGCTGAACGTCTCGTACAACTGCTTGGATCGCCACGTCGAGGCCGGGAGAGGTGACAAGGTCGCCTACTACTGGGAGGGCGAGCCCGGCGACACCCGTACCATCACCTACTCAGAGCTGCTCGATGAGGTGAGTCGATTCGCCAACGTCTTGAAGGGGTTGGGGCTGGAGAGGGGTGACCGTATCGCCATCTACATGCCGATGATCCCCGAATTGCCCATCGCCATGCTCGCCTGCACCCGTATCGGCGTTGCCCACTCCGTCATCTTCGGCGGTTTCTCACCCGACTCGATCGTCGACCGGGTTCACGACGGTGAGGCGAGGGCCGTCGTCACCGCCGATGCCGGCAACCGCCGGGGTGCGCCGTCGGCGCTGAAGCCCAACGTGGACATAGCGCTTCGGGACTGCCCCACCGTCGAGCACGTGGTGGTGGTGAACCGCTGCGACACTGACATCGAGATGGTCGACGGGCGCGACCACTGGTACCACGACCTGATGGCCGAGGCCTCCCCGGACTGCCCCCCCGAGCACATGGACTCGGAGGACCTGCTGTACCTCCTCTACACCTCGGGAACCACTGCCAAGCCCAAGGGGATCATGCACACGACCGGCGGGTATCTGACACAGGTCGCGTTCACCCAGAAGTACGTCTTCGACCTGCATGCCGATACGGACATCTACTGGTGCGCGGCCGACATCGGATGGGTGACCGGTCACAGCTACATCGTCTACGGTCCACTCGCCATCGGCTGTACGTCGATCATCTACGAGGGGACCCCGGACACCCCCGGGAAGGATCGATTGTGGGACATCGTCGAGAGGTACGGCGTCACGCAGCTCTACACCGCTCCGACCGCGATCAGGACGTTCATGAAGTGGGGCGAGCAGGAGCCGGCCAGGCACGACCTGAGCTCCATCAAGCTGCTGGGCACGGTCGGTGAGCCGATCAACCCCGAGGCGTGGATGTGGTATCACAACAACATCGGCGGTGGCCGCTGCCCGATCGTCGACACCTGGTGGCAGACCGAGACGGGCGCCCAGATGATAAGCCCGCTACCGGGTGTGACACCGACCAAACCCGGCTCGGGCTGCTTCCCCCTGCCGGGGATCGGCGCAGAGGTGGTCGACAAGAGCGGCAGGCCCGTCGAGGTCGGTGGTGGATACCTGACCCTGACGACCCCGTGGCCGGCCATGCTCAGAGGCATCTGGGGCGACCCCGAGCGGTACTTCAAGACCTACTGGAGCGAGTACGAGGGGCGCTACTTCGCCGGCGACGGCGCCAAGGTCGACGAGGACGGGTACTTCTGGTTGCTCGGGCGGGTCGACGACGTCATGAACGTCTCGGGTCACCGGATCTCCACGACCGAGGTGGAGTCGGCGCTCGTCGACCACGACGCCGTGGCGGAAGCCGCGGTGGTGGGTGCCACCGACGCCACCACTGGTCAGGCCATCATCGGCTACTGCATCCTCGTGAGTGGAGTCGAGGCGAGCGACGAGCTGGGCGAGGAGTTGCGCAGGCATGTGTCCACCAAGCTCGGGCCGATCGCTCGACCGAAGACCGTGATCCTCGTTCCGGATCTGCCCAAGACCCGCAGCGGGAAGATCATGCGCCGGCTGCTTCGCGACGTGGCCGAGGGCCGGGAGCTGGGTGACACGACCACTCTGGCCGATGCCTCCGTCGTCGAGGAGATCCGTCACCGCGCCGAGACCCACGAGGAGGACTGAACACCGGTCCTGCCACCGCTCGGGGCCGCCTCGACGGGTTGTTAGGGTCTCTGGCGATGTCGGTAGCTGACTTCGACAACTGGCGCTGGCGGAAAGGTCCCGTATCTCCCGGCCCGTCGGTTGTCTTCGACATGGACGGGGTGCTCTCCGATGCTGCGGGCCGGCAGCACTATCTGGAGTTCCCCCGGCGGGACTGGGAGGCGTTCTTCCAGGCTTGCGGCGACGACGAGTTGGTCGGTGAGGTCGCCCGCCTACTCGAGATCATCGAGAGCGATCACCGGATCATCCTTCTCACTGCGCGCCCGATGCGCGTGCAGCCCCAGACCCTCGCCTGGTTGGAGAGGTACGAGCTGCGGTGGGACCTGCTCATCATGCGGGAGTACGGCGATTACATGTCGAGCCGGGTGTTCAAGGAACGCACTGTCTACGAGCTGCGCGACTACGGCTTCGACCTGCGGCTCGCCTTCGAGGACGATCTGCGCAACGTCCACATGTTCCACAGCGAAGGCATCCCCTGCATCTACATACACAGCGGCTACTACGAGTAGCCGATCCGGGCGCCGGCGCTGGTCGGCCAGGGCCAGGTTGTGACGGCGGTCATAGGCGCGTACCGGTCCGGTGGGAAGGACGCGATGATGGGAGACGTTGTCACCATCGAAGGCTTCGCCACCAGCGACGACGAACACCGCCAAGGACGCGCTCCGACGCCTCGGCTGCATAGCTGTTGCACGGGTGTGATCCGACCAGGCCTCGCGCGGGATCTGGTGGCGGGGAGGGGGGTCGAGGGGATGCCTCTCCCTCCGCCGCTCCCTCCTCCCCGCCGCCTCAGGTCCGGGGCGGCTCAGTCGCGGAGGTTGCCGAACTGCAAGGGGAGGTCGAAGTCCTCACCCTTCAGGGCTTGAATGACCTCCTGGAGCTGATCCCTCTTCTTGCCGCTGACCCGTATCTGGTCACCCTGGGTCTGGCTCTGGATACCCTTCTGCCCGAGTCCCTTGATGAATGAGTTGATCAGCTTCGCCTTCTCCGGGGAGATCCCCGAGACGAGGGTCACGCTCTGGCGAACAGTGCCCTTGGCGGCGTCTTCGACCTTGCCGAAGTCGACTGCCTTCAAAGACACCTTTCGCTTCACCAACTTCTCCTCGAGTACCTGGCGAGCGGCCTTCAGGCGGTCCTCGGTAGCCGATCTCAGGACTATCTCGTTGTCGCCGAGCTCTACCGACGATCCGGTGTTGCGGAAGTCGAACCTGGTGGCCACCTCACGGGAAGCCTGGTCCACGCTGTTGCGGACCTCTTGCATGTCGACTTGGGATGTCACATCGAAACTGGGCATCGATGACCTCCTGGCCCTGAACTTGCCGACTCCAACGTAGAGGGTCTCCCTTCCGACCCGCGGCGAGCCCTGGCGCGAACGCGTGGTATCAGGTTCGGGCGATGTCCTGTGGGCCGGAGCGACACGCTATCGTCGGGCTCTCTCAGGGTCGGTGCCCGAGCGGCCAAAGGGAACGGGCTGTAAACCCGTCGGCTCACGCCTACGGAGGTTCAAATCCTCCCCGGCCCACAACGACAGGACAAGAGCCAGATCGCGGCGCAGGCGCCGGCCGGAGCAGCGGGTGCGATCGGCGCGGATGGCGAAGCCCGCGCTACCTGGGGTAGCGCCATGTGTTGGCAGTTCAGGCCTTTTCGATCGAGACCCTGGTGTTTCGCATGACGGGGCAAGGCTGCCACTCGGTTGCCCAGTAGGCGAGGTGGCCGTAGTCGCCTGCCAAGTGGAGCCACTTGAACATGCCCGGCTCGGCGTCGTTGGGGCCGGCCCAGTCAGGGAACTGGTAGTTGTCGAAGCCGTTGTACATGATGACCTGACCGGGGGCGGCACCGCTCGAGATGCGCACGGGTACCCGGAAGTCGCCCTGGTCGTTGTAGACCCGAACCATGTCGTTGTCGGCGACGCCGATCTCGGCCGCGTCACGATCGTTGATGACGAGGTGCGGTGTCCCGCGGTGGGTCTCGAGCATCAGCTTGTTGGCTGTGTTCAGTGAGTGGATGCTCCAGCGGTTGTGGCCCGAGGACACCTGGAACGGGTGGTCACCACCGATCTTGGGTGGGTCCTTGTGGGTGGGCAGGTGCTCGTTCGCCTCGATGAACCACGGGTGGTCGATGAGGAACTGAGCGCGTCGGGTCAGCGTCGGGTAGGGCTCACGATCTTCGACGTGCTTCTTGAACGGCACGAACGTCTCGTCGGCCTTCGGCTCGGTGGCCTGACCGATCGCCCTCGGGGTTATCCCCAGGCCTTGCCACCTGTAGAAGCCGTCCTGGCGGACCGTGTCGAGGCTGGCACCCTCGGGAATGGTCCCCGCCAGCGCCGTATCCCGCACCATCTCGTCGATCAGCGTCTCTTGATCGAGGAACAGCCCGTTGACGGTGAACTGCTCGTGGAACCTCTTGGGGTCGACGTTCATGCCCGCAACTGTCTGGAAGAGCTTCGAATCGCGCTCCTTGGCGCGTTCCTCGATCTTCTCGGCTATGAGGCGGAAGGCCTCCCACTCGTCGAGTGCCTCGCCCGGCGGCTCGATGGCCTTGTCACAGAACGTGAGGTGCATCACGTGGGTGCTGGGGATACCGAAACCGATCTTCTCGTATTGCTGGGCGATCGGCAGCACGATGTCGGAATAGGTGGCCGTGGCGCTCATGCGCACGTCCATGGTCACGATCATCTTCAGCTTCGGCCAGAGGTGCTCGAGGAGCATCTTCGTGCCGCCACGGGTGCGCCGCAGCACGTTGCCCCCGCACTCGATGAGAACGCGCGGTGGCTGGTCGTCACGCGGAAGCTCGGCCGGCTGCCACCAGCCCTTCTCGGTGGCCTCGTTGAAGTAGTCGTCGAAGGCTCTCGGCATCGAGGGATCGTGCCATTCGCTCTTGTTCCACACCTCGTCGAAGCCGGAGTGGCGGTACCACAGGAAGATCGGGGGGACCATCCCGCCGAGGTTGCCCATCGCTCCGCTGCGGGCCGACTCGATGGACCAGATCTTCTCGGTGAGCGTCGGGTCGTCGGCCAGTGCCATGTTGAGCATCGCATCGCGCATGTCGAGCACCATGGAGGTGTCCTCGGGACCCCGCTTCGTCTTGGCCGCGAAGGTGAACAGCCCGTCGAAGTAGCCCGCCCCCCAGGCGCGAACACCGGTGCCGTGCTTGCCCCAGTTCCCGGTGAGCGCGAGGAGGAGGAGCTGAGCCCGCTCGATCAGGTCGCCGTGGTAGTGCTTCGACGCGGCGTTCAGGGATCCGAGGATGTTGGTGCGCTTGCGGGCGATCAAGCGGGCCAGGTCGCGAATGGCCTCGGCGTGGATCCCGCAGATCTCCGCAGCCTTCTCGGGGTTGAAGTCCTCGAGGCGCTCGCGCATCAGGGTGTAGACGGTGCTCACTTCGACGGGTCCGGCCGGGGTGTCGACAGTGAAATCGCCGTCCAGCACCGGGTTGAGCTCGTCCCAGCGGAGAGTGCCGCGCGGCGCCTGCGCGATCGTGCCGGCCGCCTCGTCCCAGATGTAGAACCGGTCGTCGCTGCCGTCTGCGACCAGATCCGATTCGCGCAGGTACCTGCCGGTCTCAGGGTTCACGAGGAGGGGCAGGTCGGTCTGCTCCAGCACGAACTCGGTGTCCACGAGGCCTTCGTCGATGACGACGTGGCACATCCCGAGCGCAAGTGCTGCATCGCTTCCGGGGCGGACCGGCAGGTGGGTGTCGGCGTGCACCGAGGAGGGTCCTACATCGGGGGCGATGTTGACGACGTGACAGCCGCGGTAGCGGGCCTCGGCGATGAAGTGGTAGTGGGGGATCCGCGTGTAGATCGGGTTGCCGAACCAGATCAGGAAGACATCGGAATGGAACCAGTCGTCGATGGAGCTGACCGGGTCGAACATCCCGTAGGTCATGTAGTAGCCGGCAGCGAAGTCGTTCATCTCGGCGTTGAGGTCCGTCGTGAGTCCGCCGATCTGGTTCATGAACTTGCCACGACCGGCCAGCGCCAGCGTCCCCAGGTTGCAGCCCGAGGGCGCCACGATCGATTCCGGGCCGATCTCTTCGATGGCGTCGAGGAGAGCGTCGGCGATCTCGGTACAGGCCTCGTCCCAACTGACGCGGCGCCACTTGCCCTCGCCGCGTTCCCCTTCGCGGCGCAGCGGATAGAGCACGCGCTCGGGCCCGCCGAGCAGCCGTGTCCAGCCGACACCTTTCTGGCACCCCATGGGGTTGAGGTCAGGGACACCCGGCATGTAGGTCGGGAAGGTGGCAGCCGACTCCTCGCGCACGACCTTGCCGTCCTTCACATAGACCCGCATCGGGCAGTTGCCCGGGTAGCAGTCGATGCAGTGGGAAGCCCAGCGCACCTCGTCCCAGGACCACTTCTCGCGATAACGGTCGACGCCGTTGTCTCCGGCCTGCCCGCTGCGAAGCACCGGCGATGTCGTCCCTCCGCTGGTCATGCACTTCCTCCCTCGCGTGACGGCCGCGCCGGGAACCCGCGCCGCCGTGCTGATCGAGCCCCACCCGCTGGGTCACGTGGCGCTTCCGGCCCTTGATAACCGACGTTATCGCATCGTGACGCCGGAGCCCTCACCGGAGATCGCATCACGCGTTACGGACCGCCTGGTTCGTCCCCCTGGAACGGGGGCAGGGCGAGGCGGCCGCCCTCGTCATTGGCGACAGCGGAGCGATCGACCTGCCCCTCGCCACCAAGCCGCCGGATCTCGCTTGGTGCAGATCAGCCCCGTCGAGCAGAGCTCTTCCCGATCCGGTTCGAGATCACGGGGCGTAGGGAGAGCTTCAGTCGGTGAGGACTCGCTGCACGACAACGACATCGAGCCACTGGTTGAACTTCCGCCCGACCTGGCGCTCGGTACCGACAACCTCGAAGCCGACGGCTCTGTGCAAGGCGATGGAGGCTTCGTGACCTCCGACGATGCGGGCGATCATGGCGTGAAACCCGTGGGCGGTTGCCAGGCGTACCAGCTCGTTCAGTACCGTCTTGCCGACACCTCTGCCGCGTTGGGCGCGATCGACGTAGACGGAGTCCTCGACGGTCGTCGAATAGGCGGGTCGTTCCCGATACGGGGAGAGGGAACCGAAGGCGATGACCTCTCCGTCCTCCTCGGCGACAACCACAGCATGGGCACCTGAACGGCGGGTGATCCAATCCTCCTGCTCGTGCCGCGAGCGGGGCACGAGGTCGAAGGTGACCGTCGAGGTCTCCACTTCCAAGTTGTAGATCCGGCGGATCGCCTCGGCGTCGCGGACCTGAGCAAGGCGCAAATCCACCGTGACGAGGCTAGCGCCGTCACCGCCCGGCCATGGCTGCGATCGATGCAATGCCGGGCCGGCGACCGCACGTTGCCGCATCGTCGAGCCCTGCGGTGGCGGCGACTATGCGGCGACGTGCGGTCCTTGTACCTTCTCCACCTCGCCTGATGGCTCGAGGATCGACAAGGCGCCGGTCATTGCCTCCAGGCGTGCCCACGATGTGACGTCCTCGTCTTCGGTCAAGAAGATGACCTGTTGGTCCTCGGAGGAGCGCACCAGTAACTCCAGCAGCGAGGGCTTGACCGACGAGTCCAGCTCGATGAACGGATCGTCCAGCAGGGCAGGGAAGCTCTCCCCCCCGGGGCCGAGCTTGCGTAGGTCTGAGAGGCGGGAGATGACGGCATGGCTCATGGCCGCGGTCTCGTCGTTTCCGGTCTCGGGTGCGGTGGAGGACACCGTGCTCAGTGAGCTGACATCGTGGTGCACTTGGGCCGCCGCAGTGATCTCCTTGGCGTGGTCGATGGCCCAGTTCACATCCACCTCACCGGCCAGGATCTCCCATCTCCTGACAGCCTCCCGGTGCTCCTCTGCTGCTTTCATCAGGCGCCGGCGGGCCTGATCGCTGGAGAGGAGCCCGTTGACCCGTTGGAGGTGGAAGCCCAGGTACGAGCTGGCCCCGGCCTCGGCGAGCGCCTCCTCCTCCTTCCTGCGGGCGCTCTCGTTCTTGCGCCAGTAGGCCATGGATATGAGCGTCGTCACGACGGCTGCGCCGACGAAGGGCATGGCAGCCATGCTGCTCACCAGAACAGTCGCGGGAATCGCTCCCAGAGCGCTGAAGGCTCCGACGAAGAAGGAGGCGTGGCGGACCGATTCGTGGCGGGCCTGTGCCCTCTCGAACTCGGCATGGCGTGCCTCGATCCGCTCGATGACCTCGGCGTCCTCCGCGGTCGAGCCCGACGACTCGGCTTCATCGTCGAGCGCGGCCTCGGTGGAGCGGACGGCCTCGGCTGCTGCCCAGAGCTCGTTCTGATCGAGCAGGGCGAGGCGGCGCACGATCTGACCCGCTTCGGTCTGGGTGTGCAGGTCGGTTGCGTTGAACACCATCTTCCTGCGGGCCGAGCGCATGTCCAGGCGCGCGCGGCCCAACAGGTCGATCCCGCCGTCTTCGTCCATGAACTGGTTGGTGACGTCGATGGCGGCGTTGACGTCGACAACCCGATGCTTGGTGACGTTCGGCCGGAAGATGGCGAAGCGCGCTCCGGCGTCGGACGCCAGCTCCAGGTGGACGCCGGATCGGCTGTTGCTCAGCGCGCCGATCATCTCGCTGACGAGCCCGTCGCGCTCCATCTGGCTCACCCCGGCGATCACGGTCAGACGCGGATGGAAATCGACCGTGAACGTGTTGTCGCCGGCCTCGATGACGAGTCGCTCGTACTGCACCTCCGAGGAATCGACACACCACCGCGAAGTCTTGAGCCATTCGGCCCATGCCACAGGGCCTACCGGCCGGCTCCGTTGCCGGGATCGTGGAGCACCGCGCCGTGGCCCACGTGGACCTTCGGCCTCCGGGGCCCGCAGCAGGTCGGATCGGGTCCTCACCTTTGACGATCAGGGCTAAGATGAGCACCCGGCTCGGGCCGGGTCATTCGTCATCGCCCCCTTAGCTCAGTCGGTAGAGCGTTTCCATGGTAAGGAAAAGGTCGACAGTTCGATTCTGTCAGGGGGCTCGGGTCGCCAGACCGCTGCAGGTCGGAGCGGGTCACCCACCTGCGCTCGACCGCAGTGAGATCCACTGAACCTGATCGTTCACGAGCTCGTACGAGCAACTCCCAGCCCGTCGGTGAC
This sequence comes from Acidobacteriota bacterium, assembly GCA_003577145.1. GTDB lineage: Bacteria > Actinomycetota > Acidimicrobiia > Acidimicrobiales > Microtrichaceae > ATN2. The sequence goes on along the minus strand of QEUP01000037.1, from coordinate 429 downwards.
AACCCTCCCAGCCTTGGAGGATCCAAGTTGAGTGACACACGAGATGCCAACGAGTCGGAGCACCTCGGAGACGACCGCTCTCGAGCGCTACGTCGTCGAAGAACGCCTGTGCCCTCGGGATCTGGTCGGGCTCGGGCCCTCAGGGTGAATGATCAGGGCTAACATCACGGCGGCGTAGCTCAGCTGGTGAGAGCGCTCGGCTCATAATCGAGAGGTCGTCGGTTCGAGTCCGACCGCCGCCACCCCACTCAGTCAGTAGATAAGGGACAAGGACAACCTCGGCATGCTCAGCCGCTGAGCATGCCGATGACCTGAAGGAGAGCCAGATCGATGGCCAAGGCGAAGTTCGAGCGTACGAAGCCGCATGTGAATGTGGGGACGATGGGTCATATTGATCATGGGAAGACGACGTTGACGGCGGCGATCACG
>QEUP01000052.1 GCA_003577145.1 Acidobacteriota bacterium | reverse complement strand
CTGGCCGTCGACGACGGCGCAGGCGCTGATGATTTCGTGTACGGGGCGGGCCGCATCGGGGTGGAGGACGCTGATGGTTCGACCGCGACGTTCTCTTATAACCCGTTCGGCTCGGCGCTGGCGACCGCCGCGACCGCCGATTGGGCCCGTTCAGCCAGCTACAGCCCCTTCGGTCAGCAACAAAACGCCTCCTGGGCTGACCCGCTGGCTCACACCCCGGCGTTCGGCTATCGCAGCGAGCTCACCCTGGACAACACGATCCATCTGCGGGCCCGCACCTACGAACCCGCCGAGGGCAGGTTCACCACCCGCGACCCCCTGGACGGCGTAGCCGGCACCACCGTCTTCACCAGCCCCTACGCCTACGCCAACAACGACCCGCTGACCTTTGCGGACCCGCTCGGGCTGTCGGTGACGGATGAGGCGATGGAAGAGTGCGCGGTTGAAGCGTTCGTGCACGAGCTTTCTTTCGATTCTGATCCGCAATTCGCAGACGAGTGTATCGCCGAGTTGCTCATACGACAGAAGGAAGAGCAGCTCAATGCCGACCACACGCAACTAGTCCTTGAACAGGCAGCCGCCCTCATCCAGGCCTACACAGAGACCGGCGAGGTTCTTCTCTCCATTGCTACCGGCGAGTGCGGGCCCGCGGTCGTGGACGCGGTCGAAGGCACAGGAAGCACCGGCAGCGCCGTCTCCGGCTGCGCCAAGGAAGCCGCCATCGAGCTTGCGTTCAACGGTTTCGCCTTGGCCGGCGACCTGTCTTGGGTGCTGCGGCACAGCGACGAGGTCGGTGACGTGGCCGAGGACGCGCTACCGGCGCTGCGGCAGGCGTACTTCGATGACTTCGCAGAACTCTCGGATCAGGTGGCGGCTTGGTATCGGGCGGGAGCGGATCCGGAGCTCATCGCGAGAGAGGCGTGGGCCAACCGCCGTGCCCTTGGGATGAAGTACAAGGATCTCACTCCGACGGATTACCTTGAGGAGGTGGTGTTCCCTCGAAACCTCGAACGTTACGGCGACAAGTGGGGCCCAACGTGGGAATACACGGTCGACCATTATGACAGCAACTGGGAAGTCATCATCGAGAAGTCACTTACGCCTGGCGGGTTCGACTTGGGGATTGGCCCACGGTGAGGTTGCGCGACTTTGACCACGGGCAGGTTGCGGTGGAGTTTGACCCTGCAACCAAACGGATCGAGCTCGAGGAAATCGAGCGTCCTTTGCGGTCGGGCGAGAATGACGGAGTCTGCTTTTTCCTCGAAGGAACGTTTCTGGCAGTTGCACTGCATCAGGGGGTTCTCTGGTTGTTCTGCGGGAACCGCTCCGCGCCCATGAGCCAGGTGCACGTAGAAGTGCACGGCGCTTCTGGCGGGACAACCAGGGAACAGCTGCTATCGATCGAATGGCCGGACGCCACGAGAGATCGGCTGGCCTATGAGCCCGTGGCCATGCTCCCAGGTGACCCAACTCCTTTCGTTGACGAGGACTTGCTTGACCACGGACGCTGGCTTGCGGACCTGTCGCTCAACCCAGAGGCTCAGCGTGCGCATGCGGCGCGGTGGGGATGACATGTCGACAGGAGCAGGTACCCTCTCTGACATAATGGTGGTTGCTGCTCTACGATGAGAGTTCTGTGAAGTAGGGCGAGAAATGAGAAGGAGTCATGTCCGTTACTACCGTTGAGGCCGTGACATCGCGTCCTGACCCCGAAGTACGACCGGCGCGCCAGTCGTATCCCGCGAAGTACAAGCTGAAGATCCTCGCCGAGCTGGACGCGGCGCCGTCGCGCTCGGCTCGTGGGGAGATCATGCGCCGGGAGGGCTTGTATTCCTCGTTGATCTCGGCGTGGCGTGAGCAACGCGACCAGGGTGCCCTGGAGGCGATGAAGGCCAAGAAGCCAGGACCCAAAGGCGATCCGGTGAAGGCCGAGAACGCCCGGCTGCGGGCGAGGGTCGCCGAGCTTGAAGCGGCCCTGGAGACCGCCGAGGAGCTCATCGACGCCCAGGGAAAAGTATCGGCGCTCTTGCAGAAGCACAGCCGCAAGAGCGCCGAGGCGAAGTGACCACGATGCTTGATGCTCGGGTGAGCGAGTTCGCGCCGAAGGTTGGTGTGGCCCGTGCGTGCGTGGCGTTCGCGGTGAATGAACGCTCCTATCATCATCGCCGCCAACGTGACGAGGGCCGGCTGCGGTTGCCACCGCCGGCAGAACCCAAGCCGCGGGCGCCGCATCCGGCGTCGTTGACCGCCGAGGAGAACCAGCACGTGATCGACGTGCTGTGCTCGGAGCGGTTCGTCGACGTGGCTCCGGCACAGGTGTACATGACCCTGCTCGACGAGGGCACGTACCTGTGCTCGGAACGCCAGATGTACCGGATCCTCGAAGCCAAAGGCCTGGTCCGCGAGCGACGGCGGGGCGGCCACCAGCGAGCCGGTTCCTACGGTGTCCCACGACTCGAAGCCGACGCGCCGAACAAGGTGTGGACCTGGGGCATCACCGCTCTTCGCGGTCCGACCAAGGGTGTGCGCTACTACCTGTACACGATCATCGACATCTACAGCCGCATGGTGGTCGGCTGGAGCTTGCACGAGACCGAATCCGAAGCCCACGCCCGCCGCCTGATCCGCGAGGCCTGTCGCCGCCACGGCGTGGACCGCGACCAGCTCGTCATCCACGCCGATCGCGGTTCGCCGATGATCGCCGGGACCGTCGCCGAGCTGCTCAGCGAGCTCGGCGTCGCAAAATCCCACAGCCGGCCACGGGTCTCCAACGACAACCCGTTCATCGAGAGCCACTTCAAGACGCTCAAGTACCGGCCCGACTACCCCGACCGGTTCGACTCGATCCGCCACGCCCGCTCGTGGTGCCGCAGCTTCTTCCACTGGTACAACGACGTGCACTACCACTCCGGCATCGGCTACCTGCGACCCGCAGACCTCCACCACGGAAACCACACCGTGATCCTCGAGCACCGCCAGGCCGCACTCGACGCCGCCCACGCCGCTCACCCCGAACGATTCACCCAACGGCCCCGACCAGCTGAGGTTCCGTCCAAGGCCTGGATCAACAAGCCAACCATCCAATCCACATAAGAACTCGGCAATCAGCTATTGACAGGTTCCGCGACGAACTGCGGGTCCTCGGACAGCTTGAACGTGTCGGTCGCCCATGGCTTGAGACCGAAGGCCCGCCAGATCCGCCCCACCGACGACGGCGAAATCCCTGACTCCTTGGCCAGATCCCGA
>QEUP01000013.1:145000-236836 GCA_003577145.1 Acidobacteriota bacterium | reverse complement strand
GACGGCTCCGCAGCGTTCACTTGGCGCCACCGCAGGTGGCGCGGGCTGCGCCATCGGGTTCTGGGGTACCCGCTGCTGCGCCGACGGCTCCGCAGCGTTGTGTAATGCCGTTTACAGACTGATCCGCGTCTCAGTGAGAGGATGATCCATCAGAGATGATGTCCGGCCGTCGGCGACCGATGAGTGGTGCCGCCGGTCAGAGGCGACACCGACCTGGGAGGCGAGATGCGAACGATGTCGAAGGTTGCCCTGGCGCTGGTGCTGGTGTTCGGTCTGCTGGGCATCCCCGCGGTCGACGCCGACGGTGGCGTCCCGGGCAACGGACCCGACCCGGGACTGATCACGTGGGAGGGCGAGCTGGAGGCGTCCCCTACCAGCGGGTATTCGCCGCTGGACGTCACCTTCGACGCCTCCGGCGCCTCTCACCCCGACCCCCAACGCCACATCGTCGGGTACTGGTGGGCCTTCGTGGGGCTGGTCCCGACAGATGACATCGACTGGCAGTACTCGACCGAGCCGGTCAATAGTACGACCTTCACAGAGCCTGGGTTGTGGGCCGCTGCAGCGGTTGCCGTCGACGACTTGGGGGGCCAGGGCCTCCTGTTGAGCCCTGTCGTCTCAGTACCGTTCAGGGACTTCGGTGAGCTGGGGGTCTCCATCGACGAAGGATCGCCCTACACCGTCACCTTCGACGCCTCCGGCGCCTCTCACCCCGACCCCCAACGCCATTTCGTCGACTACTGGTGGACCTTCGACCCCGAGCTGATGATCCCCGACGACTACGGGACCGAACAGGCCGAGGACCCGTTCTGGGCATTCGACCTGTCACAGCCGGGATGGCAACACACCACCGAGCCCTCCATCGAGCACACCTTCGAGCCGGGCCTGGCCCGTGCCCAGGTGGTGCTCGTCGACGACGAGGGCGGCTACGGCCTGATGGAGGGCGAAACGCAGGTCCTGGGCGGGGAGATGTTCGAGGTCAAGTTCGGGCCCCTCGTGCTCTTCTCGAGTCTCACCAGCACGCGGCCCTACTGGGCCGAGGTCACCAACGACAGCTCGGGCCCCAAGACGATCGTCGCCCTGGCTGCGCCTGATTACCAGCTCTCGGCGAACCTCACTATAAGTGCGCTCGGCCTCGCCGCCCAGCGCATCGGTGCCGGCCCGAGCTATGCCGGCTTCTTCAGGTTCGTTGCCAACGGCGGCGCGACCTTCTGGGATCTCCCGTTTGTTGCCCAGGTCGCCGTGGGAGATGACGGGGTCATCTCCGGGGCGTTCTTCCATCGGATCGGGGGGTGGGACTCCTTCGACATCCCTGTCGGCTGGAGGGTTCGGGACGGCGACTAGTCGCCCCGTACGAGGGGTCCTGCTGCGGGGACGCCCACCGCTCAGGCGCAGGAGAGATCGGCCTGCACGCCGGCGTGGTCGGATGCCCAGTACACGCCGTTGATCGGCGGATCGAGCGGATCACCGGCGAAGACGGCGGTGGCGGTGCCGTCGCCGTCGCCATCATCGGGGGAGTCGACAGCCAACTCGCAGGCATCCGGCGCGCGAACCAGCACGAAGTCGATGCGGCTCGAGAAGGTCTTCTCCGGTGTGGCGAGGCCTTCCAACCCGTCATTGCCCTCGATGCAACAGGTGCAGCCCACACCGGTTGCGGGATCACATTCGGGGTTGCCGGCCTCGAGCCACACGTCCCGGTAGCCGGCGTCGGTGATGGTGCGGATGCGGGGATGGTCGAGCGACTGGTTGAGGTCGCCGGTGACGATCGTGACCCCGTCGGGATCGGCGTTCTCGTCCAGGAAATGCACCACCTCGATGGCGTTGCAGGTTCCCATCTCGACCCCGGTCGGGCAGACCGGCGAGCACACCTCGGGCGTGCAGTCGGGGTTGTAGGAGTCGCTGGCGAAATGAGTGGTCAAGAAGTCGACCGGGCCGAGATCAGATTCCAACCGAGCCCAGTGGGCTGTCCACGGGGGCCCCGAGAGGTCAACCGAGCGGTGTTCGACGACGGGTAGTGAGGTGAGCACCATCGTCTCGTCGACGCTGCCTTCGTCCTCGAAGAGCATCGCGTAGACGCCCTCGCAGAGGTCGGCGAGCTGGTCGGGTATCATCTCCTTTTGCTCCGGGCCGATCTCCTGCAGGCCGATCACGTCGGGGCAGGAGGCCTCGTCCTCGATCAGCGCGAAAAGGCCGTCGAGGCGGTCCGCAGCCTGACAGGAGTCGCTGTCGGGCGCGCAGGCCACATACGGCAGGCCGTGGAGCAGGTTCAGGGTGACCAGCCGGAGATCCGCGGTGGAACCAGGCGAGGCTGTGGACTCGGGGACCGCAGGGGACCCGTCCTCGTCGGGCGCCGACTCCTCGGCGCCGTCTCCGGAATCGGTGCACGCTGCTGCCAGGACAGCCAGCGCCAGCGCTACCAGCAGCGCCTTCAACCCAACCCTCTTCATGGTGGGCACCCCCTCAGGACCGTCACCGCAACATCTTGCTCCGCCCGGAGCACGGATTCTCGTCCGGAGCCAAGTCCCAGCCCGGGCTGTGCCTCGGGTCACCGATGACGTGACACCCCCGGTCCGGTTGCTACCCTGAACGACAGCCGTGCCAGGTCCGGGGGTCCACCCCCCAACCGGGCGCCGGCAGGTACGAGAGTCCCCCACCAGGAGCGTCACCCGTGTTCGACGGACGCTGGCGGAGCAACATCGAGAAGGGCCTCAAACCCCTAGGGGCCAAGATCCGCCGCACCGGCCTGAAGGCCGACCACATAACCGCGCTGGGCGTGGTGTTCGCGGTGGGCGCCGCGGTGGCCATCGGTGCCGGCGCCCTGCGCGTGGGCCTTCTCCTGCTGATCCTCACCGGTCTGCCCGATCTGATCGACGGTGCCGTAGCCAAAGCAGGCGGTAACCCCAGCCAGCGTGGGGCGTTTCTCGATTCGGTCGCCGACCGCCTGACAGACGCGCTGCTGTTCGGAGGGGTTGCCTACTACCTGGCCGTCAACGAGCCCGGCCCCGTAGCCATCCTGCCTGTCGCCGTCATGGTCTCGGCGTTCCTCGTCTCCTATCAGCGGGCCAAAGCCGATGCCCTGGGATACGACGCGCGCGGAGGGATCATGGAAAGAGCCGAGCGTTTCATACTCCTCGGCTTCGGCCTGCTGTTCGACCAGTTGCTGATACCGGTCCTGTGGGTGATGCTCGCCCTCAGCGTGGTGACGGCGGTCCAGAGGTTCGTCAAGGTCTGGCGCCAGGCGAGTGAGCCGAAGCCGGTCAAGGCACAGCCCACGCGACGCCGTCCACGGCGGGCCGCTCAGTCCACGACCCAGAGATGGCGGACCAGGGCCCGCGATCGCCAGAGCGGCCGCCGGTCCCCCTGAAGCTGCGTTGGATTTCTCGGTCAGCGCCTACAAGGCGGGGTCGGCCCTCTGCCAGGCCTTCCCGCGACGAGTTGCCGAGAACGGCGCCCGCGCCATAGCCCGGACCGTCGCGGCGGTCTCACCCGAACGACGACAGGTCGTGGAGCGCAACCTGCAGCGCATCTACGAGGGAAGGCTCTCGCCACCACAGCTTCGGCGGGCTACCGGCCGGGTGTTCGACTCGTATGCCCGCTACTACGTCGACTCGTTCCGGCTGCCCTCGCTCAGCGTCCATGAGGTGGACGCCGGGTTCGCCTACGAGGGCTACGAGAGCGTCGAACGGACCCGCTCACGTGGTCTGGGGCCGATTCTGGCGCTTCCCCACATGGGCGGCTGGGAGTGGGCGGCCTTCTGGCTCACCGAAGTCCAACAGCTCGGGGTCACCGCGGTCGTCGAGCCGCTCGAACCCCCTGAGCTCTTCGACTGGTTCCTGGAGTTCCGGGAGTCGCTGGGAATGCACATCGTCCCCCTCGGTGCAGGCGCCGGCGCAGAGGTGATAAAGGCGATCAAGCGTGGTGATGTGGTCTGCCTGTTGAGCGATCGCGACATCGGTGGGGGAGGCGTCGAAGTCGAGTTCTTCGGCGAGCGGACCAGGCTCCCGGGGGGCCCGGCGACGCTGGCGATTCGCACCGGTACCGACATCCTGCCCAGCGCCGTGTACTTCCGCGACGACCACGTTCATGCCGTGGTCCGCCCGCCGCTCGCCGTCGAGCGCAGCGGATCGCTGCGCGACGACGTGAAGAGGATCACCCAGGCCCTGGCTCACGAGTTGGAGGGCCTCATCAGACGAGAGCCCGAACAGTGGTTCCTGATGCAGCCGAACTGGCCCAGCGATCGCCGGGCTCTGGGGCTGGAGGCCCCGGAGTGAACCGGGTCACGGGCCGGCCTGCCGGCAGTCTGCGGATCGGGCTTGTGTGCCCCTACAGCCTGACCATCCCTGGTGGGGTGCAGGGACAGGTTCTGGCGTTGGGGCGCGCGCTACGAAGGCGCGGTCACCAGGTGCGGGTGCTCGCGCCCTGTGACGGCCCACCCCCCGACGCCGCCGTGACACCTCTGGGCAACAGCGTCCCCACCGCGGCCAACGGCTCGATTGCCCCGATCGCACCGGACATCTCGGCGACCTTGCGCACCATCCGGGCGTTGAACGACGAGGGGTTCGACATCCTCCACCTGCACGAGCCGCTGGTGCCCGGCCCGACGATGACGGCTCTGTTCGGCAAGAACGCACCGATCGTCGGCACCTTTCACGCTGCGGGCGGGAGCTCAGCGTATGAACTGCTCGGCCCGATCGTCCGCTGGCTGGGGCGACGCATCGACCTGCGGGTCGCGGTCTCCGATGACGCGAGGCAGATGGCAAGGCGCTCACTGGGCGGCGATTACGAGATTCTGTTCAACGGGGTCGAGGTGGACCGTTTCGCCAACGCCGATCCGTGGCCGACGGACGGCCCCACGGTGTTCTTCGTGGGGCGTCACGAGGAGCGCAAGGGTCTCGGCGTCTTGCTGGAGGCCATCGGCAGACTCCCGTCCGACCTGAGGCTGTGGGTGGCGGGTGAGGGGCCGCAGACCGCTGAACTCCAGCGCCGACATGCCGGAGATCCCCGGATCGAGTGGCTCGGGACGATCTCTGACGAAGAACGGGACAGCCGGCTCCGCGGTGCGGACGTGTTCTGTGCGCCGTCGCTGATGGGCGAGTCATTCGGCGTGGTGCTGCTCGAGAGCATGGCTGCCGGTACGCCCGTCGTGGCCAGCGACATACCGGGCTATGCGCGGGTGGCCCGCAACCACCTCGACGCGTTGCTCGTCGCAGCCGGCGATGGCGACGCGCTGGGGGCTGCGCTGGGCCGGTTGTGCGCCGACAAGGACCTGGCAGGCAGTCTGGTCGAGTCGGGGCGGCGACGCGCAGGCGAATTCTCCATGGAGCGCCTCGCCGACGAGTATCTGATCCGATACCACTCGTTGTGAGGGGGCCACGCCCCGGAAATACCAAGGATCGGCCGCCCGGCCTCTTATCATGGTGGCCGATCGTCCCAGAGGGAGTTTCATGATCGCACTCTGGATCATCCTAGGAATCGTCGTCTTGCTGGTGATCTGGCTCGTCGTTCTCTACAACGGGCTGGTCAAGCTCCGGAACCGTATAGAGAACGCCTGGGCTCAGATCGACGTGCAGCTCAAGCGGCGCTATGACCTCATCCCCAACCTGGTGGAGACGGTCAAGGGCTACGCGTCCCACGAGAAGGAGACCCTCGAGAACGTCATCCAGGCCCGCAACATGGGGATGCAGGCCCAAGGGCCGCAGGAACAGGCTCAGGCCGAGAACATGATCACCGGCGCGCTGAAGTCGCTGTTCGCACTCCAGGAGGCGTATCCGGATCTCAAGGCCAACCAGAGCTTCCTGGAGCTGCAGGAGGAGTTGACTGCCACCGAGGGCCGCATCGCCTACGCGCGGCAGTTCTACAACGACACCGTCTACAAGTACAACACCAAGATCCAGACGTTCCCGGCGGTGATGGTCGCGGGGATCTTCAGGTTCACCGGACGGGAGTACTTCGAGGCAGACGACGAATCCCGGGGCCCGGTCCAAGTGCAGTTCTGAAACACGAAGGTAGGCAGTCCTGTACGACCAGGTAACGGCAAACAAGCGGCGCAGCGCGCTGCTGGTCATAGCGTTCGTGGTGGTCACCGCCACCGTGACCGCACTCGTTCTGTACGTCTTCGACTTCGGTTGGAGCGCGGTGGCCATCGCCGTGGTGGTCGCCGTATTACTCACATGGGCCAGCTATTGGAACTCGGACAGGATCGCTCTGGCGGTGAGTCGGGCCAAGCCCGCACCGCCGGAGCAGTTCGCCAGGTACCACAACCTCGTCGAGGGCCTCTGCATCGCCTCGGGGCTACCGCCGCCGGCCTTGTACATCGTCGACGACGCCGCCCCCAACGCCTTCGCCACCGGGCGAAACCCACGGCACAGCGCCATCGCCGTCACAACCGGCCTACTCGACAAGATGGACCGCATCGAGCTGGAGGGGGTGCTGGCGCACGAGCTGAGCCACGTCAAGAACTACGACATCCTGGTCAACACGATTGCGGTGACGATGGTCGGCTTCCTCACGCTCCTGGCCGACGTCACACTTCGCACTCTGTGGTTCAGCGGTCACCGTCGGCGCGACGGCGGCAACGCCGGAGCTGTTCTCGCCATCGTCGGCATCGTGCTTTTGCTACTCGCGCCGCTGATTGGGAAGCTGATGCAATTGGCAATCGGGCGGCGGCGCGAATCCCTGGCCGACGTCTCAGCGGTGGAGATGACGCGCTACCCACCGGGACTGATCTCGGCCCTGGAGAAGCTGCAAGCGGACACGACCGTCGTGAGGTCGGGCTCGCGGGCCACCGCCCACATGTGGATCGAAGAACCCATGCCCCGGTCGGCGGAGGAAGGTCATCTCTCGCGTCTGAACCATCTGTTTGCGACCCACCCCCCACTCGAAGAGCGCATTGCAGCACTCAGAGAGTTGTGAACGAAAGCAGCATGCCGTGAAACGTCGAACCCCCCGTCATGAGCCACCGTCGTCGTCAGCTCGGAAATCCGCCGGCAGGCGGCACTCCAAGGTGGAAGTGCCGTGTCGCACGGCGGGTACCGGGATCGAGGCGTCGCGCCTGGCGCGCCTCGACGGTCCCAGATCGTCGAGCCGCTCCGCTCGCCTCGTGGCGCTCGCGCTGGCGGCCGCGGTCGCCCTGTTGGCGGCTGCATGTGGTTCGTCCACCAGCGAGACCGCAGTGGGCGGCTCCGAGATCAGCTCCACCTCGTCGAGTTCGGCGACAACCGCCCCGCCGGTTCCCACCGCGCCGCTGACCGGCATCCCCATCAGCGCCGCCGAGGAGGCTCGGCTGCAGCGCCCGGCGTTGGTGGTGAAGATCGACAACGACGTCCTCGCCATGCCCCAGGCCGGGCTCAACCAGGCCGACATCGTGATCGAGGAGCCGGTATGGGAGAAGAGCCGCTTCGCGGCCATCTTCCATTCACAGGACATAGAGCGGGTCGGGCCCATCCGGTCTGCCCGTACCCACGACGCCGAGTTGTTGCCGATGCTCGGCCATCCGCTCGTCGCCTGGTCGGGAGGCAACGAAGGCGTGACCGAGATCATGTACGAGGCCGACGTGCACAACGTCAACCACGACCTCGTCGCCTTCGAGGACTACTACCGCGACTCGACCCGGCCCGCTCCCCACAACCTGTACTCGACCGGGTCGGTGCTGCGCGGATACGCGACACCAGAGGACACCCCGCCGGCGCCGCAGTTCCAGTACTACGCGCCGGGTGACGATCTGCCCGGGACCGCAACCCCCGCAGCCGGTCTCACCCTCGACTTCGGCACCGAGGACGGGGAACCGATGTGGGTCTGGGCCGCCGACCGCAACACGTGGGTGCGCTACCAGGACGGTGGGCCTCACGTCGACGAGACCGGGGCGCAGCTGAGCGCGGTCAACGTCGTCTCCGTCGAGGTCACCACCATCCCCGGCCCCGCAGATGCAAGGGACCCCCACGCCATCACCACAGGCACGGGTGCAGTAGCCGTGTTCTCCCAGGGCCATGTCATCTACGGGCTCTGGGCAAGGAGCGATGCGCACCATCCCTTCACGCTCACCGACTACGAGGGCAATCCGATCATGTTGACGCCAGGTAACACCTATCTGGCGATCACGCCTGTGGACGGCACGGCGCTCATGGACGAGGGCACCGCCGCCTCCGTACTCGCCACCGGTCGAACCCCGTGAGCCGGCGCGGCACGCGGTGAGCCGGAACGCCAGGATCGCTGCTGTTCTGTGCGGGGTCGTGCTGGTGCTCGGTGGTGCCTTCGCAGCCGGGTTCCTCCTCGGGGGCGAAGACGACACGTCCAGCGGCGAGGGCGAACTGGACAGAGCCGTGGCGCCACTCACCGGCTTGGAGGTGACCGGTGAGGCAGTAGCGCGCCTGGACCGTCCGGCGCTGGCCGCCAAGATCGACAACTCCGAGGCGGCCGTGCCCCAGACGGGCTTGGAGGACGCTGACATCGTCTATGAGATCCGGGTCGAGGGCGTCACCCGGTTCCTCGCGGTGTTCCACTCCGCCGAGGTGGGCGACATCGGTCCCATCAGGTCGGCGCGCACCAGCGACCCGGCGCTTCTTGCTGCGCTGAACACGCCGCTGTTCGCCAACTCGGGCGGCAACCCGGGCGTACTCACCGCTTTGCAGTCAGCCGACGCGTTCAACGTTGGGGACAGCATCACCCCGGACTCCTACTACCGGTCTCCCGAGCGTGAAGCGCCCCACAACCTGTACGCAAAATCGGCCGACCTGTGGGCTCTGGCGCCGGTCGGTTCCCGACCTCCGAACCCCCAGTTCTCCTACCTGGCCGGCGAAGAGCCCGCCGCCGGCGAGGCTGCTGCGGGTGCGACGACAAGTGACGCAGACTTCGAGGTGGCCTACGTGTGGGACGACAGGCGAGGTGGTTGGGCTCGTTACGAGTACGGTCTGCCCCAGACCGACGAGTCCGGCCGGCAGCTGGCCCCGACGAACGTCGTGGTGCTCGATGTGCAGTACAGCCAGAGCCAGGCGGACGCGACCTCGCCGGAGGCGCTCACAGTCGGGTCCGGTTCGGCGATGGTGTTCGTCGGTGGACGGGTCGTGTCCGGGACCTGGGCCCGCGACGACCCAGCGGCTCCCTTCGAGCTGATCGCCGCCGACGGATCCACGATCCGCCTTCAGCCGGGAACGACGTGGATCTCCCTCGTCGATCCTGGTTCCGCCGCGGTGCTCGACGAGCAGACCGCCCAGCAATTGCTCGGCTCCTGAGCACCTGCCAGGCCTCGCGCGCCCGAGGGGTGGGCTCGGCCCCCCCGACAATGGGGTCCTTGCCGCCGGGACTTCGGCAATAGACTTGAGGGCATGGTCGACGACACCCCCAGACAAGCCAAGCCCGGCGCTCCGGCACAGGGCCCCGAGACCGGCACGTTCACGGTCAAGCGTGGGTTGGCCGAGATGCTCAAGGGCGGCGTCATCATGGATGTGGTGACCCCCGAGCACGCCCGGATCGCCGAGGACGCCGGGGCGGTCGCGGTGATGGCCCTCGAGCGGGTGCCGGCCGACATCCGCAAGCAGGGTGGCGTGGCGCGCATGAGCGATCCCGAGATGATCGAGGGGATCAAGGACGCGGTCACCATCCCGGTGATGGCCAAGGTACGGATCGGCCACTTCGCGGAGGCACAGATCCTCGAGGCGCTAGGGGTCGACTACATCGACGAGAGCGAGGTCCTCACACCAGCGGACGAGGTCCACCACATCGACAAGTGGCTCTTCGCAGTCCCCTTCGTCTGCGGTGCCAACGACCTGGGGGAGGCGCTGCGGCGGATCTCGGAGGGTGCCGCCATGATCCGATCGAAAGGGGAGGCCGGGACGGGCAACATCGTCGAAGCGGTGAGGCACCTGCGCTCGATACGTGGCGACATGGCGAAGATCACCGGGGCCGACTCTGCCGAGCTGTTCGAGTGGGCGAAGCACCTGCGTGCCCCGTTGGGCCTCGTTCAAGAGGTCGGACGAACGGGTTGCCTGCCCGTGCCCCTGTTCTGCGCCGGTGGGGTCGCGACGCCGGCCGATGCCGCGCTGGTGATGCAGCTCGGTGCCGAATCGGTGTTCGTGGGCTCGGGTATCTTCAAGAGCGAGGAGCCATCGACGATGGCCAAGGCCATCGTCGAGGCGACGACGAACTTCGGCGATCCCGACATCTTGTTGAAGGTCAGCACCGGCCTCGGTCACGCCATGCCGGGACTGGAGATCGAGGACCTGCAAACGAAGCTCGCCGAACGCGGGTGGTGAGGTGAAGGCCGGGGTCCTTGCCTTGCAGGGGGCCTACGGGCTCCACCTCGACGCGCTCGATCGACTGCGCATCCCGGGCAAGGAGGTCAGGAAGGCCGGCGACCTCGACGACATCGAGCTGTTGATCATCCCCGGCGGCGAGTCGACGACCATCTCGATGCTGCTGGATCGCTCTGGCCTCTTCGAGGCGATCGACGAGAGGATCAGCGCTGGGATGCCGGTATTCGGAACGTGCGCAGGGGCGATCCTGTTGTGCTCTCGTGTCCGTGACGGGCGGCCGGACCAGCGCAGCTTCGGAGCTATCGACATCACGGTCCGGCGGAACGGCTATGGCGGCCAGTTGCAGTCCTTCGAGGCCGATCTCGACATCGACGGCGTCAAAGGGCCGCCGTACCACGGGATCTTCATCAGGGCTCCCGTCGTCGAGCAAGTGGCGCCGGGGGTGGAGGTCCTGGCTAGCGTCAGGGGCGACCCGGTGGTGTGTCGGCAAGGACCCGTCATGATCACGACCTTTCACCCCGAACTAACCGACGACGACAGACTCCATCAGCTGTTCCTGCGCCAGACCGATGACCCCGGACGTTCGCTCGCTACGGCGTAGGTAGGCCAACCGTTCAGGAGAGCCAGATGTCAGGTCACTCGAAGTGGGCGTCCATCAAGCACAAGAAGGGCGCGGCCGACAAGAAGCGGGGAAAGCTCTTCGCCAAGCTGATACGACAGGTCGAAGTGGCGGCGCGCGAGGGCGGTGGCGACGTGGAGTCCAACGCGACGTTGCGGACCATGTTCCAGAAGGCCCGCGACAACTCGGTGCCTCTCGACACAATCGAGCGTGCAATCAAGCGCGGCACCGGGGAGCTCGAAGGGGCTTCCTACGAGCAGGTCGCCTACGAGGGCTATGCGCCCAATGGGGTGGCGGTCTATGTCGATGTCCTCACCGACAACCGGAACCGCACTGGTGCCGAGATACGCAGCGTCTTCACCAGATTGGGAGGCTCCCTCGCCGAGCCCGGCTCGGTGGCTTGGCAGTTCGAACGCAAGGGTGTGATCGTCGTCCCCGGTGAGGTGAGCGAGGACGATCTCATGCTCGTGGCGATCGACGCCGGCGCTGAGGACATAGTCCGCGAGGGCGACACCTGGAGCGTGACCTGCGAGCCTGGCGCGCTGTCCGAGCTCCGGCCGGCGCTGGAATCGGCGGGCATCGAGATCCAGTCCAGTGACGTGACGATGCTGCCGACGTCGTCGGTCTCCCTCGACAGCTCGGAGGCTGCCAAAGCGGTACTGAGGCTCATCGACGCGCTCGACGATCACGACGACGTGCAGGATGTCTACTCGAACTTCGACATCCCTGACGAGATCCTCCAGGCCGCGGGTTGAATGACCGTGAGCCCTGCTGTCGGAGATCCCGCACCGGATTTCGAGCTCATGGGCGTTGCCCCGGGCGAGGATGATGCCCGGCTGTTCTCACTCGACGACTACAGGGGACAGCCGGTCGTCCTGGTCTTCTACCCCGCTGACGATTCACCCGTGTGTACGAGGCAGCTGGGCACCTACACCGAGGACATCGGCGCCTTTCGCGAGGTGAACGCGCAGATCCTGGCCATCAGCCCGCAGTCGACTGACAGCCATCGCTCCTTCTCGGAGAAGCGCGGGGGATTCGCCTTCCCCCTTCTGTCCGACGAGGGCAAGGCGGTGGGTGCCGCATACGGGATCCTGGGGCTGCTCGGTCTGTACCGCCGTTCGGCGTTCGTCATCGACGCGGAGGGCACGATCACCTACGCCCACCGGTCGATCGGCGGACTGAGCTTCCGCCCCACGGGCGAGCTGGTGGCGGCCGTGGGAGCGCAGCCCCCGAGGGGAACCGACCCCTGAGCTCAGCTCTCGTCGGCGACGCCGAGGAGACGGTTCCGGGACACGGCCTTCATGCCCCGGCTCAGGCTGAACAGGGCTATCACCCAGGCGAGCGCTCCGGTCACCCAACCCGAGACGGCCGCGCCGAACAGCGCCCCGGACGACTGGCTGTACGCCACCAGGATGAGCGGCAGGCTCACCAGACCCGATGCCTGCTGGGCGGCCGCGGTGGACTTCACCCGTGCTGAGAGGCGCAGAACCAGCGACAACGTGAAAGCAAGAAACGGCGGGACAACCCAGAACATGAGAACCCACCACTGCGGTGTCGGGAAGAACCAACCTCCGACCTGGGGTCCGACGATCAGGTTCACGATGAGCGAGTAGGCCCCGAAGCCCGCGATGGTGGTGAAGTAGCCGGGTATGAGGCTGGCGGCGAGCTTGCCCAGGTAGATCTCTCGGACGTCGGCTGGGGAATGGGCGAGGAACTCACCGGTGCCCCTCTCCCTCTCACCGACGATCGTCGCGGCGCCCACCGCGGTCGAGATCGTCAGTGGCACGACCACCGCCACCGGGGCGAACAGGTACACCGCCAGGGCGTAGGCCGTCCGCGCCTCGGGGCTGTCACCCTGGATCTGCTGCTGTGCCTGCTGGGGGAGCAGGTCCAAGGCGTTGCTGACGTTCTTCACGACCTCGACATCGCCGATGGATGAGATGGCGAGCAGGAGGACGGTGGGGATGATGAGGAAGAAGATCGCTCCCAGTGCCATCATCGGAACCCAGAAGTCCCTGGCCTGGAGTAGCTGCTTCAGGTCGGTCCTGAGCACAGTCGCCATGCGGTGCCAGTTCAAGGGCTCGCCTCCCGCCGTACGGCGAAGTACAGGTCCTCGAGGGTGGGTACGTGGGGCTCGACCCGCCTCAGCCGTACTTCCTCTTCGACGAGATGCCGGATCATGTCGGGCACCCGACTGATGTCATCGAGGGTGACGGTGGCGATGTCGCCTCTCACGTAGTCGATGACACCGTCCCAGGAGGCAATGGTGTCGAGCCGCTCGGGGTGCTCGGCTTCGAGACGTACGACCGCTCCGGGCCAGTACCGCCGGGTCAGCGCCGAGGGTGACCCGGCGATCAGGTCGGTCCCTTGGTCGAGCACAACGACGTGGTCGGCGAGCCCCTCGGCTTCGGCGAGGAGGTGGGTGCACATCACGACGGTCCTGCCGTCGCTGGTCATGTCGCGGATCAGGTCGAGCACCGCCTGTGAGGACTCCGGATCGAGGCCGGAGGTCGGCTCGTCGAAGAGGAGCAACTCGGGACGGTGCAGCACTGATCGTGCCAGTGCGAGACGGGTCTTCATGCCGGTCGAGTAGCCGCCGACCTGTTGTCCGAGCGCATACTCGATGGCGAAGCGTTGCGCTGCCTCGCGGATTCGAGGCTCGATCAGCTGAGGGTCGACTTCGTAGAGCCGAGCCGAGTAGAGCAGGTTGTCGTATCCGGACAGCCGGTCGTAGAGGGCAGGCTTGGCCGATACGACGCCGCACCTGCTCCTGACCTGTGCCCCGTCGGCCCGCGGATCGAGCCCGAAGGTGCTGACTGTTCCCTCGGTCGGGGTGAGCGCACCGGTGATGACCCTGATGGCCGTGGTCTTGCCGGCTCCGTTCGGTCCGAGCAGGACCGTGATCTGCTCACGTGGGACCGCCAGGGTCAACCGGTCCAGCGCGGTCACCTCCCCGAAGCGGTGGGTGACGGCATCGAGCTCGACGAGGGATCCAGCAGACCGGCAGCTGGGATCGCGGTGCCGGACGCCTGTGAGGGTGCCAGGTCCCAGGGAGGCAGGTGCTTGGGGGGCAACTCCGAGAGAGCCAGTCATCCCTTGTGTGATCGGGCGGGCCGGCAGCGGCCTTGATCTCCTGGCGGAGAGCCGCTCGCCGAGCCGGTCCGCCGGGACGGACTCGAAGAGTACTAGTCTCACGTACGTATGTTCGTCCTCGGCGTCGACCCCGGTCTGTCCCGCTGCGGCTACTGCATCGTGGGACGCACCGGTCACGAGTCGCGAGCGGTCGCCCTCGGCGTGTTGAGAACCGGTACCACCCTGACGGTCGCGCAACGGCTGGTGGGCCTGCGCGACGAGATCAGCGCGCTGCTCGAGGAGTTCGCGCCCGCTGTCGTGGCCATCGAGCGTGTGCTGTTCCAGGCGAACGCTCGGACGGCGATGAGTGTGAGTCAGGCCAGCGGCGTGGTCATGGCCGAGGCCGCGGGCCGCGGATGTCAGGTGGTCGAGTATTCGCCGAACGAGGTCAAAGAAGCAGTCACCGGCTTCGGTGCCGCCGACAAGAACCAGGTCAAGGAGATGGTGAAGACCCTGCTCGGCCTCGGTCACATCGGCTCTCCCGACGCGGCCGATGCCGCGGCGGTGGCGCTGTGCCACTTGGCGCGCCAGCCGGCACAGCCTACGGAGGTAGCAGGATGATCGGATCGCTCAGGGGCACGTTGATCGAGCGCCATGGCGGGGAGGTCCTCATCGAGGTGAACGGCATCGGGTACCGCGTCACGGCCACGCCCGCGACGGTCGCGCGCCTGGGGGAGCCGGGCAACGAGGTCTTCTTGCATGTACATCACCACCTGCGCGAGGACACCCAGACGCTCTACGGGTTCAGCACCGGCGACGAGCGTTGGGTGTTCGAGGCACTTGTCTCGGCCCATGGCGTCGGCCCGGCTCTGGCTCTGGCGATCCAGTCGGTCCACGATCCCGACGGCCTGCGCTGCCTCCTCGCCGATGACGACATCGACGCGCTGTGCCTCGTGCCAGGGGTCGGCAAGAAGACCGCCGCTCGGCTGCTGGTCGAGTTGAAATCGAAGCTGGAGCTACCCGACCTCGACCTGACCCAGCACTCGATCGGTGCCGCCGGTGAACCCAGCGCACGAACCGAGGTCCGCGAGGCGCTGGCCGGGCTCGGGTACGGAGTGGAGGAGATAAACGAGGTGGTGCGGGGCCTGCCCGCCGAGGGCGACACCTCCGAGATGCTCAAGGACGCGCTGCAACGGCTGGCCGTGGCATGAGAGCAGGTTCGGCCTCGAAGTTCCCTTGCAGCGCTCCGGCTGCGCCTGCAACGGCTGGCCGTGGCATGAGAGCAGGTTCGGCCTCGAAGTTCCCTTGCAGCGCTCCGGCTGCGCCTGCAACGGCCGGCCGTGGCATGAGAGCAGGTTCGGCCTCGAAGTTCCCTTGCAGCGCTCCGGCTGCGCCTGCAACGGCCGGCCGTGGCATGAGAGCGGGTGGGTGCTGATGCGAGAAGAGCTGTTGAACCCCGAGCCGACCGGCGAGGACGCCGAGATCGAGGTCGATCTGGGTGACCAGGTCGGCTTGCGGCCCCGCACGTTGGCGGAGTTCGTCGGTCAGAGTGAGCTCAAACAGAAGCTGGGCATCATGTTGCAGGCGGCCAAGGCGAGAGGTCAGGCCTCGGATCACCTCCTCTTCGCCGGCCCCCCGGGCCTGGGCAAGACCACCCTGGCAGGCATAGTCGCCCATGAGCTCGACGTGACGATGCACATCACATCGGGGCCGGCCCTGGAGCGTGCCGGCGACCTCGCGGCCATCCTCACCAAGCTCGACGAGAGCGACGTGCTGTTCATCGACGAGATCCACCGGCTCGCACGGCCGGTCGAGGAGGTCCTCTACCCGGCGATGGAGGACTTCGAGCTGGACATCGTGTTGGGCAAGGGACCCGCCGCACGGTCGATTCGCCTGGAGCTACCTCGCTTCACCCTCGTCGGTGCCACCACCAGGACGGGGCTCATCACCGGACCCTTGCGTGACAGGTTCGGCCTGGTTGCCCGCCTCGACTACTACGGAACCGGCGATCTCGATGCCATCGTCGCCCGCACCGCGCGCATCATCGGAGCCGAGATCGACGCGGCCGGATCCGCTGAGATCGCCGGTCGGGCGCGCGGTACGCCCCGCATCGCCAACCGCCTCCTGAGACGTGTCCGCGACTATGCCGAGGTCGAAGGGGAGGGGCACATCGATCACCCCACGGCGTGTGCGGGGCTGGAGCTGTTCGGCATCGACCGGCTCGGCCTCGACAAGATCGACCGGGCGATCCTGCAGGCGATCTGTGTTCGTTTCGGCGGTGGGCCCGTCGGGCTCTCCACTGTGTCGATCAGCGTCTCGGAGCCGGCCGAGACCGTCGAGGACGTCTACGAGCCCTTCTTGATCCAGCAGGGCCTGCTCATGCGCACGCCACGGGGTCGCGTCACCACACCTGCCGCATGGGGACATCTGGGACTCACGCCGCCGGCGTCGGCTCAGGCCGGGCAGGACGCAACGCTGTTCGATTCGTGACCGCAGCAGTCGAATCGCCTCTTGCCTGCCGGCTCGGTTGCCGGCGGTAGTGTCACGGCGGAGGTCGATGTCGATGAAAGCCGCCTTGCACGTCCCTGCATTCACCTGGAAGGGGGGACCGGCGAAGATCGGTTCGACCCTCGGCGAGGTGGCCCTGGCTGCAGAAGACGCCGGTTTCGCCTCGCTGTCGGTGATGGACCACTTCTTCCAGCTCGAGTTCGTCGGTCCTGCCGACATGGAGATGCTCGAGGGCTACACCACGCTTGGCTACCTCGCGGGTCGCACGAGCTCCATCGAGCTGGGCCTGCTGGTCACCGGCGTCACATACCGGCATCCAGGCGTGCTGGCGAAGACGGTCACGACGCTGGATGTCCTCTCCGGCGGGCGAGCCAAGCTCGCGATCGGCGCTGCCTGGTACGAGCGCGAGCATGACGCGCTCGGTGTGCCGTTCCCACCGCTCGCTGAGCGCTTCGAGCGTCTCGAGGAAGCCATCCAGGTCTGCCTGCAGATGTGGAGCGACGATGACGGCCCGTTCGAGGGCCGGCACTATCACCTGGAGGAGACCATCAACTCGCCGCAGGCGTTGAGCGAGCCGCACCCGCCGGTTCTCATCGGCGGGGGTGGTGAGCGCAAGACGCTGAGGTTGGTCGCGCGCCATGCCCAAGCGTGCAACATCTTCAGCGAGGGTCACGACAAGGTGCGCCACAAGCTGGATGTGCTCCGCGAGCACTGCGGCCACGAGGGGAGGGACTACGGGAGCATCCAGAAGACCATGCTCTACATGGGGCCGATGCCGTGGGGCGGCAACGTCGAGGCGTTCTGCGAAGACATGGTCGGCTACGCCGAGCTGGGGATCGAGATGGTCTACCTGATGCCGTACGGGGACGATCCGCTTTCCCTGGTCGAAGAGGCCGGTTCGAAGCTGATCCCCGCCCTCGAAGGCATCTGAGCTCGGCTCGCGCCGCAAGCCCCTGACTGCGTCCTCGCTTGTGTCGGGGCGAGCCATGTCCGGCATCTGGTGGTCCCGGGCCCTCACTGCGACCTCGCCCGCCTCGTCGATGTCGTCTCCGGCGGGGCGGTTTGTCATGCTCGCGGGCGGTGCGGACAGACGCCTTCGACTACGAGCTCCCCGAGGAGCGGATCGCCCAGGTACCTGCCGAGCCCAGGGACTCGGCTCGCATGCTGGTGGACCGGGGTGCCGGCGCGCCGCCGGAGCACCTCCGGGTCCGTGACCTCCCTCGGCTTCTGGGGCCGGGCGACCTGGTGGTTCTGAACGACACCAGGGTGGCGCCCGCGAGGCTCGAGATGACCAGAGCGACCGGTGGCAGAGCCGAACTCCTGTTGCTCGAGGACAGGGGTGACGGCAGCTGGGAGGCGCTGGTGCGCCCCGGCCGACGGCTGAGGCCCGGTACCGAGCTGTGCGGACCGCTGGGGCTGAGAGCCGTTGTGACGAAGGATCTGGGCCACGGACGGCGGGTGGTGAAGGCAACGGCTGGGGCCAGCCTGCAGGTGGCACTACGCCGGGCGGGCAAGGTCCCGCTGCCGCCTTACATAGCCGAGCCCCTGGGGGACCCCGAGCGCTACCAGACCGTCTACTCGCGCCGGGCCGCATCGACGGCGGCGCCAACAGCCGGCCTGCACCTGACATCGGATCTGCTGGAGCGGACCGAGGCCGCGGGTGCGGAGTTGGCGAGAATAGAGCTGGTCATAGGGATCGACACCTTCCGACCGATCAGCGCCGAGCGCGTCGAGGACCACCCGATCCATTCCGAGTGCTACTGCGTGGCTCCCGAGGTGATGAGCCGCTGCTGCTCGGCCAGTCGGGTGATAGCAGTCGGGACGACGACGGTGCGGGCCCTCGAAGCGGCGGCGGCGACCGGCCGTCTCGCCGGACGAACCGACCTGTTCATTCGCGGTGAGTACGACTTCAGGGTGGTGGATGTGCTGTTGACCAACTTCCATTTCCCGCGCTCGTCGTTGCTGGTGATGATCGAGGCGTTCGTCGGCCCCCGCTGGCGAGAGCTCTACGCGACCGCTTTGGCCGATGACTACCGCTTCTTGTCCTTCGGCGACGCCATGCTGCTCGACCGTCACGCACCGCAGGACCGGGGATGAAGCTGACGCTGGATGTGGCCGCCACCGACGGGGCAGCCCGCGTGGGGTGGGTCGACACGAAACGGGGTGGGTTCTCCACCCCGTGCTTCATGCCGGTGGGCACCCGTGGAACTGTTCGCACTGTCTCGTCCGCAGACATGGAGGAGCTCGGGTGCGAGTTCGTGCTCGCCAACACCTATCACCTGATGCTGAGGCCCGGAGTCGAGATCGTGGCCGGCCTGGGTGGCCTTCACTCGTTCATGGGCTGGAACGACCACATCCTCACCGACTCCGGCGGGTATCAGGTCTTCTCGCTCGCACCGGAGGTCGACGACGAGGGGGTCAGCTTCCGGTCCACCTATGACGGGTCACTCCAACGGCTGACCCCCACGACAGCCGTCACCATCCAAGAGGAGCTCGGAGCCGACATCCAGATGGCTCTCGACATCTGTCCTCCGCTCCCGTCACCGAGGCAGCAGGTACAGCAGGCGGTAGAGCGGACGAGCCGCTGGGCCGCCGAGGCGCGCGCAGCGCACCGGCGCACAGAGGATCAATCGCTCTTCGGCATAGTCCAGGGCGGCGTCGACTGCGAGCTGCGCCGATGGAGCGCTCGCCGGACAGTGGATCTGGACTTCGACGGCTACGCCATCGGCGGGTTGAGCGTGGGTGAGAGCAGGTCAGAGATGCTGCCGGCGCTGCGGGCGACGCTCGAGCTCCTCCCCCCGGACCAACCCCGGTACCTCATGGGGGTGGGTGATCCGGTCGGCTTGGTGGAGGCGGTCTCGCTGGGTGTCGACTTGTTCGACTGCGTGCTACCCACCCGCCTGGGCCGTCACGGCACGCTCCTCACGGGGAGCGGCAGGATGAACATCAGGCGTGCTGACTACGCCGGCGATGACCGGCCGATCGACCCGGACTGCCGCTGTCCCGCTTGCGTGCGGTTCAGTCGTGGCTACTTGAGGCACCTGGCGCTGGTGAAGGAGCCGACGGCCGCGCGCCTGTTCACGCTCCACAACCTGTCGTGGGTGCTCGGGCTGGTCACTCGGATCCGTTCGGCGATACGCGATGGCCGGCTTGGCGAGCTTCGGCGGGAACTGAACGAGACCTGGCGCTGAACCTGTCGCCCCTTCAACATCCCGAGTCTCGCACCTCAGACGTCGGCTCCGAGCCGTCCTTTACGACGACTGTGATGCACCTGCCGGCCCAGGGGGCCCACCAATTGGACGCGTCGACCGATAGGACTACGCCCTGTTCGCCGGTCTGCTCGATCGACGACAGGTTTCCGCCGGCGTCGGAGAGGAGCGCTTCGAGGGCAGTGCCGGAACCTGTCTCTTCGATCGACGCCGACATGACCTGTTGCTGATCGAGCCCGGTGAGGGCGTCGGTGACTGCGATCTGGACCTCCTCGGCGTGAGGATCGGCCTGCCTGAAGCCGAGCCAGGCGACCACACCTCCCACCACGAGGGCCACGAGCAGCAACAGCCCCACGATTCGTGGGAGCCGCGACTGCCGGGCCGTCATCCGCCGTACCGCTGGACGGTCCCGCACCATGCGACAAACCTAGTCGAGAGCGATGGCGCAGCCGCCGTTGGTGAGCGTGGGCGAGGCAACGCCAATGTGGAGGCTGCGCAGCAGCAGACGCTACTCTGGGCGGTGAGGCGTCGGCTTCCGGACGCCAGCGAGATCTGCAGAGGCACCATGCAAATCATCATCCTGATAGCTCTCTTCGGCCTTATGTACGTCGTGTTGATCCTGCCCCAGCAGCGCAAGATGCGCCGTCACCAGGAGTTCGTCTCAAGGCTCCAGGTGGGTGACGAGATCATGACCTCCTCGGGTATCTACGGGACCATCACCGACATCGAGGGCGACATCATCCACCTCGCCGTCGACACCGACGTCGTGGTTCGCGTCGCCCGCGGCTCGATAGCCCAGATGGAAGCCGGCGAGGGTTCAGGCGATCCCGCCGGCGACGAGGCGATCGACGACGAGATCGACGACGAGATCGAGGGTGAGATCGTCCTCGATGAGGTCTCAGCCGGCGACGGCGTCGGCGACGGAGAAGAAGCTGACCCCTCGGGGGTGAGCGAGCTCTCCCGCTCCGACAAGGACACCTCGGACTGACGCCAGTTCGGATCGAGCTGTGGGGGATCGGCCCCGCGGAGCGCCGAGCGGCTGCCCGCGTCCTCAACCTGAGCGATCGGGGCTAGGTTGAGACCCGGTCGGTGATCAGTCATGCGTGCCAGAAACCTCGCCCCCCTGTTCTTCATCCTCGCGGTCGCGATCGGGTTGCTGGTGTGGAACTTCATCAAGGGCAACGAGCCCCAGCTCGGCCTCGACCTGCAGGGTGGGGTTTCGGTCGTGCTGCAGCCGGTCGAGGACGGCGAGGTGGTCGAAGACGTCGACAGCGACCTCATCGACCAGTCCATCGAGATCATCCGCAACCGCATCGACGCCTTCGGCGTCGCCGAGCCCGAGATCAGCAGCCAGGGCTCCACGGTGCTGGTGCAGCTCCCCGGCATCGAGGACCAGGAGGCTGCGCTCGATCTCGTCGGCCAGACCGCAGAGCTGCGCTTCCGGCCGGTCATCTCGGTCGGAGAACCACCCAAGGAGGGCGACGACGAGAGGATCGAGGAACTGCGTGCCGCGCTGGGCATGCCCGAGGGGGTGACAGCCCAGCAGGTGAGCGCAGAAGAGCAACAACTGATGCTCGAGCAGTCGGGAACCGTGCCGCCGGGAACCGTGCCGCCGGGAACCGTGCCGCCGGGAACGACCGCCACCACCGCGCCGGCGGAGACGACAGCTACGACCGGCCCGCCGGGTGGTGAAGGGGCCGCACCCGCCGGCCCGACGCGCTACCGGGTCGCCCAGGGGCCGGACACGACCGGCACCACGGCCACCACCACCACCGACACGACCGCTACGGGCTCGACGGACACGACCGGCACCACGGCCCCGGGGGGCGGCACGGAGCCCGTCGAGACCCCCGAGCCGCTCAACCAGTACGGCATCGACGTCTACAGCGAGGAGTTCGGTGAGCTGTTGAGCCTCGAGACCTCCCAGCGCGAGCTGACACCCCCCGAGGACGACCAGGCCGAGGCGACCGTGATACTGCCCGAGCTCGACGCCGACGGCAACGAGGTCCGCCGTTACGAGCTCGGGCCGACCGAGCTCACCGGGGACGCATTGGAGAACGCTGTCCCGTCGCTCTCGCCTGAGGGCGCCTGGGTGGTCCTCCCGACCTTCAAGGAAGGCGCTGAGGGGATCGACCAGTTCAACGAGGTCGCGTCCCGTTGCGTGGCGCGCGACCCGAGCTGCCCGACAGGCGCGCTGGGCATCGTGCTCGACGGCGTGGTCATCAGCGCGCCGAACATCCAGCAGCCGACCTACGAGCGCGACCAGATCCAGATAACCGGCGACTTCACCCGGGAGAGCGCCGAGAGCCTCGCCCTGGCTCTGCGTTACGGCGCCCTGCCGGTGGAGCTCGAACCTCAGCAGGTCCAGACGGTCTCGGCCACCCTCGGTGAAGGGGCGCTGCGGACCGGCATCATCGCCGGCGCGGTGGCGATCCTGCTGGTCGGGGCCTACATGTGCGTCTACTACAGGTTGCTCGGGTTGGTGGGGATGCTGAGCCTGGTGGTCTCGGGGCTGCTGCTCTGGTCGATCATCTGCTGGCTCGGGGCCACGCTCACCCTCGCCGGGGTGGTCGGCATCGTCATGTCCATCGGCGTGTCCCTCGACTCCAACGTCGTCTACTACGAGAACATCAAAGATGACATCCGCAACGGCAGGACGCTGGGGTCGGCGGTCGATCGCGCCTTCGACTCCGCCTTCAGCACCATCGTCAAGGCCGATCTGGCGTCGCTGATCGGAGCCGGGCTCCTCTACTTCCTCACCGTGGGACCGGTTCGGGGCTTCGCGTTGTACCTCGGGTTGATGACGATCCTCGACCTGGTCGCCTCGTACTTCTTCATGCGCCCACTCGCCATCGCACTGGGTCAGTCCAAGCTCGGCAACCGTCCACAGCTCTTCGGCATACCGCGCCCACAAGCCAGCGAACCGGTCGCCGCGGGAGGTGAGGCCTGATGGGCGCGCTGGCCAGGGCCTACCGGGGTGAGACCGACCTGGACTTCCCGCGCCTCTGGAAGTGGGGGATCATCCTCTCGTCGACGCTGGTCGTGGTCTGCCTGGTCTCCCTGGTCACGCGGGGCATAAACCTGAGCATCGACTTCAGCGGCGGCAGCGTCTGGGGAGTCCCGGCCGAAGGCCTGTCCGAGGACGACGTGATGGGGGTGCTCGACGGGTTCGGTGCCGGTGGCGGCGCCAAGGTCCAGGAGGTGACCGACCAGGCCAGCGGCGATCGCTTCTACCGGGTCCAAGCCGGAGTCGAGGACATCGACGAGAGCGTGGCGATCGCGGCCGCCTATGCAGATCTGGCCGGGGTGGCAGCCGACGAGATCAGCACCAACACAGTCGGCCCTTCCTGGGGCGAGCAGATCACCGCCAAGGCACGCACGGCGCTGATCCTGTTCTTCATCGTCATCGCGCTCTACCTCTGGCTGCGCCTCGAGTGGAAGATGGCCATCGGCGCGCTGGTAGCGGTCGTGCACGACATCATCATCGTCGTCGGCGTCTACTCGCTGCTCTGGCTGGAGGTGACGCCGGCCACGGTCATCGCGTTCCTGACCATCCTCGGCTACTCGCTGTACGACACGATCGTGGTGTGCGACAAGGTGCGGGAGAACGAGGCTCGCTTCGAGCGGACCGGCCGGATGAGCTACACCGCCATCATGCGCCTGTCGATGAACCAGGTCCTGATGCGGACCCTCAACACGACGATCGCGGCCATCCTGCCCGTCATCGCCATGCTCACCATCGGGTCCCTGCTCCTCGGCGAAGCGACGTTGCGGGAGTTCTCGATCGCCCTGCTCATCGGCCTGATCAGCGGTGCCTACTCGACGATCTTCATCGCCGCGCCCGCGGTCGTCGCGTTGAAGGAACGAGAGGAGGGCTACCGGCGCATACGCAAACGACTCGAGGACAAGGGGCTCGACCCCAACGAGGCCGGAACGAGTACGGGAGCCGAGAGGTCAGAGCTCACCGCAGTTGGTAGACCTACCTCACGAGGTGTCGACAGCGAGCGGGCCGCGAAGTACGAGCGGGCTCACCCACCCCGGCCGCGCAAGAAGGGTGGACGTCGCTGATCCCAGCTCCACGCCGCCCGGAGGTGAAGAGCCGGATCTCGTCGCCAACGGGTAGTTTTTGTGTATGAGCCCGGATGCCTCATGGCTGGCAGATCACATACGTGACATCCCCGACTTCCCTCAACCGGGGATCGCCTACAAGGACATTGCGCCTCTGCTGGCCGATGTGGACGCGTTCCGCTTCACCGTCGATGCGATCGTCGATCACTTCGCGACGAGCGAGGTCGATCACGTCATCGGGATCGAGGCGAGGGGTTTCATCCTCGGCGCCCCGGTGGCATACCGGCTGGCGGCAGGTTTCGTGCCCGTCCGCAAGCCGGGCAAGCTGCCCTTCGACACAGCCGAGCTCGAATACGAGTTGGAATACGGAACCGACACCCTCGAGATCCACGTGGACGCCGTCGGCCCCGGTGACCGGGTGCTCATCGTGGACGACGTCCTGGCGACGGGTGGGACCGCGCTCGCCACGGTGGGCCTCGTCGAGAAGGTGGGTGGAAAGGTCGTCGGGCTCGGCTTCCTCCTCGAGCTCGGCTCCCTCGCCGGTCGCGAGAAGCTTGCTGCCTACGACGCCCATTCCTTGCTGACCCTATGAAGCACTGACGCCATGGCAACGGTCAAACGTGTACTTCCCTGGAGACGCCACAGTGCCCCGGCCTCGGTGGAGGTCGAGCCCCTGCTCGAGGTCTTCAAGAGGTCCCATCCCAAGCGCGCCAACACGGACCTGATAGTGCGGGCCTACGAGCGGGCGGAGGAAGCTCACGAAGGCCAGGTTCGGATGTCGGGCGAGCCGTACGTGACTCACCCGCTGGCCGTGGCCAAGATCATCGCCGGCTACGGGCTCGACGATGTCACCGTGGCTGCCGCGCTCCTTCACGACGCCGTCGAGGACACGCCGGCAAGCCTCGAGGCCATAGAGGCGGAGTTCGGCGGTGAGGTTGCATCGATCGTCGATGGCGTCACCAAGCTCGAGCGGGTGAACTTCGACTCCAAGGAGGCCCAACAGGCGGCCACGATGCGCAAGATGCTCGTGGCAATGGCCAGCGACCTGCGGGTCCTGATCATCAAGCTCGCCGACCGGCTCCACAACATGCGCACGATCGCTGCCATGCCGGCGTGGAAGCAGTCACGTACCGCTCAGGAATCCATCGACATCTACGCACCGCTCGCCCACCGTCTCGGAATGCAGGAGGTCAAACAGCAGCTCGAGGACCTGTCCTTCGCCGCGCTCCACCCGAAGCGCTACGCCGAGATCGACCACATGGTCGACACCCGCAGTCCCGAGCGCGAGATCTACCTCACGCAGGTCACCGAAGCCGTTCGGTCCCAGCTCGAAGAGGTGGGGGTCCAGGGCGAGGTGACCGGCCGCCCCAAGCACCTGTGGAGCATCTACGAGAAGATGGTCGTGAAGGGCAAGGAGTTCGACGACATCTTCGATCTCGTGGGCATCCGGGTGGTGGTCGACACGGTCAAGGACTGCTACGCGGCTCTCGGCTCGATCCACTCGCTGTGGAAGCCGGTCGCGGGCCGCTTCAAGGACTACATCGCCATGCCCAAGTTCAACCTCTACCAGTCGTTGCACACGACGGTCGTCGGTCCCCAGGGCAAGCCGCTCGAGGTCCAGATCCGCAGCCACGACATGCACCATCGGGCCGAGTGGGGTGTTGCCGCGCACTACGGCTACAAGGACGGCGACGCGGCCAGCGAGGACGTCCCCTGGTTGAGGGGGCTGGTCGACATGCAGGAGGAGGCCACCGACCCCGACGAGTTCATGGCGAACCTCAAGGTCGACCTGGAACAAGACGAGGTGTTCGTCTTCACGCCGAAAGGTGATGTCAGCACCCTGCCCCGGGGTGCCACACCGATCGACTTCGCCTACGGCGTCCACACCGAGGTTGGTCACGCCTGCATCGGGGCACGGGTGAACGGACGACTGGTCCCGCTCGACACGAGGCTCGAGTCCGGTGACACAGTGGAGATATTCACTTCGAAGGTCAGCGGTGCGGGCCCGTCGCGAGACTGGCTCAACATCGTCGCCTCGAGGAGCGCGAAGAACAAGATCAAGCAGTGGTTCAGTCGTGAGCGCCGAACCGACGCCATCGAGACCGGGCGGGAGATGCTCGCCAAGGCCTTGCGCCGCGAAGGGCTTCCCGTCCAGAAGCTGATGAAGAGCGATCTGCTCGTCGAAGTCGGTCGCCAGCTCAACTACACGAACAGCGAAGCTCTCCATGCCGCGATCGGCGAGAACCACCTATTGCCGGAGTCGGTTGCCGGAAAGGTCAGAAGACAGCTGCGCGAGAGCTCCGACGGTGGAGAGCAGCTGCCGACCACGGTCCGGGGACCGCGACGCCGTTCGCAGCAGCGCCAGAACGTCGGTGTGCACGTCGAGGGCCTCGACGACGTCATGGTGAGGGTAGCCCGCTGCTGCACCCCGGTTCCCGGGGACGAGCTGATGGGCTTCGTGACGCGTGGTCGCGGCGTGTCGGTTCACCGCGCCGATTGCGCCAACGCGGTATCGCTGTCCGAAGGCCAGTCCGAGCGCCTCATCGACGTGGAGTGGGACGCCGACCCGGGTGGCGTGTTCGTGGCCTCGATCGAGGTGAAGGCTCTTGACCGGCCCCGGCTCCTCCAGGACGTAACCGGTGTGCTGGCGGACCACCGGCTCAACATCCTGGCGTGCAACAGCATCACCGGGTCCGATCGGGTGTCGAAGATGCGCTTCGAGTTCGAGATGGGCGACCCCACCCACCTCGAGTCGGTCATCGGTCGAATCAAGGACCTCGATGCCGTCTACGACGCCTACCGCGTCGTGCCGGGCAAGGGTTCCTGAGCCGGCTCCGGTAGTCTCCGCGTTCGTGGCTTCGCCAGAACCGTTCAAGGCACCCATTGGAACCCGGGACATCCTGCCGCCCGAGTCCGGGCGTTGGACGCGTCTGCTCGCCGAGTTCGCCCAGGTCATGCACCTGGCGGGCTACGGGTTCATCCAGACCCCGATGTTCGAGGACATCGCGGTGTTCCGTCCGGTCGGGGAGGGAACCGACGTCGTCAGCAAGGAGATGTACGACTTCTTCGACAAAGGCGAGAGGCACCTCGCCCTGCGACCCGAGGGGACCGCGTCGGTGGTGAGGGCTTTCAACCAGCACCATCCGAACGTCCCCTGGAAGGTCTGGTATGCAGGTCCGAACTTCCGTTACGAGAAGCCCCAGGCCGGCCGCTTCCGCCAGCACCACCAGCTCGGGGCGGAATGCATCGGCGTGAGCGACCCCGACATCGATGTCGAGCTGATGGTGCTGCTGTGGGACTTCTTCTGCACGATCGGCCTCTCTGGGCTTCGCTTGTCGATCAACTCGATCGGTGACCTCGAGACCCGTCACGGCTATTACGAGCATCTGCGGGCCTATCTCGATGCCAGGCGCGATTCCCTCGACCCCGAAGATCGGCGCAAGATCGACCAGCATCCGATGCGGGTGTTGGACAGCAAGCGTCCCGATACCCGGGAGGCCATCGCCGATGCCCCCACACTTCTCGATGTCATGTCGGGCGTGTCGCGTGCTCACTTCGAGCGGGTCCGGAACGGACTTGCCGCGGCGGGGGTCCCGTTCGAGATCGAGCCCCGCTTGGTCCGGGGTCTGGACTACTACACCCACACCGTGTTCGAGATCCAGAGTCCCGCGCTCGAATCGGCTCAGTCGGCCATCGGGGGAGGGGGTCGATACGACGGCCTCGCCGAGGCACTCGGCGGCAAGGCGGCTCCCGGCACCGGCTTCGCGGCCGGCATCGAGCGCATCCTCCTCGCCTGCGACGCCGAGGGTGTCTTCGCCGAGAAGGGTGTCCACCTCGATGCCTTCGTGGTCGATCTCGGGGATGGCAGCGCAGCCCGTGACGTGTCGGCAGGACTTCGCCGCGCCGGCCTGTCGGTCGACAGGGCATTCGACGCTCGCTCACCGAAGGCGCAGATGAAGGCCGCCAACCGCTCTGGTGCTCGCTTCGCGCTGATCATCGGTGAGGACGAGCTTGCTGCGGGAATGGTCACGCTGAAGGACCTGCGCTCTGACGTGCAGCAGGAGTTGGTGCCGCGGGAGAACCTGGCCGACGAACTGAGGAAGAGGCTGTCGTGAAGTCACACGGGACTACGTCGATGCGGACCGACTACTGCGGCGAGCTGAGAGGCGAGGACAGCGGCCGGACAGTCTCACTCTGCGGGTGGGTCAGCCGGCGTCGCGAGCACGGTGAGCACCTGGCGTTCATCGACCTGCGCGACCACACGGGAATCGTGCAGGTCGTCGTCGACCACGCCCATGACATCCGCAGCGAGTACGTCTTGCGGGTCACCGGGAAGGTGCGCATGCGTCCCGAGGGAACGAGGAACCCGAACCTCCCGACCGGAGACGTCGAGGTCTGCGACTGCGAGGTCGAGACGCTGTCGCGAGCCGAGCCGCCGCCGTTCCCCCTCGACGAACGCCTCGAGACGGACGAGAACATCCGCCTCAAGTACCGGTATGTCGACCTGCGCCGCGAGCGCATGCAGCGGAACCTGCGCGTGCGCGCCAAGGTGAACAGCGCCATCCGCAGGTCGATGGAGCAGCAAGGCTTCGTGGAGATCGAGACGCCGATGTTGATCGCGAACACACCGGAGGGAGCCAGGGACTTCGTCGTACCGTCGCGACTCAAACCCGGGAGCTTCTACGCGCTGCCCCAGAGCCCCCAGCTCTTCAAGCAGCTCTGCATGGTGGGTGGTGTCGACAGGTACTACCAGATCGCACGCTGCCTGCGTGACGAGGATCTGCGCGCGGACCGTCAGTTCGAGTTCACGCAGCTCGATGCCGAGGCCAGCTTCGTCTCACAGGTCGATGTGCGGGAGTTCATCACCAACGCTGTCGCCTCGGCCACCGAGGCAGTCACCGGACAGAGGCCGGCTGAGTTCCCCTCGATCACGTGGCACGACGCCATGGAACGGTACGGGACGGACAAGCCCGACATCAGGTTCGGCCTCGAGCTGATCGAGTTGACCGGGTTGTTCGCCCACACGGAGTTCAAGGTCTTCCAGGCCGATTGCGTCAAAGGGATCCGAGTGCCCGGAGGCGCCGATCACACCCGCAAGCAGCTTGACGCGCTGACCGAGAAGGTCAAGCTCTGGGGGGCGAAGGGACTCGTCTGGCTGAAGGTGGAGGAGGATCTGTCGCTCAACTCGCCGATCACGAAGTTCCTCAGCGACGCGGAGACGGAGAACCTGCTCGGTGCCATGGATGCCGAGGCCGGCGATCTGCTCCTCATCGTCGCTGACCGTCGGGCCACGGCGAGGCATGTGCTCGGCCTCCTGCGACTCGAGCTGGGCCGGCCACCGGTAGCCGAGGGGGGGCTGCACTTCCTGTGGGTCGTCGACTTCCCTCTCTTCGAGGACCTTGA
This sequence comes from Acidobacteriota bacterium, assembly GCA_003577145.1. Lineage (GTDB taxonomy): Bacteria > Actinomycetota > Acidimicrobiia > Acidimicrobiales > Microtrichaceae > ATN2. Next base: position 207,710 of record QEUP01000013.1, on the reverse strand, counting down.
CGAGGAGGGCCTACCTGTGCCGGCCCATCACCCCTTCACCATGCCCAAGGAGGAGGATCTGGCGCTGCTCGACTCCGAAGGGAAGGGCCTGTTGGAGATCCGTGCTCAGGCCTACGACCTGGTCCTGAACGGTTGGGAGCTCGGCTCGGGTAGCGTCCGGGTGCATCGCCCCGACATCCAGCAGAAGGTCTTCGATGCGTGGGGCATCGCACGCCCAGACGCCGAGCAGCGTTTCGGCTTCCTCCTCGATGCTTTCGGCTACGGCGCGCCTCCCCACGCCGGCTTCGCCTTCGGCATCGATCGTCTGGTCGCGATCCTCGTCGGCGAGGAGAACATCCGAGAGGTCATCGCCTTCCCGAAGACCCAGACCGGCGGCGATCCGCTCACGGAGGCGCCGATGGAGATCGCACCTGACCATCTCACGGACCTGGGCCTACGCCTGCTGCCCCACAAGAGTTGACGGCTGCTGCACAGCTCACAGGGCGGTGAATTCGACCACCACCGACTCCTCCGGTGCTGTCGGGAAGCGAGGCCGCTCATCCTCGTCGTGGGCCTGGCCGGGGAACGGGTGGATGGTGACGAGCGCCGCGCTCCCCTCGCGACGAAGTGTGGCTCGGAGGTCATCGTGCCAGATCTCCTCCAATCCGCACTCGCGGAACTGCTGTTCGAGGTTCTGGCGGATCTCATCGGTCGTGTGGCCGACGGTGACGAAGGTGGCGTGGTCGGGTCTGAGCGCGCTGGACATCGTCAACGGGGTGAGTTCGCAAGGAAGGCAGACTCCCGAGAAGACGCGGGCAAGCCGGTCCAGTGCCTCGTCGGTGCTGGGATCGGATCCCGCGCTGGGCGCGGTCTCGATGGCCCGGTCGACCGGTTGCTCGACGTCGGTCCCGCCGGCGGTGTCGGGCGCGTCGGGCTCACCGTCGTTGATGTGCGCCGGTGGGTCGGGGGGCGGGGCGCCCGCCTCGAGGAATGCCAGATCGGTCGGGCGTGGGTCCGAGTCGCTGCCGGCGCTGGTCAGCTCGGCCAACATCTCCTTGCGTTGGCGGGAAGCTCGGGTCTTCACGACGGTCAGAGCCACCACGGATGCGATGACCAGACACCAGAAGCCGATCGCCAGGATGCTCACCAAGACAAGGGTAGGAGGCAAGTGTGCACTACCCTCATCTGCGGTGGGGAGCGATTTGTTCGCTGTGGCCGCCGAGGATCGCTTGCGGAGCGCCGCGCCGCTGGCGGAGCGGCTCCGGCCCAAGAGCCTGGCGGCCGTGGTGGGCCAAGATCACCTGCTGGGTCCCGGAAGACCCCTGCAGGCGCTGGTCGACGCCGACCGCCTCTCGTCGGTGATCCTCTGGGGCCCGCCGGGCACTGGCAAGACCACGATTGCCGGGCTGGTGGCCGCAGCCTCCTCGAAGGAGCTCGTGTCCATGTCGGCGGTGTCGGCATCGGTGAAGGACGTCCGAGCCGCGGTGGCGGAGGCCGAGCAGCGGCTGGGGCAACGCGACCAGGGGACCATCCTCTTTCTCGACGAAGTCCACCGCTTCAACAAGGCGCAACAGGACGCTCTGTTGCCGCACGTGGAGTCGGGCCTGATGGTGCTGATAGGCGCGACAACCGAGAACCCCTACTTCGAGGTCAACCCTCCGCTCCTGTCGAGATCGACGCTGTTTCGCCTCGAGCCGCTCGGTGAGGCAGCGATTCGGACACTCGTGGACCGCGGGTTGCACACCGAAGGTGCGCGTGCCGAGCCTGAAGCGGTGGATCACCTCGTGACCCGAGCCGGCGGAGACGGCCGCCAGGCGCTCCAGGGCCTGGAGGTGGCGGTGTCGTTGGCCGCACGGCGCGCGGTTCCGCCCGTGGTGCAGTTGGCGGATGTGGAGCAGTCGCTGGGAACCAAAGCCCTCCGCTACGGGCGAGACGAGCACTACGACGTGACCTCGGCCTTCATCAAGAGCATTCGCGGGAGCGATGTCGATGCCGGGCTCTACTGGCTGGCGCGCATGCTAGAAGCGGGAGAAGACCCGCGTTTCATCGCCCGGCGGCTCGTGATCCTCGCCTCCGAGGACATCGGCATGGCGGATCCGATGGGCCTACTGATAGCCGACGGCGCGGCGCGGGCGGTCGAGTACGTGGGGTTGCCTGAGGCGCAGCTCAACCTCGCCCACGCAGTGACCTTTCTGGCTACTGCGCCCAAGTCGAACTCGGTGTTGCGCGGTCTCGAGGCGGCCCGGAGCGATGTGCGCCACCACGACGGCAACGAGGTGCCCCTGCATCTCCGCGACACCAGCTACCCAGGCGCGAAAACCCTGGGGCACGGGGAGGGTTACACCTATCCACACGACGATCCGGCGGGCGACAGCACCCAGGAGTACCGCCCCGCTTCGCTGGCCGGGCGGCGGTACTACTATCCATCGCCGCACGGGTTCGAGGCGCTGATGGGCCTCGATGCGGGCTCGGAGGCCGGCCCGGAGCGCGTCGAGTCCGCCGAGAGCGCCAGTGAGGGCCGTCGGGACGACGAGCCGGTGGAAGGCCCTCGGGCCGGACGACCGGACAAGGAGTGGCGATGACAGCAGGCGAGCTTGCAGGCGTCCTGGTGGGGACTGCGACCCTGGTACTGGCCGCGGTGCTGGCGGTCCTTTGCTGGTCGCTGTTGCGCGCGGCTCGGGAGTTGCGGCACGCCACCGCCGAGTTCCGGTTGCAGGCACGAGCTCATCTGGCGGAGCTCGCAGCGATCAGCAGTTCGGCCCGTGACGAGGTGCACAGAGTCGACGATCTGATCACGACCGCCGAGTCCATCGGCCACACCGTCGATGCCGCGTCCCAGCTGACCTATCGTGCTCTGTCGAATCCGGTGATCAAGACCATGGCCCTGGCGGCGGGCACGCAGCGAGCAGCACGACGGCTGCGAAGATCGAGTTGATCCGGTGTTCAAGCGCCTGTTCTGGTTGATGATCGGGATCATGGTCGGCCTGACCGGCTCGTTTTGGCTGCAGCGCCGGATACGGCGCCGAGTCGAGCGGCTCCTGCCCGACCGGCTACCGACCACCGCGGCCGACGCGGCAAGCAACCTGGCAGAGACGGTGAAGGAGGCCGTCTCGGAGGGTCGCGCGGCGATGCGTGAGCGCGAGGCTGAGTTGCGCCGGCTCTCCCGCCCCCTCGCCGAGGCGCCGGCAGCCAACTCAGCGGTCGACCCGGGTCTGGCCGGCGCCGAGGTGGTGTCGCTCTCCGGTCGAGGCAGGTTCGGGCGAGCCCGGCCGCGCCCGTCAGAGCTGGGTTAGGTCCACACGCATGATCATGCGGCAGCCTCAGGTGAGGCGACCGGTAGGCTGAGACGGCTAATGGAAGCAAACGAGCTGCGCCGCGCCTTCACGGGCTTCTTCGCCGAGCGGGGCCACATCGTGGTCCCTTCGGCGAGCCTCATTCCTCACGACCCCACGGTCATGTTCACGGTGGCGGGGATGGTCCCCTTCAAGCCGTACTTCCTGGGTGAGGAGACCCCGCCCTACAGGCGTGCGACGAGCGTCCAGAAGGTCGTCCGAGCGGGTGGCAAGCAGAACGATCTCGACGAGGTCGGTCGCACCTCCCGCCACCTCAGCTTCTTCGAGATGCTCGGCAACTTCAGCTTCGGCGACTACTTCAAGGCCGAGGCGATCCCGTGGGCTTGGGAGCTCTGCACCGATGTGCTCGGCCTCGATCCAAACCGCCTCTGGGTAACCGTGCACGTGAGCGACGACGATGCCGAAGCGATATGGCGGGACTCGGTGGGTGTGGCTGCCGAGCGCATCCAGCGACTCGACGAGGACAACTTCTGGCGCATGGGCGATACCGGCCCCTGCGGCCCCTGCTCGGAGATCTTCTGGGACAAGGGTCCCGGCTACGGCGAAGGCGGGGGCCCGGCTCAGGGCGGTGAGGAGCGCTACGTCGAGATCTGGAACCTCGTCTTCATGCAGTCCGAGCAGAAGCCCGACGGCGACATGGTCCCACTGCCGCAGCCGAGCATCGACACAGGAGCAGGCCTGGAGCGGTTGTTGAGCGTGCTGCAGGGCGTCGATTCGGTCTTCGAAACCGACGAGTTCCAGCCGCTGATCGCCACGGCCTCCGACCTCACCGACGTCCCCTACGGGGCGGACGCCGCCAAGGACATCTCGCTGCGGATCCTGGCCGAGCACTCGCGGACGATGACCTTCCTCGTGAGCGACGGGGTGTTCCCGTCCAACGAGGACCGTGGCTACGTGCTCAGGCGCGTGATCCGCCGCGCGGTGCGTCACGCATACCTGCTGGGGGTCGACGAGGTCCTCACACCGGCGATGGTCGATGCGGTGGTTGCCGTGATGAGCGACGCCTACCCGGAGCTGGCCAAGAACCACGAGTTCGTCAGGAAGGTCGTGGGCAGGGAAGAAGCAAGCTTCCGGGAGACCCTGAGGACCGGTTCGGCGATACTCGACGAGGCGCTCAGAGCCGTCGGCAGGGGCGAGCGGCTGCCCGGCACGGTTGCCTTCGTGCTCCACGACACCCACGGATTCCCGCTCGAGGTGACCCAGGAGATCGCAGCCGAGCGCGGCCTCGATGTCGACGTCGAGGGGTTCGAGGCGGAGATGGAGCGCCAGCGGCAACGGGCGCGCGCCGATCGCCAGGAGCGCGCCAGGGACGAGGACCAGTCGGTGTATGCGGACCTGGCGGAGCGTTTCGGCCCGACCGAGTTCACAGGACGGGAGGAGTACACCTCGACGGGGCGCGTGCTGCTGATCGCCCACGATGCCGTGGTGCTCGACCGCACACCGTTCTACGCCGAGTCCGGAGGTCAGGTCGGTGACACCGGGACGATCTCAACCGAATCGGGCGTGGCGGAGGTGCTCGACACGACGTTTGCGGTGCCCGGTGTCCACAAGCACCACATCCGTGTCGTCGAGGGCGAGATCTTCGAAGGACAGGAGGCAGTCGCCTCGATCGACGGTGCCCGTCGTGACGCCATTCGCAGGAACCACACCGGGACCCACATACTGCACTGGGCGCTCCGGCAGGTGCTGGGTGACCACGTCAAGCAGCAGGGCTCGCTCGTCGCCCCCGACCGGCTCCGTTTCGACTTCAGCCACTACACCTCGCTCTCCGGCGAGGAGTTGGCCGAGGTCGAAGATCTGGCAAACCGGGAGATACTGGCCGACCACCCTGTGTTCCACTTCGAGACCACCAGGGATCACGCGGAGGAGATCGGCGCTATCGCCTTCTTCGGCGACAAGTACGGCGAGGTCGTCCGCGTCCTCGAAGCCGGGCCACACAGCACAGAGCTCTGCGGGGGGACGCACGTCCGAGCACTCGGCGAGATCGGGCCGGTGAAGATCGTCTCCGAAGGGTCGATCGGCTCGAACATCCGCCGCCTCGAGGCTGTCTCGGGGTTCGGTCCGATCGAGCGGCTCCGAGAGGAAGAGTCGCGGTCGAGAGCAGCCGCGGATCTGCTCGGCGTCTCCAAGGACGACCTTGTCGACGGCGTCCACAAGCGACTTGCCGAGCTCAAGGAAGTGCGGGAGGAGTTGCGGCAGCTGCGGCGGGACATCACCTCATCGCAAGTCGAGGATCTCGTCGGCAGAGCCGTCAACGGCGTGATCGTCGCGCGAGTCGACGTCGCCGACCGTTCCGAGCTGCGGGAGCTCGCGGTCAGCCTGCGCGACAACCCGGGTGTTCGGGGCGTCGTCCTGGGGGCTGTGCCCGGCGGCAAAGGCGTTGCGCTGGTCTCAGCGGTGACCGAGGAGAGCGGCCTGCATGCCTCCGAGCTGATCTCCGAGGCGACTCGCATGGTCCGAGGAGGAGGTGGATCCGACGAAAGGCTGGCAGTCGCCGGGGGCAAGGACGTCGACCAGCTCGATCCAGCCCTGGACCAGGTGCGGTCCGCGGTCGAACAGGCTTGAGTCCGTGCGGGCCTTGGGTCTCGACTTGGGTACCAGGCGCATCGGCGTGGCGCTGTCCGACGCCGAAGGGCGAGTTGCAACGCCGGTCGAGGTGATCGAGCGGACTCGCCGGAGAGATGCGGTCCATCAGCGGATCGGCGAGCTCGTCGATGAGTTCGAGGTGGAACGTGTCGTCGTAGGGTTGCCGCTGAACATGGACGGGACCACAGGTAGTGCCGCGAGATCGGCTTTGGACGAGGCCGCGGCGTTGCGCGATACCCTCCCGGTACCTGTGGAGACCTACGATGAGCGGTTGACGACGGTGTCCGCCGACCGCTGCCTCAATGAGCTGCAGATGAAGGCGGAGGAACGGCGACGAGTGGTCGACAAGGTGGCCGCCGCAGTGATGCTCCAAGCATGGCTCGATCACTGCCGGTCCGCCGAGGAAGAAGAAGCGTGAGCGACAGCCGGTTATCCGATCAGGACTCCGAGGAGCACCCCGTCGATCCAGACGAGGGCTCCTCGTTCGACGTCGTCGAGGAGCCGCTGACAGTCGAGGAGGCAAGCGAAGCTCCAGAGGAGCTTCTCGACGGTGAGTACGTAGACTTGCCGCGCGAAACCAGCGCCGCCCGTCGCCTGTTCACCGTAGCCATCACGATCGTCGTGTTGGCTGCCCTCATCGTGGGTGCCCTCGGCTTCTGGGTCCTTCGCCAGATCGACCCCCCGGGTCAGGAAGGTGCGGCGATCGACGAATTGGAGATCCCCGATGGATCCACCACCAACAGCATCGCCGCCATCCTCGAAGAAGAAGGCGTGATCGCCAACAGCACGGTCTTTCGGTACTACGCCCAGTGGAAGAACTCGGGGGACTGGCAGGCAGGTACCTACGTCGACTTCCACGAGAACATGGCCATGGGTGAGGTGATCGAGATCCTCGATGCAGGTCCGATCCCGCCCGGCTTCAGCGCAGTCACGGTGCCCGAGGGGCTACGGGTCGTGGACGCGGTGAAGGAACTGGACGAGGCTCTGGCAGGCGTGACCGAGGAGTCCCTGATGCAGATGCTTCTGCTCGGGCCCCTCCAGTCGAGTTACTTCCCGCAACACGTCGCCAGTTGGGAAGGCCTGTTGTTCCCCGACACCTACGAGTTCGCTGACGACGCCGCGGCTGCCGAGGTCCTGCAGACGATGGCGACCCACATGGAGGACGTCCTCGACGAACTGGGATACCAGGACGCCGAGGAGATCACCGGACGAAGCGCCTACGAGTTGATCATCATTGCGTCGATGATCGAGCGCGAAGCCAAGGTCGACACAGACCGAGCGAAGATCTCGCGGGTGATTCACAACCGCTTGAACGCCGGATGGGCCCTCGGCATCGACGCAACGGTCCTGTACGGGCTCGACCGCACGTCGGGAGAGCTGACCCAGTCCGACCTGGACACAGATACCCCTTACAACACGAGGATGCACACCGGGTTGCCGCCGACCCCGATCTCGCTCCCCGGCCGAGCATCACTCGAGGCAGCACTCCACCCGGCGGACGGCAACTGGATGTACTACGTGCTCGCCGACGAAGAGGGGAACCACTTCTTCACCGACTCCGAAGCCGAGTTCGAGGAGCAGAAGCAGAAGTCCCAGGAGGAGGGGCTCCTCTGAGCTCGGCTTCCGCGCGCCTGATCACCGGCGACACGCGAGTGGCGGGCGTGATCGGTGATCCGGTGCGCCATTCGCTCTCGCCGGTCATCCACAACGCTGCGTTCAGCGCCGGCGGGATCGACTGGGTCTACGTCGCGTTCGCGGTTCCGGCCGGGCGAGCCTGCGATGCGCTCGCTGCCATGCGCATCCTCGACATCGCCGGCTTGTCGGTGACCATGCCACACAAAGCCGGGGTACTCGCGGGTCTGGACGAGGTGTCCGATGAAGCCAGCGCGCTGGGTGCCGCCAACACCGTCTACCGGCGGGGCAGTCGACTGATCGGCGACAACACCGACGGTTACGGCTTCATCCGGGCGCTACGGGAGGAGCAAGGACTCGAAGTAGAGGGCCTGCGTTGCGTCGTCGTGGGGGCCGGCGGCGCAGCCCGCGCCGTCGTCTACGGGCTTCACCGGCACGGTGCAGGCCAGGTCATCGTCGTCAATCGGACCCCTGCCAGGGCGACGGAGGCGGCAGCACTGGGCGGCGCCGTCGGCCGGGTCGGGAAACATGGCGACATCGCTCACGCCGACCTGGTTGTCAATGCCACGCCCGTGGGCATGGGTGTGGGCTCTGGTGCGGAGTACCCCTTCGATCCGCAACTCCTGGGTCCGGGGCAGGTGTTGGTGGATCTCGTCTATCAGCCACCGGAGACGCCGCTGCTGGCGATCGCCGCGGCGCGGGGCGCGAGGGTGATGAACGGTTTGAGCATGCTCTTGTACCAGGCGGCCCGGCAGTTCGAGCTGTGGACCGGTCAGTCGGCGCCCCTGGCCGCCATGCGATCCGCGGTGAGGATCTCACCTCCGGAAAATCCACAGGCACACTGAATTCACCTCAGGTACGTGCCGATGGATGGAGGACTCAGTGAATTGGAGGTCAGCGTGGCTCTGCAGGGCACGATTGAAACCTTTGCGCTCCCGGACGTGCTCAGGCTGCTGGGCTCGACGAGGAAGACAGGTCGCCTGATCGTCAACGGCGAGCGGGGCTCGGGGAGCATCTGGACCGAGGATGGTGGCGTTGTGTCCTCGGAGGCCAGTGGAGTCCGGATCGACGCAGACCCCGTTGACGTCCTGTTCGAGTTGCTCCGGTACCACGAAGGGTCGTTCATCTTCGAGAGCGACAGCCCGCCTCCGGATGCGGGGGAGCGTCGTGAGCTCGATCCACTGCTGGCGAAGGCGGAGAAGATGCTCTCGGAGTGGCTCGAGATAGAGAAGGTCGTGCCCTCGATGGAGTCCTGGGTGGAGTTGGTAGCGGAGTTGCCGAGCAGCGACATCGTTGTCGACGCAAGCCGTTGGCGCTCGATAGTTGCCGTCGGTGGCGGCACCACGGTGCACATGATGGGCGAAGCGCTCGAGCTGGACGAGATGCCGGCGTGCCGGGTCGTAAAGGAGATGGTCGAGGGCGGGCTCGTCACCGTCGGTAACGCCCCTCGGGTAACTGCGGCACCTGCGCGTGAACTGGGACCGCCGCAGGAGGAGTTTGTTCAGGTCGAGGTCGTCGAGGAGGAACCGATAGAGCCGGCACGCCTGTCAGCAGTCGAGGAGCTGGAGGATTCAGGCAGCAGCCTGCTGGAGGACCTCGAGGCAGACGAGCACGCGAGCTTCGAGTTCCCCGACAGCATCCCCGCCGCGCCCTGGTCGCCTGGCAAACCCGAGTTCGACAGTACACCCGTATACGACACGGCGGCCTTCAAACCCGAGCGCGAGGTGGTTGCCTCGGGCTTCGGGAACGACGGGTTCCTGCCCGCAGTAGACCAGGAGGGTCAGGGGCTCGACGAGCCTGGCGACGAGCATGCAGCCGAGGTGGCGAGGCAACTCGCCAACCTGAGCCCCAAAGCTGCGAAGGCCGTGGCTGCCGCAGCTCGGGCGACGAGTGAAGAAGAACGAGAGGCCGCCCTGGCAGAGGCGGACGATGAAAGCGACGAGCCGATCAACAAGGGCTTGCTGCTGAAGTTCCTCGGGACCTCTCAGCCCTGACCTGGCGCCCCGTCCCCTCCTGACGGCTCGGGGCGTCGTCGAACCGCTACCTGACCTGACCGTTGACGCGTCCGCGCGAGCGACTCGCCACAGGTAGGACGAACCCTTTCACCGTCCGGGCGAAAATCCCTTCAAACCCTGCTCAGTGAAGCCGTAGTTAGATACAGGAGTTGGGACCAGAAGCTGTAGCACTACCCGCCGGTATGAGCACACTGCTCGACGCATTGAACGTGAACTGCCCCGAAGCCGAGGCGTGGGTTCGTCAGGCCGTCGACCGTCTGGAGAGCTCACGGCTCGATGATGCCCCCGTCCTCTGCGTGGCCATGGGGCGACTGGGGATGGCGGGTGTGGGCGATGGTGCGCTGCTGGAGACGGTGTTCGTGCTCGGTGCCGAAGCCGTGGGGCTGGGGCAGGAAACCTCGGGACTCCCCAGGTGCAGGTGGATCCCGCTGGATTCAGTGGTCGAGATCGAAGACCGGGACGAGGTGGACGGCGTCTGCATGAGGGTCGACATCATCCTGGACAGCGAAGTCCGGCTGCTACTGGAAGCCGGCGCGTCGTTCATCCATGACCTGCTGACCGTTCTGGGTTCGTTGCAGGGGGTGGACGTGGAGGCCGAGCAGCGCGAATTCGAGGACCGCTCCTTCGAGCGAGGTGTCTTGGAGGACGGCGGTGGACTCGACGGCGCAGGGACCGGTGAGGGGAACTGCGAGGGCGAAGTGGATGCCACGACCCGGCGCGCAGCCGGGACGTCGAGCGCGCCCGTGAATGCGCAGATGGAGGGGGTGACATACTCGAGTCGCTTCGAGACCAGCGGAGCCGCAGCCCGAGCCGCAGCCCGGTCGTGGCTCAAGGACGACAGGCGCAGATCACGGTCGCAGAGCCGGCCGAGATCGGAGTTGGACGGATCCGGGGGAGGAACCTCTGAGCGCCAACAGTTCGGAGCCGGGCCGGCCGGGCCCCCGGGCGAAGACGTGCAAGCCGCCTCGGCGGACGCCCCTCGCGACGCTTGGAGATGGAGCGCTCATGGCGAGGAGGGTGCGGGAAGCGGTGATGAGTGGGTTGACGCCCCCGTCGCGCCTATCGTGCCGCCGCCCGGATACAGGGGCGAGGGCGACGACGAGGGATCCGAGCAGTGGGTGGAACGCCTCGCCGGCCTGGGCTCGGCGGCCGGCTGTTGGTCGCCCGAGCAGGCACCGACGTCCGCAGGTGCGCCCTCCGGGTCCGAGGAAGACGACGTCGCTCACACAGGGAGCGGGACGAAATGGCAGGACCCCGCGATCGTGTGGCCCCAGCCACTTCAAGGCGTGACCTACCTCGAAGGCGATCCCGCCCATCCGAAACGGCGAAGAGGCCTCTTCGTCGTCTTCTCTCCTGCCGGCATCCGGGCCGTGGCCGTCGGCTACAGCCAGTTCTGCATCGACGTTGCCTGGTCCCGGGTGCGAGACCTCGTCGTGGAGACTGCCGAGGAGTTGGAGGAGCGGACACGGGCGCGGGTGGACCCGTCGAGCAGCGGGCTCGTTATCGTCACAGATGACGCGACCCTCGTCTTCGAGTACCGCAAGCACAGCCTGCCGGCCACACGGTCGGCGTTGGCGTCGGTGTTGAGCCTGGTCGCGCGGCTTTGAGAAGTCAGTGGGAGGAAGGAGCAGGCCCCCGGTAACGTACCGTGATCGGCTTACGCCAATCTGTCGAAATGGGTTCTCGGGGACCGCACATCGTGTTGGTGGGACTCTCGGGTGTCGGGAAGTCCACGATCGGCCGAGAGCTCGCCGCGGAACTGGGGATGTCGTTCGCAGACCTGGATGAGCTCATCGAGCAGCGGGTCGGTGCGACCATCGTCGACATCTTCGACAGCTACGGTGAGGCGATGTTCCGTGAGCACGAAGCGCGGGTCCTCGCGGAGGTGCTGGCGAGGGATGAACCAGCGGTCGTGTCCACGGGCGGCGGGGTAGTGCTACGCGAGGAGAACCGCCGCATCATGGTGGAGAGGGGAACGACGATCTGGCTCGATGCCGATCTGGATGCGATCCTCCAGCGCGTCGGTGAGGACAAGTCGCGTCCCCTCCTCGCGGGCGACGCCGCTGCCGCGCTGGGTCGCTTGGCCCGGGAGAGAGAACCCCTCTACCGCGAGGTCGCCGACCTGACGGTCTCGGCTGTCTGCAACGACCCATCCCAGGTGGTGAGGCAGATCACGTCGCACCTCCAGGGCAAAGGCGCGGGTTGAAGTTGATCACGCTCGAGGTCCCGCTGGCGGGGCGATCCTACGAGGTCTGGATCGGTGAGGGTGCCCGGCACGAGCTCGCTCGGCTGTTGCCGACTGCGCGGAAGGCAGCCGTGGTGACCCAACCAGGAATTGGCTATGCGGTCGACCCAGGGGTCGAGCACCGCGTCTTCCACATCGGAGAGGGCGAGGGCGCCAAGACGCTGAGCACCATCGAGAGCCTCTGTCGCGGCTTCTCCCGCTGGGGACTGTCGCGGGCTGACTGCGTCGTGGCGGTCGGCGGCGGGATGGTGACCGACGTGGGAGGCTTTGCTGCGGCGGTGTACCACCGCGGGATCCCGGTGGTGCACGTAGCCACCACGCTCCTGGCACAGATCGACGCGGCGATCGGCGGAAAGACCGGCGTCAACCTCCCGGAAGGCAAGAACCTCGTGGGCGCCTATTGGCAGCCCTCATTGGTGATCTGCGATACCGAGACCCTGCAGAGCCTCCCACCGCGTCTCTACGCGAGTGGGCTCGGGGAGCTCGCCAAGTACCACTGGCTCGGTGGTGGGGACCTCGACCATCTGACAGTAGAGGAACAGGTCGCCCGTTGCGTGGAGATCAAGGCAGCGGTCGTCGCTGCCGACGAACGCGAGATCGGTCGCCGGGTGGCGCTCAACTACGGGCACACGCTGGGCCATGCCCTCGAGACGGCCGGCTCCTATGACCTCCTGCACGGGGAGGCCGTCGGCATAGGCCTGGTCTTCGCTGCCGAGCTGGCGTACAGGCTCGGGCGCATCGATGCCGACGAAGTGGCCGAGCACCGTCGCGTGGTCAGTGGTTACGGTCTTCCCACCCGGCTACCGCCGGGCCTCGGCGATGATGAGCTGACAGCTCTGCTGGCGCGGGACAAGAAGGCGCTCGAGGGTGTCACCTTCGTGCTCGACGGACCCGACGGTGTCGAGCCCGTCACCGGAGTACCAGGCGAGTTGATCGAGGCCTCGTTGGAGGCGGTCAGGGAATGATCAGGGCTCGGAGGCAACGCCAGCCTCCTGGACGCCCATCGTGAGGGGGCCCTCAGTCCGATAGCGTCAGGTGTCATGTTGAGATCGCCCAAGTCAGTTCTGCTGCTGTCCGGCCCCAACCTCGACATCCTCGGTGAGAGGGAACCGGAGGTGTACGGGCAGCAGACCCTGGAGGAACACGTCAGCGCCGCTCGACTGGCAGCTGCGGGCAGGGGACTGACACTTGACCACCTCCAGAGCAACGCCGAGCACGTCCTGGTCGAAGCGATCCACGAGGCTCGCGGCTCCTACGGGGCGATCATCATCAATCCGGCTGCCTTCACCCACTACTCCTGGGCGATCCACGATGCGCTTGCAGCCTTCGACGGGCCCGTTGTCGAGGTGCACTTGTCGAACCCGGCAGGGCGGGAGCAATGGAGGCGGACTTCGGTGGTCAGCCCTGTTGCCACCGGCACGATTGCCGGCTTTGGCCGGGAGGGCTACCGGTTGGCGGTTGAGGCCGTAGCCGCGATTCTCGACACATGACCGGAGCCGACCTCCCGCCGATGGACCACGCCGCTCGGCGCGAGCGTCTGAGCGAGCGTCTGCCCAGAGCCGGGTGCGACGGCATGCTCGTCACGAACGTCGTGAACATCAGGTACCTCACCGGGTTCACCGGTAGCGCCGGCATGCTGCTCGTCACCCCAGAGGAGTGGCTCTTGGTGAGCGACAGTCGCTACGGGGAACAGGCGGCCGAGCAGACCGGCAATGCCGGGGTGGCGGTGCGGATCGAGATCACCAGTACGCGACAACGAGATGTGATGGGTCCGGCGGCGGGCCAACTGAAACGTCTGGGCCTCGAAGCCGAGTCGGTCAGCTGGGCCGGCCAGAGACGCTTTGCCGAATGGTTCCCCGCCACCGAGCTCGTGCCGACCGGGCACGTCATAGAGGGACTCCGCGAAGTCAAGGACGTGGGCGAGATCGCACGGATCGAAGCCGCCGCGGCCATCGCCGACGAGGCCCTCGAAATGGTGGTTGGTCTGCTGAGTGATGGCCCCACCGAGCGGGAGTTCGCCATCGAGTTGGACTTCACGATGAACAGGCTGGGGGCGGACGGCACTTCGTTCGAGACGATCGTGGCATCGGGCCCGAACGGTGCCAGGCCCCACGCGCGGCCGGGCGACCGTCGCGTTCGGGAGGGAGATCTGGTGGTCGTCGACTTCGGAGCGCTCGTCGACGGCTACAGGTCGGACATGACACGGACGGTGCTCGTGGGCGCGGGGTCGCAAGCCCAGCAGGAGATGATCGACGTTGTGGTCAGGAGCGAGGCCGCCGGCGTGGGAGCTGTTGGCGCGGGCGTGGACTGCTCGGCGGTCGATGCTGCTTGCAGGGATGTCATCGCCGAGGCCGGTTGGGCAGAGGCGTTCCTGCACAGCTCGGGCCACGGTGTCGGGCTCGAGATCCATGAGTCACCGAGAATTGCCGCTACTTCAGAGGCTGTGCTGGTCGTGGGCAACGTGGTCACGGTCGAGCCCGGCGTATATCTTTCCGAGCACGGCGGTGTACGGGTCGAGGACACGGTCGTGGTGACCGGGGACGGCTGCAGGCGCCTGACTCACGCTCCGATCCGTTCGGTGGTGGCCTGAGCAACGCTCGGATTTCCGGACCCGAAGGAGAAGTGCGATGCCGCAGATCTCAACTGCAGATTTCAAGAACGGAATGACCTTGGACCTGCCCGAGGGGCTGTTCCAGCTCGTGGAGTTCCAGCACGTGAAACCGGGAAAGGGAGGAGCGTTCGTGCGAACGACGCTCAAGAACGTTCGCAGCGGGGCGGTCCTGGACAAGACGTTCCGGGCCGGTGAGCGCATGCAGCGGGCGGTGATCGACAAGCGCGGGATGCAGTTCCTCTATCGCGAAGGGGACTCATATGTGTTCATGGACAGTGAGACCTATGAGCAGCTCACCGTCCCGGTGAGCACCCTCAAGGATGCCGTCAGCTTCCTGGTCGAGGGCTCGACTCCGACACTGCTGATGTACGGTAGCGAGATCACCGGGGTCGATCTGCCCGCGGCAGTGGAGCTGACGATCGCCGAGACCGAGCCGGGCATACAGGGAGATCGGGTCTCGGGTGCGACCAAACCCGCCACGCTCGAAACGGGATTGGTGGTTCAGGTGCCGCTCTTCCTCGAGACGGGTGAGAAGGTCAAGGTCGATACGAGATCGCGCGAGTACCTGAGTCGCGCGTGAGCCCTGACGAGCCGAGCCCGACCGGCCGGAGGCGAGAAGCACGAGAGCGAGCCCTTGCGCTCCTCTACGAGGCCGATTCCAAGGGCCTGCCGGTGGCTGAGGTCTTGGCCGCTCTACCCGTCGAGCCCGATCCCTTCGCGGCGGTGATCGTGAAAGGGGTGGCTGCGGAGCGGGGCGCTCTCGACGCCTTGATCGAGCGCTTCAGCGTGGACTGGCGGCTGGAACGCATGCCCGTGATCGACTTGGAGATCCTGCGCATGGCCACCTTCGAGCTGGCAAGGCTACGCGAGGTTCCAACGGCCGTAGCCATCTCGGAGGCGGTGTCGCTGGCGAAGGAGTACTCCACCGAGGAGTCCGGCCGCTTCGTCAACGGTCTCCTCTCCCGGCTGGCACGAGAGCTGCGCGGAGGGGGCCCCGACCGGCGGGACGCGCCGCGGGGCGGCTGAGTCGGCGTCACCCAGCGCCGGCCCCTGCCGTCGGACGACCTCACGGTAGGCCCGTGATAAGGGGTTGGCGCCGGCCGGCGAGCTGGTAGAGTCGGATCCTGACCGTTACGCGGGTCCGGTGAGGCCCACACGGACAGGAAGAGGACCATTGGCCGAACGCGAGCGCCGCATCACGCCCCCTTACGGGGGCGTTTTCGTTGCCCGTACCCGTGTCCTCGACGGCGAAGACATCCGTCGTGCCATCTGGCGGATGGCCCACGAGATCATCGAGCACAACCACGGGCTGGACCAGGTCGAGTTGATCGGCCTCCAGACCGGTGGCGTGCCCTTTGCATGGGCCCTGGCCGAGGCACTCGAACAGGTCGATGGCAAGCGGATGGCGGTCGGCACCATCGACGTCGCCTTCTACCGCGACGACATCGGCCTGCGTCCGGTGCTGCCCGAGGCGGAGACCAGCATCCCCTTCGATCTCACAGGAAGGATCGTGGTTCTGGTGGACGACGTTCTGTTCACCGGGCGGACAATCCGCGCCGCACTCGACGCCTTGATCGACTACGGACGGCCGAGGGCAGTGCAGCTCGCTGTCATGGTCGACAGGGGTCACAGGGAACTGCCCATCCGGCCCGACTTCGTCGGCAAGAACCTGCCGACCCGCCGAGACGAGATGGTGAATGCCACGCTCGAGGGGGTCGAACTCGGGGAGATGGCAAAACGGTGAGGCATCTGATCGCGACGAGCGACCTCGACCGGGAAGAGCTCGAGTCGCTCCTGGCGCTCACCGAGAAGTTCGTCGAGGTCAGCTCTCGGCCCATCCCGAAGGTCCCGGCGTTGCGCGGGCGAACCGTCGCGCTGATGTTCTTCGAGGAGTCCACGCGAACTCGCCTGTCGTTCGAGACGGCGGCGAAGCGCCTGTCGGCGGAAACGGTCGGTTTCTCCGTGAGCTCGTCCTCTGTGAAGAAGGGCGAATCCCTGCGAGATACCGCCCAGACCATCGAAGCGATGGGAGTCGACCTGATGGTGGTACGACACGCTTCGGCCGGTGTTCCCCGTCAGCTGCAGAACTGGGTCGAGGCGGGCATCGTGAACGCAGGCGACGGCTGGCATGAGCACCCGACTCAGGCTCTCCTCGACTGCTACACGATCCAGACCAGGCTGGGGAGCCTCGAAGGTCGCGAGGTGGCGATCGTCGGGGACATCAAGCACTCGCGTGTTGCCCGGTCCAACGTCGCCGCCTTCACCATGCTCGGTGCCAGTGTGACCCTCGTGGCGCCACCAACGCTGTTGCCGCCGAGCTTGCGGGGCTGGCCGGTCCGTGTGACCCACGATCTGGACGAGGTGTTGCCGAAGCTCGACGTCTGCTATCTGCTGCGCATCCAGCTCGAGCGTCAAGCCGAGGCGCTGCTGCCCTCGCTCCGCGAGTACACCGCCTACTTCGGTTTGACCGCCCGGCGAGCAGAGCTCTTGCCGCCCGACGCGTTGATAATGCACCCGGGCCCGGTGAATCGCGGGATCGAGATAGCAGCCGATGTGGCCGAGCTCCCCAGATCTGTGATCACAGATCAGGTGCGCAACGGCGTGGCGGTCCGCATGGCCGTGCTCTTCGCGATCCTCGGTTCAGCGGGCGATGCGAGATCTACTGCCGCTCGTTCCGAGGTGGTCGGAGGTGAAAGCAGTGCGTGAGAGCCGAAGCGTCGTCCTCAAGGGTGGTGTGGTGATCGACGAGACCGGCGAACGTACCAGCGACGTCGTCGTGCAGAACGGCGCCATCGCGGCGGTTGGCCCCGATCTGGGCGGTGACCGTGTCATCGACGCCGGCGGCTGTGTCGTCGCGCCGGGCCTGGTGGACCTCCACACCCATCTCCGCCAGCCCGGTCGTGAGGAGGCGGAGACGGTCGAGAGCGGTGCACGGGCCGCGGCGCTAGGCGGGTTCACTGCGGTCATGGCCATGCCGAACACGACACCCGCCATCGACAGCGCGGCGGTGGTCCGCGAGGTCCTGGACCTCGGAGCCGTCGCCGCGGTCGACGTATACCCCACCGGTGCCATCACCGTGGGTCGGCATGGCGAGCGTCTGGCGCCCATGGCTGAGATGGCAGAGCTAGGGGTCCGGCTCTTCACCGACGACGGCTGCGGAGTACAGGACGACCGTTTGATGAGACGAGCCCTCGAGTACTCCACGGCCCTCGGGGTCACGCTCGCGCAGCACTGCGAGGTCGCCTCGCTATCCGAGGGTACCCACATGAACGAGGGGGAATGGTCCTCCCGTTTGGGGATACCGGGTCAACCGGCCGAAGCCGAGGAGCTGATGGTGATGCGCGATCTGGCGCTCGCCCGGCTGACCGGGGCCAGGTTGCACTTCCTGCACCTGTCGACGCGTGGATCAGTCGCAATGGTCGCCGCCGCCAAGGGGGGTGGCCTCACCGTGACCGCTGAAGCTGCGCCGCACCACTTCACCCTCACTGATACCTGCTGTGGAGGATTCGACCCTGTGTTCAAGGTCCATCCACCGCTGCGGACTGCCGATGATGTCGCTGCTGTCAAGGCCGGGCTGGCAGACGGCACCGTCGACGCCATCGCCACCGACCATGCCCCGCATCCCCCGGAGGAGAAGGAAAAGCCGTTCGATCAGGCGCCCCCGGGCATGCTGGGGCTCGAATACGCCCTCGCATTGGCGATCACCGAGCTGGAGCTGGAGATCCAGGAGGTCCTCGCCCTCCTGTCCTGGCGACCCGCGGCGATCGCCCGGATCAAGGACAGGCACGGCGGACCGATCGCCGAGGGCCGTCCTGCCAACATCTGTGTCCTCGACCCGAGGGAGGAATGGGTCATAGACGGATCGGGCGGAGCCAGTCGCAGCAGCAACGTCCCCTATGAAGGCAGGCGGGTCAGGGGCCGCATTCGCCACACCTTCGTCGACGGGGAGCCGGTCGTCTTCGAAGGGATGGCTCAGAGGTGACGCTTCAAGAGGCAGCCCTCGTCCTCCACGACGGCACGTTGTTCGAAGGTGAGGCCATAGGGGCGAAACCGGAGGGCGGGGTGACCTCCGGGGAGGTCGTGTTCAACACTGTCCTCACCGGCTACCAAGAAGTGATCTCCGACCCCTCCTACGCCGGCCAGATCATCACCTTCACCTGCACCCACATCGGCAACTACGGGGTCACGGCTGCCGACGAGGAGAGCGCACGTCCGTTCTGTCGTGGTGTCGTCGTGCGCGACCTGGCTAGGCGCAGGAGCAGCTGGCGCTCCGAGGGCGAGCTGGACGACTACCTGAGGCGCCACGGCATCCCCGGCATAGCCGGGCTCGACACGCGCCGCCTCACCAGGCACATCCGCGATCAGGGGGCCATGCCCGGCGCGTTCGGGACCGCCGGCGAATCGATACTCGCGGCGGCGGCAGTGGCCGCGACGGGAACCGACGGCCAGGACCTCGTCACGACGGTGACCTGCGAAGAGCCATACCGCTTCGGCAACGGTCGGGCGCATGTGGTCGCCTACGACTACGGGATGAAGACGACGATCCTGCGGCAGCTGGCCGACATCGCCACCGTCGATGTGGTCCCGGCCCACACGCCGGCAGCGGAGGTGCTGAGCTTCGAGCCGGATGGCGTCTTCCTGTCAAACGGACCGGGAGACCCGGCTGCAGTACTGCACGCACCGGCCAACGTCAGGCAGTTGCTCGGAGAGGTCCCCGTGTTCGGGATCTGCATGGGTCACCAGATCCTGGCTCTCGCGCTGGGTGGGGAGACCGCCAAGCTTCCATTCGGCCACCACGGTGGTAACCACCCGGTTCAGGATCGCTTGACCGGGAAGGTGGAGATAACGAGCCAGAACCACAACTACGCGGTAGTTGACTCGGGCTTGGACAACGTGGAGATAACCCACGTCAACCTCAATGACGACACCATCGAGGGCTTGCGGTGCACGAACCTGCCGGCGTTCAGCGTCCAGTATCACCCCGAGGCAGGGCCGGGGCCCCACGATGCCCGCTACCTGTTCAACCGGTTCGCGGCGCTGATGGAAGGCAGGGCCTGAGGCTTGCCGCGCCGCGATGACCTGAGCTCGATCCTGATCATCGGTTCGGGGCCGATAGTGATCGGTCAGGCCTGCGAGTTCGACTATTCAGGTACGCAGGCCTGCCGTGTTCTTCGCGACGAGGGTTACCGCGTGGTGCTGGCCAACTCCAATCCGGCGACCATCATGACAGACCCCGACTTCGCCGACGCCACCTACGTCGAACCACTCGACGTCTCCGTGCTGGAACGAATAATCGAGCGTGAACGGCCCGACGCGGTGCTGCCGACACTTGGTGGCCAGACCGGTTTGAACCTGGCCATGGAGCTCCATCGTGGCGGAGCCCTCGAGCGGTACGAGGTCGAGTTGATCGGAGCTGACGCCCGAGCGATCGAGACCGCCGAAGACCGTGAGAACTTCAAGGTGGCGATGCAGGAGATCGGACTGAGCGTACCGGCCTCGGGCACCGCCCACTCCCTGGTGGAGGCTGACGAGGTCGTCGAGCGGATAGGTCTTCCGGTGATCGTCAGGCCGGCTTACATCCTGGGTGGACGGGGGACAGGCATCGCGAGCACGATCGAGGAGTTCGAGCGGATCGCCGGAACCGGCCTCGAGGCGAGCCCCATCACCGAGATCCTGATCGAGAAGTCGATCACGGGGTGGAAGGAGTACGAGCTCGAGGTGATGCGCGACCGCGCCGACAACTGCGTGATCGTCTGCTCCATAGAGAACCTCGATCCGATGGGCGTTCACACCGGTGATTCGATCACCGTTGCACCTGCCCAGACGCTTTCGGACTTCGAATACCAGGTGATGCGCGACGCCGCGTTCGACTGCATCCGACGAGTCGGAGTGGAGACCGGGGGATCGAACGTGCAATTCGCGCTCGACCCCGCCAACGGCGAGATGGTGATCATCGAGATGAACCCGAGGGTCAGCCGCTCGTCGGCGCTGGCCTCGAAGGCCACCGGCTTCCCGATCGCCAAGATCGCAGCCAAGCTGGCCGTCGGGTACACGCTCGACGAGATTCCCAACGACATCACCGAGAAGACCCCGGCAAGCTTCGAGCCGACGATCGACTACGTCGTGGTCAAGGTGCCTCGCTGGGCCTTCGAGAAGTTCCCCGGCACCAAGGCAGTCCTCGGCACCCAGATGCAGTCGGTGGGGGAGGCAATGGCCATCGGCCGCACCTTCCCCGAGGCACTCCAGAAGGGCCTACGATCGCTCGAGCAGGGTCGCCTCGGCCTCAACTGCGACCCGGCAGAACTCGTCCTCGACGGCCTCGGCGACGCCGAGCTGATGGCACGCGCGGAAATCGCCACCCCCGACCGACCGTTCCAGCTCGAGGCGGCTCTCCGGCGAGGAATCAGCGTCGAGGACATATACGAAGCGACGAAGGTCGATCCATGGTTCCTGGATCAGCTCCAGCAGATCATCGAGGAGCGCGAACACCTTGCCCGGACTGGGCTGGCTGGAATGACGGCGCGGGACTGGAAGCGGTCCAAGCGACTCGGCTTCTCCGACGCGCAGCTCGGCTGGCTATGGGATCGTCACGAGGATGAGGTGCGCGCGGCCCGGCAGGCAGCTGGGGTGAGGGTCACCTACAAGACCGTCGACACCTGCGGCGCCGAGTTCGACGCATCCACTCCGTACCACTATTCGACCTACGAGGACGAGAGCGAGGTGCGTCCATCGTCGCGCCCCACCATCGTGATACTCGGTTCCGGGCCCAACCGAATAGGGCAGGGCATCGAGTTCGACTACTGCTGTGTTCACGCCAGCTTCGCCCTCAGTGCCGCCGGGTTCGACACGGTGATGGTCAACTGCAACCCGGAGACCGTGTCCACCGACTACGACACGAGCGACCGGCTCTACTTCGAGCCGCTCACCTACGAGGATGTCATGAACGTCATCGAGGCCGAGATGGCCGCGGGGGACGTCGCCGGGGTGATCGTGGGCCTCGGCGGTCAGACACCGCTCAAGCTCGCCGGTCGCCTACCGCCGGAGCTGGTGCTGGGGACGAGCCCGACCAGCATCGACCTGGCAGAGGATCGCGAGCGATGGAACTCGCTGTGTGCCCGGTTGGAGATCCCAGCGCCCGCGGGCGGGACGGCGAGCTCGATCGAGGAAGCCCTGGCCGTGGTGGCGCGGGTTGGCTACCCGGTCCTGATGAGGCCGAGCTACGTCCTGGGTGGGAGGGCCATGGAGATCGTCTATGACGAGGCCGGCCTACAGCGGGCGATGGCGGAGCTGGCAGGTTTCGGGAGCCTCGCAATCGAGGGTGGCCTGTCGGCGGAAAGGCCTGTGCTCGTGGACCGCTTCCTCGAGGACGCAATCGAAGTGGACGTCGACGCCATCCGTGATCATCTCGGTGACTTCGTGATCGGCGGAGTCATGGAGCACGTGGAGGAGGCTGGAGTCCACTCGGGCGACAGTGCCTGCATCATCCCGCCCGCCACACTCTCCGGCGGGACAGTCGCCGTCATCGAGGACTACACGAGGCGGATCGCCGACGCGCTCGACGTACGCGGGTTGATGAACGTCCAGTACGCCGTGAAGCAGGCCGAAGGGCTGTCGGGCTCCGGTCAGGTCTTCGTGATCGAAGCCAATCCCCGTGCATCGAGGACGGTGCCGTTCGTGGCGAAAGCGACAGGAGTTCCGCTGGTGAAGGTAGCGGCGAGGGTCATGGCGGGCGCAGCACTCCATGAGCTCCGCTCCGAGGGCCTGTTGTCGACCCCTGCAACGGGTGATCATGTCGCCGTCAAGGAAGCCGTCCTTCCGTTCAACCGTTTCCCGGAAGCCGACGCGCTCCTCGGCCCCGAGATGCGTTCGACCGGCGAGGTCATGGGAATCGACCTGACAGCGGGACTTGCCTTTGCCAAGAGCCAGATCGCCGCCGGTGAGACGCTGCCGGCGAGGGGTACCGTCTTCATGTCCCTGGCCGACAGGGACAAACCCGTCGGCGTCAAAGCAGCGCGGCTGTTCAGCGACCTCGGGTTCACGATTGCGGCCACCACCGGCACCGCAGATCACTTCGAGCAGCATGGGATAGTGATCCAGACGAGGGTGGCCAAACTCGGTCAGGACGTCGGAGTCGATGCGGTCGAGCTGATCACCAGCGGCAAGATCCAGCTGGTGGTGAACAGCCCCCGCGGGCGCGGCCCGAGAGCCGACGGTGCTCACATCCGCTCGGCCGCCGGTGCAGCCGCCGTACCGCTGCTCACGACCGCGGCCGCGGCGCTGGCCGCGGCTCGCGGGATGTCGGACTGGGCCCATCACCCGCTCCGGGTGCGAACGTTGCAGGAGTACCACCGGGGAGTGACCTCCGATCAGTTGAGTCTGCCGTTGTGATGGCCGGGCTGACTCCGTCCATGGTCGTGCAGGTGGGTGAGCTCGAGCTGCCCAACCCTGTCATGACTGCGGCTGGTACCGCCGGATACGCAGACGAGCTTGCTTCCTTCGTGGACCTCGCCCGCCTGGGCGCGGTCGTGGTGAAGTCCCAGTCCCCTCGACCGTGGCCGGGAAACCCGGGTCCGCGTGTCCATGAGACGCCTGCGGGCATGATCAACAGCGTCGGGTTGCAGGGACCGGGTGTGAAGGCGTGGATCGAGGAGCAGCTCCCCGCTCTCCTGGCGACGGGGGTCGAAAGGGTGGTGGCCAGCATCTGGGGACACGCCGCGGACGAGTTCGGTGAGGCCGCAGAGCTGATGGCGGGCGCGCCACCGGAGGTCGTGGCCGTGGAGGTGAACCTGTCCTGCCCCAACCGCCAGAACCAGGACAAGATGTTCGGCCAATCCCCTGATGCCACTTGCGAGGTGCTGGCTGCAACCGCGGTGGCCGGCCGGCCACGGTGGGCGAAGCTCACATACCAGGTGACGGACCTGACCGAGATCGCAGCCGCGGCCGTGGAGGGCGGCGCTTCGGCCCTGACGTTGATCAACACCTTGCCGGCCATGGTGATCGACACCGAAACCCGCAGACCACGGTTGGGTGCCGGGCGCGGTGGGCTGTCGGGACCGGCGATCCGCCCACTGGCTGTGCGGGCGATCTACGATTGCCGTGCCGTCTTCCCGGATCTGCCCATTGTCGGCGTTGGCGGCGTGGCCACAGGGGCTGACGCCGCCGAGCTGATGTTGGCAGGGGCGAACGCAGTCCAGGTCGGCACCGCCGGCTTTGCCGATCCTCGGGCAGTCGAATCGGTGCTCGATGGTCTGGAACAATGGTGCCGCGGTCACGGGGTGGTCGACGTAGGGGAACTGAGCGGAGGTGCCCATGGGGGACAACGGAGCGAGCGATGACGTCAAGAGCCGCCTGGCCCTGGCGCTCGACGTGGACGACCTCGTTGCAGCCAACCGCCTCGCCAGAGAGCTCCAGCCGTGGTTCGGCGTGGCGAAGATCGGGTTGGAGCTCTACAGCGCCGCCGGTCCCGACTCGATAGGCGCACTCAGAGACCTCGGCTACGAGGTCTTCCTCGACCTGAAACTGCATGACATCCCCACCACGGTCAATCGGGCAGCACGGGTACTGGGGGCACTCGGCGTCGACTACCTGACCCTGCATGCCCACGGAGGCGTTCCCATGCTCAAGGCTGGTGTCGACGGCCTCGAGGAAGGGGCGAGGAACGCCGGTCTCGAGCCACCGGTGGCGCTGGCGGTCACGGTGCTGACCAGCGACGACGATGCCCCTTCCCACATAGTGCCCAAGCGGGTACGGGTCGCCGCAGAAGGCGGGTGCGGAGGTCTGATCCTGGCTGCGGGAGATCTGAAGGACGCCCGGGAGTTCGCGCCCCGCTTGCGTCGGGTGGTGGCGGGCATCCGCCCCGAAGGGGTGCCCCAGCACGACCAGGTGAGGTCGGCCACCCCCCGCCAAGCCATCGACCAGGGTGCTGACATGTTGGTCATCGGACGTGCGGTCACCAGGGCCGACCAGCCGGCCCGGGCGGCAGAGGCCATCGCCGCCGAGATCTCCTGATCGGGCGGCCGGTGGCTGCGCTGACCACCCGGCCGACCCTCGCGTACGAGCCGTTCGGGCACACACGCTTGCACAGATGCAGGCCGGGGCAGCGGGCAGGGGGCAGCGGGAAGGGGCTGTTCGGATCGGCGCAGCCCGGGGTCTTGAACGCAACGCCGAAGGCACAGGGAAACGGCTATCGTGCGCGCATGCCACAACCGCCCTCGCTGACGCCAGGCCAACGGCAGGCAGCCCTCGAGAAAGCTGCTGAAGCGAGGCGGGCGCGTGCCGAGTTGAAGGAGAAGCTCAAGACAGGTGCGGTCGTGCTCGCCGAGGTGATAGAGGCGACGCCGACCGACGAGGTCATCGCCAAGACCCGGGTGCTCGCGGTACTCGAGTCTTTGCCAGGCGTGGGGAAGGTCAAGGCGAGACGGACGATGCGCGACATCGGCATCAGCGAGAGCAGGAAGATGAAGGGCTTGGGCGACCAGCAAAGGGCTGCCCTGCTGGAGACATTCCCCCCGCGATAGGCCTTCGGCACGCAGCCTCGTGGAAGAGGGTTGATCCTGATCATCGTCATCTCCGGTCCGGGTGGAGCGGGCAAGGGAACCATCGTCGAGCGCCTTCTCGACCGCGATCCGAGGTTGTGGTTGAGCCGTTCGTGGACGACCCGACCGCGTCGCGAGGGAGAGGATCCGCAGGCCTATGAATTCGTGTCGGAGCGGGAGTTCGAGGCGCGTATCGCCGAAGGCGGGTTCCTCGAATGGGCTGAGTTCCTCGGTAACCTCTATGGCACACCTGTCCCTCAGGTGCCGGCTGGTCACGACGCAGTATTCGAGATCGACGTGCAAGGGGCTCGGCAACTGAAGGCGAGGTTCCCGGACGCTTTGTTCATATTCGTGGTGCCGCCAGGTGCTGAGTCCCAGGAAGCACGGCTACGCGCCCGGGGCGACAGCGATGAGATGGTCAACCAGCGTCTGGCCAAGGCAGCCGAGGAAGCAGGCGCCGCCGTGGAACTGGAGGCGGTCGTGATCGTCAACGATGCCCTGGATCAGGCTGTGGAGGATGTCCTGGGCGCGATCGCTGAGCATCGCGCTCGATCCACTCAGGCGTGATCATCCAGGGTGAGGGCCCGAGCAACATCGCGTCCTGGCGAACACGGACGGTGGTCGTTTCCGGGAGGCAGCCGGTGCTACCGTGGAGGGTTGCCCGTCGCCCATCCCCTCGGGAGCAGCAATGCCTGACAGCTACGAGACGATGATGAAGCCACCGATCGAGGGGCTCCTCGATCGCGCCGGGTCGAAGTTCAAGCTGGTGACGCTTGCCTCCACCAGGGCGCGCCTGATCAACAGCTACTTCGGTCAGCTCGGTGAGGGGCTGGGGGCCTCGGTTCCTCCCCAGGTCACCTCGGTGGCCCGCAAACCGCTCTCGATCGCGTTCGAGGAGATCGAAGCCGACAAGATCGTGGCGGTCGACATCGATCCCGAAGCCCGCGAGGCAGAGGCTGCCGCCGCCGCAGCAGCAGACGCCGCAGCCGTCTTCGGCCCGACGGGGGACAAAGACGCCGGCCACTAGGCCGCTGGCGCGCTCGATGCTGGCTGATCGCCGGATCGTCCTCGGCGTAACGGGCGGCATCGCCGCCTACAAGGCAGTCGAGGTCTGCCGGCGCCTGGTTGATGCAGGAGCGCACGTCACCCCCGTGCTCACCGCGGGCGCACTTCGCTTCGTCGGCCGCACGACTTTCGATGCGCTGGCTTCGGAGCGAGCGGAGACCTCCTTGTGGGACGAGGAGCACCCGATACCGCATACGCGACTCGCTCGAACAGCTGAGGCGGTTGTCGTTGCCCCGGCGACTGCCAGGCTGATCGCCGCCTACCGAATTGGCCTCAGCGACGACCTCCTCAGTGCCGCCTTGATCGCCACGGAAGCCCCGGTCGTCATCTGCCCGGCCATGCACACCGAGATGTGGGAGCACGTGGCCGTTCAGGAGAACCTCAGGGTGCTGGCCGAGCGGGGTGTCACCATCGTTCCGCCCGAGGAGGGTCGCCTTGCCGGTGGAGATGTCGGCAAGGGCAGGCTTGCCGAACCGGAGACGATCGTCCGGGTCGTAGCGGACCTGTTCGCGCCGAAGGACATGGAAGGGCTTCACGTCCTCGTGACCGCAGGTGGGACGCGCGAGCCGATCGACCCCGTACGGTTCATCGGGAACCGTTCTTCGGGTCGCCAGGGCCTCGCCCTGGCGAGCGAGGCCGTCTCGAGAGGTGCCAAGGTGACACTGGTGACCGCAGCGGCTCCTCCCGAACAACCGACCATGGAGGTCGTCCCCGTCGAGACTGCCGCGGAGATGGAAGCGGCGGTACTCGAGCGCGCTGAAGGTTGTGACGTCATCGTGATGGCAGCGGCGGTGGCCGATTTCCGTCCCGCGGTCGTCTCCGCGGACAAGATCAAGAAAGAGCGCGGCGTGCCGGTTGTCGAGTTGGAGGCAACGCCTGATATCCTCGCCAACTTGGGGTCGAGCAAGAAGCCGGGGCAGACGCTCGTGGGCTTCGCGGCGGAGACATTCGACCTCCGGTCAAATGCTGCAGAGAAGCTTCACCGGAAAGGGGCCGATTTCATCGTCGCCAACGATGTCTCGGTCCCGGGGGTCGGCTTCGAGCACGACACCAACCAGGTGGTGATCCTTTCCGCCGAGGGGACCCACGTCGAGACCGAGCACACCAGCAAACGAGAAATCGCACGGACCGTGTTCGACACCATCATGGCGGCACGGGCGGGAAACCAATAGAGGAGCACACGCAGTGAGCAGTTGGACGTTCACCTCCGAGTCTGTCAGCGAGGGCCATCCCGACAAGATGGCCGACCAGATCTCCGACTCGATACTCGACGCCATCCTCGAGCAGGACCCAATGGCACGGGTCGCCTGCGAGACCCTTGTGACCACCGGGCTGTGCCTCATAGCCGGTGAGATCACGACCAACGCATATGTGGACATCCCCGGAGTGGCAAGGAGGACGATCTGCGAGATCGGCTACGACCGCGAGTCCTTCGGCTTCGACGGGAACACCTGCGGGGTGATGGTGTCCATCGACGAGCAGTCGCCCGACATAGCCCAGGGTGTGGACGACTCCGAGGAGGTCCGCACCGGTACCTCTGGCGAGGACATCCTCAACAAGCAGGGCGCCGGCGACCAGGGGATGATGTTCGGTTACGCGTCCGACGAGACCGCCGTCCTCATGCCACTGCCCATCTGGCTCGCTCACCGGATGGCGGAGCGCCACGCTGAGGTGCGCCGTGCAGGCACGGTCCCGTACCTGCGCCCTGACGCCAAGACCCAGGTCACCTTCGACTACGAGGACGGGCGGCCCGTGCGGCTCAAGGCGGTCCTGGTCTCCACCCAACACAACGACGGAGTCGATCGCGACGCCGAGATCCGCCCCGACCTGATCGAGCACGTCATCCGGCCCGTCATCCCCGAGGAGTTCCGTGACGACGACTACGAGGTGTTCGTGAACCCAACCGGTCGTTTCGTCATCGGCGGGCCGGTAGGCGACGCCGGGCTGACCGGACGCAAGATCATCGTCGACACCTACGGTGGGATGGCCCGTCACGGCGGTGGTGCCTTTTCGGGTAAGGATCCCTCAAAGGTGGATCGCTCCGCCGCCTACGCGGCGCGTTGGGTGGCGAAGAACGTGGTGGCGTCCGGCGCCTCCCAGAAGTGTGAGATCCAGGTTGCGTATGCGATCGGGGTGGCACACCCGTTGTCGATCATGGTCGAGACATTCGGTACCGAGCGGGTCGACCCCGACCAGATCGAAAAGGCCGTGCGGGAGATATTCGACCTCCGACCGGGTGCGATCCTGCGCGATCTCGAGTTGCGACAGCCGATCTTCCGACCGACAGCCGCTTACGGCCACTTCGGTCGCGAGGGCGACACCTTCACGTGGGAACGGACCGACCGGGTCGACGACCTCAAATCGGCGCTGGGGCTCTGAGCCAAGGGGCCTCGACGCCGCAGTCAACCCGCCCGGAGGGCAACCGACGATCTCGGGTGGTGCGGGTCCTGCCGGACGTCGCGGCCATAGACAAGGAGTTCGACTACCTCGTACCTCAGGCGATGGCCGAGCGCGTGGCTGTGGGCACGATCGTTCGGATCGGCCTGCATGGCAGGAGAGTCGGTGGCTGGGTGGTTGCCGATGAGGTGACTCCGACAGCAGGGGTCGATCTCAAGCCGATCACCAAGGTGAAGGGGCTCGGGCCCACCGCCGAGATCCTGGACTTGGCACGGTGGGCGGCGTGGCGGTTTGCCGGACGGACCGCGACCTTCATGAAGACAGCGTCTCCCGAGACGGCGGTCAGCGAGTTGCCGGCCCCGCCGCACCGGCGCAATCCGCCTCCCGAGGCGACCGACGAGATCGCTCGTGAGGTCCTCGACACGGATCTGGCCGTCGTGCAGACTCCGCCGGCTACGGACACCTTCCCGTTCATACAGGCCGCGGTGTCCCGCGGGAACGCGCTGCTGATCACCCCGAGTCTCGCCGAAGCGCGTCGTATCGCAACGAGGCTCAGACGCGCCGGAGCGAGCGTAGCGTTGGTCCCTCGCGACTGGGCGTTGGCCGCCGCCGGCGCTACTGCTGTCGTCGGCGCCCGTGCGGCGGCATTTGCCCCGGTGAACCGCCTCGCCGCCATCGTGGTCGTCGACGAGCACGACGAGGCCCTACAGAACGAAGGCTCGCCGACGTGGAACGCGAGGGAGGTAGCAGTAGAGCGAGCGCGCCGGGCCGGTGTCCCGTGCGTCCTGTTGTCGCCCGCACCGAGTCTGGAAGCGCAGGAGATAGCGCCGGTCCTGAGGCGCTCAAGGGCGGAGGAGCGGGCTGGCTGGCCCATCGTGGAGGTCGTGGATCGCCGTCGCGAGGACCCGGCGGTAGGTGGCCTCTACTCCCGGCGGCTGGTCGAGGTGCTGAGGAGCGACAGGCGGGTCGTCTGTGTACTCAACCGCAAGGGCAGGTCACGCTTGCTCGCCTGCCGTACTTGTGGGTCCCTGGTTCGCTGCGACGTCTGCGATTCTGCGATGGCGCTGGTCGCGGACGCGGTGCTCGCCTGCAAACGCTGCGGGAGCGAGCGACCGTCACTCTGTCTCGATTGCGGCAGTACGGTACTGAAGAACCTCCGAGTGGGTGTCACGCGTGCGCGCGAAGAACTCGAGGCGCTCGCCTCCGAGTTGGTTGTCGAGGTGACGGGCAGCAGCGCTGAAGTGGGAGCGTCGCGGATCCATGTCGGCACAGAGGCGGTGCTGCACAGGGTCGAGCAGGCGGACACCGTCGCGTTTCTCGATTTCGACCAGGAACTGCTGGCGCCGCGCTACCGGGCAGCCGAACAGGCCATGAACCTCGTGGTCCTAGCGGCGCGCCTGGTGGGAGGACGTCACAGCAATGGCCGGATCCTCATCCAGACGCGCCTACCACGACACGAGACCGTCCTGGGCGCGTTGCACGCCGACCCTACTCGTGTGTCGGCTGCCGAACGTGAGCGGAGAAGGGTGCTGGGGTACCCGCCGTTCGCCACGATCGCCCTCGTTGGTGGCGAAGGAGGCCAGGCGTTCGTGCAGGCCATGAGGCCGGTCGCGGGGATCGAGGTCAGTTCGCGCGCCGACGGTTGCTACCTCCTCCGGTCCCGGGACAGGGGCTTGTTGCTGGACGCACTGGCCGGGGTACCGCGACCCAGCGGCCGCCTCCGGCTGCAGATCGACCCCCTGAGACTGTGAGTCGGTGGACTTCATGAGCACCATCGCCTCTCAGCGTGTCAGCGAGGTGCTGGATAGACCCCCTGAGACTGTGAGTCGGTGGACTTCACCGCCGCACGCTTCGGTGAGGGAGCGCGGGGATCCCAGGTCGGGCAGCGCCTCCCCGCGGGTCAATCCTCTGCGGATGCCCAGCGGCGACGTCTGAGCTCGTAGGTGGCGATGGCAACCGCCGCGGCGACGTTCAGGGAGCCGATCCTGCCGAGCTGGGGGATGTAGACGACCTCCTCGCAGCCGGCCAGAGCTCTCCTGCTGATACCGCGGTCCTCGTGGCCGGCTATGAGCGCTGTGTCGCCGGGGAGATCGGCCTGGTGGATGGGAGTCGAGCTCTCCGCTAGCTCCAGTCCGACGATGCGGTAGTCGCGAGCCCGGGCCTCGCTGATGGCCTGTTCGATCGAATCGACGGACCGGTACGGTACGAAGCGTTCGGACCCGAGTGCTGTCTTGCGGACCTTCTCGTGAGCAGGCGTCTCGCTCGAACCCACGAGCCAGAGGTCTTCGACCCGGAAGGCGGCTGCCGTGCGGATGATGGCGCCGACGTTGAAGGGGTTCTGGACGTCGTCGAGTATGAGACCGACCCTGCCCGGCGTGCGCCGGCGCCACGAGCGGTGAAGTCGCTTCAACTCGGTGCTGCCCAGCGTTCGCAACTAGTCGGGACTCCTCCGCGAGACGTCGAGCAGACGGTACCCCTGGCGGGATCCAATGCGATTCGCAAGCCATCCCTGCTGTGCCAGCCAGCGGGACAGCGAGTCGGCGCCGAGATGCTTGTTGATCACGAGGTAGGCGTGCCCGCCCTCACGCAGGAGGTCCAACCAGCGGCTGAGGATGCCCTGAAGTGCAGGTTTGCCGACCCTGACCGGGGGGTTGGAGTAGACGAGGTCGAAGCGAGCCTCGGCCGGAACCTGACCGGGGTCGGCAACGATCACGTTTTCGAGACCGAGCGCCTGGGCGTTCTCACGACACAACTGGAGTGCGCGCGTGTTGACGTCGACCGCCCAGACGGTGGCTGCGGGCGCTCTCATGGCCAGAGCGCACGCAATGGCGCCGTAGCCGCAACCCAGGTCGACCAGGTCGGTGCAACCGGCGTCGGGTCTCGGCGCCTCGCACAGGAGAAACTTCGTTCCGGCATCGACCTTGCCGGGCGAGAACACGCCACGGTCCGTCGTCAGCTGGAGGGAGATGTCGGGCAGGAAGATCTCGACCCGGCGCCTGTGCGACGGAGCGGTGGGCTGGCGGCTGAAGTAGTGGTTCATGGGAGGACGACCCTGCTCCTCGGGCGCTGATGGGACAAGAAGCCGTGAGGGTAGCCTTTGCAGTATGTCCCCTTATGGCATTCGCATGGTCGGTGACCCAGTTCTCAGGCAGGTTGCCCATGAGGTGACCGACATCGACGAACGACTGGTCAAGCTCGCCCGTGACATGCTCCAGACGATGTATGACGCCCCGGGTGTCGGCCTGGCGGCGCCACAAGTCGGGGTGCAGAAGCGGTTCTTCGTGTACGACCTGGGCGAGGGCCCGAGCACCCTGATCAACCCTGCCGTGAGCGAGAGCCGGGGAGAGTGGACCTTCGACGAGGGCTGCTTGTCCATACCAGGCGTGAGTTTCGAGATCGTGCGACCAAAGGAGATCTTCGTCACCGGTAGGGACCTCGATGGAAACGAAGTGTCCTTCGAGGCCGATGAGCTACTCGCGAGGCTAGTGCAGCACGAGCTCGACCACCTCGACGGCGTGCTCCTGCTCGAGCACCTCGATGAGGAGCAGCGAGACGATGCCAAGCGACTGCTGCGGGAGATGAAGCTGGGGAGCGGTACCGAGAGGGCGCCCGCTGCCGAGGGTGCCGCGGGCCTGTCACTGCCTTGATGACAGCGCCTCCGCCCGTGCATCCGCGGCGCCTCGCCTACCTGGGGACACCGGGATTTGCCGTTGGGCCGCTGCGGGCGCTGCACGAAGCCGGTTTCGAGATCCCCCTCGTAGTGTCCCGGCCGGACAAGAGGAGAAGCCGACGCGGCCATGACGAGGCGAGCCCCGTCAAGGCCGCCGCGCTGGAACTGGGCTTGCCGGTGACCGCGGAGGTCGATGCCGTGCTGGGCTGCGGCGCCGAGGTGGGCATCGTGGTCGCCTACGGTCGCATCATCAAACCGCACGTGCTGGCTGAGGTGCCGATGCTCAACCTCCACTTCTCCCGCCTTCCCAGATGGCGGGGGGCCGCACCCGTGGAGCGAGCCATCCTTGCCGGCGACCAGAGCGTCGGGGTCGACCTCATGGCCCTCGAGGAAGGCCTAGACACCGGTCCGATCTATGCCCGCGCCGAGACCGAGCTCGGAACCTCCGAGACGGCACAGGAGCTGCGTAGCCGGCTGAGCGAACTGGGCACACGGCTCCTGCTGCAGACTCTCACGAGAGGGATCCCCGAGCCGCAGCCACAAGCGGGCTCGGTGACCTACGCGGAGAAGATCGGGTCGGAGGACCTCCATATCGACTGGGGCGCGCCGGCTGAGACGGTGAACCGTGTCATCCGTGTCGGGGGGGCGTGGACGAGCTTTCGCGGCCGGCGCTTCAAGATCCATCGCGCGCTGGTGGTCGCGGGCGGGGCCGGCCCGGGAGTGCCCGACGGGGTCACGGTGGGGTGCGGTTCTGGTGCGCTGCGCCTGGTGGAGGTCCAACCTGAGGGAAGGTCGCGGATGGAGGCGACCGCGTGGGCCCATGGCGCTCGACCCGGGCCTGGCGACCGGTTCGGCCAGTGAAGAAGGTGAAGTCGCGTGAAGCCACGACGGCACCGAATGCTCGCGCGGTCGCCCGGGACGTGCTGCTCCGGGTGGACCGCGATGGCGCCTACGCGAACCTCGCGTTGGCGGCAGCACTGAGCAGAACCGATCTGAGTGTCCGTGACCGGAGGTTCGCGACCGAGATCGTCTACGGCGTCACCCGCATGCGTAGAGCGTGCGATTTCCTCATCGCGAGGTTCGTGACGCGTGAACTCGACCCAGCTGTTCGAGCGACCCTGCGGATGGGCGCATTCCAGCTGCAGTTCATGCGGGTACCGGCTCATGCAGCTGTTGCGGAGACGGTTGCGGTCGCTCCCGGCCGGGCGCGCGGGCTGGTGAACGCAGTGCTGCGGCGGGTCTCGGAGGCGCCGGTCAACTGGCCCGACGACGCTACGAGGTTGAGCTATCCCGACTGGGTGCTCGATCGACTTGTCAGCGATCTGGGGGCTGAGAGCGCAAGGCGCGCGCTCGAAGCGATGAACCGGCCCGGGAAGGCTTCGGTCAGGGCGGACGGGTACATCCAGGACCGCTCTTCGACTTGGGTGGCCGACCTCGTCGGGTGTCGACCTCACGAGCGCGTCCTGGACATGTGCGCAGCACCGGGCGGCAAGGCCAGCTGGATGGCACGAGGTGGCGCAACCGTCGTCGCCAACGAGCTCCACACGTCCCGCGCCAGGCAGCTGCAGGGCAACTCGCGGCGGCTGGACGCCGGACTTCTCGTTGTGAACGGCGACGGCGCATGCCCACCGTTCGCCAGGGCCTGCTTCGACAGGATCCTGGTGGATGCCCCGTGCACAGGGCTCGGAACCCTGGGGAGCCGTCCCGACGCCCGCTGGCGGATCGATCCGCCGGCTGTCGATCGGCTGGTAGCCGTGCAGCAGCAGCTCGTCGACCGGGCGATCACCTTGCTGAGGCAAGGGGGGACACTCGTCTACAGCGTTTGCACCTTGACGAAGGCCGAATCGCTCGGGATCGATGACCACCTGGCCCGCACGCACACCGGCCTCGTTCCCCTCGACGGACCGGCAGAGCCCTGGAGACCGTGGGGGCGCGGCTCGATCCTGCTCCCTCAAGCAGCAGGGACCCAAGGTATGGCTCTCTTCCGATACCAAGCCACGGGGGGAGTACGGGGGCATGAACCGCCTGGCACCGGCTCGGTAGCATCGAGCCTCGACACTTCGGCGGTTCGGAGGAGCTGATGAGCCACAACGCGACGGGAGCGGGCGATGTGCTGTCTGCCAAGGTCCTCACGGTGTCCGATGGAGTTGTAGCGGGGACCCGCGAGGACGAAAGCGGGGCGGCACTCACCAAGTGCCTGCAGGAGGCCGGTTTCAAGGTCGTCGAGCACCGCGTTGTCGCCGACGGGACCGAGACGGTGGCCCGCGCTCTCAGCCACATGGCCTACGGCTTCAACGGTTTGATCGTGACGACGGGTGGTACCGGTTTCGGCCCGCGCGACCAGACGCCGGAGGGCACGCGACGGGTGCTCGACAGGGAGGCGCCGGGCCTCGCCGAGGCGATGCGGGCGGCCAATGCCCTGGGCCGGCTGTCGCGGGGAGTGGCCGGGACACGGGGTCTGGCCCTCGTCGTCAACACCCCGGGCTCCCAAAGCGGGGCAGTCGAGATGCTCGAAGCGGTCCTCGACGTGGTCCCCCATGCCATCGATCTCATGGGACGGCGGGCCACTCAGCACCCCACCGGCTGACACCGGCTCGACGCCACTGGCACCGGCTGGTGGCTACTCGACTTCGGCCTGCCCCATCTGTGCCATGACCCCGAGTCCGGCGGCAACCAGCGCCACGCTTGCCGCCATGGCGGCGCTGCGCCTGGTGAGTCGACCTTTCGTACCGGCGATGATCGCCGCGGTCGCGTCCAGCGAATCGACCACGATCCCGACGCGCAGCTGGCGACGCTGCTCTGTGGGCTCGGCAGCAGACACCATCAGCGCCATGGCGATGTCACGGGCTCCGAACAGCCGTCCCAGGAACGGTCCGGCGATGTTCTCGTCGAGGCTGATTCCGAACAGGCGAGCCGTCTTCTCCGGTGCCAGCCATGCTCCCGCACCGATCGCGGCCCTCAGGCCGATCAGGGCGGTTCGAGCCTGTTTCGGGGATAGAGCCATGAGCGCTGACCTCCTGTCGTAGTGGCGTGTCAGGCGAATCGTGCCACGAATCCAGCGGGTCTGATCGCCCTTGGCGGTCAACCCTGATCTGTTCGTGCTGGTGAAGTGTGTGCAACGTCCGGGGCTGACAATAGGGGCATTCCTCGCGCCGGCGGTGTTCGAGAGCGATCACCTCGGGTCTGTCGCTCGACTTGCGCTGCCTTCGGGGTGCGTGGCGGGCTGCTCGCGCGAGCCCGTGGATCACCAGCGTCAAGTGGCTGGTCGAAACGCCGACCGGTCGGATAAGATCCGATCGGGTCAAGTTCGACCTTGATGATTGAAACCTGTTCTCATACCATTCGATGGAACAGGCAGTACATACATTTCGATGCAAGAGCCCCTCGCGGGGTTCGGGTGGAAGTCCCGACCGGCGGTAGAGCCCGCGAGCCCCGGCCTCACAGCCGGGGCTGACCTGGTGCGATTCCAGGGCCGACGGTAACAGTCCGGATGGGAGCGAGGGCGCGTGACCTGGTGCCGCGCGTCCTCCTGACGGTCACGGAGGACCGGGTGGCTGATGCGAAGCCGGGCGACCTCGAGGCGATGGCCAGGGCCATCGACGCGGCGCATCGGGCTCGCTGTGTGTCGTCCCCCAATCCATGGGTCGGCTGCGTCATCGGGTCCCCGTCCGGCGAGCTCTACGAGGGTTCCACCAGGGAACCGGGTCGCGAGCACGCAGAGGTTGTTGCGTTGCAGCAGGCTGGAGCGGCTGCGCGCGGTGCGACGCTCTACGTGACGCTCGAACCCTGTTCGCACCATGGCCGTACACCGCCATGCGCGGACGCAATCATCGATGCGGGTATCACGCGGGTCGTCCTCGGTGTCGAGGACCCAGATCCGCTCGTTGCCGGCAGTGGCATAGAGGCCTTGCGCAACGCGGGCCTAGAAGTGGACGTCGGGCTGATGGCGCACCGAGTGGAGGCGCAGTTGGCGCCCTATTTCAAGCACCGGCGAACGGGTATGCCATATGTGGTCCTGAAGCTTGCTGCCTCGCTGGACGGCGGAACCGCAGCACCCGATGGATCCAGCCAATGGATCACCTCGCCCGAGGCCAGGGCCGATGGCCATCGGCTCCGGGCCGAGAGCGATGCCATAGTCATCGGTGCCGGGACGGTCCGCGAGGACGACCCGTCGCTCACGGTGCGCGACTACAGACCCCCGCTCCTTCCAGCTGATGGGTCGGTCGATCCGATACGGGTCGTGCTGGGTGCAGCTCCGCCCGATGCCCGGGTTCGGCCTTGCCTGGAGATGAACGGTGACCTCGACAAGATCTTGCGGGAGCTGGGCGATCAGGGTGTCGTGCAGGTGCTGGTGGAGGGCGGAGCTTCCGTCGCCGGGGCGTTTCACCGGGGCGGGCTCGTCGATCGCTATGTCATATACCTGGCACCTGCCTTGTTCGGCGGAGACGACATGAGGGGGCTGTTCCGCGGGCCTGGCGTCTTCGCGGTTGACGACTTGTGGCGAGGCCGGTTCCTCGACATCGAACGGGTGGGACCCGACTTGCGGGTTGAGATCGGGCCGGTGCCGGACGTAGCGACTGAAGAAGTTGCGTGACAGGAGCCTCAGCATGTTCACCGGAATAGTCGAAGAGCTCGGAACCGTGCAGGACCGTGACGGGAGCGTTCTGCGGATCGCTGCGAGGAGCGTCCTCGATGGAGCGAAGACCGGCGACTCGACAGCGGTCAACGGTTGTTGTCTCACCGTAGTGGGCTTGGGCGATGGGTGGTGGGAGGCCGACGTGAGCGAGGAGACCTACCGCCGGACGAATCTCGGCTTGCTCGAGGTAGGCGACGCCGTGAACCTCGAGCGGCCGGTGCGGCCTCAAGATCGACTTGGAGGTCACATCGTCCAGGGGCATGTGGACGCGGTCGGCGAGATCGTCGAGCCACAGCCTGGCCTGCGGGTGAGGATGCCCTCGGAGCTGACCAGGTACGTGGTGGACAAGGGATCGATCACAGTCGACGGGGTGAGTCTGACGGCCTTTGACGTGCAGGACGAGGTCTTCACGGTGGCGATCATTCCCCACACCGCGGAGGTGACCACCTTGGGCCGCAAGCGAGCGGGCGACAGCGTGAATCTGGAGGTTGATGTGATAGCCAAGTACGTGGAGCGATTGATGTCACGCAACGGCTGGGGGAGCTACGGACACCACGAGGAGAGTGAGGCACCGTGACCGAGCGCGAACCTGTCGACGAGCAGGGAGAGATTGGATCAGCCTTCGCCCCGATCGAGGAAGCAGTGGCTGCAATCTCACGAGGTGAGATGATCGTCGTGGTCGACGACGAGGACCGGGAGAACGAGGGCGACCTCATCATGGCCTCCGAAGCAGCCACACCGGAGAACATCGCCTTCTTCGTCCGTCACACCTCAGGTGTGATCTGCGCGCCTCTGACCGGCGAGCGGCTCGACGAGTTGGACATCCCGCTGATGGTTCGCGAAAACACCGAGTCACAGCGCACGGCCTTCACCTACTCGGTCGACTACCGGCACGGCACCAGTACGGGGATCTCCGCTTTCGACAGGGCCAAGACGATCCAGTCGCTCATCGACCCAGCGACCCGACCAGGGGATCTGGCACGCCCAGGTCACATCTTCCCGCTGAGATACTCCGCAGGTGGAGTTCTCAAGCGTGCCGGTCACACAGAGGCGGCGGTGGACCTCGCTCGGATGGCTGGGCTGTATCCCGCGGGTGTCCTCTGCGAGATCGTCAACGACGACGGCACCATGGCCCGGGTCCCCGATCTCATCGAGTTCTGCGAGGAGCACGACCTGCTGCTGATCTCGATCGCCCAGTTGATCCGCTACCGACGACAGACCGAGAAGCTGATCCGCCGGATCGCCGAGGCCAGGATCCCGACAGACTGGGGCGAGTTCAGCTGTTACGCATACGAATCGCTGATCGACGGCGAGCAGCACATCGCCCTGGTCAGGGGAGCTGTGCAGGGCGAGCGAGACGTGCTGGTCAGGGTCCACAGCGAGTGCCTCACGGGCGATGTCTTCGGCTCGCTTCGTTGCGATTGCGGTATCCAACTCGACGCGGCTCTGAAGAAGATCGCCGAAGCCGGGATGGGGGTTCTCGTGTACCTCCGGGGACACGAAGGACGAGGAATCGGTATCGGTCACAAGCTCCGTGCCTACAGCCTCCAGGAACAGGGCCACGACACGGTGTCGGCGAACGAGAAGCTCGGGCTCCCGGTCGACAGCCGCGAGTACGGGATCGGTGCCCAGATCCTCAACGACCTCGGCATAACGACGATGCGCCTGATGACCAACAACCCGAGCAAGTACGGGGGACTCGAGGGATTCGGTCTCGAGATCACCGCTCGCGTACCCCTCCAGTCCGATCCGAACCCCGAGAACATCCACTACCTGAGAACGAAGAGGGAACGCATGGGTCACCTGCTGGAAGGTCTCGACGACGTCTTGTGACGAAAGGGGGAGGTATGACCACCTACGAAGGGATGTTGAGGGGTGACGGACTGCGGGTAGCGGTCGTTGTCAGCCGCTTCAACGAACTGATAACCGGCAGGTTGCTCGAAGGGGCTCGCGACTGCCTCGTGCGTCACGGCGTCGATGAGGCGAGCATCAGCGTCGCCTGGGTGCCGGGAGCATTCGAGATCCCCCTGGTCGCCCGGCGAATGGCGGCTTCGGGGGAGTACGACGCTGTCATCGCGCTCGGTGCGGTGATCCGCGGTTCCACCGACCACTACGAGCATGTTGCCGGCCAGTGTGCTGCGGGATTGCAGCGCGCACAGCTCGACACGGGTATCCCAACTGTGTTCGAGGTCCTGACGACGGACACGATCGAACAGGCCGTCGAGCGCGCGGGTGCCAAAGCAGGCAACAAGGGCTTCGACGCGGCGATGGTGGCGATCGAGATGGCCGATCTCCTTCGTCAACTCCCGAAGGACGAGAGCGTCCGCCGATAGGTGACGCTTCGGTGTGATGCTCCCGTGTCGAAGGGGCTCCTCCGACAGGCGGCATAGTCGGCCGTGGCAAAGGCGTGATAACGGTTAGGGCTGGGAAGGGCCGGACGCTACCTTGTCGTCATGTTGAAGCTCGTTCTTCCCAAGGGCTCGCTGGAGAGGTCCACCTTGGAGCTGTTCGAGGCTGCGGACCTGCCCGTCACCCGGAGCTCCTCGGTCGACTACCGGGCGACCATCGACGACCCTCGCATCGAGAGCGTGCGAATACTGCGACCACAGGAGATCCCCATCTACGTCGCCGACGGGCTCTTCGATGTGGGCATAACCGGTCGCGACTGGGTGGAAGAGACGGGCAGCGTGGTGGAGTCGCTGGGGGAGCTTCGCTACTCGAAGGCAACGGCGCGGCCGGTCCACATCGTCGTAGCCGTACCGGCCGACTCTCCTTGTGAAGCGGTCAGCGACTTGCCGAGCAGGGTAAAGGTGTCCTCCGAGTACCCGCAGTTGACTCGCCGCTACTTCGAGGCGCAAGGGGTTGACGCCGACATCCGGCTGTCATACGGCGCGACCGAGGCCAAGGTTCCCGACATAGTCGACTGCGTGGTCGACCTGACCGAGACTGGTCGTGCTCTGCGGGCCGCCGGTCTGAAGGTGATCGACACGATACTGACCTCGCATACCGAGTTGATCGCCAACCCGGTGGCATATGCCGACGTGGAGCGGAGGCGGGCCATGGAGCAGATCAACACGCTTCTCCAGGGAGTACTCGAGGCGCGGGGCAAGGTTCTGGTGAAGCTCAACGTCGATGACGCGAACCTGGCGGCTGTGATCGATCTCCTACCAGCCCTGAAGACACCCACTGTCAACGAGCTCTACGGGAAGAGCGGCTATGCGGTGGAGAGCGTCGTCCCCAAGTCGGAGATCAACACCTTGATTCCGGCGCTCAGCGAACACGGGGCCTCTGACATCATCGAGCTCCCGTTGTCGAAGATCGTCCATTGACCACCGTGAACGCTCAGGGTAGAGATCATGCAGAACGGAACTGTGACGGACTTCGACGCTGATCGCGGATGGGGAACCATTCGCGATGACGTGAAGATGCACGAGTACTTCTTCCACTGCACCGCGATAGCGGATGGGTCGCGCTTCATCGAGGTCGGCGCGCCCTGTACGTTTGTCCTTGCTCCGGGGCACGGTGGCCGCTTCGAGGCCACTGACGTCAACAGTCGCGTGGCGCGGTAGCGTCCGGTTCAGGCTGTCCAGGGATTGTCGTCGTCACTGCGCGCAGAGGCGGCTTGGCGCGCGCCTGCCTCATTGCCTCCCCGGTGCTCGTCCGTAAGCTGCACGAACGCCAACTGCAACTGGGACAGTGCCTGTACAAGTGTGGGCTCGTTGTTGCCGAGTCGCCCCTGGAGACCTTCCACCACGGCGCGCATCGCATCGATGGCGACGGAGGCCTCCGCGAGATTGGGTGGGTCCTGGCTCAAATGGATAGCAGTGAGCTCGTAGAAGCCCATGAGGTGATTGGCGATGACCTCCGAGGCCGGCACGGACGCTATCTGCTCCCGCACCTGTGCCATCTCCCGTGCTGCTTCCTCGACGCGTGTGCGCTCTTCGGGGGTCAGGTCCTCGAGATCGACGCCCTGCGGCACAGACCCTCGTGGCGGTGCCGAGCCTGAGGGGTCGGCACCTTGTTGGCCACCACTGCGGTCGACGGGATGTTCCCCACCGGGTGTCCAAAGGCTGCTCACGTCTCGATACTCCTCGATGTGTCGAGTGCCAACCTTAGCCCGATCGGCATCCCTGAGGACCTTCGCCTGTCGTGACGCGCTCAACCCCTGCTACCTTGGGCCGACAATCTAGAAGGAAGCGGGGTCCGCCCCCACCCTGCCACTGCGTGAGTGCGCCGGGTTCAAGGACTTCCAGGGCCGTTGCGGCGGTCCCGGTTAGGCGGATGTCGGGGTCCGGCATCCGCCTCGGTCGTTTTGCGGATCCCGCTGGTGAGAACGAGAGGAACGAGAAAGGACATGCCCATTGAGCAGTGATCGGCCATAGCTGCGCCCAGCCATGAGCCTCGGATCAACGACCGCATACGCGCCCGAGAGGTCCGTCTGGTTGATCCCGGCGGTGAGCAGATCGGTATCCGTCCACTCCCCGAAGCCCTGGCGATGGCACGGGAGTTGGAACTCGATCTGGTCGAGGTTGCCGACAAGGCCAATCCTCCGGTCTGTCGGATCATGGACTACGGCAAGTACAAGTACGAAGCGGCGCAGCGAGCCAAGGAGTCCCGCCGCAAGAGCAGCAGCATCGTTGTCAAGGAGATGAAGTACCGACCGAAGATCGGGCAGGGTGATTTCGACACCAAGACCCGGAAGGTGGCCGAGTTCCTCGCTCAGGGAAACAAGGTGAAGGTCACCATCATGTTTCGGGGTCGGGAGATGCAGCACCCAGAGCTGGGTCGCCGAATCCTCGATCGGGTGGCAGACGAGGTGGCTCATCTCGGGAGAGTCGAGGTCCGTCCCAAACAAGACGGGCGGAACATGACCATGGTGCTCGGGCCGGACAAGAAGGCCCGGTCGGCCCACGCTGCCGAGCAGAAGCGCTCGGAGCGGGACGAGGGATCACAAGCCGCCTACTGACACAGCTAGCTAGAAACCCGACCCGGACAACATCCTGACAACGGAGTCCGGCCCACGCAGAGGTGAGGCAATGCCGAAGATGAAGAGCCGCCGAGGTGCAATGAAGCGGTTCAAGGTGACCGGTGGTGGCCGAATCACACGGCGCCGAGCGTTCAAGAACCACATTCTCGAGAAGAAGACCCGCACACGGAAGCGGCGCCTGGGCCAGATGACCGAGGTAGACCAGGCGAACTACGGGCAGGTGAAGCGGCAGCTCGGGCTCTGATCTTTGCCACCGAAACGTAGAGAACGGGAAAGGAGCCACACATGGCCAGGGTCAAGCGCTCGGTTCACTCGAAGAAGAGGCGACGCACCACGCTGCAAAGGGCGAAGGGCTACTACGGAAACAAGAGCCGCTCCTATAGGGCAGCCAACGAGCAGGTCATGCATTCGCTGCAGTACGCCTACCGCGACCGGCGTGCGCGCAAAGGGGAGTTCCGCAAGCTGTGGATCCAGCGCATCAACGCCGCCTGCCGCAAGAACGGCACAACCTACAGCCGTTTCATCAGCGGGCTGAAGCAAGCCGACGTCGAGGTGGACCGCAAGGTCCTTGCTGATCTCGCAGTGAACGACGAGCACGCCTTTGCCGCC
This sequence comes from Acidobacteriota bacterium, assembly GCA_003577145.1. Lineage (GTDB taxonomy): Bacteria > Actinomycetota > Acidimicrobiia > Acidimicrobiales > Microtrichaceae > ATN2. The sequence goes on along the minus strand of QEUP01000013.1, from coordinate 165,390 downwards.
CTCGTTGACGTGGCCGCATCGGCGGCAGAGTCGGTGTAGCCGCCGGCGGTAGCGCGGACAGGGGAGATGCAGAACCTCCTCACGGCCAAGAGCCGAGGGGTTCAGCGGCTGCGACGCCTTGCCCGGCGCCGCAGTTCGCGTCTGGAGGAGAACGCCTTTGTCCTGGAAGGCGCGAAGCTCGTCGACCAGGCCCTCGCTTCGAGTGCCGACCTCGAAGCGATCTACGTCGCCGTGCCGGACGATGAGCAGCTCGGTGAGTCGCTACGGCGTCTGACCGAGCGTGCCGTCACGCAGGGCGTACCGGTCAACTGGCTTGCTCCGGGTGTACTCGAGAGCGCCACGACGACAGTGACGGCCCAAGCGGTTGCTGCCATCGCCCGGAGGTGCGAGCGCGGCATCGGTGAGGTCGTGGCCGACGCAGATCCGGGCGCGCCCCTGCTCGTCCTCGTAGAACTGCAGGATCCTGGCAATGCCGGAACCCTGCTGCGGAGTGCCGCAGCCGCAGGGGCGGCCGGGGCTCTCCTCTGCGGAGACAGCGTGGACCTGTTCAACCCGAAGCTGGTCCGAGCGTCAGCCGGGGCGATCTTCCAGCTGCCGGTTGCTCAGGGCGGCTCGCCCGAGGAGGCGCTCGGTGTCGTGGCTTCCGCAGGTCGGCGTCGGTTGGGGATGACGGTCGCCGGGGGAACTCCGTACGACCAGGCTGATCTGACAGGTCGCATCGCTATCGTTCTTGGTAACGAATCCCACGGATTTCCGCAGGGCGTTGAGCGAGAGGTGGACGAGATGCTCTCCATACCGATGGTGGGCGGAACTGAGTCGCTCAACGTCGGGGTGGCCGGGGCCGTCGCGCTGTTCGAGGCATTGCGGCAGCGGCGGCACGAGGCCGGCTGAGCGGCTCCGACAACCATCACCGGCGATCAAGGAAGCCCCCATGGAGACAGGGCAGGGAATGGCCTGGCTGGAGCAGGTCCCGGACTCGATCCTGTGTGTCAACCGGGACCGAACGATCGCTGCGGTCAACGCCCGGACCACGGATCTGGTCGGGTTCTCGGCCGAGGAGTTGGTCGGATCCGATTGCGCCGAGAAGCTCGACCCCCGTTTGGCCGACGGAAGGTCGGTGTGGGCCGATGGCTGGCACCGGTCTTTGCGCCTCAGGTCGGTGAGACGATTGCCCGAACAGGAGCTGAGCCTTCGTTGCTCGGATGGGACCGCTCGCAGGGTCTGGCTCACTGCTGCCGTCGTGCGGGATCCGCAGAGCTTCGTCGCGTTGATGTGTTCGCTTCGGCCGGTCAGCGAGATCCGCCCGACCCCTGACGGGATGGAGGTCATCGCGGCGTGCAGTCACGAGCTGCGCTCGCCTCTGACGTCGGTGAAGGGGTTCAGCCAGCTGCTCATGCGACGCTGGGATCAGCTTGCTGAGGACCAGAAGTTCGAACTGCTCGAGCAGATCCATCACGACGCTGAACGGGTATCCCGGATGGTGATGGAGTTGCTGGACATCAGCAGGCTGGAGACGGGCCGCTTGAAGCTGAAGCCGCAACGGGTGGACCTCGTCAGGCTGGTTCACGTGGTCGTGGACAAGTGGCGGCTCGAGTACCCGGATCTGGTCTGCGAGTTCGAGTTCGCCGAGGACTTCCCGTCGGTGTGGGCCGATCCCGACAAGATCGAGCAGGTGCTCGCAAATCTCGTCGAGAACTCCGCGAAGTACGCCGACCCCGCACAGCTGCGCGTATCCGGGGTTGTCTCCGGGGACAGGGTTCAGATCGCGGTGGAGGACCGAGGCGAGGGGATTCCCGCCGAGGAGCTCCCCCACATCTTCGAGAAGTTCTACCGCTGCAGAGGCGGCAGGCCGACCGGCACCGGGCTCGGCTTGTGGATCAGCAGGGGTCTGGTGGAGGCCCATGCCGGCCGGCTGGAAGCTTCATCGGTACCAGGCGAGGGGAGTGTTCTCACCGTCACGCTGCCGCTGACGGCTGCCAAGGCGTTCTAGGGGCTGCGCCCGCACGGCCGGTCGGCGCGTGACCCAGTTGCCATGCCGAGCGGGGTTTGTTGGAATTGCGGGCTTGGAAGCGAGGGATGCTCATCCCGGACCTGCGGCCAGGTGCTCGGGCCAGGATCGAAGGATCGTGGTCGGTTCTTCGAGACCTCCCCATGAGCATGTGGCCGGTCCTGGGTCAATCGACTGGACTATGCGGGCCGGATTTCGAGAGGGTAGATCCCAATCGGAGCCCTCGGGGGACCCGTCAGATGATCGACGACATTGAACTGAGCCAACGCCAGGCCATGGAGAGGGTCGAGACAGCGACGACACTCGAACACCTGCGGGAGGTGGAGACGGAGGTTCTGGGCAAGCGCTCGCAACTCTCGACATTCAAGGCCCTGCTGCGGGACCTCGAGCCGAACGAGCGGAAGAACGTCGGCCGAGCTGTCAATGCGGCACGCGCAGAGGTCGAACGCGCCGTCGGCGAAAGACGCGCTCTTCTCGAACGGGCTGAGCGCCGCGATCAGCTCGAGTCCGAGCGGCTGGACCTGACCGAGAGCCTCACCAGTTACCGAGTCGGGCACCACCACCTGGTCACACAGACGACCGAGCTCCTGGAGGACGTGTTCGTCGGTATGGGCTTCACGATTGCCGAGGGTCCAGAGGCCGAGACGGATTGGTACAACTTCGAGGCGCTCAACATTCCGAAGGCACATCCAGCACGCAGCATGTTCGACACCCTGTACCTGGATCTGAACGAGCCGGAGTCCACCGTGCTCAGAACGCATACGTCGCCAGTGCAGATCAGGGTCATGGACGCCACTGAGCCGCCTATCTACACGGTCGCTCCCGGTCGGGTGTTTCGCCGTGACACGGCTGACGCCAGCCACATGCCGGTCTTCCACCAGATCGAAGGCCTCGTAGTCGACCGAGGCATCACCTTCGGAGATCTGGCGGGCACGTTGGAGTCGTTCACCACCGAGTACTTCGGCGGATCGATCCACTCACGGCTACGGCCGTCTTACTTCCCCTTCACCGAGCCGTCGGCAGAGTTCGACATCAACTGCGTGTTCTGTGAGGGCGCCGGCTGCAAGACGTGCGGCCGGACGGGTTGGCTGGAGCTCGGTGGCTGCGGCCTGGTCCACCCGAACGTCTTCAGGGCGGTGGGCTACGACCCCGAGGTGTGGTCAGGCTTCGCGTTCGGGTTCGGCATCGACCGACTGGCTCTGATGAGGCACGGGGTGGACGACCTGCGCGAGCTGTTCACCAACGACATCCGCTTCCTCGAGCAGTTCTGACCGGCGGTAGGGAAGGCAAGGTATGAAGGTTCTCCTTTCGTGGCTACGGGAGTTCGCACCCTTCGAGGGCGATCCCGTGGATCTCGGTGAGCAGCTCAGCGACCTCGGTCTCGCCGTGGAGCAGATCGAGACCTTAGGGGCGGGATTGGACGGGGTGATTGCCGCGCGGGTGATGGCGCTGCGCCCACACCCGAATGCCGACAAGATCCAGTTGGTCGACCTCGACGTCGGAGACGGCGAGGTGACTCAGGTCTGTTGCGGCGCGTTCAACATGCAGATCGGCGACCTCGTTCCGCTGGCCACGGCAGGAACGACGATGCCCGGAGGCCTGGAGATAGCCCGACGGAAGCTCCGGGGCGAGTGGTCCGACGGGATGTTGTGCAGTGCTGTGGAACTCGGGCTCGGAGATGACGCCTCAGGAATCATGATCCTTTCGGAGGCTGCGGAGGCCGGCACGGCGCTGCGCGAGGTGCTGGGGCTCGACGCCGATATCCTCTTCGACCTCGAGGTCAACGCCAACCGGCCTGACGCGATGTCGGTCGCAGGTGTAGCAAGAGATCTGGCAGCCCGCATGGGAGTTCCGTTTGCTCTGCCTGGGTTGGAGGTCGCGACGGTCGAGCCGGAATCCTCAGCGCTCTGCTCGGCGGAGATCATCGATCGGGATCTCTGCGGGAGGTTCTTCCTTCGCGTCATGTCCGGCATCGAGGTCGGGGCCTCACCGCCATGGCTGGCCCGCCGGCTGATCTCGTTGGGCATGAGGCCGATCAACTCCGTCGTGGACGTATCGAACTATGTGATGCTCGAGCTCGGTCAGCCCAATCACACCTACGACCTGGCCAAGTTGCCCGATGGCGCTCTACTGGTGAGGTGGGCAAGAGCAGGTGAGTCGATAGTCACCCTCGACGGCGAGCTGCGAGTGCTGACCGCCGATGACGGCGTGATCGCCAACGCCCGTCACGAGGCGGTCGGCATCGCGGGTGTCATGGGGGGAGCGTCGACGGAGATCTCGGAGGAGACGAACGACATAGTCGTCGAGATGGCCTGGTGGGACCCGATGAGCATAGCCAGGACCTCGAAACGCCTGAACCTCCGGAGCGAGGCATCGGCCCGGTTCGAGCGAGGCTCCGATCCCGAGATCGCCGACTATGCGATGCTGCGTTTCGCTGAGCTGTTGGCTGGGAGCGGAGGCGAGCTGCACGCCGGAGCGGTCGATGAGCGGGGCGAACTACCGCCGCGGGATCGGGTGAAGGTGCGAACTGCTCGCGTGAATGCATTGCTGGGCACAGCACTCACCGCCGAGGCGATCGACGGCTACCTGGCACCGATCGGCTTCACGACCACGCCCGCAGGCGACGGGCTCGAGGTCACCGTTCCGACGTTTCGACCCGATACGACCAGCGAGATCGACATCATCGAGGAGATTGCACGACACCACGGCTACAGCAACATCGAGCGGAGTGTGCCGTTGTCGGGACGGACAGGCCACCTCACCCGGCGCCAGAGGCAGTTGCGGCTGCTGCGGAGCGTGCTGGTCGGATTCGGCCTGGCCGAGGCAATGCCGGTGCCGTTCCTCGCCCCCGGGGACCTGGACCGGTGTGGCCTGGCCGATGACGGGGTGAGGATCGCCAACCCGCTGGTTGCCGAGGAGTCCGTGTTGCGAACCAGTCACCTACCCGGGCTGTTGAAGGCGATCGCCTACAACGAGAGCCACCGCAACGAAGGGGTTGAGCTGTTCGAGATAGGGCAGGTTTTCGGGCTGCCGCGGGACGCCGAGCAGTTGCCCGACGAGCGATCGCGACTGGCCGTTGCGCTCGCGGGATCAGATGCGCGCCGTGCGGCCGATCTGTGGAGAGGTGTTGCCGCTGCGCTTGCCGTCCCCGATTCGCTCATCGATGCGGGCGAGGTGAGCGGCATGCATCCCACGAGAAGTGCTGCGATAGCAATCGGTACAGCCCAAATCGGCTTCGTCGGCGAGGTCGACCCCGATGTGCTGGCGGCATTCGAGATCTCTCAGCGAGTCGGCTACCTCGAGCTTGACGTCGATGAGCTGCTGTCGTCGGCGGACCGCAATCGGAGCTACCGACCGATAAGCCGGTATCCCTCGAGCGACATAGACCTGGCGTTCGTGGTCGACGAAGAGGTCCCTGCAGCTGCGGTGGCGGCAGCAATCGCGAAAGCGGGTGGTGATCTCCTCGTAAAGCTCCAGCTCTTCGACGTGTACCGGGGAGATCGTCTCGGAGCGGGTCGGCGCAGTCTGGCCTACGCACTCAGGTTCCAGGCGCCGGACCACACGCTGACCGACGCAGAGGTGGCCCAGGCGAGGAAGCGCTGCATCGAGGCCGTGGAACGGGACTGCTCTGCCACCCTGCGGACCTGAGGCATGACGATCCTCGTGGACCGAGCCATCTGGCCCCACAGAGGCCGGAAGTGGGCGCATCTCGTCAGCGACGAGAGCTTGGAGGAACTGCACGACTTCGCGAACCGCCTCGGCATCCCCCGCAGGGCCTTCCAGGGCGACCACTACGACCTCCCCGAAGAGGCACGCCGGCAGGCAATCAGCATGGGGGCGGTGCCGACCGAGGCGAGGGATCTCGTCAGGCGACTCCGCGACGCCGGATTGCGTCGTCCGGCACGGTCCGGGCAAAGGCGGTCAGGTGGTGGCCGGTTCGATGACACGGATCGAGCCGACGGTCGCATCTAGCTCGACCAGCGAGCCTGACTGGAGTCGGGCTGTCGCATCCATCGCTCCGACCACCGCCGGCAGCGCTGTCTCAGCGGCGAGGACCGCGCCATGGCTGAGGCGGCCACCCGTCTCGACCACTAGGCCGCTGAGCACGGGAACGACCGGGGCCAGCGCTGTGGAGACCCTCGGAACCACCAGGATCGACCCAGCTTCGACGAGCCGCGGGGCGTCGCTCTCTGAAGCGACGGTCAGCGCGCGAGCACGTACGACCGTGTCGCCGATTCCCGTACCGCTGACGAGATCCCCGGTATCCGCGAGCTGGTCCGGTCGTGGTTCGGTCGCCACCAGTGAACTGGCGAGCGCGAGTGCCTCAGCGGTACGAGTCGCCGATGCCGTCGATCTTTCGTCAGGAACATCGCTCGGGTGACCGCTCAGTTCGGGAGGCGCCGCGAGGAGATCCTGGTGGGCTCGCTCCGCGAAGCGCTCTGCGATCCGCTCGGCGGCTGGACCTCCGTGGCCACGGAGCAGTGACATGGCCTCTTCGGGCAACAGGTCCACCCCGTGGTCGAGTTGCAGCAGCGCACCGCGGTCGTTGAGGCGAATAGAGGTCTCGAGGAGCGCCCGTCTCAGCAAGCCGCGGGTCCAGTTCCCACAGATGCCGGCCACCTCCTCTCGCACCGCGATGGCGAGACGGCCGTCTGCCACCAGGCGGTCGAAGCGGGCCGCATCGTGGCTGCTCAGGCCGGCCCAGCGGTCAGGTGGGTCTGAGGGAGGACGCAGTTGCCGGGGATGTGACGCGGCGGCTGCCACCGAGGCCAGCAGCAACGACGGGAGCTCGATGAGAGCCGGGTCGTCGAGATCTTCTCCGAGGAGACGCCACCCCCAGTTCCGGAGGTAGTCGTGGAAGCCGGCGGATGCCTCCGGCTCCGATTCGATCTGCTCGAGAGCCTCCGGCACGACACCACGCGTGCGAAAGGGCGCGGCGACGTCAGCCAGATGTCGCTGCACGTCAGCGGCCGTGGATGAAGATCCGTAGAGGAGGTCAACCACCACGTGCGAGTCGAATCCCCAGGCCTCACAGGCAAGCAGGTACTCGCCGACAACGAGCAGACCGGCGGCGCCGGCCTGCAAGTACTCCTGCCCGCTGATGTCATTGGTGGTAGCCGCCGCCAGGTGGGCGGCGAGCTCGCGGTCGGAGAGAAGAGCAGGAACGACCTCCTGCAGAGCGAGGTTCCGTTCGATCCGGGCTGTCCGGTCGGAGTCGAGCCACTGCATGGCATCCTCCCGCCATGCGCGGTGGGCGGGTGCTTCGAACCAGGGGGCAGTCGCGCTCGCGGCGAGCCCGATTCGGCGCCCCATCGGCTGCACGAATTGGAGATACGGCCAGCCGTTGACAGTCGCGTGACGAACCCCGCCGAGGGGAAGTCGGTAACGTTCGATCGCCCTCTGCCAGCCCCTCTCGATGGGTGCCGAGTCGATCGAGCGCCGGTAGAACGTGGCAGTCCGGGAGGCATCGCGTTCGAGCAGCCACCTGCCGGGGCCGGGCGGCTCCCATCGTTGATCCTGAGTCATCGGCATGTGATCGTGACCGTCCGGTCACCTGGATGTCAACGGGCGTCGAAGCCATCCGCCCGGGCGATGTCGGCCGCAGGCTCGAAAGGGCGCCCTCCGGACCGCAGAGCTTTCATCGTGCAAGCCGGGCGCCGGCTACCGGTACGCCACACCGCCCCGTGTCTTCATGCATGAGGTTGCATGAAGATGCGAGAGTCCGTATACTCGACCGATGACCTCGGTCGGAGTAATCGGCGCCTCGGGCTACACCGGCGCGGAGCTGTTGCGGTTGCTGGGCGAACACCCGGGGTTCGAGGTCGACGTCGCCACAGGTGACACGATGGCCGGCACGAGCATCGCGGAGCTCTACCCGAGCTTGGGCGGCCGGTACCGGAGCCGCGAGTTCGAGCGTTACACCCCCGAAGCAGTCGCCAGATGTGACCTGGTCTTTCTCGGGCTTCCTCACGGGGCCTCTCAGCAGGTCGTGGCGCAGCTTGCTCCGACCGGGATCAAGATCGTGGATCTGGCAGCTGACTTCCGACTCGACGACGCTGATCAGTACAGGCGCTGGTATGGCGAGGTTCACGCCGCTCCGGAGCTTCTGAGCGAGTTCGTCTACGGCTTACCCGAGGTGTCACGAGAGGAACTGCGTGGTGCAACCCGAGTCGCAGTACCGGGGTGCTACCCAACAGCGGCGATCCTCGCCCTTGCTCCTTTCGTGCACGAGGGTGTGCTCAGTCCAGAAGCACTCATCGTCGATGCCGCCAGCGGGGTCTCCGGTGCGGGACGGGCTCCGAAGCCGAACACGACGTTCTGCGCAGTCGACGAGGACTTCACGGCCTACTCGCTGCTCGAGCACCGCCACACCCCCGAGATCGAGCAGGCCCTGTGCCGTGAGGTGCTGTTCACTCCTCACCTGGCTCCGATGAGTCGCGGGATCCTCGCCACCTGCCACGCCCGCTGTGAGCGACCGATGTCCACCGCCGATGCGTTGGCGCTCCTCGCCGAGTACTACGCCGAGGAGCCCTTCGTCTCGGTGCTCGACCAGCCTCCCTCGACGAAGGCGACGCTGGGGTCGAACAGCGCCCACCTCACCGCACGTGTCGATGATCGCAACGGGCAGCTGGTGACCCTCTGCGCCATAGACAACCTCGTCAAGGGCGCGTCGGGTCAGGCGATCCAGTGTGCGAACCTCATCTGCGGCCTGGACGAGGCAGCCGGCCTTCCGCTGAGCGGGCTCTATCCATGAAGGCAACGAGTTCGGAGAGTCGATGAGCGTCACCGCAGCCGAGGGCTTTGTCGCCTCGGGCACCCATGCAGGTATCAAGGACTCCGGCGCGTTGGACCTCTCGCTGGTTGCGACCGAGGACGGCGCTCCTGTCCCGACCGCAGCCGTCTTCACGAGCAATCTCATGACCGCTCCGCCAGTGCAGGTTTCGCGGGAGCATCTGCGGGCCAATGGCGGCCGAGCAGTGGCCGTGATCCTCAACAGCGGAAACGCCAACGCTGCAACCGGTGGCCCTGGTGTGGCCGACGCGCGGGAGATGTGTGACCGCACCGCAGCTGAGCTCGGCTGCTCGGCGCAAGAGGTCCTGGTCTGCTCCACCGGTGTGATCGGCCAGCGCCTACCCATCGGGCTCATCGCAGGTGCCATACCACGATTGGCCGCCGGGCGGTCCAGGGACGGTTCGACCGATGCTGCTGAGGCACTGCGTACCACCGACACGGTTCGCAAGGAGGCGCACGTGGCGACCGGGGGGTTCGTCGTCGGTGGAATGGCCAAGGGAGCGGCGATGCTGGCCCCCGACATGGCGACCATGCTTGCCGTTCTGACCACCGATGCCGATACGTCGCCACCGGAACTGGCCGACGCCCTCGCACTGGGGGTCGAGCGATCCTTCAACGCGCTCACCGTCGACGGCTGTCAGTCCACCAACGACACCGTCGTCCTCCTGGCGAGCGCCCGGAGAGGACCTCCGTCCCGAACAGCACTGACCGATGCGATCGGACAGGTGTGCGAAGAGCTCGCGCGGCAGATGGCCGACGACGCCGAGGGGAGCACCAAGACGGTGCGCGTGACGGTGGCAGGCGCTGCGTCGGACCTCGACGCGGCACGGGCTGCCCGGCGGATCTGTGAGAGCGCGCTGGTGAAGTGCTCGTGGTATGGACGCGATCCCTACTGGGGTCGGATAGCCAGTGAGTGCGGGGCAGCGGGGATCAGGTTCGAGCAGTCCGCGATCTCGGTGAGCTACGGACCGTTCGAGGTCGCACGCAACGGGATCGCCGTGGATCACGATGCGGCCGACCTGGCCGAATACATGGAACGCAGGCACCTCGAAGTGACGGTCGACCTCGGACTAGGTCCGGGTACGGCAACGCTGTTGACCAACGACCTCACCCACGCCTATGTGGACGAGAACATGGGTACCTCGTGAACGGCACGTCGGCCCACCGCAGGAGCGTCTTGGACGCTCACGAGCGCGCCCGCGTGCTCACAGAGGCTCTCCCGTACATCCAGCGCTTCAGGGGGAAGATCGTCGTCGTCAAGTACGGGGGCAGTGCCATGACCGACCCCGGTTTGGCCGAGTGCTTCGCTGACGACGTGGTGCTGATGCGCTCGGTGGGGATGCGGGTAGTAGTCGTGCACGGCGGTGGCCCGCAGATCGGGGAGTTGATGGCCCGCCTCGGGAAGGAACCCGAGTTCCACGAAGGGCACCGCGTCACCGATGCCGAGACACTCGACATCGCCCGCATGGTGCTGGTGGGAAAGGTGAACAGGGACATAGTCGGGGCGATGAATGTGCACGGGCCCCTCGCGGTGGGGCTCTCGGGTCAGGATGCCGGGCTCATTCACGCGTCGGCACGCGACCCGAAGCTGGGGTTCGTCGGTGATGTCCAGGCGGTGAACCCCAGCATCATCCGCCGGCTGCTGGCCGAGGACCTGATTCCGGTGGTGTCCACGATCGGGTCCGATCTTGCCGGCCAGGCCTACAACATCAACGCTGACATCGTCGCCGGAGCGATCGCCGGCTCACTGGGAGCCGAGAAGGTCATCTACCTGACCGATGTCGAGGGCCTGCTCGAGGATGTGGACGACCCCGGTTCGCTGGTGCAGCGGACATCGGTGGCCGCACTCGAAGCAGAGCTGGCCGAGGGGTCGGTCAGCGACGGGATGATCCCCAAGCTGACCGCGTGCGCGGGAGCTGTCCGTCAAGGAGTCGGTTCGGCGCACATAGTCGATGGACGTGTGCCCCACGTGCTGCTGCTCGAGCTGTTCACCGACACGGGAATCGGAACCATGATCGCCGAGGGGCTCACGCGGTGAGCTCGCAGGCCTGGCTGCAAGCGATTGCTCCCGGGGACGAGCCCTACCGGGATGCCGGCTCGCTGGTCGAGGTCCCGTGAGACATCTACTGGAGATCGACGATCTTTCCAGTGACGATCTTCTCGCGATCCTGGGTCACTCCGAGCAACCCGAGCCGGATCCCGTCCTGGCGGGGCGGGGCGTGGCGCTGCTGTTCGCGAAGCCGTCTGCCCGGACCCGGAGCTCGATGGAGATGGCGGTCGCCCAGCTCGGTGGTCATCCGGTCACCATCAGAGGCGAGGAGGTGGGCTTCGACGTCAGGGAGACGGTCGAGGACATCGGGCGTACCCTCACCTGCTATCACGCTGCCATCGGAGCCCGGGTGTTCGAGCACCAGTTGCTCGAGAGGCTGGCTGCCGCCAGCGGCGTACCGGTCGTCAACCTGCTGAGCGACGACGCCCACCCCCTGCAAGCGCTGGCTGACCTCCTCACGATCCGGCAGTGCCTCGGGGGCCTGGCGGGCCGGCGCCTCGCCTACGTGGGCGATGCCAACAACGTCGCTCGCTCGCTGGGGCTGGCGTGCGGCCTCGTCGGTATGGGCTTCCGGATCGCCAGTCCGGATGGATTCGGCTTCGCTGAGGAGGACCTCGACCGTCTGCGTGCTACGGGCTGTGAGCCGATGACCACAAACCAGCCGGACGAGGCCGTCTCCGGTGCCGACGTCGTCTATACGGACGTGTGGGCCTCGATGGGCCAGGAGGATCAGATCGAGGATCGCCGTCGTACCTTCGCCGGCTTCACCGTCGATGATCGGTTGATGGCACTGGCGCAGCCGGAGAGCATCTTCCTCCACTGCCTGCCGGCTCACCGGGGCGAGGAGGTCTCAGCGGAGGTAGCCGACGGTCCCCGCAGCCGCATCTGGGAACAGGCCGAGAACCGGATGCACACCGCGCGGGGCCTGCTCCTCTGGATGTGCCAGGAGTAGTGACATGACCGCATCGGCGTCCTTTCGGCAGGGCCCGGGACAGGAGTGACTGTGAGCGAGGATGAGGGGCGTTTGACCAAGGCTCAACGGCAGCACCGGATCGCGCTCCTGCTCGAGAACAACGTGGTGAACAGCCAGGCGAGGCTCGTCGACCTGTTGGCCGGCAGGGGCGTCCGTGCTACGCAGGCTACGGTGTCCCGGGACCTCGAGGATCTCGGGGCCGTGAAGATCAGGGTGCCCGGCGGCGAGACGGCATATGCCATACCGGCTCTACCGAGCGAGCAGGTCGCCCCTGAGGACCATCTGCGCAGGGTTCTGGGCGAGTGGGTGGTCGACGTAGCTCAATCGCTCAACGTCGTCGTCCTCCGTACACCACCGGGGTCGGCTCATGTCGTGGGATCGGCCCTGGATCGGGCCGGGTTGTCGGAGGTCCTGGGCACAGTCGCCGGTGATGACACACTCATCGTCATCGCCCGCGAGAGCGTAGGTGGGCCTGCGCTCGCGACGCTCCTCCGGCGACTGGCGGGTCTGGGTGAGCATTGACATGCTTCGACCTCCCGCCAGCCGGCCTTACCCGACCTTTGTGACCCGGATCCCTGTTGAAATGGAAGCGAGTGAGTGATGGCCAATCGAGTCGTACTGGCATACAGCGGGGGTCTAGACACCTCAGTCGCCGTTCGTTGGATGACCGAGGAGCTCGGCGTCGAGGTGATCGCTCTCTCCGCCGACGTCGGCCAGACAGGCGACCTCTCGGACCTGGAGCAACGGGCGCTCGCGGCCGGAGCCGTCGCAGCGGAGGTGATCGACATCAAGGAGGAGTTCGCCCGCGACTTCGTGGGGCCGGCGCTCAAGGCGAACGCGATGTACGAGGGGAGGTACCCGTTGGTGTCGGCGCTTTCGAGGCCTGCGATCGTGAAGCATCTGGTGCAGACCGCTCGCCGCTACGGTGCCGATGCTGTGGCCCACGGGTGCACCGGCAAGGGAAACGACCAGGTTCGCTTCGAGGTCTCGACAGTGGCGCTGGCCCCGGACCTCGAGATCGTCGCACCAGTACGGAACTGGGGGATGACACGGGAGGCATCCATCGAGTACGCGTCCCGTTTCGCCATCCCGGTGACCGCTACCAAGGACAAGCTCTACTCGATAGACGACAACCTCTGGGGTAGGGCGATCGAGTGTGGAGAGATGGAGGACCCCTGGGCCGAGCCACCCGCCGGAGTGTGGGAGATGACGGTGCCAACCGCCGTCGAGCCTCGCGAGGTGGTGATCGCCTTCGACACTGGGACGCCGGTGGCGCTGGACGGAGTCACCGCGCCGCTCCACGACCTCATCATCGAGCTCAACGAGATCGTCGGATCCTACGGCTGGGGCAGGATAGACATGGTCGAGAACCGACGGGTGGGGATCAAGAGCCGCGAGACATACGAGTGCCCGGCTGCATTGGCGCTCATCATGGCTCACCGCGACCTGGAGTCGATCACCCTGGAACGCGATCTTCAGCGAGAAAAGCTCCGGCTCGAGAGCCGTTACGCAGAGCTCGCCTACGACGGGCTGTGGTTCTCGCCACTCAAGCGCGCCCTGGACGCCTTCATGGAGGACAGCCAAGCAGCAGTCACCGGGGAGGTGCGCCTCGAGCTTGGGCCGCGGAGCTGTCAGGTGGCCGGAAGACGGAGTCCGCTCAGCCTGTATGACTACGGTCTGGCCACCTATGACGCTGCTGATACCTTCGAGCACGCGGACTCGGAGGGATTCACACGCATCTGGGGACTGGGTGTTCAGACCTGGGCCGACGTGCAAGGACCAGGGTCAAGGTCGTGAGCACGCTCTGGCACGGACGCTTCGGCGAGGGGCCGGCGGCCGAGATGCTCGCCTTCACGGCGAGCCTTCCCTACGACATCCGCCTGGCCTACGACGATCTGGACGGCTGCCGTGCCCATGTGCGCGGCCTGGAACGAGCGTCGATACTCGGGCCGGACGACGTCGACACGGTACTGGCTGCCCTCGGTCAGGTCGAGGAGGAGTTCCGATCCCGCTCCTTTGACTTCAGCGAGTCGGACGAAGATGTTCACACCGCGATCGAGCGACGGGTCACCGAACTGGCAGGACCAGCGGGAGCGAAGCTCCATACAGGCCGGAGTCGCAACGACCAGGTCGCCACCGCCCTGCGTCTCTATGTACGGCGGGGTCTCGGCGAGATCGCACAGGCAGTCATCGGGCTGCAGGAGGTGCTGCTCAAACGGGCAACCGAGGCCGGTGGGCATTACATGCCTGGTTACACCCACCTCCAGCACGCTCAGCCGGTGTTGGTCGCCCATCACCTGATGGCCCACGCCTGGGCGCTGTCCCGCGATGTCGATCGACTTCTCGATTGCCGCCGTCGTGCCGACGTCTCACCTCTCGGAGCTGGAGCACTGGCCGGCTCGAGCCTGGCGCTTCAACCAGACGAGACGGCGAAGGACCTGGGGTTCTCCTCCCGCTTCGAGAACTCGATGGACGCGGTCAGCGATCGGGACTTCGTGGCAGAGGCGTTGTTCGCTGTTGCGTTGCTCGGGGTACACCTGTCGCGGCTCGGCGAAGAGCTCATCCTCTGGAGCAGCGACGAGTTCGGGTTCGTCCGCCTTCATGATGCGTACTCAACCGGGTCATCCATGTTGCCGCAGAAGAAGAACCCCGACATCGCCGAACTGGCGCGCGGCAAGACGGGTCGCTTCATCGGGAACCTGACGGGGCTGCTTGCAGCCCTCAAGTCGCTTCCGCTCGCCTACAACCGCGACCTGCAAGAAGACAAGGAGCCGCTGTTCGACTCCTTCGATCAGGTGTTGCTGGCCCTGCCGGCCATGAAGGGCCTGATCGACACGCTCGACTTCGACTACGGCCGCATGCAGGCTGCGGCAGACGGTCCTCAGGCAGCCGCTGTCGACCTCGCCGAGCTCATGGTGGCCAGGGGAATCCCCTTCAGGGAGGCCCACGTGGTCGTGGCCGGACTGGTTCGGGAGGCAGTGCAAGGAGGAACCGATCTGGCGGAGCTCGTCGAACGTCACCCTGCCCTGGGCGAGGATGGAGTTGCGTTGCTCCAGCCCGGCGTCGCCGTGTCGCGACACACCACACCCGGCGGCGGGGGACCGGGACCGGTGGCGATCCAGATGCGCCGCCTGCAAGCTCGCCTGTCGGAGGACTCCCATCGCGTCGGTGGTGAGGTGCTGGGGCCCCCTTCGTGAACGACCAGGGCCGGCGGTCATGAGGAGCGGGTCGGGCATCGTCTTGGCGCGATCGTTCTACGAGCGTGACAGTCGCACCGTCGCCCCCGAGCTCCTCAACAAGGTGCTGAGGGCGGGTCGGCGAAGCGGACGAGTGGTGGAGGTGGAGGCGTACGCCGGCTCCGACGATCCTGCCAGCCATGCCTACCGAGGACCGACCAAGCGGAACCGCGTGATGTTCGGGCCACCGGGGCACCTCTATGTCTACTTCACCTACGGCATGCACTGGTGTGCCAACGCGGTCTGCGGCAGTGAAGGCGTTGCACACGCTGTCCTGTTGAGGGCCCTGTCACCGCTGACGGGGCTGGAAGAGATGCGCACCGCACGCCCCCGAGCACGGCGCGACCGCGATCTGTGCAGTGGCCCTGCGAAGTTGTGCCAGTCCATGGGGCTGGACGGCTCGTCCGACGGCGCCGACCTGGTGAGCGGAGATCGGGGGGTCGTCCTCGTCGACGACGGTACTCCACCTCCGGACCGTCCAGGGCGAAGCGTGCGAATCGGGATCAGTACAGGGAACGAGCAGCTGTGGCGCTGGTTCGTCGAGGAGGATCCGAACCTCTCCAGGCCTGATCGTTCACGGTGAGGGCCCGAGCCCGACCAGATCCCGACGGCACGAGCGTTCTTCGAGGGCGTGGCGCTCGGGAGCATTCCTCTCCGAGGTGCTCCGACTCGTTGGCATCTCGCGTGGTGCTCAACTTGGATCCTCCAAGGCTCGAAGGGTTGTCACCGACGTGCTGTGAGTTGCTCGTGCGAGCGCACGACTGATCAGGGCCAGACGCCGGTGATCGGACTCTTCGACGTTCAGACGTCGCCAGGTGTCTGACACGACCTCATCGCGTTGACCTCGGCGAACTTGTCCATCGGTACCGTGATCTGCCGGTTCCCCTTCATCGTCACCAGGAACGCCGCGTCGGGATCCCCCCTGAGCTCCTCGGCGTATGCCGAGCGATCCTCCAGATAGGTCTGCCAATCGTCGAGCCAGGCGGAGACAATTGCGGCATCCGAGCCACTGGCGGGAGCCAGGGACCGCAGCTCGCTGACCATCGTGCCCAGGACCGAGGTGGTCGCGTCGATGACCTCTGCTCTCTCCGCTGGCACCGGCGTCTCGTATGACGGCGGGTAGCGGCGCAGCTCGGTCAGCGCCGCGGCGCAAACCGGCTCGGCATCCGCGGCGAAAGTGGAATCGTCGAGCTTGTCGACGTGATCTCGCCGGGCCAGCCCGGAGAACGCGTAGAACCACATGGCACCCAGCGCGAGCACCAGGAGGATCAGCGCCGGCTTGGCGACCCGCGAGAGGTGCGTTCGCCGGCGCGTCATGCGATGGATCTCGGAATCTGGTTCGGCGGCGCACACGTGTCGAGGTTGCCATCGGCTGACAGGCGGGAGCAATCCGGACGGGCAGGTGGCTGGTCACATGGTCACCGCAGGTACCAAGGGCTTCGCCATCCGGTTCCAGGGCTCCCGCTGCTACGCCGCAGGCTCCGCAGCCCTGTGCTCTGTCAGTCGGGGGCCGCCTCACCGGTCTGGTCCGGGGCCGGCGGCCCGGTGGCGGGGGTGGTGGATCCGCCCGGGGGAGGTGGCGGCTCGCCGGCGACGACCTCGATCACCACGCGAGCGCCGGCCGTGGCAGAGTCCCCGGACTGCGGAGCTTGCCCGACCACCAGGCCAGGTGGACCGCTACCCGCGGGAAGCGTGATCACCTTTACCTCGAAACCCGCCGCCTGGAGGGTGGCGGTCGCCGCGGCCGCGGTCTGCCCTATCGTCCCCGGGACCGTGGCGCGGGCCGCGGACTCGGCCAGATCGAATATTGCAGCGTCGTCGGAGCTTTCGTCGCTCTCGATCTCTTCGGGGGTATTGAAGGCCGAGGGCGGGATACCCGCCAGCGCCATGGACATGAAATCGGACCAGATCGCAGCCGGATAGGTACCACCGAACACCGTTATCGGGGTGTTCGGTGGTTGCATCCGCCGTAGCCCACCTTCACCTGACTCCGCATAGCCGACCCAGACCGCGGCAACCAGGTCCGGCGTGTAGCCGATGAACCAGGCGTCGGTGTTGTATTCGGCGCTGCCGGTCTTGCCGGCAGCCGGCCGGTCGATTGCGGCATCAGTCCCCGTCCCCTTCTCGATGACACCCTCGAGGATCCCGTTGATGGTGTCCGCCACCTCGGGTTCGAGCACCTCTTGTTGGGCGTGCTCGTCCTCGTAGAGGATCGACCCATCAGGAAGGGTGATCTTGGTCACGAACACGGGAGGCACGTGAACCCCGCGGTTGGCGAACGTCGAATAGGCCGACGCCATGTCGAGCACGGTCGCGTCGTTCGCTCCGAGAACCGCCGATGGTACCGCCTGAAGCTCGGTTGTTATCCCGAGCCGTCCTGCGTAATCGACCGCCAACTCGGGCCCGATGCGCTCGTCGAGGATGAGGTTGGCGTAACAGGTGTTGGAGGAGTAGACGGTGCAGTCGACGAGCGACGCTGATCCGAGCCCGGCACCACCCTTCACCGGCCATGGGCCAGCCGCTGTGGACAGCGTGGTGGAGCTCGGTGAGGGATAGATCTCAGTCGGTGGAATCCCTTCGGAGAGGGCAGCCGCGAGAACGATCGGCTTGAAGGACGACCCCGTCGACCGCCCCTTGCCTCTGGCCAGGTTCACCTTGGCGTAGGAGTGGGAGCCGTAGAAGTCGTACCCGCCCACCATGGCTTTGACGTGACCGGTCCGGGGGTCGATGGCAACCAGCGCGGCGTCGGGATCCGCTCCGGGCTCATCCAGCACACCCCGAATGGCCAACTCCGCCTGGAACTGCATCACCGGGTCGAGTGTCGTGTGGATCCGAAGGCCACCACCGAAGAGAAGGTCACGGCGTTGGGCCGGTGTCTCGCCGAAGCGATCGTCTTCGAGTATCCACTGCTTGACCTCCTCGACGAAGTGGGCCGCCGGGTACCTCTGGTCCTCAGCGGTCGGCTCCTCGTCGGCGAGGCCGAGGGGAGCGGCGAGCGCCTCGGTGTGCTCGGCCTCGGTGATGTACTCGAGCTCCAGCATCCGATCGAGCACCAGATCCCTGCGTGCGGTGGCAGCCTGGGGATTTCTGTAGGGGTCGACGTCGGCAGGGGCCTGGATGAGTCCGGCGAGCAGGGCGGCTTGGGCCAGGCTGACGTCGCTCACCGGCCGGCCGAAGTACTCGAAGCTCGCCGCTTGGACTCCGTAGGCGCCGTTGCCGAAATAGATGGTGTTGAGATAGAGCTCGAGGATCAGCTCCTTGGAGTAGCTCCGCTCGAGCTGGATCGCCAGTGCAGCCTCCTCGACCTTGCGGTTGAGGGTCTGGTCGGTGTTGAGGATGGCGTTCTTGACATATTGCTGGGTGATGGTGGATCCACCCTGGCTGATCTCGCCCCCGGTCGTGTTTGCCTTGGCAGCCCGGACGATGGCTCTCATGTCCACGCCGTTGTGCTCCCAGAAACGTTCGTCCTCGATGGAGATCACCGCATCCTGCACAACCTCGGGAACGAATTCCAGCTTCACGCTTGCCCGGTTCTCCTCTGAGCGAAGTGTTGTCAGCAGAGTCCCTTCGGCTGCGAAGATCGAAGACGACTCGGCCGACGTGGGGATCTCGGGCGCCTCTATCTCGGTGGTCTCGTAGCTGCAGGACGACAGGGTCGCTCCCGCCAGGAGCAGGACCGCGATGAACCTGGATGCACCTCGCGGCGAACCGGTGGTTGTGCCGGCCACCGGGGACGAGCCATCGCGTTCGAGTGCCATCGCGTTCTCGACTAACTCCTCATGGACGTGGCTGTGGGGATATCCATCCATTCTGATGTATCGGCGGTCACCGAGGGTGGCACCCTGCGCCGGCGATGAGCACTTCGACTCCTCACGACGCGGGTTACGCTGCATGGTCCAGCCCTGATCAGCCACGAGCTCGCACGAACAGCGCGCGCCAGATCGGAGGGGAGAATTGAGCACTCGAGACACCACCGAGGCGGGAGCACCTCCGCGGTGAACGCTTTCGGGCACCGCATTCTCGTGTGGGTTGCCGGCCCGGACCTCGCCAGTGCTGCTATGGCGGTGTCCCGATCCCGCTCGCAGAAGCAGGAGGGAGTTGGCGAGTGACCGAAACCGGCCAAGTGCTAGCCGAACTCGAAACGAGAGGGCTGGTGCACGACAGCACCGATCGGGAATCGCTGGCCGCAAGACTGGCGGCGCGGCCAGTCGTGCTGTACTGCGGCTTCGACCCCACCGCCGACTCGCTGCACATCGGAAATCTGGTGCCGCTCCTGCTGCTACGGCGGTTCCAGCTCTTCGGCCACCGTCCCATTGCGCTGGCGGGTGGCGCGACGGGGATGATCGGGGACCCCTCGGGGAAGTCCGAGGAAAGGGCATTCCTCGACGACGAGACATTGGATCGGAACCTCGCCGCCGTGAAGCAACAGCTCGAACTCCTCCTCGACTTCGAACCGGGCCCGGCACAAGCCCGGCTGGTGGACAATCGAGACTGGACTGCGCCCATGGGGGTTCTCGACTTCCTCCGCGACGTCGGCAAGCACATCACAGTGAACACGATGCTCGGTAAGGAGTCGATCAAGGCGAGGGTGCACAGCGAGCACGGGATCTCCTACACGGAGTTCTCCTACATGCTGCTACAGGCCTACGACTTCCACGTGCTGCACGAGACCCACGGGTGCGAGCTCCAGGTCGGAGGATCCGACCAATGGGGCAACATAACGGCCGGGATCGATCTGATCCGTCGCAGGTCCGGCGGCGAGGTGCACGGCCTCACGGTACCGCTCATGACGCGGGCCGACGGCGCCAAGTTCGGGAAGAGCGAGGGCGGCAACATCTGGCTGAGTGCCGACAAGACGAGCCCCTATCGCTTCTTCCAGTACTGGATGAACGTGGACGACCGTGACGTGGAGGGTTACCTCCTCAGGCTCACGCTGCTGCCCGCCGACGAGGTCCGCTCGATCGTGGCAGCTCATGAGGCGGCCCCGGAGCAGCGGGGTGGGCAGCGGGCCTTGGCGAGGGAGCTGACTGAGCTGGTACACGGATCTGCCGGGACCAAAGCCGCCGAGGCAGCCTCGGCTGCCCTCTTCTCGAGTTCTCTGGCCGATCTCGACGCCGAGGCGTTGGCGACCTTGGCAGGCGAGATACCCACGACTCGGCTACCGGCGTCCGCCGCAGAAGGGGGCCTTGACCTGCTCGAGCTCTTCGTCAGGGTCGGGCTCGCCAAGTCCAAGGGTGAGGTCCGCCGGGATCCGAAGGGGTTCTATGTGAACAACCGGCCCCGCGAGGAACGCACTCACCTCCAGCCCGACGAGTTGATCTGCGGTGAGTA